>NZ_PVZB01000003.1 GCF_003002025.1 Paraburkholderia sp. BL25I1N1
TTCCTGAATGAGCGCAACCGCGAACTCGTGCCCCGGGTGGAGGCCGTCATTCGGGATATGCGGGCAAGCGGGGAGTTGCAGGCGCTTCGATCGCAGATTACTCAACGCATGCTGAATGGAGCGCTTCAAGGTGCGCCTTCGGTAGATCGGTGATCAGCTGCGTTTCCAGATGAGTCATTGCCCGCTAGAGGCTTTGCTAGCCTGCTCCGAGCATCCACTCAATCAGTTGCATCCGGTTATTGACCCGTTGCACCTCAGGCTGAGAACCACCCGGCAGCCGCGCATCGTGGCTGGAGAACTTGCGGTGTCGCTCACGGCTAGTCTCCTGTGATAGCGCTGTCGCGCGGACGGTCGTGACGCTGGGGCGGGACGTTCAGGTATCTGAGACTGAGGAAAGCATAACAAATCACCGCGGCGGTAAGACCGAGCAGGATGTAAGAGGTTCTGGACAATAGCAGGGCAAACCCGGTCAACACGAAGACGATCAGGGTGTTGACGACCAGTTGGCGCCGCAACTCGGGACGCTCCATGAAATAGCCGTACTGCTTGCCAATGAAAAAGCAGACCGCGCCGATGACCGACAGCGCCCGGAAATCGGATACCACCATGTCGTCCAGGGTCGCGTGCCGGATCAGGCTCGCTTCAATCGACAGGCCGATGAAGACGAAAAAGTGCGAGTACAGGACCGAATGGCCGGTCGTGAGCTTCTGTTTGGTCAGCAGGTGAAAACTGTCAAAGTAGACCCACCAGATGCCCGATATCATCACGAAGCCGGTGGCGGCCGTCAGCAGCCTCTCCACAGTCCAGCTGATGTTGGCCAGTCCCGCGGACAGGCTGCTAACGGACTCTCCCAGCATGATGATCGTGAGCAGACCCACACGCTCGATCAGGTGCTCGGTATGCACTGGGATGACCTGGAGACGACGCGGCAAAAAAAAGATGAACACGATCAGATCGAACAGTATTCCAAGGTAAAACACGACATATTGCTGTGGTGCCGGGAACAGGATCGAAGCGAGGCTGATGGTGGTGCCGGCGACGATTACCCAGCCAACTGCCGTTGTGAGTGCCTCGCTTTCCTTATGCCGGTATTTGGACACGAAATACATCAAGGCGACGATGTATTTTGAACCGGCGTAGCAGACGATGATGGCCTCAACGCTGGCCATGAATCGTCGGTCGATCAGGCCTGAGATGATAATCAGCAGGAACATGATGAACAGGGTTGCCAGCCGATGCTTCCGGTCATCGGCATCGAACCGATTGGCATATATGGTGTGGCTGGCCCAAATCCACCACAAAGGTATGAAAATCAGGACGAATTTCCAGAACTGGACTGGGTCAAGATGACCCTCGTGCGTGTGGCTCAAGATATGCGTTACGTCACCGATCGTCACCGCAAAAATCAGGTCGAAGAACGCCTCGAGCCAAGTGGTACGGCGATTGGACTCGAAATACTTTATGTTGTGCATATAGCCTCATTGTCGTGCT
The DNA here is from genome assembly GCF_003002025.1 of Paraburkholderia sp. BL25I1N1. Classification (GTDB taxonomy): domain Bacteria; phylum Pseudomonadota; class Gammaproteobacteria; order Burkholderiales; family Burkholderiaceae; genus Paraburkholderia. Next base: position 1,492 of record NZ_PVZB01000003.1, read on the forward strand.
TGCGCCGGGGGGGCACGTCCGCGGGTTGTGTCGCGATAAGAATGGCAGGACGAGGCGGCTTATAGATTATCTAGGATTGCTTACATAATGATCGAATAGTGGGCGCCGACGAGGTCATCGACTACCGCCAGGGCGACGTACTTGCCGAGGTCATGCGCCTGGCCAAGGGCCTCGGGGTCGATGAATGCCTGGTTTAGGGAGGACAAAGTTTTCCGAGCGGCGAAGTGACGCTCCTGGCCAGCTTCGTGACGCCTTTCATCGTCCACTATGGACGGCGCTACCCTGCTGTATGGGCGCTTGAGCTTTTGCCGCTCCATGATGGCATTGCTCGCATGAAATCGCACGCCCATTGGCAGACGGACGTTCTCGGTGGTTGGGCGCTCTGCACAGCCGTTGGCCACCTGACGACGACATGGGAGACGCCGGTATCTGTCATGATACTTCCTCACGGTTTGGCCATCGGATTGCGGATGCGGGAGATCTGCGTGTCCGGTTCGCTGAGCGGAATATGGAAACGGGGTTAAGGCGACGGTTACTCGGGCACCGCCAGACTTGGTACGACCCAGCGCGCTAACACGCCTCATGCATGCCCTCCACCGCCTCTATTTATGCAAGGCATGCCGCACCGCGGACACATCGTGGGTCGTGACCGGCTCGGCCGCATTACCCCACGTGTTGCGGATGAAAGTCAGAACGTGCGCGAGTTCACTATCGGTCAGTTTGTCCGCAAAGGCCGGCATCTTGCGCGGTTCAGGGCCGCCGTCCGTGCTCGGACTGCCTCCGCCCTCCACGAGCAGACGAACGAGCGAGGTCGTTTGTGGAGCGAGCACGGCCGGATTGCCCGCAAGGCGCGGATATTTTTGCGGCACGCCCGCGCCATCCGACTGATGGCAGCGCGCGCAATAGGTTGCGTAGATGCCGGCGCCGGGCCGCTCGACATCGCCCGTCTTCAGCGCCTGCGCGCTCAGTAGCGCACCGCGCGAACTTGCGTTGAAGTGCCCGCTCTGAGCGCGCGCTGGCAGGCTCTTCAGATAAGTGGCGATGGCCGCGAGGTCGGCATCGTCGAGATACTGCGTGCTGTCTTCCACCACTTGAACCATGCTGCCGAACGTCACCAGGCCGCCGCCGTGGCCGTGCTTCAGGAAAGCGGCGATGTCCGCTGCGGAGCTTCGGCCCAAGCCCGAACCGGGGTCGGCCGTCAGGTTCGGTGCGAACCAGTGATCGTTGATGCCGCCCGTCAGATACAGCGGACTCGCTTCGGTGTAGCCGCGTTCCTCATAAGCCGGCCCGCGTGGCGTGTGGCACGCGCCACAGTGACCCAGCGATTGCACGAGATACGCACCGCGATTCCATTGCGCGTCGCGCCCGGCTTCCGGCTTGAAGCGCTCGCGCGGCAGGAACGCCCAGTCCCAGAACATGAGCGCCCAGCGCTGGTTGAACGGGAACGGCAATCGGGTTGGCGGAGCGGGTGTGGCCACGGGCTGCACGCCATGCATGAAATACGCGTAGAGCGCGTGCATGTCGTCATCGTCGATCTTCGCGAACGATGGGTACGGCATCGCCGGATAAAGCCGCTTGCCGCCTCGCGCAACGCCGTCGCGCAACGCGCGTGCGAAGTCGTCGTAACTATAGAGACCGATACCTGCCTGCGGGTCCGGCGTGATGTTCGACGAATTGATCGTGCCGAACGGCGAGGCCATGCCGAGACCGCCGGCGAACGGCGTCGCCGGAATCGGCGCGGCGCCGGGCCGCACGACGCGCGGCGCGGCCGTATGACAGCCTGCGCAGTCGGCGGCCTTCGCGAGATACGCACCGCGCGCGATCTGCGCGGCGTCGGCCGGCGTCGCATCGGCGGGTGCGGAGTCGGCTGTGTAGCCGCAGGCAAGCGCGCCGAGCGTCATGGCGAGCATCGCAGCGGCAGCGCGTGGGCCATGCCGAAACCATCGCCCGTGCGGCCCTTTGCGGCTTGGTGAAACAAACGGATTAGGGGCGCGCATTGTCACCACCACTTGCACGGCGACACGAGCGCCAATGCGATATCAGTTGCAATCAACGCGAACAGAAACAGCCCACTGCACATCACCGCGATACGTGTCAGAAAAGCGTCGAGTCCGCTTCGCCTTTGGCCTGTGCCGCCCGGCGCGCCCTCTTTTGCCGCTCTGAAACGACGGACGTTTCGCCAGGCCGTCAGCGCACCGAACGCGCCGGCCGCGAGACATAACACGCTAATGACAACGAGCGCCGATCGCATCCACGGCAATGCCGGCGACGACAATGGCTGATCGAGTGGATAGCAGCTTTGCGCGGCCAGCGTCTCGGTGATCACCGTCTGCGCGAGCCATGCGCACGGCGCGACCAGCAGGCCGACCAACACGCGCCGCATGGGCAGGGTCGGCACGGCAGATGGTTCGGCGCGCAACGCCGGCTTCATGTTCCCGGCCATGACAGATTCCGAAACAGATACGGCGCCAGATAAAGCGTGCTGAAGATGAACAACCACACGACATCCACGAAATGCCAATACAGGCCGCCGATGGTCAGCGCCGCGCAGCGTTTTTCGTCGAAATAGCCTAGCGCGGTCCACAGCAGCAAGAACAGCAACACGATGATGCCCACCACGACGTGTGCCATATGGAACCCTGTGATCGTGAAATACAGCGAGCCATACAGATGCGTCGTCGGGCCGTATGGATGATCGTGCCATTCGAGCAGTTGAATGCCCACGAATACGATTCCGAGCAGGACGCCCACCGTCATCGAGGCCACGGCCCATTTCAAACGCTTGCGCCTCACGCAGCGCTCGCACAACCAGACGAACACGCTGCTCGACAGGAGAATGATCGTGTTTGCAATGCCGAGACCGAGCTTGGGCAAGCCTTCCGGCGGCCACCGCTGCGTACTCTGCGAGGCCAGATAGAGATACGAAAAGATCAGATAGCCGAACAACGCGCCTTCGGTCGCAATCAACGTGACGCAGCCCCACCAGCCGCCCGAGCGCTCGCCCGCACTGCCGATGGGCAAGGGCTCAGCCGGCTGGGCGGCGGTCTGACTCAAGTCCGCGGTATCGCTCACGTTAGCCTCCCGCGTCTTGAACGCTGGCCGGTTCGCGCTGGATCAACGCACGTTCCGGCCACAGCCACACGACGATCGACACCGCGCACCCCAGCAGCATCGCGCCGGCAAATGTCCATGCACTCATCGCGAGTCCCGCGAATACCAGCGTCGCGAACACCGCAAGCCAGAACGGCGCGTATGAATCTCCGGGCATCTTCAGGATCACGTCGGGATTTGCTTCGAGCGCGGTCGTGCCGAGCGCCTCGCGGCCTTGCGCAAGCAGATAGCCTTCACGCAGTCGCGAGCGCGCGTGAAGCGCGACACCCGGCTCTTCGATGCGGCCTTCCCATAACGGATGACGGCTCGCCAGCGTCGGCACCACGGCGAAGTTGTAAGGCGGTGGCGGCGAACTCACCGACCATTCGAGCGTCGGCGCGTCCCACGGGTTGTCGCCGGCCGGCTTGCCGCGCTTCAGGCTGACGAGCAGATCGATCATGAAAATCAGCACGCCCGCGGCGAACAGAAACGACCCCAGCGATGTAACGAGATTCACCGTGTTCCAGCCCATATCGGCTGGATACGTATAGATGCGCCTGGGCATACCGAGCAGACCTGCGATATGCATCGGGAAGAAAGCGATATTGAAGCCGGCGAACAGCACCCAGAAGCCGAACTTGCCGAGCCGTTCGCTCATCATCCGGCCGGTGAATTTCGGAAACCAGAAATAGATGCCGCCGATCACGGGAAACACGTTGATGCCGAGCAGCACGTAATGCAGATGCGCGACGACGAAGTACGTGTCGGTGAGCTGCCAGTCGAACGGCACGGCGGCAGTCATCACGCCGGACACACCGCCCACCACGAACAGAAACACGAAGCCCGCGAAAAACAGAAACGGTACGCGAAACACCGGCCGCCCCGTCCAGATCGTCGCGATCCACGCAAAGGTAGCGACCGCACTTGGAATCGCAATCACCATGCTCGCAGCGCCGAAAAACGATAGCGCGAGCGCCGGAATTCCGGTCGCGAACATATGGTGAATCCACACGACGAAACCGATCACCATCGTCGCGACGGTCGATAGCGCGACGGGCCCATAGCCGACCAAAGGACGCCGGCAAAACACCGGCAACGCATCGGAGACGATACCCATGGCCGGCAGCACGACCGCATAGACCCAGGGATGCGCGAAGATCCAGAACAGGTGTTGCCATAGCAACGGACGTCCGCCATTCAGCACGTCGAAGAAGTGCGTGCCGATACGCCGGTCGAGCCACAACAGAAAGAACGCCAGGCTCACCGACGGCACCGCCAACAGATTCCCGCCGGACGCCGTGAGCGTGCCCCACACCAGTACCGGCATGCGATCTAGCGACATGCCCGGCGCGCGCATCCGTAGCAGCGTGACCACGAAGTTCATCGAGCCGACCGTTGTCGAGATGCCGAGCAGCACCATGCCGAGCGCGTAGACGTCGATGTTCGGTCCGGTGCTGTACTCGAGACCGGAGAGCGGCGCGTAGTTGAACCAGCCGGCATCCGGCGCCTGACCAGTCGGAAAGCTCGCATACAAAAAAATGCCGGCAAACAGAAACACCCAGTACGAAAGCGCATTCAGGCGCGGAAACGCCATGTCGCGAGAACCGAGCACCAGCGGCCACAAATAGTTCGAGAAACCGGACAGCACCGGCAATGCGTACAGGAAGATCATCGTCACGCCGTGCATCGTAAAGAGCTGGTTGTATTGCTCGGGCGTGAGAACCGTCGCATTGGGCCGCGCCAGTTGAATGCGCATGATGAGCGCTTCGATGCCGCCCATCAGCAGGAAAATGAAAGCGGTCACCAGATAGCGCAGACCGATGGTTTTGTGATCGACCGTGGAGAGCCAGCCACGCCATCCCGGCGGCGCTTCCCATATCTCGTGCAGACGTTTTTCTTCGGCACTGCCGGGCATGACGCGGCCGTATTGCGGCGTGCGTTCGAGCGGCAGCGCTTCAGACGCGGCCTGCCGTGTGGGTGGCGTCAGAGCGGGCCTCGCGTTATCGGACATTAAAGGACGCTCCTCTGATTGCTGGCCGGGGTTTCAATGCAGCGTGGCCAGATAGGCCGACAGCGCCGCGGCTTCGCCGGCGTTGAGCGCGATGCTCGGCATCAACGACTCGGGTTTGATCGACTGCGCGTGTTGAATCCAGTCGAGCAGATGATCCGGCGTATTCGTCAGCACGCCCGCCGCGATCAGACGACGCGAGTTCAGATGCGTGAGATCGGGCGCTTGCCGACCGTCCGCGTCCGTGCCGCGAATCGTGTGGCAACCGGCGCAGCGCTCGGCGAATAGATGACGGCCCGCCGTGACGCTGCTGTCAGCCGCGGATACCGCCGTTTTTCCCTGCGCGTCGCGCCATGCGTTGAAATCCGCCGGACTCTGTGCGACCACTTCAAACGCCATGTGCGCATGCTGTGCGCCGCAGAACTGCGAGCATTGCCCGCGATAAATGCCCGCTCGATCGGCCTGGATCCATTGCTCGTTCGTCTGACCGGGGATCGTCTGCGTTTTGCCGGCAAGTCGCGGCACCCAGAAAGCGTGCACGACGTCCGCGCTTTTCAACGCTATCTTTACAGGTTCGCCGACGGGAATGTGGATCTCGTTGGCCGTGCTGAAGTTGCGTGCGGGATCGGGATCGTCGGCGTAGTCGACCTTCCACCACCAGTCGTAAGCAGTCACGCTGATGGTCAACTGAGGATGCGTGGCGGGCGTTGCGACCGCCTGCAGTGTGATGAGGATATAGACCAGCATCGCCAGCAAGGCCACCGACGAAACGCCCGTGCCGATATAAATCCAGCGCATGCCGCCGGATTCGGCGTTAAGCGAATCGCTGGCGGCGGCGGGACGTTTGCGAGCGATCGCGGCGATCAGCAAGCCTGCAATGACCGCTGTCACCGTGACTGAAACACCCGCCATGACCCAGCCTAAACGCATGGTCGGCGCGGCGGCGGGTCCAGCGGCGTGGAGGAAATAGTTGAGCGGCGCGATCGGACTGGCATGAGCTCTCGTGGCCGACAGAGTCAAAGCAACGAAACGAATGCCGACAAAAACGCGTTGGGCAACAGCCGTCGTCAATCGCATGCATGTCTCCTCGTGGCCCCCGCCGACGGATCCGAACTCAAACTGCCACGCGTAAAACGCTGCGCTGGAGTAAGGACGCACCAGCAAATATCGGGCCGCGCGCCGCGACGCGGTCACCTTCAGTTGGCGATGCGAACTGTCTCCAAACCGGTTTGAATGCGCCGTCTGCCATTTGCAAGGAACGTGCGCCGCAGTCTGTTGACGCGCACGAAAGCTCCCTGCTTGCTTGCTCGCTCGTGCAAAACAGCCGATCGAAGCAACGCCTGCCCCGAGCAATGTCTATGACGGCTTCACCGGCTCAGATAATCGGCGCCCCGCCCGTCACCGCGATCGTTGCGCCGGAGATATAGCTGGCTTCATCGGAGGCCAGCATCACATAGGCTGCGGCCAGTTCGGCCGGCTGACCCGGGCGTTTCATCGGCACCTGTTCGCCGAACTTCTGCACTTTCTCGGCCGGCATGGTCGACGGAATCAAAGGTGTCCAGATCGGACCCGGCGCGACACAGTTCGCCCGTATGCCCCTCTCCGCCAGCAATTGAGCCAGGCCGCCAGTGAAATTCTGAATCGCGCCCTTGGTAGTCGCGTAGGCGATCAACCCCGGATTCGGATGATCCGCGTTAATCGACGACGTATTCACGATCGAGGCGCCAGGCTTCATATACTTCAACGCGGCCCGCGTAATTCTGAACATCGCGCCGATGTTGGTATCGAAGGTCTTGTCCCATTCTTCGTCGCTAATATCTTCAAGCGATGGATAGCTCATCTGATAGGCCGCATTGTTGACCAGCACGTCGAGCCGCCCGAATGCCTCAAACGCCCGCTCGACGATCTCCATGCAATGCGCCGGGTTGGTGATGTCACCGCGCAGCAGCAACGCCTTGCGGCCAGCCTCCTCCACCCAGCGCGCGGTTTCACGCGCATCGTCGTCTTCATTGAGGTAGCTGATCAACACGTCCGCGCCCTCGCGCGCGAACGCGATGGCGACAGCGCGGCCAATGCCGCTGTCGCCACCGGTAATGATGGCCGCCTTGCCGGCAAGGCGGCCCGAACCCTTGTACGTCTGTTCACCGTGATCCGGTTGCGGCTTCATCGGCGCGGTTTGTCCGGGTGTCTGATCCTGCTGCTGATCGGGAAAGGGTGGCGTGGGACGATGCGTGTCGGTCATGACAATCTCCAGAAGCAGTAATGACATAAGCGGTGTGCCGTGGCAGGCCGCAGCTAGCTTGCTCACAGCAACGTTCGGGCCCGCGCGGGGGCGCCGAACCGAACCATCGTCAAACACGCGGCTATACGGACTCCGGACGCGATACGCCGGATGTGAATGCAGACGCCCACCGCCTACCGCAAGGAGAAATCGACATTTTCATTTCGCGGTGCGGCGGCGCCCCCCGCTCACGGCACAGGAATTGCGCGGGTGGACACGCGGACGTTGTGCCGATCCCGGCAACTGCTAGATGTTTGAGGAGACTCTTATGAAAGTCACAAAAGGTATTTTCATTTCGGCACTGTTTGTAGCCATCTCAGGAAGCGCCTATGCACAAGGCGCGGGCGGCGGGGCCGCCGCGGGTCAAGGCGGAACTGGCATGAGTAAGCCCAATGCCAACGGTTCAACTGACACGGTTTCGGGCGCCTCCGGGACAAACAGCATGGCAACTTCCGGAACCACCTCGAACAAGAAGACGATGCATAAGAAGCCCAGCGCCGCCACGCCGGCATCGGCTACAAACCCCGGTTCCGGCGGAAACTGATTAACCTACCGCCCGGCATGGCGCTTGGTCGCCTCATTTTTTTGATTCGCGCTAGTTTGATGCCGCCGCGATTGGACGTAAGAGGGCTCCGTCGAGGAGCCCTATTTGCCAGAATTTACCTCTGCTTGTACCGCGGGAATTGTTTTGCCCGCGGTACGCGCCCACGAATTCATCCAATTTAAAGCACTCGTCGTTTTCCTATCTGGAGCATCCGTGAATACACTAACCCCCCTACGTTTGGCCGACACACAAACATCCGCTATTACACGACTATTCGCGTTCTCGAGCAACGCGTTCGATGGCATCGAAAAGCTGACCGCGTTGAATCTGCAGGTGGTCAAAGCAACGCTCGCTGAAAACCAGGCGTTGATGGCCAAGGCGTTGTCCTCGAGGCCCGAAGAACTATTTGCGTTATCGGCAAGCCTCGCGAAGCCCACTGCGGAGAAAATCGCGGCATATAACCGTCACGTCTACGAAATCATGTCAGGCGTTCAGACTGCGTTGTCCGCATCCGCGCCGTCCCAGTACCAGCGATATCAGCGTGACGCACAGGAATTAGCCGAGAACATCGCGAAGAATGCTTCGCCCGGTACGAGCGTTGTAGAAGCGGAATAGATGCAGAGCGGGGAAGATAGAGCTGCGGCGCGGCGCATCAATGCGTTCGCAGCCGCACTAACTCTCACTCTATTGAAGTATCGGCAATTGATAGCGCAGCGCCCGTCGCGCCATGGGCATCGTCCCGAAGCGTGGCTCGCATGCGCCGGCTATCGCGCATCCGGATTTAGGCAGTAAGTGACCTGTCGCCGACCAGCCTGCTACCTGCCGCATCCAGCTTGCTCTGCAACTCCGCCTTACGCTTGGCCATTTTTTCACCCAGTGCGCGGAGATTGCAGCTAGTTTTGCGCAGTTCCGGAAAGAGTTCCTCCTCTTCTTCCTCGACGTGGTGGCCCACCATCTCGCTCATCACTTTGAAGGTCGCATCAAAGCCCTTGTCGCCGGCCTTCATGGTTTCAAATTTGGCGATCAAGCTCTTGACGAGGAAATGTTCGACATACGCTTCTTCGACGTCTATCGCGTCGCTGTCAGGTAACGCTTCCTGTGCGGCCGGATAAAGCAGTTCCTCTTCGAGCATCGTGTGAATGGAAAGCTCTTCGCAGGCACGCTGCGCGAGCGCCGACTTTGCTTCAAGATCGTCGTCGGCCGCTTTCTCGAATGCGTTGAAGAGTTTTTCCACAGCGCGATGTTCGGCCTCGAGAAAGGCCAGTGCGTCGATCGCGCCCGAGCCCGTTTCTGTTTTGTCCTGTTTCGTGGTTTCCATGTCGATCTCCTCGGCCATAGGGTTGACTGCAACGCGGCTGGTTGCAGCGGTTGAGCACGATCTCTCGCAACCCGCGTGCCTACACAGCGTGGGACTTAACGCGACGTGGGAGGTGACATGATGCTCAAGATTCGGTCAGGCGCCGGGCGACGGAGGTGTGGCGAGCGGAAAGGCTTCGGCCGGCTCTCGCCCGATCAATTCATAAAATCAGGTTTTCGGGCCGACCTAATTCCGCAGGCTTGTCACAGACTGCCGCGAATTCCACTTTTGTCATTTCCTGAAGACTTGAACGAATGCGTTCGCGAATGCGCCCGCAACGACCATTCCCGCTCCCTGCTCTGTTCAACCCACCAGAGATCGACGACGACGCGCCTTCATCTTTTGATCATCGGCCGGGATATAAACCGTCGGCGACCATACCGGCAACGACCGCTCAGCGCTCATCCATCTGGCTCGCAAACGACCATAAATCGGATAAGCGACGTCGGTCCGAACGTATTGCTGATCGCGACATCGGCGGCATCCCTGCCGCGTGCCATCAGGATGCGCCCCGTGCGCGGCGCATTATTCCGCGGATCGAAGGTTTCCCAGCTGTTTCCCAGATACGCCTCAAACCAGGCGCAGAAGTCCATGGGTGGATAGGGAGGCGGAAGACCCACATCGCTGATGTAGCCGGTGCAATAGCGCGCAGGAATGTTCATCGCACGGCACAGCGCGACCGCCAGATGCGCGTAGTCGCGGCAGACGCCGACACCGTCCTGCCACGTTTGCCATGCTGTTTTGGTGGGCCGCGCGCAGTTGTAGTCGAAGCGGATATGGCTGTGTACGAAGTCGCAAATCGCCTGGACGCGAGTTCCGCCGAGCGGCGTGTGGCCGAACATTTGCCACGCAACCTCCGAAAGCAAATCAGTCTCACAGTAACGGCTGCCGAGCAGAAACATCAAGCATTCGTCGGGTAACTCTTCAACTGCGTTCTGATAGTTGTTGGACCCGATTAGCTCGTGATGCGGCGGCACCTCGAATACGCCGCGCGCCGATAGCGTGAGCACCCCGGGCGGGGCGGTAAGACGCGTGCAAAGGTTGCCGAACGAGTCGTGATACTGCCGAAGCGAAACCCAGGGATGCGTAATGACGTGATCCGGAACGACCATGTCTGGAGCGCGGGAGCTGTGCGTATTCAGCATCAGAAGCATCGGCGTCGATTGCGCGCACTCGTACACCAACTCGTAACCCACGCGAAGTTTCATTCGATTACCTTTGGCGGCGCTGTGAATAAGGCGGCAACTAGAAAAGAAGCAACGCTCGTTCCCAGCGCGGGGTCGATCCTGCGGGACACTGTCCTTATGCGCGGGGAAAACCGCTCGGACACGATCAATTGGCGTTTGCTCTTCGGAGAAATGCCGGCATGGCACGACAACAAGTGCGGCACAAAAAGTGCGTCGAAGCAAAATGCTGCTGGCGCCGCAAGAGTCGAGGTTCGATAACAGCCGAGGCGTATGGCGCGACTAGCGGCAATCACCTGACTTAACGAACAGCACGAATGCGGCCGCCTGAATGGCATCCCGGCAACAATCGAAGATAAGCGTCAGCGAAGGTAAGCCGGTCGCGCGAGACGGCCAGGTTTCTGCCAGCGGCGGCGCAAGGAGAACCATGTCTGCAGTCGGCGAACATGAACGAGGTGTGAATGCGCGCGACGAGTTGCCTGCGCATTCGTGGGCCACCCATGTCGGCCCGGGACTGGTTTCAACCGCCACAGACAATGACCCGAGCGGTGTGGTGACGTATTCGCTAGCTGGGGCGCAATTCGGTTACGACATGCTGTGGATGTGTGCCCTGTCGTATCCATCGATGGTGGCGTTCCAGCTTGTCGCGGCACGAATCGCCGCGCAAACGGGTAAAGGGCTGACGCTGAACATGCGCGAGCATTATTCGCGGCTCCTGTTCTATCTCGCCGTGACGCGCTTTCTCGTTGCCAACATTCTCAATATCGCGGCTGACGTCGTCGCGATGGGGGTCGGCGCGCAATTCCTGTGGCACGGTTCAGTACCGCTATTCGCCGCGGTCTTCGGCATGCTGTCGATTGCGCTCCAGTGGTTCGTGCCCTACGCGCGCTATGCGCGGATTCTCAAGTGGCTAGCAGCGTGCCTGTTTGCATACGTCGGCGTTACGCTGACAAGCCATCCGTCATGGACAACGCTCGCTCTACACGCGGTCGTGCCGCGAATCACATGGAGCGTCGACTACTTCACAATGCTCTTGGCGGTGCTGGGTACGACAATCAGCCCGTATCTGCTGTTCGCCCAAGCCGAACAGCAGATCGAAGAACACTCCCCTAAAGCGGGCGTCGCGGACCGCGCAGGGAGCGACCTTCAGTTGAAGCAATTGCGCGGCGACACGCTCATCAGAACGATCCTCTCGAACGCCATTGGCTTATTCATCATGGCAGCGGCCGCGTTGACACTTCACATGAGCGGCCACGGTCTTGTCGACGTCCAGGATGCCGCGAGCGTACTGCGGCCACTAGCTGGTGGATATGCGACGCACGTGCTCGGGCTGGCGTTCATCGGTACCGGGCTGCTCGCGCTGCCACCCCTCGCCGGGTCCGCGGCCAACGCCGCGGTGAGTGCGCGGGACCGGCGCGCCGGCAGGCAACGCAACCGGCCGGTTGCACGGGCGCTGCTTGTCGTGATGGCGCTCGGCGTCCTGATTGGCGTGGCACTGACGCTCGTGCCGGTCGAGCCTGTGCGGGTGCTTTACTGGAGCGCCGTGCTCAACGGCTCTACAGCTACACCTGTCATGGTGATGCTTGTGCTGCTGAGCATGAAACGCTCGGCAGTGGGCGATCTCAGCGCGCACTGGACTTTGCGCGCGTTGTGCTGGCTTGCCACGGTATTTGCAGGCGCGGCACTGGTCGCTGAATTCGCATGCAAGTGGCTAGGCTGAGGCCGCAAACCGGCTTCAGCCGAGCGAGGCAGGTGTCGTTTGATCGCCTGCAGCCAAGGACAAGATCTGGCGTGACCGGCCGACTATTGCCCGTCACCTGGAACCGTCGAGATGACCCAACAGGAAAAGGACCGACTAACGGCGGACATTCTTGCCGAGATACGCAGTGACCGCCTTCGTCAGCGCGATCCCGTGCAGTTCCTCTGGCGATGCCAGATGCGCGGCGACAATTTCACGATTATCAAGCCGCAGCTCCGGCATGCGATCGAGGTGCAGTTCAAAGAAATGCACCTGGTCTTTTCGCCCGTCCCAAACGCCGCAAACACTGCCCGCGGCGACTAATGTGCCAGACGACAGGCCAATCTCCTCTTCCATTTCGCGCCGCGCTGCCGCATCAGGAGCCTCACCGGGCCGCACGCTTCCGCCGGGAAAATTCCACTCGGCCCGGTACGACGATTTAACGAGCAACAGCGAGCGCCCGACGTAGATTGCTACGAGCGCGCCTTCGTGACGAGGCCGCCGAACGTGCCACCAGACGCGAGCGAGCTGGAATCCGACGCGAAGCACCATGCGCCAGATAGAGTCGATAAGCGTAGCTGATCGTGCTCGTTCAACGCTCGGCATGCATTCTCTCCTTTGTTTTTCATATCAAGAGGGTGTCCCGGGGCGATGCGCGAGCGCGGCCTCAATCATTCGGCGTCCGTCACAGCACTGCCGGGAAAGCGTAGTTTAGCCACCCGAGCACTCATCGTCGCAGTCCGTCGAGCTTGGGCCGTGACCTCTGTCCAGACAGCGTAGCGGCGAATAGATTCAACGGAGCCTACGTCATCAGGCCCGGCTGGCGTCGTCTTGCGAGAGGTGCACTGGCAGCCGCAAAGAAATTCTTCGACCGCACGACGAAACCGATTGACATCCCAATATTCCCCCGTACAATGGGTTTTGTTGCAGCGCAGCAATTTACGTTTCCCCTCTTGGCGCGCGGTTTTGTTTTCATTCAGAGCCCCTCGCACTCTTGCCGCCTTACCTTTACGGAGCAGTGATGAGCACGCTTATTCCCCAACAATTGGTTGCCGCCCAACAGTCCAGCCTTGAGGCGCTTTTCGGCCTGACGAACAAAGCATTTGCAGGTTTCGAGCAGCTGGTCGCGTTGAATTTGCAAGTTGGCAAAGCGGTCCTCGCCGAAAACCAGGAAATCGTCACCAAAGCACTCTCCGCGGGCAACCCGGGCGCACTGTTCGCGCTGCAAGCAAGCCTCTCCCAGCCTGTGGCGGAAAAGGTGGTGGCATACGGCCGCCAAGTTCATGAAATCGTGTCCGGCGTTCAGAGCGAAATCTCCGCCGCAGCGACCGCGCAAGGCCAGCAGTTCCAACGGGACGCGCAAGGTTTCGTGGAGAGCCTCCAGAAGAACACGCCGGCGGGAAGCGAATCCGCTGTTGCCGCGTGGAACTCGGTTCTCTCTGCGGCGAATGCAACGTATGAATCGGCTAACAAGGCCGCCAAGCAGTTCGTGTCGAGCGTGTCCGCCGTTCACTAAGACCCTGCGTCTTTCCAGACTTTTTGCGTCTACCAATGCGAACTTCGGTTCGCATTTCTTTTTTCTGAACCGGATGTATCCAGACGCGACTAATGCTGCGTAGGGTTGCTTCAGAACAGCGCCACGAGACAGCGTACTTCAGCCAAGGACGAAATGACCGGACACTCTGCGATGGACGATCGATTTGATCGACGAGAACTGCTGCTTCACCTGGGCGACATTCTCGCCGCGTTGAACTGTTTAAACGACGCGAACGAACCGGGCGCCGCGGTGGCGCATCTTGTGCAGAAACATGCTTCATTGCAGGACTTCGCGTTCCTCAAAGCCTTGACGCCGACAATGACGGTGGCCGAATTCAGCACACGCGCCGGCCGCTCATTTTTCTTGTGGCCGAGTGAGTTGCTTGAAGCGGAACTCGACCGGGGCGCTCTTGCGTCGGCCGTTCAGCGGAACCTGTTTGATGGAAATCCCGACGGCTGGAATGCGTATGTTGGCTACCTCCGGAAGAAAGTGAAGTGGTTCGGCACCGGACTTTCGAATCATCGAAAAGCCGCTCCGGCTGAACCATCGCGCGATGTCTCCAATGAGGTGGGTCCGGTCGACGCACCGGCTAAGGTCGTGCCGGCCACGGAAGTCAATGCGCGCGATGAGAAGAGAGGTTGGCCTTGGCCCGAACCACGGTCGACGTCCTGACGCGTGCCGCTGCTGGCCCCAACCTCGAGATCAAGATTCCCGAGCAATCAAACTCGGAGCGCAAAGCGTTTTCCGCCGGCTCCTGAGGCCGGCGGACGCTTCGCCTATCCAAATACCTTTCATATCAGGACGCGCGCGGACCTCAACGGATGAAAGGGGAGCCGGCCAGCCCGCCCAAGGGGTGCCGGTCCCTTTTCCGACGCGAGCAAACAGGACCGTCTGCTGCCGACTCGCGCGCCGCCGGCTAGTTTTAGCTGCCCCCGAAAAAAACGTTGCATTGCGGGTCCACCCTGCACGACCTGGCATGTCTCGCGCCGCTTTGCATACGGGTATCCGGCGTGCCGCCGTAAGCCTCCATCCCTCTACTCGGCGAAGAATCAGCCTGAGTTGCGGCGCTTTGCTGGGGGGCGGGTTGTGCAGCATCGGGCGTGCTTTGCGCATACGCCAACCCCGCCACAATAAACAATCCGAAAGCAGCACCCATCGATCGTAATTTCATGTCGGCTCCTTAAGCTAGATTGAGTTCCATCCATGTGATTGGTTATTCGCGTGTCGCGCGGTTCAAATCTATACGGATGTACGGATGCGAAGACGTCTTCGAATCCGTGGGCCAATCGCCCGAGGCCAAAGTTTCAGGCAATTGGGAAGAAGCGAAGCGCAGTGCGCCAAGCGAAGGTCGTGGACGCGAGATGGCGTGCGAACAGGCAATGCCGATCGATTTCATGGACCCATCGACACGCAATAGTCGCCCCTGCAAATACGTTATAGGGCGCGGAAAGTCGAAACGAAAGCGAATGTTTTTTGACCCGATACCTCCACACAACACGGCAGCGATTTTCCGTGGCGTGTCGAGATCGGATCTGTCATCAAGGGGCGCAAAAGTTTTTTGCACTCTGCCTGCAACAGTGTTTTCAGAAATCGCACATCGACACCGACTTTCGTCGACACGATACTTCCCACATCCGAATTGTGTGGTGACGGGACGTGTCGGCAAGGCAAGACGACACGAGCCCGCTACGAGGCTGGAACTTCGAAGGGGAAACCGACATGGACGAGCAAAAACGCCTCAGCATGATCGCTTATCTGCGCCGCAAAATGACCACCGTGGGCATCAAGGTGGGCGACCTCAAGGCGGCAATCGCCGAAGACAGGGCGCGTCAAAAGTCGGCGCGATATCGCAGTGCTTTCGGCGACACCTGGGACGGCAAGGGGGACATGCCGCAGTGGCTTAAGCAAGCCACGAGCGCTGGGCAATCACTGGCGCACTTTGCGATCGACAAACCGTCGACATCGGCTAGTCGTCAACGGCCTGCCATCGACTGGAGTCGTGACCCGTTCGCGGGCACACGCCTCGCGACAGTTCGGGCGTGTTGATCTGACAGGGTGCGTCGCTCCGGGCGTTCAATGCGAACGACCGTGGCCTCCGCCACCGCCATAGTAGTGGCCGCCACCCATACCGTGGCCCGGATATCCGTTGCCACCCCAGCCGCCGTGACCGCCCCAACCGCCCGGATGTCCGTGCCCCCAGTAGCCGTGGTGACCCCAGTAGCCGTATCGGCCGCCTCCATAACAGCAGCCGCCCCAATAGCCGAAACTCAGTGACACTGAGGGGCCCCACCACGCGGGCGAGCCGTAATAGGGATACGCAACCGGGTAATACGCAGGCGCAACGTAGACGGGCACGGCCGGTGCGATATAGCTGTTCGTGGCCACCGTCGCATCTGACGCAACCGCACCATCTGCCGCTGTGCCGGCCGTCGAGAAAGGATATTGCTGCCCGGCGACCGTCGGCACACCGCCATAGGGAACGTAGCCGTAGGGCACGTAGTAGTAGCAACCGGACAAAGCGGCGGACGAGACCACCAACGCAACGACGCGGCCCGTGCGCGACGTTGCGGCCAGCGTTTTCATGGCGTGCTCCACAGTCTGATACGGCGCGGCATGGCGCGCCTCTAATACAGTTAGCTTACTCCAACGGCGACCTCGCAGCGGCACGTCGATGTGGCTTGAAAACGGCGTTCATCGTGCGCCCGGTCGAACACCGCTCAGGCCAAAGAGCAACCCGCATGCCGAACAGAGGTGGGATTTCCTCGGCTGCCCGACATAGCAGCTCGGCTTACATGCACCGGCATTTTGTCGTACAAATTGCTTTCAGCGGCAATCGAATTCTCGTCATCGAGCCTTCACATATTGACGGGACAATCGCGCCACTGAGAGAGCAGGGTGTCGCTACCCCCAAAAATTCAAATGCAAATTCTGCCGAACACACCGGCCACCAGAATCAGCTTTCATCGCGGGTATGGTCTCCGCGCAAGTACGACGCCGACCGGCGATGGTCTGCATTCCGCCGACTTGGTTATCGAACAGCCAGGACGGCCGCCGCAAGCTTTCGCCTCGTTGGACCTGTTCTACGACCACGAGCAGGCAATCCATTACGCCACTGTCTGGGGCCGTATTTGGGTCGACTCAAAGACCTGACACCAACCTGCTCCACTCAGGAACGCCGCTTGCGCGCCAATGGATTACCTTTTTTCGAAGGAGGTAAATCATGGGCTCAATCAACCCGCAAGGTGACACCGGCCGCGGAGCGGAAATAGTCGGTGGTGGTATCGGCGAAGGACCGGGGCCGGACATTATGGCTGCGGCAACGCTCGACGGGAACAAGGTCATGTCCTCTGACGGCGAACACGTCGGGAAAATTTCGGACATCATGCTGGACGTCAGGAACGGACGTATCGCCTACGCGGTACTTTCCGAGGGCGGCTTTCTCGGAATGGGTTCCACCCTGCACGCCATCCCATGGAGTGCGTTGACGCTCGACACGGACCAGAAGTGCTTCTTCGTCGACATTACCGCACAGCGTCTGAAAGACGACCCGGGTTTCGACAAAGACCACTGGCCGACCATGGCAGACGCGAAGTGGGGAGAGTCGACTTACAGCTACTACAACCGCCAGCCGTACTGGGCAGCGACCCATGACGTGGTGGAAGGCGACCCTGCCATCAGACCGAGCGAACACTAAATAACACCAACAGGTAAGCCGTACCAGGCGGACGGCTAGTCTGTCGCTTCAGTGCTTGCGCCCACCGCGCCTCATTGCGGTGGGCGCAAGCACATCAAACGATGCATAAGCCGTATTCGAATGGAGCAGGCCTGACAGATATTCGAGGAAGCGAACGTCAGACCGGATTCAAGGCAGGCCGCTCGTCCAGCACGGCGGCAACATTGTCCAGCGCCGTGAAACCCATCTGATCTCGAGTCTCCATCGTGGCGCTCGCCATGTGAGGCGTCAGGAACACATTGTCGAGTCCGGCGAACCGCTTATCGACCGTGGGCTCATTCCGGTACACGTCCAGCCCAGCGCCGAATAGATGCCCCGAAGTCAGCGCTTCGTAGAGCGCGTCTTCGTCCACCAGCGCACCACGCGCCGCGTTGACAAAAACCGCGCCGGTCGGCAGGAGCGCAAATTCTTTTTTCGTCATCAACGGGGCGCCTCCGCCCGGCACGTGCAGCGTCAGCACGTTGCAGTGCGGCAGCATGTCGTCGAGACTGCTGTAGAACGTCGCGCCATTTTCCAGCGACGCAGCTGCACGGTTGATGTCCGTGTAGATCACGCGCATGCCGAACCCCTGAGCACGCTTCGCGACCGCGCGTCCGATACGCCCGAATCCGACAATGCCGAGCGTCTTGCCATTCACGCGCATACCCAGCATCTCGGTCATCCCGAATGATTTGCCCCAGCCGTTGCGCATGATCCGTTCGTATTCCGACGCGCGTCGGCAGGCCGCCAACACGAGCAGCAGGGAAAAATCGGCCGTGCATTCGGTCAGCGCATCGGGTGCGTTCGTGACGACGATTTCCTTCTCGCGGGCGGCCGCCACGTCCATATGATCGAAACCGGCGCTGGCATTCGCAATGATCTTCACGGTCGAAGGCAGCGCGGCAATGTGCTCTGCCTGCAAACCGGACTTCTTCCCGATCAATACGGCCGGCGTTTCGTGCTTTTTGCAAAAGTCGACGACAGACCACGCGTCCATATCGGACTCGGTCACGAAGGCATGGAATTCGGTCTTCGCGCGATTCGCCACGGCTGTGGGCACCTTTCGCGCAATCAACAGCCTGGTGCGGTTATTTTCCGACATGATGTTTCCTTGGGTAGGCAGACGTCGAGAGACTACGAAACCGCGGACGGGACCGTCAATGTTGATTCGATGAATCAACTATCGAAAACGATTCACCCGTTTATTCGTTCGCAGCGCACTCTGCACGTTGCGATTCGTTTTATTCCCTGCCCGAACCCGCGTGCTGCCGGCAACACGCGCATCAGGAAAACCCTGGTGCGCGCCCCATCGGCAAGGCGCCCAGATGTTGATTCAATGAATCAAGATTGCTCGACGGATAGTGCGAATGCAACTCTGCTTCCCGTGTTCAACCGAACTGTCGAGAGGAAGTGAAATGCCTGCATCGAAGAAATTTGCCGCTGTGACCGGCGCCGGCTCCGGCATCGGCCGCGCCGCCGCCGTGGCGCTCGCCAATGCGGGATTCGCCGTTGCGCTGATCGGGCGCAGAGCCGAACCGCTGCTGGAAACGAAGGAAACCATCGGCATGGGCGGTGGAGAAGCGCAGGTATTCCAGGCCGACGTTGCCGACGCGGCATCGGTCGAGCACGCGTTTTCGCGCATAGCCGAGACCTTCGGCCGGCTCGACGTGCTCTTCAACAACGCAGGCCGCAACGCGGGCGCCGTGCCGCTGGAAGACTACGATGCCGATTTCTGGAACGATGTCGTGGCCACCAATCTGACCGGCGTCTTTCTGTGCGCTCGGGCCGCTTATCGCTTGATGAAAGCGCAGTCTCCTCAGGGCGGACGAATCATCAACAACGGATCGATCTCCGCTCACTCGCCGAGGCCGCATACCATCGCCTATACGGCGACAAAACATGCCGTCACCGGAATCACCCGCTCGGTCGCGCTGGACGGACGTGCGTTCAACATCGCCTGCGGCCAGATCGATATCGGTAATGCGGCCACATCGCTCACGGAACGCATGAACCGCGGCGTACTGCAAGCGGACGGACGCATGGCGCCTGAAGCAAGAATGGATGTGACGCACGTCGCGAACGCCGTCGTGCATATGGCCGGCCTTCCGCTCGAAGCCAATGTTCTCAACATGACGATCATGGCGAGCGCGATGCCGTTCGTCGGCCGCGGATAAACCGCCCTCACGCCACTATAAAAAGAACAACCGGCCAATGCACTGGAGACACCGATGAAAGTCGTAGACGAACAAACATTGTCGGCGCGAAACCCGGCTTACGCGGATACCACGAAGCGCTCCAGAGTGCGATACGTCGTGCTCTCGATGCTGCTCGCGGCAACCATCCTCAACTACGTGGACAGGTCGGCGCTCGGCATCGTCGCGCCGGGCCTCTCGAAAGGCCTGGCGCTGGACAAGATGCAGATGGGCGAGCTGTTTGCCGCATTCGGCCTCGCCTACTCTATCGGGCTGGTGCCCGGCGGCATACTGACCGACATTCTCGGCTCGCGTGTTGCTTATGCGCTGTCCCTCGTCGGCTGGTCGTTCGCCACGCTAACGCAAGGTCTCGCGAGCGGCTATCACATGCTGCTCGGCTCGCGGCTCGCCATCGGCGCGCTGGAGGCGCCGGCTTTCCCTTCGAACGCGCGCGCCGTGACGTTGTGGTTTCCCGCCCGCGAGCGCGGCTTCGCGACCAGCGTCTATGTCATGGGGCAATACATCGGCACGCCGTTGTTCACCGGTTTGTTGCTGTGGATTTCCGCCGCGTATGGGTGGCGCATGGTCTTCTACGTCACGGGCGGCGTCGGCATTCTGTTCAGTCTTGTCTGGTACCGGGTCTATCGCGACCCGCATCAGCACGCGGGTGTGAATGCCGCCGAACTTCAATACATCAACGACGGCTCGACGGCCGCGCGCAAGCCGCGCGAGAAGTTCGACTGGCGTATGGCGCTCAAACTGCTCGGTTACCGGCAGATTCTCGCCATCTGCATGGGCAAGTTCTGCAACAACACATTGCTTGTGTTCTTCACCACGTGGTTCATGACCTATCTGATCGAAGCGCGGCACATGTCGATGATAAAGGTCGGCATTTTCCAGGCACTCCCCTTTATCGGCGCGACGGCCGGCATTCTCCTCGCGGGCTCCCTCTCGGATTTTTTCATTCGACGCGGAGTATCGATTTCCACGGCACGCAAGACGCCGCTCATTATCGGCACGCTGCTGGGAGCATCGATCATGCTCGTCAATTTTGTCGAGTCGAACGAGGCGGTGATCGCCATCCTGACTATCGCGTTCTTCGCGCAGGGTGTCGGGTCGATGTCGTGGGCCGCCGTTTCCGAAATCGCGCCGCGCCAATACGTGGGACTCACCAGCAGCATCACCAGCCTCGCGGCCAATATTGCGGGCGTGACGACACCGCTCATGATCGGCTATATCACTCACCACACCGGCCACTTCTACTGGGCTCTCAACCTGATGGGCGCGATATGCCTGCTCGGCGCGTTCTCTTACTCCGTGCTGCTGGGGAAACTCTCCCGCATTGAACTGTGACGCTTTTGACTATCCGGTGAAACCGTATGATTGAATTCAAGTGGGATCATCTGCAACTGTGCTCGGCCGACGCCGAAGCCACCGCCGCATGGTTTGCGCGCTGTCTGAACGCCGAGATCGTGCGTCGTCCGGGGCGAGTGGATTTGCGCATCGGCAGCATCAACCTTTTCATCACGGCGTTGGCGAGCGCGCAAACCGGCCGCGCCGATGGCGAGCGAAAACAGGGCATCGATCATTTCGGTCTGGTCGTGGACGATCTCGATGCCGCGTTCGAGCATCTGTCGCGCTGCGACGCGGAAATCGTCGAGCCGATCAAGCAGGTTCGCCCCGGCGTCAGAGCCTGCTTCGTGCGATCGCCAGGGGACATTCTGGTCGAGATCCTTGAGCGGCGACCCGCCGAGATGACTTTTACCTGAAAAGACGTCAATATTGACGCTCGACCGGTTGCGCTCGAACGTACGGCGCGATCCGCCCGGCTACGGCTCTGCTACCCGTTCCGCTGCATCACCTTGCCTGCCATCCCATGCGAAACTGGATCACGCTGACTGAAGCGGCTCGACAACTCGGCGTGCAGGCGCAGACTATCTATGCGTACGTCAGTCGAGGCAACATCGCGGTCATGCCGGATCCGAATGACCCGCGCAAGAGCCTTTATCGTGCGGAAGACGTGGCCGGTCTGTGCCGAAAAAAACAGGTTGGACGCAAGCGCGAGGCGCTCGCCGCCGGGACCATATTCGGCACCGAGCCGTGCATTTACAGCGGCATCACCACCTTCTCGAAAGGGCGGGCGTATTACCGCGGACGGGATAGCATCCGGCTTTCTGACACGGCGACGCTCGAAGACGTGGCGGCGATACTCTGGAATGCGCGCGGACCTGTCTCCTTCGAACCCGGCGACCTGCCGCTACAGGGCGGCGAGCCCGGCCGGCAATGCGCGTTCACGTCGCTGGCGGCGCTCGCGGCCTGCGGTCATTCCACCCTCGGACGCACCGACAGCGCACTGCATGTCGAGGCAGGCCGGCTCGTGGCGCTGATCGCGCAGGCATTTGGCGCGCGCCGCAATACGAATGCACAACCCACCCATGAACGGCTCGCGCTGGGTTGGGGCCAGGACCGTGCAGGCGCCGAACTCATCCGCCGCGCCATGGTCCTCGTCGCCGACCACGAGACGACGAGTTCGGCGTTCGCCGCCAGAATTACCGCCTCCACCGGCGCATCCTTGCCGGGATGCCTGCTCACGGGGCTCGCGACGCTCTCAGGCCCGCTGCATGGCGATGCGTCAGGCCGCGTGAGAGCCGTGTTCGACGACGTCGGGAGACTCGGCGCGGAGCATGTCGTCGTGCATCATTTGCAGTCGGCTACGCCCATTCCAGGATTCGGGCATCACCTTTATCCGGACGGCGATGCGCGGGCGGCCGCATTGCTCGAGGTGCTCGATCCGCCTCGAGAACTCACGTCGTTCATCAACAAGGTGGTTGAACTGACCGGCCTCAGGCCGAACATCGACATTGCGCTTGCCGCATTGGCGGCGCAGTTGGCGTTGCCGCGCGACGCGTCGTTCGCGCTGTTCGCAACGGCGCGAAGCGTGGGTTTGCTGGCGCATTGCATCGAGCAACTCCGGGTCGGCAAGGTCATTCGGCCACGGGGCCGCTACACAGGCCGCGCATTGGAAGACGTCAGCCCCGCGCTGCCCGCTGAAGGCGGCGAGAAGGCGCTCGACCCGGCTACGCTCGACAAGAATCGGGTATTCAAGGTGGTTGAGCGCTGAGAAGCGCGTTTGCCCGATCTTGGGTAAAAACACAAAACTTTCGATGCGACTGTCGATTTCGCGCGCATTCGCTCGTCGTCGTATTGAAGGCACCGGACATCTTCCACATAATCCGGGGCCCAACTTTAGACAGGAGAATCCCATGCGCGTCATGGTCATGGTCAAGGCGACCGCCGAATCCGAAGCCGGTCAAATGCCCAGCACGGAACTTATCGAGGCGATGGGCCGATATAACGAGGAACTGGTCAAGGCCGGCATCATGCTCGGCGGCGACGGACTGAAGCCGAGCTCGAAGGGCGCGCGCGTGAGATTTTCCGGCCAGGACCGAACCGTCGTCGACGGTCCGTTTGCTGAAACGAAAGAATTGATCGCGGGCTACTGGATCTGGCAAGTGCAATCAATGGACGAAGCGATTGACTGGGTGCGCCGCTGCCCGAACCCGATGACAAGCGACTCGGAAATCGAAATTCGTCCGTTCTTCGAAGCTGCGGATTTTGGCGAGGCGTTCACGCCCGAGCTTCAGGAAAACGAAGAGCGGCTTCGGCAGCAGATCGAATCGAGGCAAAGTAAAGAGTAAGAGACCTCCGCACGCGCGATCGTTGCCGCCTCTCGTCACACGCCTTCGACGAGAACCGCGCGGTAACGCGCGCCCTTGAACCGGTGCTGAGCGACTTCCTGATACGCCGGGCTGTCATACCACGCACGCGCGGCTTCTGTTGACGGAAACTGCACGATCACCACACCCTCAGGCGCGTCGCCCTCAAGAACCTGCT
This sequence comes from Paraburkholderia sp. BL25I1N1, assembly GCF_003002025.1. GTDB lineage: Bacteria > Pseudomonadota > Gammaproteobacteria > Burkholderiales > Burkholderiaceae > Paraburkholderia. The sequence continues at coordinate 25,029 of NZ_PVZB01000003.1, forward strand.
GGGGTCCGTAGGCAGCGAGAATCGTGACGGGATGACCCTTGAAAGTCTCGCCCACCTTGCTTTGATAGATGTCGAGTTCAGCCTGATCCTGCGTGCTTTCCTTCGTGAAGACGATAAATGTCGCCATAACGTACGCTCCTGAAGTGTGGTGAAGATGCGCACGACGTTCCCCTGCGAGCGTATTGGACCTCGATACGCAGCGTCGGCGCATAGTCGAATCTTATTGCATCCTGCATTTTAGCGTCGCGACAGCTATCGAGTCGTCGTGGCGTGAATCGCTTTGACGAGCGTGTCGGTAAACCGTGTGTCGCCCCACTTTCCGCGGCGGCGCACCTGGGCATCAGATTTGCTGCACCATCATCTGGCGTGCGTGACGCGTGTTGCGACGCAGCGCTACCCGAATGCCCGATACCCGGCGAATCGTTCGCCAATGGGTCCAAATCCCGCTTCAGCCCGCCGCTCCGGCCGCGCCCATTGTCGCCGGATCGTGGCCTCTCTCGCCATGAGGAGAACGCATGATGCAACAGACCGCCTCCACCACCCCGCAACAGAGCGCCGATCCCGACGCCGCCCGAACCAGCCGCCAGCCTTCCGCGAACGCGACGATGCCTGTCGAGTTGACCGTCAACGGCAATCTCTACACGCTGTCGCTCGATCCGCGCACCACGCTGCTGGATGCGCTGCGCGAGCATTTGCACCTCACCGGCACCAAAAAGGGTTGCGACCACGGCCAATGCGGCGCCTGCACCGTGCACGTGAACGGACGGCGCGTGAACGCATGCCTCTCGCTCGCCGGCACGCACGCCGGCGACGAAATCACCACTATCGAAGGCATCGGTCAGCCCGAAGCGCTGCATCCGATGCAGGCCGCGTTTGTAGAATGCGACGGCTACCAGTGCGGCTACTGCACGTCGGGCCAGATCATGTCCGCGGTCGCGCTGCTCGATGAAGCAGTCGGGCCCGGCGACGCCGAAGTGCGCGAAGCGATGAGCGGCAATCTGTGCCGCTGCGGCGCCTATCAGAATATCGTCGCGGCGATCCAGCGCGTGCGCGGCCAGTCCTGAGGAGCGCCATCATGGAAATCTTCCAGTTGTCGCGCGCCAACGGCGTGCGTGACGCGATCGCGGCGGGCGCGACTTCGGCAACGGCCCAGCAAGGCGCACAAGTACGCTTTCTGGCGGGCGGCACGACCTTGCTCGACCTCATGAAGTTGAACGTGGAGCGGCCGACGCGGGTTATCGACATCAGCCGGCTGCCGCTAGACACTATCGAAGCGCTGCCCGACGGCGGCGTGAAGATCGGCGCGACGGCGCGCAATGCCGACCTCGCATTGCATCCGCTGATCCGCACGCCGTACGCCGTGCTATCGCAGGCGCTGCTCGCCGGAGCCTCGGCCCAATTGCGAAACATGGCGACGACCGGCGGCAATCTGCTGCAACGCACGCGCTGCGTCTACTTTCGCGATACCGCGATGCCATGCAACAAGCGCGAGCCGGGCTCGGGCTGTCCGGCCATCCAGGGATTCAATCGCACGCTGGCGATTCTCGGCGCCAGCGACGCCTGCATCGCCACCAACCCGTCGGATATGAACGTCGCCTTGACCGCGCTCGACGCCACCATTCACGTCGAAGGGACGAACGGCGCGCGCAGCATCGCGATCGACGACTTCTTCGTGTTGCCGGGCGCAACGCCACAGCGTGAGAACGTGCTCGACGCGGGCGACCTCATCACGCACGTGACACTACCGCCTCTTCCCGCGGGTGCCCGTTCCGTTTATCTGAAACTGCGCGATCGCGCGTCTTACGAGTTCGCGCTGGCGTCGGCCGCCGTGGTCATGACGCTCGACGGTGGACGCATCGGGCATGTGCGCGTCGCGCTCGGCGGCGTCGGCACGCGGCCGTGGCACGCGCTCGAAGCGGAAGCCGTGTTGCGCGGCGCAACGCCCGACGCCGCAACCTTCCGCAAAGCCGCGGATGCCGCGCTTGCAAATGCGAAGCCGCAAAGCCAGAACGGCTTCAAAGTCGAACTCGCGCGCCGCTGCATCATCCATGCGCTGACCCAGGCTACGGCCGCGACGCCCTGAACCGTCCATCGAAAGGAACGCACCATGTCCACCTTGCCCGACTCCGTGCTGTCCGTGATCGGACAGCCTCAAGCGCGCGTCGACGGACCGCTGAAGGTCAGCGGCGGCGCTATCTATACCTCCGACGTGGATCTGCCCGATCTGCTGGTTGCCGTGCCGGTGTGCAGCACGATCGCGAGCGGCCGGCTCGTGTCGCTCGATATCGCGGAGGCCGAGGCGATGCCCGGCGTGCACGCGGTGCTGCATCGAGACAATATCGGCCGCTTCTACCGGATCTCCGGCAACTCCATGGAGACCGGCTATGTCGACGAAGCGCGGCCGCCCTTCGAGGACGACATCATCCGCTACTACGGCCAGTACATCGCTGTCGTGATCGCCGATACCTTCGAAGCGGCGAGCGCGGCGTCGGCGGCGATCGGCGCCCGCTACGAAGTCACGCCGCACGACGTGCGCGACGAACTCGAGGCCGACGAGAAGCCCAAGGTCGAGAGCGAGCGCGGCGACCCGGACGGTGCGTTCGACGCTGCGCCGACGACGCTCGACGCAACCTACGTGACGCCGACGGAAACGCACAACCCGATCGAACTGCACGCGTCGATCGCGGACTGGGACGGAGAGAACTACACGTTTTACGAGACCACGCAGGCCATCACGGTCCATTTGGGCACGCTCTCGCAGATGCTCGGCGTGCCGAAGGAAAAGATCCGCGTGATCTCCCGCTATCTTGGATCAGGCTTCGGCGGCAAGCTCTGGATGTGGCCGCACACACTGCTCGCGGCGGCGGCAACGCGTCAGATGGGCCGTCCCGTGAAGCTGGTTGTGAGCCGCAAGATGATGTTTCAGAACGTCGGCCATCGCCCCGTCACGCAGCAGCGTGTGCGGATGTCAGCCGACCGCGACGGCAAACTCACGTCATTGCAGCACGACTACGTCAACCACACCGCGATCGCCGACGAGTACCAGGAAAGCTGTGGCGAAGTCACGCCGCTCATCTACAGCACGCCGAATCTGCGTGTGACCTCGGGCCTCGCGCGCCGCAACGTCGGCTCGCCGACGTCGATGCGCGGCCCGGGTGCCGTGCCCGGCCTGTACGCAATCGAATCGGCGATGAACGAACTGGCGCATGTGCTGAACCTCGATCCCGTCGAGTTGAGGCTGCGCAATGAACCGCGCGTGGACGAGAGCACGGGTTTGCCCTTCTCCTCACGGCATCTGGTCGAATGTTTGCGCACCGGCGCCGAGCGCTTCGGATGGTCGCAGCGGACGCCGGGTGTCGGCTCGATGCAGCGCGACGGCCTGACCTTGGGCTGGGGTGTCGGCGCCTGTGTCTGGCCAGGCTTGCGCTTCTCCGCTGCGGCGGACGTCGACCTTCGAGCCGACGGCAGCGCCCGGGTGGTATGCGGCACGCAGGACATCGGCACCGGCACGTACACGGTGCTCGCACAACTGGTCGCCGAAGAAACCGGCATTCCGCTCGCGCGCATCGAGGTCGGTCTCGGCGATTCCGTCTTGCCGCTGGGACCGATTTCGGGTGGCAGCGCGGCGACGGCATCGGTGATTCCCGCCGTGCTCGATGCGGTGCGCGCGGCCAGCAAGATTTTGCTGTCGCGTGCGGCGGCCGTCGACGGTTCGCCGTTCAAAGGTGCACGTGAGGATGAACTCGCGTTCAGCGCGGGACATGTGTATCGCAAGGGCGAAGCGCCAGAGCGCGGCGTGCCGTTCGGCCAGATTCTCGAAGCAGCGAAGATGCGCGCCGCGTCGGGCAGCGGCAGCGCCAAGGGCGGCTTCGACGATCCGCTGAAGAAACGCTTCTCCATCTATTCGTACGGCGCGCACTTCGTCGAAGTCACGTGGCAGCCGGAGATCGCGCGGTTGCGCGTGAGCCGCGTCGTCACGGTGATCGATGGAGGACGCATCGTCAACCCGCGCGCCGCGCGCAACCAGATCGAAGGCGCAGTCGTGATGGGCGTCGGCATGGCGCTGTTCGAGCACACCACGTACGACAAACAGACGGGCGCACCGATCAACAGCAACCTGGCCGATTACGTCGTTGCGACGAACGCGGACACGCCCGAACTCGACGTGACCTTTCTCGATCATCCGGATACCGTGTTCAACGAACTCGGCGCTCGCGGGATTGCGGAGATCGGGCTCGCGGGCATCGCGGCGGCGATCACCGACGCAACCTGTCATGCGACCGGCGTGCGCGTGCGCAAGCTGCCGATCATGATCGAAGATCTGCTGGCGGCGGAAACGACTTGAGGACCGATGTTCATTGGAAGTCGTGGCCGGGAAAGCTATCCTATTAGCTTGTCTTGCGATGATCGAAGACGAACCAGGCATCGCACGCCGATAGTCGAAGGGAATGGTTCCGCCCTCGCGCGTGCCGGAGAACGCCATGACTCCTTTGCTGCAAACCCTGAGGGCCGCCGCGCTGGTGGCCCTCGCACTATGTCTCGCTGTGCCGAAGACTTTTGCCCAGGCGGCGCCTGGCGTGGCGGGTTCATGGTCTCTAGTCTCGTTGACCGTCTCGAGAAGTGGCAGCGAAGTGGAAGTGCTCGGTCCGCATCCGTACGGGCAACTCATCTTCGGCAGCGATGGGCGCTACGTTCTGCTAGGCGTTCGCGGGGACTTGCCGAAGTTTGCATCGGGTAACCGCTTGTCCGGTACCTCCGAAGAGAACGAGCGCATCGTCCAGGGCAACTTCGCGCACTTTGGCACCTATACCGTCGATCCGGCCGGACAGGTGATCGTTTTCCACATTCAGAAAAGTACCTTTCCGAACTGGGACGGCGATGTGCAACGGCGCCCATTCACCCTCGATGGGGACCGGCTGACCTACCTCACGCCCGGGAGTTTCGGATATGGTGCATCGAAAGTCGTGTGGCAACGAATGAAGTAAGCAGCACAACGTGCGGTGCATAACTTCCATCGCCGGCGCCCAGTCCCGAATGCGGCGCATGTCGATTCGTCGACCAGGAATCACAAGGCGAATCTAAAGACCTTTCTTGTAAGCGAATTGTCGTCCATCATATTCAAGCCAGAACGATCATGCACTGTCATCGAAGTTTGATGGAGACGGTGGCGGCTTAACACGTCCCTCCGCCGCGGCCTCCGCTCAAAACAATAGTTATGCCTGGCGATATCAGGGATTTCCATGCTCGACGATTCGCCCCTACTCGGACAAGGCTCGATGACAGCGCACCAACGCTGGACCATCCTGGTCGCCAGCACGGGGGGAGCGCTCGAAGTGTTCGATTTCGTCATCTTCGGATTCTTTGCAAGAAGCATCGGCAGCGAGTTCTTTCCGACGGTAACCGGCGTACCGGTGGAGACGTTGTCGTTCACGGTGCTGGCCATCGGCTATCTTTCCCGACCGGTCGGCGGCATCCTCCTCGGGCGATTCGGCGACACGCACGGGCGGCGCCTCGTCTTCATCTCGTCGGCGATGATCGCCTCCGTTTCGACGCTTCTCATCGGAATACTTCCTTCATACGCGGCATGGGGCGCGGCCGCCCCGGCGCTCCTTCTCGTGCTGCGGCTCATGCAGGGCCTCTGCCTCGGCGGTGAATTGCCGGGCGCAGTCGTCTACGCGGTCGAAACCGCGCGCGGCAGGCCGGGGCTTTTGTGCGGCATCGTGTTCGTCGCGGTCAATCTTGCGTTGCTTCTGGCGACGAGCATGAATCTTGTCATGCAATGGGTGCTCACACCCGGGCAAGTCAACGCGTTCGGATGGCGGATCGGCTTCCTGCTGGGTGGAATGGTCGGGCTGTTGAGCTTTGCTTTGCGGCGTACGCTTGCGGAGACCGACGAGTACGCGCAGGCCATCGGCGCCCGCCATCGCGAGCCCCTTGCTGTCCTGTTACGCAACCATTTCGCTCCCCTGATGACAGGCGCTGCCGCGTCGCTGCTGGCGGGCGCGTCGGGCGGCATCTTTATCGGCTTCGCGCCGGGTCATCTGAAAAAGCTTCAATACGACACGCAACAGATCGCGAGTGCCCAGACGTGCTATCTGATCGCCCTAGCTGCCTGCATTCTCGTGACGGCGCACGCTGGCGACCTGTTGCCGCGTCGCTACGTGTTCAGGTTGGGAACCGTCCTGTCCGCGCTTTTCGCGCCCTTCTTCTTCATCGCGGCCGCCCGGCACTATGCGAGCCTGCCCGCGCTGTTCCTGATGGCCGGCGTCGTCAGTTCGATCGCCAACGGAACCTTCGCGTGCGCGATTGCAGAAATGTTTCCCGTCGACGTCCGCTTCAGCGGCGTTGCGACGGCCATGAATCTCGGTCTGTCCGCGTCGCTGGGACTGACGCCGCTCGCGGCAAATTTCCTTGTTTCCGGTCTGCACTGGATGCCCGCACCCGCGCTCGTCATGGTGTTGTGCTCGGCGATTGCATGCGCGGCTTCATTCGGAATGAAGCGCGAGCGGCGGCGCCCCGACATAGTCGCTGTGAGCAGGAACTCGCGATGGCAGGAGCGCAGATGAACACGCCAGAATCCATCCGGATTGCGGATGTCGAGCTGAACATTCAGCGCTACGAATTGCGCCGCGCGGGTGAGAAGGTCAGCCTCGAGCGTCTGCCGATGGAGCTGCTGATCCTGATGGCATCCCGCAACGGGCAACTCGTCACGCGTGCGGATATTGTAAGAGCACTGTGGGGCGCGAATGCGTATCGGGAAACGGACAACTGCATCAATACGGCAATCCGGAAAATCCGTGTGGCGCTGCACGACGACCCGGTCAATCCGCAGCACATCATCACGGTGAAGGGCAAAGGCTATCGACTGAATAACGTACGGCCGATGCCGGAGGAGCCGGTACCCGCTCCGCAGGAAGCCGCGCGAATACTGGTTCTGCCGTTCGAAAACCAGACTGGCGATTCCGGCCAGAACAGCTTCTGCGATGCACTGGCCGACGAAACTTCCGCCAGCATCGGCATGCTCGATCCGGAGCGCATCCTCGTCATTTCGAGGACGACTGCCGCCCACTGCAGACGGGTCAGCATGAGCATTGCGGAGATAGCGCGCGAGTTGTCGATCGACTATGTCCTGGAAGGCGAGCTCAAGCGCGACGGCGTGAGGATCCGCATTCTGGCGCAATTGATCCGTTGCTTCGATCAGGTGCAGATCTGGAGCCGCGCGTATGAGCCGATGTCGCGCGGCGCGCTGGAAATCCAGAAAGAGGTGGGAGCGGCGCTCGCCCGGGAGGTGTCACCCGCGCTCGCGGCACAGCGGCGGCACATGCTGACGAGACGTTTGCCGGTCGATCCGGCGGCACACGATGCGTATCTGCGCGGCCGTTACTACTGGACGCGCCGCGTGCACTTCGATGCGGGGTTTGCCGCGCATCACGCGCTGAGCGACGAGGACTTCGTGCGCGCGCGCGGCTACTTCGAGCGCGCGATAGAACGGGACCCGACTTACGCGCTCGGATATGTGGGGATGTCGAACGTTTTGGGTGCCACGGCGACGCATGGAGTCTGTGCGCCGTCGGAGGGCCATCCGCTAGCGCGGCAGGCGGCGTTGCAAGCACTGGAACTGGACGCCAGTCTTCCTGAAGCCCACCAGGCGCTAGCGGGCGTGCACTATTTCTATGACTGGGACTGGCGGCGTGCCGAAGAAGAGTTCCTCGAAGCGTTGCGGCTGAACCCAAGCCACGCTGAAACGTGCCGCCTATATGCACGCCTGCTGCTGGTGCTTGGGCGAGAAGCGGAAGGCAGAGCGCAGTTCGAGCGAGCCGAAAAGGTCGACCCGCTCGGGTTCGAAGGATCGCGCGTATTCGGACTCGTACAGGCAGGCAAATACGACGAAGTAATTCGCGAGTGCCTGCACGCCGGGCGTGGCAATCGCTCCCCGCTCGTCTATCAACTGCTGGCGACCGCGTATGAAGAGCAGGGTCAATACGAGGAGGCAGTCGACGCGACCATCGACGCGCTAACACGGTGCGGCGAATTCGCTCGCGCAGAGACTATTCGCACGATCTGGGAGGCCGGCGGCTATCAAAAAGTCCTTCAATGGTATTTGCAGGATTTGACGGCGAGGCGTCAAAGGCGCTACACGTCGCCGTTTCTATTTGCGGAAATTTACGCGCGGCTCGACCAGCCGGACGAGATGTTTCATTGGCTCGACCTCGCGCTTGCGGAGCATTCGCCGCGCCTGTGCGAGCTTCGTACCAACGCATGGTTTCATCGCTATCGGTCGATGGGGCGATTCCGCAACGTCGAAAAGCGTATCGGCTACTGATCCCGGAGCCCGGCTCCGTCAAGCCGGACGGTCCCGCTCCGAACTTTAGCGTGCCACCGTTACGCGCGACGAGTGTATTCACAGGCACTCACCGTGCGTAACGCGCGGTCGCGCAAAGCTGTTGCGCTGCAGTCAATGGTGGCGGAACGGATTGGCCGCCACACGGCTTTGCTCCGGGGATTGCAGGGTGTTGAGGTCCGGATAGGACTGCCGCGCCGGATTCATTGCCATTCCCGTCTCACCCCTCGACGCGTCGCTGACGCCGCCGACATCCTGAGCAGACGGCGCGGTTCCCGATGGTACGGGTTTGTCTTGCGCCCACGCTTGTCCCACGAACATGCCGATCGCGCAGACCGCCACGATTCGAAGCGTTTTCATGTCAATTTCTCCTTCCCAAAAGTGCGAGAACGGTCAGTGCATGACCGGCCGTAAGGCGATCCCGGACGGTCCCCGCGAAGATGCGGCGTCGCGTTGCTATCGCTTTGTCAATCCTGCGATCAGATCGTCCTTTGCACCATCGACTGAGTCTAAAGAAATTGTTAACGCGGACCCGATTGCGGATCGGCGGAACGTTGTCGCGCAGCCTGCTCGTTCAAGGCGAGCGTGAATCGGGCCGAATCCCAATCCTCGTCGAGTGCGCGATGCATGAGTTCCTGCTGGCTTTCCGGCGCCAACCCGCCGACCGGCGGGTCGCGGTCGAGGTCGGTAGGGAACGGGTATCCCTCAGCGCAGGATGCGATTGCCGCGGTAATTTCCGTGTCGCTTATCCGCCCCGAAGCGCGACGCTCGCGCAGTACCGGATACAACGCTTCGCACATTTGCGTGCGGTCGAGCACTTCCATCGCCCGGCCATAAGCCGATGAGACCTGCAAGAGGTTCGCCATGCGTTGTACGTCCGCGGTGCGATTTTCGCCGGCCGCATGGAATAACGCGGGACTGAAGAACACGGCATCGCCCTTGGAGAGCGGCAACTGGACGAAATGGTCCTCGAAATACTCGCGAAATTCGGCTCGGCGCCACGCCAGATATCCCTCGTCATAGCGCTGCGAATACGGCAGGAGCTTCGTCGGGCCGCTCTCGACCGGCATGTCGCTATGCGCCACCGCGCCCTGCAAGGTGAGGAAGGGTGACATCCGATGGACGTGCGCGGGATAGCGTTCGGCTTTTTCAGCCGTCTGGAAACCGAGGTGGTAATCGCGATGCGCTTGCTGAGCAGCGCCGCCCGGTCTAACTACGTTGACCTGGGACGTCATCTGGTAGCACGGTCCGAGCCACGCTTGCGACACAGTCATCAGCATTGGATTTGAAAAGTATTGCGCGAATACTTCGGGTGCTCTCAGGCAGAGCTTCTCCTGGGCGTTCCAGATCCGGTCATTCGCGCCTGCCTTTGCGAAATGGTCTGCCGCACTGGAGCCTTGCTCGCGCTCACTATGAATAATGGATTCAAAGACGGCCGTGGCATTGTCGACCGGTCTGGTATCGACAAATGCGCGCCGCAGCACCAGCACCCCTGCGCCATCGTGAAGGACGCGAGCCCATTCCGCCTGCAACCGCGCTCTGTGCGACGCATCGCGTGTCACGCCGTCGAGTTGTGGACAGTCGTAAATGGGAATCCGCTGCATGACTTCCGACGCATAGCGGGTCGGGCCGTGGTCATCGCCCTCCAACAGCGCGACAAATTCATCTAAAGCGCAATCGCGCTCGCGGTACCAACTCTGCTCGCGCTTTTCGATGCGATCCTGGCTGTGGCCCATGTCTCCCTCCTCTGTACGTCAAGGATAGCGCCACGTCGATGCACTCGCCAGGTGCATGACGCATCGACGCATGAGCCGCCCGCTGTCATTGCGCGGGCGCGGTCTGCCCCATCTGCTCGCCAAACTGCAACGCAGCAAGCTGAGCATAGAGCGGCGAGCTCAGGAGGAGTTCGGCGTGACGACCCTGCGCGACGATCCGCCCCTGTTCCAGCACGACAATGCGGTCGGCCTGCTGGACGGTCGCGAGGCGGTGTGCGATGACCAGCGTGGTGCGGTTCTGCGCGGCATTGTCCAGCGCCTTTTGCACCAGCCGTTCGCTGGCGGCATCGAGCGCACTGGTCGCTTCGTCCAGCAGCAGGATGGGCGGATTCTTCAGGATCGCGCGAGCGATCGCGATGCGCTGACGCTGCCCGCCGGACAGCCGCACGCCGCGCTCGCCGAGAAAGGTGTCGTAGCCCTGCGGTAGTTCTTCGATAAAGCCCGCCGCGGCCGCCATGTCGGCGGCCCGTTGTACTTGCGCGAGCGTGGCTCCCGGCGCGCCATAGCGGATATTGTCGAGCACGCTTCCAGAAAAAATCACCGATTCCTGCAGCACCACGCCGATCTCCTTGCGCAATTCGACAAGCGGCACGTCACGCGTGGGGACGCCGTTGATCAGAATGCGGCCGGCTTGCGGATCGTAAAAGCGCAGCAGCAACTGGAACAGCGTGGTCTTGCCCGCGCCGGACGGACCGACCAGTGCCACATGTTCACCGGGGCGGACCTCGAGCGAGAGTGCGGAAAGCGCCGCAATGCCCGGGCGCGATGGATACGAGAAGCTGACATCGTCGAAGCGGATGCCCTCGCCTCGCGCCGGCAGCGCGATCGTCGTCCCGGCCTCGACCACCGGCGAGCGCGCCGCCAGCAATTGCAGCAGACGTTCGGTGGCGCCGGCAGCGCGCTGCAAATCGCCCCATACTTCGGCGACCGCGCCCACGGCGCCGGCCGTGAACACTGCGTAGAGAATGAACTGGGACAATTGGCCCGCCGTCATGCGCCCGGCCAGCACCGCCTGCGCCCCGAGCCACAGCACGAATACGATGGCCGTGAACACCAGCACGATCACCACGGCGGTCAACCAGGCGCGCGCGCGAATGCGCGTGAGCGCGGTCTCGAAGGCCGCCTCCACCGCGCCCGCAAAGCGCTGCGTTTCAAAAGGCTCCTGCGTGTACGACTGAATGGTCGGCATGGCATTGAGCACCTCGCCCGCCAGCGCGCTCGTGTTCGCGATCTTGTCCTGGCTCGCGCGCGAGAGCCGTCGCACGCGGCGGCCGAAGATCACGATAGGCGCGACCACCACGACCAGCGTCGCGAGGATGTAGCCGCACAGCACCGGGCTCGTCACCGCCAGCATCGCCACGCCGCCGGTCAGCAGGAAGAAGTTGCGCAATCCCAGCGACAAGCTCGTGCCCACCACGGTCTGGATGAGGGTGGTGTCCGCAGTGAGCCGCGACAGCACCTCGCCGGTCTGCGTGGTTTCGAAGAATTGCGGGCTCATGCTCAGCACGTGATCGTAGACCGCGCGCCGCAAGTCGGCCGTGACCCGCTCGCCGAGCCATGACACGAGGTAGAAGCGCAGCGCCGTGGCGCCGGCCAGTACCAGCGATACGACCAATAGCGCGAGGAAATAGCGGTCGATGTGCCCCCGGTCGCCCGCGGCGAAGCCACGGTCGATCAGGTATTTGAACGCCACCGGCAAAACCAGCGTGGCGCCCGCCGAGCTCACCAGCGCGAGGAACGCGAGCGCCCAGCGGCCGGCGTAGGGGCGCAGGAAGGGAAACAGTGCGAAGAGCGGGCTGATACGGCGTGAAGGCGGCGACGTCTTGGAGACACTGGCGGCAGCGGACTGAGTCCGTGCAACCTCATCGGTTGGCTGAATCACGCGACATCCGCCAGCATCGACCGACGACAATCCGCCGCGGCGCACCGGCAAGCGTATTGGGCTCGAACGTCCTCGTCCGCGGGATCGTCGGTCGTGAGCAGGTATTCGATAAACAGTTCCTCGCCCGCATCGATCGGCCGGATCGTGTGAATGAAGATGCGGCCATCATCCTCGATGGTCTCGCAGTTCGGCGCGCAGGCGTGGTTCAGCCAACGCGCACTATTGCCTCCGCGGCTTCCGTCGATCACGCGCCCGTCCGACAGGCCGAAAAGAAACGTGTGCCCAGCGACGCCTTCGCGCCGATGCCGGCGCACCGCTTCCCGCCAGCTCGTCAATTCGCCCCGGTATTCAAGCACGCACTCACCCGCCGCGAGCGGCCGCATCGCGAACACACCCTTTCCGTGGACTGACGACCGCCGTACGATCACGCGCCGCATACTGGTTCCTTGACTGATTGACGCACCAGTATACGAGTGCAATTGCGCGCTTGCATGATTTTGTGCCGGCTTTCGGCACACATGGCCGTCCTGTCGAACGACAGTCGCCACATGGAGCTCGATATCGTTCCTGTACGGCTCGGAACCACTGCCGTACCCTTACCTCGTCCTTTAACTGAAATCGCTACCTCAGCCGGCGCGTGAGAATTTTCAGAGCCTGGCTCGCCGGGATGTTTGGCGAACTGGGCCAACGGGATTGATCCCAAGGGCCGCACACGGTGATAGATGAACATCGCAATAGATCATCCATTCCTTAAGGAAACCTGAAGTAATAGCCTCATTTCACGGATCTTTCTTCTCATCGCATCAATCGCCAATGAGTTATGGAATCGAAAGCGTCGCTTCATCCAGACGACTCAATTCCACTGCACATTCTTTCCCGGATTACCAAATATTCCGCAGCAACCTAAAGGACGGGAAATGAAGACGATCAGAATCTGGAAGCGAACGCAAATCGCCGTTGGCCTGGGCGCTGTCCTGCTTGCCGCGCTGCACCCGGCAGGCGCCACGGCGGCCGATGATCACGATCATCGTGATCATCACCATGAGTCGGTGAAGCATGTGCTGCTGATCAGCTTCGACGGTTTGCACGAACAGGATGTTGCGCGCTGCGTCGGATCGAATGCATGCCCGAATCTTGCGTTGCTGGCGAAGTCGGGGACGACCTACACCAATGCGCACACGCCTGGCCTTTCGGATTCGTTCCCGGGGCTCGCTGCGCTCGTCACCGGTGGCTCACCCAAATCCGCGGGCCTGTTCTACGACGTATCCTATGACCGCACGCTCTACGCGCCGTCCGATAGCAATTGCACCGGCAAGCAAGGCTGGAATGTCGTATTCGACGAGACTACCGGCATCGACGGCGAGAACGGCGGCGCACTGACGCATCTCGACGGTGGCGGCGCGTTCAATCCGCAGGCCATCCCGCACGCTTTGCTCAATGGCGTCTGTACGCCCGTCTATCCGCATAACTATGTGAAGACCAACACGGTCTTCGAAGTGGTCAAACGCAACGTGAAAGGCGCTCGCACTGCCTGGGCGGACAAACATGCGTGGGGCTACGACTGGCTCAATGGACCTTCCGGCAAAGGCGTCGACGATCTTTCCCGCACCGAGATCAATTCGATCGATCCCGCCACCAACACGAACTACACCGACGTCTACACGCACACGGAACAGTTCGACAATTTCCATGTGCAGTCGCTGATCGATGAAATTGACGGCAAGGATTCGACTGGCCGATCCGGCGCCGATGTGCCCACCCTGTTTGGGACCAACTTCCAGACTTTGAGCGTCGCCCAGAAGGCAACGGTCGCGAATGGAGGCGGCTATCTGGATGCGAGTTTCACGCCGGGTCCGCAGGTAACCAACGCGATTGCGTATCTGGACAACGCCTTGGGTCGCATCGTGGCCGAACTGAAGCAACGCGACCTGTATTCGTCGACGGCGATCATCGTCACGGCGAAGCACGGGCAATCCCCGACCGACCATTCGAAGCTGGTGAAGAACGGCGACACGCTCTCGAAACTGCTTGAAGCAAACAACTATCTGGATCCGAACGGCAACTTCGGGCAGAACAGCACGAAGAGCGGCAACCTCAATGACGGAACCGGGCTCGCCGGCACGGGGTTCGTGCAGACCGACGACGTCGGCCTGATCTGGTTGCGCGATCAACGCCAACTGCCGGCTGTCGTGAAGACCTTGAAGGACAACCTGAGCTGCAACGCACCCGGCATTTGTGCGGACGGCCCGCAAGCGTACATTCTGTATGGCCCGCAACTGGCCGGCCGGTTCGGCGATCCGGCACGTGGACGCACGCCTGACATCGTCGTTCAGCCGAACCCCGGGGTCATCTATACGTCGAGCGCGACCAAGGACGAAGAGCACGGCGGCAACGCTCCCGACGACAGCCATCTCGGTCTCGTGGTCTACGTGCCTCACGCCCGTCACGCGGGACAGGTGAACGACGAGCGCGTACTGACCACCCAGGTTGCGCCGACGATCCTGCAGTTGCTCGGTCTTGAGCCTGAACTGCTGCACTCGGTCGCTATTGAGGGAACGCGCGCGCTGCCGGAGTTCGATCGCGAGCGGTTTTAGGCGAATGGCGGCACTCTGCCGCTAATGGGCCACGGCAAATAAGCGAAGCGTCGCGATTCTTTTGGACCTTCAACGCTTCCATATCGTGTCGTCGGTGGCCTGTGGCCGGCCTGGAGAGTTCCAGGCCGGCCGCTCACTCGAACGCGGTCGTGCTAGAGTCGGGCATCTTTTTCGCTATCGCGTAGCCCTTATGCCGCCACGCCTTGAATCTGAACCCGCCGCTCCGGCAGATCATCAACAAGGCATGGAAGGCGCCGCCGCGACGCAGAGCCTTGACATGCGGATTCCACCGATCGTGCCCGCGCGAACCGCTCTGGTGGTCATGCATTATCAGACGGACATCATGCGGTTATTTCCATCGGTCGCACCTTCTCTGCTCGCCAACACGCGCAAGCTGTGTGACGCCGCGCGGGCCAAAAGTGTCAGCGTCTATTTCGCCAGGATCCACTTCAGTCCCGGCTATCCGGAAGTCAGTCCGTTGAACAGAAACGGGCAGGGAATCAAGCAACTGGGTCTCTTCGTCGACGACGAGATCGCGCCGGAACTCGGCCAGCTGGCCACTGAACCGCTCATCATTGCGCATCGTGCCAGCGTGTTCTTTGGTACCGACCTGCAGGCGCGGCTTTCCACGCAGGGGATCGATACGCTAATCATGGTTGGGATAGCGTCGACCGGCGTGGTGCTGTCGTCGGTTGCGTACGCGAGTGACGCGGACTTCCGCTTATTGACGGTCAAGGATTGCTGTTACGCCCCGGATCAGGTCGTGCACGATCATCTGTTTTCAACGGCCTTCGATTCGCGCACGACGGTATTGTCACTCGCTGATGCCTTGTTGTTGCTCGCCTAGCATGTGCTGGCGTTTTTTCGGCCTTCCATGCTAGTCAGCCGCTCCGCTGTGCGCTGTTCAGATCGATCTTTGGCGTTCAAGAAAACAGCGGTAAAGACTGCATTGCCATTTGGCGCGGGCGCGGGCGTCGGGAAGCCGTGGGTCGGCCGCTCCGTACGGAAGCTTGCTCGCCGGGGGAGCCAAGGCGCCTGTTGAGATCCGACAGTGCTTTGCAGACAGACGTGTGATCGGGCATGCCGGCCAATGCCAACTCGAGCCGGTTCAGCAGATCCGGCAGACTCGATTCTCCAGTCATCTTTCCTGCGAACTTCCGCTTCCGCATAAGACCGCTCCTGATTCGACAGACACTGCGCGCACAGCATCGCATGCTACCAGGTCGACAGGGGCGCGTCCAGGCGGGTTCCTTTCGACGTTCATGCTCCTTTCATCCCGGCTGCGCATGCAGCATCTCTCCGTGCTCGCCGAACATTGGGACGTGCTGCCGGACGAGGCAACCGAGGCCGAATCGAATAGCGGCCTGCCCATGTTCGGGATTCGCTTTCCGCGCTAGTGAGCGCATCCTTCGCGCTCGAGCCATGCGCGGAACAGCACGACCAGTTCATCCGCCGACTTCGCATCGGGAACGTAAGTGCAATAGCTTCGCGACGGCAAGCGAGGACCGGCGAACGGCGCGACGAGCCGGCCGGCCGCGAGGTCATCGGCGATCAGAGCGGTCGGTCCCATCGCGACGCCGATCCCGTCAATGGCCGCTTGCAATGTCAGAAAGAAGTGGTCGAAGGTCAGCGCGGCGGCTGGCCTGAGTGCTGGAACCTCCGCGCTCGCCAGCCAGTCCGGCCAAACCCGCGGAAGACTCGACGTATGCAGCAACGTGTGCTGCCGCATATCATCCGGCGTTCGGAGCGGCAGGCGCTGCAAGAGCGCCGGGCTACACACAGGCACTCGCTCCTCGGACAGGAAAGGCCGCATCGAATAGCCATAGAAGGTGTCCGGGCCGCCCCGGACGATCGCGTCGTATGTCTCCTTCAGACTCTCCAACGACTCGTTCGATGTGTACACACTGACGTCCACGTCGGGATGCGCGGCGCGGAAGGTCGCCAGTCTCGGCACCAGCCAGCGCAAGGTGAAGGTCGCGGGCGCATTCACGGACAGTGTCCGGGAGAGCGTTTCAGGGAATCCGTATCGGGCCGTGGCCTGCGAGAGCCCCTCGAACAAAGGACCGATTTCCGCCAGATAAGCCTTCGCTGCCGGCGTCAGTGCGACGCGCCGGTTGTGCCGTTCGAACAACGATGCACCAAGCCACTCTTCGAGCGCGCGCACATGCTGGCTCACTGCACCGTGTGTCACGTGCAGTTCGGCGGCGGCTTCCTTGAAGCTGCCGAGACGGCCGGCGGCCTCGAAGGCGCGCAGGGCATTGAGCGGCGGCAGTGTTCGCTTCATTCGCAAGAGTTTATCTAACGCGAATCCCCAATTTAACTGGTTTGTGGCGCCGCTACAAGATAGATAAGCTTCTTATTGCGCCGCTGATTTCGGCTCTCCCACTCTTTTCCTGTCCTGAACCCGCATGCTCAGTTACACCGGCGGTCTCGTCCTCATTGCCGCTTTGCTTCACGCGAGCTGGAACGCGATGCTGCACGGCAACCGCGACCGCTTCCTCTCCATGACGTGGATGAGTATCGCCATCGCCGCGGTCGCCACGCTCGTGATCGTGTTCACGCCTCGGCCCGCCGACGCGGCCTGGCCGTACGTCGCCGCATCGGGGCTCGTGCATATCGTCTACAACGTCTGCCTCGTGCGAGCCTATCGTCGCGGCGATCTGGCGCAGGCCTATCCGATCGCACGCGGCTCGTCGCCGCTGCTCGTCACACTCGGCGCGGCGCTCTTCGCGCATGAGGCGATCGGCCCCTTGCACGCGCTCGGGGTCGCGCTGATCTCCGGCGGCATCATGGCACTCGCGCTGCAGGGCGGGCGCGTGTCGAGCGCGGGTGCATTGGCCGCGCTGGCGACCGGTGCGTCGATCGCGCTCTATACCGTGATCGACGGCATCGGCGTGCGCTTATCCGGCGGCGAGGCGCTCGCTTATACCGCCTGGATGTTCCTGTTCTACTGGCTGATGCCGGTGCTGTTCGTCGCGATGCGCGGGCACGAGGCGCTGTGGACACCCGTGAGAGCGGAGCCCGTCGCCGTCGGGTTGTCGCTCGCTGGCGGCCTGGTGTCGATCACCGCGTATGGCATCGTGATCTGGGCCATGCAGTCGGGCGCGATGGGTACGGTATCCGCGTTGCGAGAGACCAGCGTGGTGTTCGCGGTGCTGATCGGACGCGTGATTTTGCGGGAAGCGGTAAGCGCCAGGCGCTGGCTCGCGTGCCTGATCGTCGCGGCCGGGGCGGTCTGTTTAGGGCTTTGATCAGACAGGATCGCGCCCCGCCCAAATTGAAGCAGCCGCTCTTTTTCTTCGGAGTACAAGCAACTTCGCTGCCACGACGGCGGATTCGCCCTACAGTCCGCTAACTACAAAAGTCTTTTTTGTTCTACGCTATAGGTGCGGTTCGCGGCGCGTCTCGATGTCTGTCCCGTATCACGGCTATCCGGGGAAGCCACAGACTCCGCTGCACGCCGTAGACGCTATTCCGGCGCGGTACGGTGCAACCGGCCGGAAGTAATCTCGAGACAGTCCTATCGCCACTCAATACTCCGGCAGCCCGGCGGACCTCGCTCCGACCGTGGCACTCGAACCCTGCACCCGACCTATGGAGACTAATGATGTCGATTCGATTAGGAGAAGACGCTCCCGATTTCACCGCGGAAACCACCGAAGGAACGATCCATTTTCACGAATGGATCGGCGACCATTGGGCAGTCCTGTTTTCGCATCCGAAGGATTTCACACCCGTTTGCACCACGGAACTCGGATACCTTGCAGGCCTCAAGCCGGAATTCGATAAGCGCAACACGAAAATTATCGGGCTCAGCGTCGATCCGGTCAGCGACCATACGGAGTGGGTCAAGGACATCGCCGAGACACAGGGCCACGCAATCAATTACCCGCTGATCGGCGACTCGGACCTGAAAGTCGCGAAGCTCTACGACATGATCCATCCCGAGGCGAGCGGCGGGGGCCCGCGCACCGCGGTCGACAACGCTACCGTACGCTCGGTGTTTCTCATCGGCCCGGACAAGAAGGTCAAGGCCATGCTCGTCTATCCGATGAGCGCGGGCCGCAATTTCGACGAAGTATTGCGCCTGCTCGATGCGCTGCAACTCAACGCGAAACACACGGTGGCGACACCGGTGAACTGGAAGCCGGGTGAAGACGTCATCATTCCAACATCTGTTTCCAACGACGCCGCGAAGCAAAAATATCCGCAGGGTTTCAAAACCGTGAAGCCTTATCTGCGGTACGTCGAGCAACCGAAGTAACACGCGCGGATTGGAGCGACGCGCGCCGGACAGTGCAAAGTCCGGCGCGCGAGGTGAGTCCGGGTGCAGTCATGCGCCCGGACTTCTGAGCGGGGCAGCGCCCAACCGGGCTACCTGTGGGGTAATCGGCGGCACCGCATGGGCCGCCATCTTAAGCGCTCGCAGGAGCGGGCCGCGGAGCGAAAACGTGTTGATCTTCCGGCAGCTATTCGATCAGCAATCGTCTACCTACACCTATCTTCTTGCCGATAGCACGACGCGAGAGGCGGTGCTGGTCGATCCGGTATTCGAACAGGTGCGCAGGGATGCCGCGCTGATCGAAGAACTCGGCTTGCATCTGCTTTATACCATCGACACCCACGTCCACGCCGATCACGTGAGCGGTGCGTGGATGCTGAATCGCCGCATAGGCAGCCGCATTGCGATTTCTGCGGCGAGCGGCGCCGAAGGCGCGGACCGCTATCTGAGCCACGGCGACAAAGTCGAGTTCGGTTCAAGATACCTGACGGTACGCGCGACACCGGGCCATACCGATGGATGCATCACGCTCGTACTCGACAACGAAACCATGGCGTTCACCGGCGATTGCCTGTTGATCCGAGGCACGGGCCGCACGGATTTCCAGCGCGGCGACGCGCACACCCTGTTTCGCGCGGTGCATGCGCAGATTTTCACGCTGCCCGCCGCCTGCCTGCTCTACCCGGCTCACGACTATCGCGGTTTGACGGTCACGAGCGTGGGCGAAGAGCGGCGCTTCAATCCACGCCTCGGCGGCGAACTGTGTGAAGACGATTTCACCGGATACATGACGAACCTGCACCTGCCGCATCCGAAGCAAATCGACGTAGCGGTGCCCGCGAACCTGAAATGCGGCCTCGCGGCGAGCGTCCCCACGCAGATGAGCGAGCCCGATTGGGCGCCGCTGACCTGCAGCTTTGCCGGCATCTGGGAAATTAGCGCTCAGTGGCTGGAGGAAAATCTGCCTGCGGTCGAAATCGTCGATGTGCGGGAACCTGAAGAGTTCGACGGACCGTTGGGACGCATTCCCGCAGCCAGGCTCATTTCATTGGGTGAGCTGGCCGGGCGGACCGCGGAACTGACGAAGGAACGCCCGATCGTGACGGTTTGCCGGGCCGGTGGACGCTCGGCACAAGCTACGGTCATGCTGCGCCAGGCCGGATTCGAACGGGTGGCCAACCTTCCCGGCGGCATGCTGCGCTGGCGCGCGGAAGGCCGCGTCGTGGAGAACGGCAGCGCATAGCGGTGTAGTCAATGCAGGCCTTCCATGCCGGCGACGCGTCAAGTTATCGAACAAGGGGGCGAGCGCCGTCTCACCTCTTCCACGCCGCCCCCTCCGGAAAGTGAAATTCATCGAGCGACGCCGCATGCATTTCGATGCTGTAACCCGGACGCTGCGGCGGCATATAACGGCCATTGCGGATCACGACCGGATCGACGAAATGCTCATGCAGATGATCCACATATTCGAGCACTCGGTTTTCCAGCGAGGCCGACACGCAGATATAGTCGAACAGCGAAATATGCTGGACGTACTCGCACAATCCGACACCACCCGCATGCGGGCACACCGGCACGCCGAATTTCGCCGCCATCAGCAGAACGACGATGACCTCGTTCAAACCGCCCAGCCGGCAGCTATCGACCTGGCAGAAGTCGATGGCCTGCGCCTGTAGCAACTGTTTGAACATCACCCGGTTATGACAGTGCTCGCCGGTCGCGACGCCGATCGGCCGAAGCCGTTGACGGATGGCCGCGTGGCCGAGAATGTCGTCGGGACTCGTGGGCTCTTCGATCCACCACGGATCGAATTCCGCGAGGCGCCGCATGTTCGCTACCGCTTCGTCAACATCCCACACCTGGTTGGCGTCCATCATCAGCTTGCGGCCTTCGCCAATTTCTTCGCGCAGAATGCGCGCGCGGCGCATGTCCTCGTCGAGATTGCCGCCCACCTTCTGCTTGAAGTGCGTCCAGCCCTGCGCGACGCCTTCGCGCGCGAGCCGGCGGATCTTCTCGTCGTCGTAGCCGAGCCAGCCCGCCGATGTCGTATAGGCCGGATAGCCTTGCGCGAGCATTTCCTTTTCGCGTTCGCCCCGCGTCTTCGCATGGCGATGCAGCATCGCAATGGCTTCCTCCGGCGTGATCGCATCGGTCACGTAGCGGAAATCGAGGCAACGCACGAGTTCTTCGGGGCTCATGTCGACGAGCAACTTCCACACAGGCTTGCCTTCCGCCTTGGCCCACAGATCCCAGGCCGCGTTGACGACCGCCGCCGTCGCCAGATGAATCGCGCCCTTGTCCGGGCCGATCCAGCGCAACTGACTATCCGACGTCAACACGCGCCAGAAAGCGCCCATGTTCGCGGCGATATCCTGAAGCCTTTTACCGACGACCAACGGAGCCAGCGCCTCGACCGCGGCCACGCAAATCTCGTTGCCGCGTCCGATCGTGAAGGTGAGGCCGTGGCCGGTGAGCGCGTCGGGCGAATCGGTTTCGAGCGTGACATAGGCGGCCGAGTAATCCGGCGCGGCGTTCATCGCATCGGAGCCGTCCAGCGAACGCGAGGTGGGAAACCGAATGTCACGGACGGACAGCCTGGTGATCGTGGGCATCTGAACACACTCCTCTGCGACAGCCATCGACTTCGGTCTAATAGCCAAGAGGGCCGTGGCATCGAAAAGACGCCGCGACCCCTCCCTCTCGCCGCATCAGGCGGCGGCGATCAATCGTAGAGCACGGCTGCGATCTTCGGATCGGTCATATTCGTCTTGTCGTACCAGTAGAAGCCCGTGTCGACTTTCTTCGGCAACTTCTCGCCCTTCAGCGCCTTCACCGCGGAGTCGACCACGCACTTGCCGATGCCGACCGGGTTCTGCGTGATGGCGCCGGCCATCAAGCCCGAATTGATATCGTCCTTCTGCTCCTTGCCCGAGTCGTAGCCGATCAGCACCAGCTTCTTGCCCGATTCCTTGACGCCGATTGCAGCACCTTCCGCCGAGCCTTCATTCGCGCCGAAAATGCCCTTGAGATTGGGGTTGGCCTGAATCATCGTCTTGGCGATTTCCGCCGACTTCAAATGGTCGCCGCCGCCATATTGGACCGAGACGATCTTGATGTTCGGGTGCTTCGATTTCATTTCATTGAGGAAGCCGTCGCGGCGATCGATGCCGGTGCGGCTCGTCTGGTCGTGCACGATCACGCCGACTTCGCCGGTATTGCCGATCGCCTCGGCCATCTTGTCGGCAGCGAGGGCCGCCGCCGCGAGGTTATCCGTTGCACACGTTGTCAGCGGAATATCGCTGTCCACGCCGGAGTCGAAAGCGATCACGGGTATCTTGCCGGCCTGGGCGCGCTTTAACAGTGGAATGGCCGCCTTGCTATCGAGCGCGGCGATGCCGAGTGCCTGCGGCTTCTTGGCGAGCGCGGCCGAGAGCATGTCGATCTGTTTGTCCACCATGGCTTCGGTTTCCGGCCCCTCGAATGTGATCCTGACGTTGTGCTCCTTCGCCGACTGTTCGGCGCCGGATTTGACGGCCTGCCAGAACTGATGCTGGAACCCTTTCGAAATAAGCGGGATATAGGTGTCCGCGTATGTCACGCTCGTCCCGCCAATGAGAGCGCCAACGCCGACCACGACACCGATTAGTTTTCTTTTCAACATGGTGTTTCTCCTCCTAAGATGGGCTATCAACTTCAGCCGTTGGGGAGCTTATGGCGCTCCATTCCTTATCCTGTCCCGTGCCGCGTCAGCTTTTCTTGCGCCGCAAAATGTCGCCATAGACCGCGAGAATGATGATGAGACCGGTCACCACGATCTGCCATTCCTGCGCGACCGACATGATGCGCAGACCGTTGGTCAGCACACTCATGATGAACGCGCCGATGATCGTGCCGAGAATCGTGCCCGCGCCGCCGCTCAGCGACGTCCCGCCGATCACCACGGCCGCGATCGCTTCGAGTTCGTAACCCTGGCCTAGGGCCGGTTGCGCCGAATTCAGGCGCGAGGCGATCAATAGCCCGGCAATGCCGCAAATCGCTCCGCTCAGGCCGTAAATGGCGATCTTCCACCTGTCGACATTCACACCGGACAAACGCACGGCTTCTTCATTGCTGCCGAGCGCAAAGGTATAGCGGCCAAGCGCCGTGCGATTGAGCGTGATCGAACTCAGCACCGCGAGGAAAAATAGAATCAGGACCGCGTTCGGCACGGGCAGGCTCGGCAACAGGTCGCCGATCAGCGAATCCTGCGAGATCATGTAGAAGTTTTCGGTGTCGGTGAAATAGATCGGCTTGTCGGCCGAGACAACCAGCGACAGCCCTTTCAGCAGCATCATCATGCCGAGCGTGGCGATGAACGGCGGTATTTTCATTTTCGCCGTGAGCGTGCCCGAAACGGTCCCGCAGATCGCCCCGGTGCCGATCGCGGCCAGCACGCCGGTCCACATCGGCAGATGCCAGTAGGTCAGGAACACGCCGCAAATGACCGCGGTGA
Organism: Paraburkholderia sp. BL25I1N1; assembly: GCF_003002025.1. Lineage (GTDB taxonomy): Bacteria > Pseudomonadota > Gammaproteobacteria > Burkholderiales > Burkholderiaceae > Paraburkholderia. The sequence goes on from NZ_PVZB01000003.1 coordinate 48,395, forward strand.
AGGTCATCAGCGTGCCCACGGACAAGTCGATGCCTCCGGTAATGATGACGAACGTGCAGGCAATCGCCAGCACGCCGTTTACCGCCGTTGCCTGCAGAATCCCGAGCATGTTGTCCATCTGCATGAACGCGGGAGACGCGAAGCTGAAAAACACCAGCAGCAGGATCAGGCTCCCGAAGGCCAGCAGCTTTTGCAAAGCGGTCGGCGTGAAAACGCGGGCTCTCAGGCCCGAAAACGTCTTTTTATTACCCAGCGCCGATGCATCCGATGGCAATGTCATGAAAGACCTCTCGAGGCTCACGCCGCGTTTAGGGGTTCGCGCTGCGTCGCCAGTTGCATGATGCGCTCCTGGGTCGCCCCAGCCGCTGAAAGTTCACCGGTAATGCGGCCCTCGCACATCACGACGATGCGGTCGCTCATGCGCAGGATCTCCGGCAGTTCCGACGAAATCATTATGATTGCCTTGCCCTGGTCGGCGAGCGCGCGCAGCAGCTTGTAGATTTCGCTTTTGGCGCCGACGTCGATGCCGCGCGTCGGTTCGTCGAAGAAGAGCACGTCGCAGTCGCGCTCGAGCCATTTGGCAATGACGATTTTCTGTTGATTGCCGCCCGACAGCAGCCGCACTTCCTGCGTCGCGGAAGGCGTGCGAATGCCGAGCAGATTGATGAAATGGGCAGCGGTCTTGCGTATCTGCGCGCGGCGCAGGAAAAAATTCAGCGACAGGAATTTGCGCAAGTTGGACATCACGATGTTCGATTCGACACTCATGCCGGTAGCGAGGCCGAAACGCTTGCGGTCTTCCGAGAGATAGCCGATGCCGCGCGCCACCGCATCGCTCGGATTCCTGATCGATGCCTTCACGCCTTTCACGACGATCTCGCCCGACTCGATCGGATCGGCGCCGAACACCGCGCGGGCGACTTCGGTGCGGCCGGCGCCCATCAAGCCCGCGAAACCCAGTATCTCGCCCTTGCGCAGCGCGAAACTCACGTCTCTCACCAGCGGGCCGGCATTCAGATTGGTGACTTCGAGTGCGACCTCGCCCTCGTTGGGGATGTGCTGGGAAGGCGCGGCGTCGGTCAAGGTTCGCCCGACCATCATGCCGATGATCGCTTGCACGGTAGTGTCTTTCGCCGCGACCGTGGCCACATATTCCCCGTCGCGCAACACGGTGACGCGGTCGGCAATCTGCTTCAGCTCATCCATCTTGTGCGAGATATAGATGATTCCGACGCCCCGGTTCTTCAGCTCGCGAATGATGCGGAACAGCTCGGCGATTTCGGCGTCGTTCAGCGCCGAGGTCGGTTCGTCCATGATCAGCACGCGCGAATCGAACGACAAGGCCTTGGCGATCTCGACCATCTGCTGCCGCGCGACAGTGAGCGTGCTGACCACCGCGCGCGGGTCGAGAGTCACGTGCATGCGGGCGAGTATGTCGTGAGCTTGTGAGTTGAGCTTGTCTTCGTCGAGGAACAGGCCGAGGCGTCCGCGCGGCTCACGGCCGATGAACATGTTCTGCGCGACGCTCAGATGGTTCATCAGCTGGAGTTCCTGATGAATGATGCCGACGCCCACGGCCTGCGCCTCGCGCGGGCTCTGGAAATCGACCGGCTGTCCGTCATAGAGAATTTCGCCGGTATCCCGTGTGTACACGCCGGCGAGGATTTTCATCAGCGTCGACTTGCCGGCGCCGTTCTCACCCATTAGCGCGTGGACTTCGCCGGCCATGAGTTCGAACTGGACTTCGTGAAGCGCCCTCACGCCAGGAAAGCGCTTGCTGAGCCGTTTGACGGAAATGAGCGGGGTCATGGTGCGGATCGAACGACAAATCCGCGAACGCCGCCAGCCTCATTGCGAGGAGCGGATTGAAACAGCATGGAACGCCGCCGGGCCGGGCGCCGCCGGGTATCGGACTGCAAAGACGGGCGGTGCAAGGCGCGGTTAAAATCGCAACGAGAAGCCAGACGCATTGCTGGGCCCTCAAATCGATGTGCGACGATTTTACGACGCTGGACGCCGCCGGCTCAAGCTTAGGCATTCCCTAATATCACGAGGCCAATGCGCCGCACGCCTGCTTCCCACTATTTGATTTGCCGCTTATTTCAGGCCGATTCGTCGGCCTTTGCTATCAGAACAGTTGGGCGCCGAGTTCGCGCAGGCTGTTCCATTTCACGGTGCTGACAAACGTGCGGCCCGTGGTGTCGAGCGATTCGATCATCGCGCGTTGGCCGCGCGCTTCGGCCACGACGCGTACGATGCGCGCCTGATAGCGCAGCAGCGCGCCAATCGGCGGGCACAGCGCTTCCCGGCGAATCCGCGAGCGTTTCTTTTCCATACCCAATCTATCCAGATGTCCAGCGAGTTGCAGGGCCGCCGACTAGCCACGGCGTCTCTGCGCGTGATGCTACCAGGTCGGCCGGCAATGGTCCAGGCCGTCTGGCGACGCACGGCCTGGCTCGCGGTATCGCGCTCGTCAGGCGCGAAGCATACGTTAGCCCGACGCCGTGCTAATTCGCCACTAATTCAAGCCCGATACGATCATCGCCATGGTAACGAAGGGGACGACCCATGGCCGACTTCCTTGAATGGCTCATAGATATCTCGGTGGCGAGCGCGAGTGCCGCGGCCACCGGTTCGATCTTTCTGTTGCTGGTCGGCGTGGCCGGCGAGACACACCGGCATGTCGTCAAACATCGCGATGCCGGCCGGATCTTACCGCTGTAACTCTATCTTGCCCGACTGGAACAACATGGCCCGCGACGTGATGCGCTCGCTCGTCTTTGACTTTTCCGTATCAGCCGGCCACTATATCTTTTCATTGGAAAAATACTGCTCGCGACCAGCAACCATGAAAGAAGCAACGTCACGCCGCAAGACGTCCACCTCACCTAAAGCCGCAGCCCCCGCTAAAACCTCAGCCGACCACGCGTCACGCGAGAAACCCTATCATCACGGCGCGCTGCCCCATGCGCTGCTTGAAGCGGCGGAGATCGTGCTACGGCGCGACGGCATTCGCGGCTTGACGTTGCGCGCCATTGCGCGTGAAGCCGGCGTATCGCATACGGCGCCCCAGCATCATTTCGGCGACACCGCCGGCGTGTTGAGCGAACTCGCCGCCAGCGGACACCGGCGGCTCGCCGCGACGATGGCGGCGCAGGCACACGGTATCGAAGCGGGCCAGGCGCGGCGCAAAGCCATCGCCCGCGGCTACGTGAGCTTTGCGGTAGTCAATCCAGATTTGCTGCACCTCATGTCGCGCAGCGAAATGCTCGACGCGGCGCGCCCTGCCCTCGTGCAGGCGCGGCTAGCGTCCGCGCGCGCCCTGGCCGGCGTAGTCAGCGCGCCCACCGACCGCGCCGAGGAAGATAGATTCTCGCCAGGCCGAATCACTGCGGCTCAGGCCATTGCCATGACCGCGGCGTGGGCGTACGTTCACGGGCTGGCTTTGCTTCTCATCGACGGCCGCCTGAATGCGCTGGCCGCATCCGCCGACGGAATACGCAGCGCCGAAGATCTGGTGGAAGCCGCGATCGAGCACGTCCAGATCGTTCCCGCCGACCCCGCAGGCAAAGGCCGAAAATGAGCGGGAGCCCTCACGTCGCAATGCCGGAGCGCCCACCCTGACGTTAATGCCGCAATGGCGCGCGCTCTCGCGTTTTGGTCACTCGTTCCTCTTGTCGCCCACCTACATGCTCAAATCGCTCCGCAACCAGCTCGTTATCGCAATTGGCGCCGTGGTGAGCCTGTTCGCCATTCTGCAGGGCGTCAGCTCCTACCAGTTCTGCGTGGCCGGCATGAGCGCGGTGCTCGACCTGCGCATGGAACAGGTCGCATCGCGTTTGCGAATCGGTTTCGGCGAAGGCATTCCGAAGGTTCCGGCGCGCGGATCGCAAGACGCGCGCGATATTTTCATCGTCATCTGGAAAGATGGCGAGACGCAGCCGGTGCGAACCACTGAGCCATCGCTGCTCCTGCCGCGCGATGCGGCCGCGGGCTTCACGTCGCCGGTAGTGAATGGCGAAGGGTGGCGGATCTATACGGCTCGCGACGGCGCTCAGACCGTGCAGGTCGCGCAACGCCTCTCAGTACGTCAAGAGATCGAGGAGACCGCCGCGACGAAGACGCTCTGGCCGATCGTCGTGTTCATTCCGCTCGTGTGGGCCGCTGTTATCCTCGTCGTGAGTCATTCGTTGCGGGAACTGAACCGGCTTGGCAACGAAGTCCGCGTTATCGATGTGAACCATCTGCAGGCGCTGCCGCTCGCACGCGTACCCACCGAATTGCTGCCCTTCATCCGCTCGATCAATCTGATGATAGAGCGGCTTGCCCGCTCTATCGAGAGTGAACGCAAATTCATTTCCGACGCCGCGCACGAGTTGCGCACGCCGCTCACGGCGCTGCAATTGCAGGCCGATAATCTGCAACGCGACATTGTGCCCAGTAATCAGGAACGGTTTCGCGCGCTCCAGGGCGGTATCACCCGAAGCAGCAATCTGATTTCGCAGTTGCTGCGGCTCGCGCGCGCGGACGCGCCGCCGGTCGGTCAATCGCTGACACGGGCCATGGTCAGCGTCGATGTCGCGGCCGCCGTCGTCAACGCTATTTCCGACGTGCTGCCGATTGCCATGCAGCGTGGCATCGATATCGGCGCGAACGAAATGGTCAGCGCCAACGTGCGCGCAATCGAACTCGACATCGGCACCGTGATCAAGAACCTCGTCAGCAATGCGGTTCGCTATACGCCCGACGGCGGCACGATCGATTTGTCGACTCGCGTGCACGACGGCATGGTCTCTGTCGAAGTGAAGGACACCGGCTTCGGTATCGACGAAACCCTGCTGCCCCGCGTGTTCGATCGGTTCTTTCGCGCCAATACGGACATTGAAGGCAGTGGGCTCGGGCTATCGATTGTGAAAGCGATTGTCACGCGGTACGGCGGGACGGTCACGCTGCGCAATCGGGATGACGGGCAGTCCGGCATCGTTGCGACGGTCAGTTTACCGATCGAGCCGGATGGTGCCGGTTGATGCGTTTCATATCCGGTTTCAGTGACGCAAGTAAATCGACTTCAGGCCTACGTCATAGCCAGGATGCAACCATTGAGCGGGGGTTGTACTCGCATGCGTGCCGTCGCTGCCGAGAGCCGCAGCCGTATGCGCCGACATCTGCGGCGAATCGATACCGATCACTTCATAGGCCACCGTTTCGACCTGCATTTCGTCGATCGGCGCGGCGGACTGTGCGAACGCCGCAGTCGGCAAAGCGATCATGCCGGCGATCAGTGTGTTACGCAAAAACTTGTTCATGGTCCTTCTCCTTCGAAATTCCCACTTCATTCTGGGTATGGAATACGGCTCGCGCTATCGCGAAGTTGTTGGCCGGTTATTCGCGACTCCGTTGCCAATTGAACGGCGGTTCTTTACGAAGTACCCCGGCCAGCCACGAATACATATTGCGCGCCCAGAATTAGCGCTGAATGAGGAAGTTCGAGTGACCCGCTTTGCCCTGCTTCGCACGCCGCCAGGGAACTGGCTACGCGGTGTGGACTGGCATCGGAGCGGCGGGCACCGCGATGCCGGGAATGATCGCGCCAGGAGACTGCGCTGCGCCGACGAAGGTATCGAGCGACAAACCCATTCGCCCCCTCACTTCGGCAACAGCCCCTTAGCCTGGTCCAGCATCTTGTCGAACGCCTTACTGAACCCACCGGCCTGATCGTCGCTCTTCTTCTGCGCGGGCGCCTGCGAAGCGGCGACGCAGGCAGCACGCATTTCCGGATGCTCTGTCCAACAAGTGGTAGCCAACTGTTTGGCGCGGTTCATATCGCCATGCTCGCGATACCACGAGATCACGTTAGGCCAGGTCACCGACGTCCGGCCGAAGTAATCGAATTGTTGCAGCAAGAATGCCTCGCCCTGCTTTGGGTCTTTTTGTCCGATGCGGCTGGCAAGGTTGGTCTGCACCGCCCACGACCGGTCGCGTGAAGCCAGGTTGCGCCGCAGCACCTGCGCCTGCGTATCCGGCGGCGCCGACCGCGAAAGTGTCATCAGATTCGACAACAGGAACACGGGATAGGCATGGTCCGCCGTGGGACCGGATGCGACCGTCAGAGCCACCTGCAGCGCCTGCGAGTAGTTGCCCGCCGCCTGCAGATCCTGCATGTCGGATATGGCCTTGTAGTGGGCCAGAATGAGCGGCGTGGAGCCACGCTTGCGCGCTGCATTCCAAGGCCCTGTCCGTGCATCGGGCAGTTTGTCGCCAAGCATCGGGCGCACGAGTGCGGTCAGGTTATCCTCGCGAGCGGCCGGATCGCCGTGATCGTCATGCAAAGTTTCGAGTTGCGCCGCGATCTGATCGTCGATGACCGCACGCGCGTCGAAGAGATTTTCCGCGACGCTCGCCTGCGCGCCCGCACGCGCGGACGTGTACTGTGCGACCGCGTCGCGCAGTTCGCCAATGCTGCTGAGCTGATTCACCGTTTGCGCTGCACCGCCGCCGACAGCCGGCGCGATAGGCTGAGTACGCGCCTGCGCCGCGGCCTGCTGTCCGGCCTTCTCTCGCCCTGCTTGCAGTTGCTTTTCGTGCAGCTTCTTCCGGCGTGCTTTGGCATCCTGATCGTATGCAATGACGCGTTCGAAGAAAGCCTTGAAACCGTCGACGTAGGAATAGCCGCAACGCAGGCTGATCGTCGCACCGAACCGGTCTGCCTGTTCTTCGACGTTGCGTTGCCAGGCAGGGAACAACACGCGTGTGCCGAGCGTCTGCACCACAGCGATATTGTCCACACCGGTCCACGCGTTCGACGTCGGCGATTTGTTCGTCACTGTCCAGGCGAGCGACACGATGGCAAGCGATGTGTCACCGGCTGTGCGCGCGTCAAAAATCGCGTGATGGTTGAGATAGATATGCCCGAACTCGTGAGAGAGGATCGCAAATATCTCGTCCTCCGATTCGGCTGACTGCAACCAGCCGATCGACACGAAGATATTGCCGCCCGCGCTCGAGTTTGCGTTGAGTCCGGTCTCGGAGATGATATGCACGGAGCCCGGATAAGTCGGCGTGCCCGCGGTTTTCTTGATCGTGGCGAGCAGGCCGTTGAGATATGCCTCCATCTCGGGCATGGGAACGAGACCCCAGCCGTCGGCTCGCGCGTTCATCAGGTCGAGTTTGATGTCGGGCCAATCGCGCGCGGGTGGCGGCGGAATCGACCCGACGGTGTCGAGGGTGGGTCCTTTCGCGGAGCCGCCGCCGATGTTCAGGTTCGATATTGCGCCTGGCATTTTGACGTCCGCGCATGCGCCGAGTAGAAGACTCGCGCATGCACCACAGAAGTAGCGCCGTCCGGTGGGCATGATTATTGGCACCGGTTGGTGGCGGCGCCAAGAGTCGCGGCCGACTGAACACCCGCCGACTCACTGCATTGCGCCTGCGCTTTACGACCGACCTTGACATCCATGCCGTTCACCCAATAGGGCCGGCCATTGACTGTCACAGGATAGAACTGATGTTGCGAAGGGCCCGTTGCGTGAAGAGGCAAACTCGGGGCGTCCATTGCACTGTCCTTGTCGCCGGGCGAGTTGTACAGCTTCACCGTCGCGCCAGGTTGCGGCGCATAGATATAAGGCTGATCATCGGCAGCGGCAACGTCGCCGAGGGTTGCCGCGATCACCGCGAGCGACGTCGCGGCCAGGGAAGCGTGTCTGCGCAGCGGCTTGATATCTCGAACTTTATTCACGATCAATCCTCCTTGCTGTCGGTGATCCAATTGAACAAATGCTCGCTCCACTCGAGCCATTCGACTGCGATAGTGCAAGCGAGGACATGCGAAATAAGAAGGAACGGGACTAGCATCCAGTTGCCGAGCAAGATCATCAGGACGCCAAATGCCACGAGCACGATAAAACTGGTAACGAACAACGTGATATTGAAGGCAGCGGTCACGCCCTTCGCGGCCCACCAGTGCAAATGCAGAGGTTTTCTCCAATGCGTGCGCTCGCGGTGGAACCTTGTAAACCTCTTCCTCGCCTCTTTCTTGAGAAACACGGTGAAGAAGATCAGGCCGAAGCCGACCACGCCCAGCATCAAAACCTTGCACCACCTCCGGGCGGACGTTTGACGATCAAGCTCCCAGGTTTCGATTTTCTCCAGTTCGTCGCCCCGGCTCAGGAGATTGTCGAGCGCGACGGCATGCAGGAATACGCCGGGTATCCGCTCCTGCAGCGGCGAGAGGATAAGGTCGTTGGAATAAGCGAACGATGTGCCGATCATCACCAAGTGTTTGTTGAACGCTTCCTTCCGCTCGTCGGGTGTCATGCGCGCCAACTGGCTCGCGTGGATCGTCCGATAGTGCACGCAGAGTGGTCTGCTTGTCTGCCGCAGCAACGCGCGTATCTCGGCGCGCCACAAAAGTTTCGACTGGCTATCACTCGACGTGCAGTACATCTCCTCGTCACCGTCCCCGCGATCCACGCGGAGGAACGACCATAGCCGGCTGCGGGCCTCGCTCTCTTCGTCCGGTGACTCGTGCCATAGCAGACCGTCGGCTGCCGTATCGAGTGGCCATGTAATCGACATGAAACTGGCCTCCTTGCACGTTGGGGCTAGCGCGCCGTGGTACACCTCGTTGAAAATCGCAACGGCCGCGCTCACCGGACAATCGTTTTTCGAAGGCCCGGTTTGGCCGGTTTCGCCGTGCCTGGCGGGATAGAAAAGGGGATACGTCCACGCGATCCGGTCCACCGAATGGGCAGAAAATTCAACACCAACGCGCGTTAAAGACTTCAACTCGGCATCGTCGTCGAGCGGCACGTTCGTTACCAGCGTGTTGTCGTCATCCCGGCGAGCAGCCAGAAACACTTTGATGCCGTGTGATGTAAGCCACGTGATAGCCTTTTTGAAATCCGCGAAATCTTGCGTGTCGTTGGCGTAATGACACGACTCGGCTTTGGCCTGCTCCAGCCCGCCTAGCCCAACGTCCTTACCGCAACTGCTGTATTCCTCATTCCTGGACTGCGAGAGAATCACGTCGATGAAAAGACCGCGCGGCGGATTGTCCTTGAAATAACTCAGGAGCCAGGTATAAAAAGGGTAACGGGCGGGCCAGCCTTCGCCGTGCGCCATGAGCGCTTCACGGTCGATGACGAGCACCGTGATCTCCCTTTCATTCCACTTGGCCCAATCCGCGGCCACGTTATTTCTACGATCGGAATCAAAAAGATAGCCTGAGAACGGCGCCGCGTAGCGTGCCATGGTCTGTGCGCCCATTTCCTCAATTAAACGTGACGGCACCACGACGGCAAGCAGGAGACCTAACACAACGGATAGCGCCGCGCGCCCAAACAAATGTATCCAGTCGATTCCCTCCCGCTTCTTGTCTTTCGGATCAGGATCGTTCTCGTGCGTCGCCATCGTCCGGCCCGAAGTGTCATTGAAACGAAACAACAAAAAGGAGTCTAGAAAACCATTAACCCTTCCGTTAGTTTATTTTTCACCGGGTAAACGCGAGGCGACGCGGTCATTCGTTTCTTTAGCCTCAATTTCTTACGTATGAACAAAGGCGGACGCGAGACGTGCTTATAATTTTTTTCGTCTGGATGACTAAGATTTTGCCATTTCTTCAAGGCGGCTTTGGAAAGTCCCACTCAGGGAACTTCAGCCGTTATTTAGCAGTTCGCCGCCATCGCGCGCATTGCACAGCTATGCGAACGCCGCCCGGAACTTTCGCTCCGCGTGAATTCGACTTTCGGGAATGGATTAAGACCTGGCGGATAACGACTATTGATGAGTCGCGATCCGCTTTACGCGGCAAGAGATGGCGCCAGGCCCAGAAGAAATTGTCCGTTGGGCCCGACCGGGAATGCGTCATGCCAACAACGCCAACTGCTCAAAACGCTCACGGCAACGCAATCGGCACTGGCCTTGTCAGCAGATCCACATAAAGACCAAAAAACCGGTTGTTATCAAACTGGGTGACATAAGTGATCTTCTGCGGCGAAGCTCCTGCCGCCGGCTGGTCCGGATATACCTTCACATGCCCCTGATCTTCACCGCTCGTCGTATCGATATCCAGATACGCACTCTTTGTTTGCGTAGCGTAAGCGGGATCAAGAAAATACGCGATCGTCAACGTATCGAACAGATCGGTATTACTTGCGAACGCCCCGGCATTGGCAATCCCATACGCCTTCGTCACCGCCGTCTGCTTGCTCGGATTATTGACGATCTGGTCATACACGCTTTGTGTCAGCGGCACCGTATTCGTCACATCGAGCGGAATCACGGCCTGTGGAATCGACGTCTGCAATACCGTGCGCACAGCCAGCGGATCAAACCACCAGTTGAGTTCTCCCACGGCATTCGCATTGCCCGGCACCGCCATTGCGCCGCCCATGTAGACGATCCGCTTGATCAGCGGCACGATCTCCGGCGCCTTCATGATCGCCGTGGCAAGGTTAGTGGGCGGCCCGACCTCCAGAATAGTGACCTGGTTCGGATAGCGCTTGATGGTCTGAATCATGAAATCCGCCGCGCCCTGTGCCTGCAGTTTCGTCGACGCCGCGAACCCGTCCGGCGGCGCAACGAGTTGAGACTGCTGAGTCGGCTCGGGCCGGCTCCACGCGCCGAAGTAGCCGTTCGGATTGGCGGCCTGCTGCGCGCGAATACTCGCTACGTCGTATTGCAACGGATAACGGGCGCCGCCGTACACACCCACGACGTTCTGCACGCCCATCCGCTCCACTGCCTTGAGCGCATCGGACTCTTCCTGCAGCAACCAGTCGTTGCCGGTAACGACGGTGAGGCCGAGCAGATTGACCTTGCCCTGCCCCATCAACTGCGTGGTCATGGCGAAAAGCTGGCCGTCGTCGCCCATCGTGTTGAAGTCTGAATCGATGATGACCTTCGGCGCATTGGCGAGAGGATCAGTGGTCGATATGCTGCCTCCGCACGCAGCCAGTCCCAGCGACATCATCAGCATGCCTACGTATTGTGATTTCATGTTCGTCCATTGGAGAGCGTGATTAACAAGGGAACACCATCGTGAGATGGTGCCGATAAATCAACGTCGAGCCACCAAAAGTGGCAATCCGGAGCGCCTCATGTCACAAACGGCATCCGTGTCAGGCTGCGCTGTCGACTTCCGCACGTGTCGGTATCGAAGGCTGCGCACCCGCGCGCGTCACGGAAATCGACGCCGCGCGTTGCGCGAGGCTGATCGCGCTTTCCAGCGGCTGCCGTGAGGCGAGTTGCGCGGCAAAGACGCCGATAAAAGTGTCGCCGGCCGCCGTCGTATCGACCGCTTGCACCTGCGGCGCGGGGAAATGCATGCCCTCGCCGCCTTCCACCAGCAGATACGCGCCCTGCGCGCCGAGCGTGACGATCACATTGCGCGCCCCGCCCTGTTGCAACTCCGTCGCCGCGCGTCGCGCGCCGCTTTGCGATTCGACCGGCAGGCCGGCCAGAATGGCCGCCTCGACCTCGTTGGGCACGAGATAGTCGACCAGCGGCAGCCATTCCGCCGGCAACGGCCCCGTCGCCGGCGCCGGGTTCAGCACGGTGATCTTGCCGAGCCGTCGAGCGAGCGCGAGCGTTGCGTGAACAGAATCCCACGGCGTTTCCAGTTGGCACACCACGACATCGCAAGCCTTGACGGCAGCTTCATGGCGAGCCACGCTTTCCGGCGTGAGTTCGCCGTTGCTGCCGGCGACCACGACAATCGTGTTCTGCCCGTCATCGGACACCGTCACCATGGCGACACCGGTCGGCTGGCCCGGGTGGATCTCCACGCCGCTGCAGTCGATCCCTTCAGCTTCCAGATCCTTGACCCGCTGCGCACCGTTCGCGTCTTTGCCGACGCATCCGACCATGGCCACCTGCGCGCCGATGCGCGCGGCCGCAACCGCCTGGTTGCCGCCCTTGCCGCCGGCGACCTGCGAGAACTCATGTCCGCCAATCGTCTCACCGGGGCGCGGCAAATGCGGCGCGCGCGCGACGAGATCCGTATTGATGCTGCCCACTACCAGCACCCGGCCTTGCTTCGTTTCTTTTGACACTTTAATTTTCTCCTGTCGACCAGAGTTAGCGCTTTAGCGCTTACTCTGGTCCCATGCAACGCGGTCGACCAGAGTTAGCGCTTTAGCGCTTACTCTGGTCCCATGCAACGCGGTCGACCAGAGTTGGCGCTTCAGCGCTTACTCTGGTCCCATGCAACGCGGTCGACCAGAGTTAGTGCTTTAGCACTTACTCCGGCCCCATGCAAAGCAGTCGACCAGAGTTAGCCCTTCAGCACTTCCTCCGGTCCCATGCAAAGCTGCTGACCATCCACGCGACGTTCACAATTACCCGGCGCGACGACGCCGGCTTCGATAAGTATCCAGCACGACAGCCACGACAATCACCGCTCCCGTGATGATGCGCTTGGTCGGCTCGGTCGCGCCGATCTGCGCAAGACCGGCAGCCAGCACGGAAATGATCAACACGCCGAAGAATGTGCTCGTCACCGAACCGCGCCCGCCCATCAGACTCGTTCCGCCGATCACCACCGCCGCGATCACCTGCAATTCAATACCCTGCCCGGCATTCGGATCCGCGGCCTCGAGCCGTGAAATCTGAAACAGCGAAGCCAGGCCGGCGAGCAGTCCCATCATCGCGAACACCGCGATCTTGTAAGGCCGCGGATTGACGCCCGCGAGCCGCACCGCTTCCTCGTTCGTGCCGATACCGACCAGATAGCGTCCGAAGACGGTACGCGTCAACACGAACTGCGCGGCGACCATCACCACAATGGCGATGATGAAAGCCGGCGAGATGCCGAACGCCACCGGGTTGGAGAGAAAATCGAAGGCATCGCCGATATAAGCCGTGCGCGAGTTGGTCAACTGATACGCGAGACCGCGCGCGGCTTCCAGCACGCCGAGCGACACGATGAACGACGGAATCCGCCACGCCACGGTGATCGCGCCGGTCACACAGCCGGTCAGCGTCGCGCCCGCCATACCGAGCAAGGCCGCGGGCAGCGCCGGCCAATGCCATTGCAGGGCCGCGACGCTCGTGAGCGCCGCACCGAGCGCCAGCACCGAGCCGACCGACAGATCGATGCCGGCAATGATCAGCACGAACGTCATGCCGATCGACATGACGACGAGATCGGGAATCTGGTTGGCGATCGTGCTGAACGTGTCGTAGGTCAGAAAGTGCGAACTCAGCAGCGAGAACAGCACGATCATCCCGAGGAGCGCGCCGAGCAATCCAAGGTAGTTCGACAATCCGAGTCGCGTGCCAAGTGGCTTTGCGTTTTTGGGTGGTTCGTTCTGCAGTGTAGGCAGACTGGTTTCAACGGTCATGCTCAATACTCCACTAATTTACTTTCGTCGGGCGCCTTCGCGTCGGGTTCGATCGGCTCGTGCAACATGTCATCGCGCTTGGCGTAGCCTGCGAATGCCGCCGCCAGCAGCGCGTCCTGAGTCCAGTTGCCGCGCTCGAACAGGCCCGTCATGTGTCCCGCCGACATCACCGCGATCCGGTCGCAAATCGCCATCAATTCGCGCAGGTCGCTCGATACCACCACCAGCGCCCGGCCTTCGCGGGCCAACGCGCCCATCAATGCATAGATATCGAACTTCGCGCCGACGTCGATGCCGCGCGTCGGCTCATCGAACAGCAGCACCGTGCAATCGCGCGCAAGCCACCGGCCGATCACCACCTTCTGCTGATTGCCGCCCGACAACTCGGACACCGGCTGCGACGGCCCGGAACTGCGAATGCGCATCGCGTCGATCTGCTGGTGCGCCAAAGCCGCTTCGCGACGGCCGTCCACCACGCCCTTGCTCGACACCGAACGCAAGTGGCCCAGCGAAATGTTGGCGGCAATCGGCTGGGTCAACAACAGGCCCTCGCCTTTGCGATCTTCCGTGATCAGCGCGATGCCGTGCTTCACGGCGTCAGACGGCGAAGCGATCGCCACAGGCTCAAGCGCGCCGCCTTCGCGACCAATCGACACCGTGCCCGCGTCCGCGCGGTCCGCGCCATAGATGAGCCGCATCAACTCCGTGCGCCCGGCGCCGATCAGTCCGCTGATGCCAAAAATCTCGCCGGCCTTGACCTCGAAGGACACGTCGCGCACCACCGGCTCGCGCGTCATGCCGCTGACCTTGAAGGCCACCTCGCCGATGCGCCGCTCGCCGAGATCGATCCTGTCGCCGATATCGCGGCCGACCATCAGGGTCACGAGACGGTCGGTGGTGAGATTGGCCATCTCGTCGACATGCACCAGCCGGCCGTCGCGCAACACGGCAGCGCGTCTCGCAATACGCTTCAACTCTTCCAACCGGTGCGAGATGTACACCAGCGCGACGCCGCGCGCCTTCAACCGCTCGACCTGCTCGAACAGCAGATCGACTTCGCGGCCGGTCAGCATCGCGGTGGGTTCGTCGAGAATCAGCACGCGGCAATCGCCGATCAGATTGCGCGCGATCTCGACCATCTGTTGATGCCCGATGCCGAGCGTGCCGACCAGCGTGTCGGGATCAATTGCGTCGAGGCCGACTTGCGCCATGGCATGCCGTGCATCCTCGCGCAGCTTGGCGCGGTCGATCCAGCCGAACATGCCGCGCCGCGGCAGACGGTTCAGAAAAAGGTTCTCGGCCACTGAGAGCGTGGGCAGCAGGTTCAGCTCCTGCATGACCATGCGCACGCCGAGCGCCTCGGCGTCCTTGCGGCTGGCCGGCGTATAGGCCACGCCGCCCAGGGTCATCGAACCCGCGGTCGGCGTGACGAGGCCGCCGATAATCTTGGATAAGGTGCTCTTGCCCGCGCCGTTTTCGCCGGTCAGCGCCAGCACTTCGCCCGCGTGCAATTCGAGCGAAACATCGGCGAGCACGGGCTCGACGTAGGTCTTGCCGACGCCGTGCACGCGCAGCACGGGGGCGGCGTCAGCAAGGGATGAAATTGGAGTGGACATCAGATTGATTCAGGCTGGACAGAAATCAGACGGCGTGGCCCCTTAACGGAGCGGGCCACACCTTGCACCTGTCTTACTTGGTGACCAGATCGACCGGCGTTTCGACGACGCCGGACAATTCAGACTGCTTCTTGTGTTCGGAAAGCGCCTTCAAAGCCGTGTCGATGCCGAACACTGCCTGCTTGGCGGCGTATTGATTAGCGGTGGCGAGCACGCGGCCGTCCTTGAGCATCGGCTTGATCGCGTTAATGTCGTCATAGCCGACCACCTGCACCTTGCCCGCCTTGCCGGCCGCGCGCACGGCCGACACGGCGCCGATCGCCATGTTGTCGTTGCCGCACAGCAAGGCCTTGACGTCCGGATTCGCGTTGAGGATCTGGCTCGCGACGGCGTTGCCCTTGTCGATTTCCCACTCGCCGGATTGCAGCGCGACGACCTTCATGCCGCCCGACTGCATGGCCTGCTTGAAGCCCGCCGTACGTTGCTGCGCGTTAGTCGTGGTCGTGACACCTTCGATAATGCCGACGTTGTCGCCCGCCTTCAGGTGCTTGGCCAGGTAGTCGCCGACCTTCTGTGCGCCCTTTGCGTTATCCGGCCCGACGAACGGGATGTTCAGGTCTTTCGACTTGAGCACGTCGTTGTCCAGCTTGTTGTCGATATTGACCACGATGATGCCGGCATCGACCGCTTTCTTCAGGACCGGCACCAGCGCCTTGGAGTCAGCCGGCGCGATCACCAGCGCGTCGACCTTCGAAACGATCATCTGTTCGACGATGCGGATCTGGTTCGCGGTGTCAGTCTCGTCCTTGATGCCGTTGGTGACGAGATCGAACTTCGCCGGATTCTGCTTCTGATAATCCTTGGCGCCCGTTTCCATGGTCAGGAAGAACTCGTTGGCGAGCGACTTCATTACCAGCGCGACTTTCGGTTTATGGGCGGCCTGAGCAAAGGCTGCCGGCATCGGCAAAATCGATACAGCGAGGAAAGCTGCGCCGGCTGCGATGGCGCGACGGCGCGCCGGTAGAAAATGGCGAATCATTGATGTCTCCGTATCGCTCGTTCGGTCTACTGAGAGCCGTTGAGTCGTGTGATGGGTAGGAACGCCGCACTTGCCGCCACTGGCTGACCCATCAGGGTCGTCCCGTATGCTGGGCAAGTATGGCCAGCTCCAATCCTATCCTCGCGAACTGCGTTATGCTATGTCAAATTTCAAAACTTATCG
This sequence comes from Paraburkholderia sp. BL25I1N1, assembly GCF_003002025.1. Taxonomy (GTDB): domain Bacteria; phylum Pseudomonadota; class Gammaproteobacteria; order Burkholderiales; family Burkholderiaceae; genus Paraburkholderia. Next base: position 64,573 of record NZ_PVZB01000003.1, read on the forward strand.
TTTCAAAAATGGAACACGTGGATTGGGACGACTTGCGCATTCTGGTGGCGATCGCCCGCGAAGGCACCATGCGCTCGGCCGCCGCGGCGTGCGACCTGAGCGCGCCGACCCTGTCGCGCCGCCTGACCGAGCTTGAGCGGCGGCTGGGCGAGCCGTTGATCGACCGCGTGCCGTCGGGTTGTACCGTGACGGCGTTCGGCGCCAAGGTGCTGGCCTGGGCGGAGCAGATGGAGGACCTGGCGCACCAGATCGAACGCGCCGCGGACGTGAACGGCGGCGCACCCGCGCATGGCACGGTGCGGATCAACGCCGTCGAATGGCCGTCGTACATTCTGCTGAAGCTGCTCGGCTCGTTTCAGGACCGGCTGCCCGGACTCGCGATCGAAGTCCTGACTTCGCGGCGTCCTTATAGCCTTGCGCGGCGCGAGGCGGACATCGCTTTGTGGTCCGAGTGCCCCGAAGAGGGTGACCTCTATGTTCGCCGGATCGGCAGGATCCGCTTCGGGCTGTTCGGCTCGCGCGACTACTATCTGCGCCACAAGGCCGCGATCGTGAAGAAGGAGTGGGACAAGCTCTCGTTCGTCGGCTACGACGACCGTCAACCCGATCACCCGGCGACGCAATGGCTGAAGGCCCTGCCCGGCGCTCCGGCGCCGTCGCTGCGCAGCAGCTACGGCATGGGTGTGTTCGACGGCGTGCTGGGCGGCTCAGGACTCGGCATACTCGCCCAGCTAGCCGGCGACACGACCAGCGATCTCGTCTGCGTGGAGAAGCACATCAAGGCGCTCGATCAGGACGTGTGGATGGTGCTGCATCCGGCGCTGCGCGACAGTGAGCGTATCCGGACCGTGGCGAACCTGATTGCCGAGATTTTCCGCTGACGCCGCATGACGAACGAACGCTGACGTATCGGCCGGTGACGGCTAACCTGCGCGAAACTGAGCGCGATCGCATCTCGTAGTACGGCGACGCCGATTGATGCAACAGGAGTCGCGGAAGTCACGGAGCTGCCTCGCCGTTGCGTGTCGAAAGGCACGCTCCCGAGCGGCGAGCGGAGAAGCCCATCCGAACCTGCGTATGTCGCACACAGCAACAACGATTTCGCGGATGATGGAACCCGCCGCATCCAGCATCCATCGCATGCACAACGTCCAGCACGCCGGCGATCCGCGCCCGGCGGACACCGAAACCGACTTCCCGGTCGTGGACCTCGAGGTCGCATAACCAGCACGGGCAGCTCAGGCTCGTCCGTTTTCAGGAGATACGCCATGTCCCGCACCGTCGCCGAGAAGCGCGCCGCGTTCAAAGCCCTGCACACGTCCGGTTGTTTCGTCCTGCCCAATCCATGGGATGCCGGCAGCGCGCGCTATCTGCATTCGCTCGGCTTCCAGGCGCTTGCCACGACCAGTTCCGGCTTTGCCTGGTCCACCGGACACGCCGACAACAGCTTGCCGCGCGACGCGATCCTCGCGCATCTGCGCAAGATCGTCGAAGCGACCGACCTGCCCGTCAACGCGGACTTCGAGAACGGCTTCGGCAGCACGCCGAACGAGGTCGCGGAAAGTGTCAGGCTCGCCATCGAAACCGGCGTGGCCGGCCTGTCGATCGAAGACGCCACGGGCGACGCAGCCGCGCCGCTTTTCTCCATCGAAGTCGCCGTCGAACGGATCAGCGCCGCGCGCCGCGCCATCGACGAAAACGGCGGCGATACGCTGCTGGTCGGCCGCGCGGAGAACTTCTTCGCCGGCTCGCCCGATCTCGACGACGCGATTGCGCGACTCAAGGCCTATTCGGAGGCCGGCGCCGACTGTCTGTACGCGCCGGGCATTCAGACGCGCGAACAGATCGAGGCGGTGGTCGCCGCCGTGGCGCCGAAGCCCGTCAATCTGCTGATCGGTTCCACGTCGGCGTTCACGCTGCAGGACGTGGCCGCGCTCGGCGTGCGGCGCATCAGCGTCGGCGGCGCGCTGGCCCGCGCGGCGTGGGGCGGTTTCATGCAGGCCGCGCAGTCGCTCGCTCAGGGCCGCTTCGACGGCTTCGCCGGCGCGGCGCCGGGCTCGCAACTCAACAAGCTGTTTGAGAACCGCAGGTGAGTTGAGGTGTCGTGAGGTGGCGAAAAGGGCATGCGGGCGATCGACAACGCGGCGGCCCGCACCGGGCTGCGACGCCGCCATGGTTCGCTGACGAACGTACGCAGTTCGCGTAGCCATGAGAGACTGATGTCTAGCGTGCGTTGAGTCTGCCGACGCCCGCAGCTCGGGCATGTCAGCTATGGAACTTCGTCCTTTCAGAGTGCTTGCCGCACTCCTCGTCTCAAGCGTCGGCTTCTGCCCGGTGGCATCGCACGCCTACGCGCTCGACGCACAATTCGACTGCCAGGCGCGTCCCCACGCGTTCATTACGGAACTCATCGACGACAAGTACATCGAGTCCAATCCCATGCGGGTCGATAAGAACTCCGTCAACGCGTTTCGTCCCGTGCACGGCAGCGACATGACCGTGTTCGGTTTTCGCGTGTACGCCGTGCTCGGCTATGAGCCGGACGACGGGATGTTCAAGAAAGGCCGCGGCCAGGCGCTCGCGGGCCCGTTATACGGCGTCGTGTTGTCCGCGCCGAGCGAGTCGGTCGAAACACGCGTGCGCGCGTCCGGAAGCACCGCCAAGGTGCACTCGGTCATTCCACTGCTGCTGACCGCGGTAATTTGCACCAATTGACGGTAGACAGGCGGCCGAGCGCTGTGGTGCTATGCTTTTCGCTCCTCATCGCCCACGTCGCCAAGGTCTTCACGCCGATGCCCTCGTCCGTCCGCAACTCGCTCATCTGGATCTTCGACGCGTTCGAGCGCGATCCGACTTACATCAGCAAGCGGATGTTCGGCAGCGACGCCGCTTATATCGATGGGCTTTTATGCCTGATTGCGGCGGATCGCGACAAGCCGTGGAATGGACTGCTGGTGTGCACGTCGCACGAGCGTCACGCCGCGCTCATTGATGAGATGCCGGCTTTGCGGCCGCATCCGGTGCTCGGCAAATGGCTCTACATAACGCAGGACGATCCTGCATTCGAAACCGTCGCCGAACAATTGACGGCGCTGGTGCTCGCCCGCGATTCACGTATAGGCGTCGAGCCGAAGCCGCGTGCACGCGGCAAGAAATCCAAGCTGCCGAAAGCGTAGCGCGTCACACCGTTCGATTGGACAGCTCACGCGCGCGGCCGCGACGGCGAGATTCTTGTTCTGATCGAGCGCCCGTTGGATCAGGCCATCGAGCACTGGATCATGTAACTGGCTCCGCCATTGCACGGCGCCCTGATCGACCACTTCAGTGGCAGAATCAGCGGCACCGCAGCATGGTTCGGGAGACTTCGTCATGGGCTACGAAACGCACGTCGAACATCAGGCCGGCGCAACCAGCGGATCGGACACCGCACCGGACATTCCCGGCCAGATCGTGCTGGTCTTTCAGGGCGGCGGCGCCCTCGGCGCTTACCAGGCGGGCGTGTACCAAGCCCTTCATGACGGCAAAGTCGAGCCTCACTGGGTTATCGGCACTTCGATCGGCGCGATAAACGGCGCGATCATCGCCGGCAATCTGCCTGAGAACCGCATGGCGCGCTTAACTCAGTTCTGGAACGGCGTGGCACGTCAGGGCATCGGAGCGGCGGACTGGCTGCCGGGACTCGCGAACTGGCTGCGTGATTTCACCACGGTCACTCAAGGCGTGCCGTCGTTTTTCACGCCACGGCTGCAGTCGTGGGCGGGCCTTCAGACACGCGTTCGCTCCGATCAGGCCGCGTTCTATTCGACCGGACCGCTGCGCGAAACCCTGGCTTCGCTAGTCGATTTCGACTACCTGAACCAGAAGAGGACGCGGCTGACCGTCGGCACGGTCAATGTCCGCAGTGGACGCATGCGCTACTTCACGAATCGCGATGCGCTGCTGGACGTCGAACACGTGATGGCTTCCGCCGCTTTTCCGCCCGGCTTCCCGGCGGTGCAACTGGAAGGCGAATCGTACTGGGACGGCGGCATCTATTCGAATACGCCGCTCGAAGCCGTGCTCGACGACCGGCCGCGGCGCGACTCGGTGATTTTTTCGGTGCAGTTGTGGCCTTCGAGCGGTCCGGAACCCGAGTCGATCTTGCAGGTCATGAGCCGGCAACGCGACATTCAGTATTCGAGCCGCGCGGAGAGTCATCTCGATCGGCAGAAGCAGATTCACCGCTTGCGTCACGTGATCCGCGAGCTCGGCCAGCATCTACCTGAAGAGACACTGAATGATCCGGAGGTGCGCGATCTGCTCGGCTGGGGCTGCGGTACGACGATGCGCGTGCTGGAACTCGACGCACCGGCATTCGATAACGACGACCTGAACAGGGACATCGATTTCTCTTCGGCCGGCATCAAACGGCGCTGGCTCGCGGGTTACGAAGACACGCTCCGCATGCTGAAGCGCGCGCCCTGGCGGGAAGCACTGGACCCGATGGAAGGCCTCTCGGTCTTTCGCATGGCATCGGCGGAAAGCCAGCAATAAATCGCGTCAGCGCCGCAAGCAGCCACACGCAACCTCGGGCGCGGCGTAGGCCGTGCGCGCCTGCTCACTCACCGCAAATCCTATTTGTACCTGGCACGCAAGACTGTTTGTCCATGGCGGGTATTCGAGATCGGCGCCGATGCGCCTAGATTTCATACCTATCGGAGCCACTCGCCCGATCAGCATTTGATCCCAAGTTACTTATCCGGAGATTCAGCCATGAGCACATCACAAAAAGTCGTTGTCGTTACGGGCGCATCGCAAGGCATCGGCGCCGAACTGGTCAACGCGTTTCGCAAGCTCGACTACCGCGTGGTTGCAACCGCACGTTCGGTCAAGCCCTCGGAAGATCCGAACGTCCTGACCGTGGCAGGCGACATCGGCGACCCGGCCACCGCGCAGCGCGTGATCCGTGAAGCCATCGCCCGTTTTGGCCGCATCGACACACTCGTCAATAACGCCGGCATCTTCGTTGCCAAGCCCTTCACCAGCTATACGGCCGAAGACTACGCAAAGGTCACCGCGGTGAACCTCAACGGCTTCTTCTTCATCACGCAGCTCGCCATCGCCGAGATGGAAAAGAACGGCAGCGGCCATGTTGTCAGCATTTCGACGAGTCTCGTCGACCACGCCATCGACGGCGTGCCGTCGGTGCTGGCCTCGCTGACCAAGGGCGGCCTGAACGCGGCCACCAAATCCCTCGCTATCGAATACGCGAAGAAGGGCATTCGCGCGAACGCCGTCTCGCCGGGCATCATCAAATCGCCGATGCATGCGGAAGAAACTCATGCGGCGCTCGGCGCACTGCATCCTGTCGGACATATGGGCGAAATGAGCGATATCGTGAACGCTGTCCTGTTCCTGGACTCGGCGCCGTTCGTGACGGGCGAAATCCTGCACGTCGACGGCGGCCAGAGCGCAGGCCACTGATCGCGCCGGGGCGCCGCTAACCGGCGCGCTCCACGTCAACCGAGGATTACGGAGAACGCCATGCCTATCGTCACAATTCAGGTGACCCGCGAAGGTTCCAGCCCCGGCAACAATGCAGTCACGGCCGACGAAAAAGCCAGGCTGATCGCAGGCGTCAGTCAGGTGCTGCTGGACGTGCTGAACAAGCCGCTCGCGGCGACCTTCGTGGTCATTGAGGAAGTGGACACCGAGAACTGGGGCTGGGGCGGCTTGCCGGTCGAGGCCTATCGCAAGCAGTTGGCCCAGAAGCCGGGTTGAGCGTCGGAACGGGGTCGCTCAACCCGTTGAGTCGTCTAGTTTCAGTGCGCGAACTGCCGCAGTTGCTCGATGCTCTGCTTCAGTTCGCGCTCCAGTTGGGCCATTAGTTCCGCTGCGGGCAACGACCTTGCCAGCGCGGCGGCCTGGCCTGCCCACTGCGCGCCGTAGCCGAACTCCCCTTTCGCCTTCGCTGCCGCATTCAACGCCTTGCCGGCATCGTAGGCGATCGGATAGGCGGGCGGACTGGGTGAACGCGCGTCGGCGCCAAGCGCCGTGAAGCTGTTCGCCATGCTTCTCGCCGGCCGCCCGGAGATCGCCGCCGTGAAAGTCGTACGGCGAGCCGCCTCGCCGAGCAACGCGCGACGATAACCCTCGTCGATCGACGTTTCCGGACACGCCACGAAGGCCGTGCCAAGCTGCGCGGCCTGAGCGCCGAGCGCGAGCGCCGCCGCAATGCCGGCGCCGTCCATGATGCCGCCGGCGGCGATCACCGGCAGCCGGCATTCCCTGACCAGCAAACGCGTCAGGGCGAACGTGCCCAAGCGGTCGTCGAATGCATCCGGGTCGAAGACACCGCGATGCCCGCCGGCCTCGATACCTTGCGCCACGATCGCATCCACACCCGCCGCTTCAACCTTCGCGGCCTCCTCCAGATTGGTCGCACTGGCGAGCAGCGTGATGCCCGCCTGCTTCAACTCGGCGATGACATCGGCGGACGGCAAGCCGAAGTGAAAACTGACGATCGCCGGCTTCTCCTCCAGAAAAACCGCCAGCATGGCAGGGTCCGCAAGGAAGCTCGTGTAGATCTCCGACAGCTTCGCCGGTGGCGTCGCTCCGTACTTTTCGAAATGCGGCGCAAGCCAGCGCAACCATTGCTGCTCGAGCGCCGCGTCCGCTTGCGCAGGCTGATGACAGAACACGTTGATGTTGAACGGCTTGCCCGTCAGCGCGCGGGTCTCCCTGATCACCTTGCGCGCGCCGTCGGCGTTCATCGCTCCGACGCCTAACGAGCCCAGGCCGCCTGCGTTGCAAACGGCCGCGGCCAGTGCGGGCGTGCTGACACCCGCCATCGGCGCCTGAATGATCGGCTTGTCGATGCCCAGCAAGGGCAGCAAGGCACGCTTGCCTGTCTGATTGGTCATGTCGCTTCCTCATCGAGTCTCACTACAATATAGTCCTGATATTCCGTACGAACCCCTGTTCCGCGCCGAACGCGGCCGGGCCGCTGCGTTCGCATTGCGGCCGTTCCATGCGGCGTTCCGCCTCGCACCAGACCGCCATCAGGCACTTCGCCGAGAGACCATGCAGCGTCAATTTGAAGATGTCCTTCTGGGCAGTATCGAACTGTTCTGCCTGGCGGCTGAACTGGAGAGTTTCACCGAGGCCGCGAACGCCGCGAGCGTCACACCGGCCGCCGTCAGCCGTACGGTCGCGCGTCTGGAGGAGCGCCTCGGCGTGCGATTGTTCGTGCGGACCACCCGGCAGATCCGGCTGACTGATGCGGGACGGCGGTACTTCGAACAATGTCGTCTGGCGCTGGCCCAGCTCGCCGAAGCCGAGCGTGAAGCGACCGGACAGCAAACCGCACCGACCGGCGTGCTGCGCATCAGCATGCCGACGCCGTATGGACACTACCGCGTGCTGCCCTTGCTGGCCGAGTTTCGCCGACGCTATCCGGGCGTCACCGTCGAAACGCATCTCAGCAATCGCAACATCGACTTCGGCGAGGAAGGCTTCGACCTGGCCATTCGCGGCGCGGCGCCCGGAGACTCCGGGCTGATTGCGCGCACGATCGAGGACGCCGAACTGGTGGTCGTCGCCTCGCCGGCCTATCTGCGTGGCGCCGCCAAACTGAAAACGCCGGACGACCTCGTCCATCACGACTGTGTCCAGTACGCGTTGCCGAGCACCGGCCGCAATCTCCCGTGGCTGTTCAAATACGAAAACGAGGTTGTCGAGACGATGACGAGCGGCGGATACACGTCGTCGGGCGACGTGCTTGCCGGGGCCACGCTCGCGCGTCACGGGGCGGGCATTTTTCAAACCTACCGGTTTATCGTGGAGAAAGACCTCGCGGCGGGAACGCTCAAGGAACTGCTCATTCCCTATGGCGGCTGTTCGCGGCCGTTCGTGCTGCTTTATCCGCATGCGCGGCACTTGTCGTCGCGCGTGCGCAGTTTCGTCGACTTCCTGATGGAAAAGCTGGGATCGTAGGCGCACGGATCGTCGCGCGACGCTCGCCTCGACAACCCGTCACACGCGCAGCGGAAAGATGAACTTCGCCGCCAGCAGGCCGACCGCTCCGCCGAGCAGCGTCTCCCACGCGCGCGCGCCAAGAAACGAAATGGAGTGCACGCCGCCAATCGCCAGTGTCACGATCAAGGTGAAGGCGAACGCCCCGCAAGCGACGTCGTAGCGCTCGGGCAACGCCATCGCGTAGACGATCATGGCGGCCGCGACGGCGGCCCAGGCGAGCAGCGGCACATGCTCGACGAGCGGCAGGCAGGCCAGGCCCAGCGGAACGCCGACCAGGGTGCCGATGATCCGTCGGCGCACCCGCTGCGCCGTGCCGCTCGCCGAACCCGCCACCACGTAGGTGCTTGCCGTGATGGCCCAGGCGGACTCCTTGAGTCCGATCGTTTCGTTCAATACGTTCCGAGCGCGGCGGCGATGCCGTACGCGGTGACGAGCCGCAGTCCCTTGATCCGGCGATGGGTGCCGGGATCGAGCTGATCCAGCCATGTCGTCGCGAGGCTGAGGACGCCGCGCCGACGCTCGCCCGCGGGTTCGCCTCGAACGCCATCGCTCGCCGCGCGGCTTTGCGCATCGGCGCCGACTCGCTTGTCGTCCTCCGGGATCATCTTTCGCTTCACGCGTGGTGCGCGTGGGATTTGGGCTACCTCGTAGTCTAGTCGATCGGAACGCCCGGACCGCTCGGAAATCGTTGTCAGCGGCTGCGCCGCCAGCCCAGTCAGTCAAGCGCGCGCCTAGGCCGGCAGCCGCCTGCCGTCTCGGACAATAAAAATCGCATGCGATTTAATCTTATGCGCTTGACAAGGCGAAACTTCTCGTCCACTATTCGACGCATGCGATTACATCGCATACGATTTAAAGCAACTTCACAGCTCTGTCCTTCAAGGAATTCATCATGACCAAGATCGAAAATGTCCTGCTCACCGGCAAAACCCACACCACGTTCAGCGGCCGCGGCGGTCGCGTCAACCTCAATCTGTCGGCAGCCAAAGGCGCCGGTGCGGACATCGCGTTCCCGGCTGTAGAGGCGCATCCGACTGCGGAACAGCTGTTTGCGGGCGCCTGGTCGGCCTGTTACATCTCCGCGATCGGCCTCGTAGCCCAAGCGAAGAAAGTGACGCTGCCGTCCGATCTGTCCGTGGAAATCGAGGTGGATCTGGGCATGACCGGCGACGCGTATTTCCTCCAGGCCCGCTTTAACGTCAGCGTGCCGGGCGTGGCGCGCGAAGTCGCCGAGGCCATCGCGCATGAAGCCCACGAAATCTGCCCGTATTCGAAAGCCACGCGCGGAAACATCGACGTCGTCGTCAACGTCGCCTGACTTTCCAACACTGAACCGGCATCTCTGGGCGCGATCCGGCAAGGCTAGCGCCCCTCATCGAACATTTTTAAGTGGAGTTTCACCATGAAAACCAAACTCGTTGCTGCACTGCTCCTCGCACTTTCTGCTTCCGCCGCCGCGCCCGCGTTCGCCAGCGGCTATGGGCCGGCTCCCTTCTACCGGCCTTCGATCGGCGCCCCGGCGTCGCAACGTGGCCAGAGCGCGCAAACCGTCGCCGCGAGCAACGACGATGCAGCCGGCTCGCAAGCGGCGTATGGCGGTGTCGTCTCCGGTCAGTCGGAATCCGGCAGCCGTGCCGTCGTCGCTCCCCACGACAATCTTTACGCACGCCATTGAGGCGCGCTGCCGGCCGCGCCAACGTCCCGGCCGGCTACGCATGCCTATAGAGGCGTGATGGATTTTGCCTGCCGGTCGGCTAGCCAGGCCGAACTCTGGCATGCTTGTGGGATCGCATCCGATAGACGGCGAGCCAACCACTGACGAAAGGGATTGGACTGAAATGACGACGCAAACCGAAACCGCCATCCTGGCCGGCGGCTGCTTCTGGGGCATGCAGGATCTACTGCGCCGCTACCCCGGCGTGCTGTCCACGCGCGTGGGCTACACGGGCGGCGACGTGCCCAACGCCACTTACCGCAACCACGGCACACACGCAGAAGCGCTCGAGATCGTGTTCGACCCGAGCCAGATCAGCTATCGCAAGATCCTCGAATTTTTCTTCCAGATTCACGATCCGACGACGAAGAACCGCCAGGGCAACGACGTCGGCATGAGCTACCGCTCGGCCATCTTCTATCTCGACGATGAGCAGAAGCGGGTGGCTGAGAACACCATCGCCGATGTCGAGGCGTCCGATCTCTGGCCCGGCAAGGTGGTCACCGAAGTCGCTCCGGCCGGCCCGTTCTGGGAGGCCGAGCCGGAACATCAGGACTATCTGGAGCGCATTCCCAACGGCTACACGTGTCACTTCATTCGCCCGAACTGGAAGCTGCCCGAGCGCGGCTGAAGCTTGAAATCAGCGCTAAACGGTCGAGTATTTTCGTGGCGCAAAAAACAAGAAGCCCGCAGACATCGTCCGCGGGCTTCTTCGTTTGGCAACGCGTCTCGTGATGGGCGCATGGATCGCACGATCCGCCGCTCATTCCCCGTTCTGAACCGCTTTGACGAGATTGTTGCGCAGCGTCACGATCGCCTTCTGGACTTTCGAGAACTCGTCCGGCGCGAGGCCGGTTGCCTCGACGAGGTCCATGTTCAGACCTTTTTCGCGCAAGCGCCGGCCACTTTTCGTGAGACCTACCCGCACCTGACGCTCGTCTTCGGGGTCCCGCTGTCTTTCCACGTAGCCTGCCGCCTCCAGCTTCTTCAGGATCGGAGTGAGCGTGTTGGACTCGAGGAACAGCTTCTCGCCCAGACTGCTGACAGTCTGGTTGTCCTCCTCCCACAGCGCAATGATCGTGATGTATTGCGTGTACGTCAGCCCAAGCTCTTCGAGAATCGGCTTGTAGGCCTTGCCGAATGCCAGGTTCGCGGAATAGACCGCAAAGCTCAGGAAGTCGGAGAGCTTCACATCCGTGGAAGCGGGTTGGTCGGTGGATTTCATCTGCGTCCTCGTTAGGTAGAGGCTCACGCCTCGCTAGCGACATTATACATCGCATGCGATTATATCGCAGTCGCTCGAAACATCGGACATGGCGTCGAACATGGCGGAGGAGGACTGACGATCGGCTTCAGCGTCCGCTTCGGCGCGAGTAAGCTACCAGCGCGGACCATCATGACCCTGAAATCGGCCGCTGCGCCGGGCACCTGAAGGTCCACGCAAGATTTCCATAGGAGAACGTCTTGAAGCGGATCGTGGTGATCGGCGCAGGTTTCGCCGGACTGTGGAGTGCGGTGGGCGCGGCGCGCAAACTCGACGAACTGCGCGTGCCCGCCGCTCAGGTGGAAGTCGTCGTCATCAACGGGACGCCGTATCACAGTATCCGGGTGCGGAACTACGAACAGAATCTGGACGAGACGCGCGTGCCGCTCGCCGATGTTCTCGGGCCGATCGGTGTGCGGCTCGTCGAAGGCTCGGTATCCAGCATCGATTCGGCCAACGGCCGCATCACCGTTCAGACCCAAGGGCTGGCGCAGACGCTTGACTACGACCGGCTGGTCATCGCGGCGGGCAGCCAACTCGTCCACCCCGATATTCCCGGTTTGACCGAGCATGCGTTCGACGTCGATACGTTCTCAGGCGCAACGAAACTCGCGGCGCACTTGCGCGGCTTGCCGACGCTCGCGAGCGCGGCGAGTCCGTTTACGGCCGTGGTGGTTGGGGCCGGCTTGACGGGCATCGAACTGGCGGCCGAACTGCCGGCGCGCTTGCGCGGCATCGCGGGCGACGCGCATCGAGACGCTGTGCATGTCGTACTGGCCGATCGCTCGGCGAAGATCAGCCAGGCGATGGGCGGCGCGCAGCCTGTCATCGAGCGTGCCATGAACGCCCTTGGCGTCGAGATGCTTGCGGGCGTATCCCTCCAGTCGGTGGACGCCGACGGCGTGGAGCTCACGAATGGCAGGCGCATCGATGCGGCCACGGTGGTCTGGTGCGGCGGCATGCGCGCGAACGCGTTGACCGCGCAAATCCCCGTGACACTCGATCCTTTTGGACGCCTTCCGGTAGATGCCTTCATGCGCGTGGAAAACGTCCCGCATGTATTCGCTGCCGGTGACTGCGCGCGCGTGTTGATCGACGGCGCGCGGCCATCGGTCATGTCATGCCAGCACAGCCGGCCGATGGGGCGCTACGCCGGTCACAACGTCGTCTGCGATCTGCTCGGTGGCGAGATGCTGCCGCTTCATATCGACTGGTACACGACCATTCTCGATCTCGGTCCCTGGGGCGCCGTGTACACGGAGGGCTGGGACCGGCATCTCGTGTCCGAAGGCGACGCCGCCAAAGCGACCAAGCAGGCTATCAACTGCATACGTATCTATCCGCCGCGCACGGGTCTTCGAGACGACATCCTGCAAGCCGCCGCGCCTGTCGTGCAGACACCGCCGCCAACCATCGCGGCTCGTTGAATGTGCGGAGTTGGCGTGCAACGCCGACGAAGGTGACCGGTACGGCGGGGACACGTGGCCGCGAAACTAACGGCTCAATGTTCAGGCGGCACCGGTGGCTTCGAGTTGCGCTTCGATGGCCGCCTTATCTATCACCGACCAGACCTGCTCGATCTTTCCATTGCGGAATTGATAGAACACGTTCTCCGTGAAGGAAACGCGTTTCCCGTTGACGGCGAGGCCGAGGAACGTGCCCTTCGGCGTACAGGCGAAGCCGAGCCGGCTGGCGATATAAGGCGGATCGGAAATCAACAACTGGATGTTGAAATAAAGGTCGGGAATTTCGCGGAAGTCTCTCTCCAGCATCTCGCGATAGCCGGATAAGCCGATGCGCTGACCGTTGTACTGCGCGTTGTCGTCGACATACTGCCCGAGGTTCGGCCAGTCCTGTTTGTTCAGGCAGCCGATGTAATCCCGGTAGAGGGTGTAGAGGTCAGGCGTATCCACGGCAATGGCTCCGTCCTTGTACAAGGTCCGTGCTGCGAGGCAGGAAGAATTTAAATTCTACCGCCGTGGATAGAACGGTGCGGAAGCCGCAGCGGTAGCACAGCGTCAGGCTGCCGCGCCGACTCGCGCCCGCTGCGTATCGACCGCCTCCAGCACCGCTTGCACGACCCGCTCGACGCTCGGCCAGTTCCGCGCATGTTCGCCCGCCGCATACTGCTCAGGCGACACACTGCGATACGGCGGCGGATAACCCCAGATAGCATCGTGCCTGTCGGGTTTGGTGATGCTTCCGCCGATCACGGCGACGGTCGGACGGAGAAACGCGGCCGCGACGTGCATCAGCATCGTCGAGTTCGTCAGCACGACGTTGGCCTCTTCGGTGAGAGCGAACATGACGCGCATCGGCACCTCGCCTGCGAGCGAGCGGACCGGCACGCCCGAACCCCCCGCGGCAATCGCCTCGGCGGCGCGCGCCTGATCCGCTTTGCTGCCGACGATCACGATATCGCACGCGTCGCCGGCTTGTTCCAATGTCTGCGCGATCCGCGAGAGCGCGGCGCCGACCTGGCGCGCGTCCCATGCTTTGGTCGGCACGCCGGCCCCAACGCCGACGATCAACCGCACGGTGCGACGCCCCGGCACGTTGCCCGCACTCCAGATTTGCGCGGCGGTGGCGCGCTCGTCGTTGGTGAGGAACAATTGCGGGCGCGCTTGCGGCAGCGCCGTTGCGCCAAGCAGCTCGCCCTGCGCGAGCGCGGCGCGGCCGCATTGCCGGGCGGCGAATTCGATAAACGCCTGGCACCCGCTCCAGCCGCCGCGATAGCCGCGCACGCCGATGCGATAGCGCACGCCCGCGCGCATCATCAACAGCGCGCCCATGTAGCTGCCGAGCACGTCGATACCCACATCGATGCCGCCGCGCGCGCGCAGTGCGGCGACCTGCGGAGACTTCCACAGAAAACGCAGCACGTTGCCGTGCGAGCGGTCCTCGACCAGCTTGTTGTTCCAGGGCGCGTCGATCTCCACGATCTCGTCGACGAAGGGATTGTTCTCAAGTATCGGACGCCCCCAACTTCCTATGCCGGCGATCAGGCGCGTCGTCGGAAAACGCTTGCGCAGCGCTTCGAAGAGCGGCGTGGTAGTGAGCAGTTCGCCGAAATCGTTCGGGCGCAGCACGAGAATCTCGCGCGGCGTGTCGCGAGCCGGATCGAACCGCGGCGGGTGGAAGCGGCCCATCAACCAGACCGGCGCTTCGATCAGCAGATTTTTCCAACCCATTGCTTCTCCAATGCGGCAAGCGGTGGCCGCCCTCGTCGCGTCTCGGTTCGCGCCGGCGGGCGCGCCGGGCGCAGGTGCGCCACGGGCGCCGCCCGGATATCACGCCGATTGTGCATGGTTGCCGCACTGCGCTCTGTGGCCGGGCGTACAGAGCCGTGGACTGTGTGAATCCTGATCGCGGGGCACGAATGACGCTTCACGCCGGCACCCGGGCACGTCACGTGCTTCCGCATACGGGGCTATGAAGCTGACCGCTAAACAGACAACAAGGAGCCGAAAATGAAAGCAAAAACACTGATCTGCGCGACCGCTCTCGCCGCGATCTGCGCCTCGCAAGGCGCCTACGCGCAGATTGCCGGACTGCAACCGCTCGGCGGCACGGTCGAGCAAACCAATGCGCTGCTGAAGGGCTGGAGCGTGCGGCGCGCGCTGGTCGACGAGCCGGTCTACAACGATCTGAACGACAAGATCGGCAGCATCTACGACGTGATCATTTCCCCGGACCGCAAGGCGACGTATGCGATCGTGTCGGTGGGCGGCTTCCTCGGCATGGGCAAGCACTATGTGGCGATCCCGGTGGATCACTTCGAGATCCGCGACGGCAACCTGTTCCTCGCCGGTGCGACGAAAGATGCGTTGAAGTCGGTGCCTGAGTTCGAATACAACAAACTCGAAAAAGCCACCAAGCCGCGCAAGGTCAAGGCGGAATAATCGACGTGACATGCGCCGATGCGAGCATGGAACCACTCTCGCTCGCAGCAGCTTTGCGACGGCTCGCACGGACGGCTCGCGCGGCTACTGATTCGCGGCGGTGACAAGCTGCAGCGGCGTTTCGATCACACTCGACAATTGGCTCTGCTTTCTTTGTTCGGTCACCGCCTTCAAGGCCACGTCGACGCCGAACACGGCTTGCCGTGCGGCGAACTGATTGACCGTGGCGAGCACGCGGCCGTCGGCGATCAACGGCTTGATCGCATCGATATCGTTGTAGCCGGTCACGTACACACCGCCGGTTCGGCCCGCGTCGCGAACCGCGTCGACCGCGCCCATGGCCATGTTGTCGTTGCCGCACAGCAGCCCGCGAATCTGCGGATGATCGCCGAGCATTTTCGAAGCGGCGTCGCGGCCCTTCCCATATTCCCAGTCGCCGGCCTGAACCGCGACGATGTTGATCCCCGCGGCGTTCATTGCGTCCCGGCAACCGTCCGTGCGTTGCTGTGCATTGCGATCGGTTGAACTGCCTTCGATAATGCCCACCTGATCGCCCGTCGTGAGCCGCTGCGCCAGATAGTTGCCCACTTGCTGCGCGCCCTTGCGATTGTTCGGACCGACGAAGGGCACGGAAATGCCGGCCGCGTCCTGAAACGCCTCGTCGAGCGGATTGTCGATCGAAACCACGATGATGCCCGCCTTGATCGCGCGCGCGACGACCGCCGTCAGCGCCTTCGAATCGGTCGGAGCAAGAACGATGGCACTCATCTTCGCCTTGATCATGTCTTCGACCATGCGGATCTGCCCAGTCGTTTCGCTTTCCGTGGCCGTACCGCGCACCGTCAGATCGAATTGCGAGGCGTAGTGTTGCTGGTAGTTCTGCGCGGCGGTCGCCATCGCCACCGTGAACGGGTCGCCCAGCGACTTCAGCACGAGCGCGATCTTCAGCTTGCTGCCCGGCGTAACCGCTGCATCGGCCGCGCCGCCGATACCGGCCGCGGCCAGCGCGCCGGCAAACACCACGCGGCGACGCATCCCCCAGGAGGACATCCGTCGGGGCGTCTTCTGCATCATCGAATCTCTCCTTCTGGTCCGCGCTGACGAATCGAAGTGTTGCAGTCGGACGAAGTGCGGCTATGGCACTGCCCGCCGTTCATCGATCGCTCATCAGCGCGAGCAAACGCGCGGTGATTTCATCGAACAACGGCCGGCTGTCGACCGCCTCGCTCAGGCAATTGTCCTTCAACTCCACCAGCAGCGCCCGACTGTTCGCCGACGCCTGCGGCCACTCGCATCGTTCGAGCAACTCTTCGAGCAGACAACCGTAGGCTCTGACTTCGAGGCGCTGAAGCGCGAGGCCCATGCTCCGATCGCCCAAAGCATAGAACGACGCTGCGCCGAAGTCTCCCAGCAACGCACGCTCCTGACCGCCGTACAGGATATTGTGCGCGTACAGATCGCCATGCATGATGCCTTGCTCATGCAAATGACGCGCCGCCGACGCGATACCGTACGCAATGCCCAACGCTGAAGCCATATCGAAGCGTGTGTCGGCATCGTAAATATCGCGCGTGCAGGATTCGAGACTCGGCGGACCGGCGAGATTCGTGAATTGCGGATCGATCAGTTCCATCACGAGGCCGTGCGTGCCGGCGGGATGATCCTTCACTTTCCCCGCTACCGGAACCAGGTTTGCATGATCGCCCGCGCGAATGCAGGCTGCCATTTCGCAGTCGGGCAGACCGTCGCTAGTCACCGCGCCCTTGAACAGTTTCACCGCGACAGAGCGGGACGCGCCGTGCCGGCCCGCAAGCTCCGCGCGATAGATGACGCCGGAGGCGCCCTCGCCCAACGGCGTTTCGAGTTTCAAGTCGTGCCACGTAATCGCGGCGCGCGGCGTGTCGATCAGCGCTGCCGCTTCGAGCGCCTCGCTGAACGGATTGCCGGCGTATGCCAGCCAGGATAACCGTGGCAGACGCAGCAACCAGTCAGGCAGTCCATCGAGTTGATTCGCGGCGAGCCGCAACAATTCGAGCTGCGAGCAGGCGGCCAATTCCTCGGGAAGCGCTCGCAGACGATTGCCCGCCAGCATCAGCTTTTGCAGTTGCGTACAGCGGCCGAGTTCGGCTGGCAACGTTTCGATCTGGTTGTCCGTGAGGATCAACCAACGCAATTGCGGTGGCAGCGCTTTGCCGGATACCTGCCGGATGCGGTTGGCCTTGAAGCCGACCATGCTCAATTGCGAACACTGTCCCAGCACTTCGGGCAATTCGGTGAACGGGTTGTCGGAGCCGAAGACAATGCGCAGCTTGCGCAGACGCGGCAGATCGTCGGGCAGCGAGGTGAGCGCGTTGCCCGACAGGTCGAGAACTTCTAGCGTGTCGGCGAGGTCGAAAATCTCGCGCGGAAATTCGGTCAGGCCGCAAGCCAGTTTCAGCCGGCGCGTGCCCGCGAGCTGGCCGGCCCGCAGTTGATCAAGTGTCGTCGTCACAGTCGTGGAAGAGAGGTCCGGTTGCCGGTGCGCTTCGTATCGAAGGTATCAATTCTACTGAGTCGCGAGCCTCACGCGAAAATGCTTGAAAAGGGTTGTACAGTGATGCATCGTCCCGTCCAGAGCAATCAGCCGCCGGCCGACATCGGTCGCGAGGAATTGGACAGCAAGATTCGGAGCGCAGTCGGAAAGAGCGAGGCTCACACTGTCGGATATTCGGCGCGCCTCGCGCGCGTATTCGCAGACTCGCCTCGCGCGCCTCTGTGCCTCCAACCACTCAGGAACAAGCAAAGTGACATACGCCTACAAGTTGATGGACTCGCCCGTCGGCCAGTTAAAACTCGTTGCAAACGGCGAGCGCCTCGCCGCCATTCTGTGGGAGCACGACAAGCCGAACCGCGTGCGTCTTGGTGAGCTGATCGAAGGAAATGACCGGCCCGTGCTGATCGAGACCGAACGGCAACTGAACGGGTATTTCGCCGGCACGCGGCATGAATTCGACCTTCCGCTGACGTTCCAGGGAACGGACTTTCAGAAACAGGTGTGGGCCGCGTTGTTGACCATACCGTTCGGCCAGACGCGCAGCTACTCGGAAATCGCGACGCAGATCGGCAATGTCAACGCGGTGCGGGCGGTCGGCGCGGCGAACGGCAGAAATCCCATTTCCATCGTGGCGCCGTGCCATCGGGTGATCGGCGCGTCAGGTGATTTGACCGGGTTTGCGGGCGGCCTGGCGAACAAGATGCTGCTGCTGTCGCTCGAGGCCGGGCAGACTTCGTTCGAAGCGGAAGCGGACGGGCAAACGGACATGTTCGCGCTGGAAGAAAGGGCGACGGTTAAGACTCAGGTCAAGTCCGAAGCTCAGACGAAACCCGCGCGTCACGCGCCGAGCCGCGGCACGCAAGCGTCACTGTTCGGAAATTGACTGTGTGCATGGTCCGCGATGGCAGCGGACTCACTGCGTCGCGTTAAACGCTGCGTGATAGATCGTCTTACGGCCCGCATAAAGCATCTATCCTTAAGAAGCCCATTGGGCGTCAACAGGAGGACGACATGCGCATGCTTCTCAACATACGAATCCCGCACGAACCGTTCAATACCATGGTGCGTGATGGCACCGTCGGGCAAGTGATCGGGAAAATACTGGAAGAAACAAAACCGGAAGCCGTCTACTTCACCGAGCAGAGCGGAGCGCGCGGAGCAGTCGTCGTGGTGGATGTCGACAACGCGTCGGCGATTCCCGCGCTCGCGGAGCCGTGGTTTCTGAAATTCAACGCCGACTGTGAATTGCGCATTGCGATGTTGCCGGAAGACTTGATGAAAGCGGGACTGGAGACTCTCGGCTCGAAGTGGAAATAACGCTTGCCATCGGCGGTTCGCGACGTAGAACGCCGATGGCTGCACAAACAACAACCGGCAGCGCCGCGCTGTGATCAGCCCAGTTCGAACGAAGTCACGCCGAACACGCGTTCAATCGATAGGGCCGGTTGTTCCCGCGTGTACATCCGCGCGGTTTCGAACACGCTCGTCATGCCGTGCCGCTCGGCCAACGCAATCGCATCGACGTTGATCTCGGGTACATCGAAGAAAAACACTTCGCCCGCAATGCTCGACGTCAGCGCAGCGAACAGACGGGCGGCTATCTTGCCGTTATCGGCGAAGAGCGGACCGATCTTGTAGCCTGTCAAACAACGACGCAACACGCCGTAGCCCACCATCTGCCCGTCGTGCATCGCAACTCTCGCCATCGCGTCAGGCTGCGCAAGCCAGGCAGCGAGAAAGGGCTCGCGCGCGGCGGGAAAGCATTGCCGATCGTAGTCGTTCAACGATTCGAAGGGCAACGCCGAAGCATGCAGCAAGTCCACGTAAGACTCGCCCTGCGCGATGTCTTGCGCGACGCCCTGGAAGCGGATATTGCGATAGGCCAGCTGAAATCCGGACTTCCTGTAGTTCGCCTGTTGAGCGAGCACGCCGTCCAGACCGACATTGCGGTTTCGCAAATAGTCCATACCGTGCTGCCAGACGCGCATGCCGAAGCCTCGACCGCGGAACGCCGGTTTCACGATATAGAGACCGATAAAGCCGAAGTCCTCACCGTACGCGACAGCGGATAGACACGCCACCGGTTCGCCGCGCCATTCGCCGATGAAAAACCCGTCCGGGTCGGCCGCACGAAAACACTCGGCGTCGTGCAAGCCGGGGTTCCATCCTTCCTGCGCGGCCCATTCGACCGCCAACGCGACGTCCCCGGCCGACATCGTGCGCACGACGAAATCGCCTGATTCGCCTACGATGGTTTCGCCCATTGCTCCTCCAGCATCGACGCCGCGGCCGTGGCCGCGACCTGGCAACCGAGAACGATGTGCGCCTCGGCCGTGTCCTCGATGAAATCGTGGCTCACGCCGCCGATGCTCGGCACGAACATCATGCAAGCCGGCATGCAGCGGGCGATGACCTGCGCGTCGTGCGCGGCGCCGCTCGGCATGCGGATCCACTGGCCGGGCGCCACCGCTTCGGCGGCGCGGGCGAGATGATCCGCGAGCGCCGTGTGCATGGTCACCGGTTGCATCGGTTCGTCGATGGTCGTCAGCTCGACGCTCACCGAGCCGCGCGCGTTGAAGTCCCGCACCAGCTCGGCGAGCCTGTCTTCCATTGCCTGCAAACGCGCGGCGTTCGCGTCGCGGAATTGCAGGTACATCTCCGCTGCGCCAGGCACGACGCTCAGCGAGCCGGGGTCGAGGTCGATGCGGCCTACCGTCCAGACGGTATCGGCATCCGCGAGTTGCGCGAACGCTTCGTTCATCTGCGGGATAAAGGCGACCAGCGCCGCGCCGGCGTCGCGCCGGATCGCCATGGGCGTCGTGCCGGCATGATTGCGCTGTCCCGTGAAGCGCAGCCGCAATTCGCGCAACCCGACGATCGTGGTGACGACTCCGATGGACTTGGCCGCCGCTTCCAGCCGGCCGCCCTGCTCGATATGCGGTTCGAGATAAGCGACCTGCCGGCCCGGCTCGAAGCGCGCACGCGGCCGCCCGGCCAGACCCGCGGCGGCGAGCACGTCTTCGAGGCGCTGGCCTTGCCGATTCGTGGCGTCGCGAATCGTCTCGTCGACGTTGTCGCCCACAAAACTGCGGCTGCCGAGCAGGCCGGAAAACGTGCCTTCTTCATCGATCCACGATGCGACGTCCACCGCGAGGTGACGCGTCGCCTCGTTTTCCGCGAGCGCGCGCGCGATCTCCAGGCCGTAGATCACACCCATCGCGCCGTCGAGCCAGCCGCCGGTCGGCTGCGTGTCCGTATGCGAGCCGATCACGAGCGCGGGCCCGCTTTTGCGCGAGCGTCCGAACACGGTCCCCACGCCGTCGATCACGGCCTCGAGTCCCGCCTCCGTCATGCGCCCGGCCAGCCATTCGCGCGACGCCAGATCCACCGGCGAAAGCGCCAGCCGAACGACGCCTGGACCGGTGGCGCCGAAGCTGCGCAGTTGCTTGAGATCGCTCAGCAAGCGGTCCGGATCGATCCTCACCACGTTCTCGTCTCCTTCGAATATCGGTTCATGTTGCCCTGCTGTATCGACAGGTTACATCGCCTAAGCGTTTCCTAAGGTTGGCCCGTTACCATCCTTCGACATCGACGCGCCGGAGTGGCGCCGACGTCCATCGAGAAACACACCCTATGCAGACACTTGAAGCGTTCAACCAGGCGCTTTTCCTCATGATCGACGCGACGCTATCGACACCGGCCTGGTGCATCGACCTCGCGCGTTCGATCGCAGACTACCTCATCTATCTCGTGCCGCTCTGCCTGATCGCAATGTGGCTCTCCGGCGACGAGCGTCAGCGCGAGACCGCCCTGCGCGCGTGCTGCGTGACGCTCCTCGCGCTCGGCATCAATCAGCTCATCGGCCTGGCGTGGCCGCATCCCCGGCCGTTCGTGCTGGGCATCGGCCATACGTTTCTCGACCACGCACCGGACCCCTCGTTCCCCAGCGATCACGGGACGATCTTCGCGAGCATCGCGCTGACCTTGCTTCTCGGCGGCGTGAAACGGTACGGCTCGCTCATCGTTCTGTCCGGGCTCGCGGTTGCCTGGGCGCGCATCTTTGTCGGCGTTCACTTTCCGCTCGACATGGCGGGCGCGGTTGTCGTGGCAGGCGTGGCTTTTGTCCTGGTCACACCACCGTGGCGGCTTGCCGGCCCGAGCACGACGCGCGGACTCATCGCGCTGTATCGCAAGTTGCTGGCGTGGCCAATCGAACGCGGCTGGCTGTCGCTTTAGACGATGATTCGACGCGCAAGCGCGAGTTCACGCACGTTGTGGCAACTCGCCGTCCAATCGCGTCAGCGCCCCGAAAATCGCTCGGCGAGACGTCGTAAGCGCAGCGAAAACGCGCGGGTAGCGTGCGCTCAAAAGTTGGCGAAGAACGCCCGCGCCGCCACCATGCAGAACGACGCCACCAGTTCGCCGTGATACGCCCGCAGCACCGCTGACGCGCCGCCGTCGGCCGCGCCGCGGGCCACGGCCTGACTCGCGACCTCTGCCTTCGCGCCCGCGAATCCCTGCTTGACGCGCGCATACGGATCGTTGGGTCCGGCAACCGGCGAGTCCACATCCAGCACGGACGTGAGCTCCGCGGGCACGTTGGCGCTCTGCCAATACGCCTGCTCGATGCGCGCGTTGAAAAAGAACACCGTGGGATCCGACGCGCCGCCGCACATCAAAACAGGCGCACGCGGCAGCCAGTTGCGCAAGTCGTTGCGCTTGAACGCCTGGCGCAACGGATGCTGCGGGTTCGCTGCCGGTTTCATCGCAAGGCTCGGGTTGGGAAACGCGCCATCGGGATTGGCGGCGGCATCCTCCAGCAATGTCAGGCGATAGGCGTTGCGCACGAGGCTGGCATCGCCGAAGCCCGCGGCAAAGAGCGGTTTCAGGACCGGCGGCGTCAAAGGCGGCGAACCCGGTGGCGTGATCGATGCGTACTGCGGCGCGGGCGGCATGCTGCTGAAGAGATGCGCGGACGGCAGCTTGCCCGTGCTGAACAGCGTGTTGAGCGGCGTCAGGCTCGGGAGCAGCGTTTCGATACCCGGCGCGTAAGCCGCTGTGTAGAAGTCGCCGGGCTCGCGGTAGATATTCCCGTAAGCATGCTGATAACCCGTCACGATCAGCGTCGAGAAGAGCGTCGCGCCCAGGTTGACTTCGCCTTCGATGAGCGCGTCGGCGGTGGCGGCGAGCGCGTACGGCCCCGACCCCGGCGCGGACGCCGTCACCTTGACGCCGGCCGCCTGCAGCGCCCGATGCGTTGCCATTGCAACGAAGCCGCCTTGCGAATAGCCGGTGACAAACAACTTGCCGTTTTCGCGCGTGCCTGCTTCGGGCTGCATGTCGGCTAGCGCCGCGCGCGCCGCTCGCAGCGAGTCGATCACATCGGCGGATTGCTGGTCCGCGTTGAGATACGGGTGGTACGGGAGATCGGAGCCGGCATAGCCCGCATAGTTGGTCGCCACCACGATATAGCCTTGCGCCGCATACATGGCGGCCACGCTGATGCCCTCTCCAGCACCGTCCCCGTTGCCCGGGTCCGTTCGCGTGATATCGGCGAGGTTGTAGTTGCGATACGCGGTGGTGCCGTGCGCATAGAGCATGAGCGGCAGCGGTCCGCTGCATGCCGCCGAACTTCCTGACGGGATCATCAACGCGCCGCTCGCCTGGGTGGGCTCGCCCGCGCCGCCGATGGTCCGGTAGCGAAAGCTCACGATCTCGACGCCGCATGCGGGCGCACCGGCTATCCGCGCAAGCTGCCGGCCGCCCGCGCTCGACGCCAGCAACTTCGCAAACTCCGCGGCGCTCAGCTTCAACGTGACGCGATGATCGAGAAGCTGGCCGCGGGAACCGCACGCTTCGCCGCAGCGGGAATCGGCGGGCGCACCGGCGCACGCGCCCAACGCGCAACATGCCAGCAACCCGAGGGCCGCGTTTCGGATAGCTACCCACATGTGAGGCTCCGTCTTGTTGGTATGGCGACGAGTGGCGGCCTTGCAGAGTGACAGGAGTATAGGTAAACCGGCGGCCTCAGCCCGATTCGCCACTGGCGTGCGCCAACAACTCGTCGGCCCTCGACAGAAACAGCTTCAGCACCGGCGATGTATTCGACCTGCTATAGCCGATCACGAGATCGACGGTCGGCGTCTCTCCTTCCAATGGCCGGCTGACCACCGACCACGGCAGCAGGTTGGTCGCATACTCGGGCATCAGCGCGAGCCCGCGCGTGGAGGCGACCAGCGACATCGCCATGGCCAGGTTGTCGACGCCGTGCTCGGGCGCGACCGCGATGCCGTTTTCGTGCAGATAGCGCTGAATCACATCGTGCAGCACGCGCGCCTTGTTCGACGCCATGATGAAGGTTTCGCCGGCGAAGTCCTCGGGCCGGATCGCACTGCGCTCGGTGAGGCGATGATCGCTCGGCATGAGCACGATGAGCTTCTCGCTACTGACCACCCGATAGTCCAGATCGAAGCCAGGTTCGGCACGCAGAAACGCAAGGTCGAGCTTGCCGCGCGCAAGCGCGTCGGCGAGGTCCGGCGAATAGTGACTCGACACCGTGACCTCGATATTCGGCAGTTCGTCGCGCAACACCTGCATGGCGCGCGGCAGCCACGTCATTTCCTGGCCAGTCAGAAAGCCGAGCGCGAAAACCTGCCTGGAGGGCCGCGCGGCACGGCGCGCGGCTTCGGTGGCGGCGTCGACTTGCGACAGCGCGAGCCGCGCGTGGTCGAGGAACGCTTTGCCCGCGGCGGTCAACTCGACACCGCGCGCGCTGCGGCTGAACAACTCCGCGCCGACTTCGTCTTCCAGATCGCGAATCTGACGGCTCAGCGACGGTTGCGAGGTGTGCAGACGGCGTTCCGCCGCCACCGTCAGGCTGCCCGTTTCGGCGACGGCCACGAAGTACCGCAGATGTCGAAGCTCCATAAATCCTCTTACAGTATTCACCCGCATGGCATGCCTGACAGGCATGCCCGTCAGCCTACAAAGTCTTTTTCGTTTGCACAAGCCCCCACTACATTACCTCTCATGCAGCGCAGCGCGGGACCGCTTGACCGACACCACGGCTTTCGACGCGCACCCGCACTCCATGCCTTTCATCTATATCGACGAGGAACCGGAAATGAACCAGACTGCCGCTTCGAACGACGCCACCACGACCCGCCATACCCATCAGACCGCGCCGACCCGTTATGTCGACGCGAACGGCATCCGCTTCGCCTATCGCCGTTTCGGCAAGTCGGGCGGCGTGCCGCTGGTGTTCAACATTCATTTCACCGGGACGATGGACCACTGGGACCCGGCCGTGACCGACGGCCTCGCGCAGGATCGCGAAGTCATTCTGTTCAACAACGCCGGCATTTCGAGCACGTCCGGCGAGGTGCCGGAGTCGATCGAAGAGATGGCCGCCAACGCCGCCGCGTTCATCAAGGCGCTCGGCCTCGAGCAGGTCGACGTGCTCGGCTTCTCGATGGGCGGCCTGATCGCGCAGACGCTGGCGATTGCCGAACCGGCGCTGGTGCGCCGCGTGATCCTGATCGGCACCGGCCCGCGCAGCGGCGAGGCGATGCAATCGCTGACGCCCGAAGCTCAGGAGATTTTCAGCGCAGCGTATGCGCGACCGGATGATCTGTGGCTGCGTGTGCACTTTGCGCCTTCCGATGCGAGCCAGACCGCAGGCCGCCGCTTCCTGCAGCGCTTCCGCCAGCGTAGCGAAGGACGCGACCCTGAGGCCAATGAGAAGGTCGCGCCGGCCCAACTCGCGGCGCTCGCCAAATGGGGCGCGCCGCGCGAAAAACCGTTCGACTACCTGAAGGCCCTCCGGCAGCCGACGCTCGTCGTCAACGGCGACCACGACGTGATCATCTATTCGATCAACTCGTGGATTCTTCAGCAGAACCTGCCGAACGCGCAGTTGATCATCTATCCCGATGCCAACCACGGTTCGCTGTACCAGTATCCGGAGCGTTTTGTGGCCCACGTCGCGCAGTTCCTGGCTGACAGCGGGTCCGCGGTCTGAGCCTCACCACCTTGATCGCCTCGCGCTCGAATCAACTCGAAGGAGTTTCACCATGAACGACCTCACAGGAAAAACCGCGCTCGTCACGGGCGCCTCACGCGGCATTGGCCGCGCCAGTGCCCTCGCGCTCGCCAGGGCCGGCGCCCAGGTGCTGGTCCACTACAGCAGCGGCGAGAAAGAGGCGGATGCCGTGGTCGCAGAAATTCGCGCGGCCGGCGGCAATGCGCAGAAAGTCGCCGCTAATCTGCGCGCGGCGGATGGCCCGCATACGCTCGCCAGACAGGTGCGCGCCGTGATCGGTCATCGGCTGGATATTCTGGTGGCCAACGCCGGGATTTCGAAGGGAGTCAGCATCGAGGACACGACCGTCGAGGACTTCGACGATCTGTTCGCCGTGAACGTGCGCGCGCCTTACTTCCTCGTGCAGCAGTTGCTGCCGGTGATGTGCAAGGGCAGCAGCGTGGTGCTGCTGTCGTCGCTCGCGGCGCGCGCCGCGGTCGGCACGCTGTCGGCCTACGCGGCTACCAAAGGCTCGGTCGATACGCTCGTCAAGCATTTCGCCGCCGCGCTCGGTGAACGTGGCATTCGTGTGAATGCAGTCGCGCCGGGTGTGGTTGAAACCGATATGTCGAACTTCACGAGGACCGACACGGGACGCGCGGCGACGCTGGGTATGCAGGCGCTCAAGCGCGTGGCGCAACCGGATGACATCGGCGGCGCCGTGGCTTTTCTCGCCTCGGATGCCGCCCGGTGGGTCACAGGCGAAACGTTGCATGTCGACGGCGGTTCGAAGCTCTGAATCCGTGCACGCGATTCGGTTCGCGATCGCGCCGGGAAGACTTTCCGGAATGCCGCCCATGCGTGGCGGCATTCAGTGAGCTTCGCCGGCGCGATCCGGTGCGCGTCTCAAGCGGCAAGCGAGCCGCTTACTTCCATAACGTGCGGCCGAAAAACGTCAGCGTGCGGTCCCAGGCCAGTTGCGACCACACCGGATCGAACTGCGTCCTCGGAATACGGCCCGGGCCGACCGCCGTTTCGTTCGCGAACGCATGGTGCGCGAGATAGCGGTGAAACTCGACATCGACATTCGCGTCCTTCAGTTTGGTTTCTAGCGCGTCCACCGTTTCAGGGACGAAGAAGTCGTCTTGCAGCGCCCAGTGACCGATCAGCGGCGCCTTGATTTTCGAGGCGTCGATATATTCCAGCGGCGGGTAGCCATACCAGACGACGCCGGCCGACACTTCGGGAACATTGCAAAGCGCGAGCAAGGTCAGCGCGCCGCCCATGCAAAAACCCGTCACGCCGACATTCGTCGCATGCTGCTTCAGATACTGGACGGCGCCGCGCACATCCTGCGTGGCGGCGTCGCCGAAATCGAGGCCGTCGAGCAGATGGTGGGCTTCTTCCTCTTCCACCGTCGTTTTGCCTCGGAAGAGATCGGGCACCAGCGCCAGATAGCCGGCCTGCGCGAGCCGGTCAGCCACGCCGCGAATCTGTTCGTTGACGCCCCACCACTCCTGAATCACCACGATGGCGGGCGCACCCTCCAGCTTCTGCGGCTTGGCGAGATAGCCCTGGATCTGCTGCCCGTCGGGCCGGCTAAAGGTGATCATCGAACCTGCTGTCTGTGTCATCAGTCGCTCCTCGAAGTAGACGAAAGCGCTAGCATAGTCCCAGCGTGGCAGGTTCTGCTCGCCCGCTGCCGCGTCCGGCCGGCCGGTACGAACAGCGCGCCGCGCAGCGAAGGATTTGCTGGCCGGCACCAGCTTGACGTGATCGAGTTGCAACGCCATGAAAAGCCGCGCCGCGTCGTCAATGGAATCCGCGGCCATCAAAAATCCGCGGCGGCGAGTCGCGCTTCAAGTCTGGAAATAGCGCGGCCGGTCGAGGTCGGCGATCAAGCCCGGCTGCTTCGGCTCCCACTCCAGCAGCTTGCGCGTCTGTTCGCTCGAAGTCGGAGCATCCAACCTGGCAAACAACGCGAACCAGCCGAAATGGTCCGCTGCCTCATCGGCAGTTTGCGCGACGACCGGCACGTTCAGGCGCCGGCCGATCACTGTGGCGATCTCCTTGAGTGGCACGCCTTCCTCGGCAACAGCGTGATACCGGCTGCCGGCCTCGCCACGTTCGAGCGCGAGCCGGTAGACGCGGGCGGCGTCGAGCCGGTGCACCGCCGGCCAGCGGTTGAGACCTTCGCCGATGTAGGCTGAGACGCCTTTTTCACGCGCCAGGCCGATGAGATGCGGAACGAAAGCATGGTCGCCGTCACCATGCACCGACGGCGGCAGACGAACCACCGACGCGCGCACGCCGCGCGCCGCCAGCAACGCTGCCGTTGCCTCCGAGACGCGAGGATAGGCATCGGAGCGCGGCACTGGCGCATCGTCCTCGGTCGCGAGGCGGCCGGACGCCAGCAACGCGACCCCGGACGTCACGAGCAGCGGACGCTCCGAGCCGACGAGCACGGAGCCGAGCGCTTCGATCGCGCGCCGGTCCAGTTCGCAGTTCTCCGCGAATCGGGAGAAGTCGTGATTGAAGGCCGTATGAATCACGCCGTCGGCAGCGGCGGCTCCGGCTTTGAGGCTATCGAGGTCCTCGAGCGAACCGCGTTGGACCTCCGCGCCGGTCCTGGCCAGAGACTCGGCTGCGGCATCCGAGCGTACGAGGCCGAGCACCGAATGTCCGGCGGCAATGAGTTCGGCAACCACGGCGGAGCCGACGAATCCGGTCGCTCCGGTAACAAAGACGCGCATCGTAAGACCCTCCGGTTGAAAACGAAGGTCGACTATCGGCGCGTTTCCTTCAGAGATGAAGTAGTGACGTGTTAGGGGTATACGCACTAACAGGATCAGCCATTCAGATGTCAGGCAAGCATCTTGCTGAACTTACCCACGATAAATCGAACATCTTCAATGTCCGGAGCGCGGGATGCGTCAGTTGAACCGCTTTGCCTTATTCATGCTGCTGCCGCTCGCCGCGTGCGCGGCGGGGCCGTCGAGTCCCACCGATACCGGCTTTGGCCCATCGCCGGTATTGCCGGCGCCAGAATCGTCGCTGATGACCACGGTCAATATCGCGCCCGTTCAGCCAGCGGCCGCCGACTTCCTCCCGACCGCGCCAAACGGGTTTGTGGTGACGAAATTCGCCCGCGACCTGACTCACCCACGCTGGCTTTACACGTTGCCGAACGGCGACGTGCTCGTAGCGGAAAGCAATGCACCCGAGCAGCACGACGAAGGCAGCGGCATATTCGGCTGGGTCAGAAAACAGGTGATGAAACGCGCGGGAGCGGGCACGCCGAGCCCCGACCGCATAGTGCTATTGCGCGATACCACTGGCAGCGGCGTCGCCGATCAGCAGACCGTGTTCCTCAGTGGCCTGCACTCGCCGTTCGGCATGGCGCTGATCGGCGATCAACTTTATGTCGCCGATACGGACGCCATTCTGCGATTCGACTACACGCCCGGCGCGACGAGGATCGCAACACCTGGCGTGAAGGTGGCTGATCTGCCGGCTGGGCCGATCAATCATCACTGGACCAAAAACATTTTGGCCGACCGTTCGGGCAAGCATCTCTACGTGACGGTGGGATCGAACAGCAACGCGGGAGAAAACGGCGTTGACGCCGAAGCCGACCGTGCACGGATTCTCGAATTCGACGTGGCGTCGGGCCAGATGCGGCCCTTCGCGACAGGGCTGCGCAATCCCAATGGACTATCCTGGCAGCCCGACAGCGGCGCGCTGTGGACCGCGGTCAACGAGCGCGACGACCTGGGCAACAACCTCGTGCCCGATTACATGACTGCCGTGAAAGACGGCGCGTTTTACGGGTTTCCCTACAGCTATTACGGCCAGCATGTCGACACGCGCGTCAAACCTCAGCGCCCCGACCTGGTCGCCACGGCCATCGCACCGGACTATGCGCTCGGCAACCATACGGCATCGCTCGGACTGGTTTTTTACGGCCGGACGCTGTTCCCCGCGCATTATCACGGCGGTGCTTTCGTCGGTCAGCATGGCTCGTGGAATCGCAAGCCATATAGCGGCTACAAGGTGGTGTTCATTCCATTCGTCAAAGGCCAACCTTCAGGCGCTCCGGAAGATTTCCTGAGCGGCTTTCTGACCGCCAACGGTCACGCCGTGGGTCGGCCGGTCGGTGTCGCGGTGGATACGCGCGGGGCGCTGCTGGTGGCGGACGACGTCGGCGATGCGGTCTGGCGTGTGACGCCGCGAACCGATAGCGGCGCGGCAGTCGGCACGCGGCCGGCGCAATAGCAGCGAATCCGCCGATCGCTTATCGGCGGCACAACGGCGATCATTCCAGTCCCGCGAATTAGAACCGCTCCAGCACGCCAAGCTGCACACCCTTGACGGGCGCGCCGGGATACGCGACCGGCAGCCCGGTCACGTTGACGCCGCGCAGGGTGAAGCTGCCACTGTCGTGATTCGCCAGATAGGCCCCGCTGAAATAGAACAGCAAACTCCGTGAAAAGTTGTATTCGAACGCCACGCTGAACTGGTCGGCGCTCGCACCGGCGCCGGTATAGTCGCGCACATGCGCATAGCCGAGCGACGCCCGAGCAATTGGAGAAAAACTGTACTGCGCGGACAGCGAGCCGCCCGCGCCGTGATAGAGCGGCGTGCCGCCATCGCCGTTAAAGAACGCGAGCCACACACGCACCTTGTCGATCGCGTAGGTCGCGCCGCCGAGATTTGCCCGCAGCGAGCCTGCGCCGTGTGTCTGTTGTCGCGCGTATAGCAACCTGAAGTTGTCGAGTTGATAGGCGGCGGTCACATAGTAGCCGTCGATGCCGTTGCCGTCTTTCTCCGACGGATCGCGCGTGGCCGTCATCACCGTCGCGCTGAAGCCGCCGACGACCGGCGACTGGTACTCGATCGCGTTGCTTGCGTAGGGCGTGATCTTCGACAGGTTGTTCAGTCCGGACGCGATCGTGCCGGCGCCGAACGCATCGAGGTCGCCCTTGAACGGGATGTAGATAGGCGAATATTGCCGGCCGAAACGCACCTCACCCCAGGCGTTGCGCGCGCCGATCCACGCCTGACGATTGAATAGAACACCGGGAGTCTGAAGCGTGCCGTCGACGGAGCTAAAACCGTTTTCCAGCGTGAAGATGATATCGGTGCCGTTGCCGAGCGGCTCGCTGCCCCGCAAGCCGACCCGCGAACCGCGATACGCACCCGAGTCCAGACGCGGAGTCCACCCGGACCCTGGGTCGGTTATTTCGAGGCTGGTGTCCAGCACGCCGTACAGCGTGACGGAGCCCGCGCCGCCGTTGGAGGCCGCCACGCTCTGCAGGCAAAATAGCAGCGCCGCGCCTGCCACGCCTGCGCGCCAGCCCAAGTAACGGCTCCAGGCGGCTACCCGCGCCACCAGATCCCACGTTCGTCGCGGCTTGTCGAGTTGAGTTTTCGCGGCACCGACCAGATGCAGTCCTCCATGGGCACGTCGAACATATGTTCCGGAATGAGGACGCTCACCGCCGCATCGCGAGTGGAATGTGAAGAGGTGTTGAACGGTCCAGCAGCGAACATAACAGACCTGCGCCGGATTGCAATTTTCAGCGCAGCGAATTCAGAGCGCTCAGGTACGCTTGGGACCGTATAACGTTCAAACGATGGCTGCAACTCCACGCGCTTCTTTCGCTGCCGGCCTATGCACTCGCAACGGCGTGGCTCCCTCACCGGGACCTTGCTGCTGCAAGTTGAACTGGCTGATCGACACCTGCAGCAGCCTCGCCTGCTCGGTCAACGTCTGTGCCACCGCCGCGGCCTGCTCGACCAGCGCCGCGTTTTGCTGCGTCACGCTATCCATCTGCGTGACGGCGTCGCCAACCTGATCGATGCCGGCGCTTTGTTCGGCGGCCGCCGCCGCGATATCGCGCATGACGCCCGACACTTTGGCAATGGCCTCGCGCGCGGAGTGAATCGTCGCGCCGGTTTGCCCGACGAACTCGGCGCCGGTCCCGACCTTGTCCACCGCCCGGCTGATCAGCGTGCGAATTTCCTTCGCTGCCGCCGCGCTGCGCTGCGCGAGCGTGCGCACCTCGCCGGCCACGACCGCGAAACCACGCCCCGCATCGCCGGCCCGCGCCGCTTCGACCGCCGCGTTCAGCGCGAGAATATTGGTCTGAAACGCGATGCCTTCGATGACCGAGATGATCTCCACCATCTTGTGCGATTCCGTCGATATCTCCTGCATCGTCGATACCGCTCGCGCCGCCATCTCCCCGCCGCGATTGACGATCTGCTCCGCGCCGGCGGTCAGCTCGCTCGCTGTCCGCGCGTTCTCCGCCGTTTGCCGGACCATCGCCGTCATTTGCTCCATGCTCGCCGCGGTTTCCTCAAGCGATGCCGCCTGATTCTCCGTGCGCGCCGACAGATCCGTGTTGCCGCCGGCAATCTCGCGCGCGCCCGTCGCCACTTTGTCGGCCGCGCCCTTGATCTGTTCGATCGTGTAGGCGAGCGCGTCGCGCATAAGGTGCATGGTGTGCAGCAGGCTCGACTCGTCGCCGTGACGGAGGTTGATGGGAATGGCGAGGTTGCCCTGGGTGATTTCGCCGGCCACTTGCGCAACGTAGACCGGATCGCCGCCGATCGTGCGCCGGATGCTGCGATTGGTCAGCGAGACAAGCGCGGACAGCAGCAGCGCCACGACCGCAAAGATTGCGCCGACGAAATACAGCGACTCCTTGAACGCGGCGTCGATATCATCCACGTAAGCGCCCGTGGCGATGATCCAGTCCCACGGCGCATAACGCACCACGTAGCCGATCTTGCCGACAGCAGCCGAGGACGGGTCTTGCGGGTGCGGGAAAACATAATCGACGAAGCCGCCGTTCGGCTTCTGCGCGACGGCGGCGAACGTCACGTAGTGGTGACGGCCGTCGGCATCCGCAGTACCGGCGAGATCCTTGCCGTTCAACGCAGGCTTCATTGCATGCATGACCATGCGCGGCGTCGAATCGATGACGAGAAAATAGCCGTCCTCGCCGTAGCGTATGCCGCGCAGCCGTTCGAGCGCCTGCCGGCGGGCGTCCGCCTCGCCAAGCGCGCCGCTCTTCGCCAGCGCCGCATATTCCGTCACGATGCTGAGTCCCACATGCGCGACGTTCACGAGATCGTTTTTGCGCTCCTCGATGCGCGTCTGCCGCGACAGCCACGCCGCCGACACCGACACGGCGAGAAGTGCCACGAGGCTGACGGCCAGCGGCAGCCAGAGCTTTTGTGTGAAACTGAATCGGACCATGCACGCGCCCCACGTCGGTATCGAATGATCGAGCCGGGCCGCGTCATGGCAACAGGTGCCGATATGCCATCGGCGCGCCGTTGCTTGAGTGCGACCACCCGATTCATTTATCGGCAAGCGCGCGCATCTTTTGTGTAGAGACAAACCCTTTACGGGGAGCGAGTGAGCCTGAGCTATCACAATGCCTTCGGCTCGCGGTTGCCTCAGTGCTTCTCATACTCGTCATGCCGGCGCCACCACACACCCGTTTCGTTACGTCCTTTGGGCGCGCGGTCGAGCCACTGATACATGCCCCAGAGTGCGTCCACGCCGCGTCCGTAAGTGGAATACGTGTGATACACGGCGCCGTCTTCGAGCACGAACGCGCTCATGCCGGGCCGGTCGAGCGAATACGTGGGCGCGTCGGTTCCGCAGGCAGTCGCGAACTCGACCACGGGGGCCGGCGCGGGTGTCGCATCCATCGCATGGCCGCCGCGCTGGTAATTGTATTCGACGCTTCCCTCGCGCTGCTGCTGCTCGGTGAACGAGACATTGCTGTCGAAGTTAAAATCGCTGCCCGCCGACGACGCCCACGGGAATGTCCATCCCATGCGCCGCCTGTACGCCTGCAGCTTCGCGAGCGGCGCCCGCGATACCGCCGTCATGGCGACGTCGTGATTCGCCAGATGCACCACGGAACCATTGAACCCGTCCGCGACCGCCGAACACGACGGACAGCCCGCGGCGTAGTCGGGGCCGAACATGAAGTGATAGACGAGCAACTGTGAGCGTCCCCGGAAGAGATCGGCCAGCGAGGCGCTGCCTTCATCGGTCTCGAACCGGTATGGCTTGTCGATTCGAACCCAGGGCAACGCTTGCCGCTGCCGGGCCAGTTCGTCGCTCTGCCGCGTGAGCGCCTTTTCCGCTTCGAGCAATTCGAGCCGCGCGGCCAGCCATTCTTCCCGTGTGCCGATGCTGTGTTTCGTCGTCATGCTTGCCTCCTTGCTTCGCTATGCGAAGTGCTATGGGTGGGTCGTGCTAGATTAGCCCCGGGCTTCGAACGATGGGAGTGACAAGTGTGGCGTGATTCACCTCGACCATGGACTCGCTAGTCACGGCGGCGGCGCGCGCGCTCGCCCCGGGTGATCCGCTCGGCGCGCTGAATCGCGTCGCCTTGCGCGACGACGCGCCCGCGCTCGCGCTGCGCGGCATCGCCATGGCGCAGCTCGGCGATCTGGTCCGGGCGAAGGCGCTCTTGCGAAGCGCCGCGCGTGCCTTCGGTGCACGAGAGCCGGTGGCCCGCGCGCGCTGTGTCGTCGCCGAGGCCGAGATCGCACTCGCCTCGCGTGATCTGAACTGGCCCACGAAGGCACTGGAATCTGCACGCGCCACGCTCGAAGCGCACGGCGACCGGCTCAACGGCGCGCATGCGCGCTATCTCGCGGTGCGGCGCCTGCTGCTGATCGGGCGTCTCGACGAGGCCGAACGCGCGTTCGCCGGACTCGATCCCACGCCGTTCCCACCCGCTTTGAGAACCGCACACGAACTGGTGGTGGCCGGTGTCGCGCTGCGCCGCCTTCAGACCAAAGCGGCACGCGCCGCACTGGAGCGAGCCCGGCGCGCAGCCGGTCTCGCGGGTATCCCTGCTCTGACGGCGGAGGTCGACCACGCCGCGCTCGTTCTGAACGCACCCGCGGCGCGACTGCTCGCGCGCGGCGACGAATGTCCGTTGCTGCTCGACGAGGTGGAAGCGCTGCTGGCATCGAAAGCATTGATCGTGGACGCGTGCCGTCACGTGGTGCGCGACTCGGGGACGGTGATCTCGCTCGCCAGCCGACCGGTGTTGTTCGTGCTCGCCCGCGCACTGGCCGAAGCGTGGCCCGAGGACGTACCGCGCGAGGTGCTGGTTGCGCGAGCCTTCAAGGCCAAGGCCGCCGACGAATCGCATCGCGCGCGCCTGCGGGTCGAACTCGGGCGGCTGCGTTCGGTGCTTCGCACCGTGGCCGGCGTGAGCGCGACGCGGTGCGGGTTCGCGCTGGTGCCGCGACACGCGCAAGAGGTGGTCGTGCTGGCGCGGCCTGTCGAAGACAAACATGCACCCGTGCTGGCCTTGCTCGCGGACGGAGAGTCGTGGTCAAGCTCGGCCCTCGCGCTTGCGCTCGGCGCGAGCCAGCGCACCGTGCAGCGGAGCCTCGATACGCTCGCGGCGCAAGACAAGGTGCAGTCGCTGGGCCGAGGTCGCGCGCGTCGCTGGATGACGCCGCCCATGCCTGGATTCACGACGACCTTGTTACTCCCCGCCCCGTTGCCGATTGATTAGGATGGCAACACGAAAACCACGAGGGACAAGTCATGAAACGATCAGCCGCCGAAATCATCACCGAGTACGGACCTTTTGAAGGCATAGAGCGCGTGCATGGCGTGACGTACGACGGCCAGCATGTCTGGTTCGCGACGGGCGACGCGTTGAACGCGCTCGATCCGGAGAGCGGCAAGCAGGTCCGCTCGATCGATGTCGCTGCGCACGCGGGTACGGCCTTCGACGGCGAGCATCTGTTCCAGATTGCCGAGGACCGTATCCAGAAGATCGATCCCAAGACCGGCCGCGTGCTCGCCACGATTCCCGCGCCGGGCGGCGGTACGGACTCGGGACTCGCGTGGGCCGAAGGCACGCTGTGGGTCGGACAGTATCGGGAGCGCAAGATCCATCAAGTCGATCCGCAGACGGGGGCGATTCTGCGCACCATCGAGTCCAATCGCTTCGTGACCGGCGTCACGTGGGTCGACGGTGAACTGTGGCATGGCACCTGGGAGGGCGACGAAAGCGAATTGCGGCGCGTCGATCCGCGCACCGGCGAAGTTCAGGAGCGACTGGAGATGCCGTCCGGCGTCAGCGTGTCGGGACTCGAATCCGACGGCGGCGATCGGTTTTTTTGCGGCGGCGGGAGCAGCGGCAAGGTGCGGGCGGTGCGGCGACCTAAGTGAAGTTGTGGGGTGGTGCCGATTGCAAAAGCAAGCCGCAACCGGCACTTGCATCGGTCTATTTGCGCTCGCGTCCCGGCAAGTCCTGCAGCAGATCCATGAACGCCCGCACCTTCGCGCTCAGCAAGCGCCGCGAGTGGTACAGCGCCCAGATCTCGACCGCCGGTCCATCCGCCACACCCCAACAAACGAGCCGTCCCGCCGTCACGTCCTGGTCGACCAGCAATTTAGGCAACATCGCTGCGCCCACCCCATCGAGCACCGCGTCGCGCACCATCAGCAGCGATGAGAGCCGCAGCACCGGCGTCGGCGCGAGCGATCTCAGACCGCTTTCCGTGCGCACGCTCCACGTCGCATTCGCCGACGCCGCAGCCAGCACGACCGCAGGCACCGCCAACGCGGCCGCCTCGCCGGCAGCCCATGGAGGTATCGACATCGTGGGTGCAGCGACCAGGAGCAGTTCGTCGCCGAGAATGCGCCGGCCCACGAGCTGCTGGTCAGGCGCGGGATTGATGCGGATAACCATGTCGTAGCCATCCTCCACCGGATCGACAACGCGGTCTTCCGCAACCACTTCGAGTTCGACCTGCGGATAGGCCAACGCAAAACGCGTCGCGATCCGCACCAGCACCACGTGCGCGAACACGACCGGCGCGCTGATCCGCAATCGTCCGCGCGGCACCGGCGCACGCGACGCCACCGCCTCACCCGCCTCCTGAATCTCCGCCATCAAACCCCGCGTGCGCTCGTGCAGCACGAGACCCTCTTCGGTCAGCCGCAATGTGCGCGAGCCTCGCTCGATCAGCCGCACGCCAAGCGCTTCTTCCAGTTCCGCCACGCGTCGCGACAGCGTGGCCTTCGGACGGTCGAGCGCCCGACCGGCCGGGCCGAAGCCGCCGTGCACCGCAACCGCATTGAAATCCGCCAATGACGTCAAATCCATGATCGTTCCAAATATGAGACGAGGTGTCTGGATTTTTGCACTTTCGCCATGAAAACGGAACATCTATTGTGTGTCTACGGGCTGACTTCCAGCCCAGCCAACCCCAAGGAGAAAGTCATGGCAATCCTCGTAACCGGTAGTACAGGCGTCGTCGGCAAGCAGGTTCTCGAACATCTTCTGGCGAGCGGCGGCACGCAAGTTCGTGCGCTGACTCGCACGCCGGAAAAAGCGCAATTCCCGGGTGGCGTCACTGCGGTCCAGGGCGACCTGTCCGACCTGGACGGCTTGCGCCGTGCGATGAACGGCGTCAGCACGCTGTTCCTGCTCGCGCCCAATGCCCCGGATGAACTGACACAGGCGCTGCAGGCCCTGAGCGTGGCGCGCGAAGCCGGCGTGAAGGGCGTGGTGTATCTGTCGGTGTTCAAGGGCGCCGAGTATGTCGACGTGCCGCACTTCACCAGCAAACACACGGTGGAGCGCATGATCGAGCACTGCGATCTGCCGGCCACCGTGTTGCGTCCCGCGTATTTCATCCAGAACGACGTGCGCCAGAAAGAGCCGCTGTTGACGCATGGTGTGTACGGCATGCCGATCGGTGCCAAAGGTATTTCGATGGTCGACGTGCGCGATATCGGCGAGGCCGCCGCGCGCGAGTTGCTGCGCCGCGAGCGGGCCGCAAGCCGTCTGCCGCGCGAGACGTATGAACTGGTCGGGCCTGATGCGATCACGTCGGAGACCGTGGCGTCGATCTGGGCCGAAGCGCTGGGACGCACCGTGCGCTACGGCGGCGACGATCTCGACGTGCTTGAACAGCGTTTGAAGGCAGCCGCGCCGGGCTGGCTCGTGTACGACATGCGTTTGATGATGAGCCGCTATCAGCAGGACGGCGCGGTCGCATCGCAAGCGCAAATCGATCATCTCGCGACGCTGCTTGGACGGCAGCCGCGGTCTTATCGGGACTTCGCGGTGGAGATGGCGGCGGCCTGGGCGAAGAGCTAACGACTGACCGTAGCGACGCGCGGCCATCCACTATCGATTGATGCACGCGGCAAGCCGAATGCTGGTACGCGATATAGGACAAAAAACGGCCATGCTTCATGGCCGACAAAACGCCCCCTCTCCACACCATGCCTTTGCGTTTGCCGCGCGCCGCGTACTCGATTTGTTCATGAAGGTTCAGATTCGACGGGCGTGGCCTGCCTGAAAACCGGGAGTCGCTTCGTGGGAAGAAAAGGACCCGTCGAAGTGAGACTTCGAGAAAAGATCCTCCTATGGCGCATCGTTGGAGTACAGCCCTTTAAACTTGATGCCGCCGATAAAAAAACCGAAGCCGGCGCTGCTTTGCAGCCCTCCGTTATCGCCGGCCATTACCAGCAGCGCCGGTGCGCTTCGAATCGCTACCCCGATAAAGTCCGGTTTGACGATTCCCATAAGTAGAAGATCACGATTGATGCCCAGCATCATCAGTGAGCCGGTGCCGCCGAACAGATAGCCAGCTGCACCTTCAAGATAGACCGTCCCACCTTCGAGGCTCTTGGGGTCGCCCAGGTCGTTTCCCTTGAATGTCTCGGTCAGGAACAGTGCACCGACACTATCAAAACCGGCGGTTGATCCTGAACCGCCCAAATCATCTTTCTTGATGATGATTTTCGGGAGCGCAAGCTTCGGTAGGCGAAGTAATGAGGTGATTTCGCGCGAGAAAGTCGGCCCAAACCCGGTGTAAAGATATTGGCAAGAATGGCCGGAGGTGTCATCAAGTACGAACATCCCGCTTTCTGCATTAAAGGAACCGTAGCCAACCCCCGCGCCAGCACTTGTATTGAATTTCCATTTGCTCTTTCTCAGAATCTTCAATGGGCTCTCCAATTGTCGAAAGGCTCTCCGCGCAAACCTGTAACGACAAAAACTGCTGAAAGCGCTACAACGAATAGCGGCCATCGCCACAGATCGACAATACTGTCAATCATGGCCGACCCGTCCGGATCATCGGCGCTATATCGGACAAGGACACTCTCCCCAACCTCGAAGGACTGCGTTGTACCAGTTGGCCGCTCGTAACGCCGCCCATCTTTTGCAATGAATGCTATTTGCGGATGGTGCCCACCAGCATTCAGGCGAATTACCTCGCCGGTTGTCACGACGGACGAAAGACGAAACTCAATGGTTGAGTACACGTATACGGCAGCGCCGGTTGCCAGGCAAAGCCCTATCGCGAGTGCGACATAGTTACGCGAACGTTTCATCTTTCCAGGTTTTCCTTAATATCGAAACTCGCGGTCACGGTGCCAGCGCTTACACCAAGACTGCTTTGCAGCTTGTACTCCTGCTTCACTCGCGAGAAAGACAGGCTGACGTGTTCGTGATAGTTGTTATCGAATACGATCGGCTCGACAGACGTAATAACTACGTCGCCCATCTTGATTACAAGGAAGTCAAGCGGCACGCCTCCAGACTTTCGTACCGTAAGGACGACCTCTGGAATGTGTCTGCCCGTCAAGCAATAGCGCATGAGATTGGGACTTGCCCGGTCGATCTGGTGGACAAACTGGAGATCGTTAATAGTTGCCTTGCCGGCGCCTCCGCCCGAGCCAGACATCATTGAAGACTGTTGCGCCATTTTCCAGCGCCAACTGCTTACTTCGATTTGCCCGGCATACACTGCGTCTTGTGACTCGCCGGCAATGCCGTTCATCTTGATGAAAATATCCGCCACGTAAAGTCCTTTTATTATTAGCGATGCCCGAACATACCGAACTGCATCGCGGCCAGAAACCCGAGCGGGTCGGAATTTCGCTTAACGCCGCGTCATCATCAGTGAGGCCAGGAAAACGTCGCTATCGGACGTGTCCGAAAAATCGAGGCTAATTGAGCGTGCGCCAGTGGGTCGAACGTAGATAATGTGCGACATACTTCATACCCTGAAACCGACCGCGGACGGCATGTCGGCGAGACGAAGTTAACGCGGTCGAGCGCGTCCCTCGGGACCAGCAATTAGATTGATTGCAAAATTTTTTAAATTCACGAACAAAAAACATCCCTCAAGTTCTGGATTTCTCTGCCGCTTACACGGCATGCGCCGTGTGCCACATCATTCACGCTGCATAAACAACTCTAAATTTTGAGCCAGCACAAACCACACTCCCTTCAATCCGTAATGAAAAAGTTCATCGCACTCTTTGCCATTGCCGGCACGCTATTAACGTCGGGCTGCGCGACTGTTTCCCCCATGTCGCCGACCACATCGACGAGTTCGGTCGACACCACGAAAAACTCGTACGCGTTAATGACGGTGACGCTCAAGAACGCCTATCACACAAGTTATCAGCCGAGTCCTATCGTCGTGAATATGGAGCGCGGCGCGGCCGACTCGCGCGAAGACCGTTTGAATTTCAAGTTCGACGACCAGGCCACCACGACGAGCGACACCGGTAATCACTATTTCATTCGTCTTCCGCTGGCGCCGGGCAAATATGTGATGCGCGGCATTACCGGTCAAAGCGGCATATTCCCGTTCCACGGCATGTTCTTTACGCCGCTTCACGAAGTGGTCGACATCAAACCAAATTCGATCGTGTATCTCGGCCATATCGACGCCACGATCGTCGAACGTAAAGAGGGTGAATTGCGCGCGGGACCGGTTATTCCGCTGGTCGATCAGGCGGTTGCCGGTTTCAGCGGCGGAACGTGGGATATCAGCGTGAGCGACCAGTTCGACAACGACGTGACGGCATTCAAAAAAGACTTCCCGGCATTGACCAATGCGTCGATCGATCGTGAAGTGCTGCCCGCCTGGGATAAACAGAAAGCCACCGACTGGTGGAATAAGCACTGATTTCAAGCTGTCGATCCGAACGGCGCGCGCAGCGCAACCCGCTTGCCTGCGCTCGCTTCCAAACAAGCCGATAATCGCATGACCGACAGGATGGAGACGCCAAGGTCATGCGCAATCTCGACGAGAACACAATCACCGAAGCCGTTCTGGCGCGTCACGCGCACGCTGGCGACGAGCGGCTGAAAACCATCGTCACGAGCCTCGTACAGCATCTGCATGCCTTCGCACGCGAGGTGAATCTTACCGAGAGCGAATGGGAACAAGGCATTCGTTTCCTCACCGACGTCGGCCACATTACTGACGACAAACGCCAGGAATTCATCCTGCTCTCGGACACGCTCGGCTTGTCGATGCTCGTCACGGCGATGGCGAACCGCAAGCCGCCGGGCTGCACGGAAGCGACGGTATTCGGGCCGTTTTTCGTCGAAGGCGCGCCCGCCTATCAAAACGGCGACGACGTGTCCAACGGCGCGCGCGGCGAACCGTGCTTCGTGTCGGGAACCGTCAAGGGCGCGGACGGCGAAGCGGTGGCCAATGCCCGCATCGAAGTCTGGCAAGCCGACGCGGACGGTTTCTATGACGTGCAACACGCCGGCGACGACACGCATCGCGCCAGAGGCGTGCTCCATAGTCTCGCCGACGGACGCTATCACTTCCGTTCGATCGTCGCCGAGCCTTATCCGATTCCACACGACGGACCAGTCGGGCGCATGCTCGCCGCGCTCGGCCGGCATCCATGGCGTCCGGCGCATCTGCATTTCATGATCATGGCGCCGGGCTACGAGCGCCTCGTGACCCACGTGTTCCGCGAAGGCGACCAGTATCTCGATTCGGACGCGGTATTCGGCGTTCGCTCATCGCTCGTCGCACAGTGGCAGCGCCATGAGGCAGGCACGGCGCCGGACGGTACGTCCATGACTATGCCGTTCAGCACGCTCGAATTCGATTTTGTGCTGAACCCATCCGCGTGACGCGGGTCACTCTCTTATCGCAGCAGCCATCCCTTACCGAGCTTTACTCCTATGGAAAAACGAGCACTCATCATCGGCGCAAGCGGCATTGTCGGCGGCAATCTTGCGGACCAGCTGCTTTCGAACGGCTGGCACGTCGCCGGACTTTCGCGCGGGCGCACGCCGGTGTCGCCGGCGATCGAATCGATTACGGCGGATCTGCAATCGGCCGAGTCCGTCAGCGAAGCACTCGCGGGCAAAGCATTCAGTCATGTGTTCCTGACCGCGTGGTCGCGGCAGGCGACTGAGAAAGACAACATTCGCGTGAACGGCGCGATGGTGCGCCACGTCATGGACGCCGTGGGTCCATCGGGCACGCTCGAACATGCCGCGCTCGTGACAGGACTGAAGCATTACCTCGGCCCGTTCGAAGCGTATGCGACCGGTGCCGTGCCCATCACACCGTTTCGCGAGGAACAGGGGCGCCAGCCGGTCGATAATTTCTACTACGAGCAGGAAGACCGTCTATTCGACGCCGCGCAGCGCTACGATTTCAGTTGGAGCGTGCATCGTCCGCACACGATCATCGGCTTCGCGCTCGGCAACGCAATGAACATGGGCGTGACGCTCGCCGTCTACGCGACCTTGTGCAAGCAGACCGGTCAGCCGTTCATCTTCCCCGGCTCTGAAGCGCAATGGAACAGCCTCACCGACATGACCGACGCGCGCCTGCTCGCGCGTCACCTGGAGTGGGCCGCGACCTCCGCGAAAGCGCGCAATGAAGACTTCAACGTGGTCAACGGCGACGTGTTCCGATGGAAATGGATGTGGTCGCAAATCGCCGGCTACTTCGGGATCGAAGCCGTACCGTTCGATGGCGAAACACGTCCGCTCGAAGGCCGCATGCAGGACGCCGGCAAGGCATGGGCCGATATCGCCGCGCGCTTCGATCTGAAGGAGGCCGATATCGGCAAGCTCGCCTCGTGGTGGCACACCGACGCTGACCTCGGCCGGCCGATGGAAGTGCTCACGGATATGACAAAGAGCCGGCTGGCAGGCTTCCTCGACTACCAGAGCACGTCCGACTCGTTCTTCGCGCTGTTCGAGCGCCTGAAGGCCGAGCGCATCATTCCCAGCGATACGCGCAC
Source organism: Paraburkholderia sp. BL25I1N1 (assembly GCF_003002025.1). GTDB lineage: Bacteria > Pseudomonadota > Gammaproteobacteria > Burkholderiales > Burkholderiaceae > Paraburkholderia. Next base: position 107,123 of record NZ_PVZB01000003.1, read on the forward strand.
GTGGCTAGCGGCCTCGATTGAACAGAGGTGACGCATGGCTCGCGGCGGCGAGTTCCGAGGCCGCCGCAAGCAGTGTCGAGCCGAGGCTGGCCATGCGTTTTTCGTCGAGCCGCACGAGCGGCCCGGCAATACTGATCACGCCCATCGCGGAATAGCCGCGCCGCTGCACGGGGGCGGCCATTGCCGTCATGCCGGGGGCGAAGACCTCGTTGATCGTCGCGTAGCCTTTTTCACGCGCGGCGTGCACGAACTTCAGCAGGCCGCTGATCGTGGTCGGCGCGTTGGGACCGTATTGCTTCGGTTGTCCGAAACCTTGCCGCGAAACGAGTTCGAGCGCGCGTTCGTCGGTCATGGTCATCATCCATGCATGGCCCGTGGCGCTGCACGAAAGGATCGTGTCCATGCCCATGTCCGGGTCGTAGCGCAAGCCCTTTAATGCGCCTTGCGCTTTCGCGACCCACGTCAGCCGGTCGCCGTCCACGATTGCCAGCCGCACCAGTTCGCCGGATGTCTCGGCGAGCCGGTCGAGCATCGTCTGCGCGATGTCGACGATGCCGGACGTCGCGAGAAACCCGAGCCCCAAACCGACGAGCTTGGTAGTGAGCACGTAATCGCCATGCTCGCGCAACTGCCGCACATAACCGCATTGCTTCAGATCGACGAGCAGCCGATGGCATGCGCTGCGCGGAATATCGAGCTCGTCCGCGATCATGGCGAGCGGCGTGCCCTCCATTTGCGCGGCGAGAAATTCGAGTACCGCGAGGGTGCGTTCCGTGACGCCTGGCATGCCGGTCTCCATCTTTTATGAGGTATTCGCGCAGCCAGTCTTGCACATTATGAGATGAAATTCCACCCTGGAACGACATCCCACCTAGGGGTGCTAACCTTGGTTTCAAGGCGGCGTGAAGCACACAGCGCGCGAGCGCCCCAAGTTCATCGATCAGACAAGAGAGCGGGAAACGGTCAGCAGCGCTCATCGCTAGCGACCTGCATCCCGTGCGGCGACGGTTAAGGAGACAACATGATCCAGGACACACAACAAGGCACGCATGCTGCGATGCGCACGCGAGCGGTCACGGCCGCGGCCGTCGGCACCGCGCTCGAGTGGTTCGACTTCACGCTTTACGGCGCACTGGCCGCCACGGTTTTACCCAAGCTGTTTTTCCCGTCGATGGATTCGACCTCTGCCCTGCTCGCCTCGCTCGCGACCTTCGGCGTGGGACTTGCGGCGCGGCCGCTCGGCGCAATCATCTGCGGCCATCTGGGGGACAAGCTCGGGCGACGCAACCTCATGCTAGGCACCGTCACGGTCATGGGCCTCGCCTCGATGCTGATGGGCCTGCTGCCGACCTACGCGAGCATCGGCGTCTGGGCGCCGGTCTTGCTGGTGCTGTTGCGCATTCTGCAAGGCTTCGCGCTGGGCGGCGAGTCGACCGGCGCGCAATTGATGGCGATCGAACACGCCAGCGCCGACCGGCGCGGCAAGTACTCCGGGCTGCTCGGTCTGTGTTCGCCGCTCAGTCAGATCATGGCCAACGGCGTGCTGCTTCTGCTGTCATCGACGATGTCGGCGCAGGCATTCGACTCGTACGGCTGGCGCATTCCTTTCATACTGAGCTTCATCCTGGTGGTGGTCGGCGTGTATATCCGCTTGCGAGTCAGCGAGACGCCCGCCTTCGTCGCGCTGCGTAAAACGGAAGTCGCACGCGTGGGCAGCCCGCTGCGCGATGCATTGCGCCTGCACTGGAGAACCGTGCTGCGCTGGATGCTGTTCTTCTGCGGACCCGCGGCGATCTTCTACCTGATCGTGGTGTTCTCGCTCAGCTACATCACGAAGACGCTCGCCATCCCTAAACAAACCGGCTTTCTGCTGCTGATGGGCGCAAATGTCTGCGCGATCGTCGGGGCGCTTGCCGGCGGCATGCTGAGCGACAAGATCGGCCGCAAGAAGGCGCTTGCGATCGGTTCAATCGCAACCTTGCTGATGCTCTTCGTGTACTTCCAGATTCTCGATACCAAAAGCTTTGTGCCGATGCTCGCGGCAATGGGCTTCTTCCTCGGCTTCACGCAGTTTCAAAGCGGCATTCAGCCGGTCGCGTTCGCCGAAGCGTTTCCGACCAATGTGCGCTACTCCGGCTCCGCGCTCGCCTATACCGGCGCGAATCTGGTGGCGGGCGGTCCGATGCCGGTGCTGGCGGTATGGCTCTTCTCCGTGTGCAACGGCTCGCCGTGGGGCGTCGTTGCCGTGTGCGTGGTCTTCAACGTGATTTCGCTCGTGATGATCCTGACGGCGCGCGAAACCCTAGGCATCGACATGAACCGCACCGACTCGACGGCGGCCGTCACGGGCGAAGCGGACTTCGCGACGGCGAGTGTGAGCAACAGCCACCGCACGTAATACGCGCGGCGCTGCGGCGTCACGCTGAATCACCGAAAATTTGCAAACAGGCGATCGAACAATGACTGAACTCGTATATGTACTGAATGGCTCGAACCTCAACATGCTCGGCAAGCGTGAGCCGCATCTGTATGGGACGACTACTCTGGCGCAAATCCAGCAGCAGGTCGAGGCGCTCGCAGTCCGGCTGGAGCTTCAATGCGAGTTCCGCCAGACCAACAGCGAGGCCACCATGGTCGACTGGCTGCAGGAAGCGTTCGAGCGCGATGCCGCGGTGATCATCAACCCGGCGGGCTTTTCGTTCGCGTCGGTGCCGGTCTTCGACGCGGTCAAGCTGATCGAGCGACCGTTGATCGAACTGCACATCACCAACATCCACAAGCGCGATGAAACGTATCGCCATTCGCTGATTTCGCGCGCGGCCACCGGCGTGATTTGCGGACTCGGCGCGAACGGCTATCTCGTCGCGCTGCAAGCAATGGCGATGGCGCTCGGCAAAAGTCCGAGTTTCGCCTGACGCCGAGACTGCTTCGTGCGTGGGGCCGCCGCCCGGCCCGCACGCGACTCAAGCGCCTCTTGCTGCCTCATCCACTCACCATGCCGTGCCACCCGCGCACGGCATTTTTCTGTCCTGACGTCCCAGCGAATAGTTTTGATTAAGGGGAAACCCGTATAATCCGTTGCAAGAGGTCAGACAACTAGAGGACACCGTCGTCAAGACCCTGACCCGCGCCGGCCGCGCAGCGTCCGCCTTGAAACGCCTTGCCCTCAGATCCGTGAATCCGACCGCCACTGCCCTGCCGTTCCGCAACGCCCTGTTCGCCATGCTCGGCATCGGCCTCGTCAACATGCTGGTCGCACTCGATCAGACGGTCGTCAGCACCGCGCTGCCTTCAATCGTCGCCGAGCTGCATGGCTTCGAGTACTACGCTTGGATCGCCAGCGCGTATCTGCTGGCGTCGGTGGTCACCGTGCCGGTATTCGGGCGGCTCGGCGACTACTTCGGCCGCAAGCGTTTCGTGATCGCCGCGGTGATCACGTTCACGGTGGCGTCGGTGCTCTGCGGCGTCGCGAACGACATGCTGTTTCTCGTGATCGCGCGCGGCTTGCAAGGCGTCGGCGGCGGGATGATGGTCGGCACCGCGTTCGCCTCGATTCCTGATCTGTTTCCCGATCCGCGCGCGCGCGTGCGCTGGCAAGTGGTGATGGCCGCCGCGTACGGCATCGGCACGGCGGCGGGACCGTCGCTCGGCGGCTGGATGAGCGAACACTGGGGCTGGCGCTCGACCTTTCTGATCAATCTGCCGGTGGGCGCGGCGGCGCTGTATTTCATCTGGGCACATCTGCCGGCCTTCCGGCGTCCGCATGAAGGCGAAGTCAAAATCGACTGGCTCGGTGCGGCGCTGGTCGCGGCGGTGCTCGGCGGCCTGCAGGCTTTTATCGAAGCCGTGCCGAAGAACGGCCTGACCGCCGGCAATCTCACGCTTGTCGCTTGCGTGATCGTGGGCGCAATCGCGCTACTGATCTGCGAAAAGCGCGCCACCCACCCGATCATTCCGCTCGACCTGTTCAACGACCCGCAACTCGTCACGCTGTTTACGCTCGGCATGCTGTCCGGCTTCGTGATGTTCTCGCTGATTTTCTTCGCGCCGCTGCTGCTGCAAGGCGGCTTCGGATTGTCGCCGCAACAGGCCGGACTGCTGGCGACGCCCATCGCCGCCTGTATCGCGCTCGGCAGTCTGCTGAATACGCGCATCGTGATTCACATGAAGAAGCCAACGCAAATTTTGTCGATCGGTTTTGCGCTGCTGCTGTTCGCCGCCATCGCGCTGGCGTTTGCGAATCCGGACACACCGCACGTCTGGATCGAATTGCCGATGGCCGCGGTCGGCATCGGCCTCGGCTTCATCCTCAACAATCTGAATGTGTTCGGCCAGGAAATTGCCGGGCGCGAGCGCTTCGGCATCACGACCGCGCTGCTGCAATCCACGCGCATGGTGGGTGGGATGCTCGGCACGAGCATTGTCGCGACGGTGGTGCGGCATCATTACCGCGACGTGGTCACGCGCACGATGAGCGTGATCGGCGAGCCCGCCGCGTCGCAATGGCGGCCTCGCTTCGTCGACCTGCGCATTCTCATCGACGAAGCGTCGCGTCTGAAGTTGATCGCGGATATGAAGCCATCAGGGCTCAATACGCTCGCGTTGATCGACACGGCGCGCGATGCGCTGGTGCAGTCGATTCACATCGGCGTGTGGCTGACGGCGGTCGCCGCGCTGGCGGCCGCGTTGCTGGTGCAGCGGATATCTCACGTGGTGTTTCGCAAGAGTTGAAGGCGGCGACGGGTCTCGGCGCAGACCGCGTGAGGACCCTATCGGTCGCCGTAGTTGCGTGGGAATCTCAGCGGTCGGTTCGAACCGTTGAGACAAACGCCGCGCGAACATCGCGGCGTTGGATTGGCGCAAATCCAGCGTCTGCTTACTGCGCGCCGAGCTTTTTGATCAGCGCATCGAGTTGCGCGATTTCTTCTTCCGTCAAATCGGTCAGCGGTGCGCGTACCGGGCCGGCGTCGTGGCCTACCAGTTTCGCGCCCGCCTTCACAATGCTCACCGCGTAACCCGCGCGACGATTCCGGATTGCCAGATACGGCAAAAAGAACTCATCGAGCAGCCTGCCTTGCGTTGCATGATCATTGGCAGCGACCGCGCGGTAAAACTCCATCGCCGTCTTCGGAATGAAGTTGAACACCGCCGATGAATACACCGGCACACCCAGCGCCTTATACGCCGCCGCATAAACTTCCGCGGTCGGCAGGCCGCCGAGATACGAGAAACGGTCGCCCAGGCGCCGGCGAATCGTTACCATCGCTTCGATTTCACCCACGCCATCCTTGAAGCCGATCAGGTTCGGACAGCGGTCCGCGAGACGTTCGAGCATGTCCGCGTTCAGCTTCGAATTCGCCCGGTTGTAGACGATCACGCCGATGTTCGGCACGGCCTTGCACACCTGCTCGACGTGCGCCGCGATGCCTTCCTGCGAGGCCTCGGTCAGATAATGCGGCATCAGCAACACGCCGCTTGCGCCAAGACGTTCGGCTTCCTGAGCGTAGTCGATCGCGACGCGCGTCGGGCCGCCCGCGCCCGCGAGAATCGGCACCTTGCCCCGGCAGGTGTCGGTCGCCGTGCGGATGACGTTGGTGTAGTCGGTTTTCGTCAGCGAAAAGAATTCGCCCGTGCCGCCCGCGGCGAACAACGCAGTCGCGCCGTAGGGCGCGAGCCATTCGAGGCGCGCAGCATAGGTGTCGGCGCGAAACTCGCCGTGGGCGTCGAAGTCGGTCACGGGAAAGGACAGCAGCCCTTCGGAAACGATGGTTTTGAGTTCTTGAGGTGAAGTCATGGCGTGTATGGCGTGTATGGCGTTCAAGGCGTCAGGCGTGGTGGGCGCGCGCGGTGATTCGCGCCACCACACGGATCATCGATTGGATTAGCGCACCAGGCACGGACGCTTGTTATCGAACTTCCAGTTCGGAATCAGGTATTGCATGGCCACGCCGTCGTCGCGCGCGCCCAGGCCGTGCTGCTGATAAAGCGCGTGCGCCTTTTCGATCTCGTCCATGTCGAGTTCGATACCGAGCCCCGCGGCCTGCGGCACCTTGACCTTGCCGCCGACAATCCGCAGCGGCTCTCGCGTCAGACGCTGGCCGTCCTGCCAGATCCAGTGCGTGTCGATCGCGGTGATCTTGCCGGGCGCGGCGGCCGCCACGTGCGTGAACATCGCGAGCGAAATGTCGAAGTGATTGTTCGAGTGCGAGCCCCACGTGAGGCCCCAGTCGTTGCACATCTGCGCGACGCGCACCGAGCCCTGCATGGTCCAGAAATGCGGATCGGCCAGCGGAATATCCACGGAGTGCAACTGGATCGCGTGACCCATCTGGCGCCAGTCGGTCGCGATCATGTTGGTCGCCGTCGGCAGGCCGGTCGCGCGGCGGAATTCGGCCATCACTTCGCGGCCTGAATAACCGTTTTCCGCGCCGCACGGATCTTCCGCGTAGGCGAGCACGTCGTGCTGATCGCGGCACAGGCGCACCGCTTCGGCGAGCGACCAGGCGCCGTTCGGGTCCAGCGTGACGCGGGCTTTCGGGAAACGTTCGGCGAGCGCGGTGACGGCTTCGATCTCGGCGTCACCCGACAGCACGCCGCCTTTGAGCTTGAAGTCGTTGAAGCCGTAGCGCGCTTGCGCGGCTTCGGCCAGACGCACCACCGCCTCGGGCGTCATGGCTTCTTCGGTACGCACGCGCTCCCAGTCGTCGCGGCCTTCGGCGCCGCTCGCATATTCCAGATCGGTTTTCTTGCGGTCGCCGATATAGAACAGATAGCCGAGCATTTCCACTTCGTCGCGTTGCTGGCCTTCGCCGAGTAATGCGGCAACGGGCACGCCGAGATGCTGACCGAGCAGATCGAGTAGCGCGGCTTCGAGCGCGGTCACCGCGTGAATGGTGGTGCGCAGATCGAAGGTCTGCAAACCGCGGCCGCCGGCGTCGCGATCGGCGAATTGCGTGCGCGCCTTGTTCAGGACCGCTTGCAGATTGCCGATCGACTGACCGACGACGAGCGGACGCGCGTCGTCGATAGTCTTGCGGATACTCTCGCCGCCCGGCACTTCGCCGACACCGGTGTGCCCCGCGCTGTCGCGCAGAATGACGATATTGCGCGTGAAGAACGGGCCGTGCGCGCCGCTCAGATTGAGCAACATGCTGTCGCGCCCGGCAACGGGCACGACACGCAGTTCAGTGACGACCGGAGTAGCGTTCGATTCGGAAGGTTTCGTGGACATGAGGTTGGACCCGATGAGTTAGTGAGCCGGGCGGCGAAAATCGAGGCGCTTTGCGAGCGCGCTCGATAGCGGCACCGGACGGAAACTGGCAATGACGTGACGCATACTGGGCGGCTCTGTCAATCAGTGTAGTCAGTGAGTTTTATGCTGGAGCGATTCCGGCAGCGCGTCGTGATTCACGCGCCGGTTGCGCGCGAGGAAACCGGCCGCCGCCGCGATCAACGAAGCCACCGCGAGGCCGTACAGGCCGCCGGTAATTGAACCGGTGTGCTGCTGCAGATAACCGAATGCCGCTGGCGCGAAGAACCCGCCGAGATTGCCCACCGAGTTGATCAGCGCGATCACCGCCGCGGCCACGCGGGCGTCGAGATAACCCTGCGGGATCGGCCAGAACAGCGAAGCCGCCGCCTTGAAGCCGATCGCCGAGAAACAGATCGCCACAAAGGACAGCACCGGATCACCGGAAGTCGAAGCGAACAGCCCACACGCTGCGATGACGAGCGCCACGGCGAGCCACGCTTGCTGGAAGCGCCATTTCGCCGACAACAACGCGAAACAGTACATCGCGAACATGGCGATAAGCCACGGAATCGCGTTGAGCATGCCGACTTCGAAGTCGGACAGGCCGCCTATTTTGCGGATGATCGTGGGCAGCCAGAAGGTGGCCGCGTAGATGGTCAATTGAATCGCGAAATACAGGAAGCAGAACAGCAGAATCTGCGGATCCTTGAGCAGCTTCAAGGCCGGCAGATGCGCGCCGCCATGCGCCTCGCGTTCGGCCTGCTCCGCCGCGATCGAGGTTTGCAACACATGCTGCTCTTCAGCCGTGAGCCACGAGGCATCGCGAATACGCGACTTCAGCAGCGTCCAGCTCACCGCGCACAACACGATCGAAAAACCGCCTTCGACGAGAAACATCCATTGCCAGCCGTGCAAACCGAAGCCGCGAATGGACAGCAGACTGCCGGTGATCGGACCGGACAACACCGAGGCAAGCGCGGAGCCGCCGAGAAAAACCGCCACCGCCTTGCCGCGTTCCTTCTGCGGCAGCCATTGCGTGAAGTAAAAGACCACGCCGGGAAAGAAGCCGGCTTCGGCAACGCCGAGCAGAAAGCGCAACACATAGAACGAGGTGTCGTTCCAGACGAACGCCATCGCCGCCGCGACCAGCCCCCACGTGCCCATGATGCGGGTGAGCCACGCGCGCGCGCCGTACTTCTGCATCAACACGTTCGACGGCACCTCGAACAGCGCATAGCCGATAAAGAACAAACCGCTGCCGAGGCCGTAAGCCGCAGCACCGATACCGAGATCGGTCTGCATGTGCGAATTGACGAAGCCGATGTTCACGCGGTCGATGTAGTTCGCGATGAACATGATCAGAAACAGCGGCAGCACGTGCCGCTTGACCTTGGAGACCGCTGATTCGAGCGGATCGGCAGCGGTGGTGAGAGCAGACGTCAAGATTGTCTCCAGTTTCGGCCGCTCCGGCGGCCTGATCGAGCGCAACACGGCGCGTTCAGGAGCGCTGATTCGCGCTCCAAACGCGTGATACGTTGTCTGACGACAGTCTACCGTGTTTGCATCATGCTTTCCAATGCCGTGTTTACCCTGCAATCACGCCGTTTAGGCCGCTCCCAAGCGGAACGTGGCGTTGAGCAGAAAAGGAGATAACATTAAATAGGACGTCCGACCTCCTCGGAGATTAGCGTGCTGTCTGTGCGGACTCCGCAGCCGAACCTCGTCCCCGCAAACCATCGTCAACGCGAGAATCAAATCGTTCTCATCCGGACAAACGCTATGATGGCTATACCGAGCGTCACACGTCGCGACTCGCACGCGCAACGTGCGCATTTCCAGCCGAACAATCAACCAGCCACAGAAATGAGCAGCCTAACTGAGAAGGTGGTGGCCACCCTTTCCGATGAAATCCGCCGCGGCGCCCTGAGGCCGGGCGACCGCATTCCCACCGAAGTCGCGATGATGAAGCAGCTCTCGGTGAGCCGTTCCGTGGTGCGTGAGGCGATTTCGCGCCTGCAAGCGGCCAAGGTGGTCGAGACGCGTCACGGCATCGGCACCTTCGTGCTGGAGCCGGCCACGGAAAAAACCATGCAGTTGCCCGCCGCCGATCTTTCCAGCATGCTCGACGTGATGGCGATCATCGAATTCCGCATCGATGTCGAGGCCGCCTCCGCCGCACTCGCCGCGGCGCGCCGCACCGATCAGAATCTCAAGCAGATGCGCGCCGCGCTGGAGCGTTTCGAGTCCGAACTCGAGCGCGGCAGCACGGACACGCTCGCGCACGACATCGAGTTTCATCTGCAGATCGCACGCGCGAGCGGCAATCGCTATTTCTTCGACGTGCTCAGCCAGCTTGGCCGCGCGGTGAGTCCTCGCACGCGTCTGGGCTCAGCGGAGATCGCGGAACTCGACCATATCGAGCATTTGCGCAACGTGCTCAGCGAGCATCAGATGATCTATCGCGCGATAGAACGGCAAGACCCGGACGACGCGCGCGCCGCCATGCGCATGCACCTGAGCAATAGCCGCGAACGGCTGCGCCGCGCGCACGAGTTGAGCCAGGCGAGCGGCTGATTCGCCTTTAAGCCGGCGGCTCTCTGCCGCCTTTCATCCCCACAAAAAATACAATCGTACTGGTTTAAATACCAACCGGACGGCGAGGTGCGAGCCGATACGAATTGCAAGCAACTCGCCACGTTCATCGTGTCGTCGACGCAAGGCGCGTTTCTGCTCGCCAAAGCGCAGCGCAATCCGGCGCCGGTCGTCAATCTGAAGGAAGTGCTGTTTTCCAGCGTTTTGCAGCGGGCCTGACAAGGAGCTTCCCATGACGCAGCCCGATCAGCCAGATCGTTCTGCCGCAGCCACGGCGCGCGTACCCGCGCAGACCGTGAACGGCGAGAGCGGCGCTTCGCCCGGCGCGATGGATCGCTTCGGCTCACTCAACGTGTTCGTGCGCGCCGCCGAAACCCGCAGCTTCACTGAAGCGGGGCGCCAGTTGGGCATTTCGTCGTCGGCGGTGGGCAAGGCGATCTCGCGGCTCGAAGGACGCCTCGGCGTGCGGCTCTTTCACCGCAGCACGCGCAGCATCGCGTTGACACCCGAAGGCGCGACCTTTCTGACGCGCTGTCAGCGCATCATCGGAGAAATCGAAGCGGCCGAGAACGAACTGGCGCTCGCCAATGCCGCGCCACGCGGACTGCTGCGCGTCAGCATGCCGATGGTCAGCACGTTGATGATGCCGGTGATCGCGGCTTTCATGAAGACGTACCCGGACATCGTGCTGGATATCGACTTCTCGGACCGCATGGTCGATGTGATCGAAGAAGGTTTCGATGTCGTGACCCGCACCGGCGATGCGATCGACTCCACACTCGTCACGCGCACGATGGGCACGTACCGGCATGTGATCGTCGGATCGCCCGCCTACTTCGCGCAGCGCGGTATACCCAGCGAGCCCGAACAACTGCGCGAGCACGCGTGCCTGCAACATCGTTTCCCCACCACCAACAAACTGCGGCGCTGGCCGTTGATGCGCGACGGCGAGTTGCTGAACATCGACCTTCCGACCACAGCCATCGCCACCGCCGTCGAGCCCTTGACCATGCTCGCCGAACAGGACCTGGGCCTCGCCTGCGTGCCGGACTTCACGATACGCGCGCAGCTCGCTCGAGGCTCGCTGGTTGCCGTGCTGCAAACGTACACGGATACCCCGACTGTGTTTCGCGCGCTGTGGCCTTCCGGGCGTCAGATCTCACCTAAAGCGCGAGTCTTCGTCGATTATCTGAGCGAGCATCTGTTTCCGGTTTCCGCGGCGGCGGCGCGTGGCGCCGGCCACGCTTGAATGTGAAGCCTGTGGGCGCCTGGACATTTTCAACGCGTACCGCCACGCGCGAAAGAGCCGGCGTATTCAACAATATGCTGAGCATGCCGGCTTTCATGAGACATCCTGCTTCGCGCCTTCAGCGAGCTTATGCGTTCGCGGCCTCTTCCTCATAAAATGGATAGTCCGTATAGCCCACTTCAGTGCCGCCGAAGAACGTCGGCCGGTCATACGCATTGAGCGGCAGATTAAGGCGCAAGCGTTCCGGCAGATCCGGGTTGGCGATAAAGTCGCGGCCGAACGCGACGAGGTCGGCGTCGCCGTCGACGAGGATCGCTTCCGCCGAATCGCGCTTGAAACCACCCGCGGCGATGATCGTCCCCGCATAGTGCTTGCGGATCGTCTGCGCGGCGACCGGATCCGGATTGCGGCTTTCATCTTCGACATTGCCGGCGATGCGCGGCTCGATCAGATGCAGATAAGCGAGATCGAGCTTGGCCAGTTCAGCGGCGACATAGCTGAAAAGGCCGACCGGATCGCTGTCCGACATATCGCCCCACGAACCGCTCGGCCCGAGACGCACCGCAACCTTGTTGCTGCCCCACACGGAAATCACGGCACGGGTCGCTTCCATCAAAAGGCGCGCACGATTTTCGAACGAACCGCCGTAGATATCCATGCGCTTGTTGCTGCCGTCCTGCAGGAACTGGTCGAACAGATAGCCATTCGCCGCGTGCAATTCGACGCCGTCGAAGCCGGCCTTCACGCCACGTTCAGCCGCGGTGCGGAAACTCTCCACAATGCCGGCGATCTCGCCGATCTCCAGTGCGCGGTTCGGCGTGTTGGGAATCCAGCCGGCCGTGGTGTAAGCGACGCCGCCATGCAGCACTTCCGACGGGCCCACCGGACGCCGTCCTTGCGGCTGCAACTCAGCGTTCGACTGACGTCCCGCATGATAGAGCTGCAGGAAGATCCTGCCACCCTTCGCGTGCACCGCGTCGGTGACTTCGCGCCAGCCGGCGATCTGGCTGTCGTCGTAAAGGCCGGGCGCGCCGAGGTAGCCGTTGCCTTCAACGGCGGCAATGGTCGCCTCGCCGATCAGCAATGCGCCTGCGGAAGTGCGTTGCGCGTAATACTCGACCATCAGGCGGCCGGGGCGCGCGCCGTCTTCGGCACGCATGCGGGTCAGCGGTGCGAGCACCACGCGGTGCGCGAATTCATAAGGTCCTACTTTGACCGACGTAAAGAGCTTGCTCATGATGTTTTCTCTCTCGATGTGATCCGGGGAATGATTGCCGCCGAGCGTTCCGAACACTGTCTGGCGTTGATGACAATCTATAGGCGCGGATCATCGAGAAAAACGGGCCGCGGCTCCGAAGACTTGGGAGCCTGCAGTCCGCAATGCGCTGAAACCCTTGCGCCTGCTGGACTGCACAGCCGTCACCGATTGTTTCAATGGCGCGGCAACTGTGTTTCAACAGCGCACCGGTTACTTGTCGAGCACGTCCTTGAGGCTCGCGCGACGTGTGCTGAACGTCATGATCACGAGCAAGCTCAGCACCGCGGTCAAGCCGCCGAAGTGCATAGTCGAGGCGATGCGGAAGTGATCGACCACCGTGCCGCTCGCCAGCGAGCCGAGCGCGATCGGAGTCTGCACGGTGCTCACGAACATCGACGAACCCGCCTCAGGGCGTTCCGGCGGCGTCCATTGCATCCAGATGCTGAGGCTCAGCGGGATCGCACCGTACGCGATGCCCCCTCTATCCGACGCGCCGGCATCTCACGCCGAAGGTGCGGCTTTTTATCGATGAGTTGATCGAAGCGTGGCGGCCAGTGCCGCCCTGGGAAGAAGCGGACGCCCGAGGCAGCCGCAAACGTATCAGCGCACTACGAGGCAGGCGCCTCGACATCGAGATCCATCAACGCCGAACTCAGCGACTTGCCGTGCGCATCGAGTGCGAGCGAACGCGTTACACCGCCGCCGAGCGCATTGCCGAGCACGAAGTTAAACGCTGCAATCGTGGGCAGTTCATGGCGCACCACGTCGCCCTGCACGACATCACGCAGATGCGCCTTCACGCGTTCCGGCGTCAGTACCGTGCGTAGATGTTCGTAATGCTTCGCGTCGTAACAGATCACCGAGATGTTCAGCGTATTGCCTTTGTCGCCGGTGCGCGAATGAGCCAGTTCACGTAATTTCATCTCACGCCTCCACCATCGAGAACGCCGGCGTCACATGCTCGCGCGGCAGCAAAACCGATTGCACCGCGACGACTTCGCGCGCCGACTTCGTGACGCCGCCTCCGCCCGCCGGACCGTTGGTGTAAAGCGTCTCCACCTCGTTACCGAGTTGCACGGCCTGCGCGAGCGAGGCCGTGCGCCCCGCCACTCGCGCTCGTACTTCGTACGGCTCGGCGTAACCGGCAGCCGCGGTTTCGCCATGCAATGCGTTCACGCCAATCAGATCGAAGCGCAATTCACGCGTCTCCACACCGGTCAACACGAGCCGTTCCCGCACGATATCGAGTGCGAGCCGCGCACGCGCCAACGCGCCCGGACCGCCATAGGAAATTTGCCCTTCGCCGATATAGCCATCGAAATAAGCAACCGACACCTTCAACGTATCCGTGCGCGGCGTGCCTCGCCCGCCGCGCACGCGAACGCGATCCGGCGCTTCCTGCGCGACGCGAACCTGGGAGAAATCCGCGACCACGTCCGGTTGCAGATAGCGCTGCGGATCGTGAATCTCGTACAGCAGTTGTTCCTTGCACGTCGCTTCAGTGACGCGTCCGCCGGCTTGCGCGAGCTTGGTGATGACCACGGCGCCGTCCTGCCCGACTTCGGCAATCGGAAAGCCGAGTCTCGCGAGGTCAGGAACATCCTTGAAGCCCGGGTCCGCGAAGTAGCCGCCGGTGATTTGCCCCGCGCATTCGAGCAGATGCCCGATCACCGTCGCCTGGCCGAGCGTCTGCCAGTCGTCCATGCGCCAGCCGAATTCGTGAATCAGCGGCGCGACGAACAGCGAAGGATCGGCCACGCGTCCGGTCAACACGATCTGCGCACCGGCCGCAAGCGCATCGACGATCGCGCTCGCGCCGAGATACGCGTTTGCGGACACGAGCCGCTCCTTGTAGTCCGCGACACATTCTCCGGATTCCACGAAGCTGAAGTCGCCCTGACGCACCACGTCGAGCACGTCGTCACCGGTGACGGCGGCAATCTTCACGTCGCCGAGACCGAGCGAGCGCGCGATTTCCGCGGTCTTGCGCGCCGCCGCGAGCGGATTCGCGGCACCCATGTTCGAAATGATCCGCACGCCGTTGCGCAACGCGGCCGGCAACACCGCCTTCATGCGCGTTTCGAGCAACGGGTCGTAGCCGAGTTCGGCCTCTTTGCTGCGCGCCTGTTGCGCGATCGCGATTGTCCGCTCCGCGAGGCACTCGAAGACGAGGTAATCGAGCGCGCCGTGTTCCGCCAGTTCGACCGCCGGTTCGATGCGATCGCCGGAATAACCCGCGCCCGCGCCGATACGCACGGTCCGTTGAAATTGAGTGGCTGTCATGCTCGTCACATCCGTTCGTTCAGTGATGCTCACAGTGGGAATATCCCCAGCACGACGCAAGCAATCGTCATGACGATCGACGCGCCGAACAGCAAGGGGAACGTGAATTTCTGATGGTCGGCGAGATCGATTCCGCACAGGCCGACCACGAGAAACGTGGCCGGTGTCAGCGGGCTAACCGGAAAGCCGGTGGTCATCTGGCCGAGCAAGGCGGCCTGGCCGACGTGCACCGCGGGCACGCCGAGTTGGCCAGCCACTTCCGCGATCACAGGCAGCACGCCGAAGTAGAACGAATCAGGATCGAACAACATGCTGAGCGGCATCGACAGCAAGCCGAGCGCGACGGGAATATGGCCGGCCATCGCGGGCGGCACGAACCCGACCGCCGCCTGCGCCATCGCCTTCAGCATGCCGCTGCCTTGCATGACGCCGGTGAACACGCCGGCCGCCAGCAGAATGCCCGCCATCATCAAGGCCGCGCGGGCATGCGCGTCGATCCGTTTGCGCTGCATGTCCACGTTCGGATAGTTGACCATCAGCGCAATGCACAGACCGACCATGAACATGATCGCCGGTGGAATCTTCTCGCCCATCACGACCATCGTGCCGAGTACGACCAGCGTCAGCACGATGTTGAACCAGAAGTTTTTCGGCCGGCGCAGAGCCTGTTCTTCGGGCGTCAGTTCGCGTTTGGGCATGGGCACCGACCCGCTCGCGGCCGTGAGACCGAGCCGCTTTTCCTCGCGCCGGCCGAGCCAGAACGCCATGCCGAACACGAACACGAGGCCGATCGCCTGCACGGGAATCAGCGGATTAAACAGCGCCGAGATCGGCAGATGCAGCGACGCGGAGGCGCGAATCATCGGCCCTGTCCACGGCAAAAAGTTGATGCCGGCCGCCATTGAAACCGCCGCCGCCAGCACGCGCCGATCCATCTTCAGGCGATCGTAGAGCGGCAGCATGGCCGGAATCGTGACCAGAAAGCAGACAGCGCCGGAGCCGTCCAGATGGATCAGCAGCGCGAGCAGCGTAGTGCCCATCACGATGCGCGTGGGCCGCGTGCCGACGGCGCGCAGAATGCGGTCGATGATCGGATCGAGCGTGCCCGCGTCAGTGATGGTGCCGAAGTACAGAATCGCGAACACGAACATGCCGACGACCGGCGCGAGATTCTTGAGCCCGTCGATCACGAACTTGCTGGTCTGAAACCCGAAGCCGCCGATAAGCGACGCCGCAATCGGCACGATGATGAGCGCCACCAGCGGCGACATGCGTTTCGACAGAATCGCGCCGAGCAGCACGACGATGGTTGCGAGCCCCAGTAATGGCAGCATGTGCTTGTCTCCAAAGATTGTTTTTTACTGCGATCCAGCGTAAGTTCGAAGCGGCTATAAATCAATTGAAATGATTTGATCGCAGCAATTACAAA
This sequence comes from Paraburkholderia sp. BL25I1N1, assembly GCF_003002025.1. GTDB lineage: Bacteria > Pseudomonadota > Gammaproteobacteria > Burkholderiales > Burkholderiaceae > Paraburkholderia. The sequence continues at coordinate 123,186 of NZ_PVZB01000003.1, forward strand.
CCATCATGGATCTGAATCTTCGGGACATCCGCGCGTTTATCGCCGTCGCGCAAACGGGCAGCTTCACGCGCGCGGCGACGCGGCTGCATCTGTCGCAACCGGCGCTGACGGTGCAGATTCGCCGGCTCGAAGAAACGGTCGGCATGCGCCTATTCGACCGCAACAGCCGCAATGTCGCACTCACACCGACCGGCCGTGAATTGCTGCCACTGCTACAGAAGTCGCTGCATGACATGGAGCATGTGTTGATCGACGCGCGCGCCCTGGGCGTTGGCGCAAGCGGTACGGTACGGATCGCCTGTTTGCCGACGTTCGCGGCCAGCGTCCTGCCCGAACTCGTGCAGGACATCAAGAAGGCCGTGCCGCGCGTGAGCTTTCATGTGCGCGACGTGGTCGCCAGCATGGTCAACACGTTGGTGCGCAACGAAGAGGTCGACATCGGGCTGACCGGCGGCCAGCTCGACGATGCCGCTTTCGAGGTGCTGCATGCGGGCATCGACCGGCTGGTTGCGGTGTTCCCGAAACGGCATGCGCTCGCTCGGCGGCGGCGCATCACGCTGGCCGATCTCGCGGCCGCGCCGCTCGTGTTGACCGCGCAAGGCACGAGCGTGCGGGCGGTGGTCGATAGCGCTTTCGCGAACGCCCGCTGCACGCCGGAGATCGCGTGCGAGCCGACCTACATGATGACCGCGGTCGCAATGGTGCGCGCCGGCCTCGGCGTAACGATCCTGCCGGAGTCGGCCCGCGAAGTCAGGGCGGAGCCCGAGTTGATCGTGCGCGCGGTCGACGACCCCGCATTCACTCGCCCTATCGCGCTCATCAAAAAGCGCGGCCGGACATTGCCGCCCGTAACCGAGACCTTCGTTTCGATGCTGATCGAGAAGCTCGGCGAGAAATGAACAGCAGCCGAATGCGCGTTAGCTTTCATTTTCAAACAGAGCCCGAATATCGCCGTTAATCGTCTGATTTAATTTAACACTCCCGCGCTAATATCGGCTTCGCGGGAGTTCGGGGGATTAAAGACCGCTCGCGCGTGTTTCCAAAACTCCAAAACTTCGAAAACGAAAACTGATAATGAGTCAATTTCGAATACTCGCGGCGACCGCGGCTTCGTTCGCTCTGACAGCGCTGACCGCTCCGGCGTATGCGGCACTGGGCGGCGCACCGACCTATCCGGTCACGGCCAGCAGCACGAGCGCAGGGGCGGCCGGCCAGAATAACGCGGCAGTGGCGCGCTTCGCCGCCAGCGGCAATGCGGCCTCGGCGAATTACACGGTGAGCCAGACCACGCTGCCCTCGGGCACCGTCGTAAGCGAGTACATCAGCGCCGGCAATACGGTGTTTGCCTTGAGCTGGGAAGGCCCGACCATGCCGCCGCTCAAGACACTGCTCGCCACTTATTTCCCGACTTACGTCCAGGCACTCACCGACGCCCACGCCACGCAAGGCGGCGGCTACGGGCCCGCCGTCGTGCATCAGTCGGCGCTGGTCGTGGAGACCGGCGGCCATATGGGCGCGTTCGTGGGCCGTGCCTATTTACCGCAAGCGCTGCCGCAAGGCGTGAGCGCTGACGATATCAAGTAACTCATTAAAATCATTAGAGAGAGAACAACAGTGCGCAAAATCGCAAGGATTATTGCCGCGGGGCTCGGGCTCGGGTTGGCACTCAGTCTCGCCGGCTGCGGCGGGGGTGGCGGCTCCAGCAACAACGCAACGGCCAACGCACCAGTTGCCGCCAGTGCGCCGGTGGGCCCGGGCAACACGACGTCCAATCCCCTCGTCACCGACTCGACACCCAACGTGCTCGCCGTCGACGCCTCCGCCGTGCCCACACCAGCCAATGCCGGCAACACAATGTCGGTCACGGTCAGCGCAACAGGCATTCATAATCAGCCGATGGTCAGCGTCAAGATCTGCGCCCCCGGCTCCAACGCAGCCACGAGTTGCACGACGATTCCGAACGTGATCGTCGATACGGCGTCGTTCGGGCTGCGACTGGTGCGCTCGGCGATCCCGAACGCCACGTTCAGTGCGCTCACCGCCGAAACGGACCAGTCGAGCGGCCTGCCGCTTGCTGAATGCGCATTGTTCGGCAGCGGTTATGCATGGGGTTCGGTGCATCTCGCGGACATCGGGCTGTCGAGCGAGGTTGCCCCGTCGGTGCCGATCCACGTGATTGGCGATCCCGCGCTGACCATTGCCGCACCGTCTGAATGCCAGGTCGGCCGTCAATTGGCGAGCGCGGCCGATCTCGGCGCGAACGGCATTCTCGGCATCGGCGTGAGCCCGACGGACTGCGGCTCGCAATGTGCGCTGACGACGATCTCGCAGTTCTATTACACCAATGCCGGCAATGCCACCTCGGTGCCCGTCGCAAAACAGATCAGCAATCCGGTCGCGCGCTTCCCGCAAGACAACAACGGTGTGATTCTGGAGATGGCGCAGGTGTTGGATAGCGGCAGCGCGACCGCTCAAGGCACGCTTGTGTTCGGCATCGACACGCAGGCCAATAACGTGCTGAACGGCACGGGCGCGCCGATTCTCCGGACGGATCTGAATGGCGACTTCACGTCGTCATATGGCGGCACCACGTTCACGCAGACGTTCTTCGATTCGGGCTCGACGGTGCTGTTCTTTCCGGACACGACGATCGCTCGCGACACGTCGTCCGGGTACTACATCCCGGCTGCGACCGTGGGTCGTACTTCGACGCTGGCAGGGACCAATCCGGCGAGCGTGACGCTCGGCTTCAATATCGCGAACGCCGCGACGCTGACATCATCGGGGAATAGCGCGTTCAACAATCTCGGTATCTACATGACCCGGCAGTTCGACTTCGGTCTGCCGTTCTTTTATGGCCGTCATGTGTATTACGGCATTTCCGGCCGTGCATCGACGGGTGGTGGCACGGGGCCCTACGTCGCTTACGTGTCGAGCTGAGCGCCGGTCTTCCCGCCTGTGAATGACGCTCGATCCGTCATGACGGGGCAATTGTGCGGCATGACACGGCAACAGGAGGCGGACCCACACCGCCCGAATGCAAAAACTCGTAGGTCTGTTGATCTTCTGATGGCAACGCTGGCAACCTAGCGAATCACAACGCAGCATGTTGCAAGGACCGGAGTAGCGCGCCAAAAGCGCCAACTCCGGTCGACACAGCGGAGACAACGGCAATGGAACCCTCCACCCACCCGCACGACGAAGACCTCGAACACTTCGAAGCCCACGGCGCCGCGCCGCTGCCGGTCCCGAGCGACGAAGGCTACGTCGAGCACGAAGGCGCGCGAATCTGGTACGCATCGTATGGCGCAGGCGCGCCGGTGATCCTGCTTCACGGCGGTCTCGGACACAGCGGCAACTGGGGCTATCAGGTTCCGGCGCTGCTCGACGCGGGGCATCGCGTGGTGGTCGTCGACAGCCGCGGCCACGGCCGCAGCACCCGCGACGCGCGGCCCTACCGCTACGAACTGATGGCCTTCGACGTGCTGGCCGTCATGGATGCGCTGCAACTCGAACGCGCCGCGCTGGTGGGCTGGAGCGACGGCGCCTGCGTCGCGATGGTATTGGGCGCCACGGCCCCCGAGCGCGTAGCGGGCGTGTTCTTCTTCGGCTGCAATATGGATCCGAGCGGCACCAAACCGTTTGTACCCACGCCCGCTATCGAGCGCTGCTTCAGCCGCCATGCCAAAGACTACGCGCAGCTATCGGCGACACCGCGCGACTTCGAGGCGTTCGTCGGCGCGGTCAGCGCGATGATGAAAACAGAGCCCAACTATTCCGCCGACGATCTGGCAAAGATTCGCGTGCCGGTCGCGATCGTGCAGAGCGAGCACGACGAGTTCATCAAGCCGGAACACGCCGACTATCTCGCGCGCAGCATTCCGGGCGCGGAGTTGATCCTGCTGCCCGGCATGAGCCATTTCGCGCCGCTGCAAAGGCCCGCGCAATTCAATCGCGTGGTGCTGGATTTCCTGCGCCGAATTGCACGTTGAACAGGACGGCGGCGCTCCTCGCGTCTTCTGGCTGCCACGCTTCGGCGCAAGCGTCGCTCAAAACCCTCAAAATTTCACGATGCGGAACGATCACGCGCTTCGTAAAAAATCGTGGTGCGTGGCACAAATTCGGCATTTCGCAATGTCGCCCCACGTTGCATATCGTGAAACCGAATCGATAAGCCGTTATTTATAAACAATAATTTTATAAGCAACGAAGCGTCTCACAGCCACTTGCGCCGCTGCGTGCTGACGTAGACTCTTTTACAAGAGCCGGCGCTTCAGTAGTCGAGCGGAGCGGGAAGAGACAAAACACTGTCTGAAGAATCCCAACCTCTGGAACGAAGCCGCCACGGCACCGCGGTTTTTAAATGGTACTTGGGAGACTAAAAATGAAAGGCTTTCGCTTCGGTTCGAATCAGGGTGCTTTCTATATTTTGCCGGGCCAGGACGGTTGGGAGGCGACCTACGGCAATGAAACGCTCGGTGAATTTGCCAGCCCGCAACAGGCGGCGGACGACCTCGCCCGCGGCTTGATCTGCCCGCATCTCTCGGAAGCCGACGACACGTCGACGCTCGAGATTCCAGAGAAACTCAGCGATTGGGAAATCGTTCACGTGTGATGGCCGGTATGGCCATTGTCCACGTTGGCGTAGAAACGACGATGGCGCTCGAAAGCGCCATCGTCATGTTTACCGCTTGTTTCTGTGCAGCCTACGGCCTCAATGCCTTACGCAATCGCGTCCACGATCTTGTTGAGCGTGGCGCTCGGACGCATGGCCTTGCTCGTCAGTTCGACATTCGGACGATAGTAACCGCCGATATCCACCGGCTTGCCTTGTGCCGCAGCCAGTTCTTCGACGATCTTCGCCTCGTTCTCAGCCAATGCCTTCGCCACGCCGGCGAACTGCGCCTGCAGCGCCGCGTCTTCGGTTTGCGCGGCCAGTGCTTCGGCCCAGTACAGCGCGAGGTAGAAGTGGCTGCCACGGTTGTCGATACCGCCAACCTTGCGCGCCGGCGACTTGTCGTTGTCGAGGAACTTGCCGGTTGCCTGATCCAGCGTCTTGGCCAGAACCTGCGCCTTCGGGTTGTGATACGCGCTGCTCAGATGTTCGAGCGACGCGGCCAACGCCAGGAATTCACCCAGCGAGTCCCAACGCAGGAAACCTTCTTCGACCAGTTGCTGAACGTGCTTCGGCGCCGAACCGCCCGCGCCGGTTTCGAACATGCCGCCACCGGCCATCAGCGGGACGATGGACAGCATCTTCGCGCTCGTGCCCAGTTCCATGATCGGGAACAGGTCGGTCAGGTAGTCGCGCAGCACGTTGCCGGTGACCGATATCGTGTCCTTGCCGGCGCGGATGCGTTCGATCGAGAATTTGGTCGCCTCGACCGGCGTCATGACGCGAATGTCCAGACCGGTGGTGTCGTGGTTCTTCAGGTATTGCTCGACCTTCTTGATGATCTGAGCGTCGTGCGCGCGAGCCGCGTCGAGCCAGAACACGGCCGGCGTGTTGGTGGCGCGGGCGCGATTGACCGCGAGCTTGACCCAGTCCTGAACCGGCGCGTCCTTGGTCTGGCACATGCGCCAGATGTCGCCTGCTTCCACCTGGTGTTCGATCAGCACCGTGCCGGCCGCGTCCGTCACGCGAACCACGCCGTTTGCCGGGATCTGGAACGTCTTGTCGTGTGAGCCGTATTCTTCAGCCGCTTGCGCCATCAGGCCGACGTTGGGCACCGTGCCCATCGTGACCGGATCGAACGCGCCGTGCTTCTTGCAGTCTTCGATCACCGCCTGATACACGTCCGCGTAGCAGCGGTCCGGAATCACGGCCTTGGCGTCGTGCAGCGCGCCGTCCGCGCCCCACATCTTGCCCGACTCGCGGATCATGGCCGGCATGGACGCGTCGACGATCACGTCGCTCGGCACATGCAGGCTGGTAATGCCCTTGTCCGAATTGACCATGGCCAGTTGCGGACGCTGTTCGTATTGCGCCTTGATGTCGGCTTCGATCGCGGCAACCGTTTCAGCCGGCAGGTCTTTCAGGCGCGCGTACAGATCGCCGATGCCGTTGTTCGGGTTGAAGCCGGCTTGCGCCAGCGCGTCGGCGTGCTTGCTCAGCACGTCTTTGTAGAACACCGACACCACGTGACCGAAGATGATCGGATCCGACACCTTCATCATGGTGGCCTTCAGGTGCACCGAGAACAGCACGCCCTTCGCCTTCGCGTCCGCGATTTCCGCTTCGATGAAGCTGCGCAGCGCGTTCTTCGACAGCACCGAAGCGTCGATGATCTCGCCCGCTTGCACGGCCGTCTTTTCCTTCAGCACCGTCTTCGAGCCGTCCGCTGCCGTCAGTTCTATCTTCACCGAACCGGCTGCGCCGATCAGCGCCGACTTTTCGCTGCCGTAGAAATCGCCGCCGCTCATGTGCGAGACGTGCGACTTCGAGTCCGCGCTCCACGCGCCCATCTTGTGCGGATGCTTGCGTGCATAATTCTTGACCGACAGCGGCGCGCGGCGGTCCGAATTGCCTTCGCGCAGCACCGGGTTGACGGCGCTGCCCTTGATCTTGTCGTAGCGAGCCTTGACGTCTTTTTCGGCGTCGGTATTCGCGACGTCCGGATACGCCGGGAGCTTGTAACCCTGATCGCGCAGTTCGCTGATCGCGGCCTTCAACTGCGGCACCGACGCGCTGATGTTCGGCAGCTTGATGACGTTCGCTTCCGGACGCGTGCTGAGTCCACCCAGCTCCGCCAGATCGTCGGGACCCTTCTGTTCCGCGCTCAGGTAATCGGGGAATGCAGCGATGATCCGGCCGGCAAGCGAAATATCGCGCGTTTCGACGATCACGTCGGACGAGCGCGTGAACGCCTTCACGATCGGCAGCAGCGAGTAAGTCGCCAGAGCAGGCGCTTCGTCGGTCAGGGTGTAGATGATCTTCGGCGGTGTGGACATGTTCGGTGCTTTGCTAGGTGAAGTGTTAGACAGAGCGTTCGGCGGTGCCGACCAGCACGTTGCGGCAAAACAACATTGCGGCGCGACGCACGGCACTACTTTCTACGGCCAAGCCGTGAGTATATGCGTGTTTTCCTCTACTCGCTGCTAAACAAACATATCCCGGAAACGCCATCAAGAGGGTCGAGCCCCGCCAGACAAGGCTTTCGGCCGATTTAGCGTCGTCTTATGACAGATGTCTTATAGATGACTCAGAACTCGCAACAAATATATTGTTAATGCGAATCAGATGCATTACCATTTAAACGCACCTGTGTTCTTACATTTCGATTACTCCAACCACTCGCTGTCGCTGAGGCCGTTTCGCACTTTTCCAGGTGCGTGACAGGCGTCACTCTGTCCAATTCAAACAACATGCAGATATTCTTTGTCGCCGGCCGACCGGCGTTTGTGCGCGGCCAACGCCGCACTCCCTCGCTGCTGAGCGCGGGGCTTCTCGCCAGCGTCGGTTTGACGCTTTCCACGCTATCGACTTCGGGCTGGGCGCAGGTCGCGGCCAGCGACGCCGGCGCGACGCTGCCGGCCGTGAGCGTCTCGGCGTCGAAAGACACTACCGTGGCGCAGGCCGACACAATCAGCGCGGGCGCGCTGGGTTCGCGCAAGCAGGTGGACACGCCGTTCTCGACCCACGTCGTGACGAGCGACGAAGCGCAGGACCTGTTCGCGACGACCGCCAATGATCTGTACAAGTACGATCCGGCGGTCTCGGTGACCAGCGAGAACGCGATCAGCGAAAACTCCATGTTCACCGTGCGCGGCATGCCGATCGACACGCTGAACAGCGTCAAGGTGGACGGCCAGAGTTTCCCTTCGTGGGATACCGACCTCTCGCTCGAACCGTTCGAGCAGGTCGAGTTGCTCAAGGGCCTGTCGGGCTTCATGTACGGCTTCGGCTCGCCGGGCGGTATCGTCAACTACGTGTTGAAGCGCCCCACCGACACGCCGTACCGCAGCATCTCGGTCGGCTACAAGTCGGCCGGCGTGTTCAGCGAGGCGGTGGATCTGGGCGGCCGCTTCGGCAATGACGACCGTTTCGGCTATCGCCTGAACCTCGCCAACGAAAACGGCAACACCGCCGAAGACCACGGCCACGTGCGCCGCCAGGTCGCTTCGCTCGCATTCGACTTCCGCATCACGCCCGATCTGACGTGGAGCGCCGACGCGTTCTACCAGAAGCGCAGAACCAACGGCACGCTGTTCGGCCTGATGTTCGGCGCCGACGCCGGCGGCATTCCCGACGCGAGCAAAGTCACCCACGCGCTCACGCAACCGCAGAACTACTATGAGACCGAAATGGCCTCGTTCGGCACGGGCCTGGATTACCGCATCTCCGAAAACTGGCATGCGAGCATCAAGTATCGCTTCGCCAAGGAGAACCGCACGAATTCGGATAGCTTGCTGTTCGTCACCGACCCTGCAGGCAACTACTCGAACACGCTCTACGCGGCCATGACGCGCTACTTCTATCAGAACGTCGACGGCATGGTGCAAGGCCATTTCAACACAGGCAGCATCAAGCACGACGTGGTGGTGGGCGCGGGCTTCCTGACGCAAACCAGTGAGTACAGCAACAGCACGGGTTGGAACGACGGCTACTTCCTCGGCAACGGCAATCTGTACGCCAGCACGTTGCTGACCAACGACGAAGTCAGCATCGGCTCGAACCTGTACCGTCAGCAGCGCACCACGCAAGCCGCCGTGTACGCGAGCGATACCGTGCAACTCACGTCGCGTCTGTCGGCACTGGTCGGCGTGCGCTACACGCAATATCAGCAGCACGTGTACGACCCGAGCGGCGCGGTGTCGTCGCAGTATCAGGCGGACCCGGTTACGCCGACCTTCGCGTTGATGTTCAAGACCGATCCGTACTCGACGCTGTATGCGAGCTACGTGGAGTCGCTGGAACAAGGGGGGGCGGCTTCGAACACCAACCTCAACTACCCGGACACCTTCGGCCCGCTGCGCAGCAAGCAGTACGAAGTCGGCTTCAAGACCGATCACGCCAAGTGGGGCGCCAACCTCGCGCTGTTCCGCGTCGATCAGGGTTACAACTACACGAACGTCGACAATATCTTCGTGCAGGACGGCACCAAACGCTATCAAGGCCTCGACGCGAGCGGCTGGCTTGCGGTCACGAGCGAATGGCGCGTGCTGGGCGGCGTGATGTGGCTCGATACGAAGGCCGTGGACGTGAACGACCCGACCGTGGAAGGCAAGCGCATCTACGGCGCGCCGCGCTTCACCGTGACGGGCCGCATCGAATACAACCCGTCGTATCTGCGTCCGCTGACGCTGGCATTCGGCGGCAAGTACGTCGGCAACCAGGCCGTCGATGCGCAGAACACTCAGTTCGTGCCGGCATACACCACGTTCGATCTGAGCGGCCGCTATGAGACGAAGATCGCGGGCAAGGACGTGACGTTCCGCGCGGGCATCAACAACCTGTTCAACCGCCGTTACTGGACGACGGCGTGGGGCTACTACGTGGCGCCGTCGCCCACGCGCACTGCCGTAGCCAGCGCAACGCTGCAGTTCTAAGCATCGCTTGAACGAGGGGCGCCCCTGGCGGGCGTCCCGATCATGGCGGGAATCTCCGCAACCAGCGCATCGATCGCACAGCGCGTTTTCAGCGGCAGATAGCGGCTTTTCGGCCACACCAGGTGAATCTCCTGAGCAGGCCGGAAACAATTCTCCATCACCGTCACCAGCTCGCCTGTTTTCTCATAACGGGCCAATAGCCAACTCGGCAGCCATGCGAGGCCGAAACCGGCGAGAGCGGCATCGACAATCCCTTTCATGTCGTCGAAACCGAGTTGCGGCTGAACCTGCGCGCGGCGGATTTGCCCGTCGACGTCGACCACATCCCACGGCTGCGCCGATCCTGCTCGCAAGTAGGCGATCACCGCATGGCCGCGTAATTCCTCCACGTTGCGCGGCGTGCCATGACGCGCGAGATAAGCCGGCGCGGCGCCGATACTCGCATGCTGCATGCCGAGCTTGCGCGCGGCGAGGCTCACGCTGTCGGCGAGCGGGCCCACGCGCACCACGAGATCGAAACCCTCTTCAATCACGTCCACGAAGCGGTCGGTAATCGAAATGTCGATCTTCAATTGCGGATGCTTGCGCGCAAGTCCGAGCAGCACAGGCGCCACGCAGTAGTGACCGAAAGCCTGCGGCACGCTCACGCGCAAACGGCCTTGGGGCTCGCGTCGGCCAGAGTCGAGATCGGCTTCGGCGGCTTCGAGTTCGGCCAGCGCGCGCACGCAGCGGTCGTAGTAAGCCTGGCCGTCTTCGGTGAGACGCTGGCTGCGCGTCGTGCGATTGAGCAGGCGCACGCCGAGGCGCTTCTCCAGCCGCACGATCACTTTGCCGACCGCCGAGCGGGTCAGGTTCATCCGCTCCGCCGCGAGCGCAAAACTGCCCGTTTCCACCACGCGTACGAAGGTCGTCACGCCGTCGAGGATGTCGCTCATCTGTTCGCCCTATTGGTTCCCATGGAGACGCATTTCCGGGATTTTTATGCGTCAATCGGGACGTGATTTCCCCCTATATTACACAGTCCATGGTGGGCGAGCCCATCGACTAACGAGGTGAATATCCATGTCACAAGACCCGATCGCGCCGCCACGGCGTGCACAACGGCCCAGCACGAACGCAGCGGTTCGACGTCAACCGATCTCGCGCGAAGCGCATCGTGCACGAAGCGTTGCGAGCGACGACACCCCACAACCCGCCGCTTTCCTCTCGCTCCGCAAAAACACTTTGGCGTTGGGCGCGGTATGCCTTGCGTCGCTGATGTTCGGCCTCGAAATCTCCAGCGTGCCGGTGATCCTGCCGACGCTCGAACGCGTGCTGCACGGCGACTTCAAAGGCATGCAGTGGATCATGAACGCCTACACGCTCGCGGTGACCACCGTGTTGATGGCGACCGGCACACTGGCGGACCGGTTCGGCCGCCGGCGCATCTTCGTGATCGGCATCGCGTTGTTCGGCATCACCTCGTTGATCTGCGGACTCGCGCAAAGCGTGCCGACGCTGATCGTCGCGCGCGTGCTGCAAGGCGCGAGCGGCGGCGCCATGCTGATCTGCCAGGTGGCCGTGCTATCGCATCAGTTCAACGAAGGCCCCGAACGCGCTCGCGCATTCAGCGCGTGGGGCATCATCTTCGGTATCGGACTCGGCTTTGGGCCGATCGTCGGCGGAGCCATCGTGGCGTTGTCGAGTTGGCAATGGGTCTTCTGGGTGCACGCGCTACTCGCTGTCGTGACCTTGACGCTCGTTTTCAGCGGCGTGCAGGAATCGCGTGACCCGCACGCGCATACGCTCGACGTTGCCGGCATCGTCACGTTGTCGCTGGCGGTGTTCGGGCTCGTGTATTTCATCACGCAGGTTCCGGCGCTTGGTTTCAGCAATCCACGTGCGCTCTTCATCATCGCGGCGACGCTGGTCGCTTTCGTGGCTTTTCTGTTTGCCGAGAAACTCAATGCGCGGCCCATGTTCGACTTTTCCGTGTTCAGGATTCCGCAGTTTTCCGGCGCACTGATGGGCTCGGCGGGCATGAACTTCAGCTTCTGGCCGTTCATGATCTATCTGCCGATCTACTTCCAGATCGGCCTCGGCTATGACAGCGTGAGCGCAGGACTCGCGTTGCTCGCCTACACGCTGCCGACGCTGCTGTTTCCGCCGCTTGGCGAACGTCTGGCACTTCGTTACGGCTCGGGAATCGCCATACCTGTCGGACTGTTTACGATCGGCGTCGGCTTCATGCTGATGCGTTACGGCAGCGGCGCCGCGCATGCCAACGCATGGACCCTGTTGCCAGGTTGCATGATCGCGGGCGCGGGCCTCGGTCTCACCAATACGCCCGTCACCAATACGACGACCGCTGCGGTTCCCGCGGAACGCGCCGGCATGGCGTCGGGCATCGACATGAGTGCGCGGATGATTACGCTCGCAATCAACATCGCGTTGATGGGTGCGATCCTGGTCGGCGGGATTCTCTTTAACCTGAAGACGCAATTGCCGAAGACGCTCGACACCGCGCCGCTCGGCAGACTCGCGGAGAAGATTGCGGCGGGCGATGTCGAAGCGGTCAGAACGGGGATGCCCGTGTTGGCGCAAATCGACCCGTCGGGCAGCGTCGTGCATGCCGCGTTGATCCAGGGCTTCGGCTGGGTGATGGTCTACGGCGGAGTCGGCGTGTGGGTGCTTGCCGCGCTCAGTTTCGTGATTTCGGGCAGCGCATCGAGAAGACTAAAAAGCGAGAAGCCCGCGCCGGCGAAGCAGCAGCAACAACCAGCCCGATGCGACGCGTGTTAGTTAGCGCTTCATCGACGGCGCGATGCGCAAGCAGATAAGTTTGGAGCGGCGCCTACACGCCGCCTCACCGCTCACGCTTCCACTTGTACCTTCTGGCCCGCCATCATCGCGAGCCCTTCATTCAAAGCCGGGAAAAGACTGCGGTTGAAATTGTTCCAGCGCAGTTCGAGGATCGTATCGTCCTTATCGATTTCGGTATTCAGCACGTCGTGAATCACCTCGCCCGAATCGATACCGTTGTCGACATAGTGAAACGATGCGCCGGTCAGATAGAGCGGTTCGACCGCCACGGTCTCCATCGTCTTCCAGTTGACGACCTTCTGGCCGCGCGCTCCGTAGAGCGCATCGAGCGTCGCATAGGCGCCGCGCCGCTCGTACGGCGATTCGGCGCGCGTCACGCCCGGATGAATGTTTACGATCTTGCGATAGAACGGCGCGCCCGGCCGAACCAGTTCGTCGAGAATGATCAACAACCCGTCGAGCACGACGATATCGGCCTTCAACTCCACCAGCGTATCTAGCAGATGCTTTTCGAAAGCGCTCTTGCCTGCCGGTCGTCCGGGCGCATCGAGCGGCTCACGCCGGTACGTCGATGGAATGGCGAGCAGCAGATCGTTGACCGGCTTGCCCTGCACACGCAGATTCGGCGGATAGAACCAGCGCTTGCCCGGTTCGTAAGCGAAGCCGTATTCCTTCAGTTTCTCGCGATCCACGCTGGACCCGGCGTCATCGTCGTAAATGACTTTTTCGAGTGAATACTGGTCGCCCAGTTCGGTGTCGTTGAGCGCCTCGACGAGTGACTCCAGCACCGACTTCATGTAGCGCGTGCCGCTCTTGTACGCGACGTCTTGCCCGGCCTTGTCGGCGGCTGCGTTTCTCAGCGACCAGATATAAACGAGTTTTTTCTTCGGCATAGTGGTTTCCTATGTGTGAGTCGTGGCACGCCAGGACCGGGTTTTTCTACGGCTGAAGCGGCCGTCTTTTATTAAAGAGCGAAGGCCATGCGGCCCACGTTTGTCGCGTTTTCTTGTGCCTGTTGTGTCCGGCCGGCCGGCCGGTCCTGCGATGCGTGGTGCGCGAGCGACGCGGCGATTTCGTCTGAGCGCAGCGCGAGCACCGACAGCAGCGTGTCGGACAGCCCATGACTGTCTTCGCAGCAGCCCTGCAGATAAACGCGCGGTTTGAAACTCGCCGGCGTGGCGAGCCGATAATCGCGTTCGACGTTGCCTTGCGCAAGCGCATCGCCGAGATGCGGTGCGAGGCCATCCAGCAGTTCGAAATGCGTGTCGCGGCGATAGCCCGTCGCGAGCACCAGCGCGTCGAACTGCTCGGCCCGCGCGTGGCCGCTCAGACGATCACGCAATGTGAGTTCGATCTGGCCGCCCGCCGTGCGCACCGCCGTTTCGATGCCGGTGTTCGCGAGCAGCCGGTGCCGCGGATCGGCGGACACGTTCTGCAAGTAAAGCATCTCGTAGATCTGCTCGATCAGCGGACGATCGACCACCGCGTAGTTGGTGTCGCGAAAGCGCTCGATCAGCGAACGGCGGCCGTCGCGCGGCTGCGCGTAGACGATATCGGTAAAGGCCGGGCTGAAAATCTCGTTGACGAAAGGGCTGTCGTCGGCGGGCTTCAGCGCGCTCGAGCGGATGACGAGGCTCGCATCGACGTGCGGAAAGCGGCGCGTCAGATCGACGAACACCTCGGCCGCGCTCTGTCCCGCGCCGATCACCGCCACGCGTTTTCGCGCGCCGCCCGCGGGTCCGACCGCGCGGTCGATGGACGTCAGGTACTGCGACGAATGCACGATGTTGTGCGTACCCAGCGCGGCGAAGGCTTCCGGAACCTGCGGACCGCCGCCGATGCCGACCGACAGCGCCCGCGTCACGCGCTGCCACTCGCGGCCCTCGCTGTCGCGCGAGAAAACCCGCAGCGCTTCGACGTCGTTCGTGTTGGCTGCACTCTTGACCGCTTCGATGCCGGTCACGGTTTGCCCGTAGTTCACGCGATCGTCGAACGACGCCGCGACCCAGCTCAGGTAATCGTGGAACTCCACACGCGTCGGATAGAAGTTCTTCAGATTGACGAAATCCGCCAGACGTCCACGCTCAAACAGATAATTGATGAACGTGAAGCGGCTTTTCGGATCGCGCATTGTCACAAGATCCTTCAGGAAGGAAATCTGCATCCGGCAATCATCGAGCAGCATGCCGCGATGCCAGCCGAATTCCGGCTGACGCTCGATGAAGCAATGCGCGAGATCCGGCACGCCGGCCTCTTCGGCGAGGCGCACGGCAAGCGCAAGATTCGACGGTCCGAAGCCGATTCCGATCAGATCAAATACGGTGTCTCTGTGCATGTCGCAGGTCCTTATCGGTGGAAGCCGGCGCCCCGCGTGCGCGGGCCGGTGAAAAATCTTTCGTGATTGATGCGGTTTTTATTGACTGCGGTTTTTGCCGGCTTTCTTACTGGGCTCATGCGTCGTCCCGTAACTCGACGACGCTCGATCCCCGCGCAACGAGCCGCGCCCCAAGCTGTGCGAAGGTCGGCGCGGCGAACATGTCGGCGATTTCCAACGCATGGCCGGCGGCCCGCGCGGCATCGACGAAGCGGACCACGTCGAACGAACTCGCGCCCGCTTCGAACAGGTCGTCGTGATGCGCGGGCGTGTTGCCTTCGAAGAGATCGCTCCAGACGCGTTCGAGCGCCTGCGCGCGTTGCGATGCTTTGTCGTGAGAGGTCGCGCGCGCCTGCGTGCCGGCCGCAACGCTGGCGGACTCCAGTGCAAAGCGCGCGGCTGAAGCACCGAGTTGCTCATGCGGTGCATCGACGAACTGTTGCACCACGTCCAGATAGTCTGCGGTCAGTATCTCGACGAAGCGGCCGTCCACCAGCTCGTTCGCGTACGAGAAGGCGCCGGTCACGCGCCCGTCGGCATGCTCGACCACATCCAGTTCCAGTTCGAACACCACGCGGTGCCGCACGTCGTTGAAATCGTCGAGCGTGAGGCCGGCCCAGTCGCGTTCCGCTGTTGCCGCCGGGCGCAGGTAGTTGAACATCACTGAGAACAAAGGATTGGCCGCTTCGGTACGAGGAGCGCGCAACGCCGCGACCACGTCGGCAAACGGCGTGTCAGCGTGCGCATAAGCGGCGAGCGCGGCGTCACGGACTTCGGCGAGCAGCGTCGTGGGTGTGTCGGTTTTCGCGAGCCGCGTGCGCACGACGACCGCATTGATAAAGAGTCCGAGCGCGCGGCGCGCGGCCTCGCCGGTCAGTTCGCGCGTGGAGGCGAGAACGCCGACCGGTTGATCGGTGGCGCCCGTCGCGCGATAGAAGGCCACGTTCAGCGCGGCATGCAGCAGCATGGGCAAGGTGGCGTGGACTTCGAGCGCCATCGAGCGGGCGCGGCGCACGAGCGCCGGGCTGAATTCGAACGCGAGACGGCCGCAACTCCAGGTGGGCGACACGGCACGGCCCGACGACGGCGACGGCAGCACCTGCGACGGCGCGTCGGCCAATGCATCGCGCCAGAACGACAGACGCGCTCGCGGCGCGGCGACCGGCAAGACCAGCTCTCGATTCTCAGCCGTTCCCACCACCGAAGCTCTCGGCGACGCGCCGCGCACGATCGCGACATATGTGGCGCGCACGTCGTCGAGCCATAGATCGATCGACTGACCGTCCGACACGATGTGATGCACGACCAGCGACAACACATGATCGCGCTCCGCGAGACGCAATAGGCGCACACGCCAGAGCGGCGCATTGTCGAGCAGATGGAATGGCGTGAGCGCGTCTTCGTCGGTGAGCGCGACAGCGGCGCTCTCGCGGATCGTGTCCGATCGATCGCCAGATAGATCGACAACGCGCAGATCGAACGGCGCCGGCTCGGCCACGCGCTGACCCGGCAACTGCCCATCGCGTTCAACCAGCCGCACACGCAGCGCCGGATGCCGCGCGGCCGCTTGAGCAAACGCTTCGCGCAACGCATCGACATCGAGCGCGCCACGCAAACGCAGCGCAACAGGAATGTTGTACGCCGCGCTCTCCGGTTGCGAGCGCCACAGGAACCACAAGCTCAATTGCGCGGAAGAAAGCGGCAGAATGCCGTTCGCGTCCGCTATCGGTTGTGAATTCGAAGCGCCACTCGAAGCGTCGTTGCCCGCATCGGCCAGCGCTTCGCTGTGGGCCGAAGCCAGCACCCGTTGCGCGTATTGCGCGAGCGTCGGTGCTTCGAAGAGCGTACGCACCGGCACATCACGCGCGAGCCGCTCGGCCACGCGCGTCGCCACACGAACTGCGGCCAGCGAATGCCCGCCGAGTTCGAAGAAATGATCGGCGCGGCCGACGCGCTCCACGCCCAGCACTTCGCGGAAAATCTGCGCAAGCGCGCTTTCGAGTCCCGCAGCAGGCGCCTGATAGACCCGCGCGACTCGCTGCGGCTCCGGCAATGCCGCGCGGTCCACCTTGCTGTTGGCATTGCGCGGCAATGCGTCGAGCACGACGATGTGCGCGGGCACCATGTAATCCGGCAACGTGTGACGCAGATGCGCGTCGAGCTCCGCCGCATCCGCGCGCGTGCTGCGCTCGCGCGCTTCGGCACTCAATTCCACGTATGCCACCAGCGCGGCTTGCGCGCCCTTGCCATGCACGATCGCCACGGCTTCACGCACATCGTCGTGCGCGGCGAGTTGCGCTTCGATCTCACCGAGTTCGATCCGCAAGCCGCGCAGCTTCACCTGATGATCGACGCGGCCGATAAAGTCAAACACGCCGTCCGCGCGCCGCTTGACGAGGTCGCCCGTACGATAGAGCCGTGCGCCCGGTGGACCGAACGGATCCGGCACGAAGCGCTCGGCCGTGAGCGCCGGCCGGTCCAGATAGCCGCGCGCGACACCCACGCCCTCGCCGCCCAGATACAACTCGCCGATCACGCCGACCGGCAGCGGATTCAAGCGTGCATCGAGCACGTGCGCCGAGCGCGCGCCGACCAACGTGCCGATCGGCAAATAGGCGCTGTCCGCGAGCTTCGCGGTGTCGTCGGTTGGGTAGAACATCCACAGCATCGGCGTGATGACGGTTTCGGTCGGCCCGTATCCGTTGACGATGCGCGCGTTCGGAAACGCCCGGCGCATCAGCGCGAACGCTTCGCGCGAGGTGGCTTCACCGCCCACCGTCAGCGAACGCAAGCTGGGCGGCGCACCGTGCGCGATCGCCCATTCGGCGAGTTGGGTTGCGCAACCTGGCGGCACGTAGGTCATGGTCGCGCCTTCGCGCGCCATCATCCGGCAGGTTTGCGCGGGCGGCCACAATGTGTCCGCGGTGACGGCCACGGCCGCGCCGGACATGTATTGCGAGAACCAGCCTTCATGCGCGCCGTCGAAATTGACCGACTGGAACAGCAGGAACACGTCACGCTCGCCCGCGCCGTAGCGCTCCGCGATCGCCGCGCAATGCAGCGCGAACGAACCGTGATCGACCACGACGCCCTTCGGCTTGCCTGTCGAGCCGGACGTATAAATCACATACGCCGCCTGGTGCGGCGACACGCGCGGCAACTCGACGTCCGCTGCCAAGGGCTCGTCAGCATGCGGCTCCTCGTCGATCAGCCACAATCGCAAACGGTCCGACGCCGGCAACGCAGCGAGACTCCCGCGTTCCGTGATGACGTGCGTGATCTGCGCGTCGTCGAGAATCTGTGCAAGACGCTCACGCGGATGGCTCGGATCGAGCGGAACGAACGCTCCGCCCGACTTCAGCGCCGCGATCAGACCGACCAGCAGATCCACCGAGCGGCTCAACGCGACGCCGACCCGCATCTCCGCACTCACGCCTGCCGCGACGAGGCGTTGCGCCAAACGCGCGGCTCGCGCATCCACTTCACCGCGCGTGAGCGAGCAGTTCATATCCGCGACGCCGCGTGCATCCGGCCGCGCTCTTGCGTGGTCGGCCACGCGCTCATGCACCGGTCTGAATACTGTTTCAGAAGGGGTTGCGGTGCTATTCCATGCGTCGAGTTGTGCGCGCTCCGCTTCCGGTAGCCATTGCAAGTCGCCAATCGCAGTGGCCGATGCCGCCGTCGCGTTCGACAGCAACTCGATGAATCGCGCAGCGAGGCGCTCTATCGCATCGGCGTCGAATAGATCGAGCGCGTAGATGAAGTACGCATCGATCGAACCGTCGTTCCGTTCCTCGAAGCTCAGCGTCAAATCGAACTTGGCGAACGGCGCACCGGAAGGCAACTCCGTCATGCGCACTTCCGCGAGCGACGGCAAACGACGCCGCGCTCCATATGCGGCCATCACCTGAAACAGCGGATGATGACTCGCGCTGCGCACCACGCCGAGCGCTTCGACCACCTGTTCGAACGGCACGTCCTGATGCGATTGGGCGTCGATCAGCGTTTGCTGCGTCGCGCCGACCAACGCGGCGAATGGCTGCGTCGCCGGAACCGGCGTGGCAAGCGTAAGCGTGTTCACGAAGAAGCCGACGAGACCGGCCACTTCGCCGCGCTCGCGATTGGCCGCGGGCACGCCGATCTGAATCTGCGTTTCACCCGACGAACGCGCGAGCAACGCACTCAACGCCGCCAGCAGTACGGCGAACGGCGTCGCGCGCTGCGCATGGGCCAGTGTCTTCACTTGCTGCACGAGCGCGGCATCGAGGACGAAACGATGCCGTGCGCCACGCGCGCTGCGCTGCGCCGGACGCGGCGCGGCGCCCGGCAACATCAGCACGTCGCGATTCGCATCCAGCCGATCGCGCCAGAACGACAACTGGCGTTCGCGTTCGCCCGCATCGAGCCAGCGACGCTGCCACAACGCGAAGTCGGCGTACTGGATCGGCAACGGCGCGAGCGAGACCGCCTCGCTCTTCGCATACGCGCGATAGAACGATGCCAGCTCCGCCAGTATCACATCCGAAGACCAGCCGTCGGAGACGATGTGATGTGTCGTCAACGCGAGCCAATGCGTGTTCGCATCGAGACGGATCAGATGCGCGCGCATCAGCGGACCGAGCGATAGATCGAAGGACTTCGCTTCATCGATCCGTGCGATGTCGGCGGCACGCGCCTCGCGCTGATCCGCGGGCCACGCGCTCACATCGCTGGCGTGCCATGGGCAGCGCGAGGGAGCATGCACCGTCTGCAAAACGCCGTCGCCGCTTTCGGCGAAAGTCGTACGTAGCGCTTCGTGGCGCGCGATCAGCGCGTCGCACGAAAGACGCAGCGCGTTGGCATCGAGCGCGCCGTCGAGTCGCAGCCGTTCGGTTATGTGATACGCGGCTGGTTCGTCGATCATCCGCGCATGCAGCCACAGACGCGTTTGCGCGAACGAAGCCGGCACGCTTGCGGTGCGCTCGGCGCGCGGCGGAATCGGCAGCACGCGAAAGTCGATGCCGGCGGCGTCGAGTTTCGTGAGAAAGGCCTTGCGCTGCACATCCGGCAACAGCGCGAAGCGTGACGCGAGGGACAGCAGATCCGGTTTGGCAGTGGTCATGCTAAGTGGTCTCAGTACGGGCCGACGTGTTGGCTCATTGCAGTTCGAATTCGTCGAGGAGCGCATCGATCGCGCTCGCGGTATCGCCTGCGCCGTGCGCGTCTCGCTCGGCGAGCGCGCGGTCGATCGCGGCGGCGCAGCGCTGCAAGGTGCGCTCGTCGAACAGGGTGCGTAGCGGCAGGATCAGCGTCCAGTGCAGATTCGCCTGAGCGTTGGCTTGCGTTGCGAGCAGCGAGTGGCCGCCCAGCGCGAAGAAGTCATCGTCGCGGCCAATCGTGTCGACGCGCAGCACCCGCTTCCAGATCTCGGCGAGTTCACGCTCCGTCTCCGTGGCGGCCACGCAGACAGCGCTTTCTGAGGCGGTCCCACGCACAGGAGCCGGCAATGCGTGACGGTCGCACTTGCCGTTCGGCGTGACCGGCAGCGCGTCCATCGCGATCAGATACGAAGGCACCATGTACGACGGCAGTCGCGCACGCAAATCGTCGAGCAGCGCCTGCGTATCGAGTGCGTTGTCCGCGCCGCACGCCACGTAGCCGATCAGTTGCTCGTCACGCACGATCACCACCGCGTCGTGCACGCCCGGCGCCGCACGCAGCAACGCTTCGATTTCACCGGGCTCGATCCGTTGACCACGCAATTTCACCTGCGTATCCAGGCGGCCGAGATAGTCGAGCGCGCCGTCCGCGCGGCGACGCGCAAGGTCGCCGGTTCGATAGAGCCGCGCGCCGTGCGAGAACGGATCGGGAACGAAGCGTTCCGCCGTCAGTGCGGCGCGGCCGAGGTAGCCGCGCGCCAGCCCCACGCCGCCCAGGTACAGTTCGCCGATCGCGCCTTGCGGCAGCGGTTGCAACGCCGCGTCGAGCACGTGCAATTGCAGGTTGGCAATCGGATGACCGATCGGCACGGACGCCGCGTCGGCATCGCGCGCCTCGCACGTCCAATGCGAAACGTCGATGGCGGCTTCCGTCGGGCCGTAGAGGTTATAGAGCCGCGCGTGCGGCAATTGTTTGGCGACCCGCGCCACCAGTTCCGGCGCGAGCGCTTCGCCGCTGGCGACGATTCGCTCGATGCTCGCGCAGCGCGCCGCCGCATGAAAGTCTTCCAGATGAGCGACAAAGGCCGCGAGCATCGACGGCACGAAATGCAGCGTCGTGACGCGATGTGTTTCGATGGCCGCGACGAGGCGCGCCGGATCGCGATGGTCGCCGGGCGCCGCGATGGCGAGCTTCGCGCCGATGGCGAGCGGCCACACGAACTCCCATACCGACACGTCGAAACCGAACGGCGTCTTGTGCAACACGACGTCGTTGGCGTCGAGGCGATACGCGTCCTGCATCCAGGCAATGCGGTTCGCCAGCGCGCGATGCGTATTGCCCGCGCCCTTGGGCTTGCCTGTGGAACCGGACGTGTAGATCAGGTAGGCAAGTTGATCGGGCGCGACTGGCACAGGAGCGCTGAGCGTGAAGTCGGCGCCGCGCAGTGCGTCGACGGTGAGGATCTTCACGCCGTTATCGCCAACCGCCGCCATGACACCTTCCAGCAGATGCGGCTGCGTCAGCACGACAGCGGGCTTCGCGTCATCGAGCAGATAGGCGATGCGGTCCGCCGGATAGTCCGGATCGATTGGCAGATACGCGGCGCCCGCTTTGAGCACGCCGATCAGCGCCACGACCATCTCGAACGAACGCTCGACGCAAAGCGCCACCGCTGTGTCCGCACGCACGCCGGCTTCGACGAGCGAGGCGGCGACGCGATCGGCGCTCGCATCGAGTTCGCCGTAGGTCATTTGCTGCGTGCGCCCTTGCGCGTCGACATATTCAAGCGCAATCGCGTCGGGCAACGCCAATGCCTTCTGTTCGAACTGGCGATGCAGCGCCTGCTGCTGTGTGTCCGGCCACACTTGCGCGGTCGAATTGAAACGCGCCAGCGCGGCCAGATCGCCGGCGGTGGAAATCGAAATCGTGCCGAGCGGCGCATCCGGATGGGCGATCAAGCCCGCGAGGCACGCGGCAAATGCGCGATGCAACGCGGCGACACGCGTTTCGTCGAGTTGCGCGGCGTCGTAACCGTAGTCGATCGTAAGCGTCGCGCCCGCTTCGATCAACAGCGTGAGCGCGAAGTCGGTTGCTTCGATATTGCGCAATTCACGCAGTTTGAGCGCGCGCTCGTCGCGTCCTTGCCAGGGTTCATCCACGGGATAGTTTTCGAACACCACCAAGGTGTCGAAGAGCGCGCCGCCACCCTGTCCCGCCCATTGCTGGATTTCATAGAGCGGCGTATGCGCATGCTCCGCGGCTGCGGCGTTGTCGCGCTGCAAATCGTGCAGCCATGCCGATGCCCGGCGTTGCGGCAACGGCGCGGTAATCACCGGCAGCGTGTTGATAAAAAGCCCCAGCACGGTATCGACGTCCGGCAACGCATCTGGACGGCCGGCGACGGTCGCGCCGAACGCGACGGCCGTGTGATGCGTCATCCGTTGCAGCGCGAGTGCCCACGCGCCCTGCACCATCGTGTTGACCGTGACCTTCAGACGGCGCGCGGTGTCGGTGAGGCGCGCTGTGGTCGCTGCGTCGATCGTTTCCCGCCGCGTGAGATGCCGCGGCTCGCGGCCGCTCGCGGACTCGCGCCCGGCAACCCGCGTCGGTTCGTCGAGCAACGCGAGACGCTGCAGCCAGAAGGCGCGCTCGCTGTCGGCGTCGCGTGCGGCCAGCCACGCGATGAAGTCGCGATAGCGCGTTTTGGCGGGCGCCGCAAAGGGTTGCGGACGCGGCGGCTCGATATAGTCGCGCAGCACGTCGGCGAAGAAACGCGCCGTGCTCCAGCCGTCGAGCAGCAAATGGTGACGTGTCCAGACGAGACGCCAAGCGTCGTCCGTCATGCGGATCAGCGCGACACGCATCAGCGGCGGCGACGTCAGATCGAAACCGCGCGCACGGTCGGCGCTGAGCCAGCTTTCGAATGCATCATGCGCTTGCGCACCGCGCTCGCGCCAATCGAGAATCTCCACCGGCATACGCGCCTGTCGATGCACGATCTGCATCGGCGTCGCTTCGTCCGGCGTGAAGCTGGTGCGCAGAATGTCGTGGCGCGGCACGGCGGCTTCGAATGCAGTGCGCAGACGCACCACGTCCGGCTCGATCAAGGTCGCGACCAGTTGATTCACATAGGTGGATTGCTCGGGCGCGAACAGCGAGTGGAACAGAATGCCGTGCTGCATCGGCGAAAGCGGATAGATATCGTCGACGCTGCGCAAGTCGAGCGGCACGCGTTCCAACGCGGCCTGCGTCAAGCCCCCCGCGCGTGCGAGCGGATAGTCGCCGGGCGTTGCGCCGCCGCCGCGTTGCGCGAGACGCGCCGCGCATGCCGCTGTCAATGCCGCGAGCGCGCTTTCAAAGCGCTGCGCAATGGCTTCCACGGTAGCGCGCTCGAATTGCGTTGCACCGTAGACCCAATGGATTTTGAGCGTGCGCGTGGCGTCGCCGTCGATATAGGCGTGAATCGCCAACGCATTGCCGATCGGTCCCGCCGGATCGCGTTCGCGGCCCGCGCCGCCGAAACGCGGCGCGAGCGCCGCTTCGCGCGGCGCGTCGAACTGGCCGAGATAGTTGAAGGTCACATGCGGACGCGGCACGGCGGCAAGCGTCGCGCGCGTGGCCGGGTCGCCGTAGTGGCGCAGCACGCCGAAACCGAGACCTTTGTTCGGCACCGCGCGCAGCGTGTCCTTGACCGCGCCGAGCGTGGCCGCCGGCGTGCTTTCAAGCGTGAACTGCACCGGATAGTGACTCGTGAGCCAGCCCGGTGTGCGGCTCACATCGACATCGTCGAACAAAGCCTCTCGGCCGTGGCCTTCGAGTTCGATACGGCACACGGGCATGTCGAGCGACTGCGCCAGCGCCGCGATCAGCAACTCGATCATCTGCGTGCGGTATGCGGCATTCGCTTCCGTCAATGCGGCGCGCGTCAGATCGGCGTTGATGGTCTGGATCACGGATTGTGCGTCGGCGTTGGTCGCCCTCGCTTGCGGACGGTCGAGCGGCAGATCGTCGTAGGGCGCGGCGAGCGCGGCCCAATACGGCAGTTCGGCGGCAAACGGCGAGTTAGTAATGTCGAGCGCTGCACGTGCGAGCCGTGCCGCCCATTCCTGCGCACTCGTCCCCGTCGACGCGAGACGCACGCTGCGACGCTCGCAAGCGGCGCGATAGGCGGCATCCAGGTCGTCGAGCAACACACGCCACGTCACGCCGTCCACAATGAGGTGGTGGATCGCAAGATAGAGCTTAGTCGTCCCGTCTGGCAGCAGCGCGGCCAGCGCGCAGACGAGTGGACCATGCGTCAGATCGAGCGTGCTCTGCAAGGCGTCGAATTGGGCTAGCGCGTCGGCTTCGTCGCATGCGGAACTCGCGGCAAGCGGCAGTGTTTCGAATGCGCGCTCGGCCAGTTCGAGACGCCATTCGCCTTGGGTGCCGACAGGCGTGAAACGCTGACGGAAAATCTCATGATGCGTCAGCAGCGTTTCGAATGCCCGCGCAAAAGCGTCGAAGTCGAACGGTGCCTGCGTATCGAGTTCGATGGACTGATTCCAGTGACCACGCCGCGGAATATCCAGCGCGAAGAAACGCAGTTGCGCGGGCGTGAGCGTAGCGGAGAGCTCGCGTTTTGCGGGTGCGGCCGGTGACTTCGACACACCCGGCGCAGCCTGCGCGGTGACATCCACTATCGTTGCAACACGTGCGAGTTGCGCTAACGTTGGCGCATCGAACAGTTGTTTCGGTGTGAAGCGCACACCGCGCTTGCGCGAACGGGCGATCACCTGCAACACCAGAATTGAATCGCCGCCCAACTCGAAGAAGTTGTCGTCACGGCCCACGCGCTCGGCTTTGAGTACATCCTTCCACACTGCGGCGAGCGCTTCTTCCGTTGCGTTTCGCGGCGCATCGCCCGCGGCCACCGACGGCGCCGGGGCAGCCGCCAGGGCCCGCAATGCCGCACGATCCACCTTGCCGTTCGCGGTTACTGGCAGTGCGGCGACATGCTGCAACACGGCCGGCACCATGTAGTCCGGCAAGCGCGCGCTCAACGCTGCGCGCAATGCGGCTTCGTCGAAACGGGCACCACTCGTCAAGGCGACGAATGATGCCAGACGCAAACGCCCCTCATGCTCCACGGCAAGCGTTTCAGCTTGAGCGATGCCGTCGAGCGCGCGTAGTGCCGCACTGACTTCGCCAGGCTCGACGCGGTAGCCGCGAATCTTGACCTGATCGTCGAGGCGGCCCAGAAAATCCAGCCGGCGATCGGCGCGCAACCTCACGCGATCACCCGTTCGATAGAGACGCTCGCCCGGCGCGAACGGATTCGGCACGAAACGCTCAGCGGTCGCCGCGGCGCGATTCAGATAACCGCGCGCCAAACCCGGTCCGCCTAGATACAACTCGCCGATCGCGCCCGGCGGTACGCTCGCGCCGAGGCTGTCGAGCACGCAAGCGTATGCGTTCGGCAGCGGCAGACCAAGCGGCACCGCTTGTGCGTTGCGCGCGCTCAGCGCGTGCAACGCGGCTTGCGCCGGCGCGGACGTGTCGCACGTCAATGCGCCTACCGTCGCTTCGGTCGGTCCATAGTGATTGATTACGCGGCAGGCCGGCTTCAGTGCCGCGATCCGCTCGACCAGCGACCACGGCAGCGTTTCGCCGCCCGTCACCAGCGCATGCGCGGGCAGCACGTCGGCCGGATGTTGCGCGTCGAGCAATGCATGCAGGTGGCTCGGCACGATCTTCAGAATGCCGACATGGCGCGTGCGCATTTCGTGGGCGAATCGATCGGGATCGAATGCGCATTGCGCGGGCAATAGATGCAGCGTGCGGCCCGAACAGAGCGCGCCGAATAGCGTCGTGTGGCCGAGGTCGGCGGCGACGGTGGAGATCATTGCCATGGATGCGTCGGCGACGAATGCGAGTTCGTCGAGCATGCCTTCGACGTAGTCGGCCAGTGCGCCGTGCGAGATGACGACGCCTTTCGGCGTGCCGGTCGAGCCGGAGGTGAAGATCAGGTAGGCAGCCTGGTTCGCTAGCGGTGACGTGTGCGCGATCGTGTCGTCCACACTTGCTGGCGATGAAGCTTGGGTGAGCGTATCGAAGTCGAGCGCGGTCGCTGCGCCTACTGGCGTCTCAGCTTGCGCTAGCGCCGCTGCGAGAATCCATCGCGCGCCGCACGCCTCGACGGAAGCAGTCAGACGCTCACGCGGCGCGGCAGGATCGAGCGGCACGACGTAAGCACCGGACTTCATCACACCGATCAGCGCAACCGCAAAGCGCACCGACCGCTCGATACAGACGGCCACCGGCTGCTCCACGCCAACCCCACGTTGGCGCAGAGCAGATGCGATACGGTCGGACGCAGCATCGGCTTCGGCGTACGTGAGTTGCGTCTCGGCATCCACAAGCGCCACGCGATCCGGCGTTTCACGTGCATGCCGCGCGAACAACGCAATCACGTTGTCAGCCGCCGGCTGGAATTCACGACCACGCCGCGCGGCGCGATAGTCAGCGCCATCCGCGCAATCCAGTTCGGCAATCGCACGCTGCGGATCGCGCACGGCATCGGCGACGAGCGCGGCATAGCTGTGCAGCCACGCGCGGGCGGTCGCTTCCTCGATACCGTCGAGCGCATAGGCGACGACCAGTTCGATGCCGCGCGGATCGTCGGTGAAATCGAGCGCGTAGTCGAAGCGGGCGGCAAGGTCCAGACCCGGCGACATGCGCACGGAAGCGCCCGGCAATTCAGCCGACAGTTCCAGATCGAACTGCTGCGCGAACTTCACCGTGAGCCACGCGTCGCCGCGCCGCACCGGCGGCTTGACCGCGTCGAGCACCTGATCGAACGGCACATCCTGATGCGCGAACGCGTCGAATGCGGAATGGCGCACGCTGTCGAGCAGCGCGGCGAACGATTGATCCGGCGCGACACGCGCGCGCAGCGCAAGCGTGTTGAGGAAAAGACCGACCAACGGCGCGGTCTCCGCGCGTTGCCGATGCGCGATCGGCGCGGCCACGACTATATCGGTCGTGCCGGTCAACCGGTAAAGCCAGGCGTCGAAGGCCGCGAGCAGCACAGTGAACGGCGATGCCTGCGCGCGTCGCGCCGTTTCGCGCACGGCCTCGGAAAGCGCGACGGGCAAACGCAGCGCGACACGGCCACCGCGATAGTCGTGTTCCGGCGAGCGTGGCCTGTCGAGCGGCAAGGCTAGCGCTTTGGGTGCATCGCGCAATGCGTCGCGCCAGTACGCTAGTTGCCGTTCGCCTTCGCCGGCTGCGAGCCAGTCGCGTTGCCATTGCGCGTAGTCGGCGTATTGGACAGACAACGCGGGCAATTGCGGCTCGCTTCCCGTTGCGAACGCCGCGTAGGCGGCTCGCAGTTCGTCGAAAGCGCAGCGTGAACTCCAGCCGTCGCTGATCGAATGATGCGTGGTCAGCAGGAAACGCTGCGTGTTGTCGGTGAGCGTGACGAGCGCGGCCCGCACGAGTGGACCTTTAGACAGATCGAAAGCCGCGCCCACTTGCTGTTCGGTCAACTCCACCAATCGCGACGTGCGTTCGGCCTCGCCGCAAACGCGCAAATCGATTTGCGCGACCGGCACCGGCAAGCGTGCATGAATGCGCTGTACGACGATACCGTCGTCGGACTCGACCAGCGTGGTTCGCCACGCCTGATGACGCGCGATCAGACAATCGAGCGCGCGCTGCAGCGTGCCGATCTCCAGCACGCCCTGCACGTCCCATTGCACGGCGACGTGATATGCCGCGCCGGCGTCCTGCGTTTGAGCGAGCACCCAGAAGCGCTGCTGCGCGAACGAGGCGGCACGGTCGACGAACGGCGCGCCCGTGGTCTGCACCACGGTGATGGCATCCGAACCCACCGACGTTTCGGTCTCGCTGTCGTCGATCAAACGCGCCAGTGCTTCGAGCGGTTGATCGTCGAACAACGCGTCGAGCCGCAGATTCACGCGCCACTCGATACGGATCGCCGCCTGCAATTGCATTGCCGCAAGCGAATCGCCGCCGCGTGCGAAGAAGCGGTCGCCGCAACCGATCGGCGCCGGGTCGCTCAGCAAGGTTTGCCAAAGCGCGGCGAGCCGCGCTTCCGTAGCGGTTCGAGGCGCGACGTGATTCACATCGACAACGGCCGGCATCGTGGCAATGAAGTCACGCAATGCCGCGCGATCGAGCTTGCCGTTCAATGTGTACGGCAGGCGCTCGAAGCGCACCAAACGATGCGGCATCCACGCCTGCGGCAGATGCGCGGCGAGATGCGCTTGCAGCGCGGCATCGTCGAGTTCGTCTTGCAGCACGACGCAGGCGATCAGTTGCGTTCGGCCGCCAGCCGTCTCGGCGAGCACACCCGCATCGGCCACTGCCGGATGCGTCAGCAGACAAGCCGCAATCTCGCCCGGTTCGACGCGCACGCCGCGCACCTGAACCTGATCGTCGATGCGGCCGAGATAGTCGAACGAGCCGTCCGCGCGTTCACGCGCGAGGTCGCCGGTGCGGTAGATCCGCGCGCCCGGTTCGCCGCTCGGGTCCGGCAGAAAACGTTCAGCGGTGAGTGCCGCGCGACCATGGTAGCCACGCGCGAGACACACGCCGCCCAGCAACAACTCACCGCTTTCACCCTGTTGCGCCGCGCCGTCGATGCGCGCCACGCGCCGCCCAATCGGCCAACCGATCGGCAGCGACGCAAAGCCATTGCCATCTTCGAGTGCCGGTGTCATGCCGGGATCGACGGGCCACAGCATCGGCGAAATCACCGCTTCGGTCGGCCCGTAGCCGTTGACCAGACGCACCGCAGGAAACACACGGCGTATCTCGTCGAAACTGTCTTGTGACATTGCCTCGCCACCGAACAGCAGTGTGCGCAGCGAAGGCGGCACGCCGAGGCGTTCGCAAACGTTCGCGAACTCGCGCACATAAGCGGGCGGCAGTGTCGTATTGGTGATGCCTTCACGCAGCATGAACGCATGCGTGGTTTCCGGCGCGAACGGCGGCGGATCGCTGATCACCACGCTGCCGCCGACGGCTAGCGGTACTAACCATGCCTCGATTGACACGTCGAAATTGACCGACGCGAAATGCAGCACGCGGTCATTTGCACCGATCGGCAACGAGTCGGCCAGCGCTTCGCCGTGCGCGGCGAGCGGTCCATGTTCGACGGCCACGGCTTTCGGCGTGCCCGTCGAACCCGATGTATAGATCATGTAGGCCGCCGCGCGCGGATGCACCGGCGCTTCTTCTTCATCGCCATCGAAACGCGGTGCTGCCGCATCTGTCGCAGCAGCGCTTGCGACGTCGAAGCATTGCGCGAAACGCGCGCGCATCGCCGCGTCGGCGGAACCGTCGACGATACCGTGCATGAGCCCCGCGTCCTGCGCGACCCAATCGAGGCGCGCCGCCGGATGACGCGGATCGAGCGCGACGAATACGCCGCCCGCCTTCAATACAGCGAGCAACGCGACGAACAGATCGCACGACCGCGCGACGCACACACCCACGCGCACTTCAGTCGTCACACCCGCCGCGCGCAGTTGCGCGGCAAGGCGCGCCGCGCGGTTATCCAGTTCGCCGCGCGTCAGCCGCACGATATGCGGCGTAAAGGACGCCAGCGCGGGCGCATCGGGATCGATGCGCGCCAGCGCGCGGATCTGGTGGTGCAACGCAATCGGGAAGCTCGTCATGGGCATGAAATCCGTTAGAACTGACCGTATAGGCCAAGTCGCAGGCCGCAATGGGCCGCTTCATTGGTGTGACGATCCGCAATCGCAAATCTTTACCGCCTGTGCTGTTTTTATTTGGACTGCATCTTTTTGATGTGGCAGATGAACGCGCGCGGTAAATGTTTGCTTCGCCCATTCGTCTATCAGGCGAGGGGCGTGTCTTTGCGCCCCGCTGGATGGCCGCACGCCCGCATGCGCCGCCCTTCACCGATCCATTGCGACCCACTGCGACACATTGCCGATGACCGCTGCCAACGAGCGCTACGACGCGCCACCCTCGTCTGCTTCACCTCCCTCCCACTCCGCGGGCAAGCCCGCCATGCGCCTGATCGTGGCGCTGCTCAAACGCTCTCGCGGTGCCTTCGCGATCGCGCTGACCGCCTGCGTGCTGAATGGCATCGCGAGCGTGCTGCTCGTGGCGACCTTGAGCCGCGCGCTGTCGCAAACAGGCGCCGCCGATATGTCGCTCGCCATGCGTTTCGCGGTGTGCGCGGTCGTCGCGCTCGTCACGCGCGTGATCACCGGCGTGCTGTTCGCGCGCCTCTCGCAGGACACGATGGCGCAGTTGCGTGAGCATGTCGCGCGGCGCGTCGCCGAGGCCGAGTTGCGCGATGTCGAACGGATCGGCGCGGCGCCCGTGCAATCCGTGCTGACCGACGACGCCACCAACGTGTCGATGCTGTTCTTCGCATTGCCCAATCTGGTGATGCACGGCTCGATCGTGTTCGGCTGCCTCGGTTATCTGGCGTGGCTGTCGTGGCCGGTTTGCCTGCTTGCGGTCGCCGCGATCCTGGTCGGCTCGTTCGGCTATCACGCCGGCGACAAGCGCGCGATCGCCTCGCTCGAAGCCGCGGGCCGCTCGCAGGACAAACTGTTCGGCTATCTCGGCGCGCTCTTCACCGGCGCGAAGGAACTCAAGCTGCATCAGGCGCGTTCGCGTCAATTCGTGGACGGCCAGCTCGGCTCGGCCATCGACGAAGTGCGAGATCACCGGCGTCGCGCGTTCAGCGCGTATGCGGTCGGGGTCGGCTGGATCGTGTTCCTGTTCTATGTGTTCCTGGGCGTCGCGGCATTCTGGCCGGCACTCGGCGTGCACGCCGATGCACCGTCGGCATCGGGCTACGTGGTGGTGTTCCTTTTCATGCTGCTGCCGCTGGACGGCCTGCTCAACAACGTACCGACTTTGAATGCGGCGCGCGTCTCGCTCGATCGCATCGAAAAAGTGATGGGCGAATTCGGCGCGCTGCGCACCTCGCCGCCGCCCGACGAAAATGCTTCGCACGCGCCGTATCGCACGCTCACGCTCAGCAACGTCACGCACTCGTACTTTCATGAGCGCGACGAGCGGATGTTCCGGGTCGGGCCGGTCAATCTGACCTTCAGGCCGGGTGAGCTGGTGTTCATCGTCGGCGGCAACGGCAGTGGCAAGACGACGCTCGCGAAAGTGCTGACCGGTCTCTACGAACCCGAAGACGGCACGATCGAACTGGACGGCAAGCGGGTCGGCTTTGCTGAGCGCGCCGCGTATCGTCAGCGCTTTACGGCGGTGTTCAACGATTTCCATCTGTTCGACGCGCTGCTTGGCATCGTCGATCCGAACGATGCCTCACGCGCGCAGGCGGATGCCCGCGCCAACGCCCTGGTCGCGAAGCTCGCGCTCGATCACAAGGTGCAGGTTGTGAACGGCGCGTTCTCCACGCGGGCGCTCTCTACCGGTCAGCGCAAACGCCTCGCGCTGGTCGTCGCGTATCTGGAAGACCGGCCGTTCTATCTGTTCGACGAATGGGCCGCCGATCAGGACCCGCAGTTCAAAGCGGTGTTCTACGAGCAACTGCTGCCGGAGTTGCGCTCGCGCGGCAAGACCGTGCTGGTGATCAGCCACGACGACCGCTACTTCCATCTTGCGGACCGTGTGTTGAAGCTGGAGAACGGCAGTATCGTCAGCGAGACGCATGGTTCGGCACAAGCGGTGCAAAACCCGGCGGTGGCCAACGGTACGATGGGGTGATGATCTGAAGGATGGCTCGCCAGGCCCTGGTGGTCTGGCGCTCAGCGGACTTACGCATCTCGCGTAACGAATAGGGACGCATCGCCCACCTTCGCGGCTTGCTCTACGCATTTTTTTGTACCTTCATGTCATTGGCCTGTCGAATCCTTGTGGATTCGATCGTCGTAGTGTTGAAGTCACCGAATGCATGTCTTCCGACGAAACAGGTGACCCACCTTTCTGACAGGAGAAACGAAATGCGCGTGATGGTCATGGTCAAGGCAACCCCCGAATCCGAAACGGGGCAACTGCCCAGCAAGGAAGAGTTCGCGGCGATGGGCCGATTCAACGATGAACTGGTCAAGGCCGGCATCCTCGTCGATTGCGACGGTCTGAAGCCCAGTTCGAAGGGCGTGCGGGTGAAGTTTTCCGGCAAGGATCGAAGCGTCGTTGACGGTCCGTTCGCCGAAACCAAGGAGTTGGTTGCCGGCTTCTGGATCTGGCAAGTGCAGTCCATGGAAGAAGCAATCGAATGGGTGCGCCGCTGCCCGAACCCGATGCCGAGCGCCTCGGAAATCGAAATTCGTCCCTTCTACGAGGCTGCGGACTTTGGAGATGCGTTCACGCCTGAACTTCAGGAAAGCGAGGCGCGGCTGCGACAGCAGATCGAATCCAATCAAGGTAAACAGCGCCGTTGATGATTCGTGTCCGAGCCGATTGGATTGCGGACCGACTACCGGACGGAGTCGCAGGACCGTGTTGGAGGCTGGCTGGATTCCCACGCCTGGCCTCTGCACGAACCGGCTCGTCGTCGAATTAGCGCTCCTGCTTCCTGACACCCGGCGCCGGCAACGACAGCAACGTATCTGTCATCGTATCGGCGAGCCGCAGCGCCGACATCGGTCCACCAAAACCCCAGATATTCCGCTCGACAAGCCCGACGCGTCCCGCGCTGCGAGCCGGCACGAAACGCCAGATCGGCGAATCGAGTTTCGTGGCGAGCGGGACCTGCGTTTCCGTCGCACTGACGAACAGCACGGTCAGCTTCGGCTTCTTCAATAGATCTTCCGAACTCACATACGCGGTGCCTTCGCGCGTCGCCTCAGCGGGCCACAAGTCGAGCCCGAGCGCATGCGCGACACCCGCTGCCGTGCTGTTGCCGGTGAACGCCCAGTAGCGGTCCGGCAAGCCCAGTTCCTGCAACCACGCTACCTGTTCGCCGCGACGGCCCGCTTCGGCGAGGCGCCGCGCGTCGCGGGCGAATCCTGCATCGACCCTGGCTTCGACGGCGCGCGCCGCCTCCTCGCGTCCCGTCAGACAGCCGATGGTACGCAGAATCTTGCGGCTCCAATCGAGTTGCGTGACGCGCGAGCCGTCTTCGGTGAAGTTCGGACCGTATTTGAACAGCACGGTCGGCGCAATGCGCTCTAACGCCGCAAAAATCGGCGCATGGCGCAATCCGACGCCGAGGATCAGATCGGGCTTGACCGCCGCAATCGCCTCGAGACTCGGCTCCTGACGCGTGCCGATATCGGGCACCGACGCAAGACGCGCATTGTCATAACCGATCCACACCGGGTAATACTCGGGATCGGCCATGCCGACCGGCGTGATACCGACGGCTGCCAGGTCCTCGGCGAACATGAACTCGAGGACGACGATGCGCTTCGGCTTTGCAGGCAATGACGGGCTGGCTTGCGAGACGATCGGGTTGTCGGCGAGCGGCTTGCAGGTTTGCTGCTGCGCTTGTGCGGTGTTTGGGTGAGTCGGGCTGCTTGCACTCGCAGCGGCCGCTGCGCCGCTGCTACCTTGTGCAAATGCATACGCGGTGGAAAACAAGGTGGCCGCGATCACCGCATGCGTGCAAAGCTGCCTGAAACGCCGAGCTTTCTTCTCGCGGCGCGACCTCGGCATTGAGGGCGTCCTTAACTTAATCACTGTCAATGCGAAGCGGCCTGCAATGCGATTTCCGCATCGCTCATCGTCAGTAGCAGGGGGCAGCGTCCACACAATTGCGTCTCTCCAGGAATTTCATAACGTACGCAGCACACGCGCCGTGCGCTGAACGGATTCGGCAAACTCGCGGCGCGCGGTTTTGCCGGTCGCACGGGCAGACGCAGCGGATTAGTCTCGCCATCGGCAGCGATCGGACCGAAGAGCCACGCGATGTCGCTCGTCAGATCGAACTGCGGCGCGCATTGTTCGAACAGGTAGTCCAGCAGATTGCCGGCGTTGCTCCACAACACGCGCGGCGCAATTTTTGTCATTGCGCACAGCGTCTCGATCACCGAATCCAGATGTTCGACCAGCGGCGCAAAACGGCGTGCCGGATCGCACTCAACCGGCTGCAATGCGTCGGGCGCGAAATACGCGGCGATGGGAAGACCGTCGCGCAGCACGACATGCGTTTTATCCGGCGACATCGCGAGCGGCCGGCGCAGCAACGCTGCCGCAACGAATCCTGCCGTCGCCGCGAAACCGAAGTAGTACTTGGTCCATTGCGACAACAACGCACGTGCATGCGTTTCGCGCTCGCCGCCGTAGAGCGTGACCATTGCATCGAGCAATTCAGCGCGATGCCCGGCCAACTCGCTGACGCGAATCACGCTCAGCGACGCGGTTGCGTCGCCGGCGAGTGCGGCTTCCTCGATCGCGTTCGGCGTGCCGAGCCACACATGCTCGAGATAATGCGCGATCGACTCCGGCGCAAACTGCGCGAAGCACTGCGCGCGCTCATCGTCGTCGCGTTGCCGCATCACCGTTTGCCCCGCTTCTCGCGCCGAGCCTCCACGATCAGCAGCGCAAGCAGATAAGGCGCGCCGATCAGCGCAGTCAGCACGCCGGCGGGAATTTCGCGCGGCGCCAGCAGCGTGCGCGCCGCGATATCGGCCACGACCAGCACCAGCGCCCCGCACGCCGCCGCGAGCCACAAGCGCGTGCGATGAGCCCGCGCGCCGAGCATGGACGCCAGATGCGGCGCCATCAAGCCGATAAAGCCCACCGGTCCCACCGCGGCCACGGCGGCGCAGGTGGCAAGCATCGCCACGGTCAGCACCAGCGGACGCAACACGCCGATCGGCAAGCCCAGTGAGGCGGCCTGGTCGTCGCCCAATGCAAGCAGATCTAGCGGCCGCGCGAGCAGTGCGAACACCGGCACGGCCAGCACGCACCACGGCAGCAACGTCGTCACTTCGCCCCAACTGCGCCCGTACGTGCCGCCCACCAGCCACACGACGAAGCGCGCGGGCTGCACGCTTTGCTGCGTGATGAGCCATTGCGACAGCGTCGTCCACAGCGTGCCGATGACGATGCCCGTCAGCGCGACCGCGAGCGGCGCATAGCGATGCCGGCGATTCAGCAACAGCGTCAGGGCCAGCGTGAGGCCGCCACCCGCGAGCGAAGCGGCGGCCAGCGTCGAATGGGCGGCAAGCGGCCACATCACGAGCGCGGCGAGCGTCGCGAGGCCCGCGCCCTGCGTCACGCCGAGAACCTCCGGTCCGGCAAGCGGATTGCGCACGATGCTTTGCATCAGCACCCCGCTCGCGGCGAGCAGCGCGCCCGCGAGCAATGCGCAGATGAGGCGCGGCAAGCGCAGGTCGAGCAGCATCCGCGCGAGGTCGTCGCGGTGATCGAACGCTGCGAGCCAGCGCTGCACACCGACGGTCGTGGGACCGAACGATGCGCCCGCACAGACGAGCACGACGCCGAGCAGCACCAGCACGCATGCTGTCAGCAGCCACGGCCACGCGTCGATCGCGCGCACGAAGCGCGTGCCCGCCCGCGCGACCGCGCGCTCCTGACCGGCGTGCAACGCGCCCGACCACGCGGCGCCGCTGCGGATCATCGCGAGCATCAACGGCGTGCCGACGAAGGCAATCGCCACACCGGTCGAAAGCGTCGCGTCGAGGTCGAGCGCCTGCACGGCGCTATCGGTGACGAGCACCAGCGCGCCGCCGACCAGCGCGGACAAGGGCACGAGCGCCGCCAGCCGCGACGCTTTCGCGCCACGCATCTGACGCAACAGGTTCGGCGCGATCAGGCCGACATACGAAAGCGGTCCGGCAACGCTGACCGCGACGCTCGCGAAGCCCACCGCGACCACCATCGCCGCGAGCCGGGTGGCATCCACGCGAACGCCGGCTGCCGCTGCGGCGTCGTCACCCAGGGCGAGCGGATCGAGTGGGCGAATCACGAAGGGCAACGCGATCAGCGGCAGCACGAGCCAGGACGCGGCGATCTTGAGCCCCGCAGCGCCGGGTTGATAAAGACTGCCGCTCGCCCACAACGACACGCCGACGATGCTCTGCTCGAAGAACGCGAGAATCAGCGTGGTCAGCGCGGAGAACAGCAGCATGCAGACGCTGCCGGCGAGCACGAGCCGCAACGGCGTGGAGCGCCAGCCGCCGGCCGCCGCGGCCACGCACGCGGCCGCGCCCAGACCGCACACGAACAGCAGCGGCACGGACGCCACGCCCGCGAGCGACGGCACCAGCATCGCGGCAAGCAAGCCGAGTTGCGCGCCGCCGGTGATGCCGAGCAGATCGGGCGAAGCCAAAGGATTGCGCGTGAGCGATTGAAACAGGGTGCCGGCCACCGCGAGGCAGCCGCCTGCCACGAGGGCCGCCAGAATGCGCGGCACGCTCAGGTCGAACAGCAGAATGCCGGCAAGTTGCGCGGCATCGCTGCCCGTGGGCGCGGCCAGCCATGTGCGGAAACCGGGCGCAAGCCGCATCACCGCCACGATGACGATCAACGCGACGAGTGCTGCGCCGATTGTCGTGACGCGGCTTCTGACAGGCGCGCGATAGCTGTCGGTCGCTGGCGTGCTATGGCGCAGGCGTTTGCGTGCGGCAAGCGTCGTCATGCGGCGACGTCCTTGCTCATCGCTTCCTCGCGGAGGGAAGCGGCGTCGGCTTGGTTGCCCATGAAGTCGCCTTCGTAGGCCGGCACGCACATCGGCGCGCCCGTTTGCGGGTGCGCGATCTTGAGCATCGGCACGCCGAAGGTCTCGTTCAAGTGACGCGGGTCGAGCATTGCATCAGGCGAGCCTTGTGCGACGATGCGGCCGGCGCGCATCAACACGATCTCGTCGCTGTAGGCCGCCGCCTGATTCAGATCGTGCAGCACCCACACGATCGTCAGGCCGCGCTCGCGATTCAGGCGCCGCAATTCACGCAGAATATCCAGTTGATGATGGATGTCGAGATACGTGGTCGGTTCGTCGAGCAGCACGATCGGCGCCTGTTGCGCGAGCGCCATTGCGATCCACGCGCGTTGCCGTTCGCCGCCCGAGAGCGCGGCAACGTCGCGTGCGGCGTCGTCGGCGAGACCGCTGGTCACGAGCGCTTCGTCGATCGCCGCGTGGTCGGCGCGCGAGAGTCCGCGCAGCCAGCCGCCGTGCGCGTAGCGGCCATACGCGACCAGCTCGCGCACGGTGAGGCCGAAGGGGATCTGATTGAACTGCGCGAGCATGGTGAGCGTGCGCGCCAACACGCGGCGCCGGTGCGAAGCGAGCGGCACACCGTTCACATCGACGCTGCCGGACAATGCCGGTTGCAAGCCGGCAAGCGTGCGCAGCAGCGTGCTTTTGCCGCAGCCGTTCGGTCCGCACAACGCCGTGACGCGGCCGGCCGCGATGTTCAGATTCAGACCGTGGAGCACGACGTGATCGCGGTAGCCGACCGTCAGCGAATGCGCTGCAAGCGCCGCGCCCTGCGATTTCGTCATTGCGCGGCCGTCCGCTTTTCGCCTTCGGCTTCGCTGTAGCTTCGCGCCATCGCGACCACGACTTTGCGCGGGCCTTCGAACGGATCGCGTGCGTGCGCCGTCAGCATGTTGTCGAGCATCAGCACGTCGCCGGTTAGCCACGGGAACACGATCCGTTGCTGATCGAGCACGCCGCGAATTTCCGCGAGCGCGTCGGCTTCGAGCGGTTCGCCGTCGCCGTAATAGACGTTGCGCGGTACGTTGTCGAGGCCGACCGAATCGATCAACGCCTCCTGCATGTCTTCGTCGAGCGACGAAAGATGGAACAGATTCGCCTGATTGAACCAGACACGCTCGCCGGTGCGCGGATGGCGCGCCACCGCCTGGCAGCGCTCGCGCGTTCGCAGCAG
Organism: Paraburkholderia sp. BL25I1N1; assembly: GCF_003002025.1. Taxonomy (GTDB): domain Bacteria; phylum Pseudomonadota; class Gammaproteobacteria; order Burkholderiales; family Burkholderiaceae; genus Paraburkholderia. The sequence continues at coordinate 160,878 of NZ_PVZB01000003.1, forward strand.
CAGTTCGCCGTCTTCGCTGTCGCGCCATTCGCATTCGATGCCGCGCGCACGGCAAATCTGCTCGACGGTGCGCGGGTCGTCCGAACCGAACGCCTGCTCCCACGGCAGATCGAGCCCTTGCCCGAAGTTGCGTACGTAGAGCAGTTTACGTTTCGCAAAGCGCTCGACCAGCGCCGGATCGAGCGCACGATAGATCGCGCGGCTATCGGCGATCGGCGTCGCGCCACCGCTGCGCGCGGCAAGCGCGCAATGGAACCAGATACGCAGCGGCCATTCGCGCGTGTACGACTGCTCGTTATGCAAAGGAATCGAGCGATGCGGCGGATATTCCGTCGAGGTATAGACCGCGCCTTCCACCTGGCTGCGCGGCGTCGAAGCGAACTCATAACCGATCAGCGGATGCCCGAACGAACCCGCGAAACTTTGAAACGCGTCGATCGAGGCCACGCGAAACCCCGTGAACAGCACGCCGCCCGCGCGCTCGAGCGTGTCGTCTACGATCGAACGTAGAAGCGGCGCCGCTTCCTCCAAAGACATCTCGGCGCCCGCGCGCGGCGAGACGACAGTCGGCAAGCCCGGCTCGATCGATAAATCGGCGAGCGTGGGCAGCGGCATGGAAAGCATGGTCATACTCTGAATCCTTTTGCTGAAGCGGGGCGGTTGGCACATAGCCGACCCACTCAATGGCACTGCGCGTGCTTAGGCCGTCACGTTCTTCAGGCCGTTGCGTCCATGTGTCTGCGCAAGCTGGCTGGACGCATGTCGGTCCACACGGCCTCGATGTGCGCGAGGCATTCGGCCTTCTGGCCGCGCACGCCCACTTCGCGCCAGCCGGCCGGCACGTCGCGGAACGTCGGCCAGATCGAGTACTGCTCTTCGTCGTTGATGACGACGGTGTAGACGAGGTCGTCCGCCTCGCCGGCTGCGGCGCTGGAAGTCTGCTGTGCTTGCGTCATGATGAAAGGCTCAGTCGATGAAAGGTCAGGAAGCGCTGGGACCGCCCACTGGCATGTCCCGGCATTGCGGCGCGGGCATTCGCTCACGCACCGCTTCTAATCAGTTGACGTTTGATGCGCGCGCTTTTTTACCGCCGGCGCGAGCGGCCGCTACAGAACGCGGGGCCGGCCACGCCGCGATTGCAGGCGTCGAGGCAATCGACGCAATGCTTCTCGGCGTCGCGCACCATGAAATGCACCAGCGTCTGCGAGACGTCGAGGGCGCGCGCGGTGTTTTGCAGCGTTTCCTCGCGCAGGCGCACCATTTCGAAGGCGGCGCGGCTGCGCGGCGGCAGTTGCTCCAGCGCGTTGTAGACGTGCCGCAGCGTGTCGCGCACGAGCAGCGCCGCCTCCGGCGAAGGTTCCGGCGATGGCACGTGCAGGCCGTCGTCTTCGTCGGCGTGATAGGTGTTTTCGAGGCTCTGGCGGCGGAAGGCGTCGATCGACGCGTTGCGCACCATGCGCGTGACGTAGGCGACCGGCTGACGCACGGCGTCCTGATCGTGAAAGTCGACCAGCTTGATGAAGACGTCGTGCACCACATCTTCCGCGAGACTCGCGCAACCCACGAAGCCGCGCGCCAGATTGACGAGCATCGGCCGGTTGTCGATCAACACGTCAAGCAGTGTGCCCTTCTTCCCATCGACCGCGCGCGCGTGATTGCGAGGGCGCCGCGAAACCGGTGGACAGGCGCCTGCGGCGTTGAGAACCAATATCGGCATCGCTGTTGAAGGCTCTCGCCGAACGAGCACCTCAGCCATAGATTCGCTCCGCTGTCTCAAAGGATGGAGCGCCAATCTAACGTAAACGCGAATCATTCTCAATCAAGATTTAGAATAACCTTACAATTTCCAATAGCTTTGTCTGATGCATTCCAGATGCATAACGGTCATCGGCCGTTTGACGGCTCGGCTAGCGGGCGGGAAATTATGTAGGCATCCGTATCATTGGCGACGAAGCGCGCGGATCGAGACACCTGCGCGACAGCGGAAACACGTGCCCTGGTCCCCAGCCATCGCGTCGGGCTCTCTTGCGCTCCCACGCCTGGCACACTCCGCATGCATCGAAGTCTTCGCGACGGAACGCTACACATTTCCCCGCAGCGTCGACGCACTGGAGCAAGGCGATCCGAATCTGGTACAACTGATGTCTGCGCCCATGAAGGACGGCGCCGTCGTGGCCTCGACCCCGCGACAGCGAGTCGTGGAATCCGCATCCTGAACGTTGCAACGTCGATGTACTCACCCTGTTGGAGTGACTGATGGCCCATGCTTACCTGCAGGTGATCGCGCATTTTTTCGCCAAGCCCGGTAATGGCGACGCGATCGTGAAGCCGCTTACGGAACTCGCCGCCGCAACCCGGAAAGAGCCCAAGAACCTTTACTACGAATTCTTCCGCTCGCCGCTGGAGCCCGACCACTTCGTGATTCTCGAGAAGTACAGCGACGCCGACGGGCTCGCCGATCATCGCGAAACCGAGCATTTCCAGCGACTCGGCTTCGGCACCATCATTCCGCTGCTCGACCGGCGCGAAGTCGAGAGCCATTTAGTGTCCGGAGACGCGCCATGATGAACCCGTTCCGGTTTCAAACGGTGCCGACGCTCGTCGTCGAGTTCGGTGCCGCGCGCCGCCTCGGCGCTTTGTTGCGCGCGCAATTTCCGGGGCTGTCGCGTGTGTGCGTCGTCACCGATGGTTTTCTGCACACTAGCGGGTTGTTGAATCCGGCGCTCGCCGATCTCGCGGCGCATGGCTGGGACGCCACCGTGATCAACGACGTGATCGCCGATCCGCCCGAGCACATCGTGCTCGAAGCGACATCGCGGGCCCAGACCGCCGGTGCGGAAATCGTGCTGGGGCTCGGCGGCGGTTCGTCGATGGATGTGGCCAAGCTGATCGCCGTGCTCGCGCCGCAGCAACAGCAGGCGCTCAGCGAGATGTACGGCGTCAACAAGATCACGGTCGCGCGTCTGCCGCTCGTGCAGATGCCGACCACCGCAGGCACCGGTTCCGAAGTCACGGCCGTGTCGATCGTGACGGTGGGCGAAGCGAAGAAGATGGGCGTGGTCGCGCCGCAGCTGATCGCGGATCTGGCGATTCTCGATGCCGAACTCACGCTTGGCCTGCCCGTTGCAGCGACCGCGGCGACCGGCGTTGATGCGATGGTGCATGCCATCGAGGCGTACACGTCCGCGCATCTGAAGAATCCGGTTTCCGACCTGCTTGCGGTGAAGGCGCTCGACCTGTTGTCGCGCAACCTGCTGCCCGCTTGCGAGAACGGCGGCAACCGCGAGGCGCGTGAGGCGATGTTGCTGGGCGCCACCTTCGCGGGTCAGGCGTTTGCGAATTCGCCGGTCGCCGCGGTCCATGCGCTCGCGTACCCGATCGGCGGCATTTATCACGTGCCGCATGGTCTCTCAAACGCGCTCGTGCTGCCGCATGTGTTGCGGTTCAATGCGGAAGCGGCGGCGCCGTTGTACGCGGAACTCGCAGAGGTAGTGGTGCCCGGCGTTACGGGCAGCGACGAGAGCAAAACGCAGGCGCTGATTGAACGGCTCGAACATATGATTGCCGCGACGGCGATTCCCGCGCGTCTGCGCGACGTCGGCATCGAGCAAGGCGGGCTGGAGCGGATGGCGAGCGATGCCATGTTGCAGACGCGGTTGCTGGTGAATAATCCGCGACCGGTGACGGAGGCCGATGCGCTGGCGATTTATACGGCCGCGTTTTGATGCGGGTTTGCGGCATCGGCCGGCCGTTTCGATGCGAAGGTGCTGCTTTGATGGATTACGGCGTGCTTCGTATCGTTACGGCGGCCGCTCGCGTTACGTAGCACGCTCGCGGAACACGGATCTGAGTCGAGACGTCAAACCACGATTTTGTCGGGATAAATTCTTATTTTGTTTGATTTTTTGGATATACCTTTGCTTTGAGCGCGTGATCGAGCAATAACCAGCATTTGGCGTGTAACTTGCAGCAGTGTCCCCGTCAATAGTCGTTCAACGGGGACATCATGAAGAAATTTGCTGGTCGGACAGCCATCGCGGTGGCGGCGTCTACATTACTCGCGCTGTATGGATGCGGATCAACGCTCAACACGCCAAGTCCCGGGCTTGGCGGGGGCGGTTTGGGCGGCACGTCGGGGGCGGGGACTTCTGGGACTTCTGGGACTTCTGGGACTTCTGGGACTTCTGGGACTTCTGGGACTTCTGGGACTTCGGGGACTTCCGGTACTTCGGGGACTTCCGGCACTTCCGGCACTTCGGGCACTTCGGGCACTTCCGGCACTTCCGGCACTTCGGGCACTTCGGGCACTTCCGGCACTTCCGGCACTTCCGGCACTTCCGGCACTTCCGGCACTTCCGGCACTTCCGGCACTTCGGGCACTTCGGGCACTTCGGGCACTTCGGGCACTTCGGGCACTTCGGGTACTTCGGGTACTTCCGGCACTTCGGGTACTTCCGGCACTTCGGGTACTTCCGGCACTTCGGGCACCTCTGGTACATCGGGCACCTCTGGTACATCGGGCACCTCTGGTACATCGGGCACCTCTGGTACATCGGGCACCTCTGGTACTTCGGGCACCTCTGGTACGTCGGGCACCTCTTCCACCCCGATCGGCAACATCATCACTCAGGCCAGCAATCTCATCACAGCCGTCGGCACGACAGCCGCCGATACCGGCACCAAGATCACCGGCACCTCGGTGCCCGGCGTCAACGGCGCAACGACCTAAAACCTCGGCAACGCCATCACCGATCTCGGCAACGGCGTGAAGGTGCTGGGCAACGGCACCGCCACTGGCCTCGGCACGGTCGGCAGCACGGCCAATCCGCTCGGCCCGACGCTGACTTCGACTTCCGGTGTCGTCGCCGATACCGGTGCCGCCGTGACCGCGCTGGGCGGCGTAGTGAACAGTCTCGGCAGCGGCCCGTTGAAACCGCTTTCCCCGGTGACGTCGACGCTGGGCAGCGTCGTCGGCGGTGTGGGCAGCGGCGTCAACGCAGTGGGCTCGGGACTGAATACCGCGCTCACCAGTGCGCCAGTCCAGCAGATCGAAACGCAGCTCAGTTCGTCGATCAACCCGATCACCACTACCGTCTCCAACACGACGCAGACGCTCGGCAACGCGACAGGTCTCGGCGCGCCGCTCAACAATCTGCTCGGCACGCTCGGCAACGGACTCAACGCGGCCGGCATCAAAGTGTCGGGCGCCACCGGCGATCAGGTCGGCAAGGACGTCGGCGGCGTCGTGAGCCAGTTGGGCAAATCCGTGACGGGCACGGGCGGACTGTTCACCGGCGCGACCACCAATCCGCTCGCGCCGATCACGGGTCTGCTCGGGCCGCTCGGCGGACTGGGCGGCGCAGGTGGCTCGAGCGGTGCCTCCATTCCGCCGTTGACCGGACTGATCGGCAACCTCGGATCGCTGGGCGGCGCAGCGGGTGGCACGGGTGGCGCCGGCGGCGCGGCCGGCCTGCTCGCGCCGCTTACCGGCCTTCTCGGCAAGCTCGGTTCGCCTGGCGGGACGTCGGGCACGGGCGGTCCGCTGGCGCCTGTCGTCAACGTGGTCGGGTCGTTGACGGCCGGCGTCACAGGCGGTGTCGGCGCCGGGGGTTCGTCGGGCGGCATGGCCGGCAATCCGGTGACGGGCCTTATCAGCGGTTTGACTGGCGGCTCGGCCAGCGCCTCGGGCAGCAGCGGCTCCGGTAGCAAGAATCCGCTCGCGCCGGTGACGAACCTGGTCGGCGGACTGCTCGGCGGCGTCGCAGCGGCCGGCAAATAAGCGTTACGCAGGCACGCGGCCGGGCACCAAAAAATCAATAGCCCGGCCGCCTTCAATGTCATGACGACGAGGGATGACATGAACTCCACTTTCCATACCGTCGCGCGCGTGCATGACCCGCGGCCGCGCTCGGCGACACCTTCTTCGATCGGCCTGCTCGGGATCGCCGTCGGACTGCTCACGCTCTGGTTGCTGCGCGACAGCAGTTCGCTCGATGGCGCGACGCGAAGCACCGTTGCCTGTCTGGCGATCATTGCGACCATTGCCGCTTACGAGCTATTCGTCGCGCGCGTCTATTTGCGCCCGAGCGCCGGCCTCGCGAGCGGTGCGTTGCGGCCGCTGAGCATCGTGCGCGTGGAATTGCGCCTCGCGGCGCTGGCCTCGGTGTACGCGGGCATCGGCTCGCTTTACTGGCTGCTGCCCGAGTACCACGGCGCCTTCTATAACCCGTTCTGGTCGCTGCTCGGTACGCTCGCGCCGTATGTCCTTATCGCGGCGCCCTTCTACTTTGCGTGGATGGACCGGCATCAACGCGAAACCGACGACGCGTACCTGCTATGGGCGCGCTTCCTATTTCGCGGCGAGCATCCGGCGAACTGGCGCCCAGTGCGCGAAATGCTGGCGGGATGGATGGTGAAGGCATTCTTCCTTCCGCTGATGATCGTCTACCTGTCCACCAACGCGGATCACCTCAACGCGTCGTTGACGGCCGCGCTGAACGCGCCGTTTTCGCTCGCGACATTCCGGTTCATGTATGACCTGTCCTTTGCGATGGACTTGATGTTCGGCACTGTGGGTTACCTCTGCACGTTGCGCATACTCGACAGTCACGTGCGCAGCGCAGAGCCGACGACGTTAGGTTGGCTCGTGGCGCTGATCTGCTATCAGCCGTTCTGGTCGCTCATCTCGAACCAGTACATTCGCTACGAAGGTTCAGTGTTCTGGGACAACTGGCTTATTTCGATGCCGCTTGTGCGAGTCGTGTGGGGTACGGTCATCGTTGCATTGCTGCTGTGCTATGCACTGGCGACCATCTCGTTCGGTTTGCGGTTTTCGAATCTGACCAATCGCGGGATCATTACTTCGGGACCCTATCGGTTCACCAAGCATCCCGCTTATATCGCGAAGAATATGTCTTACTGGATGGTCACAGTGCCGTTTATCGAGCCGCTGGGATGGCGAGCAGCGGTGACGCATTGCGCGGCGCTACTGGCGGTGAACACGCTTTATTTCTTGCGGGCGAAGACGGAAGAAAAGCATTTGATGAATGATCCGGAGTACCGGGAGTACGCGGAGTGGATTGCAAGAAATGGCGTCTTTGCCCGGTTGTCGCGAGTGTTTGATTGAGCAGCGAAGTCTGGGAAAAGCCTGCGCTCCGATACCCACAACCAGCTCAATCAGCAGTTGCTCATGGCCAACGCCAATCGAGCAAGCAGCGTCATTGGAAACAATGCAGGCCAACCGTAAGCGAGTCGCCTTTCCATGGATGCAAATAACTGACACCATGCTCGAATTCGCCGGCTTTCGACCCGGCTAGCGTGTCTTTCTCAGCATTGGTCATCGTTGTAGCCGGATCACCATCGGCGTCGATCGCGACTACACGATTGCCGGGAACCGATGACGAAACAGCAGATCATGCAGTGCAGCAAGCGCATGTCGGATTGAACAGACCACGTGACGGCCCGTTTGGGTCGGGCCGTTCTTGCGTCATCGGGAATTGGAAACCTTGACCGGGGGATTGCGGCTTTGTAGGATGATGGCCGCCGCAATCGGACACGCACTGCCTGATAGATTCAGCCCACCCGCAACGTACGAACAGAACAGGACCACTACTAAATGAATGGTGAGGTCATCGGGGTTATGGCATGACAATGGATGAAGACATCGCGCACGTGGCGCGTGTGATGGTGCCGTCGCTGAGCGCGTTTCGCGGTGAGCCCGTGTTGCAGCCGGCTTATTGGCGGAGGCGGCTTCAACGGATACAGAGCGAATTCCGGTTGACTGAGATGCAAGCTTCGCAGATCCAGCATTTGCTGGGGGATCTGGATAAGTTTGAGGCGGAAAAGGGCGCGAAGAAAAAGGGGGTTGGTGGTGAGATTCCGGCGCCTTGGAGGCCGCGGTGACGCGGCACATCTACCAGTTTCTTTGAGTGGAGTGACAATGCGCGGCAGGCTGACAGGGGTCACGTCTTCCTCGCCCTCAGCTGCGATAGCCACACAACCGACCATTCCCGTTGATTGCGAATCAGCGGCGTTCGCGGCATTGTTCAAATCTGCAATACGCTCATCTAAGCGCGATGCAGTACATCAGACCATACCGCAGTAACTGCGATACGCGCACGCACAACTCTGTGCATCTAGCGGTGAACCGTCCTCGCGAAAACGGACACATCGCCAAAATAGAGTTCCAGTGCATCGACGTCTGAAGGCTGCTTTAACCAACCGGGTTTGTATATTCCGAACTTCAGATATGCGCGTCGGTCGCGAGGATATGCATTCGCCAAGCCGTTTCCGTCGAGCACAAGCTTCCCGCTTTTCCAGAGGCGCGTCACCGCCTCCTGCCCGCTGGCGTCTGGCGCATACTGTAACGTCCAATTAACCCACCTGCCGAGATCGCTGCGCGCACAACAAACGCGGCCACCTGATCCGTGCTCTGTATTTAACCCTCCGCGCACGGAAAACGTATAGTCCTCACCGAGCAGCGTCAGCATGAACGGCGGCGGGCCGCTTGATTCACTCTGATGGATCTGCGTGATGATTTCCATTTGCTGCCGATCAAATGCGAAATCACGCGGGAGATATGTCTGCCAGCGGATCAGATATTCTTGGCCCGGGCCCATGTAAACATTTCGGGGCAACGTGAACTCACTGCGCGGTGCGCCGTTGGCCACCTTCGAAAAATCGTTGTTCTTGTGGATTTGTACGCGAATGACATGCCGGCTCGGGGCAGCGGGATCGTTAGCCAACGCCACGTCGGTCGCTTGGCCTGCCTGAATTAGCAAACCTCCAAATCCAATTCCTGAAACAATTGAGTAAGCCGCAAGATAAGTACCGCTGCTTGGGACTGTCTGGCCTGACGGACCGACTGCCTCTGCCGGCGAAAGCGTAAAGATTAGTCCAAGCATCGACACCAACGCTCTGAACAAGGACGGCTTCCTATTCATATATCTCTTTTTCGCTGAGACATAACCGCAGCCAACGCGAGGTATGGAGCGACGACAGCCGACACGAAGACGTGACCTGCCGACGACGCCATTGCAACAATGATCCAGAAAAATATCCGGCCAAACCGACTAGCTGTGCGGTCTGAACCGCCGCAAGCAAAGGTCCGTGCCAGCGCGGCAAAATAGATTATGAAAATGGGAAAGCCAAAGGCGAGTATCAGATCTGGAATGTCGATCTCCACCATGTATCGAACGACGGGATGCCCGCCAGTTAACAACGCAATGAAGTTATCCTTCTGAACCTCGGCCCAAACGTTGGCGAACTTTAAGTTTCGTCCCGACAGCAGAAGCGTCACAATCTTATCGTCACCGATTCGCCCGCCCTGGTGCTGAAAATAACGCAAACTTAGATCAACAGCCGCATTGACCTTCGGTATGAAGAGGTAAGCAGACGCAGCCATTGTTGCCAGAGCCAGCAGAATCAGGCTCGTGTAAAACGTTGCCTTGATTGCGTTGTGGCGTGAGTAGAAATACGCGCACGTCCCAGCAAGCGCCCCGAGGATTGCACCCTTCGTGCCGGTCAGCGCGGCCGCGGCCAGCATGCATCCGATCAGCAGGACAGAGCGCCACGACCAACCGCGCAGCAGCGCGTGAAGGTAGCCGAACCCAATGGCCACAACGACGAGAGCCGCCGCTTCGTTTTGCGCGTAAATAATGCCTTTGTATCCGGATCGAATGTGAGTGTCTGCCTGGTAGCTGAGAAACATGTCAATTGACAGCGCAGCGCCCATCACTATCGAAACGCCATAAACCATTAGCGATATGAATGCAACCAACTCGATTTGCTTCAGGCGTCGATCGCTTAGCATGCTCATCGCAGCAGGATAGACAAAAAAACTGAACACCTTCAGTACAAATATCACCTGTTCCTGAAGCTCGTGCCTTGTTAACACTCCGAACACATAGGAACCGAACGTCGCACATAGCACAAATGCAAATGCGATCGCTCGCCACAGTCCAGTTTGAGTTAATCGAAACCCATACGTCAGCGAAGCAATAAGACCGACAATTGTCACGCCTCTCAACAATAGCGAGACTCGCGCATCAGCGGCGTGAGACGGCACGCCCTTTGCTGCATAGACAGACAGAAAATCCCCAATCGGAGAAAGCCCTAAACCAATGACCAGGACTGTCCACGCGAGCGTCGTGGCGACCCGCGTGTTCGACTCCGGAAAACCTGCGGCCGGAGCCGCCCCGTATGGCAAATAGCGGCTATTCATGGTGCGGATACATCTTCTCGCGGGAAGCCGTTGCCATAAGCAACGCCACTACTAGCCATCGACCACCCGTACGTATGACTCTTAGAGGCTTAAGCGCCATCTCATAGGCGAAAGACCGGCGCTTTGATAGCACATCCCGACTTGATGAAATTGAGCTCGGCATCGTCTCGAATGCTTCCCAAACGACGTACGGCCGCAACTCGGCAATGCGCAAACCGCCATGGTCGCGATGCCATGGCCAGTCGTCGAGAAGTCTCCCAATTCGTCCGCATGCATGATCAAGCGCCTTGCGAGCACCACTGGCACTGATCCAGTAGCCGACCGAACCGCTCGTCCATTGTTTGAACGGTACGCCAATCCATAACCTGCCGACACGGCTCGCGCGCATCAGCGGCTCGTACACATAGGTTGTCTTCGCGTGCCGACGCGCGAGCTTGGAGCGTCCGAGCAGAACAACGTCGGCATTTGCCGATAAAGCACTCTCCGATGTGTGCAACACTGATTCAAAAAAAGCGTCGTCCAGCATCGCATCATCTTCCAATATGATTGCCGCACGCCCGGATCGCGCGATCTTCGGCCACAGCGACCGATGGCTGTAGAAACATCCCACTTCGCCGCGACTGAGTGGACGCCCGTAGCGCATCGTTGCTTCCATCGGATCGCAAATCTCAGTAAACGCATCACCGTCAAGGCTCCGCGCATCGAACGCGTTTTCGAATTGACATTCCAACCCACGATCTGCCAGTACTTTCTCAATCGAAGCGCGGCGCGGTGATCCCGGAAGTGAAATTACGTAAATATCAAACATGGTCGGTCTCAGGATGTCTTTAGCTGCATAAAGTGAGCGCGCATTTCCGTGGAGCGGACAATCCACATCACATATACGCCAAGCAATGCGACCTCCGCCGTCAGATACGCCACCGCTGCGCCGTACGCGCCGAATCGTGGTGCAAGAAGGAACGCCAACAGAACATTGAACCCGCCTGCTCCGAGCATCGCGCGGGCGCGCCGTGCAGATCCACTGAATGGCACAAGCACTTGCAAACCAAGAAAATAGGCCAGGTTGCCGAAGATCGTCGACAAGCAAAGCAAGTCGACGATCGGGGCCGCCTCCACGAAATTTTGGCCGAGTGCAATACGGGTGAGAACGTCTGACAGCGACAAGCACACGATCAAACCAATACACGTTGTCGCCGCGGTCGCGAGAAGGCCCACGGTCGTCAACCTTGCAGCCATCCTCACCCCTTCCGCTGTTTGCTGGGAAAAGAACGCAGCGACACGGGGGTAAAGCACAGTATTGATCTGAGCCGGCACCATGTTTCCCACGGTCTTCAGCTTGTCAGCCGCCGCGTATAGACCGACCTGATACGGGCCGGAAATACCGCCAAGAATGACCGCATTGGTTGCGCTGAACAAGCTGACCGACGCTGTCGAAATAAACATATCCGTACTTTCAACGAGCTGCGTGCGAATGGTGCGCCAGGAAAATAGCGGAGCCGCCAGTAGGCCCTGCTGGTAAGCGACAGACATTGAACCCACTGCGACGATCAAGGATGCCGCCGACTGGACGGCTACGGCTGCGTTGACGTCACTCGGCGAAGTGACCACACAGAAGGTCAATGGAAGCGTCGCAAACCGCCCAACGAGCGCGATCGTTGCGAACAGCGAAAAGCGTTCGAGACCTTGAAGGAGCCAGTTAAGAGTAAATACGTTTGCCAGGACGCTCAGCCAGCCGATCCAAACCGCGGCTCCCAACCCCTGTATGTGGTGATCAAAACGAATAACCGCGAACAGAGCGGTGGACGAAATGACACACAGGCTCGCCTTAGCTCCGATGATCGACCAGACCAGTTCATTCAGCCTGGCCCGGTCCTGACGGCACTGCGAGACCATGCGGGGCCCGCTTAGATTGAATCCCCACTCAGTGCACACCGTGCCATACACCGTTATCGCGATCACATAGCTCACAACGCCGAACTGCGACGGCCCGAGAATGCGTGTCAGATATGGAAACGTGGCAAGAGGCACGAGGTAATTTCCGACCTGCCACGCCAGCATCGCCGCAAAGTTCCGGCCGAGTCCGGCCGCTGCGCGTACCGATCCGCGACCGCGAGGGATGCGATCGTGCTCAGACTCCTGCGCCGACGGTAATGTCGCCTTTTCCATTATCACCGTCACTCGTGCTTGAGGCGCTTTGCGGTATCCGCGCCTTCATATGCGTAAGCACCGTAATTGCCGTACTGAGCGGATCTCAATCCAGGACTGAAACAGTTGAAAACGACGCCCGAGACCTTTGCTCCGACCCGACCAATACGCTTGGCCGACTCTCGAATCTCCCCCAGACTCGTGACACCAGAACGCGCCACCAGCAAAATCGTCCCTGCAAATGCCGCAAACACTGTCGCATCGGTCACGGGCAAAAGAGGAGGCGCATCGATCAGCACCAGATCGTACTGGTGCGAAACATCCGACAGCAAGCTCGACAGGTTGTTCGATTGGAACAGTTCAACCGGCTGCCCGACCCGCGGACCAGCGGGAAGAAAATCGACGTGCGCAGAAACATCCCGAACGATGGCGTCTTTCACCTGAACCTCGCCACGAAGCACGTTCGCAAGGCCATTTTCCGAGCGAACGCCAAATTCTTTAGCCAGATGACCGCGCCGCAAGTCACCGTCGATCAACAGCACGCGCTTATTCAGTTGGCCGAGAAGTGTCGCAACGTTAGCCGAGGTGAAGGATTTCCCGATATCGCTAGACGGCCCAGTGATAAGTACGAGATTGTTCTTCGGCTTATCAAGTAGGAGGAACTGCATTGCGGTACACAGACTGCGTAGCGCCTCAACCGCAGGCTCGTGCGGGCGTGAAAGAGAAAGAATGGAGCGCGCCTGAGCGGCTCCCACGACCGCCAATTTCTTCTGGGCCGGACTCCTCGGGATCGTTGCAATCACCTCGAGATCGGTGTCCCGCTCGATCTCCGACGGATCCGTGACCGCACCGTGCAGGACGGCTCTGGCAATTGCCACGCATATCCCGACCAGCAACCCGATGATCGTTGCCAGCACCACGATCAAGGCAACCTTTGGCCGCACGGGCTCGTCCGGAACAACCGCGTGGTCGATCACGCGCACGTTGCCGATCTTACTGGCCGTTGCGAGACGCAGTTGCTGAATGCTGTTCAGTAATCCAACATAGATCGCCGTTTGAACGGTGACGTCGCGTCGAAGTCTCACGACATTCTGTTGCGCATCCGGCAAGCGCGAGATCGCGCTCTCGAATGACGAGATATTGAGTCTCGCGGCAGCGATTTGCTGGTCCAGCGAAGCAAGTTGGGGATGCTCGGTGGTCAATACCGATCCAAGTGCTTTTCGCTTCTGTTCCAATTCGAAGAGTGCAGTCTGTGCGCTCACTGCCTGGCCAAGCATTGCATTTGCCTGTTCGCTCAAATCGACGATCTGGTGCTTGTTCTGATATCCATTCAGACGATCCTCCACAACCCTCAATTGCCCTTCGACTTGTGGCAATTGAGCGGTCAGAAATTGCAGAGATTTTTCTGCTGTCGCGGCTTTTCTATCGGCGTTCTGACGCACATAATTATCAGCTATTTCGTTGATCACTCCTGCGCCAAGAACGGGGTCGATACTCTCGTATTTCACGCCGATCACTCCCGACTGGTCTTTACCCTTCTCAGTAACCACCAGATCTTTCTGAAGCTGCGTGAGCATCTTTTGCGTGGAGAAACGCCTGACAATGAACTGTGCATTTGGACGCCCCTCGATGTGATCGACAACCAGATTTACGTTGCCTGACGCAGTTTGCACGCGCAACGGCACGCCGACTTGTCCGGTAGCATCGTTATCGACGTCATCTCCTGACAACCGATAGCGTCCATCTGGAAGAGTCGTGATAACGAACCGGTCTTCCCAGAAGTCTCGCGGCACGTCGAATGAGGATACCGTGATGCTTTCACGTCCCCAAACAAAACCACCGATGCCGAGCAGTCCAGGGGTCGACAGCTTCTTGTTGCGACGAGCAATTACGCTCCCGATAAGCGGGAAATACCTGGGATGTGCATCAATATAAAGACGCTTGTCTTTGACGACAGACTCCGTGACAAGGCGTGATTGAAGAATCTCCATTTCGCCGTCATCGGTCGACTTCACGTCGAACAGAGTGCTCAGGCCGCCAACCAGACCTCCTTCTGCCCCTCCCATCATATCGGCGCCGCTGCTTTCAACCTGGACGACGACGTCTACGCCATAAACAGGTGCCGCAACGATCGCGTACAACGTGCCAAGCACGCAAAAGACGCCCGTCACCACGACGATGAGCCTGACGTTCTTGACGATCATGTCAACGATTCCGCGAACATCGATTTCATCCGATTCGCGAAAGTTTTGAGAATTCGATTTGGAAGAGTTCATGTCGACTTCAGATATCCTTTTGAAGCGAGACGCGCTCGCTTAGCGCTGGTTGCTCTCGGCCAATTGGCAGATGCGTTCGGCCCAATCATTGACACCATGCTCAATCAGCGTCATTGCGTAGTCGTAATTGCGCTGCGAACGCTGGTACGGATCCTTCACATCAGACGGAAATACTTCCGCGACGCGATAGATACGTCCTCGTGCGACCGGATAAAAGCGTTCAATAGCCCTGCGCTGCGCGAGCTCCATGACAAGGATTAAGTCGGCCGAGCGACAAATACCTTCATCGAGCCGCACGGCGCGGTGTGACGACATGTCGATCCCACGTAACTCGAGCATGCGCCCGGCCACCGGATCGATCGTCATGCCTTGTCTGGCAGCTAAGCCCGCCGATGAAACCGAGATATCAGGCAACAGCCGCTGAAACAAACCCTGCGCCATCGGACTCCGGCATAAATTGCCCTGACAAACCACGAGAAGGCGCCGGATCATTTCGTCACGACCGCCGCGGTAAGGCTGGCATTGATCGCAGGTAGCAGGAGGTTCAATACGCGGCTGAAACGAACGAGGCCGTTACCGTCCACATAGACAACATCCTTAGGCAACAATTCAAACTGATTGGCCAGTACCATCGACACTGGAGAACGTGCATCCAGATGAAACACTCTGGGTTCGCTACTTTGCGCGCCACGGATCACGTAAAGCTGCGCGGCATCCGCACTGCCGCTATTGAGGCTACCGGCTTGTGAAAGCGCGTCGCTCAAACTCAATTTGCCGGTACGCAGCGGTAACGCCGTCATCGGCTTGTTGACCTCACCCATCACGTAGACGCCGCTCTCCTCACGCGACACAACGCGCAGCAGGTCACCGTCCTGGAGCAAGATGCTAGCGGGATTGACATTGCGCGCCAGCATGCCTGGAACATCGAGCGAATACGACACGCCTTTTCGTACAAGAACCAGATGACTCTGATCCGCAGTCGGCGCAAATCCGCCGGCGCGGTTAACTGCTTCGAACAACGTCATCGGAATGTCATTGATGGGCACAGTGCCAGGGACACGGACCTCGCCATCAACAAAAATCTCCTTGGCGCGAAATGACGTTACCCGTACGGAGACCTTCGGCTTGATAAAGAATCGAGACAATGCACTGGTTACAACCGAGCGCGCTTCATCCATAGTCAACCCGGCAACATGTGCGTCGCCCGCATACGGAATCTGGATGTTGCCGTTATGATCGATCACAAAGCCTTGCGGCGGATCGTAGGGGCGGCCATTTGACTGCTGCTGCGGACCTTGCGCCTCCGCAAGCTCAGGATGATCCCAAACAACAATCTGCAGTACGTCGCCTGTGCCGAACGTGTACGGCGACGGCTTGTCCGATAGCCCTTTGATCTCCTCTGAGTTAATCGCCGAAGAAGACATCTTTAGTTGTTGAATCAACGTCGCATTGATCTCCGCAATCGGCACCTGCATCGACGTGTTATCCGATGTCGCGAGGGTTGCTGGCTCGCTCATTCGCATCCCCGGCGCGACTGTGCATCCGGACAGGACTACGCCGATCCCAAGGACAAATGCAATTACTCGACTGCCGCGTAGGCCTGACGCGACGGAATCGGGAAGATAGGTTTTTGAATTTCTCATTATTTTTGATTACATGTGAACATCAAGCAAATGTCCGCCACAGTGCCGCTTTTCTTCTTATAGCGATCTTCGATTTGGCGGACGCCACTCGTCTACTTCGATCTGCATACGTGCACGCCAGGAATCCAACGCGTGCAAGTGAGCCAAGTTCGACAACTGGCCCCACTGGTTCAATAGGCATTCGGATGAACGAAACTTTTGACGACGGTCGCGGCAACGATCCGCATGTCGAGCCAGAACGACCAGTTTCGCAAGTAGAAGAGATCGTGCTGCACCCGTCCGATCATCTTGTCGATATGATCTGTTTCGCCACGAAAGCCATTGATTTGCGCCCAGCCAGTAATTCCTGGTTTGATGCGGTATCGGTGGATATACCCGTCGACAAGCGGCTTATAGTGATTGTCGTGCTCGATTGCGTGCGGTCGAGGGCCGACGACGGACATGTCGCCTCTCAGGACATTAAAGAACTGCGGCAACTCGTCGAGGCTCATGCGTCGCAGGAACAGACCCACCCGTGTGATGCGAGCGTCACCGCGCGTAGCCTGGCGTAGCGCACCCGCCTGCTCGTCGTGTAGCCGCATAGTTCTGAATTTGTAGATGCGGAAGACGCGCCCGTCCGCGCCTTTTCGGAGCTGGGTGAAGATTACGGGGCCTGGCGATGATAGTTTCACCATGATGGCAATGACGAGTAGTACCGGCGCAAGCACGGTGAGGACGAACGCAGAAAATAGCCGATCGAATAGCGCCTTCTTCAGCATTGCTGCATTCGACAAAGGCGACGCCATCAGATTGATGGTCGGCATGCCGATAAGATCTGTTACGGCGCCGCCGATGAGCCCGATACTTCCCATGTCCGGCATCAAGCGGATATTGACGAGATCGTCACCAAACGTTTTGAGGACAGCCTGAATCGTGAGCGCTTCCGCTAACGGCAACGCTAGCCAGAGCTCCGGGATGTCTTCGGCTCGAACAAACGTAGCGAATGCATCAACGTCCGCAAACGTCGACACGGCAGATGACAGAAAACATTGCTCGGGCGTGTAAAGCGCGACGGCCCGGAATCCGCTCGCTGGCGACTGGGCGAGTTGCTCGATGACATAGCGGGCATGCTCGCCACTGCCAACCACAGCGACCTTGCGCAGATTAAGCCCTGCGTAACGAACACGCCCAAGCAACAGGTAAGCGGTCGTACGAATGCCGATCAAACCGATGCCCGTGAGGCTGGTCCAGTATGCGAACCACAACCGCGACACGTGGTCTGTCCGATGCATCATGAACAACAACACGAGGCTTGCGGCCTGAACGGAAATCCATGCGAAGCACACTTGGCTGATCATCGCGATCGATGACCGCCCGCGCCACGACACGTAAATCTGGAATGCTGGAAACGCTACAAGCGTGAACATGGTGACAAACGACACGAGCATGAAATCGGGTCGCTCGAGCGCGTTGCTGTCAAGGCGAACGTCCGATGCCACGATCGCACCGATAACCACTACTAGTCCGTCCAGAATACGTGCAACAATTGATCGGATTCCGATCATGATGACCCCGGCATCGCTGGATCTGCGATCGTTCTCAGACCTGCGATCCATTTTATTAACATGGCTTGAAGCCGGAAATATCGAATTCGGCGCAATTTACGCGCGAATCAAATTTCCGCAACGCCCGACGATCCGAACATTCCGGAAACGGGCTGAAGCCTCCTTTAACCTAACACCGTGCGAGCTGGCCCAACCCGCACGCGCTTCATTCGACGATCGAACTGAAAATTCAACCGAATCACCTTCGCCGAGACACCCGCTCAGTATGTGAAGAAGACTATGTGGTAGCCGCTTCCCGAGACCGCGAAGACGAGATACTTTGGTCTTCCCGACCATTAGTGAAATTCGTGTCAGCGACCCTCTATAAGCAGCTATCATGCCAATCATAAAAAGAGTCGTTTTCTATAGTCGTTAAAGAGGGTTCACCGCTCCGGCAGCGCCATTTCCCGCGCGTACGGCACATTTCGGCGTAAAAAACGAACTGCGCGGCGCTGTGTGGAAAGAGCGTTACGTCGAGAGTCACGTAACACGGCAACGACGTTACGTCGTGACGGCACGGGAGGCGCGTTGTCTAGAACGGCTGCGACAGGCCAAACGACCCGGCGTGTGGCTAGGAACAGAATCGACTTTCAAGCCATCAGGAATCTCATCGTTGCGTCACCGCAAGTGTCTGTGGGCTCCATCCAACCAGATTTCAAGTTGGCTGGGGGCGACGTCGACTGAGACATTGAAAGAGAGGACGCGAGGGTTGGGCAATGCCGAAGAGCGTTGACGGTCTGCGGAAGCTTTGTATAGCTTCAAACGTCGCTGACACGGCGGCAGCGAGCGGCCGCGCCTCGAACGACCCGAGTACGGCCAACACCGTCGCCGCGAAAGGCCGGCACGTTTGTCGAACAGAGTTCGCCGGTGACCCACTATCTATCACCCGCGGCGCAGGCCTATTCGTTCGACTGGCCTGCTGCACCTTGAATCGCCGATGCAATACGTGCTCGTAGCAGCATGACGGCGAACCGGTTATTCGTAACTAAATATCGCTTCCACATGCGTCTTGGTTCCTGCGCGACCCGAAAGGCCCATTCCAGCCCGTTGCGCTGCATCCACTGCGGGGCTCGACGTACTTTTCCAGCGACGACGTCGAAAGTCCCGCCGACTCCCATTACAAAGTCGACACCGAGACGATCCTGCCAGCGATTAATAAAGCTTTCCTTCTTCGGCGAAGTAATGGCGACAAAAAGAAGTCTTGCGCCGGATCGTCGAATTTTCTCAACCACCTTCTCCTCGTCGTCCCAGAAGTATCCGTGATGAAAACCAACGACCTGCAGGCCGGGGTACCGTGCCGCTGTCAATGATGCCGTCCTTGCCACGATCGCCTCCATCGCGCCCAGGAAAAACACGGGCAGACCGCGCGCCGCGGCCATCTGCAAAAGTCGTTCAAAGAGATCCACTCCCGCAACTCGCTCCGGCACAGAATGGCCTAATAGTCGCGCGCCCCAAACTACGCCCATTCCGTCAATGTTGATGATGTCGCAAGCCCGGACCGACGCGTCGAGTACCGGGTCGGTCTGCATGCCAACAAGTTTCGCGACGTTAACCACCACATGCTGAGTAAATTGTTTGCGTTCAATTCGATCGCCAATCATGTTGACGGTCTCATGCATGGTGGCAACATCCATCGGACATCCAAAAAGCTCGATCCGTTTCATTGTGTCATCCCCGGTAGGTACTCAAACCCTCGTTGTCTTTGCTCTTGAAGTTCACCTCTCAAACGAACGCGATTAGCGTATGCCCCGATCGCGTAAAACGCCCAAGCTTGCGTCCAGCGAAGATAGTTGATTCGGTTTGTCGTCAGTTTCCCTTTCTGGTACATGAAACGACGTTCGCGTGGCATATAGAGCGTGTCTACTGCACGCTCAAAAATTCTGGTCGCCAGGAGGTGGTCATCATCGCCGGAACCAACGCTTTGCAACGTAAGCAACGCTTGAGCAACCGAATGCGTATCAAGCGGCCAGACTGAGTTGTCGTAGTATTTGACTGTGCCGTCCGGGAGAAAAAAATTGTCCCGGTAATAAGCCATTCCTCGGCGTATCGCTTCGTCGAATTCATCGAACTTTGCGGTGCGTTGCAGGGCTGACAGTGCTTCCAGGTTGTAACCGGTATGGAACCCATCCACAAACGAGTGGTGGTCCCGCGTACCGTATTGCCATGCACCGTCCGCGCGTTGCATTGTCACTGTGCGGCGCGCGGCGCTGATCGCCCGATGCATCATCGCGTCGTCCCCTAAGCGATTTGCAGCTTCTCCGGCGACCGCAGCGGCCCAAAGGTTCGCGTTGTGCACGAAAGCGGATTCACCGGGGATATAGGCGTAATATCCTCCGTCCGCCCGGAAAAGCGAATCTACGAAGAGACCTGCGTCCGTTGCGGCCTCCAGCAATCGCGGCTCGCCCGTCTCAAGTCCGAGCGCGGCAAGCGCGCGCGCTACATAGCAGGTAGTAATTGCGTTGGGCGTACCAGAGGGGACAAAGAAAGCGCGTGCGGCCCAGTCAAAGTGATATCCCCAGGAACTGTGCTTCCACTTCTCGCGGTCACAACGTTGCTCCAATAACCATTCCGCTAGTCGGGTGGCCTCCTTAATACTCCATCCGTCGCACAATCGTCGTTCACGCTCGATAAGTCCCAGAATGATCAGCGCAATTCCTTTCGGATTGCGGCGGCGCGGCACACCGACAAACGGCCTCAGGTTCCAGAGGCTGCGCTTATGAAGCTGCAGCCACGCAATCTTTGCGAAAGGCAGAGCGCCAAGCTTTAGCTGTTTGAAGAACGAGCTGTTGAGGCCATCAAACGGGTCGTATCCGGCGTAATCGCTCGCGCGACATTGTGCGATCAGTATGTCAGCCAGCGAGTCGGCATCGAGGCGGTCCGTCATTTGCTTTGCTCCAAGTGCTTAGTCGTTGATACTAGTTCTCCGGCGCCAAACACATGAGCGTTGCGATAGCATTGAACATACCGCTGCACAATCGACGTCGAACGATAAAGGGCACATGCACGCGCTAAGCCGGCGACACCCATCTTGCGCGCATGCCCAGGATCATCGAGTAGCTTCGAGATCGCATCCGCCAGTGCTCGGGAATCACGCACATCGACCAGATATCCGCTGACTCCTTCCACGACCAGGTCGAGGAACCCGCCTAATCGCGTTCCGACAACTGGCAAACTGCAAAACATCGCCTCCAGTGTCGCAATGCCGAAAGACTCGAAATGACTCGGCATGCAGAACAGACTCGCTCCGCGATAAAACGCAAGTTTCGCGTCGCCCTCCAGCCAGCCTTCGAAGATCACGCGGTCAGCAATGCCGTGCTTAAATGCTATACGCCTCCAGCACTCAACGTCACCCATTCCGGCCACTCGTACCTGGATATCCCGGCCCTTTCCCGTTAGCTCGGCGACTGCGCGAAACAGATCTTCCAGTCCTTTCGCTTCGCTCAGTCGTCCGGCAAAAGCAATGTATGGCCGCTCGCATGCCTGCGATCGACGTGTGAAAACTCGCTGTTCGGCGCCGAGGGCCATATTTCCGACCACGTGGACCGCATCGGTACCTCGCTGACTTTGCAGCCAATTAGCCAAAGGTGTCGAAACGGCGATTACACAATCGACCCTCTGTAGAAACGACCTGCATAGGAAGCGCGTGAGAGGATCGGCGTTCTCAACGAAGCGCTCGAAATTCCCAGAATGCAAATGAAAAACCGTACGTTTCCTTAACACCGCCGCGACGAGAAAAAGGACAAATTTCCGGTACAGCGAGCCTCGCTCGGATACATGGAAATGCACGACATCAGTTTTTTTGGCAGCGAATACGAAACGTGGAACGTCGATGAAGGCAAACGCCAATATCCCGCCAACGGTTCGGAACCCGCGCGTTTCAAAGAACGAAGTGGACACGCCGGCTTGTTCGAACGTGCTTCGTAGCATTGCCAACTGCGCGAGGATCGACGCAATACCGCCTCTTTGCCCGCGACCGGGCCCGACATGAAGGATGCGAATGCTCATCACGAATTTCCCGGTAAGCTCACCCGGCCGTTCTCCCCCAGACCGCAGACTCTCATTGCAACAATGCAGCGATAGGTGTAAGTGTGTCGCGTATCAATGACTGCCTGCATACCCTCAGCCGATCTTGCGTCGTCTAGACCATCGGTCCCGACATGTCGCATACTTAAGCTCGTGGGTTTTCGCCGTGTCACGAGAAGATCCCTCGCGTATCGACGAGAAGCTTCGACTGCAATCGGCGTCTGTTGATATCCTTGAACTCGCGGTGATCGACCAACAGCAAAACTATATCGGCCGCTTCGATCGCGCTAGTGAGGCTAGTTAGCTCAACCTTCCCACGCAGCGCCTCTGGTAGGACCGCCACGTTTGGCTCAACCACCACAATGTCTGCCACGCGCTCGTCGGCTAGTTGATTGACAATGTCTATGGCCGGACTCTCACGCAAATCGTCGATATTGGCCTTGAATGCAAGACCGAGACAGGCAATCACTGGAGCCTTGAAACGTGCCGCCAGCCGCTTCGTCTGCTCGATTACGTAGTGAGACTTGCCGTCGTTCACTCCGCGCGCGGTTCGAATCAGTTTCGCCTCGTCAGGTGCGGAATCGACGATGAACCAGGGATCGACTGCAATGCAATGTCCGCCGACACCCGGACCAGGCTGAAGAATACTCACACGCGGATGGCGATTGGCGAGACGAATGAGTTCCCACACGTTGATGTCGAGTCGATCGCAGATCATCGACAGTTCATTTGCATAGGCAATGTTGACGTCACGAAACGCGTTTTCGGACAGCTTGCACATCTCCGCAGTACGAGCGTCTGTCAAGATGCAATCCCCTTGAACAAAGATCTGATATAGATCGCGAGCCAACTCGCCACAGCGGCGCGTCATGCCACCGATCACGCGGTCGTTCTGCACGAGCTCTCGAATCACGTGTCCCGGCAGAACGCGCTCCGGACAGTGGGCGATTCGTATGTCGGACTGCTCGCCAGCATGTTGCGGAAACGTCAGATCGGGGCGGCAATTAGCGAGCCATGCCGACATCTTTTCAGTCGCGCCCACCGGGGAGGTCGACTCGAGGACGACGATATCTCCCTTCTTAAGTACCGGGGCAATCGAACGGCTTGCCGCCTCTATGTAACTCAGGTCTGGCTTATTGCCGTCGCAAAACGGCGTCGGGACGGCAATGAGAAACGCGTCAGCTGGTTCAGGGATCAGTGTCGCGCGCAAATGGCCTTGGGTGACGGCCGCATGAACCAGCATGTCCAGTTCGGGTTCGACGATATGTATCTCGCCTTTGTTGATGGTATCGACCGCGCTTTGCGATACGTCGACGCCGACAACCTTCTTCCGGCGTGCGGCAAATGCTGCAGCAGTGGGCAAGCCGATATACCCAAGTCCAATAATGGAGATGACATCGAATGACATAGCGTTGGTCTCGTCGCTTAATAAGTCTTTTTTCTAGGAAGCTTCAACTGCTTGCCGCCGCACTACGCGCTCGAAAACGCAATGGTGGTGCTCGCGAGCAACCAGCGTCGTCGCTGCCGACATGATTCGGCTCAGGTCGCCCCCCCAACCGAACGGTCCCTATCTCTATTGCGTGGGCCGCTTGGTCGTGTCTCGCATAGCTAGCCCCCGGCGCTATTTCGTGGTCGTGCCGGTGCCGCCGGTTCCCCCCGTAGTACCGGTATTGCGGGGCCAAACCCTGCGACACGACGCCGTACTTCGAGCAGAAGTAATGTGTTCTACCGCCAATGTCAGTTGCACCGAAAGCAATGGACGGTTGACATTTGAAAAACTTGGGTACTTCCACATATACATCGGACATCAGATGCCGAAGAATCGTGTGATCTTCACGAGTAAATACCGCACCGCCGTCCGCTGGGTAGTTCGCTAATCCCCCGGACATCTCGACATAAGACAAAATGCCGATGGCACCCAGCCGGCCTGTTAAGCACAGATAAAACTGGGGGATTTTTCGACATGCCTTCCGCATCCAACTCGATCTGGAAACGCCGACACGGCGCAAACACAGCGCGGTCTTCGGTGGAAGACCGCATCGCTCTGCGTTGAGAAGACCACCTGATAACCCCCGATCAGGCGATCGTTTGAAACAGAATTCGCTGCAACTTATGTCTCTACTTCCTGCGCTATTCGGGCAGCGCGCAACCTATAAAGCACCATGCGTGCCAATTGCATTTATATTCTTGTAATTGTCGGCGGCTACTCCTTGAAGAGCGCGTCCACGCTTGATCTGTTGAGATAAGATCATCACGATGAACTGTCTGCCGACCTCGGTTAGATTGCAATGCACCCCGCGACGTTACGTAACGTCGCGAGCGCTTGTCACGCCTTCTGCCGTAGCGCCAACACACTCCCCAACCCAGCCTGCGGACGCGCGAACCAGAACCCCTGCACCAACGCGTCGGGCCACCGACTCACCCACTGAAACTGTTCTTGAGTATCCACGCCGCTCACCACCACTCGCACATCGAGTGCATGCAGCAGATCCATGATCGCGCTCATCACCGCTGCGCCACGTTTATCGCCCGGCACTGTCGCCATCAACTCGCGCGCGACAACGACGGTGTCTACATCGAGCGACCCGAGCAATGCGAGCGACGATGCGCCATTACCCCACTTGCCTATCGAAAGACCGACACCTGTTTCCCGAAGACCCTCGGTCAACGTACGCAAAGACAATAACTTTGCTGCCTCCGCGCTATCGGTAACTTCAATTTCAAGTAGAGAAGCCGGCACGCCATACGAATCGGCGACTCGCATGAGTTCCTCTGCGAAAGAATCGAGCAGCGCCACTTGCGCACGCACCGTGATCGCAACCGGTTGCATCGGCAGCTTCGCGTCGAGAGCGCCGCGTAATTCACGGCACACGCTGTCCACGACGAAAGAGAACATCTCGCGCGCGACGTTCGGATGTTCGAGCGGCATCATGAAAATGCCCGGCAGCAGTAAGCCGTAGTCCGGATGCGTCCATCGAACTTGCGCTTCAAGGCGCGCCAATACGCCACTCGCGGCGCGATAGGCGCCTTGAAACACGAGATGGAATTCTCCTGCGCGCAGTCCGTCGCCGACACGCCTTTCGAATTCGCTCAGGCCCAAGGAAGCATCGCCGGAAGTAGCCGCGTCATTGTGCGCAACACGGTCGATGCTTGAGTCCAATATGTTTGCAGACGATTCGGGTTGTGCATAGTCGAGCGTGTACATGGCGGAAATGTGTTATCCAACCCCGTCAACGTATGCACATGTCGTGCCAAGTACCCGGCTCAATGCGTAAAGAGAAGGGGAAGAGGAACAGAGAACCATGCCGCACAAGCGTTCTCGAGGAAAAGAACAAATTCCGCAGTGGGGCGAATCTGCTTCGCCAAACGTTTGCGTGAATCTGCGCGTAACGTAGCATTCCGCGTGACGTTACGCTGCTTCGCTCGCCACGTGATTGTGTGCGAAGACATTCAGCAAGACAATTTGACCGAGTGAAATAGATTGACTAGTATCACCGTCAACAGCAGCATGTAAAACTAATAACATCCACAGTACTCAGACCAGTCCGATGCTAGAAATTCCCCTTTCAGACGCCAATTGGGCTCGCGTCCAGAGTCTCTTCCCAGTGCTTTCATCAACACGTGGACGGCCTCGCCGCAGCGATCGCGACATCCTCAACGCGATACTCTGGCTGCAACAACGAAAAGAAAAATGGCACAGACTTCCTGCGACTTTCCCGCCGCAACAGACTTGCTATCTTAGGTACATGGCGTGGAAGAAGACCGGCGTGCTGGAACAAGTGAACGAGCGCCTTCCTCTGCACGATCCGGATATTTCGAACGTTTGATTAATACGTTTTCATTTGTCCGAATCCCATAACGACGGGGAGGTGAGGCGCGATCTAGCGGGTCACACCGATGACAAAACCGATCTCAGCGCCCCGGTTGCGAGATTGCCAGCCGACGTGCCCAGCGCGAAACGTGACCGGCACCGCCGCCCAATAAAAAACTCTCGGCGTCGGTGAAAACACTAAACGCAAGGCATCGACAATGTACAGTCAGGCGATTCAATTCGCCCTTGAACCGCTACAACGCAACAGCAAACGCTTCGCGCGGTTCTTCTTCACGCAGAATGTAGCCAAGCCCGCGCAAAGTCATGATCTTCGCGCTTGAGGCCGCGAGATGCTTGCGCAAACGGTGGATATAGATATCGATTGCATCGGCGCTCGGTTCGTCGTCGAGTGTGAAGACTTTGTCCATTAGCGTCGCCTTGGAAACTGTCTTGCCCTGTTTCAGCATCAACGTCTCGAGAATGGCATGTTCGCGCCGACGCAACGGCAAAGGCTCGCTTTGCAGCATGAATTCGCGCGAGTCGAATAGATAGCGCAAGTCGCCGCACTCGATCGACTGGCCCTTGTCGCCGGCCGCCTGACGGCGGATCAACGCGTTGATGCGCGCCAGCAGTTCGCGTGCGTCGAAGGGTTTGACGACATAGTCGTCGGCGCCGGCGGAAAAGCAGGCCACCTTGTCGTCGGTCGAGCCGTTCGCGGTCAGCATGAGCACCGGCACGTTGTCGCGTTTGCGACGCAGCCACGCGAGCACATCCTTGCCGCCAATGCCGGGCAAGCGCAAATCGAGCAACACAGCGTCGTAGCATTGCAGGCCAAGCAGCGTCTCGGCCTGTTCGCCGTTCTCTGCCCAGTCGATCACAAACTGCTCGACCTGCATCAGGTTCATCACCCAGCGCGCAAGTTCCGCATCATCTTCTACAAGCAGCAGTTTCATTATTCTTCCCTCATGTAGCCGCGCGTCATGTGGCGGCAGTCCATATTTGCATTCCCACCGTGGCGACAAGGCCAACACCATCCGCGCCGGATTCGAGCGTGACGGTGCCACCCTGGCGATGGGCAATCTCCCGCACGATCGGCAGGCCGAGGCCCGTGCCGTCTGCGTGACTCGACGCGCGATAGAAGCGTTCGAACACCCGCGCCCGCGCCTCGGCCTTGATACCCGGTCCATTGTCGATCACACGCACGATAGCCATGTCGTCACGGCGCTCGGTCTGCACGGTCACGCGGCCGCCCGGCTGGGTATAACGCAGCGCGTTGTCGACGAGATTGGTGACGAGCGCCGCGGTCAATGCCTCGTCGCCGGTAACGATCATTCCGTCTTCCAGCTCGGCGCCCAGATCGATTTCACGAGACTGCGCAAATGCAATCAACTCCTCAAGAACACCTGCAATCAACGCACTGAGATCGACGCGTTCGCACGCACCGACGGGCGCGGCGGACTCGGCCTGCGCGAGCAGCAGAAGTTTGTTGGTTAACGTGGTCAGCTTGCGGCTGCTTTTATGCATGCCCGCCAGCGCCTCGGCGAGTGGCGCGTCGTGGTTCTCACGCTGGCGCGCGAACTGGATTTGCGCCACCAGTAGCGTGAGCGGCGTGCGCATCTGGTGCGCGGCATCGGAAATGAATTGCCGCTGAGTCGCGGCCTGCTGACCCATACGCGCGATGCACTGGTTGATTGCATCGACAATCGGTCTTAGTTCGACATGCAAGCGCGCAACACGTATTGGCTGTAGCTGCGACGGATTGCGATCGGCGACGTCGTCTTTCACTTTCATCAGGGGACGCAACTCGAAAGTCAATCCGAGGTACACGAACACCATCGCGAGCACGAGCGTGAGCACCTCGCCGAATAGCTGCGGACGCAGCAGCCGCCACACCATCGCGTCTCGCGAGCCTTCGGTCTTTGCAACCGCGACGATGACTTCCTCCGTACGCCCCGTGTCGTAAAGTTGCCGGACGTAGGCAGCGGCGCGCACGGTGCGGCCATCTTCAAGACGGGTGACGTAGAGCGTTGGGTTGTCACCGGTGTGCGGCGGCAGTGGCAACTCCAGGCTGCCAGCTACCAGGCGGTGGCCGCTCGCCTCGATACGATAGAACACGCTGTCCTGTTCCGGCGACTCGAACAGCTCCAGCGCAGCCGGCGGAATCTGGATCGAGACATTGCCGTTGTCCCAATCGATATCCTCGCCGATGATACGCATCGACGAGAGCAACGCATTGTCCTGCACGAGATCCGCCGTGGTCTGCGCATTGCGGTAAGAGATCACACCGGAAATGGAAACGAATGCCGCCAGTGGCAGCAGTAGCCACCACAGCAAGCGTCCGCGCAAGCTGCCTGAAAACACGATGCGTCGCCCCTCTCTAAAGGATGCCGGCGCGCCTCGTCGAGAGAGGTGCGCCCAGCTTCCGCCTTACGGCTTTACTTCGTTGACGAACTGATTAGTGAACGTCCTCGACAGATCGATATGACGACCCTTCACCGACGGGTTGAAACCCGCCAGCACCTTGAGCACCGTTTCCGGCCCGTCGGCGGGCATCTTGCCGTCGGCGGTGTACATGGGTAGCGTCGCCTTTAACGCGCTCACATAGAGCGCCTTGTCATTGCCGATGTAGTCTTTCGGCATGTTCGCGGCGATCTCGTCTGCGCTATGTGTATTCAAATATCGCAACGTCTTCACAAACGCGCGTGCGAGTTTGGCCGCCTCCTGTGGATGCCTGTCGAGCCACGCGCTCTGCACATACAGGCTCGATGCCGGATACGTTCCGCCGAGCGCGGCGCGCGTGCCTTCGACATTGCGCATGTCCACCAGCACCTTGGCGTCACCGGATTTGAGCAACCGCGAGACGGTCGGCTCGGTAGTCATGCCGGCGTCGATCCGCCCTTGCCGGATCGCGGCGATAAAGCTGTTGTCCGCGCCCACCGGCAGCACCGTGTACTGTGAACGCGGCACCCCTTTCAGGCTGGCCAGGTACTGCGTGAGAAAGTTGGTCGACGAGCCGAGCCCCGTCACGCCGAGCGTTTTACCCTTCACGTCGGCCATGCTTTTGATCGAACCGGCCGCCCTGGTCGCGACCATCTCCACTTCGCCGGGAACCTGGCCGAACACAACAATCGCCTTGACTTCCTTACCCTTGGCTTGCAGGTCGATCGCGTGATCGTAGAAACCGACCACGGCCTGCACACCGCCCGCGAGCAATTCGTTTTCCGCATCGACGCCCGCCGGCTGCGATTGCAGTTCGACGTCGAGTCCCTCTGCCTGGAAGTAGCCTAGTTGTTCGGTAAGGCGTGCGGGCAGATAGATGAGCTTGGTAATGCCGCCCACCATGATGACGGTTTTTTCGGGCGAGTCCGCATGCGCGTGCGCTGCCGGCTGGGCGAGCAGCAAGATCGTGAGCGACGCCGCGACGGCGGCGTGGACGGCGCGCGCAACGCGCGTCGCAGCATGAGGCATGGTGGATGTCTCCGTTGTTTTCCGCATCCGCGGTGGGCGCCTGAGGGACCGCCTGCAAAAATTCTAGGCACGCGAAGCCTTCTCAAAGCTTTCGCCAATGGCTTTGCTGCCCTAACTGCGGGTTTGTCCTGAGTCGTGCTGAAGTAACGGCTCTAACCTGCTTTAAAACGCTCTGCCGCGGCTCGCGGAAACGTCACACTGATGTGCACGCCTTTGCCGCCCTCGCCCGGCTTGAGCGCGATCTCGCCGTGATGGGCGTCCGCGATTTCACGCACGATGGCGAGCCCCAGGCCGGTGCCCTCCGTATCCGCCGACGCCCGGAAGAACGGCTCGAACACGCGGCTGCGCGATTCGGCCGGAATGCCGGGACCATCGTCCAGCACGCTTACGGTGACCGTATCGGCGTCGGCGCTCACGCCCACGGTGACATGGCCGCCGCCGCCCGTATAGCGGATCGCGTTCTCCGCGAGATTGGCAATCAACGCCTGCAATAGCCCGCGATGCCCCGCCACCGGCGCGGCACCGTTCAGCTCTGCGCCTAGATCGATGTCTCTGGCCTGCGCGAGCAACGCGAGGTCCTCCACGACTTCCAACGCGAGCGGCACCAGGTCCACCGTTTCCACCGCGAGTTGCGTGTTGTCGGCGGCCTCGGCCTGCGCGAGCAGAAGCAGCTTGTTCGTGAGACCCACCATCGAACGATTACTGCGATGCATGGCGGCCAGTGCTTCGTCGAGCGCGGGGTTCAAGTCGTCCTGTTGCCGCGCGAACTGCAATTGCGTGCCGAGCAAAGTGAGCGGCGTGCGCAACTGATGTGCGGCGTCGGCGATAAAGCGGCGTTGCGCGGCCACCTGCACGCCGAGCCGCGCGATGCATTGATTGATCGCTTCCACGATCGGCCGCAACTCGGTGTGCAGACGCTCGACGCGAATCGGCTCCAGCTGCATCGGGTCGCGATCCGCCACCTCCTCTTTCACTTTCATCAGAGGCCGTAACTCGAAAGTGAGACCAATGCAAACCAGCGCCACCGCCAGCACGATCATTTCGATTTGCCGCACGAGTTGCGGTTGCCACAATTGCTGAGCCATGGCGTCACGCGAGCGCACGGTTTTGCCGACCGTCACGCGCACGCGGCGCGTCGCGCCGTTGTCGTACATGAGACGCACGAGCCCGGCTGCGCGCACATTGTGGCCTTGCAGATGGGTGTCGTAGTGATCCGGCGTATCGGCTGCCTGCGCCGGACGCGCGGGGAAATCGGGGGTTCCGGCGAGCAGCCGTCCGTCGTCGACCTGCACGCTGTAGAACACCTGGTCGCGGTAGGGCGAGACGAATACTTCGAGCGCGGCGGGCGGCACATCCACACGCAGAAAGCCGTCCACCCATTCCACTTCGCCCGCGATCATGCGCGCCGATGAAATCAACTGATTGTCCTGCACCAGATCCGCCGTGCGCCGCGCATTGTCGTATTCGGCCTTGCCGGTCACGAATACGTACAACGCGAGTGGCACCAGCAGCCACCACAGCAGGCGCATGCGCAGACTATTGGTCATCTTCTTTCTTGCGCAGCAGATAACCGAGACCGCGCAACGTGACGATCGCCGCCGAACTGCCGTCGAGTTTCTTGCGCAGACGCGAGATGTAGATTTCGACGGCATCTTCACTCGGCTCGTCGGCGAGCGTGAAGATAGCGTCGACCAGCGCCGGCTTCGTGACGGTTTTGCCCAGACGCAGGATCAACGTTTCGAGTACCGAACGCTCGCGTGGCGTGACGTTCAGCGGCGCGCCCTTCAGCGTGAACTGCCGCGTGTCGATGTCGAACGCGAGATCGCCGCACACCACTTCGCTCGCCTTGGAAGGTGACTGCCTGCGGATCGCCACCTTGATCCGCGCGATCAACTCGCGCACTTCGAACGGCTTGACGAGGTAATCGTCCGCGCCGGCGCCGAGCAGTTCCACTTTTTCGTCGATCGAACCGCTCGCCGTCAGAATCAGCACCGGCGTCGCGTCGCCGCGCTGACGCAGACGCCGCAGCACGTTCTTGCCCGACAGCTTGGGCAGATTCAGGTCGAGCAGGATCACGTCGTAGTGATTGGTGCGCAGAAGCAGGTCTGCGGCGTCGCCGTCCTGCACGGCGTCGAGCGCGAACGCCTCCTGCTCCAGCATCTTCGCGAGCCAGTGCGCCAGCGTGGGGTTGTCTTCGATCAGCAGCAGCTTCATGGCGGGAACGGCAAGAGTCAGGCCGTCGATTGTGCCGTAAAAAAAGGGGTTTGCGCGCGTGCTGTGTGTTGTGCGGGAACCGTCGCGACGTTTTAGGCAGGCTCGGGGGAACGTTGCGGGTTAACACCCATGATTTGGCCACACCCCCGAAAGCTGCCAGAAGGTTTCCCATTTCTATAATCGCCGTCATTCACCCAGAAAGCGCCGCATGCAGCACCCAGCGGCGACCAAACCTAAGGAGACTGCTTCATGCGTACCTTGCGCCAGATTGCCGCTGTATCAGGTGTTGCGTTCACCCTTGCGGCCGCTTCGGCCGCCGCTCACGCGGAAAAGCTCACGATCATGGTCGGCGGCGCCACCAAGATCATCTATCTGCCCGCCAAGCTGACGGAGCAACTCGGCTACTTCAAGGACGAAGGCCTCGACGTCGAAATCCTCTCGCAGCCGGCCGGCGTCGACGCGGAAAACGAACTGCTCGCCGGCGCGGTGCAAGGCGTGGTGGGCTTCTACGACCACACCATCGACCTGCAAAGCAAGGGCAAGGAAGTCCAGGCGCTGGTGATCTTCGGCCAGGTGCCGGGCGAAGTGGAAATGGTGTCCACCAAGGCTGCGGACAGTTTCAAGAGCATGGCCGACGCGAAGGGCAAAACGCTCGGCGTGACGGGGCTCGGTTCGTCGACCAGCTTCCTCACGCAATACCTCGCACAACGTGCGGGCGTGCCGTCCACGCAATACACGCTGCTGCCTGTTGGCGCGGACAACAGCTTCATCGCGGCAATCAAGCAGAGCCGTATCGACGCGGGCATGACGACCGAGCCGACCGTCTCGCAGTTGCTGAAGACCGGCGACGCCAAGGTGCTGGTCGATATGCGTACGCTGGAAGGCACGCGTGCCGCGCTCGGCGGCACCTATCCGGCTTCGAGCTTCTACGTTCAGCGCGCGTGGGCTGAGTCGCACAAGGACGACGCCGCGAAGCTCTCGCACGCTTTCGCAAAGACGCTGAACTTCATCGCGACGCATAGCGCCGAAGAGATTGCCGCGAAGATGCCGAAAGACTACTACGGCAACAACAAAGACCTGTACGTCGGCGCGCTGAAGGCGTCGCTGCCAATGTTCACGAAAGACGGCAAGATGCCCGCCGACGGTCCGGATACCGTGCTGAAAGTGCTGTCGGCGTTCAATCCTTCAGTGAAGGGTAAGCATATCGACCTCGCCAAGACTTACACCAACGACTACGTGTCGGCGCCGGTCAAGACGGCGGCGAAATAGCGCCTTTTTCAACATCCCGAGAACAACGAGGCACCAGCCGATGAACCAACCTTTGTCACGCGACACGCCAGCGATCGAGATGCGCAACGTGTCGTGCCGTTTCATCTCCCCTGATGGCAAGGCGACGATCGCGTTGCGCGACTTCAGCATGTCGGTGGCGCGCGGCGAATTCGTCGCCGTGGTCGGACCCACGGGTTGCGGCAAGTCCACCACGCTCAGCATGATTACCGGCCTGCTGAAGCCCACCACGGGCGAAGTTCGCGTGATGGGCGCGCCGGTGGACGGCATCGATCCGCGTATCGGTTTCGTCTTTCAGGCCGACGCCGTATTCCCGTGGCGTTCGGTGCTCGACAACGTCGCCGCGGGTCCGCTGTATCGCGGCCGTTCGAAATCCGCCGCGTACGACGAAGCCAACGAATGGCTGCGTCGCGTGGGCCTCGACAAGTTCGGCAAGCACTATCCGCATCAACTGTCCGGTGGCATGAGAAAGCGCGTGGCGCTCGCGCAGACCTTTATCAACAAGCCGGAAATCCTGCTGATGGACGAGCCGTTCTCGGCGCTCGACATGCAGACCCGCACGCTGATGCAGGACGAACTGCTGCAACTGTGGGGCGGCGCCGGCTCAGTGGTGTTCGTCACGCACGATCTGGAAGAAGCGATTGCACTTGCCGACCGTGTATTCGTGCTGACCGCGCGCCCGGCGACATTGAAGAAGGTGTATGAAATCGATCTGCCGCGTCCGCGGGTCACCTCGGAGATTCGCTACGAGCCGCGTTTTATCGAAATCTCGCGCGACATCTGGCATGACTTGCGCGAAGAAGTGCAGATCGGTTAATCAAGGAACGGCAAACATGTCTACTACCCCTCAACGAATGATGCCCTCGGGCATCGACGCCGCGTCGCTCGCCCACGTCGAACGTGTGGCGCAAAAACGCATCCGGCAACGTCAGGCACTGGTAATCACGCTGCGTATCGTCGTGCTGGTCGTCGTGCTCGGCGGCTGGGAACTGTCCGCGCGCCTGAAGTGGATCGATCCGTTCTTCTTCTCGATGCCGAGCGCCATTTTCGAACAGATCGTCGACTGGTTCGTGAACGGCACTTCGCAAGGTCCGCTGCTGACGCAAGTGTGGGTCACCCTCGAAGAAACCGGACTCGGCTTCATTATCGGTTCGGTGGCCGGTGTGTTCTGCGGCATCGTGCTGGGTCGCAACAAGCTGCTCTCCGACGTCTTCAGTCTTTACATCAAGATCGCCAACTCGATTCCGCGCGTGGTGCTCGGGTCGGTGTTCGTGATTGCACTGGGACTGGGCATGGCGTCGAAGGTGGCGCTGGCGGTGGTGATGGTGTTCTTCGTCGTGTTCGCCAACGCTTTCCAGGGCGTGCGTGAAGCGGATCGCTACATGATCGCGAATGCGCAGATTCTCGGCGCGTCGCGCCGCCAGGTGACGACCTCGGTGGTGATCCCGTCGGCATTGAGCTGGATTCTCGCGAGCTTGCACGTGAGCTTCGGGTTCGCGCTGGTCGGTGCGGTGGTCGGCGAATTCCTCGGCTCGAAGCAAGGTATCGGACTCTTGATCTCAACTGCGCAAGGCGCGTTCAACGCAAGCGGCGTGTTCGCCGCGATGATTGTGTTGGCCGTGGTCGCACTGGCAGCGGACTATCTGTTGACTGCGGTCGAACAGCGGCTGTTGAAGTGGCGGCCGGCTGCGGTTTGAGCGAGCGACATTAGCCGAGTAGAAGCTCACGTTTAAAAAACGCCGTTCAGTCACAGGCTGAACGGCGTTTTGTTTTTGGCAAAATGAAAGATTAAAGTAAGGCCCAATTAACCTGGCTGGATTTTTTCAAGCAAGGAGCCATTCGCGCATTCAGGATGGCTGATTAATACTTGAATTTGAATGCAACCCATCCGTCTCCTTCACATGGTGGAGGCAAGTCCGACTCTCTGAACCGTCGCCGAACGACAAAGCCCCAGCGTGCACCTTTCCTTGCAATACGAAGCTTTTCGATAACGCACATCTCTGGTGCGCTGCGCAGAATTCGACAAGGAAGCCGGTGATCGTCTCCGCCCTGTGTCCCGCCAGATTGTCCGGCAAGTGTCGCGTTCAATCCTGGCGGAACTTCCGCAATGAGGTGCCGCAAGGGCGGCGCCAAGGGTTTGAAGGAGAGGGACATGAAGAAGGCTCTGATCATCGCAGGCGGACTGCTTTGCGGGTTCGCATGGCAAGCGCACGCTCAGGACGCCAGCACGGAGAGTACCGCGCAAGCTCAACCGACAGCGGCCGACGCAATGGGCGGGCAGCCCTCCACTACTTCGATGTCCGGCGGTCCGGCAAAAGCACAGGGACTCACGCGTGCGGACGTCTACCAGCAGCTCATTCAAGCGCAAAAAAGCGGCGAAGCAGCGCGCTTGCAAGATCTGTTCAAGGGAGGCAACTAAACTGTGCTGTGGCATGGGGCCGGCCGCCTGGTTGAATAATTTGCCGCCGGCTCCATTGCATGCATGACGCGTATTTGTCCTGTCGCCCGACAGGACACATACGGCGTCTGATCGAAACACCTCATTTTCCCGCCCCTCCCTCGCAGCCTGTCTCCCGCCGGCAAACTCACCCTCGTCATTCGTTGGTCGCCACGCAACACATTCCCGCGCTCAAACCCATCGCGATTGCCTACACGCCCGTTGCATAAGGCACTGTGCGCAATGGCACGGTCGATGCGTAATAACCACCACCCAGTCGTGCACTTACCAACATCGGTTGAATCGAGGTGCGTCATGTCGAGTGTGCAGAGCCAACGTCGGCCAGTGAATTGGCGAAGCCGGCCTTTTTCCGCAGACGGCCGTTCAAAGCGTCATACGGCGAGCCGCAACTTCTCAGCGGGATTCGTGCCGTTCGGCTTGCGGACCGCCGGCTTCATCGGGCGAGGTCCGAAACAATTGTGGCCGTATGTTTTGCCGTGGGTGTTCGCGGTGCTTACCGTCGGTTTTTTCTGCCTCGTCGTACGCGGCGTACTTACGCGGCAATTGCTGGTGCCGCCCGTCGAGACGCCGCAGTCGCTGGTGGAACGCGGCTATACATCGAACTTCCTCGCGGAACGCATCATGTCTTCGATGCGGGCGATCGGACAGGACGCCGAGTCGATTCCGCACGACACCATGACGGACAACGACGCACAACCGGACATTCAGATCCCCGGTCAGGAGATGTCGTACGCGACCACCGTGCGCTTCATTAAAGGCGTCATCAAACGCACGGACGTTGTCGTTCATGTCGGCATCACGAAGGTCAACGACAGCGCGGATTCCTACGTGGCGCATGTGCAGATTGAAGGCGGTCCGTTTGATTCCCGCGAAAGCACGGTGTCCTTCGAAGGTCGCGATCTGGAGAAGTTCGTGCACGACATTGCGGTCAAAGCCATGCGCCTGGCGGAGCCGAATATTCTCGCCAGTCATCTCTATTCGCAAGTGCAGAGAACCAAGTGTTCGCTCGCGCAATGCGACTACGGCGAGATCGTCACGATCTACAACGAAGTGCTCGCACTGCCCGCCTCCGAGCAAGGCGAATGGGCGCTCGCCGGCAAAGCGTGGCTGCTTGCCAATCAGGGGCTGTCCAAAGAGGCCGAGCAGCAAACCCGCGAGGCACTGACCGTGTACCAGCATTCAGCGGTGCTGCACGCAAGCCTTGGCATTGCACTCGAACAGCAGCATCGCATCGACGACGCACTCGAAGCCCTGCGAACCGGCGCGAGCGAGAAGTCGAAGACGGCGGAAAATCTGCGTCTTCTCGGCGACGTGCTGTTGCATGCGAATCGCTATTCGGAAGCACTGGATGCATTCAAGCAGGCCGACAGAATGAAGCCGGACTCTGTCGACAATCTGCACGATTGGGGCGAAGCGCTCGTCACTGCCGGCCGCTATGACGAAGCAATCGAAAAGCTCTCTCGCGCCGTTGCATTGCGCCCCGATCTGGCGCCCTCTTACGCGGAATGGGGCCGGGCACTGGATCGCAAAGGCGATCTGTCCGGCGCCTCGCGCAAATACGCGCAAGCGTTGCAACTCGACGCGGGCACTTTGTCAACGCGGGAAACTCATCTGGCGCGGCTTGCCAGAGCGGCGCAGGGAGGCAACCGCCCAGACGCGTCAAAACCCGACGGCGGAGTCAGACCCGTTTCGAATCCACCCGCCTCGCTTGCGTTGCAAACCGCGTAACGCACACCCGGCCTTGCAGAAAGTTTAGCCCCGCAGCACCCAACCGTTGCAGTAATACACCCAGTTGACGAGGAGATGTTCGATGGACAGTTTCGAAGATGCGTTCAAGGCTCTGATCGGTAGTGAAGGCGGTTACTCCTTCAATCCGCACGACCCTGGCGGTGAAACGATGTGGGGCGTCACGGCGCGCGTGGCACGAAGCGCGGGCTATGCCGGCGCCATGAAAGACCTGCCGCTGGATACCGCCAGACAGATCGCCAAACAGAAATACTGGGACCCGCTGCACCTCGACGAACTCGACCCGCGCGTCGCCTTCCAGATCTTCGACGCCAACTACAACGGCGGCCTGGTGGTGCTGTGGATGCAAAAAGCTTCCGGTGCGAAAGAGGACGGCAAGTTCGGCCCCGACACACTCGATGCAATCAAGAGCGCCGACCCCTTGAAGTTTGTCATGCGCTTCGCCGCTTATCGCTTGCGTTACCTGCGCAACCTGCACGCATGGCCGAACTTCAGCCGTGGATGGACCGAAAGAATGGCCGCTAATCTTCTCCTGGGAGCAGCATGATGGACTGGTCTAAAGTAGCGTCGAACATCGGCAGCAGCGCGCCGCTTCTCGCCGGCCTCGTGGGTGGTCCGATTGGCGTAGGCGTGAGCGCCGCCGCTGCGATCATTTCGCATGCGCTCGGCACGCCGAGCGACCCGGGCGTGGTGGAACTCGCGTTGAATGATCCCGGCGCACTCGAAAAGGTCCGGCAAGCCGAGAGTGCGAACTCGTTGCAGTTGCAACAGTTGATGGTCACCGCCGCCCAGGCGAGCCTCGCGCATGAAAGCGATATGGCGCGCATCCAGGCCGCCGATCGGGCCGACGCGCGCGCAATGGGTATCAGCAATAAGGACTGGGTGCCCAAAGTCCTTGCGATGGCGGTCACCGCCGGCTTCTTCGGCATTCTGCTGCTCATGGCCTTCCAGCCGCTGCCGGGCGCGAACAAAGATCTCGTCAACGTGATCGTCGGCGCATTGGGTACGGCGTGGATCAGCATCATCGGCTACTACTTCGGCACGTCGGTAGGATCGATGCGAAAGACCGAACTGCTCGCCAAGCCCAGCGTGCCCATCACCCCGGACAGCGCGCTCACGCTGCGTGAGCCCGCCACGGCTTCAACGGCGCGGCCACAAGCGGCGCCGGCTCCGTCGCACAGCGAGGCATTCCAGCAATTCACGCCGGGTGGACAGGGCCCGATTTTCTCGGGCAGTTAATGGCGATTCGTTCACGGACCAGACGCAGCGCGCGGCGAGAGAACGGCTCGGCGCGTGCCACGTCGCACGTATCCCTCCCGCATCCCTTGTTTTGTCTCAAATCCAGCAACAAACATTACCTGAAACGATGATTACTCTCTCCAGTTCGCAAAACTACAATGTAATCACTGAATACGAACAACACCGTTCGTAGCAAGATAAAGACCGAATTGGAGGTAGTTCATCATGAAATCACTCATTCAAGCTGTTGTTATCGCTGCCGTGCTGGCCGCTCCGGTTGCTTCGTTTGCGCAGTCCAACCAGCCTGTGACCCGCGCCCAAGTGCGCGCCGAACTGATTCAACTCGAAAAAGCAGGCTATCAACCCGGCGCCGCCGATCCGTACTATCCGGCCGACATTCAGGCCGCCCAAGCTCGCGTCGCCCGTGAAAACGGCACGGCACAGGCAGCGGAAAGTGGCTACGGTGGTACGGTGAGCGGCGCTTCTCAAGCAGGCCGCCCGGTTCCCGCAAATGGCCCGCAGTCGGTTTATTTCGGTCACTAAGCAGTAGCTGCGCGGTAATCAGGCAGTAACCCGACCGTAACCAGCTATCAGGCGAGTTGAACGGCACAGGCAAGAAGCCTTCTCGTGCGACGATCAACCGCCTGGCGCACCAGTAACCGGTGCGCGATGATTCAAAAACAAACTGGCCCGCGACCGGTATCTCCGATCGCGGGCCAGTTGTCTATTGGTTACCTCCGTCATCGGCCTTCCGATGGCTTCGCCTGGACCCTTCACGGTCCGGGCGCTTTTTATTGGCGCTGCCGTTCCGCAGCGCCTTTGTCAGTATCGAAACGAAGCCCGCATTGGCGGATCGAGGCCGGTTTCAGATAATGGGCACGCGACTCGTGTCAGTCCCGTGCGATGAGATCACCCACTTGACCGCGCCCGGTGACGAGACAGCTTGAGAGAAAATTCTCGCCTTGGCTGCTGGCCCCGATGTCTCCAAAGCCTTTTTTCAGCGCGTTCGATTTGACCATTTCCGCGCCCTGGTGACACGTTATTGTCCCGATCTCCCCCGCTTGCGCGCGCATCAGCGCTCTATCTGCCATCAGATAGCCGAGCAACAGCACTACGGCAATATTGAACGCTTGTCTCATGGTTCGCCTCCTCTTTGGAAGAGACT
The DNA here is from genome assembly GCF_003002025.1 of Paraburkholderia sp. BL25I1N1. Classification (GTDB taxonomy): domain Bacteria; phylum Pseudomonadota; class Gammaproteobacteria; order Burkholderiales; family Burkholderiaceae; genus Paraburkholderia. Next base: position 200,158 of record NZ_PVZB01000003.1, read on the forward strand.
AACGCGAACCATGAATACACGGTCCTAGGGGTTTCCCGATTGATGGCTATTCCATGATGCAGATTAAATCAGCTCTGCTTGTCTCGTCACCCTCAAAGCCGGGCTTCAATTTGGCTAATTCGCTGTTCAATGGCGTTGCGCACCAATCTATTCGAAGGCACCAGCAACAGTGACGACGCGATGATCTGATACACCTTATTCCGCCGCACTTTGGACACTCTCTGCGGATCGAGCCAGGCATCGTTGTCCGCGAGCAGAAGCAGTGTCTCAAGGCCAATCAGGATCGGCCACAAACAGGCGAGCCGCAAACGCACGGAAAATGCGGGAATCGCCAGCGTGTAATCGAGGGCTTCGCGGAAATGATCGAGTGTCTTGCGCAAAAGCTCCACCATCAACGGCCGGGCACGCAACGAATTGGCCGGCACCAGCAAATCCTGCGCGCTTAGACCATATCGGTCGAGCAAGGTCTGCGGCAGATAACAGCGGCCGATCCGTAAATCCTTGCCGCAGTCGCGCAGCACGTTGGTCATCTGCAGCGCCTTGCCGAAGCGCACGCCGCGCCGTGCCATCGTCTCGGGCCGCTCCTTCAGCGTGCCGGGCATGTGCGCGTAGGTCATCGTGGTCCAGAATTCGCCGACACAACCCGCCACCAGATACGTGTAGCGGTCCAGTTCATCGTATTCACGCAGCGCCGCGATCTGTCCGGAACGTTCGTCGGGGAAAGTGCGAAGATCGAACTCCATGCCTTCGGTCAGCGTCGAAACGATCTCGCGCACGGCCTTGCGATCCGATTCGCTCAGCTGCGACAACACAGCGAGCGCGGGTCCGAGCGATTCGAGCAGCACTTTCTCGTCCGACTGGTCCTGCTGCCCCGCCACTTCCGCGGCCATGCGTTGGAATAGCGCGCCGTCGTCCGTTGCGCCGTTCACCTGAGCACGCAGCGACAACAGCAAGGTGAGGCGTTGTTCCGGCGAGATCAGCGAGGTGTCCGCAATCGTGTCGGCCGCGCGCGCCAGCAGGTAAGCGAGTCCGATCGGATCGCGCATCCCGACGGGCAGCACGCGCAGGGTGAGATAGAAGGAGCGTGAAACGCCTTTCAGGAGCGGGCCGAGAAGGAAGGCCCGGGTCGGATTCGGCATGGATGGGATCAGGTCGGAGTTGTGCAAGACGCAGGCAAAAAACGGGCAAAAGTCGGGCGCTGCCGAATTGTATACGGCGAAGCGCCTCTGCCGTGCGCGGTAGACCTGTCCTGCCCCATCAGCCTTCTTACTGCTCCCTCGCCGCTCAGGCGTCTTGCTGAAGTCCCAGCACGCCGATTGCGTTCTGTTTGAGAATCAACGGCTGCACCTCTTCCCTGAACCCGACCTGCTTGAAATCCTCCAGCCAGCGGTCCGGTTGAATCAGCGGAAAATCCGAACCGAACAGCATCTTGCGCTTCAGCACCGTATTGGCGTGGCGGATCAACTCGGGCGAGAAATACTTCGGCGACCAGCCGGACAAGTCGATATAGACATTGGGCTTATGCAAGGCGATCGACAACGCCTGCTCCTGCCACGGCCACGACGGATGCGCGATCACGATGTTCATGTCGGGGAAATCCGCCGCGACGTCGTCGAGATGTATCGGCTCCGAATACTTCAGGCGCAACCCGCCGCCGCCTCGCATGCCCGACCCCATGCCGGAATGGCCGCTGTGAAAAACCGCCGTGAGCCGATGTTCGGCGATCAGTTCGTACAGCGGATACGCCAGCCGGTCGTTGGCAAAAAAAGCCTGCATCGTGGGATGAAACTTGAAACCACGCACGCCGTGTTCCTCGATCAGCTTGCGCGCCTCGCGCACACCCATCTTGCCCTTGTGCGGATCGATGCTGGCAAAGGCGATCATGATGTCGCTGTTCTTCTGCGCGAATTCGGCGATCTCCTCATTCGGTATGCGACGCCGTCCGAGGTTCGCTTCACAGTCCACGGTGAACATCACGAAGCCGATCTTGCGCTCTCGATAGTGGTCGATGGTTTCAGGAATCGTCGGCCGCCGGCCGAGTTTCAGCACGGTGCCGAAGTACTTGTCGGCGGCATCGTCGAATTCCTTGCCGAACAGATCCGGCGGCTGGCAGCACGAAACCTCCGCGTGCACGTGCGTGTCGATTGCGACGAGTTGATCGAGATTCATCCACCTTTCCCTGTGTGATTCCGCGGCGAGCACATCACGTCACGTTGCGTTACGTCGCGCCGCATGCGCTCGCGACAATCACCGCGGGATCGCGCCGCCCCGCGTCATACATCGCCTCGACGAGCGCCGCACGGTGCGTCAGCACCGCGCGCTGATTGATCGAGCCTTTGTCGGTTATCTCGCCGAGATCGAGCGACGGCGCGACATCCATGAGCCGCAGACGCGCGATGGTCGTCGCGCCGCCCGTGGCGCCGCGATTGAGCGTGTCGAGCAGCGCGGCGAAGTGCGCGCGCACGGCGGGTGCTTCGACCACCTCTTGCGCGCTCGCCGAAGCGGGCAAGCGAGCCAGCCGCTTGCAATCGTCGAAACGTGGAAAGACCAGCAGGCCCACATCGTCGCGATTCATGCCGGCGACCACCACGTCCTGCACATACGGTGCGCCTTCGGAAATCACGCGTGCCCGCATCGGACCCACGCTCACGAAGGTGCCCGAACTCAGCTTGAAGTCCTCCCCAATACGCCCGTCGAACAGCAGTCCGAGTTCGGGTCGCGTCACGTCGACAAAGCGCAAGGCGTCGCCGCTGCGGAAATAGCCTTCTTCGTCGAACGCGTTTCCCAACTCCGCCGCGTCGGCGCGCCAATATCCGGCCATGACGTGCGGCCCGCGATAACGCGCCTCGAGCTTGTCGCCGACCGGCGCGAGTTTGACCTCGCAGCCATGCGCCGGCAGTCCCACATAACCCGCGCGCATGATCGGACCCGTGGTGAACAGACACGAAGGCGAGGTCTCCGTCATGCCGAGTCCGGCCATGATGCGTATGCGCTCGCCGCAATATGTTTCAGTGACGCGTTCGAGCCTGTCCCACGCTGCTTGCGACAGGCCGGCACCTGAGAAGAAATAGACTTTCACGCGCGAGAAGAATGTCTCGCGCAATTGCTCGTCGCGTTCCAGCGCGATCGCCAGTTCCTCCCAACCCTTCGGCACGTTGAAGTAGATGGTTGGCGCGATTTCACGCAGATTGCGCAGTGTTTCCTCGAATTTGCCGTTGACCGGTTTGCCGTCGTCGATATAGAGAGTGCCGCCGTTGTAGAGCGCGATACCTGCGTTATGGCTGCCGCCGAACGTATGGTTCCAGGGCAGCCAGTCGACCAGCACCGGCGGTTCCTTCGCGAACTCGGGAAACGTTTCGAGCAGCATCTGCTGATTGCTGCACAGCATGCGGTGCGTGGTCGGCACCGCCTTCGGCAGCTTGGTCGAACCGGAGGTGAACAGAAATTTGGCGATGGCGTCCGGGCTCACCGCGGCGTGAACGGAGTCGACCGTGGTGGGCGTTGTGTTCAGCAGGTCGTCGAACGAGGTCACGTTGCGTGCCGCCGGCTGTTCTCGCGGCAATTTCGCGGCCATCACTTCGACATCGGAAGACACGGTTGCGTCGATTGCCTTGGCGAACGTATCGTAGGCGCTTACAAACACGAGACCAGGTGTCAGCAAATCGATCGTATGGCGCAGCTTGCCGAAGTCGCCGGAAGCCAGCGCATAGGCGGGCGAAATCGCGGCGTAGGGAATGCCCGCCCACATCGCGCCGAGCGCAAGTTGCAGATGTTCGAGATCGTTGCCCGACAGAATCACGACGGGCCGCTCGGCGGACAAATCGCGTGCGAGCAGCGCCTGGCCGATCGCGCGTGCGCTTTGCAAGGCCTTCGCGTAGCTCAGGCCGATCCATTGACCGTCGCTGCCGCGACGCGCCGCCAGCCATCGTTCGGGATGCGCCTGCGCGCCGCTCACGAGCCGTTCGGTCATCCGTTGCGGATGCGCGCCGAGCGGTTCGGCCGCGCGCAAATACCACGTGTCGCCCTGCCGCTGCGTGTGCAACGACGAAGCGCCGATCGTCGTCGCCCGGTAGCGCTTCGGCGCATCGGGGGTGTTCGGTTGTATCGGCTCGGAATGCAAAGCCTGTCTCCTCTGTGAAAAGCGCGATCGCAACGATCAGATCGGATAATGCCGAGGTCCGGTTTGAATCGTGATCCAACGCAGATCCGTGAACTCTGCAATCGACGCCTTGCTGCCGAATCGCCCGTAACCGCTTTTCTTCACACCGCCGAACGGCATCTGCGCTTCATCGTGCACGGTCGGACCGTTGATATGGCAGATACCCGATTCGATACGTTTCGCCACGTTCAACGCTCGCGACACATCGCGACTGAATACCGCTGCCGAGAGTCCGTACTCGCTGTCGTTGGCGATTCGAATCGCTTCCTCGTCGCCGTCCACGCGCTGCACCGTCACTACCGGCCCGAACGATTCTTCCGCATACAGCTTCATGGCAGGCGTGATGCCATCTACGATCACCGGCTGCATCGCGGCGCCTTCCACAGTGCAGCCAACGGGCAACTTGGCGCCCTTCTCGTGCGCATCTTCGATCAACGCTTTGATGCGTTGCGCGGCGGCGGCGCTTTCAAGCACGCCGAGCACGGAATCCGCAGCGGCCGGATCGCCCGCTTTCAAAGTCCGCGCTTTCGCCGCGAGCTTCTCCACCAACGCATCCGCAATCTTCCGGTCGACGATCACGCGCTCCGTCGACATGCAAATCTGCCCCTGGTTGAAAAACGCGCCGAACGCGATGCCGGCCACCGCCGCGTCCAGATCGGCGTCGTCCAGCACGACCACCGGCGCCTTGCCGCCGAGTTCGAGCAACGCCGGCTTCAGATGCGACGCCGCATGTTGCGCGACAATGCGCCCGACTCGAGTCGAACCCGTGAAATTCACGCGACGTACCGCCGGATGCGCGATCAGCCGTTCGACGATCGCCGGCGCATCTTCAGCGGAATGCGTGATCACGTTGACGACGCCGTCGCCGAGACCGGCTTCCTGCAGCACGCTGCCGATCAGTCGATGCACGCCGGGACAGCCTTCGGATGCCTTGAGCACGACCGTGTTGCCGCACGCGAGCGGCATGGCAATGGCCCGCGTGCCGAGAATCACCGGCGCGTTCCACGGCGCCATGCCGAGCACCACGCCGCATGGCTGGCGCACCGCCATCGCGAGACTGCCTGGCACGTCGGAGGGAATCACGTCGCCGTCGATCTGTGTGGTCATGGCCGCGGCTTCGCGCACCATGTTGGCGGCGAGCATGACGTTGAAGCCGTACCAGTTCGGCATCGCGCCGGTTTCGGCGACGCCGGTTTCGATGAACTGCGCGGTGCGGGCATCCATCAGATCGGCTGCCGCCAGCAAACGCTTGCGGCGCTCGGTCGGCGCCAGCGCCGACCAGGCCGGAAAGGCCCGCGACGCCGCTTCGACCGCGGCGTCGGCATCGGCCAGCGTGGCCGCCGCCGCGCGCGACGCAGCCTGGCCGCTCGCGGGATTGATCCGCTCGAAGGTCTTGCCGTCCGCCGCGCCACGGCTTTCGCCGCCAATCAACAAAGTCACTTCATGCATGTCTGTCGTCTCCTCGCTGTCTGTCTTGCTGCATCTCTCGTCGTAGTCTGCGTGAATTGAAATCCACGCCGATGCGACCGATCAGCGCTTGTACGTTTGCAGACCCGGCTTGATCGCCTTGTCGTCGAGGAACTGCTTGAGGCCCTGCTCGCGGCCGCCTTCCGGATCGCGCAGCTGCGCCTGATCGAGCTTGGCGTACAGGTAGTCTTCGTTCTGATCCCACGTCAATTCGCGGCAACGCTTGAATCCATGCTTGGCGGCGCGCAACACCACCGGATTCTTTTCGAGCAGTTTGCCGGCGAGCGCACGCGTCACCTCGCGCAACTCGGCACGCGGCACGCTCTTGTTGACGAGGCCCATCTGCGCCGCTTCCTGACCGGTGAAGGTCTCGCCCGTCATGATGTAATACAGCGCCTGACGATGCCCGACGGTATCGGCCATTGCTTTGCTCACCAGATTGCCCGGCGGAATGCCCCAGTTGATTTCGGAAAGACCGAACGTGGCTTCGTCGGCGGCAATCGCCAGGTCACATGCCACCAGCGGCGAGAAGCCGCCACCGAAGCACCAGCCGTTGACCATCGCAATGGTCGGCTTCGCGTACATGCGCAGCAGCTGCCATTGCCAGCGGCACGCGTCGCGGCGAATCTTTTCCTGCAAGATCTCGGGGCCGGCGTCGACTTCGCGGAAATATTCCTTCAGGTCCATGCCGGCTGTCCATGCGTCGCCTTCGCCAGTGAGCACCAGAACCTGCGCTTCGGCGTCGAGTTCAACGGCTTCGAGCACCTCGATCATTTCCTTGTTCAGCGTTGGGCTCATGGCGTTGCGCTTCTCGGGCCGATTGAACGAAACCCATGCGATTCCTTCCGCGACATCCACCTTGACGGTTTTCCAACGGCCTTCATAACTCATCTGTTTTCTCCGTGAACGTTGGCCGCGACCGCGGCCTCATGAACGCATTTAATATCAGGCTGCCTGATATGTAAAGTGGAAATTCGTAAGCTCGGTGCAAACCCCTAGCAGCGAAATTCGGGGCGAGGCACGCTAAGATGCCGGATAGACCGAACCTCCTGTCCATGATGAGCAAAAATCAAAATACGCCTGCCGAGCCTGCCGCCACACGCACTCGCCGTTCCAGCCTGCGCCTGACCTATGTGATCGGCAGTCTCGACCGCATCCTGCGGCGCCGCATGACCGAAGCGCTCGCGCCGCTCGGCCTGACGCTCGCGCAATTCACCGCGCTTTCCGTGCTCGAAGCCAAAGGGCAGGCGTCCAATGCGCAGGTCGCCGAGCGTTCGTTCATCACGCCACAATCGGCCAATGAAGTGATGAACGCGATGGCCGCCCGCAACTGGGTGAGCCGCGAACCGGATCCGACGCACGGCCGCATCGTGCTGCTGCAACTCACGGACGAAGGGCGCGCCGTGTTGCGTGAATGCGAGCAGGCCGTGAAAACCATCGAAAAGCAGATGATGGAAGGCATCGAGCTCGACGCCGCCGGCGCGGTTCAAACTCACCTCGAAACTTTCGTTCGTAATCTGCGCGGCTAGATCCGCGCACGCCACGCCGCCGAATTGCTAGGTGTTTTCACCGAACAATTTGCGCTTGTGTTATCAGCCTACCTGATATTAAATCCAGTCCACGATGCAGCGTGTGGAGACGCGCCGCCTCGCCTCGAAGCAAATGCACCGTCGTCTGGCCATCGAAACGATGCGCCGCGCGCGGCGGTGTTCGCTGCGCTGCTGCCGGGCATTCCATCGCCGCCTCGACGATGATCTGACGCCCGCTTGCCGAACCTGTCTGTCGTGCGGACAGCGACTCGGCATCTGCTGTCTTCCAGCGAAACCGGAAAACCACGCCATTTAATAAGGATCACTAACGTGAAAAGAGCCGGAACATTGAATTCGACCGAAGCCACCGCGGTCCCGGCAGCGTCGAGCCGGACAGGCGCCTTCGTCACCCTGGGATTGTGCTTTGCCATCGCCCTGCTCGAAGGACTCGACCTGCAGTCGGTCGGCGTCGCCGCACCGCGCATGGCGCGCGAGTTCGGCCTTTCCGTCGCGCAAATGGGACTGGCGTTCAGCGCCGGCACCTTCGGCTTGCTGCCGGGTGCGATGTTCGGCGGACGGCTCGCCGATCGCATCGGCCGTAAGCGCGTGCTGGTGATATCCGCATGCCTGTTCGGCCTGCTGTCGATCATGACCGCGCTGGTGAGCGACTTTCACACGCTCGTGATCGTGCGGGTGCTGACAGGTATCGGACTCGGCGGTGCGTTGCCGAATCTGATCGCGTTGTCGTCGGAAGCGGTCGAACCGCGCTCGCGCAGCACCGCCGTGAGCGTGATGTACTGCGGCATTCCGTTCGGCGGCGTGATCGCGTCGGTGATCGGCGTGTTGAGTGCGGGCGACACCGAATGGCGTCACATTTTCTATGTCGGCGGTGCGGGGCCGCTCGTGCTGGTGCCGCTGCTGCTCGCATTCCTCGCGGATTCGAAGGCATTCACCAAAGCATCACGCGATGGACAAGCCAAGCCCGCGCCGGTCGGCGAAATCCTGTTCGGCGGCACGCGCGGGCTCTCCACCGTGCAGATCTGGGTCAGCTACTTCTGCACACTGATCGTCCTCTACTTTCTGCTTAACTGGCTGCCCTCGTTGATGGCCGCGAGCGGTCTGACGCGCGCGCAGGTCGGCTACGTGCAGATCTTTTTCAACATCGGCGGCGGGATCGGCGCGTTGTGCATCGGCATGTTGATGGATCGCATCCGCTCGGGCGTCGTGGTGGCCGGTATGTATGTCGGAATCATCGCTTCGCTCGCGACGCTTTCGACGGCGCACGGCTTCGGCGCGCTCGCGGCCTCTGCTTTCTTCGCGGGGATGTTCGTGATCGGCGGCCAATCGGTGCTGTATGCGCTTTCCGCCGCGTTCTATCCGACGGCCATGCGCGGCACCGGCGTGGGCGCGGCGGTGGCGGTGGGCCGCATCGGCTCGGTGGTCGGGCCGCTCGCGGCGGGCCAATTGCTGGCGATGGGCCGCAGTTCGTCGACCGTGATCGGCGCGAGCATTCCCGTCACGCTGATCGCGGCAGCCGCCGCGCTGCTCCTGCTGCGCCGCCCACGCGCCGACGACTGACCATCGGCACAAGAAGACCCAACAACAACACACATTCATTCAACGGTTCGGAGACACCCTTCATGCAAGCATCCGCACGTCTTTTACTCTGCGGCGCACTGTGCGCCGTCAGCGGCGCCGCAGCGGCCCAATCGAGCGTGACGCTCTACGGCATTATCGATACCGGCATCGAATACGTTTCGCACGCGAACGCCGCGGGCAAGAGCGTGTTCCGCATGCCGTCGGTCACGGGCGAATTGCCTTCGCGCTGGGGTCTGCGCGGCAACGAGGACCTGGGCGGCGGCTATAGCGCGGTATTCACGCTGGAAAGCGGCTTCAACGTGCGCGCCGGCGATCTCGGTCAGGGCGGACGGCTGTTCGGGCGTCAGGCGTTCGTCGGCATCAAGAGTCCGTACGGCACGGTCTCGTTCGGTCGTCAGTACACGATGACGTACCTCGCGCTGATGGGCGCGGACCTGATCGGCCCTGACATCTACGGCCTGGGCTCGCTCGACGCCTACGTGCCGAATGCCCGCGCCGACAACTCGGTGGTGTACCTCGGCAGCTATGCGGGCGTGACGTTCGGTGCGAACTACTCGTTCGGCCGCGACTCGGCCGGCACCGGCAACTCGCCGGGCCAGGGCACGTGTACGGGGTCGGTCGCCGGACAGGCGACTCAATGCCGCGAATGGTCCGTGATGCTGAAGTACGACGCGCCGCTGTTCGGCGTCGCGGCGTCGTATGAAGAGCAGCGCGGCGGCAGCACCGCGGCGGCGAACTTCTTCGACGGCATCGCGCCGACTCCGCTCACCAGCGCCGCCGACAAGGACATCCGCACGCATGTGGGCGCCTACGCGAACCTCGGCAAAGGAAAGCTCGGCGTGGGATGGCTCAACCGCCGCGTCGAACCCGGGGCGGAAACGATTGCCAGCGTGCGCTCGAATCTGTTCTTCGTCGCCGCATCGTACAACGTGACGCCCGCTTTCATCGTCGACGGCGAGGTTTATCACATCACCAATAGCGAGCACGACACGCGCGCCACGATGGGCACGCTGCGCACCACCTATCTGCTTTCGAAGCGCACGGCTGTGTACGCCCAGGGCTCGTATCTCGCCAACAGCGCGAAGGCGCGCTACTCGGTCAGCGCCGGCGGCGGCGGCACGACGCCCACGGCAGGCACCGGCCAGACCGGTGTGATGGTTGGCGTTCGTCATTCGTTCTAGGAGACACAGCATGAAGTGCACCTCTATCGCGCTTGCGGCCGCCGCAGCGCTCACACTCGCCGCGTGCGGCGGCAACGATCTCGGCAGCGCCGCCAACAGCAGCGCCAACAGCTCCGCGTTGCCGCAACTGAGCGCGGCCACGCCCGGTACGCTTGCGGGCAATTGCGCCGCACTCGCCGCGAAGCTCAGCTTCGCCAATACCGTCTTCACCACCGTATCGGATGTCGCGGCAGGCACGCTCAAAGTAGCCGGCAAACCGATCGCCGAACATTGCCTGATTCAAGGCCGTATGAATCAGCGGGTCAGCAGCGTCGACGGCAAGACCTATGCGATCGGCTTCGAGATGCGCCTGCCGATTGCGTGGAATGGGCGTTTCTTCTATCAGGCCAACGGCGGTCTCGACGGCAATGTGGTCACGGCCACCGGCGAGATCGGCGGCGGCGGTCCCACCAGCGACGCGCTCAACATGGGCTTCGCAGTCATCAGCTCCGATGCGGGGCATAGCTCGGCGCAAAATCCGCTATTCGGTCTGGACCCGCAGGCGCGCATCGACTACGGCTACAACGCAGTCGCCACGCTCACGCCGATGGCCAAGCAGGTCATCAAGCTCGCTTACGGCAAGGCGCCGGATCGCAGCTATTTCGACGGTTGCTCTAACGGTGGACGTCATGCAATGGTCGCGGCGGCACGCTCCTCGGCGGAATATGACGGCATCATTGCGGGCGATCCGGGCTTTCATTTACCGAAGGCGGCCGTCGGCGAAATGTGGAGCGCGCAGCAGCTCGCGAAAGTGGCGACCGCGACGACCTCGAACGGCCTGCCCGATATCACGACCGGCTTCACCGCCGCGGAACGTCAAATGGTGGCGTCGAAAATACTGTCAAAGTGCGATGCGCTCGACGGCGTCAGCGACGGCCTCATTCAGGATATCAAGGCATGCCAGGCAAATTTCAGCCTTGCTACCGATGTCCCCACCTGCACGAACAACGTCCGCGACGGCACGTGTTTGACGAGCGCGCAGAAGGACGCCGTCGGCAATGTGTTCTCCGGTGCGCGCAACAGTGCGGGCACGGCCCTCTATGCAAGCTTCCCATACGACGCCGGACTCGGCCCTGGCTGGTCCGGATGGAAGCAGGGCAACTCGATCACACTCGACCCGGCTGCGGCGGCCTTCACGTTCACCACGCCGCCGCAGACCGCTTCCGTGTTAAGCCAGTTGTCCGCGTACGCGCTGAACTTCAGCATGGACACCGACGCGCCGAAGATCTTCGCCACCAGCGGCGCGTATAGCGAGTCGGCCTGGTCGTTCATGACGCCGCCCGACGAAACCAATCTGAGCGCATTGAAGCAGCGCGGCGCGAAGCTGATGGTCTATCACGGCACGAGCGACCCGGTGTTTTCATCGAACGACACGACCGACTGGTATCAGCGGCTCACAGCCGCCAATAGCGGCGACGCGTCGAACTTCGCGCGGCTTTACACGATTGCCGGCATGAACCATTGCAGCGGCGGTCCGAGCACCGACCAGTTCGACATGCTCACGCCGCTCGTCGCATGGGTCGAACAGGGCAAGGCGCCGGACAGCGTGGTCGCCACCGCGCGCGACGCAGGCAATGTCGTGCCGAACTCGGACGTGCCCGCCGCCTGGGGCGCGGGACGCACGCGGCCGCTTTGCCCGTATCCGAAAGTGGCGCGCTATCAGGGCGGCGACATCAACGCCGCGAGTAGTTTCGCTTGCAGCTGAGCTTGTAGCTGAACCAGGAGCGGGCCGTCGGTCCGCTTCGCTCTCCCGTCTCGCTGTCCCGCCTCGCGCATGCAATGGGCTTGTGTACTACCGCCTGCGCGAGGCGCGGCCCCGTCTCTCCTCATCCCTGCATCGCGTTGAAAGATTCACCGCGATTCGGCGGTCGGCACTGCTCCTCCTTACGCGCCTCGCACCTATGCCCGACTTACGGTTCGCCAAGCGGCTCGCCGCCAGGTAGAATCCCCTGCATCTCATGCCGACGCACAGCGTCGCCGCCCAGGAGCGGGAACGCGGATTGCTGATTATAGTAATTTGAGCAATGGACGGTTCCTGTGCGAGCCATCGCTTCTCCGCACTTTGAACGACTCTTCGACAATGACTAACGACGAATCTCAGACGTCTCCCCGATCCAACGTGGAAACGGGTGTCCCCGGTCTCGACGAGATCCTGGGCGGAGGTCTGGTCCGCGGCGGCGTGTATTTGCTGGAAGGCATGGCCGGCGCCGGCAAGACGATCCTGTCGAGCCAGATTGGTTTTCATCGTGTAAGCCAGGGCGAAAAGGTGCTGTACATGACCTTGATCGCCGAATCGCACGACAAGTTGCTGGGTCATCTCAAGGGTCTGAGCTTCTTCGACGAAAACGCGGTCGCCCAGCAGATGCTGTTCGTGTCCGGCTATCACGAACTGATGAAGGACGGCCTCGACGGCTTCCTCAAGCTGATTGCCTCGATCATTTACGATTACCGCCCGAGCCTGATGATCATCGACGGGTTTCGGAGCGCGCGCGAATTCAGCGAGACCGAACTGTCGCTGTCCAAGTTCATCCACGAACTGAATGCACTGGTCGCGGCCATGGATTGCACGACCTTGCTGCTCGCGCCGCTCTCCGGCAACGAACCGCATCCGGAACATACGCTCGTCGACGGCCTGATCGAACTGAACCGCTACAGCGACGGCATGCGCCGCGCGCGCGAAATCGAAGTCCACAAGATGCGCGCGCGCAATCATCTGATGGGCAAGCATTTCTTCCGCATCGCCGAAAGCGGGCTCCTGATGTTCCCGCGCCTGGAAGCGCAGAGCGCCCTGCCGCCGGGTCCGGTGGATCTGAAAACGCGGCTCGGCTTCGGCCTGCCGCATCTCGACGCCCTGCTCGGCGGCGGCTTTGCGCAAGGCTCTACGACTACGCTGATCGGGCCGTCGGGCGTGGGCAAGACCCTCCTCTGTCTGCAGTTTCTCGCGGCCGGCATCGCGCGCGGCGAGCGTTGCGTGTACCTCGGTTTCTATGAAGGACCGCAGCGGCTGGTCGGCAAAGCTGAGGCCGTGTCGATCGGACTCGCGGACGCGTATGCGGATGGCCGGCTCGTGATTCAATGGCAACCGGCCATCGAACTCGCCGTCGACGAACTCGCGGCCACCGCGCTCGCCACGGTCAAGAAAATTGGTGCTTCGCGCATCGTTATCGACGGCGTGGAAGGTTTCCGCGATTCCGCGTTGCGCACCGAGCGCTTCGGCCTGTTCCTGAATGCGCTGCTACACCAGCTTCGCGAAGCCTGCATCACCACGCTGCTGACCGAAGAATTGCCGCTTTACGCCGATACCGGCCACGCGAAGAGCGTGCGCGTTTCGGCGCTGACCGAAAACCTCGTGCTGCTGCGTTACGCCGAAACGGAGACGGGTCTGCGCCGCATGATTTCGGTGGTCAAGCAGCGTGAAAGCGCCCACGACACCTCCCTGCGCGAACTCGTGATTTCGTCTCAAGGCCTCGACGTGATCGAAAACTCGGGGAGCCCCGCCAGCCTGCATTCGCCGGGCGGCCTGTCGGCTACGCTGCCGCAGCGAAGAAATACCTAGCCGCCCATGAAAACCATTCTGGTCGTGGACGACGAATTCGACATCCTGACTGTCTGGCGGCTGCTGCTGGAGCGGCACGGCTATACCGTGCTGACGGCGTCGAACGGGGCCGCCGCGCTCGAACAGATACGCAAGACCCGGCCCGACATCATCGTGTCGGACTGCATGATGCCGATCATGTCGGGGCTGCAATTGTGCGCGGCGCTGAACGCCGATGCCGACCTGCGTGCCATTCCGATCATTCTGTGCAGCGCGGCCGCGGATATCCCCGTGCAGCCGAATCCCCGCATCGAATATGCGCGCAAGCCGCTTTCATTCGACACGCTGCTGGCCATGCTTCAGCGCATGACCGCATAAAGCGTTGGGGCGCCGGAGTGCCCCATCCGGCGTGCCGGCGCGAGCGCCCAGCCGCAGGCGCTATTTCTCCTCTCTAGGTAAAACCCCGAATTCCCCGCTACCGGCCACACCGACTACTCTCGGCACACCCATTAAATAGAACGCCGTTCTGTCTAACAGACCGATACCGACGAGAGACACCGAAGGAGATATTCCATGGCAAGCCTGCCGATCGACGATGCATCCGGCGCGTCGCCCCACTCAAGCGCCGACGCGCCGGCGCTCACGCCCGGCGTCAACGCGCGCATCGACCGCCTGCCCGCGACGCGCGCGGTGTGGATGCTGGTGTTCCTGCTGTCGATCGGCGGCTGGTTCGAGTTCTACGATTTGTTCTTCACCGCGTACGTGGGGCCCGGCCTCGTCAAAAGCGGGGTTTACTCGACGACCACCGCGTCGTTCTTCGGCGTGTCCGGCCTTGGCGCGTTCGTGGCGGCTTCGTTTGCCGGGCTCTTCATCGGCACGTTCTTTCTGGCGGGCATGGCCGACCGCTACGGCCGCAAGACCGTGTTCACCGTGTCGTTGCTGTGGTACTCCGCCGCGACGCTGATCATGGCGCTGCAAAGCACGGCGCCCGCCATCAATCTTTGGCGCCTGATCGCCGGCATCGGCGTGGGCGTCGAACTGGTGACGATCGACACTTACGTCAGCGAACTCGTGCCTAAACATTTGCGCGGACGTGCGTTTGCATTCGTGCATCTGGTGCAGTACACCGCGGTGCCGTCGGTCGCGTTTCTCGCGTGGTGGCTGGTGCCGCTCACGCCGTTCGGACTCGACGGCTGGCGCTGGGTTGTGATCATCGGCGCGTTGGGCGCGGTGGTGGTGCGGGCGATCCGCCGACGCCTGCCGGAAAGTCCGCGCTGGCTCGCGCAACAGGGCCGCGCCGCCGAAGCCGAGCAGGTGCTGCAGGCGCTGGAAGTGAAAGTCGCCGCGCAATACGGCAAGCCGCTGCCGCCCGCCGTGCCGACCGTCGAACCGGCGACCACCAAGGCCGCCTTCCGCGAAATCTGGCAGCCGCCGTATCGCAAACGCGCAATCACGATGCTCGTCTTCAATCTGTTCCAGGCAATCGGCTTTTACGGCTTCGCCTCGTGGGTGCCGACGCTGCTCGTCTCCAAAGGCGTGACGATTACACACAGTCTGCTGTACTCGTTCGTGATCGCGGTGTCGAATCCGTTCGGACCGCTGATCGGCATGGCGATCGCGGACCGCATAGAACGGAAGAGGTTGATCGTGCTGTCGGCACTCGGCATTGCCGTGTTCGGCAGCCTGTTCGCGACGCAAACCTCGCCTGCCATGCTGATGACGCTCGGCGTGCTGATCACGCTGAGCGGCACGCTGCTCTCGGTCGGCTATCACGCGTACCAGACCGAACTCTTCCCGACGCGTCTGCGGGCGCGCGCCGTCGGCTTCGTCTACTCGATGTCGCGTCTGTCAGCCATGTTCTCCGGCTTCATGATCGCCTTCGCGCTGCGTCATTTCGGCGTAAGCGGTGTGTTCGCGTTGATCAGCGCGTCGATGGTGATGGTGATGGGCGCGATCGGCATCTTCGGGCCACGGACCAACCATCGCAATCTCGACGAGATTTCACATTGAACGCATTGCATCGCATTCTGAACAAGAGGTTTTGAACATGACGCTGCCGTTGGCTGGAGTCCGCGTACTGGACTTATCGAATGTATTGGCCGGCCCGTTTTGCGCGTATCAACTCGCGTTGCTCGGCGCCGAAGTGATCAAGGTCGAGCATCCGGAAGGCGGCGATCTGGCGCGGCGCCTGGGCGCCGACAAGGAGGCGTCGGCGCGCAACATGGGCGCCTCGTTCGTCGCCGTGAACGCGGGCAAGCAATCCGTCACGCTCAATCTGAAAGACCCGCGCGGCAAGGCGATTCTGCGCGATCTCGTGAAAACCGCGGACGTGCTGGTCGAAAATTTCCGGCCCGGCGTGATGACGCGTCTCGGCCTCGATTTCGACGCGCTGCGCGAGGTCAATCCGAAGCTCGTGTATTGCGCGATCTCCGGCTTCGGCATGGACGGCGAGTTTTCGAAACGGCCTGCTTACGATCAAATCATTCAGGGTATTTCCGGCGTGATGAGCGTGACCGGCGATGCAGACAGCGCACCGTTGCGCGTCGGCTATCCGGTGTCGGACACGGTGGGTGGCCTCACGGCGGCGTTCGGCATTTGCGCCGCGCTGCTCGACGCGCGCGCCACAGGACATGGCCGCATGCTCGATGTGTCGATGCTCGAAGCCACGCTCGCGACAATGGGATGGGTCGTCTCGAACTTCCTGAACGCCGGCGTCACGCCGACGCCGATGGGCAACGAGAACTTCACCGCCGCGCCCTCGGGCACCTTCAAAACCGGCGACGGCCCGCTCAATATCGCCGCTAACGAAGACAAACAGTTCGCGAGCTTGTGTCAGTTGATCGGACGAGCGGATCTGCTCGACGATCCGCGTTTTTCCGAGCGCAACGCGCGCAAGGTGAATCGCGCCGCATTGAAAACGGAAATCGAAGCGGCACTCGCGCGCGACAGCGCCGCGAACTGGGAGGCCCGTTTCTTCGAAGCCGGTGTGCCGGCCGGCCGCGTGATGTCGGTGCCGGAGATTCTCGCGCATCCGCATCTGGAGTCGCGCGGCTTCATCCGCGAATTCGCCGCCGACGCCAATACGGACCGCCAGCGCGTGACTCGCGCGGGCTTTCGTCTGCACGATGCTGACACGGCGCCGAGCACACCCGCGCCGGTTCTCTCGGCCCACACACATGAACAGCTCGCCGCGCTCGGTTACGACGACGCACATATCGATCAACTACGCGCCGAAGGAGTGATCTGAACATGACGCATGGATTCGACTCAGCGAAGCTCGCTGCCGATTATTGGAGCACCTCGATCATCGACATTCATCCAGGCTCGATCAACGTGCGCGGTTTCCCGATCCAGGAGCTGATTGGCAACATCAGCTTTCCGCAGATGATCTGGCTAATGCTGCGCGGCGAATTGCCCGACACCGAGCAGGCGCGCTTGTTCGAAGCGGCGTTGGTGTCGTCGGTGGATCATGGGCCGCATGCGCCGTCGATTGCGATCTCACGGATGGCGACCAGTTGCGGCTTGCCGCTAAACGGCGCAATGGCCTCCGCGATTAACGCGCTGGACGACGTGCACGGCGGCGCCGGTCAACAGGCGGTCGAACTGTATGACTCGATCGATGCGCGCATGCAGGCGGGCGCCGTGTTGGAAGACGCCGTAGAACAAGGTGTGGATACGTTCATCGCGGAGCACGGCAAATATCTGCCCGGCTTCGGGCATCGCTTTCCTCCGGTCGATCCGCGCGCGCCGCGGCTTCTTGCGCTGGTTGACGAGAACGTGCGTACGGAACGCATCAGCGGACGCTATGCCGCGATTGCGCGCGGCATCGAAGCGCTGCTGATGGGCCGCAAGAGCAAGCCCGTACCGATGAACATCGACGGCGCCACCGCCGTGATCTATGCCGAACTCGGCTTTGCGCCGGAACTGGCGCGCGGCGTGTTCTGCCTTTCGCGCGCGGTCGGGATTCTGTCGCATGCATGGGAACAGCGCGGTCGCAAGGAACGCAACAAAGGTCCGATGCCGCGCCAGATGGCCTACACGTACACCGGCAAGCCCGAGCGGCATTTGCCTTGAGCCGCTTGCGTTGAACCGCTCACCCTAACTACTTGCCATGAACTACTTGTCCTGAACTTCGGCCGCACGCCGCTGCGCATTGCGCATGGCGCGCGAATCGCCGCCCAGGGCATCGGTGGCGCGCGCGGCGCAATCGAATAGCGCGCCGAGATTGCGTTCCAGGAATGCCTGATCGATACGCGAGCTCGGACCGGCCAGCGTCAGCACGCCACGCAGGCTCTGGCGCACGCCGAATACCGGCATGGAAATGCCCGCCGTCTCCCGGTCGCGTTCGCCGATCGACACACAGTAGAAGTCCTCGCGAATCTTCTCGTACGGTGGGCCCGGCATGCCGCCGAAGGCGAGCAACGCAAGGCCGCCCGAACCGCTTTCCAGCGGCAGCACGTCGCCTTCGCGCACGTGAAAACGCACCGCGTGCTTCGAATCCACCCGATGCAAACACACCCGCACCGCTTCGTCACGCACATAGAACGACACGCTTTCGCCGCTGGTTTCCGCGAGATCGCGCATGAGCGGCACGACAATATCGCCAAGGTTCAGGCTGCGCTGGTATAGCGCACCCAGCATGAAGGTGGCGGAGCCGAGCTGATAGCGGCCGTCGTCGAGACGCAGCAGCAAGCGGTGCTGGATCAGCGAGCCCGCGAGCCGCAACAACGTGCTCTTGTAAAGCCCCGTGCGCGCCGCCAGTTCGGCGAGCGTGAGCGCGTCGTCGTCTGGCCGGAAGGCGAACAGGATGGCGCAAGCACGATCGATGACGGCCACACCTTCGCTTTCCTTCGTGTTCGATTTGTCCGCGGGCGTTGGCATGGATGGCATGACTTCATGGGGAAGCGGAAATTTTACGCCATGACGCGGGGCTGTCATACCCGCCACGCGCGGTTTGGCGCTGATTCCGCGCGGAATGCCGAACTCGAGCGGCCACCGCCGTGCGAACGCCGGCCGGATGTGTCACGTTGCATCTTGAGACGATCGCGCGATTTGTTGAGCGCGCCCAGCATTCAACGCTTGGCCGCGGTCTTTTACAGTACGTCATCGATCGCGCAGAGCCGGAACAACGGCGCGCGACGCAACTTTCGGAGGATCGGTGATGAACAGCAATCGTGGCACGATTCCAGTTGCTTTCTTCGGGATCGCGGTGGGCGCACTGGCGCTCGCCAATTTGTGGCGCGTGGCGATCAGGCTCTGGCACCTGCCCACCGTGATAGGCGATGTGATGACAGTGGCCGCGCTCGTCGTGTGGCTCGTGATTCTGGTGGCCTACGGGCAAAAATGGCTGACGCATGCGGACGAAGCGCGAGCGGAAATGCAGCATCCGGTGCAATCGTCGTTTGCGGCGCTCGGTCCTATTTCGAGCCTGCTCGCGGCCCAGCTTCTGCAGCCTTACGCGCATACATCGGCGCTCGCGCTGTTCGGCGTCGCCGTAGTCGCGCAACTCGCTCTCGGCACGTATTTGCATGGACGGCTCTGGCAAGGCGGCCGCAAGCCCGAACTGGTGACGCCCGCCATCTATCTGCCGACCGTGGGCGCGAGCTTCGTGGCGGGCACGGCTTCGGCCGCCTTCGGCTTTCACCAACTGGGCGAACTTTTTTTCGGAGCAGGTTTGCTGTCGTGGCTCGCGATCGAATCGCTGATCCTGCACCGCGCCGCCGTGCATGAACCGCTGCCCGACGCATTGCGCCCGGTGCTCGGCATCCAGCTTGCACCGCCGGTCGTCGGGGGCGTGACCTATCTGAGTCTGAGCAGCGGTACACCTGACCTGTTCGCCATGATTCTGCTCGGTTATGGCTTGTACCAGGCTCTGCTGCTCCTGCGTTTGCTGCCGTGGATTCGCCAACAGGCCTTCGCGCCGGCTTACTGGGCCTTCAGCTTCGGCGTCGCCGCGCTGCCGACGATGGCGCTCCGGATGGTCGAACGAGGTGCGACGGGTCCGGTCGAATACGCCGCGCCGGTTCTGTTCATCGCGGCGAATGTGATCATCGCGATTCTGGCGGGGAAGACGTTGGGCTTGCTGGTGCGCGGCAAGCTGATTCCCGCCACTGCGGTTACAAGTGCCCTGCCGGCACCGCAGGCATCCGCCGATTCACGCATTGCACGGGTCGGCTGAAACGCCCGAACAGCGTCAGCGAGACGAGGCGCGTCCCGTCTCGCCGAAGCGCATCAACGCAACGCCATCACGATCAGCACGGCGCCCACGATCGCCACCGCGTCTTCGATCAACGCGGCCGGCTGGTCCCGCCCAAAGGCACGCGCCAACGCGCCGCGGACTCTCGCGCCGCCCAGGGTGCCGATCACGGCGCCGATCAATCCCGCGATCAACCCGTTGCCCACTCCGCCATGCGCCGCGCCGATCGCCGCGCCGCTCAAGCCGCCAAGCACGAGACGCGCGCCGAATTGCATCGGCACGGTACGGCTAGGGGTTTTCGGCAGTTGATCGGTGATCAGTTCGACGATGGCCAGCACCGTGAGGATATATGGCGTGGCGGTAAAGCCGAGGAAGGCCAGCGGCGTGTCTTGCAACGGCAACCAGCCCAGATGCGCCGCCCAACTGACCGCGGCGGGCGCGGTCATCGCGCGGAGACCGGCCACGACGCCGATCAGCAATGCCAGCACATAGACAGACATAGGGGACTCCGAATCAAGGCAGCGATGCGTGGTTGAACAAGCCGACTGCTTACCTGGACGAACGTCGGCAGAAGGTGTCGAGCATTTCCATGGACAGTCAACTTCTCACCGCATCCATCGAGGCCGATTCGCTGTTGCCCCTTTCGGTGTGGCCCTAGTGTCGCACACTTCGATCGGCGCTTCGGTCATCGCATCGCGTTGCGTGGAACGCGTGTGTGCCTGTCCCCGCCGGGATCAGATAGACGCCGCCACCAGCGCGCCCACATCCGCGATCGCCGCATTGCTGCGCGCCGCGTTGCCATCCGTTTCGGTCAGATACACGGTCACCAGCACAGGACCGCGTCCAGGCGGCCAGAGAATTGCTATGTCGTTGGCCGTGCCGTGATCGCCGGTGCCGGTCTTGTCGCCCACGCCCCAATCCTTCGGCAGCTTGGCGCGAATCCGTGCGCCGCCGGTCTCGTTAGCGGCGAGCCACGCCAGCAGTTGCGCCCGCGACGATGACGACAACCGCTCGCCGAGCAGCAGCTCGCGCAGATTGCCGAGCATGGCGTTCGGCGTGGTGGTGTCGCGCAGATCGCCGGGAGTGCCTTCGTTCAGCATCGGCTCGATGCGATCCAGCCGCGTGACACCGTCACCGAGACTGCGAGCGAACGCGGTCAATCCCGCCGGGCCGCCAAACGTGGCGAGCAACAGATTCGCCGCCGCGTTGTCGCTGAGCGTGATCGCCGCCTTGCACAGCTCGGCGATGCTCATGCCCGCATTGCCGGTCAGTTCGCGCGTGTGCTTGCTCGTGGCCGGCGAATTGGACACCACGTCGCTTTGTGAAAAGACCACGCGCCGCTGCAAGTCTTCCTCGCCACGATCCGTACGCGCCAATACAGCGCCCGCCATCAGCATCTTGAAGGTGCTGCACATGGGAAAGCGCTCGTCGGTCCGCAAGCCGGCGTGCAAGCCGGACATCGTATCGACGATCGACACACCCAGCCGGCCGCCGCTCGCCGCTTCGATTTCAACAAGCCGCCGACGGACCGCATCCGCCTTCGCCAACTCGGACCCTTGCTCCGCCGTGCCCGTTTTCACCGCTTTGCCGGATACCTTGCCAAACGCGCCGGCACTCCCAACCGCAAGCCCAGCTATCGAAACGCCCAGCATCGCACCCGCGAACTTCCGTCTTGTGATCATCGCCGCTCCTTTGTGAAGCCGCCACTATCGGTTTTCCGCCGATCGCTGACAAACGATGATAAGTTAGCCTACTCCCAAGAAAATCTTATGCCTTCGCCATGAGACCGTACCTTCCGTTGAACGCGCTGCGCGCGTTCGAATCGTCCGCCCGGCATCTGAGCTTCACGCGCGCGGCACTCGAACTGAACGTCACCCAGGCCGCCGTCAGCCAGCAGGTCAGAACCCTGGAGGAGCGGCTTGGCACCACGCTGTTCAAACGTCTGCCGCGCGGCCTCGCCATGACCGACGAGGGCCTCGCGCTGCGTCCGGTGCTGACCGATGCATTCGATCGCATTGAAGCGGTGCTCAAACAATTCGAAGGCGGCCACTTTCACGAGGTCCTGACGGTTGGCGTGGTGGGCACCTTCGCGGTCGGCTGGCTGATGCCGCGCCTCAAGTCGTTCCGCGACGCGCATCCGTTCGTCGAACTGCGGCTGCTGACCAACAACAACCTGGTCGATCTCGCCACCGAAGGCCTCGACTTCGCGATCCGTTTCGGCGACGGCACGTGGCCCGGTTCGGTCGCGACGCGCCTGCTCGACGCGCCGCTCGCGCTGCTGTGCACACCGGAGATCGCCGCGCGCCTGTCGAAGCCGGAGGATCTCGTCGACGAAACCTTGCTGCGCTCCTACCGCACCGATGACTGGATGAGCTGGTTCAGCGCCGCGGGCATTCCGCCTCGGCCGATTCGCGGACCGGTGTTCGATTCGTCGCGGCTGATGGTGGAAGCGGCGATGCAGGGCGCGGGTATCGCGCTCGCGCCCGCGCTGATGTTCGATCACGAGATCAACACAGGCCGGCTGGTGCGCCCGTTCGACGTGGAGGTTCATGCCGGCAGTTACTGGCTGACATGGCTGAAGGGCAAAACCATGACACCGGCGATGCTGCTGTTCAATCAATGGATCATCAAGGAAGCGTCTGCGCAGACGTCGAACTAGGCAGCCAGCAATGCGCGGCGATGTCCGTTCATGGCGGGCCGTTCGGCTTGCGGCGGAAACACATTCCACGAGCCGTCGTCGTGACGGAAGAAGAAGATCGACAGCATGCCGCCCGGACGCAAGGCTTCCACGCACACATAGCGCTGATGTTGCGACGCACGGTGGCAGAACTGCACGACGCGTGCGGGCATCGACGGGGTCGGGGCAAGCCATTTGTCTACGGCCCAATGCAAGGTCTTTTCCGCTGCGGCCATGATGTTCTCCTTGAATCCTTGAACGGTTGAATTACTGAAATGAGTCACTGAAGTTCGATGCCGCTGGTTCACGCCAACTGAGCGGCGCCGTGAACGCCCTTCGCGCTGCTTTCCACAAAGGCCTTCACGAGGCATACCAGCGCGTGCATGCCGGTACGCGGATGGCGCAGGCAGCAATGCACTTGTTCGCTACGGCTTTCGCCAATCAGGCACCATGCGCAGAAGTGCTCGCAGTTGTTCGTCAGCAGGCGATAATGGTTTTCGCCGAGACGGGAGCGTGCGCGGCGTACGGCTTCGTCGCCGACGTAGCGGGCGGACGGGGTCGAACGAATCGTCAACGGATGGCCGGCGGCGAAGCGTTCCAGTTCTACTTCTTCAACCGGGCCGCGATGCGCTGAGCCTGCGAAGCCCGAGTAATGAACCACGCGTCCATTGCCCACATAAATGCCGTGGTGCTCGTAACCGCGACGTTGCGTGACGAGATGCGCGCCGATCGGCAGGTCGATGGTGGACGCGGCGTCGCAGCGGTCTGCGCTGTGTTCGCTGCTGGTTTGGTTCGTGTTCATGGCTGTCTCGCTTCGATTCCAACACTGTTGCGAGATCTTTTGCATCATCCGGGCCATGCGCGCGAAAGCCCTTATTTAAAGGGTTTCGCGGGAAATGATGTAATTCCGGAAGCGACGAGTGTGCGTTGCGGGCCGACAGAAATCCCGCCGAAGTGTTGGCGAGCGGCGCTCATTTTTAGCGCTGTGGATGGGGGAAGTACTTCGATTGAAGCGGCGCGGCGAGCGGCGGAAATGTGTTGGGTCGCGCATCGGTTCGAGTGCGGGCATGTTGGCTGCCAGCCGACCGATGAATTCATGCGTGCTCATGCACTGCATAACCAGACGCTCGGAATCGCCCGGCAATCAAGGCGCTACGACAAAGCGCGCGAATCATTCGCAAATTGGCATAGCACTTGCACTATAACGGCCAGATACATCTTAACCGCGCGTCACCGCGCGCGTTACACACGCGGCCAACCGGAGAAACGACATGGCTTCTATTACAGTGAGCGACCTCTCGCTGAACCTCGCGCTAGACCGTAAAGCGATGGCGGCGATCCGCGGCGGCGGCGGCGCCCCGTGGGTGTACGGCTGGATTCAGCCCTATGTGCGCGATACGCCGAGCATTGGACCCGTCGTGAACCTGTACGACGTCACCAACAACTTCTATGCTAACCAGATGATCAACACGTTCCAGTCGGTCGATGTACGCAACACCGGCGCGAACTCGAACATCCGTGTCTCTCCCGACGCACGCAGCACAAACAATA
The DNA here is from genome assembly GCF_003002025.1 of Paraburkholderia sp. BL25I1N1. Classification (GTDB taxonomy): domain Bacteria; phylum Pseudomonadota; class Gammaproteobacteria; order Burkholderiales; family Burkholderiaceae; genus Paraburkholderia. The sequence continues at coordinate 224,091 of NZ_PVZB01000003.1, forward strand.
CGGTGTAAACGTTGTGACCTGTGCGAGCCAATTTCGCTGGACGTCGTCCGCGCGTTCCGACGCCGGATGCGTCCGCGAAATCAACGAAGATTCGTGCCTCGACCAGTCCGCGCTCGGACGCTGGGCCGTCGCCGACGGCATGGGCGGACACGCGGTCGGCGATCTGGCGAGCCGTCTGGTGATCGACGCGCTCAGCGGGCTGACGCCGCCCGTCAGCATGAAGTCCTTCGTCGCCGATGCGCGCGCGCGCCTGCAAACCGCCAATCGCCAATTGCGGGAAGAAGCCGCGCGCCGCCAGGTGCAGCGTATCGGCAGCACGGTCGTCGTGCTGCTCGCCTGTGATCGCTTCTGCGGCTACATCTGGGCCGGCGACAGCCGCCTGTACCTGCTGCGCGAACACAGCCTGCGGCAACTCACGCGCGACCACAGTCAGGTGGAAGCGCTGAAGTCGCTCGGCGTGCTTACGGAGGAAGAGGCGCGGCATCATCCGGCACAACACATGATCACGCGCGCCGTCGGCGCCACCGATCTGCTCGAACTCGACGACGATGCGATCGAGGTCGCGGACGGCGATGTCTTCCTTCTCTGCAGCGACGGCCTGAGCAACGAAGTCAGTGAAGAAGACATGCTCGCTGTGCTGAGCAATGCGGCAAGCGCGAACGCGTCTGACGAACTCGTCAACATGGCGCTCGCGCGTGGCGGCCGCGACAACATCACCGCCGTGGTCGTGCGCGCCGAAGACCCTAATGCGGCCGACAAAACGCTGCTCAACCCGGCGCCATGAACCTATTGGCGTGACGCCGCGGTCTCAAGTCTCGTTGTCTTCATCGTCGCGGTCTTCAGCGCCGTTCTTGTTCGCGGCCGGCTGATTACGATTGCGAAAATCCTTCGAATGCAAGCCGTGTTTCTTCAGAAGCATTTGCAGATGCGAACGGTTCATGTCGATACGGCGGGCCAGTTCCGCGACGGTGCCGCTCACTTCGCGAAGGCCGCGCTCGAGGAAGGCTTTTTCGGCGTCGTCGCTGGCGGCGCGTTTTGCGTCGCTCAGCGACATCAGGTTCGCCACGCTGATCGGCTCCTGCCCGCTTGCGGTCGCGGCGTTGGACGCCGCCGCCGACCCGGGCGCCGCCGGCCGCATATCCACAGGCAAATGATCGACGTCGGCCATATCGCCGGCCAGGCACGACACGCGATACATCACGTTGCGCAACTCGCGGATATTGCCCGGATACGCGTAGTTCAGCAGAAAGTCCCGCAAACGCGGCGTCAATCGCACGGGCCTGCGCTTTAACGTGCCGGCGGCTTCGTCGCCGAACCACGAAATCAGCAACGGAATTTCGTCGCGACGCTCGCGCAGCGGCGGCAACGTCACATGAATCACGCTAAGCCGATAGAACAGATCCTCGCGGAATTTGCCCTCTTCGCTGAGCTGCCGCAAATTGCGATTGGTCGCCGCGACGATGCGTGTGTCCACCGCAATCGTCTCATCGGACCCGACGCGTTGAATCTCATGCGCCTCCAGCACACGCAGCAGCTTCACCTGGCCGGCAAGCGGCAATTCGCCGATTTCGTCGAGAAAGATCGTACCGGTATGCGCGCTTTCGAATTTGCCCTTGCGATCGTTCGAAGCGCCCGTGAACGCACCCTTGCGATGCCCGAACAATTCCGACTCCAGCAGGTTGTCAGGAATCGCGCCGCAGTTCACGGAAATGAAGGGTTTGTCGGAACGCGAACCGTTGGCGTGAATCACCTTTGCCATCAGCTCCTTGCCGGTGCCGCTTTCGCCGTCGATCAATACCGGTAAATCAGTCGGCGCGGCTTTCTCGGCGATTTCAAGCGATTCGAGCAGGCGTGGATTGTCGCCGAATGTCCCTTCAAAAATGAAACTGCGTTCGAGCAACGCCTTGCGACGCGCGCCACGCGACAGGTCGGCGCGCTCCTGCGGCTCCGCAGCCACCGCCGCCTGCACGAAGCGCTCCTTGTGCGAAAGCTGCATCACCTCGTCGCGCAGCGAGGTGGCTTGCCGGAGCAGCTTGTCGATGTCCGCGCGCTCCAGCCGCGACGACCAGCGCAGTGTCGAGCGTAGAATCTCGATCCGCTCGATCAGCCCCGCGTATGAAATCGCGGGGCTGGCCTCTTCAATCTGATCGAGTATCTTCATCATCATGCACTCAACTGTTTCTGTACCAGCTGGTAATACATGCCGCCGCGCTGAATCAGTTCATCGTGGCGCCCCTGTTCGACAATCGCCCCTTCATACAGCACGAGAATCTTGTCGGCACGCATGATCGTGCTGAGCCGGTGCGCGATGATCACCGCCGTGCGGCCCTTCAGAATGTCGTGCATATTGCCGAGGATATTGCTCTCCGATTGCGAGTCCAGTGCCGAGGTCGCTTCGTCGAATACGAGCAGACGCGGATCGTGATACAGCGCCCGCGCAATGCACAGCCGCTGGATCTGCCCGCCCGACAAGCCGATGCCGCGCTCGCCGACAATCTGCTCGTAGCCGAGCGGCATCTTGCTGATGAATCCGTGCGCGTCGGCCATCTTCGCGACCTCCTCGATGCGGCGCCGGTCGGGCGCGTCGTCGCCGCTCGCGATGTTCTCGGAAATCGTACCGGAGAACAGTAGATTGCTCTGCATCACATAGCCGATCTGCGCACGGTAATAGGCTTTATCGACCACGCCGAGATCGTAGCCGTCGATCGTCATCTTGCCTTCAGTCGGCGTATAGAAGCCGACCAGCAGTTTGGCGAGCGTGGTCTTGCCCGACCCGCTGCGTCCGACAATCGCCACCAGTTCGCCGGGCTTGATATCGAAGCTGATGTTTTCGAGCACGTACGCCGAGTCGTTTTCGCCATAGCGGAAATAGACGCCGCTGAGGCTGATCTCGCCTTGCAGTTCGGGTAACATCACGCGCGACGGCAAATCCTGCGGCTTCTGCTCAGGTTCGATATCGAGCACATCGCCCAGGCGCTCCATCGCCACGCCCGCGTCGTTCAACATGCTCCATAAACCGACCAGGCCCATGAGCGGACCCAGCACGCTCCCCATGAACGCATTGAACGCGATCAACTGACCAATCGTCATTTCGCGCGCCAGCACGAGATTCGCGCCGACCCACAGAATCGCGATCGTCGTCGCGGCGTTCAGCAACTGACTGCCGAGTCCCACGAGAATGTTGAACGCGTGCGCACGATATTGCACTTCGAGCGCCTTCGCGTACTTCTTCTCCCAGCGCAAGCGCACCGGCCGCTCGATACCCATGCCCTTGATGGTCTCCACGCCAGCGAGCGCTTCCATCAGAAACGACTTCGATTCGGTCGACGCGGTGAACACTTCGCGCGCATAGCCTTTGATCTTCGGCGTGGCGATCGCGGTCAGGGCCATGATGGGAATGACAAAAGCAATCAGCACTAGCGTCATCTTCACGTTGTAGACGAACATGATCGTGAAGTAGATGAAGACCATCAGCAGGTTCAACGCCGTAGTGACAGTGGACTCGGTGAGGAATGCACGGATCGTCTGGTTCTCCTGAAAGCGCGCGAAAATGTCGCCGGTCTTGCGCTTGGCGAAAAACGAGAACGGCAGCGACATGGTGTGCTTGAAGAACTGCGACATCATCGCGAAGTCCATGTTGCGCACCATAAAGTTCGCCAGATACGCGCGAATCGACGACATCAATTGCGAAAAGACATTGGCGATGATCAGGCCGCCGATCAGCAGATGCAGCAGGCTGACATTCTGATGCACGATCACGCCGTCGAGAATGTTCTGGATGATCAGCGGCGGAATCACGCCCAATACCTGAATCACGAAAGTGGCGAGAAACAGGTGGCCGAGAATCTTCTTGTACGGCTTGAGGTAGCCGACAAAGCGAATCCACGGCGAGCGCGCGGCGGACATCTGCAGTAAATGCGGTCCGCCGGTAAACAGCAGGCAGGTGCCGCTCCAGCCGCGCTCGAAATCTTCGACCGTCATTTTCTTGAAGCCGACCGCCGGATCCGCGACCCACACGTAATCCTTGGAGAGCCCGTACACCACGACGTAGTGATAGCCCTCCCAGTGGACAATGAACGGCAGATCGAAACCGCGCAACGAATCGAATGTGCATTGCACGCCGCGCGCTGTAAAGCCGAGCGATTCGCCGGCGCGCGCCAGACTGTCGAGCGTCGCGCCCTGGGTCGTGACGTTGGCGAGCTCGCGCAATTTGCCAAGCGTCATTGGAATACTGTAGTGGCGGCATACCATCGCAAGGCACGCCGCACCGCAATCCATTTCTTCCGCCTGCTCGACCAGCGCGAAGCGTTTGATGACTTTCTCGCCGAACTCGGGCTTGCTTTGCAAATCGAGCATCAGCGGCAGCTTGCGCCGCTGCTCGACCCGCTTTTGCCGCTGCAATTCACGGTCGCCGTAGCGAATCCGCTCGTCGAGCACTTCGCGCAGTTTCGGATTGCGTTCGAGGATGAAGTGAACCGTACGCTCCGGAATCACCAGCAGCCGCGTATCGGTCGTCGCGACCACCGACGCCATCTGCTCCTGGCGCATCAGGCATGCTTTCTCGCCGAATATCTCGCCTTCTCCCAGCGTGGCGAGTGTATAGTCATGCCCCTCCTCGTGCCGCACGATACGCACTTCGCCGTGGCGAACCACGTACAGGCGCCGATCCTCGCGACCGTCCTGTTTAAGGATTTCCTTGCCCGCGGCCACGCGTTTCACGCCGACGCTGCGCACATACTCTTCGAGTTCGGCCTTGTTCAGTTTGCCGCGCAGATCGAACAATTGCGCGACGAAACCGCCCGCCGAATTGATCGCCACGTAGCTGGCAACGAACGCCAAAGCGGCCTGATTGCCGGCGATCACAGGTTCGATCGCAGCTCGCGGAATGAACAGCAATTCGGTTTTCGCCGACGAGCGCACCGACGCTTCGTGGACATAGGTGCGCAACATCGCGATATCGGCGAAGATCTCGCCCGACTTGCGCACCCCCATGCTGGTTTCTTTACCGTGCTCCTCAGTAAATATCCGCACGGAACCCGAACGAATCACATACAGCCCGTCAGCCGTCTCGCCCGCTGAGCAAACCGTTTCTCCGAACGAATAGAAGCGCGCTTGCGCATATTCGGCAAGACGCTCGATCTCGTCGCGCGAAAACGGCGAAAAAATTTCCACCGAGGTGAGAAACTCGGCTGCGGAGGGCGCGGTCTGGGGTGCATCCATGTGCTTACGGACCTCGAATCGGCGTGTCGCGGTGTTGTTTCAATACGGCGCGTGGTCTCGAACGGCCTAGCGCGCTTCGATCACATGCTCCTGGGCGCGTGAGATCAACCAGCTTTCGCGCAGCAGGCGCCGGACTTCGGATGCCACGTCGGCGTCGAGCGTCGCCGGATATTTGGCCGTCACGGCGAAAATCTCGAAGCACGAACGATCCGCCGACGGAAACGGTCCCAGCAGATCGCCCACCGCCGCGTTGAAAATCTTCGCTTCGATATCGGGCTTCAACGAGCCGCGCAGCACCTTGCCGATCACGCCGCCCGCCTCGCGCGTATCCGCGATGGAATGCTCGCGCGCCATGTCGGCGAAACTGTCGGGATCGTCGTGCAGGTACGAAATCATTTCCTTCGCCTTGCCCTCGCTGTCGAGCACGATGTGGCTCACCTCGATCGCATCGAACTTCGGCGAATTGAGCGCGAAGTAATCCTTGATCGCGGCCTCGTTGCCGATCTCGTCGAGCATCTTCTCCTGATACAACCCGTCGGTAATGAAGACCTCGAATTCGTCGAGACTGACATTCAGGGCGTCGAGATACTGATTCATATCCGTCGCGCGATGCAGACCGCGCACGCGGCGGAACTGATCGGCGCGTTGCTGGATTTCATCGGCGGTCACGGTGATGCCCTGCTTCTTCGCTGCGTGAACCGTGAGCTTGTCGCGCACGATCTGCTCGATCAGGCTCTCGAACTGGCCGGTCAGTTTCAGAAGACGAATGAACTCGGCCACGTCCACGACTTCGTCATCGATTCGCACTATCGCGGTCATTTCTTCCGCTCCTTTAATTGACGTGTGATCCGTGCGGTCATCCCGCCACCTGCCTGAACGGATCGAGACCCAGATCGATCAGGCGCCGTTCGCGCACCACGATCTCAGCGCTTGCCGTCATGCCGTAGCGCAACGGATAGCGCGTGTCGGCAATCTGGTAGTAATTTTTGTCGAGCGTGACGCGCCCTTCGTAGACTGGCTGCTTGTCCGTCGCCGACGGCTTGGTGGCCGGCGAAATATAGGCCAGCGTGCCGCTGATCAGCCCGTAGCGTTGATACGGGAAAGCGTTGAATTTCAGTTTGACCGGCAAGCCCTCGTGCAGAAACGCACGATCGTGTTCGGCGATCTCGATCTTCAGCACGGGCCGCGCGTCTTTGGGCGCAATGCCGCCGAGCGGCGCATTTGCCTGAATCTTGTCGCCGCGCTGGGTCGACGTCACGTCCGTGATGACGCCCGAAACCGGCGCGAGAATCAGCAGGAAATTGTCTTTGTCGATGTTCTCGAAGCGAATCCGCGCGGCCGCTTCGGACACCAATCGTGCGCTTTGCAGTTGCAGGCGCAACTTGTCTTCGGCGTCGGTAATGTCGCGCACCGCCGAATCGTATTGAAGCTGCAGGTCGGTGGTCTGCTGGCCGCTGGTTTCCAGTTGCGCGTTCGCCTGCGTGTATTCGTGGCTCAAGCGGAAATCCAGTTCCGCGAGCTTCGATTGGGCGACACGGTACGCGTTATCCGCCTCCATTGCCGCCGTGCGTTTTTGCTCCACCTGCAATTCGGCAATGCCGCCGCCACCCGGCTGCGCGAAGAGCCGCGAGTAGCGGTCCAGTTCCTGGCGCGCCGCTTCGCGCGTGCGCCGGGCGTTGTCGAGCATGCTGCGCGCCTCGTCGAGTTCGGCCTTCTGTCCTTCCGCTAGTTTGGTCGTGCCTTCGGAGACGCGCGTTTCGTGCTGGCGGGCCTCCACTTCCATCTGCGTTTTGAGCGCGGCGGCCTTACGCTCCATTAGCGCTTTCTTCTCGGGGAACTGCTTCCAGTCGCGCTCGGCGTCTTCCAGTTTGAGTTGCGCTTGCAATGCATTGCTGGCGGCCTCGATCGCGCCGCGCGCATTCAGGCGCGCCAGCACATCGCCTTTCTGCACCGGTTGCCCTTCGGCGATATACAGATCGGCGAGTTCGCCGTCGATTGGCGCATAGATGCGGCGCACCTCCGATTCCGGCGACAAGGTGCCTTGCGCGCTGACGATTACGTCGGCACGCCCCACGAACGACCACAACAGCCCGACCACGACCAGCGCGACCATCGCCCAGATCAGCGCGCGCGCGAGCCGCACCGGCTCCGCCATCAGGATCGCGATGCCCTCGACGCTGTGATCTTCCAGCGCCTCCGACAACGGCCTAGGGTGACTGTCGCGTTTCACTCTGCTCGCCTCCGATCAATGCCAGCTTCGCTTTCAGAAGCCCCGGGTCCAGCACCATGCGCAACTCCGTTAGCGAACGGCGCTGCAAATTCGCTTCGGCTTCGATGTCCGCCAGCAGACGGTCGAAGTCGGCCGGATGATCCGCCTTCAGTTGCGTGTAGATGCGCATGCCCTGTTGCGCCGACGTTTGCGCATCCGAAAGCAGACGGGCCTCGCTGCGAAATCCCGGTGAAATGCCGGCTTCGAGCCGCTGCGTACCGCCGATCGATCCGCCCGCGCGATACTGCTTCCACAAGCTCTGGGCGCGCAGCAGCAGATCTTGCGCACGCGCCAGCGCTTTGTCATGCAAGGCGGCGACGTCTTTCTGGATCGACTGCAGGAACCACACGTCCGTTGCCGGATCGAGGCTGGCGTAGAACGACAGCAGACGCTGGTCGTAATCCTTGTCGCCGCGCGTCTTCTGCAACTGTGCGTAGTGGTCGAGCAATGACTTCTTGTGCGCCAGTTCCGCCGCGAGCACGTCGGACCACGGCCCCGCGGGCATGGCCTGCAGACCGGCGAGCGCCTGTTGCGCGTCGCCGCGCTGCCAGGCCGCCGTCACCTCATCGTGGCGAGCAATCACGTCCGGCGAAGGCAAACGGCTCGCCGCCAGTTGTTGAAACTGCGCCTGAAACGGCGGCGTGCTGAAGCGCGCCGTTTTCAACATCGCGAGCAACGGCACCAGTTGCCGGCTCAGCGCGGCGTTCAACAAATCGGTGTACTGGCGCAAATCCTGACGCACCCGGTCGATGCCCGCGAGACGCGGGTAACGCTGCGCGTAATCGTCGAGCACGGGCGGCAGCGCGTCGGGCTTATCGCGCGCCAGTTCGGTGCGGATCGTCCCATTCAGACGGTCGATGGCGGCGAGATACACCGAATCATCGCTTTCGAGTTTGCGCAGATGGCTCAGCGCCTGCGCATACGGATCGGCGAACACGGGCACGTAGGAGGCGATGCGGTCCAGCGCGCGCTGATGACTCTTCGCGTCGTCTTCCCAGCGTTGCAGCAGATTGTTGATCGTGCCCTCGTCCGCGTACATGCGAATCGGCGCGTCCATGCCGCCGCGCGCCGCGACGAAACGCTCCAGATCGCCTACCCATTGCAATTCGTTGATCAGCGACGCGGCGTCCGCGTTATTAGCGCTCAACGAACGCATTTCGTTGAGCAACGCGTCGGCCTGATCGAACTGCGCCTTTTGTAGCGCATTCAGCCAACTGGGGAGCTTCGCCTTCAACAACGCTTCGCTCGCAAGCGCGCTGACTTTAGTGTCGGTGGGATGGCTCGACAGATAGCCCGATGCCGCCGTGACCGCGCTCGTGTAATCGCCGTTCGCCAGCAGATTCTTCAACTCGCGCTCCGACGAACCGCGCATATACAGCGTGGTTCCAATCGCTGCCAACACCACGACGCCCACGCCGCTCCATATCGCCACGCGCCGTACGCTCGCGCGATCGTCGATCGCAAACGCCTTGCCGAGTTCGCCCGCGAGCAAGCGCCAACGGCGCGGCCGGCCCTTCGCGGCAGCCGCGTTGGCGGCGCCATGCGCACCGTTGGTTCCTTGCGTGCCGGTCGCCCCTTTTGCCGAGCCGGACGGCGTGTCGCGCTTCGCATGCGCGGACGCGGGCTGTGCCGCCTCGTTGACTTCGTCTTCACGTTGGAGGCTTGGGTCGACGCAAAAGATATCGAGGAATGAATGCGCGGCGCCGACGAAAGTGGTCTTGTCGGGATCCACCGCTTCGTCGGCGGCCGGATTGACGAATAGTTGTGTCACGGTGGGCTCGACTTCAGGGGGTTTCTGCAGCGTCACCCTGTAGACGAAGTGGTCTCCGCCAAATGCAACGAGGTCTCCTTCCACCAGCGGCAGCGCGGATTCATCCAGCCGCTTTCCACCGACAAATGTGCCGTTGGTGCTGCCGAGATCCTCGACATAGAGCTCGCCGCCCTTCAGAAAGATGTGCGCGTGACGGCGTGAGATGTAGTTGACCTGATGCGGATAGCGGTCCTTGTAGCGCGCAAAGACGTCGTCTGTCTTACTGACGAGAAAGGGGAATGCCTGCACCTCGATAGGTTGCAGGCCGAGGTCGTCGCGCTGCGGCACCAGCAGCAATCCCGGCGCGGCGGACGGACTGGCGGCCGCCACGATGCGCGCGCGCGGCTCGATGCTCACGCGGTAGCAGAGTTCGCCACCAAAGCACAGTTCGTCGCCGGCGCGCAGACGCGCCGGAGTCTGCCGCACCGCCACGCCGTTCACCGTCGTGCCGTTCTTGCTGCCGAGGTCGGCGACGTAGACCGCGCCGTGTTCCGTGAAAACCCGCGCATGACGGCGCGACAGGCGCGCAATCCGCTCGGCGGGATAATCGGTAAAAGGTGCTTCGCTGCGCCCGATTGCAAACAGGTTGTCGACGATACGAATCGCGTCGAGCGCGGGACGTTGCGCGGACGCGGCCGGCGACAGCACCACGTCGAACGCGGCGTCTTCTGTCGCGCGCATCTCAGCAATCGGAGCTTCGCCGGCGGCCATTTTATCTGGATCACTAAGCGTTTACCCGTTGCGGCGAGTGCGCAACGGAAACGGGACGAAGGACTACGGCGAAAAGATATTGTTCATGTGAGCCGTGCAAAAGCCGGCTCCTCAATGATTGTAAGTCACACATGGCGAGTGTCAATTTTCCGATCATCGGTTATGAACGCAACAAGTGCGTCGAATGCAGCCGAAATACCCCACGCTGCACGCCACGTTGCGGATTAGCTCAGTGTTCCTTTACTTGTGCCTGCACGTCGACGCTCGGCCAACCACCGCCCAGCGCCTTATAAAGCAGCACCGTGTCGGACAGAATCTGTTGATGGTTGGCAAGCAGTTCCTGCTGCGCCTCCAGCAAGGTCCGTTCGGTTTCGAATACCTCCAGTTGCGACACCACGCCGAGGCGCAATTGCGACTGGATCTGATCCGCGACGATCTGCAGCCGCGACGCCTCCTGCTCCAATTCCACGCGCTGCTGCTTGTGCGAATTCAGGTTGACCAGCGCGTTTTCCACTTCCTCGAACGCACCCATCACTGCCACGCGATACTGTTGCTCGGCCACCGTCGATTGCGCTTTGGTGACTTTCACATGCGCCCGCACGCCGGGATCGAGTAGCGGAATGTTGATGCTGGGCATGAAGCCATACGTGAACGATTTCAACAGATCGGTCAACGCGAAACTCGCGGTGCCGGCGTGGCCGGTCAGGCTGATGGTCGGCAGTTGCGCGAGCTTGGCCTGCCCGACGAGGTCGTACGCTTCCAGCACTCTGAACTCGGCGGCCACCACGTCGGGACGCCGCGCGAGCAGTTGCGCGGGCAAACCGTCCGGCACGGACGGCAGTTGCACACGCTGCTGCAAATGCCCTTTGGGCATCTGGAATTCGCCCGCCGGCACGCCGATCAACGTACAGAGCGCGTTGTTGGCGAGCGCGCGCGAACGGCGCAGGTCAAGCAACTGATTGGTCAGGCGGTTGATCTCAGCCTGCTGCCGCAACACCTGGGTTTGTGGCACGAGCCCGTTGCGGCGCTGCCCGTCGTAAATGGCGAGGATCTGCCGGTTCGTTTCGAGCGTTTTCTGCTGCTGTTCGATCTGGTCGTCGAATTGCAGAATCTGGAAGTAGGTGCTCGATACGTTCGATACCAACTCAAGATAGCCGGCGCGCCAGTCGGCCTCGCTGGCGTGAAATTCCGCCTTCTGCGCCTGCACGCCTTTTTCTACTTTGCCCCAGATATCGATGTCCCAGTTCACCTGCGTCGCGAGGTTGTACTGCTTCGAGAAAGTTTGATGCGTGGTCTTTTCGAAACTGGCGCCGGCGCCGATATCCATGGTCGGCAAGGCGCCCGCCCCGGCTTCGCCGATCTGCGTGCCGGCCACGTCGATACGCGCGGCCAGCACCTTGATATCGAAGTTGCCGGCAATCGCCTTTGCAATCAGCGTGTCGAGATAGGGATCGTGGAAGCCTTTCCACCAGTCGGGTTCGATCGTCGCGGCGGCCGAGACGGGCGAGCCTTTCTGATCCGACCACGAGGCTTTGGCGGGTGTGTCGGGACGCTTGTAGTCGGGCATGCTGACATCGATACAGGCCGACAGCGAGAGCGCGCATACCGTCGCCGCGCAAACGCTGCGCAGTGCGGATGTCCTGCGGAAATAGCGCTGACGAACTGACGAAAGCAACGCTGACACGATGGTCTCCGATGACGCCCACTTCGTTGCACGAGAAGCACGCGCCCTTTAAGTAAAGCATCTCCTGCGCGGCTTCACCATCGAAGCGAGGCGGGAAGATCGGCGCGGGAATCGGGCGGTGGAACGGGGGTGGCGTGAAAAGAACGATTGGTTGCGAAATCTTTTTGAGGAGCGGCCGGTAAGCGCCCGCGGAGGCTGTCGCGCCTCCGCGGCGGCCTGCGCCGTTTAGTGCACGTTGATGTTGTTGCTCGCGGTCACGTGCGGGTCGATCGTGCTCGAGATGCCGGCGACGAACGCTGCGTTGTTGCCGTTGGCGCTCTGGATGTTCAGCGTCGTGTTGATCAGCTGGGTGGCGTCGACGGTCTTGCTGTTGTTCGGCGCATACACCGGCATGAAGTTGAAGTACGACGAGGACGGATAGTAGCCGGTACCGCCACGCACGGCGCTCATGGCCTTGCTGTCGAGTTGTTCGGTGATGGACAGGTCTTTGATCATCAGCGTGTTCATGGTAAATCTCCTGGAAGGGAATACAGCACAGTTTGCGGTTGGGTTCGAGCAACTTGTCTGCTCGAGTGTCACTAATGCATGGGCTGTGCCAGGATTGCTTTCCTATCCTAAGAAATGTGCCTGAACGCCGTGGATAAAGGGTTGCGGAGCCGGCGGGATATTGAACGCTAGATTGAGCGGTGAAACGGCGCGCGGAGGATGGTGGATCGTGGCCAACAACCCGCGCGAAATTGTCGGTTGCGGCGTGACACTGAGGCGTTAGCCAGCGCGCCGCGTCTCGCCGCGCAATGGACAAGCGCGCGTCACCGCGCGATGACGGTGATCTTCTTCGAATACACCGGCGGATTGTGCGGCACATGCATGTCGTCGCCCATTAGCAACTGCAGTGTGTGCTTGCCTGGGGGGAGTTGAATCATGGTCTCCGTTTCACCCGCGCCGAAGTGCAGATGATTGCGATCCGACGGAATCTCCTGATCCATCGGCGGCAAGTCGGTGTCGATCAGCAAGTGATGGTGGCCGGTATTGGGAAACTTGACGCCTTTCGGCGCCACGCCCATGTACCGCAGGCCGAACCACACCTTGAACGGCTTGTTGGCAGGCACCACCTGGCCGTCATTGGGATAGCCGATATACGCATGGGCGCCGGCCGGCGCCGGCGTCGTACCTGCAAGGGCGGCATTCGGCGAAGCCAATGCCGCCGACATGACGAGCGCCGCGACCGCGATGATCTTGTACATGAAGGCCTCTCCGTCCTGACGGATTCGCTCTGAACGAACGGATCGCGCTAGTCTTTTAGCACGGTGATAGTGATCTTTTTCGAATACACAGGCGGCACATGCGGCACGTGGTTGTGGTCGCCGAGAATGAGCTGCAACGTGTGCTTGCCCGGCGGCAACTCGATACGTGCGTCCGTCTCGCCTGCACCGAAGTGCAGATGATTGCGATCCGACGGGATCTCCTGATCGAGCGGCGGCAGATCGGTGTCGATCAGCAAATGATGATGGCCGGTGTTCGGGAACACGACGCCCTTCGGGCACACACCCATATTCCGCAGCCCCATACGCACCCACAACTTGCCGCCGTGAATCACGGTGCCGTCCGATGGCCAGATGATGTATTCCTCGGCGCCCGGCGGCGACGCCGTATGCTCGGCCGCCGCGAATACGCTCGGCACCATGTTGCCGACCATGAGGAGCAGCGTTACGCGCAACGTTCGGCGTAATGCGTCGCGACGCGCATTCGATCCATGACACACGTCGAGAACAACGGGGGTAACGGTTCTTCGCATAGCGCACTCTCCCGAAGAGTGGTCATGGCCGAAGGCGTTCGGCTGGATGTCGCGGATGTGCGCGAGATTGGACGGCCACCTGCTTAAAACGAGCTTGCCGCCCTACTTTGTGAAATTAGCTTAGGACGTAACTTGCCAAAAAGATACGCCACGCTCGTTAACCGTATGACGCATTCGGGGCACGCGGACAGTTGTGGCGCGCAAAGCGCGTGCTATCGTTATTAAGAGGTTGCAGATGGATGGTCGATAAGGGGCGTCGATGTTTCGCGCGATTTATTCCGGCGGCGGCCGCGAGTTGTGCGGTCCTCGATTGCCTATGTTCTGTCCGGAACAAACAGGATGTGAAGATGTGGCGAATATTCATGCTGGTGTGCGTGGCCGGGGCAATGCAGACGCATTGGGGCGATGCGTTTGCAGCGCAACAACGTGAGGGCGCCGAGCGGGGTGCGAGTGCAACGAGCTTGCCGCTTACGCTGGTTACTCCGTTCGCGCCGCAACCAGGCAACGCGCCTTCTCCCCGGATCGCGCTTGTGATCGGCAACGGCGCATATGGTGCGGACGGTGTGGGTGGTGCGGGTCGCGATGGCTCACAAGTGGACGCCCTGCGGGAAAACGCGCCACGCGACGCCGCCGCCATGCGCGACAGGCTCCAGACGCTTGGCTTCGACGTCATCATGCGCACGAACGCGACGCCACGGCAAATGCGCGAGGCCATCGGCGAATTCCATCAGCGCTTGCAGGCGGGTGGTATCGGTCTCTTTTATTTCGCCGGACACGGCATGCGGATCGGCCCGCAAACCCTGCTCATTCCCGCGGGACTCGATGCTCGCTCACCGGCTGCGGTCGTGAGCAACGGCGTCGATCTGCACACCGTATTGCAGGCGATGCGCGGGCCGCGAGACGGCCGGCTCAATCTCGTGATCCTCGATACGTGTCTGAACGATCCATTCGCGGCGAGCCCGACGGACGATACATCCGCGCTCCCCGACAATACGGTGATTACCTACGCAACCGCGCCCGGCGGTTTCGCTGCGGACGGGACACGGCACGGCGTCTATACGAATGCATGGCTGCACGTGCTCGACAGCGCGCCGTCGCTAACGCTGGCGGACCTGTTGCAACGTGTCGCAGCGCAGGTACGCGAGGCCACCGGCGGCCAGCAATCGCCGTGGCTTGCCTCGTCGCTTCCTCGGCCCGTGCTGACGGCCGATGCCGCATCCACAGCGCGGGACAATCCCATCGTCACGCTGCACAGTAGAGGCATTCTGCCGAAAGACAGCAGCGAACAATACGAAATCACGTTCTGGAACTCGATCAAGGACAGCAACTACCCGGGCGACTACGAGGCCTACTTGAACGCCTATCCGAACGGTCGCTTCGCCGCGCTCGCTCATGCGCGCATCGACCGTTTGCGTGCTGCGGCGCCCTCGAACGCGCCGTCCGCCGCCACGCCTGCTGCGCCGTCAGCAGCACCCGCGCCACAGGCCGCACGGCCGACACCGCCGGCCAGTAGCCCGACACCCAAGCCCGCTCCGAGCGGCGCCCCACCTGCCGCACCACCCGCGGCGGCGGTCGCGCAAAAGCCCGTCACGCATACGCCGGTTGCCGGCGAAAGCCGCGATTGCGCGACCTGTCCGATCATGATTGCCGTGCCCGCCGGTTCGTTCTCGATGGGCAGCAGTACCGACGACCCGTCCGAAAAGCCCGTTCATCGCGTGACCATCGGCGCGCCGTTCGCGATCGGCAAGTATGAGGTAACGGTCGACCAATGGAACGCGTGCGTCGCCGCCAATGCCTGCCAGAAACTCACGCCGGAGAGCAACGCCAATAAAGCCGCCCCGGCGCGCGACCTCAGTTGGGACGACGCGCAGCAATACGTGAAATGGCTGAGCAAGGCCACCGGCAAACCGTACCGTCTGCCCACCGAAGCGGAATGGGAATACGCGGATCGCGGCGGCACCACCAGCGCCTACTGGTGGGGCGACCAGATGCGCAAGGGCAACGCCAATTGCAAGGACTGCGGTGACCCGTGGCACAAGGAAGGACCCGAGGCCGCCGGTTCGTTCGCACCGAATCCGCTCGGCCTGTACGACATGAACGGCAGCGTCTGGGAATGGACCGCCGACTGCTGGCACAACTCCTACCAGGGCGCGCCTGCCGACGGCCATGCATGGGACAGCCCCGGCTGCGACATGCGCGTGATTCGTGGCGGTTCGTGGCGCGAAGGCGGCGGCTACATGCTTAGCGCGACGCGCTTCAAGTACAGCGCGGGCGTGCGCCAATCGCAGGATGGCTTCCGGGTGGTCAAAGACCTGAAGTGAGTTGCCGGGGCCGTGTTCGAGTCTCGGTCGGACTCGCAGCCTATTACGAAAGAATACGAGAGAAACCGCGCTCCCGCTCCCGTCAGGGCGAGCGCGGTTTCGTCGTGATCGGCGCGAAATCGGCGACGATGTGATCGCGGCCGTATTTGCCGCCGATCTGCGCGAGGCGCGCATCGAGTGCCCGCAGATAATCGGCGCGCGATTCGCTCTCCGGGCGCGGCTTGTCGAAGAGCGGCGCCGGCGTGATCAGCAGCACCACCATCTCCGATCCGAACGGCTTCGAAATGATCCAGTCACCGGCGCCGCCGACCGTCGCGGCGTAGTGAGGCGGCGCCTGATTGTCCTTCGCGCGCGGGCTCGGCACCATGTGCACGACGCTGCCGTCGAGCTGGTAGTAGTCGAGGTTCACATACGAGTCATAGCCCGGCGTGGTGATGTCGACCACCAGCGGGTCACCGTCGCTCAACTGGCCGCCCGGCGGCCGCACATGCAAGGCCGCGACGTGGCCCGCCTGCATGTTGTGAATCCAGTAGGGCGCGAACGCCTTGATGGTGTCGCATTTGTCGTCGGCGAGCGGCTCGACCTGGAGCGTCAGTGTATCGACGCCCGGCAACGCCGCCACCGTGTCCTTCAGATGCGCGGCGCCATAGCGTTGCGAGACGTAGCCTCGCACCGTCAACGAGTGATCCTGTACTGAGGCGGATAGCGCGGAACAGGGCACTTGCGTCAGCGCCGGTGTGACGGCGGCGAGCGTCAGCGCCGGCTTCGCCGCGGGCGCCGCCGGTGGCGTCGCGGGCACTGCCGCGACCGGACTTGCCTGAGGTGCCACGGGCGGCGCGCTCACTGTCCCTTCGGAAATCGACGAAGCCGCCTGCTCGGTCAAAGCCTGCGATGCGCCTGCTTCCGTCTGTGCTCCGTTATGCCGGTTCGCCCCCGAGCGGAACGCGAACACGCCGACCGCCGCGGCGCACACCACCGCGAAACTCGCGAGCCCGACCTTCGCCAGGGTGCCCGACTTTTCCGCGCGTGCTTCGTTATCGAACTCGGCGATGAAGCGCGCCACGCTCGGCATGCGCGTATTGCGATCGAACGACAGCGCGGCCCGCAGCGCGCGCCATTGCTTTGAATCGAGATTGGCCGGCCGCTGCGGTTTGAAATCGGAGTTGCGGGCTTGCGTCGCGGACAAGCGGTCGAACGGATGGTGGCCGGTCAGCAATTCATACGTGATGCAGCCGAGCGCGTAAATGTCGTCGCGCGGATCCGGCTCGCGGTGCTCGATCATTTCCGGGCTGGCGTACGCGGGCGTCAACGCGCCGAGGCTGCCCGGATCGAAGACGGTTGCATCGCTCTCTTCTTCCGGACGCTGGAACACGCGTGCAATGCCGAAGTCGATCACCTTCACTTCGGCGTCCGTCGTGAGAAACACGTTGGCGGGTTTGAAGTCGCAATGCACGAAGCCGCGTTCATGCGCGTAGGCAAGCGCGCTGCACATGCCGCGCACGATCGGCAGCGCCGCGCGCACCGGCATGCCCTGATAGCCCGGCGTGCGCAGCAACTGGCTGAGCGGCTTGCCGGACAGATACTCCATTGTGAGGTAGACGATCGGCCCGTCACGATCGAAGTCGTACACCGTGATGATGTTGCGATGCGCGAGCACTTGCGCCTTGCGCGCCTCGCGCTGCAACGCGACGAGTGAATTCGGGTTGCCGCGGAACTGGACGTTGAGCACCTTGATCGCGAGATACGGTTTGCGATCCGAAGCCTCGAGCTTGCGCAGATCCAGCGCCTTGTAGACCGTGCCCATGCCGCCCACGCCGAGGCATTCCTCGAGCACGAAGCGGTTGTTGAGCGTATCGCCGGTGCCTTTGATCTGGTCGTGGCCCGTGGTACTGCCGGCGCCCGCTGCGTTCGCCGCGCTGCCCGCACTTGCTGATCGAATCGACGGAATCTCGACGGTGGTCTGGATGCCGGTTTCGTCGCCGCCCGCGGCCACGTTCGAGACGCGCAACTGCTCGATGCGCCGCCGCACTTCCACGTAGAGATCGTCGGGGAGCGGCGCTTTGCGATGTGCCGCGCCAAGCATGTCCAGCAGCTGCGTAGGGCCGAGTCCTTCGGTGGTCAGCGTGCTGTCGAGTTGAGCCACGAACTCGTCACGGGACAGCTCGCCGTTCTGAAAGTCGTGAATCACACGCGCAAGGCTAGCCATATGTGCGAAGCGCCGCCGCTGCCGTGGGGCCGGGTCGCGTGCGACCCAGGCCTGTCGGGCTGATAGAGAACCTTTCGTAACCAGTTACATGTGCCGCTTCGATACTAGCTCCCGCTCCGTCCTTTCGCAAACCAGGATTGCCCCGCTGCCGGCGCAGCGCGCCCGTGTCGTGCGATATCCGACAGCATGCGGTGGTCTGTCGGGCGCATGCCGTCGGCCGGTCATCGCGTCCGCGCCGCAGTGCGTTCGCGCGCGCCCGGCACGACGACGCGAAACCCTTATTCCGCAGGCCTTCCCGAACTTTCTTAGGAACCTTGAATAAAACTGGCACAGCCTGTGCATGAGTGACACCCGAGCAGACAAGTTGCTCGCACCCGATCGCAGCACCCTGACCTTTACCCTCTGGAGACTCACCATGAACGCACTGATGATCAAGGACCTGTCCATCACCGAACAACTCGACAGCAAGGCCATGAGCGCCGTGCGCGGCGGCACCGGCTACTATCCGTCCCCGTCGTACTTCAACTTCAGCCCCGTCTTTGCTCCGAACGACAGCAAGAAGGTTGACGCCACCCAGCTGATCAACAACCAGCTGAACCTGCAGAACGCCAACGGCAACAACGTCGCGTTCGCCACCGGCATCAGCTCGACGGTCAACCCGTACGTCACGACCAGCAACAACATCCACATGTAATACGTGGCGACACGGAGCGCCCGGCTCGCCGGCGCGCTTCGTCCGCCGACGATTACCTCCGTCTTCCGCGCACCTTTGGAGAAGCACCATGTCATCCCTCATGATTCGCGATCTGTCCGGCACCCGCGAGCTCGACCGCCGCGCCATGTCGGCGGTGGCCGGCGGCACCGGCAGCAGCGTGCCCGGCCTGCCCTCGGCCGCCGGCCTCGGCGGCATTGCCAACGTCAACGTCTCGATCAACCAGAACCTCAACCAGTTGCAGTACGTCAACGTCGCCGCACTCAACAACGTCGGCGTGATCGGCGCGGGCTTCGTGCCGCTGCACCTGAACGTCAGCCCGTCGCTGTGGGGCGCCAACTACGCCAACGTCTGACCGCTTGGCGTCGCGAGGGCCGGGGGGGCCTCAACCATGCCGGCAGATCATCGCCGGCCGGCGAGTTGCAGCGAGATTTCCTATACTGATTGTGCGGGGAGACCGCAGCACATTTCACGACACATCCGGGCGGCGGCCGGCGCATTGCACCGGCCCACCGCCCGCTTTCATTTCTGGAGCCATCATGGCCAGGCTGATCATCAGGGACCTCACCGACAGCGTCGAACTCGATCGTCAGGCAATGACGGCCATCGTCGGCGGCGCGCGTATCGGCGCGCGGCTGAACGCGGCCGTGCCACTGGTGCCGGCTTCGGCACGCGTGGTCGAATATCCGCCGGGCTTCCCCGCCGCGCATCAGACGATTGCCAAAGCGGCCATGCAGCGCAAAGCATAGCGCGCCCCGCTTCGGCGTCGCGCAGTCACGGCAACGGCACGCGTTACGCACGCGTGCCGTTTGCTTTTGTTGTCGGCAGAACACCATAAGCCGACATCCCACTCTCGATTGGTGGGAACTCGCCGAACAGTTCCGTCGAATCTCAAGCTCACTTAACGCCATAGTGGAAGAACGCATATCGTCTATTGCCTGCTGGCCTTGCGTCGCCGCCTCGCATTCTGTTCCTCGTTTATTGCTCATAGAAATTGGCATGCCCCTTGCAGAACCACGGTCGAGCACCGCACCGTGCTCACTCATCCACCCTCAGGAGTATTGCCATGAAATCCATCGTCATCATCAAGGATCTGCCACGTTCCGCGGATCGCCCACACGACGAAACGACACTCACTGCCGCGCAGATGAAGGCTGTGCGCGGCGGCCGTTCCGTCATTGTCACCGTCGATCACGGCCCTCTCGGCCAGGTCGACGACTTTGGAATCAACACCGCCATCTTTGAAGGACGTATCAAAGGGCCTTACTTATAGGACGCGCGAAGTGTCCGCAATTAGAAACGGGCCCCCTTCATATCTTGGCCGTTGGAGGGGGCCTGTTCATTGATGGGAGTCTGGTTTGAACACCGTAGTCAGGTCGAATACCGTCGCCGCTGCCCGTGTCGTGCGATCTCCAACAGCATGCGGTGGTCTGTCGGGTGTGTGCCGTCAGTCGTTCGTCGCTCACGTGCGGCAATGGACCGGCGCCGTGGCTGCATCTCGACGCGAAACCCTTATTCCGCAGGCCTTCCCGAACTTTATTAGGAACCTTGAATAAAACTGGCACAGCCTGTGCATGAGTGACACCCGAGCAGACAAGTTGCTCGCACCCGATCGCAGCACCCTGACCTTCACCCTCTGGAGACTCACCATGAACGCACTGATGATCAAAGACCTGTCCATCACCGAACAACTCGACAGCAAGGCCATGAGCGCCGTGCGCGGCGGCACCGGCTACTATCCGTCCTCGTCGTACTTCAACTTCAGCCCCGTCTTTGCTCCGAACGACAGCAAAAAAGTCGACGCCACCCAGCTGATCAACAACCAGCTGAACCTGCAGAACGCCAACGGCAACAACGTCGCGTTCGCCACCGACATCAGCTCGACGGTCAACCCGTGCGTCACGACCAGCAACAACATCCACATGTAATACGTCGCGACACCGAGCGCCCGGCTCGCCGGTGCGCTTCGTCCGCCGACCATTACCTCCGTCTTCCGCGTACCTTTGGAGAAGCACCATGTCATCCCTCATGATTCGCGATCTGTCCGGCACCCGCGAGCTCGACCGCCGCGCCATGTCGGCGGTGGCCGGCGGCACCGGCAGCAGCGTGCCCGGCCTGCCCTCGGCCGCCGGCCTCGGCGGCATTGCCAACGTCAACGTCTCGATCAACCAGAACCTCAACCAGCTGCAGTACGTCAACGTCGCCGCACTCAACAACGTCGGCGTGATCGGCGCGGGCTTCGTGCCGCTGCACCTGAACGTCAGCCCGTCGCTGTGGGGCGCCAACTACGCCAACGTCTGACCGCTCGCTGTCGCGAGGGCCGGGGGGCCTCAACCATGCCGGCGGATCATCGCCGGCCGGCGAGTTGCAGCGAGATTTCCTATACTGATTGTGCGGGGAGACCGCAGCACATTTCACGACACATCCGGGCGGCGGCCGGCGCATTGCACCGGCCCACCGCCCGATTTCATTTCTGGAGCCACCATGGCCAGGCTGATCATCAGGGACCTCACCGACAGCGTCGAACTCGATCGTCAGGCAATGACGGCCATCGTCGGTGGCGCGCGTATCGGCGCGCGGCTGAACGCGGCCGTGCCACTGGTGCCGGCTTCGGCACGCGTGGTCGAATATCCGCCGGGCTTCCCCGCCGCGCATCAGACGATTGCCAAAGCGGCCATGCTGCGCAAAACGTAGCGCGCCCCGCTTCGGCGTCGCGCAGTCACAGCAACGGCACGCGTTACACACGCGTGCCGTTTGCTTTTGTTGTCGGCAGAAGCGCAGTGCCGCAACCCGTTAACGCAAACGACCTACGAAATATTCCCCTCTGGCGACAGCGATCTCCGCTTTTTCGCCATGAAAGTTGGCTTGTGCAATTAGCCTGGCGAATGTCCGCACGCGGCGACGCCGCCCGCCCTGCGCTCACCTATGATGCTTAGGACGCCACGTGGTTTTCTTCGCTGTCCGCCAATAGCACGCACTATCCGGACAGCTTGCTGGCGCAGAACTGAACACGACGCACCGCATCCGCGACGCGCCGTACCCATAAGCGACGATGGCAGCGCGCCACGAGCCGGCATCGCCATTCACGGATTGGAGGAACGCAATGAAATTTATCGTCCTATGGAACGGTCTGCCGACCGCAGAGGGTTCCGTCATAGAACGTTTCATGAAGACCGGCGGCCAGGTGCCGGACGGCGTCAAATTGCTGGGACGCTGGCATGCTATCGGCGGCTTGCGCGGTGTTGCTATCGTGGAGGCCGACGACACGCGCGCGATCGCGGCGCTGGCGCTCGGATGGGGCGACCTGCTCACGATGGACATCTCCCCGGCCCTGACCGACGAAGACCTGGGCGCCGCGCTCGGCAAGCATATGGCCGCGGGCAACAAGTAAGTACGCCATGAGCACCGGGTTCACCGCGCCGCCTCCGAGCGGGCAACTGCTGCCGTTCCGCGAATCGCTGCTTGCGATGCTGGTGGCGCTGGATCAAACCATCGTCGGCACCGCGCTGCCGCGCATCGTCGCCGATCTGAAGGGCTTCGACCTGTACGCGTGGGTCGCGACATCGTACATGCTGGCCTCCGTGATCACGATTCCCATCTTTGGGCGGCTAGGCGATCTGTTTGGCCGCAAGCGGTTCCTGATCGCGGCGATCCTGTTGTTCACCGGCGCCTCTGTGTTATGCGGCTTTGCCAGCAGCATGTTGTTGCTGGTGGTTTCACGCGGACTGCAAGGGATTGGCGGCGGCATTCTGATCGGCACGGTGTTCGCCACCGTCGCCGATCTGTTCCCGAATCCGAAACTGCGGCTGCGGTGGCTCGTGTTCGTCACGTCCGCCTTCGGCGTGTCCAACATGGTCGGGCCGACGCTCGGCGGAATGTTGACGCAGTATGGCGGCTGGCGGCTGGTGTTTTTCGTCAACGTGCCGGTCGGGCTCGTCTCGCTGCTGTTCGTGCAGCGCTTTCTGCCACCGCTGCTTCACCTGCGGCGCAAAGGTCCCGTGCGGCTCGACTGGCTCGGCGCGTTCGTGCTCGCGGTTACGTTCGGCTCACTGCAAGTGCTGATCGAACTGTTTCCAAGGCGCGGCGTCGATACGACTACCATCGTGCTGACCGTCGTAGCGGTGACGTGTGGA
Source organism: Paraburkholderia sp. BL25I1N1 (assembly GCF_003002025.1). Classification (GTDB taxonomy): domain Bacteria; phylum Pseudomonadota; class Gammaproteobacteria; order Burkholderiales; family Burkholderiaceae; genus Paraburkholderia. The sequence continues at coordinate 246,952 of NZ_PVZB01000003.1, forward strand.
CTGATTCTCTGGCTATGGGAGCGGCGCATCGGCTATCCGATCGTGCCGGTCGACATGCTGATGGACCGCAAGCTCTCCGCGTTGTTCGCGATGTCGGTGCTCGGCGGCTTCGCGCTCTTTTCGCTGGTGTTCTATGTGCCGCTGCTGTTCCAGGGCGGCTACGCGATGTCCGCGCATGACTCCGGCATGCTGATCACGCCGCTGTTGCTCGGCACAACCGTGGGCAGCGTGCTCAACAATCGTATCGTCACACGAGTCCGCCGCGCGAACGGCATCATGTATGTCGGCTTTGCGCTGTCCGCGCTCGCCTGTCTGAGCGTGGTCGTCTTGCGCGGCACGGAACCTCATCTGGTGTGGGCTTCGTGCATGGGCATCAGCGGGCTCGGCCTCGGTCTGGTGGCGACCAGCCTGACCGTCTGCTCGCAGCAGATCGTCGGGCGGGACCATGTCGGCGCGGCCACCGCGCTGCTTCAATCGCTGCGGACGTTCGGCGGCATGCTCGGCACGGTGATGACGGGCGCGTTGCTCGGCCACCTCTATTCGCGCGGGGTGCATCGCTCGCTCGATTCCTATCAGGCGACGCAGTGGTTCAAGTCCTTCGCCAGTCCCGAGTTGCTGGTGGATCGCGCGGAACAGGCCGCGCTGATCAATCGTCTGGTGAGTGCCGGCCAGTCGGGCGACGCCATGATGCGCTCCGCGCGCGAGGCGCTGGTGCAGTCCATTCACATCGGCATTCTGGTGGCCGGCGCCGCCGCGTTGATCGGTCTGTGCCTCGCCTGGTTCGTGCCGCCCGTGCGCATCAGCTATCCGGAAACGGAACTCGCGCCGGATGGGCAACCGTCCGCCGACGCCCTTCCGCCGCACCGCAGCGTGCTCTAGGCGCGCCGCCGTCCATCCTCAAATGTTCTTCTTGCGTTCTGTATCACTCGATATATAATCGCTTTCTATATCGACTGATACAGAACCTGTCGTCTGCGACGCTGGAAGGACATTCACCATGGCAAGACCCCGCCAATTCGACGAACACGAGGTGCTGGAAGCCGCCAGCGCGGCCTTCTGGACCAAGGGCTACGAGGCGACCTCCACGCGCGACCTGGTCAAGTCGACCGGGCTGACGCAGCCGAGTCTCTACAACGCGTTCGGCGACAAACGCACGCTGTATCTGCGCGCGCTCGAGCATTATCTCGAGCACACTTTGCGCGAACGGATCAGAAGACTGGAGCGGACCGTATCGCCGGCATTAGCGGTGACGATGTTCTTCCACGAGATCCTCGAGCGAACACTTGCCGATCCCGCGCAGCGCGGCTGCATGCTGGTGAACTCGGCGCTGGAAACCACATCGGAGGACGAAGCATTCCGTGAAATCGTCGCGATGGAATTCGCTGAAATGCGCGGGTTTTTCTACCGTCGCATGATTGCGGCCAGCGAGAGCGGTGAAATCACCACCGTCGTTTCCGCCGACGACGCCGCCACTCACCTGCTGACCACGTTGATTGGCGTTCGCGTTCTCGCGCGAGTCGATCCGCAACAAGCGCTGCTTGTCGGCGCAATCGCGCCTGTGTTGCTGCTGCTTGGTTTGCCTGCCCTACCGGCGACCCGCTCCGACGCCTGAGCCACGCGCCTGACAAGGCGCGCCCCTTCGTTTTCCCACCGACATCCGGCAGCGCCGCCATCAGCGCGCGCACCGGTAAAGGAACCGTCATGTCCGCTGCTCCGATAACGTCAGATAGTCCAGTCTCACTCGATGCCCGCGCGCTCTTCGCAACGCTCGCGGGTCTGTGCGGCAGTCTGGTCGCCATTGGCTCGCGCGCTTCGCGTACACGCCTTTGATTCCCTCGCTGATCCAGGCGCATTGGTTCACCTCGTCGCAAGCGGTAACGCTCGGCGCGGCGAACTTCGCCGGCTATCTGGTCGGCGCGTTGATCGGCCGTCCGCTCGCATCCGTACTGTCGAACCGCAGCGCGTTGCGCCTGCTGATGGCGGTCGTGACCGCCGCCTTCTTCGCCTGCGCGTATCCGCTTTCGGTGAGCTGGTTTTTCGCGTGGCGCTTGTTGTCGGGCATTTCCGGCGGCGCAATCATGGTGCTGGTGGCGACGTCGATTCTTCCGCACATTCCTGTGCCACGGCGTGGCTTCGTGAGCGGCATGATCTTTCTTGGCCTCGGTCTCGGCATCGCGGCGTCCGGCACCTTGATTCCAAAACTGCTGCACTATGGTTTGCAAACGACGTGGATCGGTCTTGGCGTCGTGGCCCTGGTGTTGACCGCGGTGAGCTGGTTCGGCTGGCCTTCGACCAATCCGCCCGCGCCGGTCGCGCCTTCCGGTACGCATCACGCAGTGCGCCCTCACGGCTTGACGCTTCGCGTGCTGTACGCGCAATACGCGGCAAACGCACTCGGCCTTGTCCCGGCGATGGTGCTGCTCGTCGACTATATCGCTCGCGGCCTGGGACGCGGCGCCGCTATCGGCGCGGACTACTGGGTGCTGTACGGTCTCGCTGCAACCGCCGGCCCGGTGATCTGCGGCAACGTGGCCGACCGCATCGGCTTCGGCAAGGCCTATCGCGTCGGACTGATTCTGCAAGCGGCCGCCGTCGCCATGCTCGCGTTCTCGGGCAGCACGCTGGTGCTGGCTGCATCGACCGTGATTCTCGGCATCTTCACACCGGGCATCGTGCCGCTCGTGCTCGGCCGCATTCATGAACTTGTGCCACACGATCACACCGAACAACGAGCCGCATGGAGTCGCGCGACGACAGCCTTCGCGCTGTTCCAGGCGCTCGGCGGCTATGGGTACTCGTACCTCTTCTCGCATACGCATAACGACTACGCGTTGATCTTCACTTGCGGCGCGGTTGCGCTCGCTGTCGCCTTCGTCGGGGATTTGATTGCGTCGCGTATCAGCACCGCCCGCTACACGGCGGTGTGACGGTTCCAAGCCGCCTCCGTCTCGACTTTTCGCCGTGGGCACGCGGCTTGCTCAGCAGTGACACCGATACTGCCTTTCGCAAGAACACTCGCCATGCGGGGCTTGCGCGGCTGTCGTGAAGGCAGATCCAATCAACCAGGCGGAGGTCATTCATATGTTGGGAACTATTCTTCTAGTCGTGCTGATTCTTCTCCTCATCGGTGCGCTCCCCACGTGGCCGCATAGCCGCGCGTGGGGTTACGGTCCCACCGGCGGTCTCGGACTCGTCGTGATCGTGGTGATCGTGTTGCTGGTCGTCGGCGTCATATAGCCTTAATTGCCATGGCGTTGCGTAGTACCCGCATTGCTTGAAAGCGGGTCGGCCGCCGGATATCCGCGCAGTTCGCTGCACGGATATCCGGCGGCCTTACTATGTCGAGGGTCGATGCACATCCCTATCTTGTCACCCTGGGAGCAGCAATGGAAAAGTTACTCGCGAATCAGGTCGCTCTGGTCACGGGCGCCAGTTCGGGCATTGGTTCCGGCGTCGCCAAAGCGCTCGCGGACGCGGGCGCGGCCGTCGTCGTGAACTATCACTCACATGCCGAAGGGGCCGAGCAACTCGCCGCCGAGATCGAGCAAACTGGCGGCGCCGCTCTCGCGGTTCAGGCCGACGTCGCCGATCCCACGCAGGTCGAGAAGATGTTCGCGGCATGCCGCGCGCGTTTCGGGAGCGTGGATATCGTAGTCGCGAATTCGGGCGTGCAGAAAGACAATGCATTTGCCGATCTGACGCTGGACGACTGGCAACAGGTGCTGGCGACCAATCTCACCGGTCAGTTCCTGACGGCACAGGCGGCCGTGAAAGAGTTTCGGCGACGCGGCCCGACCACAACGTCCAAAGCGCTCGGCAAGATCATCTGCATGAGCTCGGTTCACGAAGTCATTCCGTGGGCGGGCCACGTCAATTACGCGGCGTCCAAAGGCGGTATCCAGATGTTCATGAAATCGCTCGCGCAGGAGGTTGCGCCCGAACGCATTCGCGTCAATTCCATTGCACCGGGCGCAATCCGCACGCCGATCAACAAGGACGCGTGGGACACCGAAACCGCGTTGCAGAAACTACTGAAGCTGATTCCCTACGGGCGGGTGGGCGAAGCGGACGACATCGGCAAGGCGGCCGTCTGGCTCGCATCGGATGAAAGCGACTACGTGGTCGGCACGACGTTGTTCGTCGATGGCGGCATGACGCTCTATCCCGGTTTCGCCGACAACGGTTAGCCGTTGCCGTCGAGCAGTCGCTCGAACAGATCCGCGTCGCCCATTTGGCCGCCCTTGAGCATGATCTCCATGCCGTCGAGTTCCGCTTGATCGGCATGGAGACGGCACACGGTAACGCCCGCCGATAACGGCGCGAGATACGACAATCCCCAAGCGCCGAGTGCGCGCCACGTCAGGCACGCCGGATGCTGAATCAACTTCGTATTCCAACCTCGATACGAAAGGAGATCACATCATGCCTTACCTTCTCGGCTGGCTGCTTGGCGTCCCGTTGATCGTACTGGTCATCCTGTACCTCATCTTCCATTAATCGTTGCTACATACTCGCAAGCGCGGTTGATCGGGGGTTCCGTTCTACCGCGCCGCAGCCCTACCGGCTACGGCGCGAAAGGCGACGCCAGCGTCCGGGCGTCGCCTTTCGTGCGTCTATGCGATGCTCGTTTTGCCGATGTATGGACGCACGCATCTTTCCGCTTGTACCGCAAGCGATGGCGCGTAAAACTAACCTTTCCTAGTCCGCGCAAATTGCCATTTCTGCACACGTACGCTCCGCATGCGTACGAGCGAGGAGGGACCGATGGCAAGCAATGAGTACACGCTGTCACACCAGGACGTGGTGAAGGCCGTCATTATTCATCAGGATATTCACGAGGGTCTATGGACGTTGAACATCCAGTTCGACGTCGCGGCCGGGCACGCTGCGCAACTCCCCGACCCTTGCCTTAACGTGACGATCAAGGGCATTGGCATCATGCGCGCGTCGCCTTCTGATCCGTTCGCGATCGACGCCGCTATCGTGAATCCACCCGCGCCTCAGCATGTGGAGGGAACGGTGCGCATCGCGGCGGGTGTCAACGGCACGCAACAAGGCGGCATGCAATTTTGCCGCGACGTCTATCGCAGTGTCGCTGTACAGAGTGCGGCCAAAGCGCCGACCAAACGAGGTTGATCGAGCGGCCGCATGTCGCTTGCCAATGCACCACCTCAATCTATGCGGGGCGGCGGCGCCAGTCGCGCGGACGGTCTTGTTGACAAGCATCGAGCGGGAACATGCATCCACGCCCGGCGAGCGCGTCTTGCGGCGCTGGTGACGCCGCAATTCGCCCGCGTGCCGTCCTTCCTGTGAAAGACGGCGAGACACCGGACGGCAGCTTGTGGCCGCGCGAGGCTGCGGGCGCGAGGCCCGCGGCCCGGACGGTTGTCCCGGGCATGAATGCACCCTGAAAATATACCGGGACGCCGGCTGGATAGGCTTCTTAAAGCAACGGACTTCTCACTCGATGCCGGGACGATCTTCCTTTAGAATGCGATTTTCAGGGAGAAACTTCCAGTGACGGCCACGACCATCCGAAATCGCCCGCTCGACAATCAGGATCGCAAGATCATGCGCGAGTTGCAAAAGAACGCGCGTCTGAGCAATGCCGAATTGGCGGAACTGGTCGGCATGTCGACCACCGCATGCTGGAATCGCACGCGTCAATTGGAAACCGAGGGATATATCCGCGGCTATGTCGCGCTGCTCGATCAGCAGAAGCTCGGCTTCGCGGACATCGTCCTGCTCGAAGTCACGCTCGACCGTCACGACGACGACGCCCTCGCCCGCTTCGGCGCCGAACTGGCGACGCTAACCGAAGTGCTGGAGGCGTATCTCGTGTCGGGCGATTACGATTATCTGGTGAAGGTTGCGGTCGACGGCACGGCGGGCTACGAGCGTTTTCTGCGTGAGAAGCTCTACAAGATCGCCGGCATCCGTCATAGCCGCTCGATGTTCGCCTTGCGTTGCATGAAGAGCATCCCGTCCGTGCAGGTGTGAAAAGCGTGCAGCGTCCGGGGCTGAATGCGCGGACTTATGTTCGGCGCAATGCTTTCTGACACGCCGCCAGCACCGCGCCCGCCGCGAGCAGCAGCGCGGAATAGACCAGCCCGCGTGCGAGACCCGCGCCGTCCGAGACCCAGCCGATCACCATCGGCCCGACAATCTGCCCGAACGCAAACACGATCGTGAATGCACTGATGCCCTTGGCCCAATGACTCGCGGGCAGATTGTGGCGCACGAAAGCCGTGGTCGACGCCACGGCGGAAAGAAACGTCGCGCCGAACAACACACCGGACACGAACGCCACCCACGGCTGCGTGAACAGCGCGGGCAGCAATGTCGCGATCGCGAGCAAAGTGTTCAGCACCGCGAGCGCCTGGCCGCCGCGCATGCGATCCAGCAATCCCGACCACAGTCGCGCGGAGATCACGGTCGCCACGCCGAGCAACAGATAGAAGCACGTGACAACAGCCGCGCTCATGCCCGCATTGCGCAGCAGTGCGACGATAAACGTCATGTAGCCGATATAACCGACGCCAAACAGCGTGTAGCCCGCCAGCGCGAGACTGAATCGCGGCCAGCGGGGTGCATCGGCGGCGGCGTGTGATTGCGTGGCCGACGACGCCATCGCGTGCACGCGTTCGACTTTTCGCGCCGCGCCGACGGCCACCGCCGCGAGCGCCGCACACGCGAGCGCGAGTGCGAACCATGCGAATTGCCAGCCGTGCGGGACGTTGAAAATAGTCAGCGGCACCAGCAGCGACGACGCCACAATGCCCCACCCAGTGCCGCCGTAATACAAGCCGAGGACGAGCCCCGCATCGTGCGGTCTCGCCGATGCAAGCCGCGCCGCCAACACGCCGCCGCTGATGAAGATCGCCGCGCTGCTCACGCCGGTGATCACGCGCAAGGTGAGCAGCGCGTTCGTGTCGGCAAGCAGACCGCTGCCTGCCATCAGCAGCGCGGTCGCCACGCAACCGCCGCCGAACAATGCCCCAGCCGACCAGCGGCGCGCAAGGCGCGGGAAAGCCAGCGCGCCGAGCAGATAGCCCAACGCGTTGGCCGTATTCATCGCGCCGGCTTGCGCGAAACTCCAGCCGAGGTCGAGTTTCATCGACGGCAACAGCAGCGCGTACGCGAAGCGGGCGAGGCCGAGCGCGATCGCGCTGCCCAGCGATAGAGACGCGGCGAGCATCAGCGTGGGGAGTCGTTGCGCTGCTTCGGTAGCCTCGGAAGTCGATGCGGCGTCGAGTGTTTTTGTCGGCATGGGCGAGCGAAAGTGGGCAAGGAGGCCGCAAGCCGCTTTTGCCAGAAGGCTGAATTCGGCACTTCGTCATAATATCCGCGGACGCCGGGCGGGGTTGACCGTTAGTTGCGTGAACGGCTTGCCGCGCGCGGCTCGGGTAGCGCCCGCGTTTGGCAGAGCGCGGGACAGACGCTAAACCCAACCAAGAGAACATTTTCTAAATGCGAATGATTTGCATTTACGCGAGAATTAGCTCATCATTCAGCCCATACCATCCGCCGAACCCAAAATCATGACGACGCTAGACATCAGCCGCCCCGAAACCGAAAGCCCGCGCCCAGCGATGGCCAAGCCTGCCACTGGCGCCGGCCCGCATGCTTCGGCGGCGCTCGACGTTCTGCTGTCGCGTCAATCGCAATGGCCGCTGACCGAGCCCGGCCCGGCGGACGCCGAACTCGACCTGATTTTCGACGCCGCCTTGCGCGCACCCGATCACGGCAATCTGCGTCCCTGGCGCTTCGTGACGATTCGCGGCGACGCGCGCGGCTCACTCGGCGACGTGCTGGTCGACCTCGCCAGCGCCCGCTCACCGGACGAACCGCGTTCGGCGCATGCGCATCGCCGGCAGAAAGCATTCGCGGCGCCGCTGGTGATCGCGCTCGGCGCGGCGATCTCGGCGCATCCCAAGGTGCCCGAGATCGAGCAGCTGCTGGCTGCCGGCGCGGCGGCAATGAACATGCTCAACGCGATCCACGCGCTCGGCTACGGCGGCTTCTGGTCCACCGGACCGGACAGTTACGAAGCACGCCTGCACGACGCGCTGGGTTTCGCTGCGAACGAGCGGCTGCTCGGCTTCCTCTTTGTCGGCACGCCGAAAACACTGGGGCAAGCACCGGCGCGTGCGGCGCGCAGCGCGCACGTGCGCGAATGGCAGCCGACGCAGCCGGCTCAAAGCTGAAGCAAACGCCGCGGTAACCGCGACCAACGCATAAGCACCCGACGCAGGCTCTGCGTCATCGCCCATCCGTCGCACGCGACAAGCGCTGGCCTGCGACGCGGCACCCGTCCCATCCGGCCGGCGCGATTCATTGGACCGTGTCCATTCAGGAGCATCGATGAACTTTCGCTCTCAACACAGCAGCCGTCCGGAACTGATCGACGATCATCCGACCGACACCGCCAACGCGCCCGATCGCACCGTCCTGAGCGCCGTGCGCACATGGCTGCGGCCCGCTTGCGAAACGGCGCGCGGCGGCGTGCATTGGCGCGACGTTCTCAGCGCCGTCGGTCTGCGGCAGGACGGCATCGAACACTTCGATCTGCTGATGCGTTCGCTGATGCGCGTGTCGTATCGTCCGCTCGATATGCGCTGCCGTTGCGCGAGCGACCTCGGCAAGGACGAAGCCGTGATTCTGCAAACCATCGCGTTGCTGCAAAAAACGCATAGCGGCGCGGCCTTGCGCCTGCTGAACGAGTGGCTTCCCGCGCCCGCGGTGAGCGGCGTCCTGAAGCTGATTCGCTGGTTCGCCATCGACCTGCTCGACGCCGGCGTCGAACTCGACGTGCAAGCGCGGCGCGTCACCTACATGCATTGAGGAAGCAGGCCTATGTCATTGGAACTGGACCAGGCTTGCCCGGCGACTTCGCCTGAGCGCGGCAGCCGCGAGTCACGCGCAGTCGCCGCTGAACGCAGCGCCGGCGAATCTGGCGTGCAGCCCGCCAGCGTCGCACCTCCCGCCGCCGCCTTCCTGTGCCGTCCGCTTACGCGCAGCTATCCGTGCAACGTCGCCGCGCCGCGCGCAGGCGAACTGCATCTTTGGCGATTCCGCTGCGAATGGCTGCCGGTGCCCGTGCAGGAAGGCGATACCTGGTTGTCGAAGAGCGAACGTGAGCGCGCGCGGCTGCATCCGAACGCCGCGTTGCGCAAACGCTTTATCAGTGCGCGCGTGGTGGTGCGCTGGATCGTCGGGAATCTGTTCGACTGCGAGCCGAACGCAGTGGATCTGCGAGACGACGGCAACGAGAAGTTGCAGGCGCGTCATCCTCGCGACGGCCGCCGTATAACGATCGATATCGCGTACGGCGGCATCTGGATCGTGATCGGCGTTGCATCGGCGACGCTGGGATTGAGCGTCGTCGTACCCTCGCCCGGCGCGGCGCCCGACGAAACGCCGGAAGCCTCGCGGCGGCGCGCTCGCTACGGCAGTCTGTGTAATGCGCTGCGCTACGCGCCCTTCGACATCGATATCGAACTGCTGTTCAGCCACACCGCAACCGGTGCGCTCAATCTCGCAGAACATGGCCGTTGGCATGTGCTCGATATCCCGATGGCCGGCAAGATTCGCGCGGCGGTCGCGCTTGCGCAGCCGGCCACGCAGCCGCTCACCCACGTGCATACGTTCGGCTGGCCGAAGGCTTTGGCGTTCGGGCAGGCCAACGCTTAGGTCGCTGAGTCTTTTTGCGCTTGCCGCAATGTGGTCACCGACCACGCTACGCACGCTGCGTAGGCGTCCGGTGCGGCGAGCCAGCGTGCGGCGACACCGCGCATATCCGCGGGAATCTGTTCGCGCAGCGTCACGCAGGTGCTTTCACGCGGCAGCACTCTCAGATGCTGCAACCCGCGCGTGAGGCCCACGCCCGTCGTTTTAACGAGCGCTTCCTTGGCGACCCACGCGTCGTAAAACGCAGCGCTCTGCTGTCCCGCGTCGAGACGTGCGATCCACGCGGCCTCTTCCTCGCCGAGCGTCAAGGCCGCGATCGAACGCCAATCGAATTTGTCGCTGCGCTGCTCGATATCCACGCCGACGCGCCGAACCGGCGACATCGCGATCAGCCCGTGCGCGCCCGCATGCGATACATTGAAATCGAAGCGATCCGAATCCGCGAGATGAGGGCGGTGATTGGCGTCGAGCGCAAAACGCACGGCGTGCGCTGCAATGTCGAGCCGCCGCGCGAGCTCTTCACGCAGCGCGGCGCGCACGCTGGCGAAGCGCAACGCGTCTTCATGGCGGCGAAAGTGACGGGCTCGGGTGCGTTCGTCGTCGCTGAGGGAGGCGAAGGCAGATGCGTCGAGCGACGCAGTGAAGTCGATGTCGATCCGCCACAACGCAATGTCGGGCGGGCCGTCGTGAGGCAGAGGAACAGGGTCAATGGAATGCATGGTTCGGACGTGATAGGAATCGCGGACGCATAGCCGCGACTCTACCCGATATAACGTCCGAAGCCTTCGATCTTCAGCGACGCTTCATGTCTTCGAATTATCGCTGACATGGCCCATCAACTGACAAAGGGTGGGGTGACACCCAAGATGCTGCGGCGCGTTCTTCACACAGCTCGCGAACTGTCGCGACCAGAATGCGTCACTCGACGATGCCGTCTCAGAACCACTCGAGATTTTTTCGCGGCATGCTGCAAGCGTCGCGGCCAACGCTTTCGCGCTCAACGGATGCGCGTAATTCACCGTGGGATAGTCGCCGAATAACTGCGATAACGGCGAATCTTCGACTGCCGCCAATTCTTTGACCGCGAGTTGCGTGGCTATCTGCAGCACTTCGCACTCGACTTCGGAAAAAAAGGCTTCAGGCACGTCCAGACCGGGCGCGTAATGGTTGATCCAGAGCAACGCCGATTCGGCAAACAGCGCTGGAGAAAGCCATTTTCCGTCGACTTTCATCGACGCCAACTCCTGAACGACAAGGTCGCTTATCAAAAACAATTTCATCTCGTGTCTCTTTTTAGCCGAACGCGGGAAATTTCCCGCCGGCAACGCACGAGGACATGGTGCGCCGGCACGAAACAATGTGGCCCACCGGAACGTCACACCCTATGCATCCTAGCTCAACAAGCCACCTAGTATGAGGCAGCGCACCAGCCGCTTTGCTAAGAAGAATCCGATAGTCGGAAAGAAAAAAGGGAGAGAAGTCACGGGTTATCAACCCCGAGTTTTAGAGGAAGCGCGTGCAACAAATCGTTACTATCGACGTCTCCCGACGTTTGCCTTACGCAAAGATAATTTTTGGTCACGCGAGGTGCTTAAGCGGCTAGCGGCTGCGTTTCACCATTTCGCGCCGGCATGTCGGTTGCGCCCTCGCGGGCATGCCGCAGCGCTTCGATCAGCGTGGCGTGATCGCCGATATGATTGGCGAGCAGCAGGATTAATTGCGCATTGGCCGACTGGCTCTGCGCATCGTCCAGGTCGCGATGCATATCGATCAATGCCTCGTAGAAATCATCGGGGCGGGCGAGATTCGGTTGCGTGTTGAGTGTCATGTTTGTCTCCAGCCATTTTTTCGCTGATGCCGCGAGCGGCCTTCGCCGCTCATTCAAGCGGTACCTTCAGCGCACAACGCGCGTTTCAACGCATTCCCGACATCACCGGCATCGAGTTGCCGCCAACGCGCGCAAACATGCTGGTCCGGACGGATCAGATAGAACGTGCCGGGCTTTGCGTCGTAGCGTGAGTGAGCCAGCCCTTCGATATCGTGCACGAGTTGCGCGCCCGTAGACGCAACGGCCTGCGGATCGCCACACGTCACCACGACGAGCTTCAACAAAATCGGTCCCGCACGCAACGTGTCCAACGCGGCCTGAATCGACTGATCGACACCTTGTTCGCCGCAGAACAGCACGCCGGTGAATTGCTGGCCGAGTTGCTGCAGCAGCCATGCCGGTTGCGCCGCGACTTGCACCGGTGCATCGACGCACGACGCGCCCGGCACCATCGCCCCTTCAAACTCGTCACAGTCCGCTGTATTCAGCGGAGAATCACGCAACACCGCCGGCACGGACAACCGGCCGCTATTGGCCAATTGCCGCGCAAACGGATGACGCCGTGAGAGCTTCAGCACCGCATCGCGGAACACGCGGCTGACAGGGCTCTTCGGCGTAATGAAATCGGTGGAGCGCGTGGAGTTGCGGATGTTTTCATCAGCGGCGTATTCGCGTTCGCTTGCATAGGTGTCGAGCAAGGCATCCGCGGCTTTGCCTTCGAGCACCATCGCCAGTTTCCATGCGAGGTTTTCCGCGTCCTGCACGCCGCTATTCGCGCCCCGTGCGCCGAACGGCGACACGCCATGCGCTGAGTCGCCGGCGAACAGCACGTTGCCGTGCCGGAAGCGCTCCATGCGCAAACACGAAAACGTGTACACGCTGACCCATTCCAGCTCGAACTTCGTGTCAGGCCCGAGCAACGCGCGCACACGCGGGATGACGCGCTCCGGTGTTTTTTCCAGCACCGGATCGGCGTCCCAGCCTAATTGGAAATCGATTCGCCACACGTTATCCGGCTGACGATGCAGCAGCACCGATTGATTCGGATGAAACGGCGGATCGAACCAGAACCAGCGTTCAGTCGGAAATTCTGCTTCCATCTTGACGTCGGCGATCAGGAAACGATCTTTGAACGTCACACCTTTGCTGTCGAGTCCCATCAAATTGCGGATCGGGCTGCGCGAGCCGTCGGCGGCGACCACGTAGCGGCCGCGCAATGCGTACTCGCCATCCGGCGTGTCGACTGTCAGCGTCACGCCGGCGTCGCGCGTGCCGGGCGTACCATCTTGCCGCACGCCGACCACTTTGCTTTTCCAGCGGATCTCGAGATTCGGCATCTCCTGCGCGTGTTCGAGCAGGAAACCTTCAACGTAGTACTGCTGCAGGTTGATGAACGCGGGCCGGTTGTGGCCCGCTTCCGGTTGCAGATTGAACGTGTACACCAACTCGTCTTTCAGGAACACCTTGCCGACATTCCAGCTGACGCCCTTGTCCACCATTCGCTGTCCACACCCCAGGCGATCGAAAATATCGAGCGAGCGCTTCGAAAAGCAGATCGCACGCGATCCCGTGGACAACGAACAATCGTCGTCGACCAGCACGACCGGCACGCCCTGCTGCGCGAGATCGATCGCGGTGGCGAGACCCACCGGGCCCGCGCCGACCACGATCACCGGATAGGCCGCCTGGTTCGCGCCGCCCTGTGCGCTCTGCTCACGGCACGGCCGGTATTCGAACGACAGCGTCTGGTAGTTGATGCTCATCTTGTGTCTCCGTCCTTCTCCGCTTTGGCTCGTCTTGCTGTGCGTCTGTTCTTATCAGGCTTGCAGTGCGTCCCACATTTCCTTGTCGCGCTGCGCGGTCCAGATGCGCGGATGCGTGATACCGCTTGCTTCATCGAAAGCGCGCGACACGTCGAACGGCAGACAGTGCTCGTAGATGAAAACGTGACCGAACTTCGGATCCATGGCCTTGCGCGTGTGTTCCATCGCGGCCTTCAGATCGAGCTTCTGTTCGACGGCTTCGCGGCCTTGTTGCAGCAGCGTGGTGACGAAATCTTTCGTGTAGTCCAGACCTTTGTCGACGTCTTCCGGCGTGGTCAGCGCGGGGCCGCGGCCCGGCACGAGTTTGTCGGCCTTCAGCGCGCGCAATGCCTCGAGCGTGGCCGGCCATTGTTCGAGCTGCGCGTCGCCGCAATAGCAGGCCGCGTCGTATTCGACCAGATCGCCCGAGAACAGCACCTTCTGCGACGGCAGCCACACTACCGTATCGCCCTTCGTATGACCCGCGCCGAGATGCGCGATGCGCACTTCGAGCTTGCCGAGGAACAGCGTGATTTCCTTTTCGAACACGAGCGTCGGCCACGTCAGGCCCGGCACCGTTTCGACACCGGCGAACAGACGCGGGAAGCGTTCGATTTCCGACTTCATGTCCGCTTCGCCGCGCTCGACGATCATCTCGTACGTGCCGCGGCTCGCGATCACTTCCTGCGCGCCTTCCTCGAAATACGCCGACGCGCCGAGCACGCGCACCGCGTGGTAATGCGACAGCACGACGTATTTGATCGGCTTATCCGTGACGCTGCGAATCTTCGCGATGAGGTCTTGCGCCATGGCCGGCGTGGCGGTGGTGTCGACGATCAGCACGCCGTCGTCGCCGATGATCACGCCCGAGTTCGGATCGCCCTCGGCGGTGTACGCGTAGGCGTTCTCGGATAGCTTGGTCCACGTGACTTTCTTGACTTCCAGATCGGCCTGGGATGCGAATGCCTTTGCCATGCTTGTCTCCCTCAAAAATTGGACGTGAGGCGAGACGGCCGGCTGCGCGAAGGCCGCGCGGGCTGACGGTATTGCAGGATTGTCTCGCCCCGTTTCTTGACTCTATGACTGCGCCGGTATGTCGGGGTGAATGCATCTTAGGACGGCGTCCGATTATTTGTCAATAGCGAAATGCATCGCTATACGCAAATCCCGCGAAGCCTAAGATGAGGATTGGAAGGCACGGGCCTTCGGTTAACATGGACCCTTTTTCACGGACGAGCGCGGGTGTGAGCAAAGCAGCGAAATCGGCCACGGGCAAAGGCGCGGGCGGCAGTGAGACGGCGGACGGCGGCAAGACGCAGCGCGGCATTCAGAGCGTCGAAGTGGGCGGCCGCGTGTTGCTGGCGCTGGCGCAGGCGCGCACGCCGCTCGCTCTCTCCGACCTCGCCAGCGCGGCGCAGATCGCGCCGGGGCAGGCGCATGCTTATTTGGTGAGCTTGAGCCGGCTGGGTTTGATCAAGCGCGACGAACTGTCGGGCCGTTACGAGCCCGGCCCGCTGTCGCTGCGGCTCGGTTTGCTGCATCTGGAAAACCAGCCGGCGTTTCGCGCCGCCGTGCCGCGCGTGGCCGCGTTGGCCGAAGCGGTCGGCTTCAGCGTCGCAATCTGCATTGCCGGGCCGCAAGGGCCAACTATCGTTCGCTATGAACATGCGGGCTTTCCGTTGCACGTCAATTTGCATGTGGGCACGGTGATGTCGCTGCCGGCTACGTCGACGGGGCGGGTGTTTTGCGCTTATTCGCGGCGCGAGATGCTTGACGCAATGTGGGCAAACCAATCGGGCGCGATCGGCAATGCCATGACGCCGCCCGACGAAGGCGCCGTCTTTGCAGCCACGCTGGACGCGATCCGCACGCGCGGCCTGGAGTACAGCGTGGATGTGCCGAGTCCGGGCATCAGCAGCCTGAGCGCGCCCGTGCTGGATGCCGACAGCCGCTTGGCGCTGGCGCTGACGGTGATCGGCTCGACCGGCGCGATCGACGTCGCCGCCGACGGTCCGATCGCGCGTGCACTGCTTGCGACGGCGCGCGACATCGGCGCCGAACTGGCTATCGCCCCTTCCTTGCTCGCTTCTTCCGCATCGTGACCGATTCTCTCGACACCTCTCAAGCTCATTCCTCCGCTGATGCGAAACCACAGCGCGGCATCCAGTCGCTCGATAGCACGGGCGAATTGTTGGCGGCGCTGGTCGCGGCGGCGCGGCCGTTGAACCTGCGCGATCTTGCGGGCGCGGCGGGCATGCCGCCGGCAAAGGCGTTTCCGCATCTGGTAAGTCTGCTGAAAATCGGCTTGCTCAATCGCGATGCGTCGGGCTGTTTCGAAGCCGGGCCGCTCGCGCTGGAACTAGGTTTGATCGGTTTGCAACGCTTGTCGCCGACGCGTGAAGCGGAGCCCGAGGTGGTCGAACTGGCGGCGTCGACGGGCATGAGCGTCGCGATGGCGGTGCTCGGGCCGCTCGGGCCGACCGTCGTGCGCCTGGAGGAATCGGCGCGGCCGCTGCATGTGAGCCTGCGGGTCGGCACGGTAATGTCGCTGGCGAATACGGCGATCGGCCGCGTGTTCGCCGCCTATGTCGCGGACGATGTGCGCGCGCGTTTGCTCGCGCAGGATCATCTGCGGTTGGCGGGAGCGGATGCGGCGGACGTTTTCGAAGGAAAGCCGGCGGGCAAAGGTAAAGCGACGGGCGATACGAACGCAGCCTCGGCAGTGCCGCCGCTGAAGCAAGCCTACGCGCAGCGTCTCGCGCAAATCCGCGCGGATGGAATCGACACGGCGCTCAGTCGGCCTGTACCGGGCATCAATACGCTCGCCGCGCCGGTGCTGGACCATACAGGCAGTATCTGCCTCGTTCTGGCGTTGATGGGGCCGAGCGGCAGCTTCGACAGTGAATTGGCGGCTGGGCCGGCGAAGACTTTGCGCGCCGCGACGTCGAGGTTGTCGCGGCGCTTTGGGTGGATGGCATAGCCCCGCGGCCTCTCAATCCCGCGCCGCCTCCGGCTCATGCGACGCCAGCCTCGCCTTCGCATGCCGCATCTTCTCGAGCGTCTTCGGCCCGGCCTTGAGCGCGACGCCGATCGCCAGCGCGTCCATGATGCAAAGATGCACGAGCCGCGACACCCCCGGCGTATTCGGATCGATCGGGCTCGGTACGCGCAGCAGCAACGGAATATCCACCAGCCACGCAAGACGCGAGCCGACATTGGTCAGCGCGATCGTAGTCGCGCCACGCTCCTTGGCAATCTGGATGCTCTCGTTGACTTCGACACTGCGGCCCGAATGCGAAATCGCGAAAGCCACATCGCCGGGTTCCATCAGGCCCGCGTAAAGACGCTGCAAATGCCCATCCGTAAACGCCGTGGATGCAATATCGAGCCGCAGAAACCGCAGCGCCGCATCTTGCGCGACCAGCCCCGAGCCCGAACCGACACCGAAGAAAAACACCCGCCGCGCGCTCGACAACGCCGCGATCGCACTCTCGACCACCGCCGGATCCAGCGCGCCACGCGCGTGCGTGATGCCATCGACCGCCGCCTCGCCCACCTTGTCCATGAGCGTCTGCACGTCGTCGTCGCGCGCCACCGCCGTGGATGCATACGGCAGCCCGCCCGCCACGCTCTGCGCCAGTTGCATCTTGAAGTCGCGCAGACCGTGCGCGCCGATGGCGCGGCAAAAGCGCGTGACGGAAGGCTCGGACACCTCGGCGCGCTGTGCGAGTTCGGTAATGCTCGCGCGCATCGCGAAGTCGACGTCGCTCAGCACCATCTCGGCGACCTTGCGCTCGGCGGGCCGCAAATTGGCGAGTGCGCTGCGGATGTGGGGAATCAAGTTCGGTGCGGACACCCGGTGTTCCTTCAAAGCGCCCCCAGACCTGTCGCTTCGCGCCAGGCCCCCGGACGGGGTGAGAAAACCTGGAGCGGTCCGGCGCGTTCTCATGCGTTGAATAATCCACGTCGCGTCGCAGCTTCAGTGAGCCTGAGGCGCGCTCGTATCGACCTCAAACGGCAACGCGCGGGTCAGACCAGCCTGCGTCCACTCTCCGTGTCGAACAGATGAATATGCTCGGCCGGCAAACGCAGCGTGACGCGCTGGCCGGGTTCGATTTTCGAGCGCTGACGTGTCGTCACGCACCACGTGCTGCCGCCTATTTTCCCGTACAAGTGAGTCTCCGCGCCAGTCGGTTCGACCACTTCGACTTCCATCGTCGCGTCGGGCGTCGGAGTCATGGTTTCGATGTGTTCCGGCCGCACGCCGAGCGTGACCTTCGCGCCGATCACCGCCGAAGCGGGCGCACCTTCCAGCACGATCTCGCCGCCATCCGTGAGATTCAGCGCGAGGCCCTGACCTTGCGCGCGGCTCGCGATCACGCCTTCGGCAAAGTTCATCGACGGCGAGCCGAGAAAGCTCGCCACGAACAGATTCGCCGGATGGTCGTACAGTTCCAGCGGCCGGCCGATCTGCTCGATCCGCCCCGCGTTCATGACGACGATGCGGTCCGCCATGGTCATGGCTTCGATCTGATCGTGCGTGACGTAGATCACCGTGTTCTTCAGCCGCTGGTGCAGCGCCTTGATTTCGGTGCGCATCTGCACACGCAGTTTGGCGTCGAGATTGGACAGCGGTTCGTCGAACAGGAACAGCGACGGCTCGCGCACCACCGCGCGGCCCATCGCCACGCGTTGCCGTTGGCCGCCCGAGAGCGCGCGCGGCAAGCGGTCCAGATAGCCGCCGAGGTTCAGCATCTTTGCCGCGGCCTCGATCCGCGGCCTGAAGCTCGCCGACGACTCCTTGCGAATCCGCGGCCCGAACGCGATGTTTTCGTAGACGGACAGATGCGGATACAGCGCATAGCTCTGAAACACCATCGAGATATTGCGCTGCTGCGGTGCGAGAGTGTTCGCGCGCGTGCCGCCGATCATCAGATCGCCGCCGCTGATTTCCTCGAGCCCGGCCACCATGCGCATCAACGTGCTCTTGCCGCAGCCCGACGGGCCGACCAGCACGACGAACTCGCCGTCGTCGATGTCGAGATCGATACCGTGCACCACTTGCGTGTCGCCATAGCGTTTGAAGATGCCGCTCAGTTGCACTGCTGCCATGCTGTCCTCATCGTCTTGCGTGGTTGACTCGATCTCGTGCTGCTTCCAATGCCGCTGCGGGCGGTTCAGAGCGACTCGAGTGTCAGTTCTTCCGCCATCAAACGGTTGCCGGCCATCAAGCCGCCGTCGACCGGCAGCGCGACCCCGGTAATCACGCGCGCCATCGGCGAGGCCAGAAACAGCACCGCGTCGGCGATGTCGTCGGGCGTCGCGAAGTCGCGCAGCGGGTACCACTTTTTCAGATCCTCGAAGACCTGCGGATTCTTGTCGACGCGCGCCTGCCACGCCTGCGTCTTTACCGTGCCCGGACATACGATGTTCGCGCGAATGCCGTAGCGGCCGAGTTCGAGCGCGAGCGCTTTCGTATAACTGATGAGCCCGGCCTTCGCCGCGCTATACGCCGGATGACCGAGCGCGGCCATGCCGTTCACCGAGCCGATCAGCACCAGCGCGCCGCGCTGCCGCTCGATCATCGACGCGCGCACCGCTTCAACCGTGTGATACGTGCCGTTCAGATTTAGATGGATGTCGCGCTGCCAACTCGCGACATTGGTCGTGGCAAGCGTCAGACCTTCGGCGGCGCCCGCGTTGGCGACCAGCACATCCACCGGACCGCGCAACTCGACCGCGGCGGCCACCGCTTGCTGCACCGCGGCGGCGTCGCCGAGATCGACCGCGATCGGCGTGACATGCGCCTCGCCGAGTTGCGCGCCCAACGCCTGCAGCGCGGCGGCGTCGATGTCGAGCGCCAGCACCGTATCGCCCTGCTCCACGAAGCGCTTGCACAACACGCTGCCGATGCCGCCGCAAGCGCCCGTTACCAACACCACACGATTCATTGTCCGCCTCGCTGTTCGACCACGCCGTCAGCCCGGATTAGCGTGTAAATTTCCTACAAATCCATTCGCGATACAGTTGTCTAGTCATCCCGAAGATTGGGTATCCGTGACATCGCGTTGTGCAGAATATCCCTGCTTTACAGCATCTTATGCACAAAACCAGCCGGGAAAAAATATGGCAGACCCTACGTGACAAGCAATTTTGCGTCATGTAGGATTTTTACAAACAATTCAACCCGAAGCGGCCGGCGACGGCAGCAAACCATCCAGGAGAGAGAGAAATGTCGTTGCATGCCCGTGCTTCCCTCGCGCTAGGCAAAGTTGCCGTGGCGCTCGCGTTTGCAGGTATCGCCGTCGCGGCTCACGCCGACACGGTTCGCGTGACCGTCGCACACTACAGCGACGCGACCGCGCCGTACTTCGAAAAAATGGCCCGCAACTTCGAGAAGGCCAATCCCGGCACGACGATCAAGATCGAAGACGTGAACTGGGACACGCTGCAACAGAAACTGCAGACAGACATTTCCGGCAACGCCAACGCCGACCTCGCGATCGTCGGCACGCGCTGGCTGCTCGACTTCGTGAAGGACGACGTCGCGGAGCCGCTCGACGGCTACATGGACGCGAACTTCAAGAGCCGTTTCATCGGCCCGTTCCTCGCACCGGGTGAGATCAACGGCAAGGTGTACGGCTTGCCGATCGCCGCGTCCGCGCGTGGGCTGTACTACAACAAAGATCTGCTCGCCAAGGTCGGCTATCCCGACGGCCCGAAGACCTGGAACGACGTGATCGAAGCGTCGAAGAAACTGAAGGCGCAGGGTATTGCCGGCTTCGGCCTGCAAGGCAAGGAAATCGAAACCGACGTCTACTATTACTACGCCCTGTGGACCAACGGCGGCGACGTGGTCGGCAAAGATGGCAAGGCTGCCTTCAATTCGCCGGCCGGCATCAAGGCAGCGACGCTGTACAAGACCTTGATCGACGACGGTCTGACGCAACCGGGCGTGACCGGCTATAGCCGTGAAGACGTGCAGAATCTGTTCAAGCAAGGCCGCGTTGCGATGATGATCTCCGCACCGTTCCTCGCCAAACAGATCAAGAAGGAAGCGCCGAACCTGAAGTACGGCATCGATCCGATTCCGATGGGCACGACACACGCCACGTATGCTGTCACCGACTCGATCGTGATGTTCAAGAACTCGAAGGTGAAGAAGTCGGCGTGGAAGTTCCTCGACTATCTGTTCACGAAGGAACCGCGCGTAGAGTTCACCACGACCGAAGGCTTCCTGCCGACCACCAAGGCTGAGGCGACCGATCCGGCGTTCAACGATCCCGACACGAAGGCCTTCGTCGCGCTGCTGCCGACCGCTCATTTCGCGCCGACCATGACCGGCTGGGAAGACACCGCGAAGGCCGTGACTGACGCTATGCAGTCGATTTATTTGGGCAAGGCGAAGCCGGCTGACGCATTGAACGCGGCGGCCACGCAGGCGAACAAGTCGCTCGGCAAGTAATCGCGCAGTCTCGCAGTGATCTGCTGAACCCGGAACGCGCACCGTCACTGCAAAGGCGGTGCGCGTTTCGGTCGTAATGCACTATCCGGCCCATCCCGTCGCGCCCGCCCCTTGATGTGGACGCGTCTTACGATCGAGCACGCATGAGCCGCTCCGCTTCTTCGCGCCTGCAAGCGCCCTGGTTGCTGATTGCGCCGAGCCTGGTGCTGGCGCTTTTCATCATCAGCTATCCGATTTTCAACATCGTGTGGCAATCGCTGCACGAGGTCTCGCGCTTCGGCGCCATTCGCGATTTCACTGGTCTGCAGAATTTCTATACGATCTTCGGCGATCCCGCGTTTCTTGCCGCAGCCAGGCGGACCATTGTCTGGACCATCTGCGTGGTGGGTGGCACGGTGCTGATCTCAGTGCCCGTTGCGCTCGTGCTGAACCAGGATTTCTATGGACGCGGTGTGGCGCGTACGATCGTGATGCTGCCGTGGTCCGTCTCGCTGACCATGACCGCCGTGGTCTGGCGCTGGGCCTTCAACGACGACTACGGCATGGTCAACGTCACGTTGCAGAGGCTCGGCCTGATCAGCGGTCCGATTCATTGGCTGGCCACGCCGGAGCTCGCGTTTCCGGTCGAAATCGCGGTCGGCATTCTGGTGTCGGTTCCGTTCACCGTGACGATTCTGCTGGGCGGCTTGTCTTCGGTGCCCGGCGATATTTACGAAGCCGCGCGCATGGACGGCGCAAGCGCCTGGCAGCAGTTCCGCAAACTCACCATGCCGCTGTTGCGGCCGTTCATCAACATGACGATTCTGTTGAACGTGATCTACGTGTTCAACTCGTTTCCGATCATCTGGGTGATGACGCAGGGCGGCCCCGACAACAGCACGCACATTCTCGTCACATATCTTTATGAGCTCGGCTTCCGGCTCGGGCGTCCCGGCGAAGCCGCGGCGGTGTCGCTGATCATGCTCGTCATGCTGTTCATTTTCTCGATCGCCTATCTGCGCCTGCAGCCCGCGAAAGAAGGGGATCCGTCATGAGTCTCAGCGTCAAGATGAAGCGCACGCTGTGGTGCTGGCTCGCGTTGTCGCCACTGATCGTAGTGGTGCTGTTTCCGTTTGCCGTCATGCTGTTCACCGCGTTGAAGCCGGCTTCCGAGATTTTTGTGTACCCGGCGCGCTGGCTGCCCGTGCATTGGCAGTGGAGCAATTTCTCCGATATGTGGGTGGCGGCCAATTTCGGCGTGGCGCTGCGCAACAGCACGGTGATCAGCTTGCTGTCGACCGCGCTTGCATTGGCCGTCAGCTTGCCCGCGGCCTATGCCTTGGCGAGATTCCCGTTTCGCGGACGCGGGCTCTACCGTCAGTTTCTGCTCGTCACACAGATGCTGTCGCCGATTCTGCTGGTGGTCGGCCTGTTCCGGCTGGCAGCGATGATTCCCTACGGCGACGGGAATCTGGTCGATTCCAAGATCGGCGTGATCGTGTCTTACGCGGCATTCAATATCGCGTTTGCCGTGTGGATGCTGTCTTCGTACTTTCAGACGGTGCCGCGGGATCTGGAAGAATCAGCGTGGCTCGAAGGATGCGGACGCACCAAGGCGGTCTTCAAAGTGTTTCTGCCGCTCGCGGTGCCTGCGATCGTCGTCACCGCGATCTTCACGTTCATCAACGCGTGGAACGAGTTTGCCGTGGTCTATACCTTGATCCGCTCACCCGAAAACAAGACGCTGACCGTGCAGGTGACCGACATGGTTGCCGGGAAATACGTGGTCCAGTGGCATCTGGTGATGGCCGCTACACTCTGCGCGACGTTGCCGGTTTCTGTGGTGTTCGCGTGGTTGCAGAGATATCTGGTGAAGGGGCTCGCGCTAGGGGCCGTGAAATAGATGTCGGGGCGAGCGCGCAACTGCATGAGCAGGTCGCGCTCGCCGTATCTTTCGCTTTCCGGTTACTCCGTGCCGCGCACAATCCGCAGATCGCGCTCAACGCCGTCGCCCAATGCGGCCAGCGCTTTCTTGTACGGCTCGCTCTCGTAGGCGGCGACGGCCGCTTCATAGGTCGGAAATTCGATCACGACCGTCCGCTCCTTCAAGCCCTGCTCGCGAGCCTCCTCGGCCACACCGCGCACGATGAACTTGCCGCCGGCAGCCGTCACGGCGGGCGCGGCGAGTTGCGCATACGCGGCCAGTTTTTCCGCGTCTTTCGTCGCGCGATATGACGTCACCCAGTATCCCTTGCTCATTTGAGGCTCCTTTCAACGTTGGAAAAGCAGTCGTTGTCGTGCACGACGGCGAACGGGGATTATGACGCCTCGCGGCATCCCCATCGTCCGCACGGTCAATCGCTCAACTGCGGCTGGTGAATTGTAAGACGCCGGCTCCCGTCACGTCACGAGGGCGGTCCTGCAAATAACGGCAATACCGGTTACGCTGTCTGCGGATTTTCGCTTTGATACAGGACCGGAACACAGCAATGACTCAAGCGCTCACTATCGATTTTGTCTCCGATATCGCATGCCCGTGGTGCGCGATCGGCCTCTCCTCGCTCCAACGCGCGCTCTCGCGTCTCGGCGACGCCGTCGACGCGCAAATCGTCGTGCATCCGTTCGAATTGAATCCGGACATGGGACCGGACGGCGAGGCCATTGTCGACTATCTCGGCAAAAAGTACGGCCGCACGCCGGAGCAGATCGCCGAAACGCAGGCCGCGATCCGCGAGCGCGGCGCGAGCGTCGGTTTTACCTTTGGCCCGCGCAACCGCGTGTACAACACCTTCGACGCGCACCGTCTGCTGCATTGGGCCGGCATCGAGGGCAAGCAGTTGCCGCTCAAGTTGGCGCTGCTGCAGGCGTATCACGCTGACGGCAAAGACCCAAGCGATCATGAAGTGCTGATCGAGGCAGCGCAGTCCGTCGGGCTCGATGCCGCGAAGGCGCGTGACGTACTGCAAAACCGAACCTATGCCGCCGAAGTTCGCGCAGAGGAGCGGAATAACGAGGCAATGGGTATCCAGTCGGTGCCGGCCATTATCTTCAACCGTCGCTATCTGGTGAGTGGCGGACAGCCTGTCGAAGCTTTCGAGCAAGCCATCCAGCAGATTCTGGCTGAAGCGAAGGACGAAGGTTCACAGAACACGTAACGCTGGACGTCGTGCCCTGATCGTTCCGAGCATGACGACGCATACCCTGCAAAAACAGGGCATGCGTGTTCACCTCACTTGAAGCGAGCCTGCTTAGAACGCGTGACGCATGCCCACGGTGACCGCCACTTGCGTGTTGGTCGCGGACGGCGACAACGTGTTGATCATGGCATGCGAGAGCACGGAGTCCGCAGGCGCGCCATGCACGTTCTGATAGACGCCTTCCAGATAGAAGTCCGTGCGTTTGCTGATCGAGTAGTCGGTTTGCAGCATGGCCGTATTCCATCCCGGCGACGAACCGTTATACGCGCCATGTGTGTACGTGTACGCGCCGGATACGCTCAACGCCGGCGTGAGCGCGTACTTTGCGTTCACCTCGTAGTTGTCGAGACGCAGCGAACCACCCAGCGATCCCGCGGAGGTGTCGCCCGAACCGAGATAGCTGCCCGTGCCGAACGAGAACACGCCCGACGCGTTGTCGATCTGAGTGTGGCTCCAAACCAGCCCGACCGTAGCCGGTCCGAACGTGTAGTTACCACCCAGCGACCAGATACGCTGGCGTTCTGCGAGGAAGTTCGCGCTGGTATCGCTCGAAGTCACCGCGCCGCTGCCATTGCCCGCGTTGTTCAGTTGCAGATAACCGGCGGCAAGATTCAGCGGACCTTGCGCATACGAAACGCCGAAACCGTAAGACCGGTTATTCCCGAAGTCGCCCGCCTTGTTGCTGAACGAATACATCGTTTCGAACGTAACGCCGCGGTAAGTCGGGCTCGCGTATTTAACCGAGTTGTTGATCACGACGGAATTCGCAGCAAGGTTGTCGTTTTCGAACGGATGCGCGGCCATGCTGCCGCCCCACGTGTTGAACTCCGCGGTAAGCGGTCCGACGAGGTCGTTCATCACGTCGAACTGGCGGCCGAACGTCAAGGTGCCGTAAGGATCGCTTTGCAGGCCGACCCATGCCTGAGAACCGAAACCATCACCGGAGAATGCCTGCGCTCCGTTGTTCAGCAGGAACCCTTGTTCGAGCTTGAAGATCGCGTGCAAGCCGCCGCCCAGATCCTCCGAGCCCTTGAGACCGAACACCGTGTTCTGGGTCGAACTGCTCAATACCTGCCAGTTGCTGTGCCCGAACTGATTGTTCGTGTAAACCAATCCCGTATCGATGAGGCCGTAGAGCGTCACGCTACTTTGCGCATGCGCCGACATCGTAAATGCGCCGAAGAGCGCGGCCGCGAGTAAAGACTTTTTCATACTTGTTGGCTCCGTGATCAAGCGGTAATTGAGGGTATCAATTGCTCTTTCCACCAACGCCGTCAACACGCATGCAATACATTCGAAACCGTTGTTGCGCAAACTGCGAGAAGCATAATTAATTATTGGATGTTTATTGCGCGACACGTCATTTCAATGGCTATGCCAAAGTGTGCGCTTATCTATTGCATGGTTTTCAAGTCGGCTCAGTCGGCGCGTGCTAGCTAGCGCGGCGGAAACGAGCCCCCCGATCATAGGACGATGAAAATAAATGCGTCGTCAAAAAAATAAGCGGCGTGGCGTCAAAGGAACAATGAGGGGCCGGAGCTTAACGTGTTGCGGCGTGTGACGGAAGTGTGGTGCGCGATTAACGACAACAATCGCGTGAAAGGGTTACGTAATTTAACGGGAAGAACTCGTTTTGGCACATCGATCCGCGGTCGTCCAGTGCGTCCCCAAACTGCCGCTTAAGGTTCTCTTAAGGACCCGGCTTACATAGTTCGGCCACTCGCGGTTCGTCTTGCCGAAACAGCACGACGTGATCCCCGACGACTTCTTCATGGCGGCGACCTGGAATCCAACAGGGCTGCCGCCGGTTCTCCATTGCCACGACATCCATGCACATTCATCGTATTCTGGAGCGAGCCCGCCTGCGGCCCACGTTCCCGCGAGTTCTGGTGCTGGAGTTTTTTCACGAGCACGCTCGCGACCACTTCACAGCTGAACAGGTCTATAAGCTTCTCAACGAAGACGTGCGCAACATGAGTCTCGCCACCGTCTATCGCGTGCTCGGTCAACTCGTGGATGCGGATTTATTGTCCGGCGTGGCCTTTGGCGACGGCCGCATGGTCTACGAACTGAATGACGGGACCCGGCACGACCATCTCGTCTGCACGGTCTGCGGTCGAATCTATGAGTTCTTTGACGCGGAAATCGAGGCGCGACAGCAGTCTATCGCGAGCAGCCTCGACTTCGCGGTGACGGGACGTCAGTTGGTTCTGTTCGGCATGTGTGCCGGCTGCAGAAAGAGCGGCGCGCAGGCAAAAGCCGTAGTCAGGAGCTAGAGACCCGCGACGCCGCCTCTCGACTCATACTTGCGCCGCTGAAGCTTCTGCCGCAGCAGCCGCAAACGCGCGGAAGTTCGCCGGCGTGGCAAAGGCCAGATACTGTTTCTGCATCTCTTCCGTCAGCACTTCGATCAGCAGAACGTTTTCGATCCACAACTCGATCACATCGAAAAAGTCACGGCCGCGCGTGCAGCGCACCGCACGCCAGCCCTCCCGCTCGCCGATCGCCAATACTTCTTCGGGGGACAGTTTGCTCGCGATGGCGATGTGAAATGCGCTATATCGCGAGGCGGTGCCCGGTTCTGGAACAAACGAGCCCTGTTCGCCTCCGGGGCGAAGCACGCGATCGTTGGGATAAGTCTCGATGATCGAGCCGCGGTTGTCGCCGGCAATCGCCATCCACGAATCGGGAAAGGAAGGGAACGGTGCGTGAAATCCGCCCCACAGTTCGGCAATGACACGTGCGACGTGTTCCGGATGGTGTGCCGGGATGGAAGCATGAAACAGCATGAGTGACCTCCGTCGAAAATCTATAGTGAGGGATCGGTCCTTGTATACGTTCTAAAGGCGGTCTTTTTCAAACCGCTCTATTTGATTTTCTTGTGTGCCGACGCATGCCGCGGCTGGCTATTTCGCCAGCAATCCGTGCAAGCGGCACATGCGCCCGCGGCGTTCAGCAATTGTGTTGCAGCGCGCGGAGCCTGCTGCGAATCAGCAATGCATGCGCATTGGGCGGCGATGCTCCCACTCGGAAGATGCACCGTCAAGTGGGCGTATTACCCGCACTTTCGTGTGATGAATTGCGTTGCGACTCGCGACCCGTTTCTTTCTGTGAGTGCGGATCGTCTTAACTAGCGCAGAGATATCTGCATCGGCGCAACGAGGCTCAGGTTTTCTTGAAAGCGCTGTACAGCGTCTTTGCCAGCGCGCTCAGCTCATCACCGCTCTCGCGAAGCGACGCGATCTCCGCGCCACTCTCCAATGTCCGTTCCACTCTGTGACTCCGATCGCGCTTGACGGCGTCCACAACAGCCTGCGGCAGCGCGGACAGTTGGTCGACCAAGTGGAAATCGCCCAAGCCCGTGAGCATTGGATTGTCGGAACCGCTGAGCATGGACCGTGCGTCAGCCTTGAAGAGCACGAGCGGTTTGCCCGCGTGCCACGCCAACGATGCCTCGACAACCGTGCCTTCATCGGCAACGCGGCCGTTGAGGTTGGCGACGACCACATCGCAACGCCTGAGCAACTGATACGTATCCAGACTGAAGATCGCGCGGTCGAGCATGTCCGCGGCTTCTTCAACCGACGCGCCGAGTTTCTCGAGTTCCGGTTTCAGCTTCGCGAACTCGAGACCGTCGCGGTGCGGAAGAAATGTCGTCAAGCCCGCCGCCTCCAGCGTGGCGGCAATCGAATCCATTTCGGCTCGTTCGGCTGCGTTGAAGAGCGGACCCGCGCAATACACTCGTGGCATCTTTGTTTGTCTCCTGAGGACGGAGGAATCGTGAAGTATTCTTCGCAACGCGTGTCGGCATACGACTGCGCTGCGAGGACCGTTTACGATAACCATCGAGGAAGCAAAGTCAATGCAGAGCGTCGGCTACTTATCGTCCGGCACTCTGGGCGCGCAAACACGTATCTGCGCTACGCACTACGCCGCCCTCTCGCGTGTCGCTCAGTCGTAATGCCGATGCTTATGATGACGCTTGCCCGATCGGTCGCCGCGCGAATAGTCGTCGGCGTACGAGTTGGAGCGCGAGATGTTGCCGCCGAGCGCCGAACCCGCGCCGCCGCCCAACGCAGCGCCGACAAGACCACCGCCGCGACCGCCCATCGCATTGCCGGCCGCCGTGCCCGCGCCGCCGCCCAGCGCGCCGCCAATAATGGCACCGGTGCGCTCCCTGCGGTTCGACGTGACCGCGCCGCCGGCGCCGCCACCCACTGCGCCGCCGAGCACGGCGCCCGTGCTGCCGCCTACCGCGCCGCCCAGCGCAGCGCCGGCCACGCCGCCGAGCGCGCCACCCAGGGCGTTGTTCATATCGCCGGCCATTGCCGACAACGACGCCGAAGCCGCGAGCGCTGCAACGGCAACAATCTTGAGGATTTTCTTCGACATAAAAAGCTCTTTCATTGTTGTTGACGGCGCCGAGTATAACCGCGCTTGTGAAAGGCTCTTGTAACCACGTCACGCCACATCGGTAAGACGTGTAACAAAATGATCGAAGGGTCGAGAGCGGAGGGTTTTATCGCTTCAAGTCGAACAGCAAGAGAACATCGTCCGGTGTTTTCCAATATCCATCGGACAGCCAACCATATTGATTATCGCGCGGACGATACTGGCGAGCTGTCGTAGTCCGCAGCCCGACAACCGCTCATTCGAACCCTATCCGCGCCGCTTCTTTTTCAACTCGACGGTCTCGAATAATTCGTAGTTCTGCGTCGGCACTTGGTCCGCGCCGGGCGCGTGATAGTAGTTCATCGTGATCGTAGTCTCGCCGCCCGGATGCCCCGGATCATGATCGAACACCGCGATCCCATAACCGGTGCCGGTATCGCGTTGCGCCGACCAGATCGCGTCTTCCACGGCGTCCGCGCTCGCGCGCACGAAGGTCCCTGCCGTCGTGCCGGCCACCGGGCGGTTCGGACGCGTAAAAATACGCGCCTGCGGCTGCCCCGTGCCGACATCCATGCCATAGACGTCCAGCGGCGCGCTCGTGCCGCCGCCGCCGAGAATCAGGTGAATCGTGCCGTGGCTGGTATCGAACGTCGATGCACCCGGCGACACCGCCGACATCACCGGTTTCGGCTGCAACGTATCCACCGGCCGGCCCGTCGCGATGTCGGTGCCCTTGTTATGGTTGCAGCCGCGCACGGGATAGCTGCGTTCGTAGTCGTGATCGTGACCGCACAGCACCAGGTCCACGCCGTAGCGATCGAACAGCGGCAACCACGCCTCGCGGATGCCCTTATCGGACCCGTTGCCGGTCTTCGACGAACTCAGCGCGTCCTGATGCATCTGCACGATGACCCAGTCGACCTCGTCGTCTTCGGCGGCATGGCGCAATGTCTTTTCGAGCCACCGCGTCTGTTCGCCGGCGCTATAACCGCGCACATAGAGCGAAGTACCGGGCTGGATGGGCGGATTGCCGGTGCTCGCAACCGGCACCAGCGGTTCCGGGCCGGCAACGAACGCAGCCGCGTCCTGATAGACGACGTCGTCGGCATCGAGCGAAATGAACAGCACCGAGCTTACGCGGAAGCTGTACCAGCGGCCCTGAAAGCGCGTGTGATTGTCCGGCAGCGTATAGCGCGCGAGATACGAAGCGAGGCCTTGTTCGCCATTATGAAACTCGAGTTCGTGGTTGCCCGGACAGGGCATCCACGGCCGGTTCGACGCGGACGTCTGGCAGTTGTTGCCGAAGTCGCGCCACACGTCCGGCTGGTGCGTCGGATTTAGATTGGCGTAACACAGGTCGCCGTTGAGCAAGTGGAACAGCGGCTGAAAGCGCTCGACCGCCTGCACCGCGAAGCGGCTTTGTGGCGATGACAGAACCCAGCCGGTGTTCGGCGTCGCGAGATCGCCGTAGCTGGTCCAGCGAAACGGCGCACGTCCGCGCGGCGCAGTACGGAAACTGGCCGTGAAAGGTTGTGCCGCATTGCTGTCGTTGTCGGCGGTCACTTCGTATTCGTAGCTCGTATCGGGCTTCAGGTCTCGCAGGCGCGCGTGATACGTAAACACGACTTCGCCGTTGAGGCCGTCGGTGTAGGTGCTTTGGATACCATGCACCGTATGTCTCCCCTCGCGCGCGCCGCTCACGCGCACCTGCGGGTTGACCGCCGGCGCAAGCGACGCCCACGACACCGTGACCTCGTGGGTCGGGTCGTTGCCCCAGGTCAGGTGGACCTGCTCCGGTGTGCCGTCGGGCGTGCTGTTCGCCGCGCGCGCGGCCGACGATAGGGTGCCGGCCGCCGTAGCGAGACTGGATGCGCCGGCAAACTTCAGGAACCCACGACGCGAGACGATGGAAGCGCCTTGATCGATCGGCGAAGCCTTAGCGATTTTTCTGTTCGACATGTCTGGTGTTGTTGTACGGGGGTGGAAGGACGCCGACGCGCAGGTCGGGCACACCGCGTTCTTCGTGAACGGCGAGTGCGCTGGAAACCGGCGCGCAACGGGAACGACCAGCCATCGTAGTCGCCAGGCTATGACACTCAGATGAAACCGCGTGAGGCGCAGAGCGCTCGCCCGCATTCGAAGCGCAAGGGCGCGGCGACGACAGGCAATGATGCGATGGTGAACGGCGAGCGAGTTTGGTGTTGAATGCCGTTCCGCGCCGAGCGAACGCCGGGCAACGGCACATGCAGAAAATGAACGGACATTGACGACACTCAGAACAGAGCGCCGAAGTTGCCGGCGCATGGATCTATCGTTGATCATGCGACCGGCGGCAAAGCGTCACTCACGTCTGCGGATTCGTGTCGTCCGTGGACTCGGTGTTGTCGGCGGCTTCCTGCGTGTCGTCGTCTTTCTTTTCGATCATTGACTCCAGCTTGCCGGCGCCTTCAAAACCGGCGATAGCGGCGATGCCTTTCGTCAGCAACCCCGCTTCCGGATCCACTTTTTCCGCTGCTTCAACGGCGGCGATCGCCCCCGCAATTTTTCCTGCTTCGTCCAAGAGTCCCATGCCGCTCTCCTCGCGTAAAAGTGAGCTTGCATCGTCTCACGAACTCGACGCCTTGTCGCCAAATGTAAAACCGGAATGACGATTCGCTGACAACGTTGAAAGGCTCGACGAACTTTACGTTTAGTAAGTGTCGCGCCTAACGCCGGGGCGGTTGCGGGTTATTCGCCGGATTGGTATCGAATCGGGACACGCGTTGTATTCCGTCTTCACTGACCAGCTGTAATAGTTCGTTCTCCAAGATATCGGCGGCATCTTTACCGTAGACTTCGCCGCCATTCACATAAACAGTAAACGACCGCAGGTACTTCGCCTTCTTCTCCGGGTTCTCGATTGTCTCGCGGGTCCATTGATAGAGCGGATAGTTTTCCGTGCCCTCGCGTTCTGCTTCGCTCACATAGTCGGCGAATGCATCGAACTGGCATTTCAACGTCGCGTCGTGCCGGCGCAGAACATCACGGAGCGCGCTATGCGACGCGTAGGTCGGGTCGGTATGTAACGTGTCGGCCAGTTCCGGCGAGACAGTAATCCGCAATTGGAATTGCAAGGCAGGTTCCATAGTCGCCTCGGTGTTGACTTTCGTGAGCGCTCATTCCTTATCAGCGGAATGAGCAGCAACCTTCTCTTCTATCCGCGCAATCTCGTGGCCTTGCAATGGCTTGCCGAGCAGAAAGCCTTGAGCATGCGTGCATCCGCAGACGCGCACGAAATCCAGTTGCTCTTGCGTCTCGATGCCTTCCGCCGTGGTCGGTATGCCGATTTCCCGCGCCAACGCGACGATCCCGCGCACTACCGCCGCCGATTCCCGACGATGCACGGACTCCTTGACGAACGAGCTATCGATCTTGAGCTTGTCGAAAGAAAAGCGCACGAGGGTCGACATGGTCGAAAAGCCCGTGCCGAAATCGTCGAGCGCGAGCCCGATGCCCAACGCACGCAGCCTTCCGACGTTGCGCCGGGTCACGACGTCGTCGTTCAGCAGCACCGTTTCCGTGACCTCGATATTCAGGCGCTGCGGCGGTAGCTTCGTCTTGCGCAGAATCGCCGAAACGGTCGACGCAAACGACTCCTCCCGCAATTGCACCGGCGATACATTTACGGCGACGGTCACCTTGTCTCGCCAGGTCACTGCTTCCTTGCACGATTGCAGCAAGGCCCACTCGCCCAGGGACAGGATAAGGCCCGTACGTTCGGCGGTGGGAATGAACGCCGCAGGCGAGAGTTCGCCGCGCGTGGGATGGGTCCAGCGTATCAGCGCCTCGCGGCCGGACACCGCACCGCTGCTCAGATCGACAATGGGCTGGTACTCCATGCGCAGACCGCAGAACGAATGCAGCGCGCCCTCCAGATCGCTGCGCAGAAGGCTCAGGCTTTCATCCGACGCGTGCTTCGCGGCGTCGAAAATAGCGAACGCGCTTTTGCCGCTGCGTTTCACGGCATACAAGGCGCGATCGGCGCAAATCAGCAGTTGCGGGCCCGTTTTCGCGTGGTCTGGATAGAGCGAGACACCCACGCTCGCGCCGATATGCACCAGCGCCTCGCGCAGCGCGAACGGGCGGGCCAAGGTCTTCACGATGCGGTCCGCCAGAATGCGCACGTCGCGAGCCTGGCCCGTGCCATCTGAAAGCGCCACGAACTCGTCGCCGGCCAGGCGCCCGACGAGGTCGCCGCTCGGCAACACTTCGCACAAGCGAATTGCCGCTTCCTGAAGAATCTGATCGCCGGCGGCATGGCCCAGGCTGTCATTGATGGCCTTGAATCCGTCCAGATCGATCAATAGAACAGCGAACGATTGATCTTTGCGCGACGCGCCCATCTCCGTGCGTTCGAGCAGCAGTTCACTGATACGCGCGCGATTGGGCAAGCCGGTTAGGCTGTCGTGATGAGCGAGCCGGTGGCTGTTTTCCCGCGCCAGAAGCAACGCGACCGTGTCGCGATTGCTGCGCAGCGCAACCGTAAAGAAGCCGGCGGCGCAGAACGGCGCCTGGAACAGCAGCACCAGTTTTCCGGAGCCGGGCGACAGCGCCGCCCCGAGAGCCAGGAGTCCAAGAATGAACGTGATTTGCAGCAATACGAGCCGAGGGGTGCCGGCATTGCGGCCGGCCAATCCACCAATAACGCCCACGGCGCAAACGTTGCCGAGCAGGAACAGCGTCTGGTCTCCGCTGATATTGCACAGCAAGGTGCCGTAGCCGAACAGCACGCTCCAGAGGAGGCTCGCAAACAGAAATGCGGAGGTAGGAGTCGGCTGGCCGTTGGCGCTGCGCGAGCAGCACAACCAGATCAAGGCGAGCCGGGCAATCAGCAATGCGACAACGGCGCTGCCCCAACTCGCGTAAAGAGCCTTGGGATAAAGGTAGTAAGCGGTGGCGCAGACGCTGATTTCACAAATCGACGCGAACACGATCGATGCGGTTCGCGTGAACAGATTGGCAAGCAGTATCTGGCGATTATCCGCGCTCAGATCCTGAGAGGAAGAGACGACCCACTTGAAAAATGGAGACCTTGGTTCGCTGAAAGCCATGACCTACGCATTTTTTGATGGTTGATAAGTCGAAACCCGCGCGTATTGCGATTATTGCGTAAACGTAGAGGATCGGGTTAATTCGACTGACGAAACGAGTCGACTTCCCTCTGGGGCGGAAAAAATGACTTGCCGCATGCCACCCGCTTGCGCCGGGTCCGCGCCTTTTCACGCTGGACATCGGCGTGCTCGCGGATCATATCGATGAGCGCCCGTAGCCCGGCCGGCGCGTGCCGTGTCTAGCATTAAACGCGGATTGGTTCGTGCGCCCGACCGTTTTCAGCGACATCACGATCGACATGACGACTGCGCGTGAGGAGATATTTGGCCCGGTGCTGTCGATCGTCGCCTATGGCGACACAGACGAGGTCATCACGCTCGCCATCGACACGCGCTACGGTTTGCAGGTTATGCGTTGTCACAAGACACGCCGCGCGCGCATGAGCTCGCGGCGCGGATCGAAGCGGAACGCGCGCGGGTCAACACGCCGGCGCATGAGCCGGCCGCGCCGTTCGGCGCATTCAGGCATTGGACGTGAATACGGTACGTTCGGGCTGGAAGCGTTTCTGGAGCCGAAGTCGGCGCTGGGGGTTCTCTGACTGTTCATCGCAGCCCCCCCCCCCCCGGGAAGCCGCGCGAGTCGAGTATCGATGTACGATGCCGTATAGTGGATGAACCGCTGATTTCCAGCGGCGTACCCGTAGATCGGCGCGATGGGGGACTACGAGATGACAGTCGCAAATACATTGATGAACGGCTCTCGCGAGCCCGTGCCAGAGTCGCTCCAGACGTTGGTCGAGTATCTCGAACTCTCGCTCGACAAGGCGGCGAGCGTGGTCATGACGCGCCCCACGAACGACGTTTGCACCGTCTACCTGGGCGACCCGTCCGGTCTGATCGAGGAAATGAAGAAGCTCGGCACGATTGCCATCCCGCTCGCCAATGAGATGCTGGAACTGACACGCTCGGGCGTCAACGAGATGGAGATCGGTGGCCAGGCCTATCGCTTTGTGCGCACTTTCACGCAGGTCGAAGACGCCGCGGCGGTTGTTTTTTCGGCGGCCTAGACAGCGGTGCGAATCGGTTGTACGGCGGGTTGCGGGGCGCGTCGCCATCACTCGTCCGCACTCGCGGGTGCGGCGTTGCGGACGCACTTTCCGGGACGCCGTCGACGACCTTGCGATCCGCCGCGTTATACTCTGCCGATGGATACGAAGCCGATCACGCTGAACTGTTGGTGGCGCGCCTGACTTAGGCGGCCCGTTTCCACTCGACCATCGAAACGTGATGCCGCCAGTCCTGGCGGCATTTTCGTTTGTGCGCGCCGACGGCTGGTGGTATCGACAAACGCACAACCCCAGACCATGACAGACGCAAAAACGACCACGAACCAACCCATTATCCTGACCGGCGACCGCACGACCGGCCCGCTGCACCTTGGCCACTATATCGGCTCGTTGCGCTCGCGCGTGCGGCTCCAGCACGAGGCGCAGCAGTTCCTGCTGCTGGCCGATGCGCAGGCCATGACCGACAACGTCGGTCGGCATCAGAAAGTCACGGAAAACGTCATCGAGGTCGCGCTCGACTATCTCGCCGTCGGCATCGATCCGGCGAAGTCGACCATCTTCATCCAGTCGCAGGTGCCCGAACTGGCGGAACTGACCCAGTACCTGCTCAACCTCGTCACGGTGGCGCGCCTCGAGCGTAACCCGACCATCAAGGCGGAAATCGTGCTGCGCGGTTTCGAACGGGACATCCCCGCCGGCTTTCTGACGTATCCGGTCAGCCAGGCCGCCGACATCACCGCGTTCAAGGCGACGCGCGTACCTGTCGGCGACGACCAGTTGCCGATGATCGAACAAACCAACGAGCTGGTACGCCGTTTCAACAACACGGTCGATCGACAGGTGCTGGTCGAATGCGAAGCCGTGCTCTCGCACGTTGCACGGCTGCCGGGCATCGACGGCAAGGCCAAGATGAGCAAGTCGCTCGGGAACGCGATCACGCTGGGCGCGACGCCGGACGAAATCACCAAGGCCGTGAACAACATGTACACCGACCCCAACCATCTGCGCGTCAGCGATCCGGGCCAGGTGGAAGGCAATGTGGTGTTCGCGTTTCTCGACGCGTTCGAGCCGGACGTCCCGATGGTCGACGAACTCAAGGCCCACTACCGCCGTGGCGGCCTTGGCGATAGCGCGGTCAAGCGCGTGCTCAACGAACGGCTGCAGTCGTTGATCGCCCCGATTCGCGAGCGCCGCCGCGAGTTCGAAGCCGACCGTGCCGAGGTGCTGAACGTCCTGCGCCGCGGGACGATGCGCGCGCGGGAAGTGGCGGGCGCGACGGTATCCGAGGTGAAAAATGCGCTCGGTCTGAACTATTTTCAGAACTGAACGGCTGGCGGCGAGGACGCTCTGCAATTGAGCGTCCGCTCGCCCAGCCTATGATTTGCCCTTGAGCGTGAATGGAGCCAGCAGCGACTGCACATCGATCTGCCGCCCCTGAAGCAGAAGCAGCCTTGCGTGAAGCACCGTGTTTTCAAGAACCAGCTTGGCGGTGCTCAGCAGGTACAGCGCATGGATGTCGGACACCGACATGTTGCCGGCCTCGACCTGGTGGTGGCGCTCGACGAGCGAGGTCATCACCAGACGCCTGAGCTCCTGCTCTCCGAAAGGAAGGTCGGCGTAGTCGATCGGGTCGTCGGCTTCGACTTCTCGCAGCATGTCAACAAGCGCTTCCGTGCTCACTTCCATGTTTCGGCTCCCACGTTGTCGGTTAGGAACTGCATCGCCAGATTGCTTCGTGCAATGCTCTCAGACTAACGGGTCTATTTGGGCGAGTCCAGTGCGAATGCGAGGCAACGCGCATAGCTGATCAGGTCGTACTGCGCGCCCGACGTGTGGTCAGCGTCAGCGCGACGCTCCAGACAAGCGCCGCCAGCAACGACAAACCGATCGCCAGGCGCTCGAAAAACACTTCGGCATTGTGCGCGATGGGTGCGAGACGTCAGCGTCGCTTCCCAAAACCGACAACACGGATGAGCGATCCGCGTTCGCGTGATAACGTCTAGCGGGAGCCACCGCAATCGAACCGGCGCAACACGGCACTGTGTTTTCCGCTCGAAGGTAGCCAACGGCGCCACCTTCACCCCGCTTTACTTTTGACCACTTTCGCTCGCGTGCTCGCGGACGTTTTGTTCTTCTTCAAATGAGTCTGGTTGTACGCAATCGCAGCGCGCACGAGATTCTTCAGCGCGCGCGCATTGACCTTATCGCCTTCCAGAAAATCGATGGCGCGTCGCGCGTTGCCTTCGAGACCCGCGTTGAATAGCTTGTCAGGATCATCGAGGCCGGCCCCATGCGCAAAGGTAACCTTCACCTTCCCTTTGTGCGCGTTGGCGACCGCGATCATGCCGTCCCGGGACCACACCGGGCTACCCATCCATTTCCATTCCTCGATGATCTCCGGGTCGGCCTCAAGGATGACCTTGCGGACACTAGCGAACGTTTTGCCACGCCAGTCCGTTAGACCCGCAATCAGTTCGTCGATCCGCTCCGATGCATTTACTAATTCCTCATTCATCGATTCTGGTCCCCTTTAATGCCGCCACAATCGGAATGAATGGCTGCATCATTAATCGTCTGGAATATAAGCACTGAGATCGCGTGCGAGTCAAGCGGGATACGGCGCGCCGTCCTTATATACGAACCGGCCGTCGACGGCGGCACTCATCATGCCGATGTCGGAACAGGTTAGGTCACGTGTCGTTTGAAGACTCGCGGGAGGAAAGTCGCAAGTGCGCCAATCCGCAGCGGGACATGCCGATCGATTCTCTACGATTTCCCGCGACCTGTCGAATCAGGAAATCAGCGCGTGTGCATCGCTGACAATTGGTATCCTGTCAGACCGAACCCACGGAACATGCGATGACAAAACCAAAAAAACTCGCGCTTCTCGCGCTGGCATTCACGCTGTTCGGCTTGTACAAGTTATTTGTCGTTTTCCAGGACATGCAAACCGGCTGCATCCAGTTTCAGACTCATCGAACCTGCAGCTACGAAAATGCGGAGAATTTCCAGGGCATGCTCGATCTCGAACTGATGTTCGCGTGCGCTTGGGCCGCGGGTGCAGTGGTCTGCTGGATGGTCGCCGCGCAGGCGCAAAAAAAGGAACGGTGAATCGTTCGGCATTTACCGGAACGCAGGCTTTATCCCCTGACTCAGCTTGACTTGATCGCACTGCGACAAAGCCAGAAAAGAGAAGAACGCCATCGCGGCATCTTTCCGCCGGGATGCCATACGTATGCCGGCTGAGAAGACGGTTACGATCTGAACGTCCGCAGGCATAGGACCCGTCACATGGATGCCTGGCAAGCGCATCAAGTCACTTAACTGCTGAAAACTCAACTCGACGTCCCTGCGTGCGACCAGCGCGCCGACCGGAACACCGGGCGGGGCCCGCACAATGGGCCACACCGAGGGAGTAAGCTTGCCGTCGACTGCGAGTATGAACCGCACAACGCCTGAGGGTTTTTCCTGATCTCAACCTGCGTCGATACCGGCGTCGTCGGATCGTCGTAGGAGTATGTCCAACTTCTGTAATGAAAGGAGCACACACCATGGCTACCGGAACGATCCACCTCCACCGAGTCTTGCGTGCCACGCCCGAACGCATCTATCGCGCCTTCCTCGAACCGGATGCGATAGTCCGGTGGCTTCCGCCGTACGGTTTCACCTGTCAGGTACACCACATGGATGCAAAGGTCGGCGGCGCCCATAAGATGTCTTTTCGTA
Organism: Paraburkholderia sp. BL25I1N1; assembly: GCF_003002025.1. Lineage (GTDB taxonomy): Bacteria > Pseudomonadota > Gammaproteobacteria > Burkholderiales > Burkholderiaceae > Paraburkholderia. The sequence goes on from NZ_PVZB01000003.1 coordinate 285,188, forward strand.
ACTTCGGCACCGGCCACAGCCACTCGTTCGGCGGCGAGTATCTCGAACTGGTGCCGTTCGAGAAAATCCGCTACTCGGACCGATTCGACGACCCGAATCTGCCGGGCGAGATGCAGGCCACCATTTCATTGCGGCAGGTGTCGTGCGGAACCGAACTCACCGTTTTGCAGGAGGGCGTGCCCGAGGTCATTCCTGTGGAGATGTGCTACCTCGGTTGGCAGGAGTCGCTTGTTCAACTAGCGAGGCTCGTCGAGCCTGTGATTGCTGATTGACGACGCACGCGCACCCTACCCGAGTTCGATCGGCTGCCCATGCGGCGTACGGCGCGCTGCTGCGTCCCACGCGTCGCGGCGACGCAAAAGCGAGTCGTCGGTTACGAGTCCCTTGATCGCGCTGATGCGCTCCAGTGCAGTCAGCCAATGCGAGTAGTAAGTGTCGCCGTGGTCCGCGTCGCCGGCGGCTTGCGCGTCGCGAATTGCCTCGTTCAGGCACGCAGCCCACTCGCCCCAGCTGAACATGCCGCGCTCGTGCAACGCCAGCGTCATCGCAAACGCCTGCGCTTCCCACGGTGCGTTGAAAACCGGCCCTGCGTCGTCGCAAGGCAGTGCTGGCAACGCGGCGCGCAGTGCGGGCAGTTTAGTTCGAGCGTCAGTCATCGCGGGTAGAAGGCACCTCGAGATAGGGTTCCCAGCAGTCGACGCACACCGACGCCGCCGTCGTATCACTCCCCCACAACTCCGCACCGTCGAAGCGCACCGTGTAGAGCCATTGCGGCTGCTCGCCGAGGCCGATCGCATTGGCGTCGGGAAAAACGTGCGCGCCGTGCACGGCGACAATGCGCCCGCGTTTGCCCCGACAATAACGCGGCAAACGAGTGTGCGAGGAAGGATTGATTTGCCGGGCCCGCACTCCATCGCCGATTGCAAACTTGGCTTCCACGGTTGCGGGCCGATCGACGGGACTGCCGCGGAACAGCGCCGCCGATACATCTTTAGCCATCAACACGCGCGGAACCGGCACCGCTGGAGTCGTCGACTCGCCTGATTCGATTTCGCCGGCCGTGGCCAGACCTGTACTCAGGATGAGTTTCTTCAAACCCTCGAACCAGATCTGGTAGTAGCTACTAGAAAGGTATTGCGCTGGCGGCAAACTCTCCCGCGCCGCGCGCGACATGTCGATGTTCCACTTGCCGGTCGCGCCCATGGCGATCGTGGTCGCGTGGACTCTTCGCTCCCAGTCGGCGTGAAACGGCGAAATGTCTTTATCGGGGTATATCGGACCGAAAGACTGCATGCCACCGAGGTCCTGCGCGCCGTTCATGGTGTCCCCCTTGTCGAATCAGGAGTCTTCGGCAATCCAGTGCCGATCATCGAATCGCGCGTGACCAGTTCGGCTAGCGCCTCTTCGGAGAAGCCGTCAGTTCCTGGCGGCTGCATAGGCAAAACGAGGTAGCGAACTTCAGCGGTGGAATCCCACACGCGGAACTCGACCTCCGCGGGTAATTCGAAGCCGAACTCCTTCAGTACACCACGCGGATCGATGACGGCACGCGAACGGTATGGCGCCGATTTGTACCACACCGGCGGCAGTCCGAGCACAGGCCACGGGTAGCACGAACACAATGTGCAGACCACCATGTTGTGGATCGTCGGGGTGTTCTCCAGCACGATCATGTGCTCGCCCTGCCGGCCCGCATACCCGAGTGACGCGATCGCCGCGGTGGCATCGTGGAGCAGCCATTGTTTGTACGCCGGATCACGCCACGCCTTTGCAACCACACGGGCACCGTTGCGCGGCCCGACTTTGTGCTCATAGGTTTCGACGAGTGCGTCCAGCGCCTGCGGATCGACATAGCCTTTTTCGACCAGCAGAGACTCCAGAGCACGAACACGCAGATCCATTTCCGACAAAGCACTGCCGTGATGGTCGTGCGTGTGGGTGTGCGGGTGCGGGTGGGGATCGCCATCAGGATCGTTACCGTTCATCGCCGTTCACCGCGAGCAATAAAGGAGAAAACAAGTATGGTTCGCGCGGAGACCAAATGCAATCTCGGTTAAGTCAAGCGCGCGCGCGGGGTCGTCCAGTGAAGTTCAGCCGACCATCGCCTGCGCAATGCCAATAAAACCTACCCTTCATGTGATCCGCTTCAGCCGCGATGCCCACAGCATCATTTCAACAATACTTGAAATGTAAAAGCGAGACGCGTATCGTTCGGTCATGAACTCGAACCTCGTGGTACGCGCCCTCGGCGCGCTCGCTCATGAATCTCGCCTGGCGATTTTCCGCCTGCTGGTTGTCGCTGGGAAAGACGGCATGGCGGCCGGTGAAATCGCGCAACAGCTGGGGCTCTCGCCGTCCAGCCTGTCCTTTCATCTCAAGGACCTGACGCATGCTGAAATGGTGACGCCGCGGCAAGACGGCCGTTTCGTCATCTATTCGGCGAATTTCGAATCCATGACGGATCTGATCGGCTTCCTGACGGAAAACTGCTGTGCCGGCGCGACGTGCAGCGCGACGGATCTTCCGGGCTGCTGCGAAAAATGACCGGTACTGTCACGACCATTCGCGGCGCGCAACCCGCGATCGGGTTCTTCGAGCGTTACCTGACCGTGTGGGTCGCGCTGTGCATCGTATGCGGCGTCGCACTTGGACAGTGGCTGCCTCTGCCGTTTCAGGCGATCGGCCGTATGGAAGTGGCGCAGGTCAATCTTCCGGTCGGCGTGCTGATCTGGGTGATGATCATTCCGATGCTGATCAAGATCGATTTCACCGCCATGACGCAGGTGAAAAGCCAATGGCGCGGCATCGGCGTCACCTTGTTCGTGAACTGGCTCGTCAAGCCGTTTTCAATGGCGCTGCTCGGCTGGATTTTTATCCGGCATGTCTTTGCGCCGTGGCTCCCCGCCGCTCAACTCGACAGCTATATCGCAGGCCTCATTCTGCTGGCAGCGGCACCCTGCACGGCTATGGTGTTCGTCTGGTCGCAGCTTTGCAAAGGCGACCCGTATTTCACGCTCTCACAAGTGGCGCTGAACGACTCCATCATGATCGTGGCCTTCGCGCCGCTGGTCGCGCTTTTGCTGGGTCTGTCAGCCATCACGGTGCCGTGGGACACGCTGATTACATCAGTCGGTCTGTACATCGTCGTTCCGGTCATCCTCGCCCAGTTACTGCGGCGGCGTCTTCTGACCAGGGGCAACGCCTATTTCCAGCACGTAATCGCACGTCTCGGCCCCTACTCGATCGGCGCGCTGCTCGCCACACTCGTGTTGCTGTTCGCCTTTCAGGGACAGGCCATTGTCGGCGAACCGCTGGTCATCGCCATGCTCGCGGTACCGATACTGATTCAGGTGTTTTTCAATTCTGGACTCGCCTATCTGCTGAATCGCCGGCTTGGCGTTGCGCATTGTGTGGCGGGTCCTTCGAGCCTGATCGGCGCGAGCAATTTCTTCGAGCTGGCGGTCGCCACGGCGATCAGTCTGTTCGGATTCCACTCCGGTGCCGCGCTCGCTACCGTTGTCGGCGTGCTCATCGAAGTGCCGGTGATGCTGCTGGTGGTCGGCGTCGTCAATCGTTCGCGGCACTGGTACGAGACGAGCCATAGCGTGAAAGGGGAACGTGTATGAACGTCACGATCTATCACAATGCGGATTGCGGCACTTCGCGCAACACGTTGGCGATGATTCGCAATGCCGGCATCGAGCCTGAGATCATCGAGTATCTGAAGAACCCGCCGGATCGGGACACGCTGAAGGACCTGATCGAACGCGCGGGCCTTACCGTGCGAACCGCGCTACGGGAAAAAGGCACGCCCTACGACGAACTCGGCCTCGCTGATACAACGCTGAGCGATGAGCAGTTACTCGACGCGATGCTGGCCCATCCAATCCTCATCAATCGTCCGATTGTCGTCACGCCGCTCGGCGTGCGCTTATGCAGACCTTCCGAAATCGTGCTCGACATCCTGCCCGCCGGGCAGCAAAGCGCGTTTGCAAAAGAGGACGGCGAACAGGTGACCGATAGTACCGGACGAAGGGTACGTTAACGCTGGAGTGACAATCCGGCCGTTACTGACCCGACGCATGTGACCTGAGAAACGCCACATAGCCGTTCTGCGTCTTGAGGATTTTCTCGGCGCACTCGTCGTAGTCCGAACCCTTCGCATTCTCCGGCCCGTACATACCGCGGCATTGCGCAAAGAGCGTCAAGGTCGCACCCGCACCTTTTGCGGCGCGGGTCGCGGAAAAGGCAACCTTGCCTGAACCACTGGGCACATCGGTGTCGATTGCGACCGTGTCCGCGCGCGTGACGGCCGTATCGGAATGCTGCTCAATATAGCGTTTCGTCAGCGCCCAGGCGGCGTCGCAGTTCGCCGGTTGGCAATCGACTGCCGCATTGCGTTGCGCGGCGGCAAGGTTGGTTTCGTTGTGGAGGAACTTCTGTTCCTGCTGCTCCTGCTTTTCGGCAGACGAGCAAGCGGTCAATACAAGCGCGGCGAGCGCACATGCGGCGGTCTTTTTCACGAGTAACTTCCTCTGGCCATGTTCGAGCGCGATTATAGCTGCGCGCAGGAAGCGTTCGCAGATCCGCCCGAGCGTTCCACGTCACGTCACCCGCCTTGCTGTTCCTCCTTCGATTCGCCACCGGCAACTCCAGCTAACTCGGCGGAAACTCCTTGGGCGCTAAGGCTTAGGTAACGACTGTGCGGTGCTGAGCAGATTTTGAGGTGCGACGCGGATAACACCGTTACGCGGGCTATCAATGTCCGCAATCAACAGGAATGAAAGAGACACCGTGAGCGGCATGACCAGAAGGAAGCGTTTTTTCACATCCGTATGTGTTACTCCATATCCCACGAGCAGATTGGCGAACAATCCAATCACGATCATGAGTATCCACGCGGCCGCCGGGATGCGATTCCACCAGGCCGCCTGCGTGTAGCCCTGGGCGTTGATTACGTCGTTCATGCCTGCGACAACAAGTGCGCTAAGCGGGTTGGGCTGTTTGACCGCGCCGCCCCTGGCAGCGGCCCACAACTTGTTTTGCAGATCGGCGGTGGCCGTATTGATCTGCTCGACCCGATTCAGATCGCGGGTCTGGTAGTACTCGACACGCATCATCAGATATTGAGCGAGGAGCGAGCGTATCTCGGCCGCTTCGCTTGAGGCCAGGAGGTCGGCACGAATGAACTCGGTTCCAATCGCGTTGGCTTCTTCCTCTTCGAGGTTTTTCCGCTGGTCGTAGCGGCCCACCGCCATCGACAGGCTGAAGCCGATGACAAGCGCGAGCAATGTCAAGGTCGCCGACTGGACGAGCTTGAAGTCGTCGCGCGTGTCTTCATCGATTGGCATGCGTGAGCGCAGAAACCGGCTACCAATCCACGCGGCCATGGACATGAGCACGAAGGAGACGACGAACAGGATGATTGGATGCCTGACCAGTTGCTGCATGGGTTGCTTCCTTGTCTTGTGTTTGGTCTGCCGGGCCAGGTCGAGCAATCTATGCGTTCCGACCTTGCCCGGAAAATGAACTGCAAGCCAGCCGCGGAAAGAACTTGAAAAACTGGAACGCGTGATCGCACTGGAGGCCCCAACGAATGCCGGGACTTCAATCGAGGCATTCTGGAAGCAGCGTCACCTGCTTGCCATCTTCACCTTACTATGAATCGCTTCATCCGGTCACCCACGCTGAACGAGCTAATCCAGTCTAGGTGATCCGCGTGTTTTCACGCAAGCCCGGTCGATTTAGGGCCTAAGCGTTACCGCTCATCGTTCGAGACGCGCAGTCACCTACGCAATCAAGCAACTGACCGGGACTGTCATGCCTTTACGCAGCGAACGTTTGCTTTCCAGCAGACCAGTGCCCGGTCATGTACTTCATCAATTTCATTGCCTGCGAGCGACTAAATTGGCAACGCAGAAGTCGATGAACGTGCGTACCTTGGCCGGCAAATGCTGACGAGAGGGATATAACGCATAAAGCGGAAAACGTTCGTCGGGCCAGTCTGGAAAGAGCTCGATCAATTGACCGCTCCTCAACAAATCTTCGGCCCCAAGCTCTAGCACTTGAGCGATTCCTGCGCCGGCCACGCAGGCCCCGAGCATGGTGCCGACATCTGAAACAAGCAGATGACCTGCGGGCCTCACTTCGAGAACTTCATCGGCACGGCAGAATTGCCATTCAAATGGTCGTGCGGCTCCGGCGTTATAAAACAGGATTCGTTGATGACGCTCTACGTCGTAGGGGTGTTCCGGTCTGCCGTGCGCCTCGATGTAACCAGGTGAGGCAACCGTCAATACGCGGGTTTCGTCAAGCCGCCGACCCACGAAGGAGCCCACTGGAGGCTGGCCGAATCGGATCGCGAGGTCAAAGCCGTCAGCCACCAGGTCACCAACGTCATCGCGCATGATCAACTCAAGCGAGAGGTCTGGGTATCGATTCAAAAATCCTGCAAGCGACGGCGCCAAAGCGATCCGCGAAAAAAACGGGTCGACGTTCACTCGTAGCCTGCCGCGAACGGAGTCCTTGGAACCCGAAGCCCTGGCCGCGGCGTCTTCGATGCCGACCAAATGGGTGCCGACCTCGTCATAAAGACGCTGCCCGTCATCAGTTAGCTTGAGCGAACGGGTGGTTCGTTCGATCAGACGAACGCCCATGCGTTGCTCAAGGCGTTTCATCGCTTTACTTACGCCCGAGGGCGAAAGACCAAGCGCGTCTGCGGCACGTGTGAAGCTCCGACTTTCAGCGACCGCGGCCAATACCGTGATGCCGGAAAACAGCTGTCCGTCGAAGGTCATCGCAATCTCCAGATTCACACGTTTATGAATAAAGTCACAAATATTGTGACCGCGACCTACTTTATTCTATCGCGTGACGAAGCGATCCTTGCATCAAAGGAGGCCGATATGGTCCGTTTCCACCAAAGAGGATCGATCATGAAGACTATTTCTACGCAAGGTGTCGAGATTCCGCATCTCGGTTTCGGAACCTTTCGGATGCCGGGAGGCGGCTGCCAGCCAGTTGTCGAAAGCGCACTGAGTATTGGCTACCGCCATCTCGACACCGCCGCCATGTACGAGAACGAGGAAGCGGTAGGCGCTGCAATCTCGACTTCGGGACTTGCCCGACAAGAATTATTCGTTACGACGAAGGTCTGGCATGACCAGTTGAACCCCACGGCCATGCGGCGAGCATTCGACGCGAGCCTGGCCAAGCTGAAGCTTGACTACGTCGATCTGTACATGGTGCATTGGCCCGCCAAAGACATGAATATGGCGGCGACGATGGAAGCGCTGGCCGCGTTGCGCGAGGAAGGCCGAACCCGCGCGATTGGTGTATGCAACTTTAACCTGCCGATGATCCGCGAAGCGGTGAGCATCATGGGTGCGCCAATCGCGGCGCTGCAATTGGAATACCACCCGTTTCTCGATCAGTCCGCCATGCTCGCGTACCTTCGGAGTCAAGGCATTCCGCTGGTCGCCTACGCACCTCTCGCTCAGGGGCGCGCCACAAAAGACGAAACGCTTGAGCGGATAGGCCAGAAGCACGGCGCTAGCGCGGCTCAGGTGGCGCTTGCCTGGTTGCTGGAACAGGATGGTGTCGTCGCGATTCCCAAAGCGCAGCGGCTCGAAAGCCAGCAGTCGAACTTCGACGCGACCCGTCTAAATCTCGACGACGAAGACCGTCAGCAAATTGCCGCCTTGCCCAAGGATCAACGCTATGTACGGCCGCCATTCGAGCCAGATTGGGACGCAGAGTGAACACATGCCCGCTCCAGGGCGGGCAAACCTTCCCGAATCGAATGGACTCGATTCAACCCGCTAAAAAGGCGCATCGACGCTTAAGCCGTAAAGCGAAGATGCTGCCATGCACAGGAACCATGAAAATGTCATCCAATCGAGTAACCCACGTGGAGTTCGACAGTGTGGGCGACGATCTTAAATCGCGAATTTCGCACTCCGGCCGCTCAATTTTGCGCAGATCAATCGCGACTGCCGCCTCCGCTGCAGTACTTGTGGTTTTCGGCGTACTGCCGGGAAGCGCATCGGCCACCGATCAGCAGACGGCGACGGCATCAGCGAATCACTTTCCCGCACGGACCATGAGTGACGACCTCGCAAACCGCTCGGCTGAAATTCACTGGCCCAAAGGTTTCGAGCCAACGAACGCCGATCTGTTTTCGCATAACGAGACTCACATCGACGCATCTTGCGAGCGCGTGTGGGTTCACATCGTCGACGCAAATGACTGGCCCAAGTGGTATCCGAATTCACACGATGTGCGGATCATCGGGCAAACGGATGATCCGAAAAAGTCGGCGCTCGGAGCGCAAAGCGTGTTCCGTTGGACGACATTCGGATTGCCACTGGAAAGTCGGATCAACGAATACACGCCTTACTCGAGAATTGGCTGGTACGGCTATGCGCCCGGCACCGCACCGAGCTTTTATCACACCTGGAATCTGAAGCCGCAGGGCAATGGCTGCCTTGTAGTGATGGACGAAGTTGGCAAAGGACCCGATGCCACCAGATTGCGAGAGACCGATGAAGCCTTGATGCACCGCGGGCATGATCTGTGGCTGGCGACGCTCAAGTGGGTATCGGAAAGCGATTGAGTTTGAGCTTGCATGTCCGCTGTCGAGAAGGTCAAACGGCCGTGGTGAGTCGGGTTTGGCTCGACGGGCGACGCACACCTGGGCGGTGCCGGCGGCTGGAGTTTCGTCGATGCAGGACGCACGTGGCGGATCGCGCTAGCGGTCAACGCGCAGGTGGCCGCTTCTCCTTGCTCCAGGCTCGGGCCGAGCGCTGGCATCTGCATCCGCGACACTGCACGCGGGCGAATGCAAACCGAAATCTTACGGCGCGGCCGGCGAGCGGTCGCTTGTCGGCCAAGGGCGAACGTTGGACGTCGCAGGCCAGATTGGCGACAATCGGCACTGTGCGAGAACGCGACATGTGGAGTCGGTGGTGTCCATCAACGTGAGCGGAACGGAGGGCTACGCTGAGAACGCGCAATCTCTCATCGAGCAATGGCAGGAAATCTCGTTTGAGAACAGCCATAGGCCCGTCATGCATCTTTTGCCGATACCTCCGGCCTACATTCTTGACGTCGGCGCCGGTATCGGAACCGATGCCGCTGCGTTAGGAGCCATGGGACATACCGTTGTGGCCGTAGAACCAGTGGACGCGTTGCGCGTCGCAGGAATCAGGCTGCATTCCTCTTCCCGGATTCAATGGGTTGACGACAGCCTGCCGGATCTGATGTTTGTACGTTCCCAATGTAGAAAATTCGATCTGGTGATGCTCTCCGCCGTTTGGATGCATCTGAACGAAGACGAGCGTCGTCGGGCGATGTCGACCGTCAGCTTCTTGCTGCGAGAAGGTGCGATGGTGGTGATGTCGTTGCGTCACGGCCCAATCCCCGAAGGACGTCGAATGTTTGAAGTTTCAGCAGCAGAGACCATTCGGTTAGCAAGTGCGCACGGCTTCAGTACTGTGCTAAACATCCGGACCCAATCCATCCAACGAGGAAATCAGCGGGCTGGTGTGACCTGGAGCCGGCTCGCCTTTGTCAAACGGAGCGGACTAGATTAGCGTAGGCCCCTTCCATCGGCGGTGGTCAACGATGAGCCGGCCTTCGACTTCAAACTGCAAACTGCAAACTGGTGACGATCGGCTCCGCTCGATGCTATTCGCACAAGAATTAGGCCTCACGAAAACTTTGACCGGAGCTTCCCAATGAACATCGCCTTTACGGATACAACCGCGTCCGATGCCGACACGTTGGTCGCCATTCGTATCGCCGCGATGCGCGAGAGTCTGGAGCGTATCGGCCGTTTCGATCCGCAGCGTGCTCGCGAGCGCTTCCTGGCGTCATTCGATCCTGCGCTTTGTCGATTCATAGAGATCGATGGCGTGCGGTCGGGCTTTATCCTTATTCGCCCGCAGGCAGACCACTGGCTGCTCGACCACCTGTACATCCTGCCGGAGCATCAAGGAAAAGGAGTCGGCGCAGCCGTCTTGCGGGACGTGTTCGCGCGCGCCGACGCGCAACGCCTGCCAATCCGGGTCGGCGCTTTGCGTGGCAGTGATTCAAACCGCTTCTACCAGCGGCATGGATTCGTACAGACGGACGAGGGAGAATGGGATGTCTACTATGTGCGTCAGCCAGTCGAACCGAAGGTATTGCCGAAGGCAATCACGCGTCACCAGCTCGAGTGAACACCACCGGGCTTACAACGCCGTGGCTTCAGCAGGGAGGCGGCAGAGGTCCGCTGGATGATTTTCAATTGGTGAATATAAACAAACCTCGACGGAGGACTTGAGATGCTGCTGCGGCCGACAGAAATTCAGATTGAATCAACCCGGCTCCTGATCAAACCGTTCTCGGCCAGCGACGCCGATGCGACGTTTTCATGCATCACCCCTTCGCTCACCCGTCACATGGCATGGGACCCGCCGGCATCCCGGGATGATTTTGACGATGTTTGGCGGTCCTGGATACCGACGATAGCCGATGGGTCAGACTATGTATTCGCAGTGCGTCAACACGCTGACGGGAGTTTCCTTGGGTTGGCCGGACTTCACCGCGTACATACCGCGAGCCCGGAACTCGGCATCTGGATTCGTGAAGATCGTCATCGAAATGGCTTTGGTCGTGAAGCTGTAACGCTAGTTGCACGGTGGGCAACGCGAACCATTGGCGCTGAAAGCTTTACCTATCCGGTTGCCGAAGAGAACCGCCCCAGTCGGCGCATCGCCGAGTCGTTGGGAGGCGTCATTGTGGAAAACCGCCTGACGCCGAAGTACATGTCCGTGGTCTACCGAATTCCTCGCCAGCCGGTGACGAACGACGTATAGGTGGTTCGGTTCGGCCTTCGCATCGACCTCCGTCGCCCATGAACAACCAGTCGACATAGCTCCGCGAATTGCCGGCAATCGCAACCCGAAGCGTCGTCAGCCGTGAGTCGGGTACGGCACCCACTAGTGAAACGTCGGCCTCTGGAGACAAGCATCTAAACGGAGAGAAAAATGTTGAGGTAGCATCACGAGCTCAACAAGGGGAAGACGGTGATTCGGGAAATCAAGGCTCGCGTAAGCTCGATCGGCGTCCCTCTTGCCAGTCTGCTTCTCAGCGATCTGATGAGGATCCTGGCAGAAATGGTTGGCTACATCACGCTCCCTTGGTGGATCGTTTACCGGGGCGGCGCGCATGACTTGGCGATCTACAGCGTAAGCATCGCCATTACCACAATTTTTGCAATGCCACTGCTTTCGCCACTCGGCGATCGCTACGCAAAGAGACAGCAGATTGCATGGGGTATGTGCGCCCTGATGGTCGTCGCCTTCATCCTCGCGACGCTCGCCTCGCTGTCCGACTACCGACTCATGCTCATCATCTGCATAGGCATGGTCAGCGTCATAGCGAAAGCTTTCGTTGACCCGGCCAGCTCCACCATTTCGGCTGAACTTGTTCCGGCGAGTCGTTTGGCCGAAGCGCTTCGTCTTCGTAAATCGATGCAGGCAGTTGGCCGTGCCTTAGGGCCAGCATTGGCCGGTGCGACACTGGCCTTGGGCGGTATAGCTGCGACATTTTGGATGAACGGCATACTGCTCGGCGTCGCTGCTTACGTGACTTTGCATCTTCCATCTCAAACTCAGCATCGCGAGCAACATGGCGGTCTCGCCCGTTGGTGGAAAGACCTGCGCGCCGGGCTGCATGCTAAGTGGATCGTCCCGTTGGAGCGCGGCTGGACACTCGTAAATTTCCTCGTCTGGATATTCCAAGGCCCCGCAGTCGGCATGCTGATCCCGCTCAAAGTCCAATCGCTTGGGCTGTCGGGTCTGTGGCTAGGCGTTTGCGAAGCGGCCTTATCCATAGGTTTACTACTCGGAAGCTTTCGTGGTTCTGATGCACTGGTCAGTCGTTTCGGCCGATTCAACGTCCGGGTGGGGGCCGCGATGTGCGAAGGGCTGGCACTCGCTGCTTCCGGCTGGGCGCATTCACCTGTCGTTCTCGTATTGACGCTTACGTGTGTGGGTTTCGCCAATGCATCGATGGGACTCGTCGGCGCGACTCACCGCTCGTTGGCTATCCCGCAGAATTTCCGCGTGCGCATTCTCGCTGCGAGCATGATGACCACGCAGATTGCGGGCATTCTTGGTCCGATGATCGCAGGTGCGGCGCTCACGCATTGGGCGGTAGGCAAGGTCTATACATGCTTCGGTCTCGCCACCTGTCTGCTCGCTTTTGGCTTTGTCTTGATACCGCGATCGCGCGAATTCTTTGCGCTCAACCACGAGCAGGTGAAAGACTGGTTTCGTCACGAATATCCCCATGCATTCGCATCATCCGTGGTGCCCGAATCGACACAGAACACGTAGATCACGGCACGGCAACGTTCAGAAAATGCCAAGCCGCTCGGGGTTGCGTGTTGCCGATCGCCGTGGGCGAGATCTCGCGATGTATGGCGTTCGCGTGAGACAGCAGCCGGCCACGAAGGGCGGCCTTTGCCCGCAATTGCTCAATCAACTCTGCGGCGCACAAGTCATCGTACAACTAACCCCTCACCGGCGATCGAGGCCAGCGGACGACCGACGGCGCCCGGCCAAATAGTGGAACGGCCGTCGAAATGTCTATTTTTCTAAGGAAATCGGTCGATCTGCCGTAAACAAGTCATCGTACAACGATGGACTAGAAGCAGTATGCGGAACGTATCGGTTCGAAAAAGCCTCCTTGCTATCTTCGTGATTTTCGCCACGATGATTTTGTTTGGCGGGGTGCTCGGCGTCACCACGCTCAGTCGCGCGAATGCCAATCTTGCTCGCATTCATCAGATTGCGACGCAGGAAATCCTTGTCAACGACGGATACAAGGACTCCACACGCACCCGAGCCGCGCTGACACGGGCCTATTCGGCCTTGAAGGAACGCAACGACGAGGCGACACGAGACTCGGCGCTGAAAAGCGCCGGGACGACGCTGAATCGGGCGGCCACGGAAACGCAGTCGTTTCGTGATGCGGCCTCTTTTAGTGGTCAGGATGACGGGTTGAAACAACAGTTGGTCGAATCGTCGAACAATCTCGCGGCAATCCTGACGAAAGCCGTCGATGCCGTGCGTGCCGGTGATACGAACGCCTATGTCGCGATCAACGATCGCGACATTACGGCGGCCGGCGCAGCGTATTCGGTGAACGTCGAGAAATTCCAGAGCATGGCGAACACGCTGTCGAACGATGCTATTGCGCAGGCCGAGCGCGAATATCAATGGGTCGTCAGTCTGGTCGTTATCGGGGTGGCCGGCGCGCTTGCGCTGATCGTCGCCACCCATTTCGCGCTGCGGCGTATCGTGACAACGCCGCTGAAAGAGGCCGCTGACCTGCTCGATCGGATCGCGGCGAACGATCTGACGGCGCTCATCCCCGAAGCGAGCGGTAACGAGATCGGCCAGCTTTTCGCAGCGATGCAGCGGATGCAGCGCGGTTTATCGCAGACCGTGGCAAACGTGCGCAACAGTTGCGAAGCGATTTATGGTGGCGCGCGGGAGATCGCGGCGGGCAACCTCGATCTGTCGAGCCGCACCGAGCAGCAGTCTGCGGCGCTGGAACAAACCGCCGCGAGCATGGAACAGCTAACGTCGACCGTCAAACAGAACGCGGACAATGCGCAGCAGGCAAGCACACAAGCTTCGAGCGCGGCAGATGTCGCGCAGGGCGGCGGCGAAGTCGTCGAGCGCGCCATCCAGACGATGAACGCCATCAGCGAAAGCTCGCGCAGGATCGCCGAGATTACCGGGATGATCGACAGTATTGCGTTTCAGACCAATATCCTCGCGTTGAATGCAGCGGTTGAATCGGCGCGGGCGGGCGAGCAGGGACGCGGTTTCGCCGTGGTCGCAAGCGAGGTTCGCAGTCTCGCGCTACGTAGCGCGGACGCTGCCCGTGAAATCAAGGCCTTGATCGGCGCCTCGGTCGAGGACGTGGCGAACGGGAATGACCTGGTCGCGCAGGCGGGGCAGTCGATGAAGGAAATTGTCGGCGCCGTACGCAGCGTGGCCACCATCATGAATGAGATCAAAGCGGCAACGATCGAGCAGAGCACTGGCATCGAACAGGTTGGCCAGGCGGTGACGCAAATGGACCAGGTGACCCAACAGAATGCAGCGCTCGTCGAGGAGGCCGCCGCCGCCGCGAGCGCTCTCGAGCAGCAGGCGCAGTTGCTGACGGATGCTGTCTCGGCGTTTCGTCTTGCCCGTTGACAGACGGCGCGAACGATCAACGCCCGTCGCCGATCAAGCAACCGTTTCCCAGGTAAAGCCGCATCGCTGTTCGTCGTCCGACGGTGGGCGCCGGCCGCCGCTTGGCGATTTCAACCATTTGTATCCGGAGTGTGAGCATGAGCGTTAAAGGTGTTCTCGGTGTAGCGGCAATCGGGTTGGCCGCCGTGGTGTCCAGCGCCTCGCAGGCCGCAACGTACGCATACGTATCGAATGCCGATAGCAAGGATATTTCCGTTTTCAGCCTCGACAAGTCGAATGGCTCGCTGACGGCCGTGGAGACCGTGGCGGTCGGCGCAACGGTGATGCCGATGGCGTTTTCGCCCGACCATCTCCGGCTTTATGCCGGGCTGCGCTCGCAGCCGTATCGCGTGGTGAGTTTTGCGGTTAATCCGCTCGATGGCCGGCTGATCGAACTCGGCAGAGCGCCGCTCGCGGAAAGCATGGCCTATGTCTCGACGGATGCGAACGGCCGCTACCTGTTTTCCGCGTCGTACGGCGGCAACCTTCTGGCGGTGAATCGGATCGGTGCGGATGGGGTGGTCGGCGAAGTGCAGCAGATCGTCAAGACGGGCCCAATGGCTCACGCGATTCGCAACGCGCCTGACAATCGCTACGTGTTCGCGTCGGTGCTGGGCTCGGATGCCTGGCTGCGTCTAAAGTTCGACGCGGCGAACGGCCAGTTGACTGAGGACGCCGCGCCCGCGTATTCGTTGCCACCAAAATCGGGACCGCGCCACTTCATCTTTTCGCCGGATCATCGGTTCGCGTATCTGATCGATGAGCTTGACGGCAAACTGCATGTGCTCGCCTTCGATGGCACCCGCGACACAGTCAAGCCGATTCAGACGATCTCCATCCTGCCGCCTGATTTCTTGGGTGACAAACCGTGGGGAGCCGATCTCCACCTGACTCCCGACGGGCGTTTTCTGTATGCGTCGGAGCGCACATCCAGCACGCTCGCCGCGTATAAGGTGAGCATGCGCTCGGGCAAGCTGACGCGTATCGGCACGTACCAGACTGAAAAGCAGCCGCGCGGGTTCAATATCGATCCGTCTGGCGCGTACCTGCTGGCGGTCGGTCAGTTGTCGGCGAATCTAGGCGCTTATCGTATTGACCGGAAGTCCGGTGCGCTGAGCGCGATTGGACAGTATCCGGTGGGTAAGGGAGCGAACTGGGTCGAAATCGTCGAGTTTAACGGTACGAGCACCGATTGACGGTAGGTGAGAGGTCGCCGCGCAGTCCCCCGGGGTTTGACGGCGGCGCGAACCGGGGGCGGCCTGGACCTAGACCCGGGTTCGACCAGACGCCTCGTATTGCGAATAGCGGACCGGTGCCGCGTTATTAATCGACCATTTGCGGCGTGCAGATATAAGCCTGGGAGGGCACGGCCGCCATTCATGTTCGGATGACTCCAACGACCTCAGCCATTCGTCGTCCCGCTCATTCCGGCCACGAAGCGATGCCCACCTCTCGGCCCTGAATCAACGCTGACACGACGAAACCGCCCCCCGATCCCCACTCCGCCAACCCCTCGCGGTCTAACCACCAAATGTAGTCCTCGATGGGCGCTTTCACCCGCATCATGCAAAATAGCCACATCGACAATGCGGAGGATGTCTTGTGGGTGTCAACTTCGACCTGAACGATCTGCAGGCGTTTCGAGCCGTCGTGGAGTTGGGTAGCTTTCGCAAAGCAGCGGAGGCGGTCAATATTTCTCAGCCGGCGCTGAGCCGGCGCATCGAAAAGCTCGAAGCGGCGCTCGGCGTGCGGCTCTTCGAGCGGACCACCCGCAGCGTGACGCTCACCACCATAGGTCGCGTGTTCGCCCCAAGCGCCGAACAACTTCTCGACGATCTCGATGTCGCATTGCTCGGTATTCGCGACGTCTCCAGCAGCCGCCTCGGTCATGTCACCATCGCATGCGTGCCGTCGGTTGCCTACTATTTCCTGCCGAGCGTCGTTGCCGCCTATCACAGCCGCTATCCGCGGATCCGGGTCAAGTTGCTGGACTCGAGCGCCAACGAAGTGCTCGGCTCGGTCATCAGCGGCGAAGCCGATTTCGGCGTCAGCTTCATGGGCAGCCAGGAAACCGAAGTCGAGTTCAAGGTCCTGCTGCAGGAACGATTCGTCGCCGCGTGCCGTCGCGATCACCCCCTTGCCCGGAAAAAGCGGGTGACCTGGAGCGAGCTTTATGAACACGAATATGTCTCCGTGGACAAGACTTCCGGCAACCGCCTGCTGCTCGATCAGGCGTTGACCAACGTGGCGCCGGCAATGCCGAGCGTCTGCGAGACGCGCCATGTCACCACCATGCTCGGCCTGATCGAAGCGGGACTCGGTGTGGCAGCGGTGCCTTCAATGGCAATGCCCATGCGCGGCCATCCGATTTTGACCAGCGTGCCGCTCGTCGATCCGGTCGTGACGAGGCGAGTCGGCATTGTCAGACGCCGGGGGCGTCCACTCGCGCCGGCCGCGCAGCAGTTCTATCAGATGATTCTCGACACGAAACGCAGCGGCGCGGCCCGCGCGGCGAAGAAGACCTCGACATGACACTGCCAAGGCCGTTCCGGCTGCTTTACGTCCAGGTCCTCGTTGGAATGGCGCTCGGCATGACCGTCGGCCACTTCTGGCCACAGGCCGGCGCGTCGCTGAAACCGCTTAGCGATGCTTTCGTCGCGCTGGTTCGCATGATGATCACGCCAATCGTCTTCTGCACGATCGTCATCGGCATCACGTCGCTTGCGAGCGGTTCGAAAATCGGCCGGATCATCCTGAAAGCGCTCGCGCTGTTCTACGCGCTTACCGTCGTTGCGCTCGGTCTGGGCCTCGCGACCGCGTTCGCGCTGCATCCGGGTGCGGGTTTGCACATCGACGCGCATCATCTGGACACGGCATTCCTTGCGCAGTATTCAACGCGCACGCAGCCGCACGGGCTTGTCGAGTTCGCACTGCATCTGATTCCGGAGACGCTCGTCGGCGCCTTCGAGAAAGGCGAGGTTCTGCCGGTCTTGCTGCTTGCCCTTCTGTTCGGCTTCGCATTGAACGCCGGCGGAAGCCTCGGCCGGCGAGTGCAGGAATTCATCGATAGCGTCGCACACATGCTGTTCCGCATCCTCGCGCTGATCATGCGGCTTGCCCCCATCGGAGCATTCGGCGCGATGGCGTTCACGGTAGGCCGTTTCGGCATCCATTCGATCGGCTCGCTCGGCATGCTGATGTTGTCGTTCTATGCGGCGTGCCTGCTGTTCGTGGTCTGCGTGCTCGGTCCCCTCGCACGCCTGCATCGCTTCTCCCTCTGGCGTTTGCTGCGCTACATTCGCGAGGAACTCGTCATCGTGCTCGCGACGTCATCGACCGAACCGGTGCTGCCCCGCCTCATCGTCAAGCTCGAAGCGCTTGGCTGCGACAAGGGCATTGTGGGTCTCGTGCTGCCTGCCGGCTATTCCTTCAATCTCGACGGCACGGCGATCTACCTGACGCTCGCCTCGATGTTCATCGCGCAAGCGTGCGATGTGCACCTGTCGGGCGGCCAGATCGCGACGATGCTCGTGGTCATGCTGATCACATCGAAAGGCGCGGCGGGCGTGTCGGGCAGCGGGCTGGTTGCACTCGTCGCGACGCTCGCTGTCATTCCCGATCTGCCGGTGGCAGGCGTCGCGCTACTGGTCGGCATCGATCGCTTCATGTCCGAGGCGCGTGCCCTGACGAGCGTGATCAGCAACGCGTGCGCGGTGATCTTCGTATCGATGTGGGAGCGCGCCTGCGACCGAACACGTCTGCAGAACGCATTGAGTCTGGCGCACGCGCCCGAGGAAGCTTTCGATCAGCCCGCCGACCTGCCGGGCTGAATCGTTGCCGTCGTCTCAGTGCGCGGCGACGGAATCGAGCCCGGTCGATGTCACCACCGGCTGCACGGCGGGCGATGCGAGATAGTCGAGCAGCGCTTTCGCTTCCTTCGGATGCTGCGCGCCGACCGGGATGCCGGCCGCATAGCGCGTGACGGACTGCATCGACTCCGGAATCTTGCCGACATACGCCGCGCCCTTCACCGGGAGCAACTCGCTCACCTGCTGAAATCCAACTTGGTAGTCGCCGGTTGCAACCACCGACGCCACCGGAATCTTCGGGATCATCTTCGCCTTGCTCTTCACCTGTTCCTCGATGCCGAGCCGTTTGAACAACTCGCGCTCGATATAGACACCGCTCGCGCTATCCGAGTAAGCGATCGACCGCGCATGCAGCAAGGTTTCCTTGAGCGCCGCCTCTGACCCGATGTCGGGCTTCGGCGCGCCGTCGCGCACGACCATCCCGATGCGAGAATCCGCGAGCTCGACGCGTGAATCGGGGATCACCTTGCCCTGCTTGATGAGGTCGTCGAGTGCATAGCCGACCATGATCACCACGTCGGCGGGCTCGCCGCGCTGAAGCCGGTTCGGAATGGCCTCCGGCGACTTACCCATCGACGGTCCGAGCGCGGTATCGAGCGTGTTGCCCGTGGACGCCGCGAACTTCGGGCCGAGCAGCTTGTAGGCGGCGGTGAAGCCGCCGGAGCTAATCACGTGCAGTTCGGCGGCCTGCACGTTCGCTGCGGCGGCGCCGCCGAGGAGCGCTGTGGCGCAGAGTTTCAGAAGGATGGATTTCATGGTTGAATGAACGTCAGGATGAAGTTCGAGGAGCGAAGCGATGCTTCAGGAAGCCGCATGCAGCGGAGCGCGACGGCGCCGATACAGTGCGAGCGTGGCACCGAGCCCGCATACCGCGGCAAAACTCATCCAGTAGCCCGGCGCGGCTTTATCGCCGGTCATGTGAATGAGCGCGGTCGAGATAACGGGCGTGAAACCGCCGAAGACCGCCGTCGCGAGGCTGTAGGCCAACGAGAATCCGGCAACACGCACTTCGACCGGCATCACTTCGGTGAGCGCGACGACCATCGCGCCGTTGTACATGCCGTACATGAACGAGAGCCAGAGCAGCACAAGCAGCATGTTGACGAAGCTCGGCGCATGAGCCAGCAGCGATAGCGCGGGGTAGGCGGTTGCAATCGCCAGACTCGTCATTCCGAGAAGGAGCGGACGGCGTCCAGTCCGGTCCGACAGCGCGCCGCCGATCGGCAGCCAGATGAAGTTCGAGATGCCCACGCACAGCGTGACCAGCAGACTATCGGCGGTGCTCAGATGCAGGACGGTCTTGCCAAAGGTCGGCGCGTACACCGTGATCAGATAAAAGCTCGTCGTGGTCATGGCGACCAGCAGCACGCCTGCGATCACGACATTCCAGTTCTGCACGAGCGTCGTAAAGACTGCTTTCATGGTCGGGCGATGCTGGCGCTGTTTGAATTCTTGCGTTTCCTCGAGATTGCGCCGCAAGATGAAGATAAAAGGCACGATCATGCAGCCGACGAAGAACGGCACGCGCCATCCCCACGCGGCGATCGCCGCCGTGTCCAGCCAATGATTGAGCGCGAAGCCGAGCGCGGCAGCGACGACGATCGCCACTTGCTGGCTCGCCGACTGCCAACTCGTGAAGAAACCCTTGTGGCCCGGCGTCGCCATCTCTGCAAGATAGACCGATACCCCGCCCAGTTCCGCACCCGCGGAGAAGCCCTGCAGCAGACGGCCAATGAGAACCAGGGCCGGAGCGAACAATCCGATCGTCGCATAGCCGGGCACGAACGCGATCAGGATGGTGCCGCTCGCCATGATCGACAGCGTGACAATCAGGCCCTTGCGGCGGCCGACATCGTCGATATACGCGCCGAGGATGATCGCGCCGAGCGGCCGCATCAGGAAGCCTGCGCCGAACACTGCGAACGTCATCATCAGTGAGGCGAACTCGCTCCCCGCCGGGAAAAAGACCGCGGCGATCTGCGTGGCATAGAAGCCGAACAGGAAGAAATCGAACTGCTCCAGGAAGTTGCCTGCCGTCACGCGCAGCACGGCGGAAGCCTTCGATTGTCCGGAGGCCAGCGGGGGTGAGGAGGGATGCATCGAGGTGTCTCCAGAGATTTTTAACTTGCGGTGTTCGGGCGCTTTGTTGTTTGGCGAATATTCGCCCGAACCAAGAGAAACGATAAGTGCTATTTTTGGAACGATTAATGTCCGTTGGTTATCAGTGTCGGCGAATCGCTCAAGCTACGAAGCGGCGCCGGGGTGCGGGGGTTCGGCTCACCGCAGCGCCCCGCCACCTCCCCAACCATATTTAGTTGACATCTAAACTATCTAAGCCTAAATTACCCCCATCAGCAGCGTTCACACATGGGGAACAAGCATGCGCATCGTTTGCATTGGTGGCGGCCCAGCCGGTCTGTACTTCGGCCTTTTGATGAAAAGCCGGAACCCGGCCTACGATGTCACGGTCGTCGAGCGCAACCGTCCGTACGACACCTTCGGCTGGGGCGTCGTCTTCTCCGACCAGACGCTCGGCAATCTGCGCGCCGCCGACGCCCCCAGTGCCGATGCGATCCTCGACGCCTTCAATCACTGGGACGACATCGAGATCAATTTCCGCGGCCGGCAAATCCGTTCGTCGGGTCACGGCTTTTGCGGGATCGGCCGCAAACGTCTGCTGAATATCTTGCAGGCGCGCTGCGAAGAACTCGGCGTCAAGCTGGTTTTCGAAACCCAAGTCACGGACGACAGCGTCTACGAAGCCGACCTGATCATCGCCTGCGACGGCGCGAACAGCACAGTCCGTCAAAAGTACGCGGCCACCTATCGGCCCGCCATCGACATGCGCGACTGCCGCTTCGTCTGGCTCGGCACCAAAAAACTCTTCGACGCCTTCACGTTCGCCTTCGAAGAAACCGAATTCGGCTGGTTCCAGGCGCACGCTTATCGCTTCGACGATCAGACCTCCACGTTCATCGTCGAAACGCCGGAGCGCGTGTGGCGCGCCGCCGGCCTCGACGAAATGAGCAAAGAGGACAGCATCGCCTTCTGCGAAAAGCTGTTCGCGAAGTATCTGGACGGCAATGCGCTGCTATCGAACGCGGCGCATTTGCGCGGCTCGTCGCAATGGATTCGCTTCCCGCGTGTCGTCAACGACGAATGGGTGCACTGGCGCAGCAACGCTGACGGCACGCAAACGCCAGTCGTCCTCATGGGCGACGCCGCGCATACCGCGCACTTCTCGATCGGCTCGGGCACCAAGCTCGCGCTTGAAGATTCGATCGAACTCGCCAACAGCATGGGCGCGCATCCGCGTGATCTGGCCGCCGCGCTGAAGCATTACACCGAGGTGCGCAGCATCGACGTATTGCGTATTCAGAACGCGGCGCGCAATTCGACGGAATGGTTCGAGCATGTGGACCGCTATACGTCGTTCGAGCCGGAACAGTTCGCGTATTCACTGCTCACGCGCTCACAGCGCATCTCGCACGAAAATCTGCGTGAACGCGATGCACAGTATCTATCAAGCTTCGAAGACTGGCTCGCCCGGCGCTCCGGCGTGAATCGCTCGCCCGAGAAGCACTCCGTCCCGCCCATGTTCACGCCCTTCACGTTGCGCGGCGTGACGCTAAAAAACCGCGTAGTCGTTTCGCCCATGGCGCAATACTCCGCCGTTGACGGCATTGCGGGCGACTATCACCTGATGCATCTCGGCGCTCGCGCGATGGGCGGCGCTGGGCTGGTCATGACGGAAATGACCTGCGTCTCGCCCGAGGCGCGCATCACGCCCGCGTGTCCCGGCATGTATGCACCGGAGCATCTCACCGCATGGAAGCGCATCGTTGACCTCGTGCATCGTCAATCGGATGCGAAGATCGGAATCCAGCTCGGCCATTCGGGTGCGAAAGGCTCGACACGTGTCTCGTGGGAAGGCATCGATCAACCCCTCACGGAAGGCAACTGGCCGCTTGTCTCGGCGTCGCCGCAACAATATTTGCGCGGCGTCAGCCAGCAGTCGCGCGAAGCCACGCAAGACGAGCTGCGTGAAATCGAAGCGCAGTTCGTCCGCGCCACGCAAATGTCGGCGGAGGCAGGGTTCGACTGGCTCGAATTGCATTGCGCGCACGGCTATTTCCTGTCGAGCTTTCTGTCGCCGCTCACCAATCATCGCACTGACGACTACGGGGGCTCGCTGGAAAATCGTCTGCGCTATCCGTTGCAGGTTTTCAAGGCGATCCGCGCGGTCTGGCCGCAAGACAAGCCGATTTCCGTGCGCATCTCCGCTAACGATTGGGTCGAAGGCGGCACGACACCCGACGACGCAGTCAAGATCGCTGAGGCTTTCAAGGCGGCCGGCGCTGACATGATCGACGTCTCGTCGGGCCAGGTCAGCAAGGAAGAAAAGCCGGTTTTCGGCCGCATGTTCCAGACGCCGTTCGCCGACCGCGTGCGCAACGAAGCGGGTATCGCGACGATCGCGGTCGGCGCGATCTCCGAAGCGGATCACGTGAATAGCATCATCGCGGCAGGCCGCGCGGATCTGTGCGCGATTGCGCGCCCGCATCTGGCGAATCCTTCGTGGACGTTGAACGAAGCAGCCAAGATCGGCTATTTCGACGTGATGTGGCCGAAGCCCTACACCGCGGCGAAGTCTCAACTCGAACGCAACCTCGAACGCGAGCGCGCTCAAGCCGCCGCGAACGCGGGGTTGTCGCCGCAAGAACGCGCGCAACGCGCCGAAGGAACCGTGTGAACACACTCAATTCCACACTCGCGGGACAGCACGCGGTCGTGACGGGCGGCGGCAGCGGCATCGGCGCCGCCGTCGCGGAAGCGCTGCTACGCGCCGGCGCGCGCGTCACGTTGATGGGCCGCAACGCGGAACGTCTCGACGTGCAGCGCGAGAAATGCCGGACGCTGGGCGACGTCGCTTGCATTAGCGTCGACGTCACTCAGGAAGACTCCGTCGCAAGCGCTTTTGGTGAAGCCGGCGAAGTCGACATCCTCATCAACAACGCGGGCCAGGCGCAAGCCGCGCCGTTCACGCACACCGACACGGCGCTCTGGCAGCGCATGCTCGACGTGAACCTCACCGGCGTCTTCCTCGGCACGCGCGCTGTGTTGCCAGGCATGCTCGAACGCGGTCATGGACGCATCATCAATGTCGCCAGCACGGCGGGACAAATCGGCTACGCGTACGTCGCCGCCTATTGCGCCGCGAAACATGGCGTGATCGGTCTCACGCGCTCACTCGCGTTGGAAGTCGCGACGAAAGGCGTCACCGTCAACGCCGTGTGCCCCGGCTACACGGAAACGGAACTGCTGCACGCATCCCTTGAACAGATCACCAGCAAGACCTCGCGAACCGAACAGCAGGCGCGCGAAACCTTGCTTCGCTCGAATCCACAACATCGCTTCGTGAGTCCAGAACAGGTTGCTAATGCCGTCCTCTGGCTTTGCCAACCCGGCTCGGACGCCATCACGGGGCAATCCATTTCCATCTCCGGTGGAGAAGTGATGTGACCAAGCCATTCAACATCAAGAAACCGGCGACGGCGGCTGAAACGAAACCGCCGCGCAAAGGCGTCCCCAAACCCGCGGAGAACGTCGTGGACCTCGAAATGAGCACGGGCGCGGATAGCCACATGGGCCTGCGTCTGTGGCTGCGCATGCTGACCACGACCAACCTCGTGCAAGCGGAATTGCGCAAGCGTCTGCGCAACGAATTCGACACCACGTTGCCGCGTTTCGATCTGATGGCCCAATTGGAACGACATCCCGAGGGCCTGAAGATGACCGAGTTGTCGCGTCGTTTGATGGTGACGGGCGGCAACATTACCGGCATTACGGATCAGCTCGAAAAAGAAGGCCTGGTGTCGCGCGACAACGATCCGAACGATCGACGCTCGATCAGCGTGTGCCTAACGCCCGCCGGACGTAAAGCGTTCGACAAGATGGCGATCGCACACGAGCAATGGGTAGTCGAACTGTTCGGCGGTTTGAGCCTCGATGAAAAATCGCGCACTCATCAGCGCCTGGGCAAACTCAAGCAACATCTGCTCGACAGTCTGAAAGACTGATCGGCATCGAACCGTGGAGAGAGACTCATGACACGATCCAACGCCGACGCCCTGCTGGCCGGCAATCGCCTCACGCTAGCCGGCTACGAAGCGCGGCACTTCGGCTGGCAGGTCGCCGACAAGGTCGCGACAATCACGCTGAATCGCCCCGAGCGCAAGAACCCGCTGACTTTCGAGTCGTACGCGGAGTTGCGCGATCTGTTCCGGCAATTGACGTATGCGACCGACGTTAAAGCTGTCGTGATTCACGGCGCGGGCGACAACTTCTGCTCCGGCGGCGACGTGCACGACATCATTGCGCCGCTGATCGATCTGCCGATGCCTGAACTGCTGCTCTTCACGCGCATGACCGGCGATCTGGTGAAAGCCATGCGCCATTGCCCGCAGCCGGTAATTGCCGCGGTCGACGGCGTCTGCGCCGGTGCCGGCGCGATTCTCGCCATGTCGTCCGACATGCGGCTCGGCACCGCGCGCAGCAAGCTCGCTTTCCTGTTCTCGCGCGTCGGTCTCGCCGGTTGCGATATGGGCGCCTGCGCGATTCTGCCGCGCATCATCGGCCAGGGACGCGCCGCCGAACTGCTCTTCACCGGACGCTCGGCAAGCGGCGAAGAAGGCCACGCGTGGGGCTTCTACAACCGACTATGCGAACCCGCCGCGCTACTTGAAGAAGCGCACAAGCTCGCCGCCGATCTCGTCGCCGGCCCGACTTTCGCGCACGGCATCACCAAGAAGATGCTGCATCAGGAATGGAGCATGAGTATCGACGAAGCGATCGAATCGGAAGCGCAAGCCCAGGCCATCTGCATGAGCACTCGTGATTTTGAGCGCGCTTACAGTGCGTTTGCCGCGAAATCGCGTCCGGTGTTCGAAGGAGATTGAGTTGAGCGCCAACACCGAACTGGATCTGCATAGCGCGCTGGCGTGGCCGTTCTTCGAGCCGCGTCATCGCGAGCTGGCCGCCGGTATCGAAGCTTGGTGCCGCGAGAAGCTGAAGCACGAAGACCACAAGGATGTCGATGCAACCTGTCGTCACCTGGTGCGTGAACTCGGCGCGGCGGGTTGGCTGAAATATGGCGTGGGCGGCGTCGCATACGGCGGCCACGGTGACACGATCGACACGCGCGCCGTTTGCCTGCTTCGCGAAACGCTGGCCAAACACTCGGGACTCGCGGACTTCGCTTTGGCCATGCAAGGACTCGGTTCGGGCGCGATCTCGCTCGGCGGCACGCATGAACAAAAGACCCGCTATCTGCCTCGCGTCGCCAATGGCACGGCGCTCGCAGCGTTCGCGCTGTCCGAACCCGAAGCCGGATCCGATGTCGCCGCCATGGCGCTCTCCGCCCGCGAAGACGGCGACGCCTACGTGCTCGACGGCGACAAGACGTGGATCTCCAACGGCGGCATCGCCGATTTCTACGTGGTATTCGCGAGAACCGGTGAAGCGCCGGGCGCGCGCGGCATCAGCGCATTCATTGTCGACGCGGATACGCCGGGACTCGAGATCGCGGAACGCATCGACGTGATCGCGCCACATCCGCTCGCACGTTTGCACTTTGCCGGCGCGCGCGTGCCGCGCAGCCAGATGCTCGGCGTGCCCGGAGAAGGTTTCAAGCTCGCCATGCGCACGCTGGATATTTTCCGCACGTCCGTGGCAGCCGCGTCGCTCGGATTCGCGCGTCATGCGATGGCCGAAGGTATCTCGCGCGCTGCGTCGCGCAAGATGTTCGGCCAGACGCTCGGCGATTTTCAACTGACGCAGGCGAAACTCGCGCAGATGGCGTTGACCATCGACAGCAGCGCGTTGCTGGTCTATCGCGCTGCGTGGCTGCGTGATCAAGGCGAAAGCGTCACGCGCGAAGCCGCGATGGCAAAGTGGCACGCAAGCGAAGGCGCGCAACAGGTGATCGACGCTGCCGTGCAACTCCACGGCGGCATGGGCGTGCAAAGCGGCACGGCCGTCGAGATGCTGTATCGCGAGATTCGCGCGCTGCGCATTTACGAAGGCGCGACCGAAGTGCAGCAACTGATTATCGGACGCGATCTGTTGAAAGCGCACGCTGCCGCGACTGCCGGAGACAACGCCAAATGAGCGCGTCTTTCGAACGGCCCGTGCGCATTCGCTTCTCGCACTGCGATCCGGCGGGCATCGTGTTCTTCCCGCAATATCTGGTGATGACCAACGCGCTGGTCGAAGACTGGTTCAACGAAGGCCTGCATATCGACTACGCGCACATGATCTCGCAACGCCGCCTCGGTTTGCCGATCGTCAAACTCGATTGCGAGTTTTCACGGCCGAGCCAGATGGGCGAAACCATCAGGCTGACCCTCAACGTTACAGCGATCGGGCGGCGTTCGATCAGCGTCGATATTGTCGGCCATTGCAACGGCGAAACGCGTTTCCGCGCGAAACAGGTGCTCGTCACGACGTCGCTTGAACGCGGCACCTCCATCGACATTCCCGCCGACATCGCGAGCGCCCTCGCGACGTTCGCCCCACAGCCCGACTCCACTGAGGCGCATCGCTCATGAAAAAAGCTCTTCTCCCCGCCGGCTGGGTCAAGCCGCGTGGTTATGCTAACGGCGTCGCGGCAATCGGCACGCAGGTGTTCATTGCCGGTCAGATCGGCTGGGACGAACAGGCGCGTTTCCAGACCACCGACTTCGCCGCGCAAGCCATCCAGGCGCTCAAGAATGTGCTCGCCGTTTTGCATGAAGCGGGCGGCAAGCCTGAGCATCTGGTGCGATTGACATGGTACGTCACCGACAAACGCGAATATCTCGCGTCGCTGAAAGACATCGGCCGTGCGTTTCGCGAGTTGATCGGCGACTACGACATTGCGATGAGCGCGGTTCAAGTGGTCGCGCTTATCGAAGATGAAGCGAAAGTCGAGATCGAAGGGACCGCCGTGGTCCCCCAGTAACCGAGCGGCAGAGCACACGAAAAGAAACCACCAAGCCAACCGAAGCGCATCTAGCCGGCTCAACGCCCGGGAGACCATGATGGAACTGTCAGCACACGTCGATACCTTCGCGCGCGACAATCTTCCGCCGCAGGATCAATGGCCCGTCTTTCTGCTCGACAACCCGGACGTTGCGTACCCGGCGCGCTTGAACTGCGCCACGGAGTTGCTCGAAAGAACCATCGATGCAGGTCACCGCGATGATCCGGCAATCTGGTCCGATGTCGACGGGACACCGCGCGCTACCACTTACGGCGAACTGCTGGCGCTCGTGAATCGCAGCGCGCACGTGCTGGTCGACGAAATGGGACTGCAGCCCGGCAATCGCGTCTTACTGCGCGGCCCGAACACGCTGCATATGGCCGTGACCGCACTCGCCGCGCTGAAGGTTGGGCTCGTCGTGGTGCCGACCATGCCGCTTCTGCGCGCCAAGGAGTTGAAGCAGATCATCGAGAAAGCGCACGTCGGCGCGGCGTTGTGCGACGCGCGCCTGACCGCCGAACTCGCACGTTGCAGCGATCCAGAAGACGAGTTCTACTGCGCGGGCCTGAAGCAAACGCGCCTCTTTCACGACGACGCCGCTGATTCCCTCGATACGCTCGCGATCAACAAGCCCGACCACTTCACCGCGTGCGACACCGCCGCCGACGACGTCTGCCTGATCGCCTTCACCAGCGGCACGACCGGCGCGCCGAAAGGCTGCATGCACTTTCATCGCGATGTCGTGGCAATGTGCGATCTGTTTCCGCGCCACGTGCTCAAGCCCACGTCGAACGATATCTTTTGCGGCACGCCGCCACTCGCGTTTACGTTCGGACTTGGCGGCTTGCTGTGTTTTCCGTTGCGAGTGGGCGCGTCCACAGTGCTGATCGAGAAGCTCACGCCCGAGACTTTGCTGCAGACCGTCGAGCGTTTTCATGCGACCGTCATGTTCACTGCGCCGACGTTCTATCGGCAGATGGCGCCGCTGGTTGCGCTCCACGATGTCTCCTCGTTGAAGAAAACCGTGTCGGCGGGTGAGGCGTTGCCGGATTCAACGCGGCGTTTATGGCGCGACGCGACCGGCATCGACATGATCGACGGTATTGGCGGCACCGAGTTGATCCACATTTTCATTTCGGCTCAGGGCGACGAGATTCGCCCGAACGCCATCGGTCGTGCGGTGCCGGGTTACGCCGTGCAAGCGGTGGATGACGACATGCAGCCGGTCGCGCCGGGCACAATCGGCAAACTGGCGGTGCGCGGCCCGACCGGCTGCCGCTATCTCGCCGACGAGCGGCAAAAGAAGTTCGTGCGCGACGGCTGGAACTTGCCGGGCGATTCCGTCTATCTCGACGAAGACGGTTACGTGTTCTACCAGGCGCGCGCCGACGATATGATCGTCTCCGCCGGCTACAACATCTCCGGGCCCGAAGTGGAGAGTGTCCTGTTGCAACACGACGCGGTGTCCGAATGCGGCGTGATCGGCGTGCCGGACGAAACCCGCGGGCAGATCGTCAAGGCATTCGTCGTGGTGAATCCCGGTTACGAGCGCGACGACAAACTGGTCGCGCAACTGCAGGATTTCGTGAAAAATAGTGTGGCGCCGTATAAATATCCACGCGTCATCGTTTTCGTCGATTCATTGCCGCGCACCGAAACCGGCAAGCTCAAACGTTTCGAGTTGCGTACCATGGCATAGCTCAAATTACCTGCATGGAGACACACCGCATGGCCGCCTCTTTCATGGAAGTCGTCGCCCAGGATGGCGGCCGTTTCAATGCCTACGTCGCGCGTCCCGCGCAAGGGTCGGGCCCGGGACTCGTGCTCCTGCAGGAAATTTTCGGCATCAACGACACCATGAAGGCGATGGCCGACCGCTTCGCTGAAGAAGGTTATGTGGTGCTGGTGCCCGATCTGTTCTGGCGGATCAAACCGGGCATCGTGCTCGGTTATGGCGACGCCGACATGAACCAGGCGCTCGACTATCTCGGCCAATTCGACACGGATCTGGCCATCGACGATATCGCCGCCACCGTCGCCGCCTTGCGCGCCATGCCTGAACAGGCCGGCAAAGTCGGCACGGTGGGCTACTGCCTCGGCGGCAAGCTCGCATTCCTGAGTGCGGCGCGCACCGATGTCGATTGCGCGGTCAGCTACTACGGCGTCGGCCTCGAAGCGCATCTGGATGAAGTGCCGGCCATTCGCTGCCCGATGGTGTTTCACTTCCCTGAACACGACTCGCACTGTCCGGCGGAAACCCGCGAGCGGATCAGCGCCGCATTGCGCACGCGGCCGCAAATCGAGCAATACGTGTATCCGGGCTGCGATCACGCGTTCGCCGCGCCGTCGCGCCCGCAATACGACAAGCCCGCCGCGATGATGGCGTATTCGCGCACGCTAGCTCTTCTGCGCAAGGTGCTCGGCCCGGTCTACGATCTCAACGCGCTGTGGGAAGCGCATTGCTATTACGAGTTCGCCACGCGCGACGTGGATGCCGTCATGCCGACCATGGTCGCGCAACCCTACGTCAATCACGTTCCGACCATGACCGGCGGCGTGGGTCACGACAATCTGAAGCGTTTCTATACGCATCACTTCGTCAATTCGAATCCCGTCGATACGAAGCTGATTCCGATTTCACGCACCATCGGCGCGGATCGCATCGTCGATGAATTCATTTTTAGCTGCACGCATAGCTGCGAAATCGACTGGTTGCTGCCCGGCGTTGCGCCGACCGGTAAGTATTTCGAGGTACCCATGCTCGCCGTCGTTTGTTTCCGAGGCGACAAGCTCTATAACGAGCACATCTATTGGGATCAGGCTTCCGTGCTGGTGCAGGTGGGCCTGCTGAACCCCGAGGGACTGCCCGTGGCCGGCATCGAGAGCGCGCGCAAGCTGCTCGACGAAACGCTGCCGTCGAATCAGTTGATGGGCGGCAAATCACGCGTGTGACGTGCGACTAGAGGCCCGCCTCTGCGCAACATCCTTATGATGTGACACTCAACTCGCCACCGTCACTCGACCCATGCTGATCGTCCATCATCTGAACAACTCCCGCTCACAGCGTGTGCTGTGGCTGCTCGAAGAACTCGGCGTGCCGTACGAAATCAAGCGCTACCAGCGCGATCCGAAAACGATGCTCGCGCCGCCCGAGTTGCGCGCGGTGCATCCGCTCGGCAAATCGCCGGTGATTACCGACGACGGCCAGACGATCGCCGAATCGGGCGCCATCATCGAATATCTGATCGACAAATACGGGCAGGGACGATTCGCGCCGGCGCCGGGCACACCGGAGCGGCTACGCTACACGTACTGGCTGCATTACGCTGAAGGTTCGGCAATGCCGCCGCTGTTGCTCAAGCTCGTGGCGCTGCGGATTGCCAGCGCGCCGATGCCGTTTTTCGCGAAGCCGATCGCGCGCAAGATCGCCCGCACGCTGCAATCGAGTTTCATCGATCCGCAGTTGAAGCTGCACCTCGGTTATATCGATCAGAAGTTGAGCAAGACCGGCTGGTTCGTCGGCAACGACTTCACGGCGGCGGACGTGCAGATGAGTTTCCCGCTCGAAGCCGGCACGGCGCGCGGCGGCATGGAAGGCCAGATTCCGGCAGTGGTCGATTTCCTCAAGCGCATTCATGCGCGGCCGGCGTATCAGCGTGCACTGGAGCGCGGCGGCAAGTACGAATTGCTCGGCGGCGATTGAGGTTCGCGCCGACCTGGAACTCGTAGTTGTGGGCCGAAAATGACGGGTGCTAGACTGGCAAATCGCATTGTCGTCAACGACTTGCCAAAAAGGCTGGTCTGGACTGCGCCGGGTCTTCTGGCGTGGCACCTGTGTCAGCCCCGGCATGTTCGGCATCCAATCGACCATGCCTAAGGAGTCGCCCGCATGACCCATTCCATCCACGGTAACAAGCGCTGGCTCGCACTGGTCGTGCTGTGCCTCGGCGTGCTCATGATCGTGCTCGATACGACGATCGTGAACGTCGCGCTTCCGTCCATCGCTGCGGATCTTGGGTTTACCGAGACGTCGCTCGTGTGGGTGGTGAATGCGTACATGCTGACGTTCGGTGGTTGCCTGCTGCTAGGCGGCCGGCTCGGCGACCTGTATGGGCATCGCAAGCTGTTTCTCATCGGCATTACGTTGTTTACGCTGGCATCGCTTGCTTGCGGGATTTCCAATTCGCAAGGACTGCTGGTGTGCGCGCGTGCGGTTCAAGGTGTAGCGGGCGCCATCGTTTCTGCGGTCTCGCTGTCGCTCATCATGAATCTGTTCACCGAACCCGGCGAACGCGCGAAAGCCATGGGGGTGTATGGGTTCGTGTGTGCGGGCGGCGGCAGTATCGGCGTGTTGCTCGGTGGGTTGCTTACCAATTTGCTGAGCTGGCACTGGATCTTTCTCGTCAATCTGCCCATTGGTGTCGCCGTGTACGCACTCTGTGTCGCGCTGTTGCCGTCCGCGCGCGGTCATGCGCACGGCGAGCGGCTCGATGTGGCCGGCGCGGTGTCCGTCACCGTTTCGCTGATGCTCGCTGTCTACGCTGTTGTGAACGGCAATGAAGCTGGCTGGACTTCGGCACAGACGCTCGGCTTGCTGTTTGCCGCGGTGGCACTGCTTATTGTGTTTCTCGTGATCGAATCGCGTGTGCAGCATCCGTTGATGCCGCTCGCTTTGTTTCGCTTGCGCAATGTGGCGACGGCGAATGTAGTCGGCGTGTTGTGGGCTGCTGCGATGTTTGCCTGGTTCTTTATCTCCGCGCTGTATTTGCAGCGTGTGCTCGGGTATCGGCCGTTGCAGGTCGGGCTTGCGTTCCTGCCGGCTAATCTGATCATGGGGTTCTTTTCGCTCGGGCTGTCGGCGCGGGTGGTGATGCGCTTCGGGCTGCGTGTTCCGCTGGCCGTGGGGCTGCTGGTCGCGGCTTGCGGTCTTGCGTTGTTCGCCCGCGCGCCAGTTGGCGGCAGTTTTGTGCTCGATGTCATGCCGGGGATGATTCTGCTCGGCTTCGGCGCGGGGATTGCGTTTAATCCGATGCTGCTCGCGGCTATGAGCGATGTTGATCCTGGCGATTCGGGGCTCGCGTCGGGTATCGTCAATACGTCGTTCATGATGGGTGGCGCGCTCGGGCTTGCGGTGCTGGCGAGTCTGGCCGCGGCGCGGAGTGAGGCGATGCAGGCGTCATCTGGCAATGCCGTGGCGGCGCTGAATAGCGGGTATCACGTCGCGTTTTTGTCTGGGGCGATTTTTGCGGCGGTGGCGGGGATTCTAGGTGGCTTGTTGTTGCGGACGGGGCACGCGGGCGGTGCGGGTGCTCACGAAGACGCTCACGGTCACCACGCGACGGCAGCGGACGAACATTCCACCGCCACGGGCAACAAAGCCGCGACCGAAAACTACTAAAACGCGTTTCCGCAAAACCGCAATCCCGATCAAACACCCCGCATCGGCGCTCGCTATGCTGGTTCCATGCTGACATGAGAGCCATATGAACCCGGTTGGAAAAGCGCTGTGGTTTATCGAAAGCCACTTTGCCCACGAGTTGACGCTCGACGACATCGCTAACTGCGGATGCGTGTCGCGTTTTCACCTGGCGCGCGCCTTCGAAGCGGCCACGGGGTTTTCGGTGATGCGCTACGTGCGCGGGCGTCGCTTGAGCGAAGCGGCGCGTCGGCTGGCGAGCGGCGCACCGGATATTCTCGCGGTCGCCATCGACGCCGGCTACGGTTCTCACGAGGCATTCACGCGTGCGTTTCGCGATCAATTCGGGCTCACGCCCGACGCGCTGCGCGCGCGTGGCCATCTCGACAATCTCGCCCTCGTGGAGCCGATCAAAATGGACGAAACCCTGCTTACCCATCTCGAACCGCCGCGCTTTGAAGACGGCAAAGCGTTTCTCGTCGCGGGCCTGAGCGAGCGTTACACCAGCGAAACCTGTGCCGCGATTCCGTCGCAGTGGCAGCGTTTTGGCGACTACTTCGGCAAAGTGCCTGGGCAAGTCGGCAATGTGGCGTATGGCGTTTGCTATAACGCCGACGACAGCGGCAACATCGATTATCTGTGCGGCGTCGAAGTCAGCGACTTTTCCGCATTACCTGCCGATCTGAGTCGCTTGCGCATTTCGCCGCAGCGGTATGCGGTGTTCAGCCATCGCGAGCATGTTTCGACTATCCGGCGCACCTGGAATACGATCTGGAACCAGTGGCTGCCGGCATCGGGACATATTCCTGCCGATGCGCCGAATTTTGAGCGCTACGACGAGAAGTTCGATCCCGTCAGCGGGATGGGCGGGCTTGAGATCTGGCTGCCGTTAAAGAACTGAGGAACCCGCCCGCTCGTCCCGGCGGTGCAGATGCATGTGGCGGGTGGGTCGTCGGTAAGCGCGCTATCGGCTGAAGGATGAGCGCGATGCGACCGATGTGTCCGCTCATATACATCGCGGATTCCAGTAAGACATATCTTGTGGGAGAGGTGTCTCCACTGGCAAAACGGCTCGTGCAAGTGACCTACGAAGCGATGTGGAAAGGGATCAAGGCCGTTCGCCCCGGCGCCAGACTTGGCGATGTGGGTCATGCTATCGAGCGGCACGCTCGCAGAAATGGCTATTCGGTCGTTCGGGAATATTGCGGACATGGCATCGGGCGTGAAATGCACGAGGAACCGCAAGTGCTGCATTGGGGAAAGCCGCAGACGGGTTTGTTGTTGCAGGAAGGCATGGTGTTCACCATCGAACCCATGATCAACCAGGGGCGACGTTCTGTTCGAA
Organism: Paraburkholderia sp. BL25I1N1; assembly: GCF_003002025.1. Classification (GTDB taxonomy): domain Bacteria; phylum Pseudomonadota; class Gammaproteobacteria; order Burkholderiales; family Burkholderiaceae; genus Paraburkholderia. Next base: position 319,137 of record NZ_PVZB01000003.1, read on the forward strand.
CCGAAGAAGACGGCTGGACCGTGGTCACGCGCGATGGGCAACTGTCGGCGCAGTTTGAACATACCGTGGCCGTGACCCAAAATGGCGTCCAGGTCTTAACGCTAGGATCTGAAGAAAGGGTGCCCAACTGATAGCTTGACGGTCGTGCGCCGCATTGGGCTCGCGTTCCTTAAAACAGAAACAAGCGCAACGCGAGACCCACAAGGCCGCACGTCAAAATGACTGATATCACACCGACCTTGAATCGAAACAAGGCGACGCCCGCGCTCAAGCCGATCACCAGCGACGGCCAGTCGAAGCCGCCATGCAGCCCATGCGGCCATAGCACGTGAAGGGCAAAGAACACGGCGAGGTTCACGATCACACCAACTACAGCTGCGGTTATGCCGGTTAGCGGCGCTGTGAATTTTAGATTGCCGTGAGTCGTCTCGATGAATGGGCCGCCGAGCAGAATGAACAAGAAGGATGGAAGGAAAGTAAAGAACGTCACGACGACAGAGGCGACGATTGCTGACGCGAGTGCGGCGTCTGGTCCGAACACGACCTTGGTCCAACCGCCGACGAATCCCACAAAGGAGACGACCATGATGAGCGGTCCCGGCGTCGTCTCGCCCAGGGCGAGGCCATCTATCATCTGAAGACTGGTCAGCCAGTGATAGTTGTCGACCGCGCCCTGGTAGACGTAAGGAAGAACGGCATATGCGCCGCCGAACGTCAGCAACGCAGCTTTAGTGAAAAACCACGCCATTTGCGTGAACGTTCCGGTCCAGCCATACAAGGCGGTTAGCGTGCCGATGACGACGAGCCAGATAAGAACGAAGACGGCAAACACGACAACAAACCGCTTCCACGTGAAGAGCGCGTGTCTGGGCGTGGGTGTGTCGTCGTCGAGGATTGCGCGGCCAAAGGCGGTGTCACCGGCTTTGTGGCCTCCGCCAACAGCGAACCTGGTCGGGGCATATTTACCGCCAAAGTAACCGATGATGCCCGCGACCAGGACGATCACGGGAAAGGGCAAATTCAATACGAAAATGGCGAGGAACGCGGCCGCTGCAATTGCCCATAACCAGGCGTTCTTCAAGGCGCGAGAGCCAATGCGGTAAGCCGCGAACACGACAATGGCGGTAACAGCCGGCTTGATGCCGTATAACACACCAGCCACGGCAGGCACGCTGCCGAATGCCGTGTAGATCCATGAAAGCGCTATCAGGATAAAGAGGGACGGCAATACGAAGAGACCCCCGGCAATGACGCCGCCCCATGTCCGGTGCATCAACCAACCGATGTACGTGGCGAGTTGCTGTGCCTCCGGGCCAGGTAAAATCATGCAGTAGTTCAAAGCATGCAAAAACCGCTTTTCGGAAATCCAGCGTTTCCGCTCGACTAGGTCCTGATGCATGATGGCAATCTGCCCAGCAGGTCCGCCAAAACTGATGAAACCAAGGCGAAGCCAATACCAGAACGCCTGCCGGAAGCTGACTGACTCGGGCGGCGCCTCTCGAGTAGTAGCCATGTCATCCTCATGCTCTAACTGACTGTGTTTCATTTTTGGCTTCGCCTCGACTTGTTGACTGCGGCGTGCGACTGGATTGAATAGAGCAATGGCGTTGTCGGGACGACCGCTACGTTATCTGGCCGTACTCTTTTCAGATGCGGCGAAATGTGCGAGCAAAGAGTCCAGCACATGACCCATTTCGCTAACGAGGTCGTCATCACCCAGGCCGCGTTCTCGTGCACCTGTCATGACTGCCTCGAAGCCGGCGGCCTCCGGTACGACGAGGCCACCGATATCGAGCGCATGAACCATGTTCGCGAGTCCCGTCATCCCAGGCTCGCTGTCGACGCCAAAACTGGCAGCGAGCACTTCAAAGGTCACGCGGCCATCGATGTGCGAGAAGCTCGCGCCATCGAAGTCGAACCCCACAGCGTCCTCAGGACACTCGCCCGGGGAAGCAAGCCACAGGAACCGCGCGTTGCTATCAACAAAACGTTTGATGAGCCACGCGCTGGCCACCCGATCAACCCAAAGATGTTGACGGGTAGCCCAAACGCGCCCCTGAAACTTGTCATGATCCAAGGGGCGAATGGCCCCTTCGCCCTGGTGTGGCTCACCTGGAGACAACACGGCTTCCGCAGCTTCGAGAAAGTCGTGGCAGGCGGACTGCGCTCGAACCAATGAGTCGTTCGGGAAGAAGTCAACTGCGGCAATCGCTTCAAATTCCTTACGTATCTTGCGCACGAGCCTGGAAGCCTCGGCGAGGCTGATGCTGGCAAGCGTTTTCCGGGCATCCTCCACGGACCGCTGAAAATTCGCGTAGTCGTCTGCGCGGTCGAATAGGGTCCGAAATTGCTGTTCCTGGGACGCATCGCGGCTTGTAAACCACATCAAATAGGCGGCCCCGCCCGCCTGTCGGATGCCGTCACACATTTCAGCCATCCCCGCCTCGCCCGACACAGGGAGCAGATACGCGCCATCGCGCAGCACCGCACAGCCTTTTGCCTTCAGCGCGCGCCAGTACCGCATGCGCGCCGTCGCACTGTCCGTCGGCAGCGACAGCACGAGCAGCAGCCAGTCGGTGAATTCATTCATGTAACGTAATCTACATGTTTGTTGATTTCGATACAAATATATTTTTATTCTGTTTTAATAGGATCTGGCGCTCGGTCGTGGCGCCTTCGGAATCGGCCGACAGCTTGTCTTTCGAGCCGAGTCCGAGTGACGGCCAAACGTGCGCGGGAGCATTTCTCCAGTTACGCTACTGGCCATTTTTGCCGTCAGGGGGTGCGGTAAAATTGTCCTGCAGGTGTGCCGTAGCCTCTACTTTTTACTGCCTTTGCCGTAAACCCGGTCATCGGCTACCCACGACACTCGGGCAATCCTTTGCCGCTGGACCCGCTGCACCAAGTCGATATTCTCGCCACGACTGCGCGACGACGACGTATGGACCGAGTGTTCTCACGACAACATTAACGTGTCTGTTTCTATCACCACCGGAAAACTGGCTGTTCTCGCGGGCCGACATCCCTTGATCGTCGGTGCTCTAGCCAGCCTGATGGCCGTGGCCGTAATGGCAATCAGCGTGCTCACGCTTCTGGCCGCACGTGACACGACTGTCGAACATGCTCATGAAATGTCCAGAAACGTCACCGCCGTTCTGGTCAGCAACATCGCCCGGACCATTGAAACGTCTGACACGTCCCTTCGCACTCTGGTAGCGTCGCTGAACAATCCCGCCATCCAGGCTATGGATCCGGACCTGCGTCACGAATTGCTGTTTGATCGAACCGCTGCTGAGTACGTCACCGGCATGGGGATTACAGATGATCGGGGTCATCTGACCGACGGCTGCTGCTCGCGCGCCCACAATTGGGATTTCAGCGACCGTGACTATTTCATTGCACATCGCAATTCGGCGAATATTGGCCTTTATGTGTCATCCGTCTACCGGCCGCGGTCGCGGCCAGGGGCGCAGTCAATTGCGATGACGCGAAGAATGAACCGGCCAGACGGGTCGTTCGCTGGAGTGGCGATTGTTGCCATTGACGTCGAATACTTTAATCAACTGCTCGCAAAACTGGACGTTGGGCCAAACGGTGTCACTGCGATCGTCCGCACGGACGGTACGCTGGTGGCCAGAAATCCCGCAATGAGCAATGCCAGGCTGGTCAACGTGGGTAAGTCACCGACGTTTCCGCGTATGGTGAACCATGATTCCGGGTTCTATGCTGCCCCCTCGATCTCGGACGGGGTCGTGCGCCTATATACATTTCAGCGGGTTCCCGGAACGCCGCTTATCGCCGTTGTCGCGCCGGCGGAAACTGACGTACTGGCATCCTGGAAACGACTGACATGGATAGTCGGAATCTCCGCGTCGTCTGTTAGCCTTGCGTTCTGCGCGGTGGTCTGGCTCCTTGCTTTTGCATTGCGGGACCACGCAAAGGCTCAGGTACTGCTCAAGGAGCTAACGCGAACCGACTCGCTTACGGGGCTCAAGAACCGCCGTGCTCTCGACCATGCCCTCGAAAACGAGTGGGCAACACTGCAGCGCAGCGATGGTTCTTTGTCGCTGCTGTTCGTCGATGCGGATAACTTCAAACAATACAACGACAGGCACGGTCACGCTCAAGGTGATATTGCATTGAAACACCTCGCGGAATGTATCAATCGACACGTGCGTCGTCGTGGCGATCTCGCTGCGCGATATGGCGGGGAAGAGTTTGTTGTCGTGCTGCCTCATACGGACAAAGCGGGAGCACTTAAGATCGCTGAAGCTATCCGTCAGGAAGTTGACTGTGGCCCTCCGGCAATACCGTTCGAAGCAATTCCACATTTCACGGTGAGTATTGGATGCGCGACTGGTCGACGCTCACTTCCATCGTCACTAGATGAATTGACGAATTCAGCTGATCTGGCGCTGTACGCGGCCAAAAGGAGTGGAAGGAATGCCGTCGTCGCCGCGGGCGATATTGTTCCACAGGACCAACCGCAGAGTTGATGGCACTCCTCGACTGCGGCTGTCCGCGTCGCGTCGCGAATGACAGCGAAGCGCCGATCCGCAGCCGCACGGCGGATGAACGGCGAGCGTCGGTTTAGCCCGACACGCGGACAGCAAGGTATCGATCCCATGACGCAAGCTAGCATCCCTTGGGATATCGCAATGTGACCGACCGGCCTCGTTTTCAAGCCTTCGCTTTCCCGGCCATCTTCACCAGATCAAAAGGCGTCTCCCTAGCCCTCCTCCCGGTCAGCCTGAAAACCGCATTCCCCACCGCCGGCGCCACCGAAGGACTCGACAACTCCCCCACGCCACCGGGTTTAGACGTATCTCCTTGCACGATGAAAACATCGACCTCCGGCATATCACTCATCCGCATCACCCGGTACGTATCGAAGTTCCTCTGCTGCACCTGCCCGTGCCGAATATCGACCCGATCCGCGGTCGCATGCCCTAGTCCCCACATCAAGCCGCCATAGAGCTGCTCCTCGACCCCACCAGGCGAAACCGCCAACCCGCAATCCGCCACGCAAGTCAGCTTCTCAACCACGACGCCATCACCCTTCCGCGCCACCCGCGCTACCACCGCCACATAACTGCCATACGCCTGATTGGTCGCCACGCCCAAAGCAGTCCCAGCAGAGAGCGCCTGCCCCCACCCGGCCCGCTTGGCCGCCTCCCGCAAAACAGCCTGATGCCTCGGATCCTTCATATGCGCGAGCCGAAACTCAACGGGATCCCGATGCCCCGCATGCGCGGCCTCATCCATAAACGACTCAACCGCAAACACATTCGGGATATAACTCACCGCCCGATACCAGCCGGTCGGCACACCCGTTTCATGGCGCACCCAACCAATATCCACATGCGGCGCCCCATAAGTAAACTCATACTTGCTGATCGCTTCAGTGGTGCTGTAATCCATTCGATCCGGCCGATCGAAATACCCGGGCTCCCATTGTTCCGGCGAAGCAGGCATCACCGCGCGCAATTGCAACGTCGCCAGATTCCCGCGCGAATCGAGCACAGCCTTCGCCCGATGAAAACTCGCCGAGTGGTAGTAAAGCGCCCGCATTTCATCTTCACGGCTATTCATCAACTTGACCGGCTTCCCGACTTTCAACGCGAGCCACGTCACTTCAAAAAGCCAGTACTTCGACTCACGCGACCCAAAGCTGCCGCCTGAAACAAGCTCATGCAGCACGACACGATTCGCAGGAATATGGCCGATCATCTCAGCCGCTTCCTGCACCGTCGACGGCACTTGCAGTCCACCCCAATACTCAATTGAACCGTCGTTCTTAGCCCACGCAGTCACGTTAATCGGCTCAAGCGGACACTGCGCCTTATAAGGCATCGAATAAGCAGCCTCGATCACCCGCGCCCCGAGCGGAAACGCGGTCTTCGAATCTCCACTCTGAATAGTCGGCACCACCCGCGCCGCGGGATCATCGAGCCACGCCGCCTGACGCGCAGCAAGCGTGCTGCTATCGAAAGTCTCCAGCGGACTGTCTTCCCACTCCACATGCAACGCCGCCTGCCCCTTATGCGCGGACCAGTAGTCATCGGCTAACACAGCAACACCCGCCTGATTGCCGCCGAGAATGTCGGGCCGGCCAGGAATCTGCAACACCTGCCGCACGCCCGGCACGGCCAACGCAGCCTTAGCGTCCACGCTACGCACACGCGCATCGATCGCCGGCGCACGCGTGACGACCGCGACCAGCATGCCCGGCAACGACACGTCGATGCTGTATGGAAACGCGCCCCTCGCCTTCTCCGCAGCGCCGCGCTTAGTCCGCAATTTGCCGATGTATTTGAACTGCGACGGATCTTTCAAAACAACGTCTTTCGGCGCGGGCATCTGCGCCGCGACCTGCGCAAGCGACCCATAGTTGGCACGCTTGCCGTTGGCCTTATCGACCACGAAGCCGTTTTCCGTCGAACACGTCGACGGCGCCACATTCCATTGTTTCGCTGCAGCAGCAATCAGCATGGCGCGGGCCGTCGCACCCGCACGTCGCAAGCGTTCGTATTCCAACGACACGCTCGTACTCCCGCCCGTCGAAAACACTTTCCACAACGGATGAATGTAGTCGCCGTAAAACGGATTCTCCGGCGTGATCACACCGACGCGAAACAGATCGACGTCCAGTTCTTCCGCGACCATCGCAGCGAGCGCGGTACGCGTCCCCGTGCCGGAATCGTGTTTATGGACGACGAGTTTGATCGTATCGTCCGGTAGCACGCGCACCCACGCATTCGGTTCGAATTCACCGGCCTGCGGTTTGGGATCGCCGCTTCTGTCGTCGCCCTTGGCAAACGCTTCGGGCAACTGGAAGCCGATTGCGAGCCCGGAAGCCACCAACGCCGAACTCTGTTTAATAAACCGCCGACGCGCAGCGCCATGACCACCGGTCAACACCTCTTTGTCGTTGCGCATTCAGGCCTCCTCGTTCGTGACATAGGACGAGCAGGTCGCTGCGCACTCAGGCATATCCACCGTCGCCAACACGGGATCTCCGGACGCCGCGCGCTTGATCGCCATGCGAATACGTGCGTAGGTTCCGCATCGACAGATGTTGCCCGACATCGCCGCCGTGATGGTTTCGTCGTTGACGATCGGCTTGTCCTTGAGAAACGCGGCCGCCTGCATCAATTGGCCGGACTGGCAGTAGCCGCATTGCGGCACATCCTCCGCGATCCACGCGAGTTGCAGCGGGTGCCGGCCGTCCTTCGACAACCCTTCTATCGTCGTAATGCGTTTGCCCGCCACGGCAACAGCGGGCAGCAAACAGGAGCGCACTGCCTCGCCTTCCAGATGCACCGTACACGCGCCGCAAAAGCCGCCGCCGCAGCCGAATTTCGTGCCGGTCAATTTGAGCCGGTCGCGCAACACCCACAACAGGGGCATGTCTTCCGGTACATTGTCGAGCGAGTGCCGCGTGTCGTTGACCACGATCTCGATCATGCGCTGTCTCCTGAATGTGATTGTGCAGCGCGGCGCATGCATGAGTGGATGCGTCGATGCGGGACAAGGGCCGCGTGCTTGCGGCCATTATTGAAAGCCGTTAAGCGCAACGCCAGCGACCATTTCTTCCACCGTCTGTCAGTCCGGCTAACACCATGTTGAAGCGCTATCCGTCTATCCAGTCGATGCAAGCCTTTCTGCAGGCCGCGCGCGTCGGCAGCTTTTCGAGCGCGGCGCGGCAGTTGTCGCTCACGCATAGCGCGATCAGCCAGCAGATCCGCACGCTCGAAGAGTTCGTCGGCCAGCCGCTTTTCGTACGCGAAAGCGGCCGCGTGGTGCTGACGGATGCGGGCGTGTTGTTCGCGAATCAGTTGACGGATGGCTTCGAGCAAATCGACCGCGCGTTGTCGTCGGTAAAAGAGCGGACGGTCAAGCAGTCCATCACGCTCGACGTCGATCCCGAACTCGCGCAGAGCTGGCTGGTGGCGCGTTTGCCCACCTTGCTCGGCGCGCTGACCGGCACATCGCTCACGGTGTTGTCCACGCCGCGCCACGATCGCAGCGCGTTCGAGCGCGTGGATATTGCGTTGCGGTACGGGTATGGAGAATGGGACGGCTTCGAAAACGCACTGATTTGCGGTGACCGTCTGACGGCGGTGGGTTCGCCTTCGCTATTGCAGGCACGCGGGCTTAGTGTGCCGCTCACGCCTGAGCAGCTATTGGATTTGCCGTTGCTAGGCTATACGAAGCGCTCGTGGATTCCCTGGCTCGCCGCTGCGGGCTTGCCCGAGGTCGAGCCCGACGCAGTGGCGGTTTTCGACAACGCGGCCGGGTTGATCGCAGCCGCGAGCGCAGGCGTAGGCGCAGGTTTGGCGCGCGGCCTGCTCGCCGCCGACGCGCAACGCAACGGCGACCTAGTCGAACTCACACGAGTGGAAATTCCAACGCACTACAACCTTTACGCCGTGTGGCCGCGCGAGAAAGCCGAGCGTGTGGCACCGTTAATCGACGTGATACGCAACCTGGTCGCTCAAACTAACAGCACGCGTTAGCTCGTACTGGCCGCCACTTCCCGCACGGTATCGAGAAACAGCGACAGCACCGGTGAAGGCGTTTCGGCACGATAGCGCGCGTGCAGCGATACTTCGGGACGCGGCGCGGCCACCGGCACGAACGCAACGCCGCCCGTCGACAACTGCCGCGCGGAAGAAGGCAGCAGTGCCACGCCCAAGCCTTCGCGCACGAGGCACAACAGCGTATGCACCTCGACCACTTCCTGTTCGATGCGAGGTGTGAACCCTGCTTCGACGCAGCAGTCCTGAAGAAAGCGCGCCAGTTGCGACTGCCGCAAACCAAACGACACGAAACGCTCGGCCTCCAACTCCCGCAACGCAATCTCCCCACGCGATGCAAGCGCATGCCCCAACGGCAACGCCACCACCGCCGACTCGCGCATCACCACTTCGCTGCGAATCTCCGGGTCTTCGTGCGAGACGCGAAAGAAACACACATCGAGCCGCCGCTCTTTCAACGCGAGAATCTGCGCGGCCGGCGTCATCTCGTGCAGCGTCCATCGTACTTGCGGATGTTTCTCCGCGAATACGCGTAGCGCGTGTGGAATCGGCTCGACCATCGCCGAACTGATGATGCCGATCTCAAGACTCCCCACTTCGCCACGTCCCGCACAACGCGTCAGATCGATCGCGCGTTCGAACTGCGCGAAGATCAACGGCACCTGCTCTTTAAGTGTTTTCCCTGCCTCCGTGAGTTCGACACGATGCTGCGAGCGCGAGAACAACGCAGTGCCCATCTCTTCTTCGAGGATACGAATCTGCTGACTCAGCGGCGGCTGGGAAATGTGCAGCCGCGCGGCTGCCCGGCCGAAATGCAGTTCGTCGGCAAGCACCGCGAAGTAACGCAACAGCCGGATGTCCATATCGCAAACGTATCAAGATCGTGGTTAAAAAATATTGTACAGAGCGTTTTTATCTTGTGAGACTGCATCGCAAGCAGCAGTGCACATCAGTGTGACACTCGATGCCGGCGAGGGGAAGGCGCTCAAAAACAGCGTCTTGCAAAGGGCCGCATGGGCAAGCCCAACGGGCTGGGTTCCATCGATGCGCCTGCCCGCGATCCGGCAACTGGATACACCAGTTCCTCTCAAGGAGATCGAGTACATGATCATCGACACTAGCTGTTATCCGACCAATCTGGTCGACCTCGCGTGGCGCCATGACGGCGAGCCATTTTCCGGCGAGCGTCTGATCGAAGTGATGGACGGCCCTTACATCATCAACGGCAAGCCTCGCCGTATCGACAAGGCCTTCATCCAGCCGCCGCAAGGCAACACCATCTATACGTGGACCGACGGCGAACGCTCGGGCCGCGAGTCGATCGACGACTACATGGCGTACACGGTCGAATGCGTTCAAAAGTATCCGGACCGTTTGCTCGGCTGTTTCGTCTACAACCCGCGTTGCGGTCCGGAGAACGGTGCTGAAGCCATCGAGTTCTATGCGAAGGAACACGGCTTCAAGATGGTGCAGTTGCAGGCCAACATGCATGCGTACCGTCCCGACCGCGCGCTCGACTGGTTGCGCCCCGCGTTGCGCAAATGCGCGGATCTTGGCCTGCTCGTGAAGCTCCACACCGGCGACGGCCCGTACAGCATTCCGAGCGAGTGGTATCCGCTGATTCGCGAATTCCCGTCGGTGAATTTCATCATGGCGCACTTCGGTGTGCAGACGGGCGGTGTGTATTGCTTCGAGCCGTACCAGATGGCGCTCGATACGCCGAACGTGTACTGCGAATCGAGCTGGTGCCTGCAATCGCGAATCGTCGAATTCGCGAAGGTGCTGCCCACGCACAAGATTCTCTACGGCTCCGACACACCGCCGAACGAGCCGGGCATGTGGCTGCGTTTGCTCGAAGTGCTGTGCCACGAACCGCCGCAAGGCTTGAATCTCGACGAAGACACGCTCGAGGACTATCTCGGCAACAACCTCGCCCGCATGATCGGCATCGAGCCGAGCGCGCCGCCGAAGAGCGTGGAAGAAGCGCAAGCCTATCTGAAACACCACGCCGGCGCCGCGAAGAAACACGCGGGCCAGGCCGACTACGCAGGAGCCCGCTGATGATCATCGATACCCATCTGCATCCCACGAATCTCGTCGACGAAGCGTGGCGTCATACCGGCGAGCCATTCACCGGCGAACGCCTGCTGAAGATGATGGACGGTCCGTACATCATCAACGGCAAGCCGCGCCGGATCGACATGGGCTTCATTCAGCCGCCGCCGGGCAACACCGGCTATCGCGACGGCAATCGCCGCGGTCGTGAAGGCATTCGCGACTACATGTCGTATATCGCCGAATTGACGCAGAAGTACCCGGATCGCTTTATCGGCAACTTCACGTACAACCCGCGTTGGGGTCCGGAAAATGGCGCGGCTGAGCTCGAATTCCACGTGAAGGAGTACGGCTTCAAGATGCTCAAGCTGCACGCGAACATGCACGGCTACCGGCCGGACCGCGCGCTCGACTGGTTGCGCCCGGCCATGAAGAAATGCGCTGAGCTCGGCGTGGTCGTGCTGATTCACACCGGCGACGGACCGTACACGATCCCGACGCAGTTCTATCCGATCATCCGCGAATTCCCGATGGTGAATTTCATCATCGGTCACTTCGGGATTCAGACGGGTGGCAACTATTCGTTCGAAGCGTTCTGGATGGCGATGGATACGCCGAACGTGTATTGCGAATCGGGCTGGTGCTATCAGTCGCGCATCGTCGAATTCGCTCGTGAACTGCCGCGCAACAAGATCGTGTTCGGCACGGATTCGCCGCCGAACGAACCGGGAATGTGGCTGCGCGAACTGGAAATGCTGTGCGGTCCCGCGCCGCAAGGTATGAATCTGGACGAGGACGGTCTCGAAGACTATATGGGCAACAACATCGCCCGTCTGGTCGGAATCGAGCCGACCAAGCCGCCGAAGGATCTTGCCGAAGCGGAAAAACGTTTGAAGGCGACTTACGTGAATGACGTCACGCAGCCGGCCTAACGCTGACTGACTGATCGTTCGAAAGAAAGCAGGCGCGGTTCGCGCCGCGCCTGCCTCTGTTGCTCACACGGAGTTCACTATGGCGGATAACCTCTTCCGCGCCACGCAGGATTTTCATCGCTTTGCGCATGCGTATCGCGAGCACTATCCCGATGATGTTTTGACGCTCTCGCAGCCACTGTCCGCTGATCAGGATGTTACGGCGGTCGTCGCCGAACTCGCGGCGCGCGGACAGCATCCCATGCTGTTTTGCGAAAAGGTCGACGGGATCGCAACGCCGCTCGTCACGAATTTCTTTGCTTCGCGTACACGCATTGGGCGTCTGTTCGATGTCGACGCGGCCGGTCTGTTCGACGCATATCAACAACGCGCCAATGCGCCTGTCGCACCCGTGTTCGTTGCGAACGGCCCCGTACTGGACCAGGTGATTGAAGGCGACGCAGTAGATCTCGCGCAATTGCCGATGATCCGCCACTTCGATACCGACCGTGGCCCGTACGTCACGAATGCAGTGATCGTCGCGGAAGATCCAGTCACCGGCGTGGCAAACCTCAGCTATCACCGTTCGATGCGCCACGCGAAAAACGCCCTGGCCACCAGTCTGCATTCGCGCGGCCACCTCTGGCGCATGCTGCAAACCGCCCAGGCACGCGGCGACACGTTGAAAGTCGCGATGGTGATCGGCGCGCATCCGCTGTTCATGCTGGCCGCCGCCGCACGCGTGCCGTTCGGCACCGACGAACGCGCAATCGCAGGCGGTCTGTTCGGTGCGCCGCTGGAACTGGTGCGCACGCCGCGCTACGGCATCGGCGTGCCCGCTTCCGCCGAGTTCGTGCTGGAAGGCACGATCGATCCGTCCGCGCACGCCGAAGAAGGCCCGTTCGGCGAATTCACCGGCTATTCGTCGGACCGCTCGACGAACAACGTGCTGCGCGTCGACACGATGATGCGTCGTCGCGATGCGTGGCTCGTCGATGTAGTTGGCGGTCCTTACGCAGAACATTTGACTTTAGCCCGCTTACCGCGCGAAGCGGAGATGAGCGAGAAGCTGAAGGCGCGCTTCCTGTCCGTCACAGCATTGCACTACCCCAACTCCGGCACGCATTTCCACTGCTACGTCGCGCTGAATCAGACGCGCGACGGCGAAGCACGCCAGGTCATGCTCGCGCTGCTCGGTTGGGATCCCTACCTGAAGAACGTCGTCGCCGTGGATAGCGACATCGACATCACTAACGACTCGCAGGTGCTGTGGGCGATCGCCACGCATTTTCAGCCGCACGAGGACGTGTTTATCGTCAATGGATTGCCGGGCAGTCCGCTCGACCCTTCGTCGTCCGCGGCGGGCACCACGTCGCGTATGGGCATCGACGCGACGCGCGGCGCGCATTTCGACGGCATCCGCGCGCAGATCAGCGAGCGCGCTTCGCAACAGGCCGTCAACATTCTGGCCCACGCCACCGGAGTCCAGCGATGAGCGCGCGGCGACTCGTAGTCGGCATCAGCGGCGCATCCGGCTTTACGTATGGCGTGCGTCTGCTGCAATTGCTGCGTCAGCTTGATATCGAAACGCATTTGACCGTTTCGCGCAGCGCGTTACTCACGATGACGCACGAAACCGACTACAAGTTCGCCGACGTCAGCGCGCTAGCCAGCGCCACCTATCGCTGCGACGACATGGCCGCGGCCATCTCCAGCGGCTCGTTCCGCTCGCTGGGCATGATCGTCGCGCCCTGTTCGATGAAGACGCTTGCCGAAATTGCCAGCGGCATGTCGTCAAGCCTGATCTCGCGCGCCGCCGATGTCACGTTGAAAGAGCGCCGCCCGCTGGTGCTGCTCGCGCGTGAAACGCCGTACACGCTGGCGCATCTGCGCAACATGATTGCCGTAACCGAAATGGGCGCGATCGTCGCGCCACCCGTGCCGGCGTTTTATGCGCGCCCCGCTTCACTCGACCAGATGATCGAGCACACGCTTGGCCGCGTGCTCGATCTGTTCGGTCTCGAAGCGGGCACCGTCAAACGCTGGCGAGAAGTCGAGGCACAAGCACCGCATATCGCCTGATAGCCGAACTGCTTTACGAACGAAGAAACGGAGACGAGCCATGAATCACATTCACACCACCCACAACGAAATCGAGAAGATCGCCGTCACGGTGCTGACCGGCTTTCTCGGCGCCGGCAAAACGACGCTGCTCAACTACATCCTGCGCGAGAAGCACGGCCGCAAGATCGCGGTGATCGAAAACGAATTCGGCGAAATCGGCATCGACGGTGGCCTCGTGCTCGAATCGACCGAAGAGATCTATGAAATGACGAACGGCTGCGTGTGCTGCGTCGGCGCGGTGCGCGAGGATCTGGTGAGGATCGTGCGCATGCTCGTGGAGCGGCCGGACCGGCTCGATCACATCATCGTCGAAACCAGCGGGCTTGCCGATCCGTATCCGGTTGCACAGACGTTCTTTCTCGACGATCCCATCGCTAAACAAGTCACCCTCGACGCCGTCGTCACGATGGTGGATGCGAAGCATATCGCCGCGCATCTGGACGATCTGGTGCTCGACGGCAGCGACAACCAGGCCGTCGATCAGATCGTGTGCGCGGACCGTATCGTCATCAACAAGGTCGATCTGGTGGGACCAGACGATATCGCTTCGCTGACGCAACGCATTCGTGGACTCAATGCCACGGCGGAAATCGTCGAGTCGAGCTATGCACAGATCGACCTCGGCAAGATTCTTGGCGTGGGCGCAAACGAGTTCTCGCAAATTCTCGTCGAGACCGATGGCCTGCATGAAGACGAACACACGCACGGTCACGAAGAACACGAACACGAGCATGCCCATCACGACGACGATCACGCCGCTCACCAGCACGACGAAAGCGTTTCCTCGGTCGGGATCGAAGTCGACGCGGATATCGACCTCGACGCGCTGCAAGCATGGCTCGCCGAACTGCGCGACTCGGATGCCACGAACCTGTTCCGTATGAAAGGCATTCTCGCCGTGCAAGGCCAGTTGCATCGCTATGTGCTGCAAGGCGTGCACAACGTCATCGAACTGCGCGCGGCGCAAGTGTGGGGTAGCGAGCCGCGCTCGTGCCGCATCGTTTTCATCGGACGCGATCTCGATCGCGCCGCACTGACCGACCGCTTCCACGCCTGTCTGGCCGTGCCGGTTGCGGCCTGACGGGAGATCCGGTCGGCGCGCGTCGTAGTGCCGCGCGGCTAGGTCCGTGCGGCGCGCTCCGATCGATAAACACAATTTGGAGACACGTCATGAACACCGCCATACACCCCGTCGATCGCATTCTGCCGAAGCGCCAGATGATCACGCTCGGCTTGCAGCACATGCTAGTGGCTTACATCGGCGCCATCGCGGTGCCGCTGATCGTCGCGTCGGCGCTGAAGATGTCGCCGGCCGACACCACCGTGCTCATCAGCACGGCGCTGTTTTGCTCGGGCATCTCGACGATTCTGCAAACCGTCGGCATCTGGAAGTTCGGTGTGCGTCTGCCGATTCTGCAGGGCGTCGCATTCAGCAGCGTCGGACCGGTCATTGCGATCGGCACGAGTCCGGGCGTCGGTTTCGCCGGCGTGTGCGGCGCGGTGATTGGCGCGGGTCTGTTCACGATGTTCGCCGCGCCGCTGGTCGGGCGCTTACGAAGGTTCTTCCCACCTGTAGTGACCGGCTGCATCGTGACCGTGATCGGCTTGCAGTTGTTTCCCGTCGCGTATCAATGGGCCGGTGGCGGCGAGGCCGCGCAACAACAGTTCGGCGCGTTGCCCTTCCTGAGCGTCACGCTGTTCGTCGCGCTGGTAATTCTCGCGATCAACCGTTTTGCCAATGCGTTCCTGCGCAATCTGTCAGTGCTGATCGGTTTGATTGCCGGTGGCGTTCTGGCGTGCTCGCTCGGCATGGGCAACTTCGCGAGCGTGGCGCAAGCGCCGTGGTTCACCATGCCGTTGCCGTTTCACTTCGGCACGCCCGTGTTTTCGCTGGTGCCGGTGTTGACGATGATCGTCGTGATGGTGGTGCAGATGGTCGAATCCATGGGCCTGTTCGTCGCGATCGGCGACATCGTCGATAAGGACGTGAGCGAGGAGGACGTGGTGCGTGGCATGCGTGCCAACGGGCTGGCGAGCGCGATCGCCGGCATGTTCGCGGCGTTTCCGTTCATCGCGTTCATGGAGAACGTCGGCCTTGTCATTCTGACCGGCGTGCGCAGCCGCTGGGTGGTGGCGATCAGCGGCGTGCTGATGTGCGTGGTGGCGCTGGTGCCGAAGATCGGCGCGGTGGTTGCGTCGACGCCTTCCGCCGCGCTCGGTGGCGCAGGTATCGCCATGTTCGGCGTAGTGGTCGCGGCCGGTGTGCAGACGTTGGCGAAAGTGGACTTCGAGCGCAATCGCTACAACGTGTTGATCGTCGGCTTTACGATCGCCACCGCGTTGATTCCGGTGATGGCGCCACAAGTCTTCAAGCACATGCCCGACTGGACGCAACCGTTCCTGCACAGCGGCGTGGTGCTGGCGTGCCTCGTTTCCGTCGTGCTGAACGCGGTGCTCAACGGCGCGCATGAAGAGGACGTCGTGCCGGCGCACAATATGGTCCGCGAATAAGCGGATGTTGCATGACGAGCGCGGCGGTCTTTGCAAAGGCCGCCGCTTCGCAGTAACTGAAAGGATATCGAATCGTGAGCATGCAAACTGAAGCGTTGCTGATCAAAAACCCTGTCGCGGTGATGAGCGGAATGAGCGGCGAGCGCGCAAGGCTCGGCCAGGTCGATCTGCGGATTCGCAATGGCCGTATCGAAACCATCGCGCCGAATCTCGAACCGCGTGCCGATGAACGCGTGATCGACGCACGTTCCTGCGTGGTGTATCCGGGCTGGGTGAACACGCATCATCATCTGTTCCAGAATCTGCTGAAGGCCGTGCCGTCCGGTATCAATGCGGATTTGCAGGAATGGCTGGCTGCCGTGCCGTATCCGCGTCTCGCGCGCTTTACGCCGGAGCTGGCGCGCGTTGCCGCTCGCCTGGGTCTTGCCGAGCTGCTGCTCTCCGGCGTGACGACCTGCGCCGATCATCACTATCTCTACCACGCGGACGGCACCACCGAAACCGGCGATCTGCTATTCGACGAAGCGGCTTCGTTCGGCATGCGCTTCGTGTTGTGCCGCGGCGGCGCATTGCAGGCGGCGGGGGATCATCCGGGGTTTTCCAAAGTCGCGCTCAAGCCCGAAACGCTCGATCAGATGCTCGCCGATATCGAACGTTTGAAGTCGCGGCATCACGACGGTGGCGATGCCTCGATGCGTCGCGTCGTAGTCGCGCCGACCACGCCAACGTTTTCCCTGCCGCCCGAACTGTTGCCTGAAGTCGCGCGCGCGGCTCGGCGGATGGGTTTGAGGTTGCATACGCATCTGTCCGAGACGACCCGCTACGTCGATTTCTGCAAGGAGCGCTTCAACAAACTGCCGGTCGAGTTCGTCGCCGATCACGAGTGGCTCGGTCCGGATGTGTGGTTCGCGCATCTCGTGCATCTGCAAGCGAGCGAGATCGCGATGCTCGCTGAAACCGGCAGTGGATGCGCGCATTGCCCGGTCAGCAATGCCCGGCTGGGCAGCGGCATCGCACCCGCACCGCAGATGGCGGCCGCTGGCGTGCCGATGTCGCTCGCCGTGGACGGCGTGGCGTCGAACGAATCCGGCAGCATGACCAATGAAGCGCATTTCGCATGGCTCGTGCATCGCGCGGCGCAGGGCGCGTCGGCGACCACGGTGGAAGAGACGATTCATTGGGGCAGCGCAGGTGGCGCGGGCGTGCTCGGGCTCGATGCGGTCGGCACACTTGAAGTCGGCATGGCGGCGGACTTCGTGCTGTATGACGTCAGCGATCTGCGCTTCAACGGTTTCCATGATGTTGCCGTTGCGCCGGTGACGGCAGGCGAGCCGGCGCGCGTTCGCTATAACGTGGTGAACGGTCGCGCGGTGGTGGATAACGGCGTGATTCCCGGTCTCGATCTCGACGCGCTGCGTTATGAAGCCGCCGAGGGCGTGAAGTCATTGCTCGCCGATTAAGGCAAGAGCAAAGGACGCGTTACGATGCAAAGCAAACGAATTCGGCTCGGCATTCTGACGCCGTCGTCGAACACCGCGCTCGAGCCGATGACGGCGGCGATGCTGAGCGAACTGGCGCACGTCAGCGCGCATTTTGCCCGCTTCACGGTGACAGAGATCGCGTTGTCCGAGCAGGCGCTCGGCCAGTTCGACGTGAGCCGGGTTCTGGCGGCCGCGCGCCAGTTGGCCGATGCGCGAGTGGACGTGGAGCCGTTGGTGCGGTGGGGGCGGTGGTTTATGGAAGTGCGGTAAGTTCTTGCCTTTAAGGCACGACGCCGCGCCGCCCGCCGCCGAATCGACCGGCGGGAGGGCGCGACTCGAAACGCCCCCGACACCCGTCGCGTTAAACCTTTGGAGCCATCCCTGGTGGCTGCCCCGCCACCCTCAAATATTCGACGCCCTCGGCAAACGACAAATTCATTTGCCGCCCATCCCGCAGGCGAATACTAATCGTCCGATCCCGCTCATCGCGCGAGCCCACCACGACCAGAAGCGGCACCTGCTTCTCGCGCGCATCGAAGATCTTCTTCTCCAGCCGTTCGGGCCGGCTATCAAGCACCGCCCTGAAACCCGCATCATCGAGCGCCTGCATGACCTCTTGCGCGTAAGCGCTATTCGCATCGCTAATCGTCGCGACCACGACCTGTTCAGGAGCCAGCCACACCGGCAACCATCCTTCGTGATGTTCGAGCAGCATCGCGATGAACCGCTCCATACTGCCGAGCACCGCGTGATGAATCATCACAGGCCGCTCACGCTCATTGCGCTCGTTGACGAACTCCGCGTCGAGCCGCTCGGGCAGCACGAAATCGAGCTGGATCGTGCCGCACTGCCAACTCCGCGCACGGCTGTCTTTCAGATGAAATTCGAGTTTCGGCCCATAAAAAGCGCCCTCTCCTTCGAGCACGTCGAACTCAAGCCCAGCCGCACGCGCCGCGTTCGCCAACGCATCTTCCGCGCGATCCCACGTTTGATCGTCGCCCGCGCGCATAGCCGGCCGCGTCGCGAGCGCGACCTTGAACTCGGGAAAACCGAGATCCGCATAGACCGCACGCAACAATGCACAGAAGCGGCCGACTTCCGCCTCGATATGAGCCTCCGTGCAGAACACGTGCGCATCGTCCTGCACGAAAGCACGCGTGCGCTTCAGTCCTTCAAGCGAGCCCGACGGCTCATCGCGATGACACGCGCCGAACTCGCTATACCGCACCGGCAACTCGCGATAAGACCGCACGCGCTGATTGAACACCTGCACATGACAGGGGCAACTCATCGGCTTCAGACACAGCGCGCGGCCTTCTTCCGCATCGGCCAACGAGTACATCGCCGCGCCGAACTTCTCCCAATGCCCGCTCTTTTCCCACAGCGAGCGCGCCAGCAATTGCGGCGTGCGTATCTCGCGAAACCCCGCGCGACGCATGCGCGCACGCACATAATCTTCGAGCACGCGATACAGCTCCCAGCCGCGCGGATGCCAGAAAACCATGCCCGCGCCTTCTTCCTGTTGATGGAAGAGGTCGAGTTTGTTGCCGAGTACACGATGATCGATATCGTTCACTGTCTTGCTCCATTGATCGGTTACCGCGAATGGATGCCGCAAACGGAGGTCCAGAAACGCCAAAGGCCCCGTCCGTTTCCGGCGAGGCCTTTGGTGGTTTGCCACTGCGTCCTGCTTCTAGTGCGCGCAACCTCCAGACGACCCGCCTGTGAAGGTGGTCGTCGTGGTGGTGACGGCTGCGAAGGGAATCGAGTGGAAGTCCATGGATCGACGGTAATCGATTTTGTGGCGCGACGTCAATCGCATTCTTGTCGCGCTCTGGTCAGAACGGCATGTTAAACGCTACGATGCATGTCTGATCCGAAGCCCGTGCGTCTGCGCGAAACTTCGGTCTGCACCACTCAACCGATCAATCGAGCCTCTGACCTTGACCATCCATATCCGTCCCGCTCGCGCCGCCGACGCAGCGTTGATTCTTCGCTTCATCACCGAACTCGCTGTGTACGAAAAAGCGGAGCACGAAGTCGTCGCAACCGTCGACGACATCGAAGCGAGCCTGTTTTCCGCCGCTTCCAGCGCGAAGGCGCTGATCTGCGAGATGAACGGCGAGCCCATCGGCTTTTGCGTCTACTTCTTTTCGTATTCCACCTGGCTCGGCAAGCAGGGGCTTTATCTGGAAGACCTGTACGTGTCGCCGGCATCGCGTGGCAGCGGCGCGGGCAAACAGATGTTGCGTCACCTTGCGCGCATTGCCTGCGACACCGGTTGCGGCCGCTTCGAATGGAGCGTGCTCGACTGGAACGAGCCGGCCATCGGCTTTTACGAATCGATCGGCGCGAGCGCGCAAAGCGAATGGGTACGGTATCGGTTAGCGGGAGACGCGCTGAAGAAGTTTGCGGAGGGCGACGCGTGAGTGATGCGCGTGTTCGCGCGCCCGCCGGCACTCAGTCCGCCGCGCCGTTCGCTACGGCATCTACCTCGAACGCATCGCCCGTCGCAAAGAACGTTCCGCCGGCCACGTAGTGACAGGTGCGCAGACCGGGATCATCGCCGAAATGCCAACGGTTGTTCGAGTACACGCGGCTATCCGCATACGCCGCGACCACTTCGCCGATGATCAGATCGTGGCGCTGGCTATCGTCCGGAATAACCTTGCACTCCATCCAGGTGATGCAACCCGCGAGCATGGGCACGTCGATCTGTTGCGCGGGGAACGTCTCCAGGTCGAAGGCGGAGAACTTGTCGAGTTCCGTGCCCGCGTTCGTACCCACCGCCAGCGTTTGCGCAGCGAATCCTCGGCTTGGCAGTTGCAGTCCGAATACGTCGCTTGCCTCGATCAGTTGTCGCGTGAGCGTGCGGCTATCCACTACCACCACGACCTTCGGCGGGTTGAAGTCGAGCGGCATCGCCCACGACGCCGCCATCACGTTCGAGCGGCCGCCGTGCGCGCTGGTGATGATCGTGACCGGTCCATGATTCAGCAGTTGCGTGGCCCGCGGCAAGGCCACGGGTTCTCGGGTGATTTTCATACGTAGATCCCGCATCAAATGAACGTGAGCGATTGTAGCGTCGGGGCTCGATACGCGCTGCACACGCCATGCCGAGCCGATCCAGGCGAGAATGCAAGACCGTCTCATCCGTTGGAGGAGCCGTGCACAACGTCTGCCTGCATGCCGCTGACAGCAACGTCGCCGCGCTCGCGAACTGAAGCTCGAATGTTCACTGAATACATCGTCAAATGGGATTTGCAGCAGGACGGCGAGCCGAGTCGCACACACAGCAGCCGGCTGCTGCCGGTGCGCCATCACGGCATTCCCGCGATGCTGAAAGTCGCGCAGGAACCCGAAGAGAAATTCGGCGCGCAGTTGATGGTGTGGTGGGACGGCGAAGGGGCGGCCCGCGTGCTCGCGCACGATGCCGACGCCGTGCTGCTCGAACGCGCGCAGAGCAGTCACGCGCTGGCGGACCTGGCACGCTCCGGCAATAGCGACGCGGACGACCAAGCCACCGACATTCTCTGCGCCACCGCCGCACGCCTCCACGCGCCGCGAAACAAACCACTGCCCGAATTGATCGATTTGCCGCGCTGGTTCGCAAGCCTGTGGCCGGCCGCGCAAAAATACGGCGGCTGGTTGCAGGACAGCGTAACCGTCGCGCAAGCCCTGCTCGCCGCGCCGCAAGACCCTGTGGTGTTGCACGGCGACATCCATCACGGCAACGTGCTCGATTTCGGCCCGCGCGGCTGGCTGGCGATCGACCCGAAAGGTCTCTACGGCGAACGCGGATTCGACTACGCAAACATTTTCTGCAATCCGGACGAGGCGTCGGCGTTGCGACCGGGATGGTTCGAGCGTCGCGTCGAACGGGTCGCGCGGATGGCTGGACTCGATCGGCGCCGTCTGCTGCAGTGGATACTGGCGTGGTCTGGTTTGTCCGCGGCGTGGATTCTTGAGACGGGCGAGGCGCCCGACATCGATATGGAGATCGGCAGGCTGGCTGCCGAGGCGCTCAAACGATAAGGCGCTGAAGCGCGAGTAACGTCAGGCAAATCAGGGCGGCAACTCGTGAGCCGCCGCCCGACGTGCATCAGTGCGGCGCTTTACCGTTGGGCACGGCGTCCAGTGGCTTGTGCTGTTCCTCGCCAAGCCCTGGGAAGAACGCGTTCCAGGCGGCGCGCACGCCTTGGGCCGCGGTGGCCTCGGCGGCGATCGATTCGGCTTCGCCTTCGCCGGCTGTCGATGGATCGGCGGACAAGCCGCGCCAGTGGGTGAACACGAGCAACGGTTTCTCGGTCCATACGCCATCGCCAAACTTCGCAAAGGCCGTGTCCCCGCTCGTCAACTGCACCTCATACCAGCCTTCACGAACGGGCGTGTGGGCCTCAAGCTCAAACCACGGGGTCGGTTCGATTTCCTTCATGTCGTCTCCGGTCGGATAGATCATCATAGATAACCACAACAAAGGCCTTTTTCATGCCGGCGCCAGGCGACGGCCCGGCAAGCGCGCTTACAGCACCGCGTGTCACGCGATGTTGCGGTGCGGCGCGGGCGGCATGAGCTGCGGGCGATTCGTCGATGTCGCACATTCCGAAGTCGCCGCGCATAACCGACACGATAGCGCGACATGGGCCACGCGGACAAACGCAAAAAGTTACGCGCGCGTCTTCGCGGCGGACGCGGCTGCCGGACGGCGCTTCGGCTTGCCGTCCAACTCGGCCGCGAGCCCGGCCAGCACACGGATTGCGGGTGCCAGTCGTTCGGCCGGCGTACTGCCGTAACCGATCACGAGCCCATTCGTTTCGGCGCGCGGCTGTAACGCGAAACCGGACAGCGCGCGCGGATTGAGCCCTTGGGCGAGCGCACGTTCGGCGAGCGTCCGATCGTCGATGCGCGGCGGCAAACGCAGCGTCAGATGCATGCCGCAATTGCCGCCGAGAATCTGCGACGGCGCGAAATGCGTGGTCAGCGCGTCGCGCAACGCCTGCTGACGCTCGCGGTACAGACGCCGCATGCGCCCGAGATGCCGCCCGAACTCGCCGCTTTCGATGAAGTGCGCGAGCGCCAGTTGTTCGAGCCGATGCCCGCCGCGCAGCATCTCCTGCACGGCGATGGCGGTGTGCGCGGCGATCGGGCGCGGCAGCACCACGAAGCCGATGCGCAGCGCGGGGAACATCGTTTTGCTGAACGAGCCGACGTACAACACCGGCGCGTCCTCGACCAGCCCTTGCATGCTGGCGATCGGCTCGCCGGTGTGGCGGAACTCGCCGTCGTAATCGTCTTCGACCAGCCACGCGCCGCTGCGGCGCGCCTGGGCGATCAGCTCCAGACGACGCGCCACGGACAGCACCGAACCGGTCGGATATTGATGCGCAGGCGACGTGTAGATCAGCTTCGGCGGCTGCGTGCGCCATGCGTCGGATGGCACCGCCATGCCTTCCGCGTCGACGGGTATTGGCAGCGTGGTCAGGTCGCCCAGATTGAACGCGGCCTTCGCGCCGCGATAGCCGGGGTCCTCGACCCACGCGACATCGCCCGGATTGGTGAAAAGACGCACGCACAGGTTCAGCGCCTCCTGCGCGCCCTCCGTGATCACCACCTGCGAGCCTTCGCAGCGCACGCCGCGCGCCATGCGCAAATGTGCGGCGATGGCGTCGCGCAATGCCGGCTCGCCAGCAGGCGTGCCGTAGCCGAGCGCGAGGGGCAACGCGCGCTCCATGGAGCGTTCGAGCGCGCGCCGCCACGCGGCCAACGGGAAACGGTCCAGGGCGGGCGTGCCGGGTGTCAGAGGCAAGGTGTTGTCGGCGTGGGTGCGCGTGGCCGCGAACTGCCCGACGCGGGCCGCGTAGGCCACGTCCCGCGCGGCCGGCTGCGAGGGCGGTTCACCGCGTGCGGACGGGCTGGAGAGCGGGCTCACGCGCGTGCCCTTCTTGTCGGCAACCACATAACCCACTGCGGCCAGATGCTCGTACGCGATCACCACGGTGTTGCGCGACACGCCCATTTCCGCCGCGAGCAGGCGCGATGACGGCAGCAGCGATCCCGCCGGCAAACGGCCCGCGAGAATCGCCTGCTGCAGGCGCTCGAGCAATTGTTTTTGCAGCGGCTCGGGCTTTGCGCCGCCGCCGGCGAGCGCCGACGCAGCCGGACTGGTGAGCGGGCCAATGATCTCGATCATCGCAGCTGGACCTATCAAATGACGTTGTGTTGGATCTTTTTAACATACCACGTTTGCCGTATCGTTCTCTCATCATCGACGATCATTCGTAACCGACAGCAACCTTCAACCTTCCTGCATGGGATCAACGATATGGAATCCAGACGCAACGCATTCGACCAGCCGATCGGCGCCCCCGTGCCGGGTTGGAACGGCGCCCAGGCTCCTGGCCGCGAACCGCTGGCAGGCCGCTATTGCCGGATCGAACCGGTGGACGTGGAACGTCACGCGGCGGACCTCTACGACGCGTACAGCTCAGCCACAGACGGCCGCGACTGGACCTATCTGAGCGTCGGTCCGTTCGAGAGCCTCGCCGCCTATCGCGAGCATCTGACGCGCGCCGCCGCGTCCGCCGATCCGCTGCACCACGCGGTGATCGACCTGGCGACCGGCAAGGCGGTCGGCACGCTGGCGCTGATGCGGATTGACCGCGCGAACGGCGTGATCGAAGTCGGCCACGTCACGTATTCGCCGCGCCTGAAGCGCACGCGCGTCGCCACCGAAGCGATGTTTCTGCTGATGACGCAGGTGTTCGACAAACTCGGCTATCGGCGCTTCGAATGGAAGTGCGATTCGTTGAACGAGCCGTCACGCACGGCGGCGTTGCGCTACGGCTTCACGTTCGAGGGGATCTTCCGCCAGGCGATCGTGTATCGCGAACGCAATCGCGATACGGCGTGGTTTTCGGTCATCGACAGTGAATGGCCCGCGCTGCGTCCGAGTTATACGCGATGGCTCGATACCGGTAATTTCGATGCGCAAGGGCAGCAGGTCGAACGGCTGGTGGATCTGATCGCACGGCAGCGGGCGGCGGCGAGCCCCGACGCGCAGTGAGCCGAGAGTCGAGCCGGCCGGCATGCAACGCTCGCTTGAGATAGTCGGCAACCGCGGCGCGCCGGCTCAAACCGTGTGGGCCGGCCGACGCAGCACGATGGTCGGCTTGCCTTTGTACGTGGTGCGAAGTTGCTCACGATACCCGCACTTATGAGCAACACGCAGCGACGGCAGATTCTCCGGCGCGACGATGCAGGCTGTTTCGCTAGCCGGCCACTGCCGGTCGGCCCACTCCAGCGCGGCGCGCACGGCTTCGGTCGCGTAGCCGCGGCCATGCACGGCCGGGTCCAGCGCCCAGCCGACTTCGGGCACCATCAATGACGGCTCGATCTCGCGATGGTAGTCGGCAAAGCCGACTTCGCCGAGAAACCGGCCGCTCTCCTTCTCCCGCACGACCCAATAGCCATAGTTCAGCATCGCCCAATGTCCGGCGTAGCGCAGCAGACGCGCCCAGACTTCTTCGCGCGTAAAGGGCTTGCCGCCGATATAGCGGATCACTTCGGGATCGGACCACATCGCGTAACTTTCGAGGAAATCGTCGCGCGTGTGGGGTCGCAGGATGAGGCGGGGGGTGGTGAGGAGCGTGGGAGCAAGCGACATTGCGTAGGAGCGGATAGTGGATGGAGTGGCTCGGCAATCAGCGGCTCGATGATCGCAGATTTTTTGCGCGCCAGGGACGTGTAAAAAATCCCGCCACGCGCGCAGGCCGCAAAGCTATGGCATGCGAACAGACTTCGCCCTACACTCGCCGGGTATGCTGGTACACCCTTGCCACGCTCACCACCGTACCGTCGATGAAACTCCGCCTGCGCTACCTCACCGCGCTGATCGTGAACGTCGCCTTGCCCGTGCTCGCCTACCGGCTCGCGTTCCCGCACTGGGGCCAGCTTGGCGCGCTGGCCGCGTCGGCGCTGCCGCTGATTGCGTGGATGAGCTGGGACCTTTTGCGCTATCGCCATTTCGACGCGCTCAGCGCGCAAGTGCTGGTCGGCATCGTGCTCTCGCTGCCGGCACTCAGCATCGGCTTTGGCGGCAATAAGCGAATGCGCGAGATCGCAGATCCGATGGTCTCCGGCATGATCGGCGTGTCGTTCCTGCTGTCGCTCGCGCTGCCCAAGCCGCTGGTGTTTTACCTCGCCCGCTCGACCATGTCGCGTGAGGACCATCGCAGCGTCGAGAGCTTCGAAAGGCATTGGCGCGAACGTCCCTCGCTCGTCGCGTACATCCGCTTGATGACGCTCGTGTGGGGCATCGGCATGACGGGCGAGAATATCTTGCGCAGTCTGATCGTCTGGCAATGGCCCGACGATCCGCGCTCGGTCATCGCCTCCAACGTGCTGAGGTACGGCGTCTATGCCGGTCTGACGGCCTGGACCTTCTGGTGCCGCCGGCTCATCAAGCGAGATGCGCTGCGTTATCCGGACGACACCGTGGAGCCGGCAAAGACAAACCACCTCGCCAGTTCATAAGCCCGGCTCTCACGCCAGTTCGAGAAAGCGCGCCAGCCACGGATTGCGATTCGCCGGCGACCACGTCAACACCTGTTCGATCAGCGTCGCATCGACCAGCGGCCGGAATACCACGCCCGCGAGTTGCGCGCGGCGCATGGAAGCCGGCACCAGCGCCACGCCTGCCCCTTCGTCGACCAGACTCAGCACCGTCTGTTGCAACTGCACGTCGAAACGTATGTCGGGTTCGAAGCCGCCCGAGCGGCAATGCCCGAAGATCATCGCGCGCAATGTCGGCGCGACTTCTTCGGACGCGAGCACGAACGGCTCACCGGCCAGTTGCGCGATCGTCAGACGCCGCGCGCGAGCCCGTGGATGAAAACAGGATTTGATTGTATCGCCGCTAACCACTACGCTGGCGAATCGCCATCCCTCCCCCACCTTTGCGCGTCGATGTTAGCCACCCTCGAAATCCTGCTTCCCGTCTTCGGCCTGATTTTCGCGGGTTTCGCCTGCCGCCGGCGCAACGTGCTCGGACCCAACTCGGCGTCGGAGTTGAACCGCTTCGTGGTCTGGCTGGCGTTGCCGGCGCTGCTGTTCGACATCATGGCGCACGCCACGTGGCAGCAGCTCTATCAACCGGCGTTCGTCGCCACATTTTCGATTGCGTGCGTCAGCGTGTTCGTGTTGATTCTGACGATGCGGCTGATGACCGGCCGGCATCTCGCCGATGCGAGCGTCGATGCGATCGCGGCTTCCTATCCGAACACCGGCTACATCGGCTTCCCGCTCGGCATGATCGCGTTCGGCTCGGCGAGCCTGACGCCGACCACGATCGCCACGATCCTCGTCGCCTGCGTGCTGTTCGCGGTGGCAATCGTGCTGATCGAAGTGGGTCTGCAGACCGAGCGCACGCCGCATAAGCTGGGTTTGAAAGTGCTGCGCTCTCTCGCGCGCAATCCGCTGATCGTGTCGCCGATTGCGGGGGTGCTGTTTGCCAGCCTCCATGTCGCGTTGCCGGCCAGCGCGGAGACCTTCCTGAAACTGCTGGGCGGCGCGGCGAGTCCGTGCGCGCTGGTGAGCCTCGGCCTGTTTCTCGCCGAAAAGCGCCCATCCGACGCTGGCGCACGAGGCATCTCCTGGCTGCTAACGGGCGTCAAGCTGCTCGTGCAGCCGGCGCTGACCTGGTGGCTGGCGGCGCGCGTGTTCGGACTCTCGTCCACGCTGGTCGAAATGGCGGTCGTCCTCGCCGCGTTGCCCACTGGCACCGGCCCGTTCATGCTCGCCGAGTTCTACGAACGTGAAGCGCACATCACCTCGCGGACGATCTTGCTGTCGACCTTGGGCTCGATCGTGACCCTTTCGCTGCTGCTGTTGTTGATGGGCCATCGCACCTGAGCGCATCCAGGCGAATCCCGAACGGCCGACCGGCACGCAAGCTGCACAGACCCGCGCCTCGCGCTATGCTTCGCGAACGAATGGCCCCGGTCCGCGACCTTCGCCGGCAATGCGCGAAGCCTGAACCGAGCCGCCGTGCCCGAAGTCCGCGACGACGCCCACGCCGACGCCCGTTCGCTCGCGCGGCACTATTCACTCCGATTCTCGACAGTCTTTGTCTCAACGCCTGAGTGCCGGTCACCCAGACTAACGTTTAATCTACTGCGCAACGCAGCCCGGAATCCAATTGGAGCGACATACGATGAAAGCCATCCAGTTCAAATCTTTTGGCGGCCCTGAAGTACTCGACTACATCGATCTGCCGACCCCGCAAGCCGATGCCAACAACGTCGTCGTGCAGATCAAGGCGGCCTCGGTGAATCCGAGCGACGTCAAGAACGTCTCCGGGCATTTCGAACACACGGTGCTGCCGCGCACGCCGGGCCGCGACTTTAGCGGCGTGGTGGTGGACGGCCCGCAGGCCTGGCTCGGTGCTGAAGTGTGGGGCACCGGCGGCGACATCGGCTTCACGCGCGATGGCACTCACGCCGAATTCATCAAGGTGCCGCTCGCGGCACTCGCACGCAAACCCAAAACGCTGAGCCACGCGGAAGCCTCCGCGATCGGCGTGAACTTCGTGGTCGCCTGGCTTGGCACGGTCGAGTACGCGCATCTGCAAGCGGGTGAAACTATCGCCGTGATCGGCGCAGGTGGCGGCGTGGGCGGCGCGGTGGTGCAGATCGCCAAGGCGCGCGGCGCCCGCGTGATCGCCGTTGATCGTCATCCGCTCGACGCGGACACGCCGGCGGGTCGCCTGATCGACGACTACGTGCCGTTCGATGAAAACGTCGCGACCCGCTTGAGAGCGCTCACCGACGGCGCGGGCGCGAACGTGGTGTACGACACAGTCGGCGGTGTGGCATTCGAGACCGCGTTGAGCCTCGTCAAACGTCGTGGCCGCGTGCTCGAAATCAGCGGCACGGGCAAGCGCCGCGTCGAATTCGATCTGATCGACTTCTATCACAACGAGACGCAATTGCTGGGAGTGGACAGCGCGAAGCTCGGCGTCGCGGAATCGGCGCCGTTGATGACGGCGCTGGTCGAGGGCTTCGAAGCCGGCAAGCTGACCGGGCCGGCCATCGCGCAGACCTTCCCGCTCGAACGCGCTCGCGAAGCGTACGAGGCCGTGGCCGCCGGCACACGCGGCCGGGTCGTCATCACCATGTAATCGCCATTGCGGCCGGCGGGCGTGGCAGCCCGCCTCTCATCTGGATACAACAGTCACGAAAGCACATTTGATCTCGCTGGCTGCCGGCGTGCTGGTCGGCCGCTTCTACAGCGTGATGGAAGTGAAGTCGCCCGCGCCGCCGACCGTCGCACGGGTCGGGCTGCCCGGCATGTCCGGCGGCGAAACATAAGATCCCGTTGGTGCGGCCATAGCGGGCGTCGAGCATGCATTGACACGCATCTTGCCGGCGCGCTTCTCCCGGGCTGAATCGCGCGGAGTCGTCGAATAAAACGCCGACGCGGTCCCGCTTCTCAAAGGCACCTTTTCCGCCACCCTGCGTCACACGCTAAGATTGAGCCCGACGGGGCCGTACGTCGCCCGCCGATGACAGGAAAAGCTTTGCCTCGGAGAATCAGATGCCTGAAGAATATGAAGTGCACGGTCCGCACGACCATGCCGTGGAACATGCCGGCCATCACGACGCGGATCCGTTTGCGAGCCGCATGGCCGTGATCACCGCCATTCTCGCGACGATCGGCGCGCTGTGCGCGTACCAGAGCGGCAACAGCGAAAATCTCGCGCTGTACTACAAGAACGAAGCCGCGATCAAAAAGACCGAAGCGTCGAACCAGTGGAACTACTACCAGGCGAAGGGCGAGAAGGAAAATCTCGCCGACCTCGGCGCGGCGCTGTCCATCGGCAACACGGACGCGCATGCGAAATTCCTCGCCGACGTCGACAAATACAAGCAGCAGAAAGAGCCAATCCGCGCGAAGGCGGAAGCGCTCGAAAAGGAAGTCGTCGCTAACGACACGCACAGCGAAGCGTTGCTGCATGGCCATCATCGCTGGGCACAAGCCACCACGCTGATTCAGGTGGCGATCGCCCTGTGCGCGATCACGTTGCTGACGCGCAAGAAATGGCTGCGCAATCTCTCGTTCGTGGTGGCGGGCGCGGGTGTGATCACCGGCGCGTTGGCGCTTTTCTCGGCTTGATGGGTGAAGCGCAGTGCGGCGATAGTGCGCCGCGCTGCGCGAATGAAGGCGTACAGCGTGGTTGATGGATCCGCGGTTCCAGGCGTTTTCTCTGTATCGGTGGCCGGCGTGGTGATTCCCGGCCCGAACTTCGTTGCGGTCACGCATGGGTATTAAAGAGATACCCACGGCGTGGCTTCATGACATAAATTGAGGATGACGTACCATACGCGCGCCTGCGGCGAACATTGCAAGCGGCGCGACCTGTCATGGAGGTCTCGCGGTGAGAGAAACAACTGGTCCGTCAGGCGAGGTGACAGCCGATCTCGAGGAAAGCATTCTTCTGCCGCAGCTCAGCTGTCCTGCGGGCAAGATCGGCGTAGCCGTCGGCGCTATGTTGGAGCGATCGAATCACGCCGTCATCATGACGTCATTCGATCTGCTCGACCTGCACGCGAACGAGCGAGTGCTCGAAGTCGGCCTCGGCAACGGCGGCCACATCGCCTTCGTGCTCGATCAAGCCGAGAGACTGCGCTTCACCGGCATCGATATCTCGCCCACCATGATCGCCGCCGCTCGCAGCCGCAACGCGGCTTTTGTGCGCGACGGCCGGGTCCGGCTCGAAATCGCCGACGTCGTTGCCATGCCGTTCTCCGCCGCCTCGTTTGACAAAGCGGTGACGAGCAACAGCACGTATTTCTGGCCAGACCTGCCGGCCGGCCTCAAGGAAATTCGCCGCGTGTTACGTGTGGAGGGCACGCTGGTCATCGCGGCCATCACACCAGAGGCGGCAATCGAAATGCCATTTGCCGAGTACGGTTTCACCGTGCACGACGCAGCGGCACTCGAAGCCGCGTGCCTGGCCGCGGGATTCGATCGGATCGGCATTACGCGCTACCTCGAACCGCTCAGCGATCCGCCGCAAGAGCATGGCCCGCGCGAGTTTTATCTGCTGCGGGCGTGCGCCGTCTGACACGACCGCGTACGTCGGAGCGATACGTGACAAGGCTCAATGCGCGATACCGTGTGCGCGTTCGAGCAACAGCTCGCGCTCGCGCGCATTGCGCGTCATCCCGGCGGCGCGTTCGAATTCGGCGCGCGCTTCTTCCATACGTCCCAGCTTCGCCAGCAGATCGCCGCGCACGCTCGGCAGCCAGTGATAGTTCGCCAACGCGGCGTCGCTTGCCAGCGCATCGACGATCTCCAGGCCGGCCGCCGGACCGAACGCCATGCCGACCGCCACCGCGCGGTTCAACTCGACCACGGGCGACGGCGCCACCTGCGCTAGCGCGTCATACAACGCGACAATCTGCACCCAGTCGGTATCGCTCGCGCGACGCGCACGGGCGTGACATGCGGCGAGCGCCGCCTGCAGCGCATATGGGCCGCTCGCGCCGCCTAGCGCATGCGCGCTGTTGAGCGCCGCCAGCCCGCGACGGATCAGCAGCGGATCCCAGCGGCTGCGATCCTGATCGAGCAGCAGCACCGGGCGCCCTTGCGCATCCGTGCGCGCATGCGTGCGCGAGGCCTGAATCTCCATGAGCGCGACGAGGCCGTGCACTTCGCTTTCGTCGGGCACCAGACCGCTCAGCACTCGCCCGAGTCGCAGCGCTTCCTCGCAGAGCGCCGGACGCATCCAGTCGTCGCCGGCCGTGGCCGAATAGCCTTCGTTGAAAATCAGATAGATGACCTGTAGCACCGAGGCGAGCCGCGGCGCCCGCGCGTCGGCCTGCGGCACCTCGAACGGCACCTTGGCCGCCGAGAGCGTGCGCTTGGCCCGCACGATACGCTGCGCGACGGTCGGCTCCGGCACCAGAAACGCACGCGCGATTTCGTCCGTGGTGAGGCCGCCGAGCAGGCGCAGGGTGAGCGCGACACGCGCGTCGGTCGACAATACCGGGTGGCACGCGGTGAACACGAGCCGCAGCAGGTCGTCGCCGATATCGTCGGCGCGGGCGGCATCGAGGGCATCGACGAAATCGGGCACGAGGTGCGCCTCCAGCGCGTCGAGATCGTGGCCCAGCTCCTGACGCTTGCGGGCATGCAGCGCTTCCTGCCGCAAGCGGTCGAGCGCACGGTTCTTTGCGGTCGCCATCAGCCATGCTCCCGGGTTGTCGGGCACGCCCGCGTCGGGCCAATGTTCGAGCGCGGCCACCAGCGCGTCCTGCGCCAATTCCTCGGCGAGCCCGACGTCGCGCACGATCCGCGCGACGTGGGCGATGACCTTGGCGGACTCGATCCGCCAGACTGCCTCGATGGCACGGTGAGTGGCCGCCGTGGTCACGGCTTCAGCCCCTCGCCCTGGCATTCGGGTCCATGTAGATGAGCTCCCAGATGTGGCCGTCGATATCCTCGAAGCCGTGCCCATACATGAAGCCGTAGTCCTGCGGCGCGCGCGGTACGGTGCCGCCGGCGGCGAGCGCCTTGGCAACCAGTGCATCCACCTCCGCCCGGCTTTCGCACGACAATCCCACCAGTGCTTCCGTGCTCTCCTTCGGATCGCACAGCGACTTGCGAGTGAACGACTTGAACAGATCCTTGACCAGTAGCATCGCGTAGATGTTATCGCCGAGAATCAGACAGGCCGCCTGTTCGTTCGTGAATTGCGGTTCGAAGCTCAAACCAATCGCGCTGAAGAAGGCTTTCGATCGTTCGAGATTATCGACCGCGAGATTGACGTAGATCTGCTTATGCATGACAGAGTCCAATGATCGGTTGTGGACAGGGCGCGGCCGTATCGACGATCTCCATACGTGCCTTGGGTCGCTCGATGCGAATGCCGTCGCGCCGTGAGCATGATGAATCCCTTCGATAAAGCCGGCGCGGCGCGCGCTTTGCGTTTGAGCTTCAGCGCTTGCCGGCTTCCAGTTCGCGGAGCCGGTCCAACTCCGGGCCGGGTTCGAAGTCGTCGAATTCGAACAATTGACGCACTTCGATTTCGCCGTCCGCCTGCTCGCCGGAGGGCGCCGGAAAGCGCCGCGCCCATTCCATGGCTTCCTCACGCGAGCGCACCTGGATCAGCGTGTAGCCGGCAATCAGTTCCCTGGTTTCTGGAAACGGCCCGTCGACCACCGAGCGCTTGCCGCCGCTGTAGCGAACGCGCCAGCCTTTCGAACTCGGTTGCAGGCCGGTGGCGTCGAGCAGCACGCCGGCTTTGGCCAGTTCTTCGTGGTACGCGCCCATCGCGGCCATCAGGGACGCTTCCGGCATCTCGCCGGCTTCGCTGGCAACGGTGGCTTTGACGAGGATCATGAATCGCATCGCCGTGACTCCTTATCGTTGTGAGAGGAAGAGCCGCGCCCGTGGCTGGCTTCTTACTCACACGACGAGCAACACGCGGCCGGATCGACACCTTTGCCGATCCGCCAGGGAAAACCCCAAGACCACATGCTGTCGATGCGCGAATCGGCTAAAGGAAACAAGGTCCGAGCTTGCGGACTTCGACCGTGCACCACGTTGCAGCCGGGCAGGCTTGGGCAATCGCCAGGGCTTCTTCACGCGTTTCGCAATTGAGGAGGAAGAGCCCGCCGACCATTTCCTTGGCTTCGGCGAACGGGCCGTCGAGCAGTTTCGGCTGACCGTCGCGCACCTGCACGCGCACGGCGTCGTTCAAGGAGGTGAGCGATTCGACGGCGACCAGTTTGCCGCGTTCTTTCAGATCGGAGGCGAAGCGGACCATCTGATCGTAGACTTCGCGGCCCGCGGCTTCACCGCGTTCAATCCGTTGATTCGGGGGTTCGACAATGAGCAGCATATAAGACATGGCGTCTCCGATTTTGATCGCGCCGCGGATGTGAACGCCCCGGAGACGTATGAACGCAAAACGCGCGTGCGGTGGGCTGGCGAAAGGCAGTCTAACAAGCATGAAAGCCTGCGGCAAACCTGATCCGGCGCCGATGCCGCGCCCAATTGGGCGTCTTACGAAGACTCGTAATTTCCGCACGTCATTGGGAAATTTCTATTGGGCAGCGCGATAACGCCGCATTGAAGCATTTCGACGGCACAACGATTAGCGCCTTGCCTTGGTCTCTCGACGCGGCAGAATAAAAAAACGCCCCGTGGGGCGTTGGCGTTTCAATTGCGCGTATGAGAAAGGAGAAACGCGTGCGGCGGCTTACACCGTAGCTTCAGCAATCGCCTGCACCTGCGCGGACCTCATCAATCCTTCGATCATTCGCGCTTCGGCGCTCGCGATCTCGCTCAGCGATGCCACGGACAGTTGTCCGTCGAGAATCGCCAACGCCGTGCACAAGCGGGCGTATTCGCCGTCTTGCAGTGCCCACGCGCCTTCGTCGTGTTCGCGCATATCGAGCTGAACCATCGCGGCATGTGCGCTCTCGATGTCGGACAGAACGTCTTCGCCGAGGCCAAGGCGCGCAAGTTCTTGCGACACCAGCAAATGCCGGCTCAACGTCAAATGCAGATTCCGCGAGCCGTGGCCGTGCCGGAATGCGTCGAGGGCGGTATAGCACTGCAGCAGCATCGCCGACGTAACCGGCTCATGAGCGGTGCGGCTATAGGTCAGCGCGCGCAACAACGGGGACATGGCCGACTGGTTGTGCTTGCGGACTCGCGATTTATTGGACATATCGGTTCAACCTCCTTCTCTAACTCTCGGCTTCGCCACCGAATTCTTCTGCTCCGGTGGCAAACGCCGCCGATACGCCGGCGGCTTGACAGGCCCTGATGTGAGTCTGTGAAGCCATCATGGCAAGCAACTATTAAGACAGACTTAAACGACTTCAAGTCTATTCGTACGCAGCATCTCACACTACGCCACCGGCCGGTTGCTCGATTCCGCCAAAAGCGTGGCGCGCAGCGCAACGTTGAAATATCGGTTCGAACTTGCCAATTACAAGTCGCGTCGCGTGCCACGACGAAAAAAAACCCTGTTCCCGCGAGGGAACAGGGTCTGACAGGATGGAACAGTCGTACTCGCGCGTGGATGCTCGCCGACCTATACCCACCGCAAACTCGCAAAGCTGTTGTTACTTGAACTACACCTGCTGAAACTGTGTTGCATGAACTACCACGACTAATAAAACCGTGCTGCCGATACTGCTGCTGCAAAAAACATTCGTTTCGGAACTGCTCACTGCAATTACAGCCGGGTCCTTCGCCTTCAACATCGCCTGACTGCAACCCCCTGCTGATTCACACGCGAACTACATGGATCGCGCGCTTTTTGCATTGCTTCTACTACCTACTGCTTTACTGCCCTGCCGCATTCGACAAGCGCGGCAAACTGCCATCAACGGTACGGTTCAAAACAACGCGGGGGGAAGACCGCGTCGATGGGGCTCGGTGATTTGTCGCTCCATGGAAAACAGTGTATTCCCGCGGATGCGAATGCAATTGGGCGAAGCGAAGGGATTTGGCAGGCCAGTTTGGCGAATCGCTGTAACAGGCCGGTTTCGTCAGAGGTGAGCGCCGCGCAGCACACGCTGCGACAGCGGAATATGCGGTTATCGACTGAGCGGGCTCTTTGTCGACGAACTTGACCGCACAGCCGAAAAACGCGCCGATCGAAACCGCAATGACGCGAGCGACGGCACTGTCGCCGTCACCGTCGCTCGCTGATCTTCTTTGGGCATGTGAGCTTGCAAGACGCGCGGCGTGATCCCGTCAACCGCGCGCGGCGAAATCGCTGATCGTCAACAGCACTTTTTCGCCCGGACGCGCCAGCAGCTTTCTCTCCGCCACAGCGGTGATGCGTTTGCGGCCGTCAGCGAACGTCTTCAGCACGCGTTCCTCGCCGGCGTCGCGTTGCAACCAGAAATGCTGTTCCAGG
The DNA here is from genome assembly GCF_003002025.1 of Paraburkholderia sp. BL25I1N1. Taxonomy (GTDB): domain Bacteria; phylum Pseudomonadota; class Gammaproteobacteria; order Burkholderiales; family Burkholderiaceae; genus Paraburkholderia. Next base: position 354,700 of record NZ_PVZB01000003.1, read on the forward strand.
GCCTCACGCGTAACGGCGCATTCGAGGTCCCGGCCTCGCGTCGAAAGCTGGAAAATCACCGCGCGTCCGTCCGCCGAGACGCTTGGTTCAAACTCGATAATCTCCATGGCCCACCTCGCAAAGTTCGTTAAACCGCTCGCCGTGTTGAACGAACGACACCGAAAAAATCTGAATACAGATGCGAAACACGCGTCGAGCTCTTTCGACCGATCAATGAACGCTATCGCTCCACGGCAGCGTTCACTGTGCGTTCGACCACCGTCGAATGGACTGAAGCGTGCGCGCCCGGCCAGCGCGGACGTTTCGCGCGGAACTCGTGCAGCAACGCATTCAACCCCTCGGTCATGGCTTGCGTGCCGCGCCACGCGCCTCGCGACGCGGACGACAGCGCGAACCAGGAATGCGGCGGCCGAAGCTCGTGACACATACCGCGCGCATCGGCAAAGCGCAGACAGCCGGTATCCGGATAAAAGACGAGCGTGATCGCGTCGGCGTCGACGCCGTGCGTGACCGTATGTGGTTTCATATTCAGCATTTTCGTTGTCATGCCAGTTGGCGACGTTCCTCGGCGGTTCGACGTTCGAACCCGCACGCGCCAGCAATTCGCGAGTGAGGCAAAAGCAAAGCGCATGCCAACGGGCGCCAAACGCGTCGCACGAACCACGGCGAGCGCGACGCGAACTGCCGGCGCCGTGCCGCCAGTAAGCCGCAAACGCCGGCCGCGCCTGAAACGACGCACGCGGCAGCGCACGAATTCGTCGCAGCGCGGACGCCGCGACGACGGCATCCGCGTGACCGGGGAATAGCAAACTCGAGAGGCGCAAACATAACCGCGTGGTAAAAAAGCGCTGCTGGCGCGACAATTCACGACCATTCTTACTGGCCGCCGGCTCGCCGGAAACGTTACCAACATGTCCGTTAAGGAACCTGTCTTCACCCTGCGCCCGGCACTGAACTCAGACGAGGCCTTTCTATTCGAGCTGCGCAAGGCGACCATGACGGAGCACCTCGCGCGCGTCGGCGAGCCGTCCGACGACACCCAGCATCGCGCGCATCTGCTGCATCGGTATGACACAGCGCGCGTGATTTGCATCGACGGCGCGCCCGCCGGTTTGCTTAAAGCGTATCGCACCGACACCGAGTGGGTCGTCGTGCAATTGCAGATCGCGCCGGCGCTGCAGCGGCGTGGTATCGGCGAACGCGCGCTGCACACGGTGTTGCGCGCCGCGCAGGCCGACGCGTTGCCGGTCACCCTCAAGGTGCTCAAAGGCAATCCCGCACAGCGCCTGTACGAGCGCCTCGGCTTCGAGATCGTCGGCGAAGATGAGAGACAGTTTCACATGAGGCGCGCGCCGCGCGCGTCGGCGGAAATTGAAGCAGAATGAATGTCGGATAAAGACTGACACGCACCGGACCTGTTATGACCTTTCGCGACACCTCCGCCATCACAAGCTGGCACGCCCACGTGTATTTCGACGCGGGCAGCCGCGACGCCGCATGGACTTTCCGCGAGCAGATCGACGCACACTGGGGCGACGCACTGCAACTGGGCCGCTTTCACGAACGCCCGGTTGGGCCGCATCCCATGTGGTCATATCAGCTCGCGTTCACGCAGGCTCAGTTCGCCGACGTGGTCGGCTGGCTCACGCTGAATCACGACGCGCTGGATATCTTCCTGCACCCCAATACGGGCGATGCGTTACGCGATCATCGCGACGCAGCCGTATGGATCGGCCATTCGCACGAACTGGTGCTGAGCGCGTTGAATTGACTGCTATGAATGCGGCGGCCGATGAACCGGATCGCGCACCGCCTCTTGCCGTTCACATATTCGAGTACGAACTGCACCAGCCGGGCGCCGCGACCTGCTTGTCGCCGAACAGCGTGCACCCGCCGTATGCATCGTTGGCTTTGCCCTGGAACAGCGAGCAGTTGGCACAGCTTTGTCCGGCGGCGTAGCCCGGAAACTTCGCTTTGTCGACCTTGGACGCGTCCTCTTTGTAGCCGACGGCTTGCGCCTTCGGATCGGATTCGCTGAGTCTGTTCGCGGTGTCGGCGAAGGCGGCGCGCGTGAGCATGAGCGCTGAGCCCGCGCTCACGCCGAGCAGCAGAAAATGGCGACGCGATGTTTTCATATGGGTCCGATGGAATGTGGGGACTTGCCTCGATTGCGATCCAGCGCCGTCAATCGAGAAATCGCGTGAACCGTTCAACGGGTTCGCGCTCGCTGCGTAACGTGTTGACCAAAGCGTTTTCGTCGGCGAAACCGAGCGACATGCCGCACACCAGTTGCTCTTCAGGCGACAAGCCGAGTTGCTCCGCAATCACCCGATGAAACGCCGTGAACGCGGCCTGCGGACACGTATCGAGACCCCGCCCGCGCGCGGCCGTCATGATTGCCTGCAGGAACATGCCGTAGTCCAGCCAGCTGCCGCGCCCCATCACCCGGTCGATCGTGAAGAACAAGCCCACCGGTGCGCCGAAGAAGCGATAGTTCCGCGCATGCTGCTCGTGCATGCGCGCCTTGTCGCCCTTTTCGATGCCGAGCAAGCCATATAGATCCCAGCCGATTTTGCGGCGCCGGTCGATGTACGGCGACACCCACCGATTCGGATAGTACGGATACTCTTCCTGGTATAGCGCGTCGCGTTGCGGGTGGTCGTAAGCGTCGAGCAAGGCCTGCGAGAGACGCGCCAGCGACTCGCCAGTCACCACGCAGACCTTCCACGGCTGCGTATTGGTGCCCGACGGCGCGCGGCTGGCGGCTTCGAGAATGGCTTCGATATCGGCGCGCGGCACCGGCGTGGGCAAAAAGGCGCGAATCGAGCGCCGCGTGACGAGTGCGGCGTCGACGTCGTTGACGGGAGTGGTCATCGGCGAATTCCGGTGGAACCAGCAGTTATGGCGGTCTCCAGGAATTCTAGCGCGAGCACGCACTTTCGCGCTGGCGCGCCGGCAACGCCGGCCGCGCGCAGCGCGGTTTAGCGCAATGGCGTTTTCAGCGCATCGATGAGATCGAGCAGATCGTAGGGCTTGCGCAGCAGGATCGCGTGCGGCAAGACCGCGCGCTGCGCCGGCGTCAGCACGAGGTCGTAGCCGGTCAGAAAGATCACGCGCAGGTCAGGCCGCTCGCGACACACGTCGAGCGCGAGGTCGATGCCCGACTTGCCCGCCAGCCCCACGTCGGTCAGCATCACGCTGATCGTGTGTTCGCTGAGAATCTGCTTGGCGTCGAGCTCGCCCTCGGCTTCCAGAATGTCGAAGTCGAACGTGCGCAGTAATTCGGCCGTGCTCACACGAATCAGCTCGTCGTCTTCCACCAGCAGAATCCGCGGCCGCGTCTGAGCGACGAAACTATCGGCGCTATCCGGCATCATCGGCGGATCGATCTCCAGAAGATGCTGCTCGGCCTCGGCGATTTCCGCCGCCCGCGGATTCTGCGCTTGCAGCACGTAGCGCACTTTGCGCGCCAACGCTTCGTGCGTATACGGCTTGCTAAGCAATTCGATGCCTTCATCGAGCCGCCCTGAATGCACGATCGCATTATCCGTGTAGCCCGACGTGAACAGCACCGCGATCGACGGCAACCGCTCGCGCGCCTTGCGGGCGAGCTCGGTGCTGCGCAACGGCCCAGGCATCACCACATCGGTAAACAGCATGTCGATCGGCACGCCGCTTTCGACGATCGCCAGCGCGCTTTGCGCGTCTTTCGCTTTCAGCACGCGGTAGCCGAGATCGGAGAGCATTTCGACCACTGTGGTGCGCACTTCCTCGTCGTCCTCGACCGCGAGAATCGTTTCCGTGCCGCCCTTGGCGGGACCGGCTTCGATATTCGTTTCGAGGTCTTCTTCCTGGCGCACCCGCGGCAGATAGATGCGGATCGTGGTGCCGTGACCCTCTTCGCTGTAGATCTTCACATGGCCGCCGGACTGCTTGACGAAGCCATACACCATGCTCAAGCCGAGGCCCGTGCCCTGGCCTTCGGGCTTGGTCGTGAAGAACGGTTCGAACACGCGCTCGCGCACTTCCGGCGACATGCCGAGGCCCGTGTCGGTAACGGCCAGCATCACGTACTGGCCCGGCGTGACCTCCGCGTTGCGTTTGGCGTAGGCGTCGTCGAGCGCGGCGTTGCCGGCTTCGATCGTGAGCTTGCCGTGGCCGTTCATGGCGTCGCGCGCGTTGATCGCCAGATTCAGCAGCGCGTTCTCGACCTGGAACGGATCGACCAGCGTATTCCACAAGCCGCCCGACACGATCGTTTCGATTTCGACGCCGTCGCCGAGCGCGCGCCTCAGCATGTCGTCGAGACCGCGCACGAAGCGGCCGAGATTGACGACCTTCGGCGCGAGCGGCTGACGCCGCCCGAACGCGAGCAGTTGCGAGGCGAGGTTCGCACCGCGCGCGACGCCCGCCAGTGCATTGCGCACACGCTGCTCGGGCTTCTCCGAACCGGCGACGTCTTTCGCCAGCAGTTGCAGATTGCCGCCGATCACTTGCAGCAGGTTGTTGAAGTCGTGCGCGACGCCGCCCGTGAGCTTGCCGATCGCTTCCATCTTTTGCGCCATGCGCAGCGCTTCTTCGGCGTGCCGCAGCGCTTCGGTGGTTTCCTTGTCGGCGGTCACATCTCGGCCCACGCCATGAATGCGCGCGGTGTTCGGATCGAGCGCGAGCGTCCACGCGACCCAACGCCATGTGCCGTCGATCCGCCTGAAGCGGTTTTCGTAACGCACCGGCGCGCCCGTTCTGCGCAGTTCAGCAAGATGCGTGCGGACAGTCTCGACATCGTCCGGGTGAACCAGATCGACATAGGAACGCGACATCAGCCAGTGCAGGTCGTGACCGAGCGCCGTGCTCCACGATGGACTCACGCGCTGCAAGCGGCCTTCGATATCGGCCACCACCAGCAGATCCTCGCTCAACTCCCATAAACGATCGCGGTCCGCCACCGTTTCGATCACGCGGCGCTCCAGCGTTTCGTTCAGATCGCGCAACGCGCTTTGCGCCTTGGTGCGCTCGGCGATTTCGGTTTGCGCCGCCTGATACAAGCGCGCGTTGTCGATGGCAATCGCCGCCTGCGCGGCGATGCCGGCCACGATCCGCTCAGCGCGCTCAGTGAACACGCCGGGATCCGGATGGCCGAAGAACAGGCCGCCGACCACTTCGCCGCTGCGCGACTGCACCGGCGCCGCCAGATAGCTGCGCACCTTCAGATGACCCTCCGGCATGCCGCGATGCGGCGCGTTGTGGCCATAGCGCGGATCCTGCGTGATGTCGTCGACACGGACGATGCCTTCGCCCTGAAACGTGGGCGCGAACACCGCCGTGTTGCGCGGCATGGGAAACTGCTCGAACGCCTCCTTCGGCACGCCGGACAGCGTGTAAAGCATGTAACTGCCGCCCTTCTGATCGAGCACGTTGTAGAAGAACGAGCCGAACGCGGCGCCGGTCAGTTCGGTGGCCGCGTCGGTGACGATCTGCACCGCGCGGCTCAGGTCGAGTTCGGCCGCGACCGTCGAGCCGACACGATTGAGAATCTCCAGCGTGCGCGATTCTTCGCGCAGCTTCATCTCGGTCTCGCGACGCAAGCGCGCGAGTTGCAGGTTGCCCGACACGCGGGCAAGCAGTTCGCGCGCGGAAAAGGGCTTGGTCAGATAGTCGTCGGCGCCGTGCTCGATGCCGTCGACGCGCGCCTCCTCACCCGCGCGGGCCGACAGCATCAGCACCGGCGTGTCGCGCAAATCCGGATCGGCGCGCAGTGCGCGCAGCAGGCCGAAGCCGTCGAGGCGCGGCATCATCACGTCGGAGAGCACCAGATCGGGCGGTTCCGCGCGCGCGGCTTCGAGCGCCGCCTGACCGTCGGTGGCGAGCCGCACGTCGTGGCCCGCCGCCCGCAAGATGCGGCTCATGTACTCACGCAGATCCGCATTGTCGTCGACGACCAGCAGCCGCGCGGCGGCGGCCGGCGCTGCCTCCGACGTTTCGCTGGCCGGCGCTGCGCCGGCCGACGGGGCATCGAGTATTTCGTTCTCCGGACTCCAGCGCAACGCGGCATCGACATACATGCGTGCGTGCCTGCTCATGGAGGCATGCACGGCTTCGTCCTCGGCTTGGGACAGCACAGCGCCGCGCGGCAGCGAAACGGTAAAGCACGCACCTTCGCCGAGCACACTGTCCACCCGCACCGTGCCGCCGTGCAGCTTCACCAGTTCCTGCACCATTGCGAGCCCGATGCCGCTGCCTTCCACAGAGCGGCCCGGTGCGCCCGCCACGCGATGAAAGCGCTCGAAAAGACGCGGCACTTCTTCTTCCGCGACGCCGATGCCGCTATCCGTGACGCTGACCTCGACGCCGCCGCCTTCGTCAGTGCGAACCGCGACGCGGATCGTGCCGAAGAACGTGAACTTGTACGCGTTCGACAGCAGGTTCACCACGACTTTTTCCCACATCTCGCGGTCGATCTGCACGATCACGGGCGTAGCCGGAACGTCAACTTCGAGACGCAGGCCGGCCGCCTCTATCGCGGACTGGAACAGCGACGCAAGCTCGGCCGTGAAGGAAGCGATGTCGGTGGGCTGCGTGTGAATCTCGATGCGCCCCGCCTCGATCCGCGAAAAATCCAGCAACGCGTTGACGAGCTTCAGCAGGCGCAAACCGTTGCGATGCGTGATCTCGATCAGCGCGCGGTCGTCGATATCGCTGCGTGTCTGCGCGTTATCACCGCTCGCGGCCGGCTGCGGCCTGGCGAGCAGTTCTTCGAGCGGGCCGAGCATCAGCGTCAACGGCGTGCGGAATTCGTGGCTGATATTGGAGAAGAACGTGGTCTTCGCGCGGTCGACTTCGGCCAGCGCTTCCGCGCGCCGCCGCTCTTCTTCATACGCCTGCGCGTAGCCGATCGCCGCGCCGATCTGGCCGGCGACCAGGTTCAGAAAGCTGCGGTAAGCGTCGTCGACGAGACGGCAAGGATTCAGGCCGGCAATCAGCAGGACTGTTTGCGTCGACTCGCCGCCGACCGACACCGGCAGGATGACTGCCTGCTCCGGCGCGAGATGCCACGGACCGCTCGGCAACGCGGTGCCGAAACGCTGCGTCAAGTCGCGCACGGTCTGCGGCGCCTGGATCTGGAGGACGTCGGCGATCGGCCAGAGTGATTCGCCGACGCGCATTGTCTGCGGCGCCGCCGGATGGCCCGGCTCGATGCCGCACGAGCCGACCAGCGTGACCGTGTCGCTGCCGGGTTCGGCTGCATAAAGCATGGCGAAGGGCAGGTCTTGCGGATTCGCCCGCAACGCGCGCGCGCTGAGTTCGCATGCTTCGCGCCAATCGCGGCCGTCCGGACTGGCCGCGGCCAGTTCCTTCAGCAGCGCCAGTTGCCGTTCGCCGACCACCTGCGCCGTGTCGTCGCTATTGGCGCAGATGATGCCGCCAGGTTCGCCATCCTCGGCGGGAATCGGGCTGTACGAGAAGGTGTAATACGTCTCCTCCGGAAAGCCGTTGCGCTCCATGATGAGCAGCTTCTGTTCGACGAAGGTACCCTCGGCACCCGCCAGCGCGGTATCGAGAAGCGGCTCGATGTCGGACCAGATTTCCCGCCACACGACACGGGTCGGTTGACCGAGCGCGACCGGATGCTTCCCGCCGATGATCGACTTGTACGGGTCGTTGTAAAAATAGAGCAGCTCGTCGCCCCACCCGATCCAGATCGGCTGACGCGAGGTGAGCATGATGCGGATCGCGATCTTCAGGCCTTGTGGCCAAGTGTCGGGTGCGCCGAGTGCGGTCTGCGTCCAGTCGTAGGCGCGGATCAGCGCCCCCAGCTCGCCGCCTCCGGCAAGAAAGGACGGCGCGGCGACGCCGCCGGGCGGTGCGTCCGACATGAAGCGGTCCGGCTGTTTCAACGCGATCTCCTCGACACGGCGGGTCGTATTCGTGCGGGCCGCTGTTGCAAAAGCGGTGCCCGATACGACGGATGGCTAACGATCACCACGCAATTGATGTAGCGCGATTCTCGCACGTAGCGGTGTGCCGGAGGAAGGTGAGACAACGCGCCGAAACCGCAAGCAGCGGGCTTTTCGCGGCGAGGAATTGAGCGTTATGCGGAGGATTGGGCGGCGACGAAGGTACGCCGCGAAATGAAACCGAAATGCAGGTAAAACGTACCTTGACGCAATGTGTGCGGAGAGGCAATTTTCCCGATCGCCATGCCTTCGCCGTGCGACCAGGTTTCTTCGATCACTGCGGGCTTGCAGTGTCTTTACAGCAGGCCCACACACACCGCTGCGACGATCGAGCCCAGCACCAACACCGCGCCGATGGTCTTGCGTTTGTTCAACTCCGTCCACAGCAGAACGCCGGTGAGCGACAGCAAGATGATGCTGCCTGCGAGCGTGTCGATCAGCAGCACCCAGCCGACGCTCAGACCCACGCCCTTGTGCAGGTTCGTCAGCATGGCGAGAAATGTGTTCTCGCTGCGCTTGACCGTCACATAGCCGTTACCCACCCAGTACTCGGCGGACGTGTTCTCATGCGGCGACGCGAAGTTGAGTTGCCAATGCTCCGGCTGGACGACGCTACGCTCGCCCCATGCCACCGGATGAGCCGGCTCTTTCTGCACGCGCCCAGGCGTGCCCGCCAGTTTCAGTTCGTGCTTGAGCCACTTGCCCAGCTCGCGCGGCGTTTCCGGCGCGGGCTGCGGCAACGGCACTTGCAGCATCGCCACTTGCGGCTCGCCGGTCGATACTTTGAGCGGCCCGCCGCGATGGTTCAGCAGGAACCCCGTGGTGCCGAACAGCAAACCCAGCGCCGCGCCCCACAAGCCGATCCAGCCATGCACCTTGCGCAGCCATTTGACGAAGGTGGCGCGACGCGAACGCTGCTGCCGCGTTTTCAATTCGTCGTTGTCCAGCCGCTGCGGCTCGCGCGTCGTCCGATCGATGCCCGCGGGCGATTGAATGTCGATTGCCTCGGGTACGCTCACGTTTCACTCCAGGTCCGCAACAGATTGTGATAGATGCCGACGAGGCTGCGACGCGCGGTATCGTCGGCGTTGCTGGCGTTCAGCCGTTGAATCGCCGTGTCCATGTCGAACAGCATTGCGCGCTGCGTATCGCTGCGCACGAGGCTTTGCACCCAGAAGAAACTCGCGATCCGCGCGCCGCGCGTGACCGGCGTGACCTGATGCAAACTCGTCGCCGGATAGACGATCATGTCGCCGGCCGGCAGTTTGACCTGCTGCACGCCGTACGTGTCTTCGATCACGAGTTCGCCGCCGTCGTAGTCGGCGGGGTCGGAAATGAACAGCGTCACCGAGACGTCGGTGCGCAGCTTCACGCCGTTGGGCAGCACGCGCACGGCTCCATCGACGTGACTGCCGAACTGCATGCCGCCTTCGTAACGATTGAACAGCGGCGGATACACCTGATTCGGCAACACCGCGCTGATGAACAGCGGGTTGCGTTCGATCGACGCGAGAATCACGTCGCCGAGTTCACGCGCAACCGGCGTGTGTTCGGCGATCTGCTGATTACGCTTGACCGGTGCGCCCTGATAGCCGGCGGTCGCGCGGCCGTCCACCCAGGCGTCGCCGGCCTGGTCGAGCCGCTCGCGCACGAGCCGCAACTGCTCGGCGTTCAGTACGTTCGGTATGTGCAGCAACATGGTGTTTCCTTTTTGCGTCGGCTTGCCGTCTTCGAGAACGGCAAGCCTAACGCATCCGTTCAACGTGTATCAAAAGCGGTAGTCGAACGTCGCCAGCAACGTGCGTCCGATACCCGGCACGGAACGGCCGCCGTCGGACTGAATCAGCGCGTCGTAGTAGTACTTGTTGGTCATGTTCAACAGGTTCAGGCGCACGTCGTATTTCTTCGCGTGGTACGCAGCGGTCGCATCCCAGCGCGTGTAGCCCGGCACCTGCACGTAGTTGGTATTCGACGCATAGCGCGGCGACATATAAGTCGGACCGCCGCCGATTTCCCAGTGCGGCGTGATCGCGTAGGTGGTCCAGAAGGTCAACGTGTTGCGCGGCGTGTTGGCCGGCACGTGCCCTTGCGTACCGTCGCGCGCCTTCAGGATGATGGCGTCCATGTAGGTGTACCCGCCGAACACCTGCCACTTGTCGGTAATGTGGCCCGTCACGCCGGCCTGGAATCCGTCGACACGAATGTCGCCGTCGAGTTCGTATTCGGTCGGCGAGACTTGCGTGCGCGCGTTGGTCTTTTCTTCGCGGAAGAATGACGACGTCACCGAGAGATTGCCGCCGAGCAGATCCCATTTGCCGCCGACTTCGTACGACTTGGTCGACTCGGGCGCGAGGTTCTGCGTGAGGTTGGTCACCGTCAGCGCTTCGAGCGACGGATTGAACGACGTGCCGTACGACACGTAGTACGACTGCCAGTCGGTCGGCTGACAAATTACCCCGGCGCGTACGCTGGTGAAGAAGTTGGTCTGCGTCGCATAGCCCGGCAGGCTGATCGTGTTGTGGATCTGCGCCTGGAAGCGATCCCAACGCAAACCGCCAATCACCTTCCACTGCTGGCCGATCGACACGGTGTCGTTCACGTACGCGCCAATTTCGTTCGAGCCCGAATCGGCGTGGTTGCCGACCGTGGTGGTCACGCCGGCGGGATTGGATAGATACGCCGGGTTCACCATCGTCACGACCGGCAAGTTGTTGCGGGTGTACGCCTGGTTCGAATAGCTGTCATGGCCGAGGTCGACACCGGCGATCAGGTCGTGCTTGATCGGGCCTGTGACGAACTTGTATTGCAGCATCGTGTCGTTGTAGAGCGAGTGGTTCTCGATCACACGGTCATGGCTCTGCAACTTGATGAACAATTGCGACGGCGAGAGCGTCGTGAAGTTGCCGTTGGTCAACGCGGTGCTGCTGGCGAGCGGTCCCGTCAACACCGCTTGCGGCGCGGTTTCGCGCGCATCGGTCATCGAGTGCGAGAACTGGGTCTGGTTCGTCAGGATCAGGTTGTCCGAGAACTTGTGTTTGACCGCGGCGGTGACCGTTTGCACGTCCTGAATCGTGCGGTCAGTGGTCAAACCGTAGAAAGTGTTCTTCGGCACCGGCGACGGGCGGCCGTTCAACGCCTGCACGCCGTAGTCCGGCATGTCGTAGTTGTGCTGGATCAGCGCGGAGATCGTCACTTCGGTCGGCGTGCCGATGCCGAAGCGCACTTCCGGCGCGATACCGTAGTCCTTGTTCTTCATCGCATCGCGCGTCGAACCGAGGCTTTGGCCGAAGGCGTTCAGGCGAATCGCCGAGGTATCCGTCAGCTTATGGTTCACGTCGACAGTGCTGCGATATTTCGCGTCAGTGCCGATCATGCCCGTGACTTCCGCCGAGTCATGCAGGTTCGCTTTCTTGCTGACCTGGTTGATCACGCCGCCCGTCGATCCGCGACCGAACAGCATCGACGACGGACCATACAGCACTTCGAGTTCTTCGAGGTCGAAGGTGTCGCGATAGTACTGGTTGCGATCGCGGAAGCCGTCCAGGTAGATGTCGTTCTGCGCGGTGAAGCCGCGCAGGTTGATGTTGTTGCCGATCTGGCCACCTTCAGCCGCGCCGATCGTTACGCCCGGCGCGTTGCGCAGCGCGTCCTGGAACGAAGTGGCGCCCTGCGATTGCAGCACGGCCTTGTTGATGACGGTGACGGTCTGCGGAATGTCGCGCAGCGCCGTGGGCGTCTTTGCACCCACCGTCGCGCGCTCCGCCTGGAAGTCCTGCTGTTCAGCTTGTGCCGCGACGCCGATGGTCGGCAAGCTGCCGGTGTCGGCTGCGACGGTCGTCGTTGTCGTCGTTGTCGTCGCATTAGCATTCGCGGCCGCCGGCTGCGAGGTGGTTTGCGGAGCAGTCTGCGCGACCGCCGGAGTCGCAAAAGGAACGGCAAAAGCTAACGCTAACGCTGTCGCGAGCGGCGTGTGGTTGAACATGGGAATTCCCGTCGGAGATGCGTTTGCCGGATTCGCATGGCTGAGATGGAATCGACGGCAAAGTCGCAATTGGCTGGCTGCCGTTCTCGTGTGCAGGGCACCGACGTCGGGATGGCTGGCTATTGGTTAAATGAGAATCGCTATCATTCCACACGCATAAAACCGCATCAATCGCGCCGCCACTTACCCCTAGTAACAGAATTGTTTCTGTTTTTTACGGATGAAGGCAATTTGTAATTTTCAGCCGTGTCCGCATGTCGGTTCATTACGTGTTTGTAATATCAAGGCCATTGAAAGGAAAGACTTTCGGCGTCGCAAGTAAAAAAAGACACCGGCAGAAAGCTTTCAACTAAATAACAATCAGCCGTGGCTGAGGCCGACGCCCAATCCCGACTCCGTTTATCCTTTTTGCAACACTGCCTATCGAACTGTTTCGTTCATCCCCGGAGTTGATCATGCAATACCGCAAGTTCGGCCGCACCGGCCTGACCGTATCGCGCCTGTGCCTCGGCACGATGACCTTTGGCCTGCAGACCGAAGAAGACGTCTCGCATCGCATTCTCGACACGGCGGCGGATGCCGGCGTGAACTTTATCGACACGGCCGACGTGTATCCGCTCGGCGGCACGGAAGATGTTGCCGGCCGCACGGAGGAGATCGTGGGGCGCTGGCTGAAGGGCAAACGCGAGCGCTTCATTCTGGCGACGAAAGCAGTGGGCAAGATGGGGCCGTCGGCATGGGATCAAGGCGCGTCGCGCAAACATCTGCTGAATGCGATCGACGCCTCGTTGCAACGCCTCGGCACGGATTACGTGGACCTCTACCAACTCCATTCCGACGACGCGAACACGCCGCTCGACGAAACGCTCGAGGCGCTCGATGTGATCGTTCGCTCAGGCAAGGCGCGCTATATCGGTGTATCGAACTTCCTCGCGTATCGGCTGGCGCGCGCGCTGGGCCGCGCCGATGTGCTGCGCACGGCGCGCTTCGTCTCCGTGCAGCCTCGCTATAACCTGCTGTTCCGCCAGATCGAGCGCGAATTGCTGCCGCTCGCCGCCGAAGAGCAATTGGCCGTGATGCCGTACAACCCGCTCGCGGGCGGCCTGCTGACGGGCAAGCATCAACTGGATGCGGCGCCCGCGTCCGGCCGCTTCACCGAAACTGTCGGCAAGGCCGGCGCGATGTATCAGCAACGGTACTGGCACAAACGCGAGTTCGAGACGATCGAGCAATTGAAAGCGATCGTTGCGCCGACCGGCGAATCGTTGACGCGGGTTTCGCTTGCCTGGGTGCTGGCGAATCCGCTCGTCACGTCGGCGATTATCGGCGCGAGCCGCGTCGAGCAATTGAGCGACACGCTCGCGGCGTCCGAACTCGTGCTCGATGAGCAGATCAAGACGCAGCTCGACGAAGCGAGCCTGGAATATCGCTGGGGTGACGCGGCGCGGTAAGCTTATGCGCGGCGGGCGAAGGCCGCCGCGTTTATCGCCCGTAACGCAGCACCGTGCTGGTCGCCGCAATCACGTGATCCTTGATTGCGGCAAGCAACGCATCCCTCGTCAAACCGGGCGACAGCGCGTCCGGCGGCAGATCGAGCGCATAGACTTGCGCGACGTAGTGATGTGGATTGTCCCCGACCGGGGGACATGGGCCGCGATACCCGATGCCTCCGGTCTGATTCGCACCGGAGACGCTGCCGGCCGGCTGGCTGCCGCCGGCCCCGAGCGAAGTCGTCGAGGGTGCTACGCCATATAGCACCCAGTGCACGACGCCCAAACCCTTCGCGCCGTCCGGGTCGAACAGTGTCACGGCATAACTTTTCGTGCCGGCAGGCGCATTCCGCCATTGCAGAGCCGGCGATACATTACCGCCGCCGCAGTTGTTCGCGCTCGCCGCGTGGCTCGAATCCAGCGTGCCGCCATCGGCCGTTCCCGGCGACGACACCACGAAGACTTCCGCCGCGCGGGCATGCACTGCGGCAAGCGCCAACGCGGCAGACACGCCAACCGGTAACAGGCGTCGTACGACGCGTAAGCGATTGCTGCCAATCATCATTTCCGACTCCAGCCAGGGTTCAGCGACGGTCCAACGTCACTTGAAGCGGCCCGTCCGCTCATTCGCTTCCGGCAGTTGCCGCGTCTCGCGCACGGATCTCGGATGCCATAGACGCGCGCCGCCTTCGATGCCCGCATCGTTCGAAACGGTGGCCACGTTCGGCGGCAGATCGAACGAAAGGCGTGCCGCATTGCCGCCGCCGATCCACAGCTTGTCGTAGTTCACGAGCGCACTCAGAATCCCGATCACCTTCTCAACGCGCCGGTTCCAGCGTTTATTCCCGGCTTTTTCACGCGCCGCGTCGCCGATGTATTCGTCGTACGCCACGCCCTTCTTGCTAACCGGATGATGGGCGAGTTCCAGATGCGGCATCAACTCGCCGTCGCGGAACATTGCCGTGCCCGCGCCAGTGCCGAGCGTCAGCACGAATTCGAGGCCATGGCCTTCGATCGCGGCGAAGCCCTGCATCTCGGCGTCGTTGATCATGCGCACCGGCAGGCCGCCCAAACGTTGCGCCAGCGAGTCGGCGAGCGGGATGTCGTGCCAGCCTTCCACGCCGAAGTGCGGCGCCGTCAGAATGCGGTTGTTGCGCACCACGCCGGGAAAGCCAATCGACATCAGCGTCGGCGGTTCCTGTTCGACGAGCGGCGCAACCAGCTTCGCCAGCGCGTCCACGAGTTGATCCGGCGTGCACGGATGCGGCGTCGCAACCCGTAAGCGCTCGGTTTTCATTTTGCCGTCCGCGTCGATAATCGCGGCCTTCAAACCCGTGCCGCCGACGTCGATCGCCAGTATCCGCTCGGTGCTGATTGTCGCTTTCGGCTTACTGGATGGCTTACTCGACGGTTTACTTGACGCCTTACTGGACGGTTTAAACGCCGCCTTCGTCGGCGCTTTGCTTGCCGTCTTGCCCGGCGTCTTCGTCGCCGTCTTGCGTGTCGTCTTGCGTGTCACCACGGTGTCCCCCGATTGTGTTGGTGCGACTCGTCGTTGAATTACTTCTTCTGCACAGCATCCCGTTTCAACGGCCGCCATGCGTGGCCGTCGCGCGCCAATAGCGCGTCGGCTTCCGCAGGGCCTTCGCTGCCGGCCGCATAGCCATGCACCGGCACCGCGCCGCCGGTTTTTGGATGCAGCACGTCGTCGACCGCGCACCAGCTCGTTTCGATGCTGTCGGCCCGCTGGAACAGCGTTTCGTCGCCGAGCATGCAGTCGTAGAGCAAGGTTTCATAGCCGACGTTCGCGCGTTCCGCGAAGAAGTCGCCATAGTCGAACGACGACTGCACCGCACCGATCTGCATGACCGGTCCCGGCGTTTTTACATTGAAGTCGAAGCTCGTGCCGTGCGCCGGATCGATGCGCAAGGTCAGCACGTTCGGCGTGAGCGCGTCGACGGGCGTGTCGCGGAACAGGCGGAACGGCACCGGCTTCAACTGCACCGAGATTTCAGTGCGGCGCGCCGCCAGCCGCTTGCCGGTGCGCAAATAGAACGGCACGCCGGCCCAGCGCCAGTTCTCGACGAACACGCGCGCCGCGGCGTAGGTTTCCGTCGTGCTGCCCGGCGCGACATCCGGCTCCTCGCGATAGCCGACCCCCGCCGGCCCTTTTTCGTATTGACCGAACACGACGTCGTCCGGCGTCAGCGGCTTGATCGCGTCGAAGATTTCGGCCTTCTTGTCGCGCACGGCTTCGGCATCGAACGAATTGGGCGGTTCCATGGCGACCATGCCGAGCAACTGGAACAGATGGTTCGGCAGCATGTCGCGGAACGCGCCGGTCTGTTCATAGAACTTGCCGCGCCCTTCCACGCCGATGGTTTCCGCCGCCGTGATCTGCACGCTGTCGATATATTCGCGCCGCCACATCGGTTCGAACAGCGCGTTGGCGAAGCGCACCGCGAGAATGCTCTGCACGGTGTCCTTGCCGAGAAAGTGATCGATGCGATACACCTGATCTTCTTTTGCATACGACAGGATGTGCGCGTTCAGATCTTTTGCGGACGCGAGATCGGTGCCGAAAGGTTTCTCGATCACGATGCGGCGGAAGCCGCCGCCCTCGCCTTCTTTCAGCAGACCCGCCTTGCCGAGATGTTCGACGATCGGTTTGAAGAAGCGCGAGCTGACCGCGAGATAGAAGATTACGTTGCCGCCCGGCGTCTGTTCGAGCTGTTGCTTAAGCTTCGTGAAAGTGTCGTCGGTTTCGAATTCGCCGGCCATGTATTCGAGGCGTTGCGCGACCCAGTCCCACGCCTTGTCGTCGAGCTTGCCGGCGTGGAAGGTGCTGGCCTTGTCGGCGGCGAACTGTTCGAGCGACTTGTGCAGATCTTCGCGCCACACGCTCGTCTCGCGCTCGCCGTGATTCACGCCGATGATTTTCATTCCATCGTCGAGCAGGCCATCCACCGCGAGGTTGTACAGCGCCGGCATCAGCAGCCGCTTGGTCAGGTCGCCGCCGGCACCGAAGATCACCAGCGTGCACGGCGGTGCCGGCCGCTTGCCGGGCGGCGAGGCCGGCGCTTCCTGCGGGCTCGCGCTGACTTTGCAGCTCGGTGGTTGACTGGCGGCGGGACGCTCGGCTGCTGGAGTATTCGATGTAGTCGACATGGGATTCACTTTTGGAAACCAATGGAACGGACGTGGTGGTACATGAAAGACCACGCTTGAACCCACACAGTTCAAAAACGGCCATGCAACCTGCTCACCTTGCGACGTTGTATGGCTTGTGTAACCTCACTCGCTCGCGCCGCCACTGCGCACTATTTCACCGATGCGTGCGCCGGTTCGGCAGCCGGCGCCGGTTCGGCCGGGCGTGCCGGCGCGGTGGCTTGCGCCGAAGGTGACGTCGGGATCGGCGCCTGATCTGTTTCGCCCGCCAGCGGCACGTTGCCCGACGCGCTCATCGCGCGCGGCTGCAACAGCAGCGCAACCAGCCCGGTCCAGCCGGTCTGATGCGAAGCGCCCACGCCGCGCCCGTTATCGCCATGGAAATACTCGTGAAACAGGATCAGGTCACGCGAGCGCGGGTCGGCCTGCAATTGCGGATAAGCGCCCATGACCGGACGCTCGCCGTCCTTGTTCTTGAGGAACAGCGTGGTGCAGCGGCGCGCCAGTTCGTCGGCAATCTGGCTCAGCGAGAACTTCTCGCCCGAACCGGTCGGATACTCGACTTTGAACTCCTCGCCGTAATAGCGGTGAAATTCGTATAGCGACTCGATCAGCAGATAGTTCACCGGCATCCATACCGGACCGCGCCAGTTCGAATTGCCGCCGAACACACGCGTATCCGATTCGGCCGGCAGATACTTCACAGTGAAACTGTCGCCGTTGTGGTTGAACACGAACGGATGATCGCGATGGTATTGCGACAGCGCCCGCACGCCATGATCGGAAAGGAATTCGCTTTCGTCCAGCGCGCGGCGCAACAACGCTTTCATGCGATGCCCGCGCAACAGCGAGAGCAGCAGCGCATTGCCCTTGCCCGGCTCGTTCCAGCGCGAGACCAGCCTCGCGAGATCGGGGCGGTGTTCGAGGAACCAGACCAGCCGTTCGCGCAAACCGGGCAAGCCGCCGTGCAGACGCTCTTCGAGCACGTGCACCGCAAATAGCGGAATCAGACCCACGATCGAGCGCAGCCGCATGGGAATGCTGCTGCCGTCCGGCAGGCGCAGCTTGTCGTAGAAGAACTCGTCTTCGCTGTCCCACAGGCCCGTTTCGCAGCCGTCGTCGCAACTCACGGCCTCGGCGATATACAGAAAATGCTCGAAGAACTTCACGCCGATGTCGACGAAAACATGATTGGCGTAGGCGAGTTCCAGCGCGATACGCATCAGGTCGAGCGCGTACGCGGCCATCCACGCCGTACCGTCGGACTGGTCGATGTGCCCGCCGGTCGGCAACGGCGATGAGCGATCGAAGATCCCGACGTTATCCAGCCCGAGAAAGCCGCCCTGAAAAATATTGTGGCCGTCGGCGTCCTTGCGGTTCACCCACCACGAGAAATTCAGCAGTAGCTTATGGAAGACAAGTTCCAGAAAATCGCGATCCGCCTTGCCGGTGAGCGCGCGGTCGATTTCATACACGCGCCACGCGGCCCACGCATGCACGGGCGGATTGGCGTCGCCGAGCGCCCATTCATAAGCGGGAATCTGACCGTTCGGATGCTGATAGCGGTCCTTCACCAGCAACAGCAGTTGCCGTTTCGCGAACGCCGGGTCGATCAGCGCGAATGCGGCCGCATGAAATGCCAGATCCCACGACGCATACCACGGGTATTCCCACTTATCCGGCATCGACACGATGTCCGCGTTGCACAGGTGCCGCCAATCCCTGTTGCGGCCCTGCTTGCGGCCGGCGGGCGGCGTCGGCTGAAGCGGATCGCCTTCGAGCCAGCGCTGCACGTCGTACTGGTAGTACTGCTTCGACCACAACATGCCGGCGAGCGCCTGACGCTGCACGAGACGCGCGTCGGGATCGGCGATCTCGTGTTGCAGCGCGCCATAGAATTCGTCGGCCTCGGCGATACGGCGCGCGAAGACCGCGTCGGCATCGAGTTGCGCGTCGTCGGGACTCGACTGCGGACGCCAGCGCATGTACACCACGGCGCGGCCATACGGTTCGAGCTCGATCGCGGCATGCGCGCCGGCCTTGGTGCCGGCGTCGCGGCGGATCGCCTGCTCATTGCCATGCACGAGGTAATCGTTGAAGCCGTCCTTGTACGGCCCCGCACCGTCCATGTTGAAGAGACGCTTGACGTTCGTGTCGTTCTCGCAGAAAAGCCACGTCATCTGCGGCACGTCTTTCGACCAGGCCGTCACGACAATCGGCTCATGCCCATGCTGATGCCCAACCACCTGCGCCTCGCCATTGTGGTCCGTGCCGGCGACGAGTGAGGGCTTGTCCTTGTTCTCTTTCCACGACCACGAATTGCGCGCCCAGATTTGCGGCAGCACGTCGAGCGAGGCCGCCTGATCCGCGCGATTCTCGATGGTCACGCGCATGAGGATGTCGTCAGGCGCGTGTTTGGCGTATTCCACCTGCACGTCGAAGTAGCGCGAATCGTCGAACACGCCCGTGTCGAGAATTTCGTACTCCGGCATGTCGCCGCCACGGCGCGCGTTTTCCTGAACGAGATCGTCGTACGGATAGGCGGCGTGCGGATACTTGTAGAGCATGCGCATGTACGAATGTGTCGGCGTGCCGTCGACGTAGAAGTACAGCTCCTTCACGTCCTCGCCATGATTGCCTTGCGCATTCGTGACGCCGAACAGGCGCTCTTTCAGGATCGCGTCGTTGCGATTCCATAGCGCTAGCGAAACGCACCAGCTTAGCGTGTCGTCGCCGAAGCCCGCAATGCCGTCCTCACCCCAGCGATACGCGCGGCTGCGCGCATGGTCGTGCGGAAAATAGTCCCAGGCGGTGCCGTCCGGGCTGTAATCCTCGCGCACCGTGCCCCATTGCCGCTCGCTGAGATAGGGGCCCCAGCGCTGCCAATGCGCACAGTCGGCCGAATGCAGCCGTGAACCTTCAATGGTGGCGAGCAGATTGGCAGCGCGCAGCGGTGGCATGACTACGTCCTTGCATTCGGCTTGGCGGTGGGACACACATCGTAGCGCGGTTTAGGCGCTGGCGGTCGCCAACCCGGCAAGCAGGTGTTCAATGCGCAGTAACTCACCGAGCGACCACGCCTGAAACGGCGTGCCGGCGGGTGCGTGCGGCGCATCGCCGTCGGCGATTTCGGAGAGATGGTCGAGACCGGCGTGATCGAGATGCGCGTGGAGCGGGTCGAGAAAGCGCGTTTTCGCCTGCGTGCGGGCGTCCGCCGCGCCGCCGTGGACTCGCAGCCATGCTTCGACGAACGGGCCGAGCAGCCACGGCCACACAGTTCCTTGATGATAGGCGCCGTCGCGCTCGAGCGGAGACCCGCCGTAATGTCCGCGATAGGCCCGATCGGACGGCGCGAGCGTCCTTAGGCCCAGCGGTGTGAGCAATTGCGTTTCGACCTGTTCGAGCACCGCGCGCGCCGCCGCGCCGTTGAGCAATGGGAACGGCAGGCCGCCTACGGCAAAGATCTGATTGGGCCGGATCGCGCGATCTATCGCGCCTTTCACATGGTCGACGTCCACGTTGTCGAACAGCGCTTGCGTTGACGGATCGACGAAGCGCTCATGAAACGCCTGGAGCGCCCGGTCGGCGGCCGGCTGCCATTGCGGATTCCATGTTGCTGCAATGCGCAATGCGTTGATCCAGAGCGCCTGCACTTCAACCGGTTTGCCGATGCGCGGCGTGACCACCCAGTCGCCGACTTTCGCATCCATCCACGTGAGTTGCACGCCAGGTACACCGGCGTTCAGCAGGCCATCGTCGGCAGATGCCTGGATGTTGAAGCGCGTGCCTTCCGTGTAACCCGTGAGGATGGCTTCGCATGCCTGTTGCAGACGCTGCTGCGTTGCAGCGCTCGCGTGTGGCGTCGCCAGATAGTCGTGCACGGCGACGATGAACCACAACGAGGCGTCGACGGAGTTGTATTCCGGTGTGTCGCCATAATCGGGAAAGCGGTTCGGCAACATGCCTTCCGACAACGTGCCCGACCATTCGAGCAGGATCGCTTCGGCGTCGTCGAGACGGTCCGAGGCGATCAGCAGGCCGCGCATTGCAATGAAGGTGTCGCGGCCCCAGTCGGTGAACCACGGAAAACCCGCGAGGATCGTGCGGCCTTCGTTGCGGGTCACGACGTACGCGTCGGCGGAGCGTTGCAACCGCGAGCCGAGCGCGTCGCGGCGTTGTTGTTCGATACGCGCGAGCTCCGTGGCATGGATGGCCGCCGCTTTGGCGCTCGCCGGTTGCGTATCGCTCGTGGCGCCTGACGCGCTGAGGATCATCACCGCTTCACCATCGGCGAGATTGAAGCTGAACACGCCGGGCGTCGCGAGGTCCTCGCTGAAGTCGAGGCCGCGCTCCCGCTCACGGGCGTAGCAGAAGTTGCGATACCAGTCGGGCGCGTGCGTGTAGACGCCGTTGGTCGCGGCGTGGATCACCGGCAGGTCGCCGTAGGGTTGCCAACTCACGCTCGCCTGG
This sequence comes from Paraburkholderia sp. BL25I1N1, assembly GCF_003002025.1. Classification (GTDB taxonomy): domain Bacteria; phylum Pseudomonadota; class Gammaproteobacteria; order Burkholderiales; family Burkholderiaceae; genus Paraburkholderia. The sequence continues at coordinate 375,765 of NZ_PVZB01000003.1, forward strand.
TCGCCGCTCGTCTGCGCGTTGAAGTTGAAGGCGGCGTTCTCATGATGCAGCGCGTGGTAGTCGCGGCCCGATAGCAGCGGCCTGACTTTCAGCGTGAGTGCGTTCGTTTCAAGACCGGCTCCGGCAGCCGCTTCCAGACGCCAACGCAACACCGTTTCGCGAGTCGCTTTGCTCACGAACACGTCAGCGGTCAATACGGCACTAGCACCGATCTGAATGCGCCATGTTGGCCACGGCTTCGTATCGAACGAGACAAGACTCGTGGTCAGGTCCGGATAGACAACGTCCGGCACGTATCGCTGCATGCTCAACGGAAAACGCGCGCCGTTCGCTTCGAGCCACGCCTCCGCGCCGTTGACCAACACCACGCGCCCGCCCGGCGCGCGAGTCGCGGTAAGCAGCAGCGCGTGATAGCGGCGCGTGCGCAGCGTGCCCACGGTGCCCGACGCGAAACCGCCGAAGCCATCCGCTTCCAGCCATTCGTCTTCGAGACGCGTGATGTCGAAGGGTCGTTCGATGTGTGTCATGAACTTACAGGTTAGGCAAAGCCGTTCGTCTTTCAGTGCGCCTGAGTGTCAGGCATGAGGCGCTGCGGTGACCATTCTCCTACTTATCACTTTCCGCTTCCTTTCTAAAAACCGACTTATCGACGCAAGTTTTACCACTCGCAAACGTTTCACAATTATTTCTTGAAAGGGTTGGAGACTGCACCCGCTTTCACGAATCTGGTTGCAGACATGAGAAGAAACAAACGCCTCGCGAGTGCCGCTTTGGTTGCACTTGCAACTTTAGCGTTGAGCGGGTGCGGCGCGGATGATTCCACGCCGCCGGCAGCCTCTTCAACGCCGGCCGTTGCGAACAACGACATCGCATCAAATACGGCCGGCTCTCCGGCGACGCCACTGCTCAACGCATCTTCGCCGCTCGCAGCAGACCCCGCAGCGGCCTCCGATCCGATCACGCAGAACATGCAAGTCAGTCTCGCCGCGGACAACCAGCAAGTCGCACCGGTCATGCACTACGCACCCGGCGATAGCGCCAACAGCAACTGACCCGATCCCAACGGCGCGCGTGGCGCGCTATTCTTCCTCCCCGCAGAAGGTGATTCGATGACATCAAATAGCCGTCGCCGTTTCCTGCAGACCGTGGCTTCATCCGCCGGCGCTGCCGCCGCGCTGACCGCGCTGCCCGAGTCGATTCGCAATGCGCTCGCCGTTCCCGCGTTCTCGCGCACCGGCACGATCCGCGATGTCGAGCACATCGTCGTGTTCATGCAGGAGAACCGCTCGTTCGACCACTACTTCGGCCACATGCGCGGCGTGCGTGGCTACAACGACCGCTTCCCGATTCCGCTGCCGAACGGCAAGCCGGTGTGGTATCAACCGTCGAAGGAAGATCCGACCCAGCCGGTGCTGCCGTTCCATCTGAACACGGCGACCACCAGTGCGCAATGCGTCGGCGATCTGGATCACTCCTGGTACAAGACTCATGCCGCGATCGACGGCGGCCGCTACGACCAGTGGCCCGCCAACAAGACCGACATGACGATGGGCTATCACCTGCGCAGCGACATTCCGTTCCACTACGCGCTGGCCGATGCGTTCACCATTTGCGACGCGTACTTCTGCTCGCTGCCGGGACCGACGCACCCCAACCGCTCGTATCTGATGACCGGCATGGTCGATCCGAGCGGCACGCTGGGTGGTCCGCTGCTCGACAACAACGATTTCGTCGACGGCGACGGCCCGCCGAATTATCAGTTGCTCTCGTGGACCACTTACCCGGAGCGTCTGCAATCCGCGGGCATTTCGTGGCAGGTGTACCAGCAGGGGCTGACTGGCGCCGATCCGTTGAACGGCAACTACGGCACCAACATCCTGCAGAACTTCACGAACTTCATCAATGCGCAACCGGGCTCGCCGTTGTATGAGCGCGCGCAAACCGTGCGCACTATCGACGACCTGAAGGCCGACGTGCTGGCCAACAAGCTGCCGCAGGTGTCGTGGCTGTGCCCGCCGGCCGCCTACTCGGAACACCCGAGCTATACGCCCGCCTACGGCGCGGAGTACACCTCGCAGATTCTGGATGCGTTGACGTCGAATCCGGAAGTGTGGAGCAAGACCGTGCTGTTCATCATGTACGACGAGAACGACGGCTTCTTCGATCACCTCGTGCCGCCGCAACCGGCGACGACCGGCGCGCAAGGCAAATCGACGGTCAGCACCGAAGGCGAAATTCACAACGTGGTGAATCCGCTGCGCGGCGGCAGCTATACCGCCGACGGCCTGCCGTACGGCCTCGGACCGCGTGTGCCGATGACGATCGTGTCGCCGTGGAGCAAGGGCGGTTTTGTCTGCTCACAGGTGTTCGACCATACGTCGGTGATTCGCTTCATCGAAGCGCGCTTCGGCGTGTATGAGCCGAACATCACGGCGTGGCGCCGCGCGGTGTGCGGCGACCTGACCACGGCCTTCGACTTCCGCACGCCGGATTCGAAAGTGCCGCCGCTGCCGGACACGAGCAACTACAAGAGCATCGCCGACAACCAGTGCGCAACACAGCCGAAGCCGACTGTCCCCGCAACGCCGGGCACCATCGATCCGCAGGAAAGCGGCATTCGTTTCGCGCGCGCGTTGCCGTACGAGTTGCATGTGAATGGCCAGGCCAACGACAAGAAAAATACGTTCGAGATCGCGATCGGCAACACCGGCGATCAGGGCGCGCATTTCTACATGTACGCGACGAATCGCACGGATGGTCCGTGGCGCTACACCGTCGAAGCAGGCAAGTCGATCAACGAGACTTTCGATCTCACGATGACCAACGGCGTGTATAGCTTCGAAGTGTTCGGGCCGAACGGTTTCGTGCGCAAGTTCGCCGGCAACACGCAGCAGGCGACGGCACAGAACGCGCAGATCGCCGCCGGTCACGGTAAGAACAAACCGTCCGAGCCGGAAGTGAAGGTGCAGTACGACGCCGCGAACGGCAACGTGTTCCTGAAGTTCAGCAACAAGGGCAGCGGGATTGCGCGTCTGCTCGTGACGGACAACGCGTACGGCGCGCGCCCGCGTCCGGTGCTGGTGCCGGCCGGCGCGCATATCGAAGAAGCGTGGGTGCTGGCGTCGAGCCATCACTGGTACGACTTGACGGTGACGAGTAACGACGATGCAAGCTTCTCGCGCCGTGTTGCGGGTCACGTCGAGAATGGGCGGCCGAGCATTAGCGATCCGGCGGCGGTGGCGCCGGTGTTGGTGGTGAATTAAGGGCGCTCGACGGTGAGCGGGCTTCGGTCAACACAGGCATGCTTGATCGAAGCCCAGTACCGCTATGTGGTCACGCGAGACGTCCTGCACGAAATGGCGGATAGGGTTACAGTCAGTGCTCCCCACTTCCTGCCGATGGACACATCATGGACCGTAACGCATTCACCGAAAGCCTGACGAAAGAAGGTTTCCCTGACGCCGTGGTTGTCACGCGCGAGGCGAACGTCGAGATGGACGTTCACGAGCATCTATTCGAAGCCAGGGCCCTGATCCTGGAAGGCGAACTGAGCATCCGCGTGGACGACGAAGAGCGGGCGTATCGCGTCGGCGACGTCTTCCATTTGCCAGCGAACAAACCGCATTCGGAGCGATATGGTCCGAACGGCGTGACGTATCTGGTGGGAAGAAAGCAGTAAGAAGCAGTAAAGCGCGGCCTGAATGAAAAACCGCACGCGCCGGCCTGCATAAAAAACGTCAAGCCCCCAGCAAAACCCCGGTCCTGAAAGGGCGCGTACCCGTCACACGGCCGAGCGGCGCGCCGGCCGTCACGAAGCGAATCGCGCGCCGCATGTAAAACACGCCTTCCGTTTTACTGGCAATCGTCGTCGTCTCGTCGGTGAGCGGATCGACGATATCGAACAGCGCCTGGCCGACGCGAATCGTGTCGCCGATCTTCGCGCGATGAATCAGAATCCCGCTGACAGGCGCATAAAACTGCTCGCTACCGGCGAGCGGCGTGGCCGGCGAACGCAGCTCCGGCAAAGGCCTGACATCCAGCTTGATCGCCTTGCGCCACGCAAGATAATCGACAAGCGCGTCAGCATCTTCCTGAGCGATTTCGTAGGACACGTCACGCTGTCCGCGGCATTCGACGGTCACTGCAATCGCACCGTGGGGCACCGGCTTATCGGCCGGCAGCTCCTGCTGCAATGTCCACCACAACAGGCTGTGCGTTTCATCGAACGATTCGCCGCCTGAATTGGTGGCAAGCAACGACGCCTGCGCGCCGAGATAGCGCGACAACGCTTCGAACTCCGGCCACGCCGCCTCGCTGGTGTAGAGATGCATGGCCGCTTCGAGCGAACAATGCAGATCGATAATCACATCCGCATCGAACGAGAGCTTCAGCAACGCCAATTGCAGCGATTCGAACTCGGTCAATGGTTTCTGATCGGCCAGTTCGTCGGCAATCAATTGCCGCACCAGCCGCACGTTTTCGGTTGCATCTGAACCCAACGCTTCCTTGGCACGCGCGACCAATTTCGAAAACTGCGGGAAGTGGCGATTAAAATTCTTCCCGCTACCCAGATCGAAACGGCCGAGAAACTGGCCGAGCACGTATTGCCCGAGCCCGACCGGATTCGCCACCGGCACCAGCACGATTTCCGCGTTCAGCGCGCCCTGCTTTTCCAGTTCGAGCAAGCGACGTTTGAGCAGAACGGTCGTCAACATCGCAGGGGTTTCATCGGCATGCAGCGACGACTGGATGTAAATCTTCTGCCCGCTATTCGCCGGGCCGAAATGAAACGACACCAGTTCGCGGTGCGTGCCGATAGCCGGCGAGAGAAGCGGAATCGATTGCCTGTTCATGAGCGGAAGTCTGTAAAGAGAAGTCGGAAATCAATTGCCGTACGGATCGAAGTCGAAGTACTTCTTCGCGATCTGAGCGTACGTGCCGTCCTTGAGCATCGAAGCGATGGCCGCGTTAATGGAGGCCTGCACCGCGGTCTCATCCTTGCGCAAGCCGATGCCCACGCCGCGATCGCCCATGGAAAGCGGTTCGCCGACAAACGCAAAACCCTTCCCCGCCGGCGTGCGCAGGAAACCGATATCCGCTTCCACCGAGCCGAGCAATGCGCCGTCCAGGCGCCCGTTCTGCAAGTCGGCGAACACCTCGTCCTGACTCTTGTACGCCACCACATGCGCGCCGAGCGGCGCCCAGTTCTTCAGTGCATAGCCCTCGAACTGCGTGCCCGATTGCACGCCGATCTGCTTGCCGGCCAGTGCATTCGTGCCGCCCGCGAGCGCAGAACCTTGCCGCGCGATCAGCCGCGATTTGAACTGGAAGAGTTTCGACGAAAACAGAATCTGCTGCTCGCGTTTCTCCGTGATTGCCATCGACGAAAGGATCGCGTCGATCTTGCGCGCCTGCAGCGCCGGAATCATCCCCGAGAATTCGAGTTCAACCCACTGGCAGCGCGCGTGGATGCGCTTGCAGATTTCGTTGCCGAGATCGACGTCGAAACCTTTGAAGCTGCCGTCGGGCGCCTTGGCGTCCATCGGCGGGTAGCTCGGGTCGATACCGAGGCGCAGCGTAGCGGGCTCAACGGCGAACGCGCCACTGCTGAACGCTAGCGCGGCGCTCAAGATCATCAGCGAAATTTTCATGGGAGCACGGAGTGTGGGTGGGCGGATGACGACGGAGCTATCCTATGCCGCGTCTGCGCCTCAAAGAAGTTCCGTTCGGACTATCATGATCACTTTTACCGATCACTGAACTGGCGATTCCCTCATGGCGTTGACGATCTCCCAACTGCGCGCGTTCACCGCCGTGGCCGAGCACGGCAGCATCCGCGCGGCTTCGCGAGCGCTTGGCATCGCGCAGAGCGGTATCACGCAGCAGTTGCAGAATCTCGAATCGATGCTCGGCGCGACCCTGTTCACCCGCACGAATCGCGGTATTGCGCTGACGGCCCTCGGCCAACGGTTGTTGCAGCGCGCGGGCGCGATCATCGGCGAATGCGAGCGCGCGGAGCAAGATGTGCAGCAACTGCGCGGCGACTACGTCGGCGAGGTCACGTTCGGCATGACGACCGAACCGCTGATCGATGCCTTTGCACCGGTGCTGATGGAATTTCGCACGCGCTTCGAGCGGGTCGCGGTGCATCTGCGTACCGGCACCTCGCGCATGATGATTTCGTGGATTCGTGAAGGCACGCTGGATTTCGCGGTTGCCTTGGTGTCGAAGCATACGGATACGGCGGACCTCTCTGTCATGCCGCTGTATCCGTCCGATCCGGTGATCGTCTGCCGTCAAGGGCATCCGAAGGCCGGGGCGACCTCGCTGGCCGACCTGGTCGATTGCACGTGGGTCGCCACGCGCTCGCCGAATCTCACGGACGATCCGCAAATCAATCGCCTAAACCATCTGTTCGAAAGCCACGGCTTGCCGCCGCCGAAAATCGTCGCGACAGTGGAAGGCCTGTACGAAACGCTGCACCTGGTGAGCGCGACAGATTGCCTGTCGCTCGAAGCGTCGATCGTGGTGAAGCGCGGGCCGTTTGCGAGCACGCTCACCGCTATTCCGGTGCGCGAGCGCGCGGTCGAACAGAACGTTTGCCTGCTGCAGCGCGCGGCCATTCCGCTCACGCCCGCCGCGCAGGAACTCGCGACAATGATCGTTTCGTACACGCGCACGGTGCGGGCGCGTTGAAGCGGCGTTGAAGCGGCGTTGAAACGGCGTTGAAGCGGCGCTGAAATCAGGCTGCCGTTTCTTCGAGCGCGAGCAACTCGTCGATAGTCTGGCGCCGGCGGATCAGTCGCGGCTTGCCTTGCTCCAGCAACACCTCCGGCGCAAGCGGCCGGCTGTTGTAGTTCGAGGACATCGACGCGCCATATGCGCCTGCATCGTGAAACACGATGAAGTCGCCCACTTCGGGCGTGTGTATCGAGCGGTTCGTAATGACGCCGCCTTCGGCTTGCGTGAAGACATCGCCGGCTTCGCAGAGCGGCCCGGCCACCGCGAACGAATCGACCGGCGCTTCGCTCGGCGCGCCGTCGCGCTTCAACACCGCCATTTCATGATGACTGCCGTAAAAAGACGGCCGCACGAGGTCGTTGAATCCGGCATCGACCAAAGCAAACTGCTGCGCGGGGCGTCGATTCAACGCGTGAACTTCCGCGACGAGCACACCCGATTGCGCAACCAGAAAGCGCCCCGGCTCGATTTCCAGCCTCACGCGATGCCCGACATGCGCTTCCACCTGCTGGCGCGCCGCGTCCCAGAGCCGGAAGTAATGCGCGACATCGATACCGGGCTCGCCTTCGCGATACGGCACCGACAAGCCACCGCCCGCGGAGATTGCTTCGATATCGTGGCCCAGGCCCTTCACGGCTTCGACCATCGCCTCGCAAACACGCGACAAATGTCCATAGTCGACGCCCGAACCGATATGCATGTGCAACCCGACCAGCTTCAGCCGATAACGCCGGACCAGCTCGACCGCTTGCGGCACATCGTCGAGCCAGATGCCGTGCTTGCTATGCTCGCCGCCCGTGTTGGTCTTGTTGCTATGTCCATGACCGAAACCCGGATTGATCCGCAGCCACACGCGATGATCTTCGGGCGCAGCCCGTCCTATCCGTTCGAGCATATCGAGCGAGCCCGCGTTGACCGTGATGCGGTGCTCGATCACGGTGGCAAGCGTCGCGTGATCGATCAGATCCGCGGTAAACACGACGCCTTCGGGGTCGCCATCCGGCGTGAAGCCCGCCGCGAGACTGCGTTTGATTTCGCCCAGCGAAACCGCGTCGACCGTGGCCCCTTCCTCACGCACCAGTTTGAGGATATGCAGATTCGAACAGGCTTTCTGCGCATAGCGGATCACGTCGAAGCTGCGCAATTCAGCAATGCGCCTGCGAATTGCGTTAGCGTCGTAGACCCACAGCGGCGTGCCATGCTCGCGGGCAAGTTCGACGAGTAGTTGCGGATTGAATGGCGTCACGGTTTGCGTCTCTCTTCATGTCGAAGCATTGGTATGAGTGAGATGATGCTGAAAACACGCCATTCAGTAAAATACCAATTCTTCACATACCCATTCACTTCTGATATACCCCATCATGGCGCTCACACATCGGCATATCGAAGTCTTCCGCGCGCTGATGACCGCGGGCAGCGTCACCAAAGCGGCCGAAATGCTGTTCACCTCGCAGCCCACGGTGAGCCGCGAACTGGCGCGCATGGAGCAGAGCATCGGCTTTGCGCTGTTCGAACGCACAAACGGCCGGCTGCGTCCCACGCTGTCCGCGCTCGCCTTGTTCGACGAGATCAAGCGTGCGTATGTCGGGCTTGAACGCGTGGCGTCCACCGCCGCGAGCTTGCGAGAATTCCAGGGCGGCCAGCTTTCGGTCATCGCGTTGCCCGCGTTTTCACATTCGATCTTGCCGGGCGCGGCGAAGCGCTTTCACGACGCGCAACCTGGCGCGAGTCTGTCGATCGCGACGCAGGAGTCGCCGTTTCTCGAGGAATGGCTGACCGCCCAGCGCTACGACCTCGGCCTGACCGAACACGGCGCGCCGCCGGCCGGCACGCGTCTGACGCCCTTGCTCGAAGTCGATGAAGTGTGCGTGCTGCCCGACGGGCATCCGTTGCTCGGCAAGCGGGTGATCGCATTGAAGGATTTCGCCAATCAGCCGTTCATCAGCCTGTCGTCGAACGATCCATACCGGATTCAAATCGACGAGACCTTCGCGCAGGCGGGAATCGCGCGCCGCCAGATCGTCGAGACGCCTACCGCGGTGTCCGTGTGCAGCTTCGTTCGGCAAGGGCTCGGCCTCGCGATCGTCAATCCGCTGACAGCCCTCGATTTCGCGGGACGGCATCTGCATATCCGACCGCTCGCCGTGTCGTTGCCGTTTCGCGTGAGTGTGATTCAGCCGGAGCATCGACCGGGTCACCCGCTGGCTGCCGAGTTCGTTGGAGCGCTGCAAAGCGAAGCCTCCGCGCTGCGACTACAATTGAAAGTCCACACCGGACGCAAGCAGCAATAACGGCTTCGGTTCGCAAATCAACGCGCGCGAACAACAGCCGCATCCACCACCGAAAAAGTCCGGGCACGCTTCAAGCTAAGCACAGCAGCACACCGATTGCGAACACGAGCGGCGCACAGCGCCTTCGTGTCGCATGAGATTTCACATGTCGTAGACCATCAACAGGAGTTTCCCAAATGATGAATCGAGACAATCCCGTCTGGCTGATTACAGGATGTTCCACCGGCTTTGGCCGCGAATTGGCAAAGCTGGTGCTCGAGCGCGGCTGGCGCGCGGTAGTCACCGCACGTGATCCGTCGAAAGTGAAAGATATTGCCGAAGCCCACGGCGACCGCGCACTGGTTCTGCCACTCGATGTGACGAACCGCAAGCAGATCGACGACGTGGTGAGGCAAGCGAAGCAGCGTTTCGGCCGCATCGACGCACTCGTCAACAACGCGGGTTATGGCTATCTGGCGGCGATCGAGGAAGGCGAAGACGACGAAGTCCGCGCCATGTTCGAAACCAACGTGTTCGGCCTCGTCGACATCACGAAGGCGGTCTTGCCGATCATGCGCGAGCAGCGTAGCGGTTTGATCGTCAACGTGTCGTCGATCGGCGGCATTGCGAGTTTTGCGGCGACCGGCTATTACCACGCCACCAAATACGCGGTGGAGGGTCTATCCGAATCGCTGGCGACGGAAGTGAAACCGCTCGGCATCGACGTGCTGATCGTCGAACCGGGGCCGTTCCGCACGAACTGGGCGGGCCCGTCAATCAAACAATCGGCCACGGTAATCGACGACTACGCGGCCACGGCCGGCGAGCGCCGCAAGCAGACCGAAGCGCGCAGCGGCAAGCAGGCGGGCGACCCGGTGCGCGCCGCGCAGGCCATTATCGATGCCGCACTGTCGGACACACCGCCGCTGCGCTTGCTGCTCGGCAAGATGGCGCTTGAACTGGCGCGCAAGAAGCTGGACTTCATGCGCGGCGATTTCGATGCCTGGGAAGCCACCACGGTGGGCGCGGACTTTCCGGAAGGAGCCGGTTAGGCCGCGGGAGTTTCAAGCAATCCGCTGACCGTTGTCCGTTGGTCGGGCTTAAAACTCGACCAGCGCGAAATCTTCCTTGCCCACGTCGCAAAGCGGGCAGCGCCAGTCTGCCGGCACGTCCGCCCAGCGTGTGCCCGCGGCGATGCCTTCTTCCGGCAAACCTGCGGCTTCGTCGTAGACCCAGCCGCAGATCACGCAGACCCATTGCTTGAAGTCATCCGCCGACGCGCCGGGATCCACGGCCGCGCTCGGCGCATCAGCCGCGTGCAACGCAGGCGTCTCATCGAGGCTTACCACTAACGGCGCGACTGTGCCAACGCCGGTCTCCGCGAGACGCGCCTGCAGGCTCTCCAGCAGCCGCTGCGCTTCGGCCTGCGTCAGGTCAATCCAGTAGGGATCGCCCGCGCCGTCGTTGAGCCGTTCAGAGGAAAACTGGATTTCTACGGCAACGCCCTTCTTGTACATGGCAAATCGGAATATCGATGAAGCCGGTATCGCGCCCCGCAAGGAAACTCCCTGAGGGCGTGCCGGCATGGGGCGCAAGCGTTGCGCCAGAGACTTCGCGCGGAGATCAGACGAGCTGGTTCAGCACGATCGCGGCGATCAGGCCGGCGGCGCCGATGAGGCCCAGCAATTGCAGCAGCGTGAGGGATTTACGGGGTGCGGTAGGGATTTGTTGCGTAGTCACGGGCTATTCTTGAAGATTGGAAAAAGCGAAATGGTACACGGGTCTGCGGCCCGCGCATGTCGAATAGCGCAAACCGCCGTGCATTAGCTGCCATTATCGCTGCTCGATTGCCTTGAATTCCCTACCGTCCGGAGATGGATTAATTCCCCCCGGAGAGGAAAGTTCAGCTCTTCGCCAATGGGCTGCCGCGGCGCGAATCCCAGAAGCGGATCACGGCCGTGTCGCCCGTGCCGGCGCCCACCACTTGATCCGGCGCGCCGTTCTCGCGCAGCAACGCGCGCAAATCGTTGATGACCGGAAACACCTCGTGATTCCAATCCGCGCCTTGCGAATCGTGGGCGCGCTGTTCGGCTTCGACGATCTCGCGGTCTTCCTTGAAAATGCGCTCGGTGAACCACACCAGCAGCGGCCATGCGAGATTCAACACGCCGGGAATGCCCGGTTTGCGAATCGACAGCAGCCCGAACGTGCGGTTGGTGCGTTGCTCGCGATCGAGCGGCACGTAGATGATCCACAGATTCATCACCAGCGTCTGCTCGGACGTGCGGATCTGCAGCGTCTGATACGGATACTCGGTGCGGATCGTCATCACGTCCTTGTCGTTGTCGCCGCCGGTTTTACGGCTCTGGCCGAACACGATCGCTTCGCCGATCGGCTGCTGGCCGGCCATGCGCGCGAACGTGTAATCGACTTCGACCCAGCCCTCGCCGCGCCGCCGGCCGAGCGAGCGCGCCCGCATCTGCCCCATCTGCTTGCGATGCAGAAATTGATGGTTCATGTCCATCAGGTTCTCGTGCATGAACGAGTAATGGCAATTCACCGGACGGCCGAAGCGGCGCGTCTTGTACTTCTTGTCCGAGACCGACGCGAGGTCGGGCAGTGGCCGTTGTTCGGCCAGCGCGGCATCGCCGGGGAAAACGAAAATCAGGCCTTCGATCTCGCGGCACGGATAAGAGCGCACGCCGTTCGGCAGACGCTCGCGGCCCAGGTACGGCACGTCGACGCACTTGCCCGAGCAGTCGTAAGTCCAGCCGTGATAGCCGCAGCGGATCGATTCGCCATCCACCACGCCCTGATGCAACGGCACCTGACGATGCGCGCAGCGGTCCTCCAGCGCGAACACCTTGCCCGATTCCGTGCGCGCCAGCACGATCGGGTCGCCCGCGAACGTCACACCATGCGTCTTGCCCCGCTTCACCTCGTGCGACCACGCCAATGGATACCAGTAGTCCGGGTGAATACCGACGCGGCGCAGATCGCGCACCGGTGCGTCGTTGGCGGCCTGGCCCGGCGCGTGAGCCGGTTTCTGCGATGCGGCCTGGGCAGGCGACGCATCGACGGTTACATCGACGGTGTCTTGTTCTAGCGGGGGAACAGCATGCATAAGTGGCTCTCCGTGCACGGGCGGATAGAAGGTAGCCGCCCGGCAAAGTGCGGGCAGCATCGTCGCCAGTCTACTAGAACCCGACGCCGTATGGGTTCGGGGACCGCGCAGCGGCCCGCGGCGACGCCTGCCCGCGCAAGCGCGCCGTCCGGCTCCCCATGCCTTCCCGAAGAGACGACGCGCCGCGTCAGCTCTCGTCGTGCGCCACCAGCCCCGAGCGGCGCTGCACGCCCCACGACCGGCCGCCGCGCAGGAAATGCAGCCAGCCGAGCGCCGCGCCCACGTGCCGCACCAGCTGAAACGTGAACGGCTCGGCGACCGCCGCGAGCATCGCCATCCATAAACTGGAGCCGGTGCGCTCGCCGGTCCAGCGCTGGTAGAGATGGATGCTCCACAGATAGAACGCGAGGTCGATCGCCGTTTTCAGACCGATTACGCTGAAGATCGACACGACGATCGCGCCATGTCCGCCGAACACAAAGGCGAGCAGCAGCGCGAACGCCGTGAGGCCGTAGATCGGCTGCATGGTGTCGATCGCCTTGACCGGCAGCATCAGCATGCCGAGCGTGCCGTAGCGCGGATTGCCGGTCATGTCGCGGTTCCAGTACTGCGTCTGCAGGAAGCCCGCGAACCAGCGGCGGCGTTGACGCAGAAAGCTGGCGAGGTTGTCCGGCGCGTCGGTGCGGGCACGCGCGTCGCCGACCACGCGCACGTCCCAGCCGAGGTCATGGTCGACCGAATAGCGGCGCAGCCGGTGAATCAGCTCATAGTCTTCGACCAGACATTGCGGATCGAAGCCGCCCACGTCGACCAGCGCGTCACGCTTGAACGACGCGAAGGCGCCCGAAATCAGCAGCAGACTGTCCGCACGCATCCACGCGAAACGGGCGATGAAATTGCGCATGTACTCGTAAGTCTGGAACCACTCGAATACGCGGCCCGACACCGATTTGCCGCACACCGGCACGAGAATGCCCGCTGCGGCGACCAGCTTCGGCTCGCTCGCGAAAGCGGCGCGCATGGCGTAGGTGGCGTCGTCGTCGAGCAGGGTGTCGGCGTCGACCGTCATGACGGTTTCCGTGGTGATCACGGTGATCGCGGCATTCAGCGCACGAGCCTTGCCGCCGTGCGGCACCCGCAGCCAGAACAGATTCGGATACAGCGCGCTCGGCGCGCTCAGCACGCCGTCGGCGGCGGCGGTGAGGCCGAAGCGTTCGGTGAGCAGTTCGCGTGTCGTATCGGTGGAACCGTCGTCGGCAATGACGATTTGCGCCGGCCCAAGCGTTTGCCGCAGCAGCGCGGCGAGCGTTACCGGCAGCACCGTCGCTTCGTTATGCGACGCGACGATCACGCCCATGCTCGGCAAGCTGCGCCGTTCGAAGTCCGGTTCGAGCGGCGGCGCACGCCGCATCAACGGCAGTGTTTTCCACGTGACGAACGCCAGCAGCAAGGTGTCGTACACCACGTAGGCGATACCCGTCGACCATGCCAGCGCGCCCTGCAGAAAGAAGGCGCGCGCGAACAGCAGCACCCAAACTACGACGACACTCAGATGAATCAGCGTGCTCAGCGGCGTCGTGCGACGCGGCACGATGCGCGGCGAAGCGAGAGCGAGGGCCTGTTCCAGGGTTTTCTTCAAAATGACTGCCGGGTTTGTCGATGTTGCGGTTGATAAGTGAAGCCGCGCTCACGGCACCATGCGCTTGAGAACCGACTTGCGATCGATCCACTGATGCTTCAACGCGCCGCCGATATGCATGGCCAGCAGCGCATAGAGCGCGTAGCCAAGCCAGGTATGCAAGGCGCCGAAACGGTCGTGCAAGGTCTCCTTGAGCGCCGGATCGAGGTTCATCACGTAGCCGATACGCGGCCATGGAAACAGATTGAACAGGTGCATGGGATGCGTCGCCGCGTCTTTCCATGCGGAATCGTGCAGCCAGCCGGACAGCGGCAGTGCAATCATCAGCAGGTAGAGCAGAAAATGCGCGACATGCGCGGCGATCTTTTCCCACGACGGAAACTCGCGCGGCAACGGCGGCGGCTTGTGCGACACGCGCCACAAAATGCGCATGAGCGCGAGACCGAGCACCGTGATGCCGATCGACTTGTGGGTGTCGACCACCGGGCGCACCCAGTCGTCCGGCAACGAATCCGCGCTCAGGCCGAGCACAACGTTACCGATCATCAGCAGCGCGATGAGCCAGTGCAGCACCATGGCCGTGCGGGTGTAGTGCGATGGCACGTGCGTGCCGGTCGAATCGGTCAGAGAGTCGGCGTGCGTGTTCATGTTTATTCCGTCCGCAGCGGCATGGCTGCGAAAGCTGTTTGAAAATCCGGCAATGCAGTAGCACATCCAGACGCGCCGCAGTATAGACAAACGCCCCAGTGTGACGCTTTATTCCGCCGGGTGCTTAAAAGTATGTTTCAGATTATTTCCTGCGCGTGTTGAGCGGGAACGTTGCACCCTAAATGTGCGGCGACTCATGCCGCGCCGCGACATCGGCGCTGCCGGCGCGGTGCATTCGCTGAGCGAGCCATTGGTTGCATTCGCATCCAGTCAGAGGCGATGCCAGGCGGGGCGGTTGCGGCAAGGGTGAACGAACAGTCTAGCGCTTGACGAACCGATAGTGCCCGACACCCCATTCGCTGCCATGCGCGTAGCCGAACAGCTCGGCCACGGCCATATAGAACATGCGCCACCGTTGCAGCCAACACTGCCGCGTCGCGCGCGCCGTAGGTATCGGTGAGCATCGGCATCACCCGGTCACGCGCCGCATCGAGCGTGGCAAGCCAATGATTCGCCGTGCGCTCGTAATGCGTGCCGCTCACCCACCATTGCCGCTCCACGCGCAAATCGTCCTGGAAATTGAGCAGCAGCGCTTCCGACGGCATCGTGCCGCCGGTGAAGAAATGCTTCGACATCCAGTCGCTGCCGTCCTCCACCTGGAAGTGATATGCAAGCGTGCGATGCGCGAAGATATGCACGAACAGCTTCGCGTCGTCGCGCATCCAGCGCGCGATTTTCGCGAGCAGCAGGCCATAGTTCTTCATATGCTCGAACATCTCGATCGACACCACACGGTCGAAACCGTGGCCAAGCTGTGCATCGTCGAATTCGAAATCGACAATGTTGCCCGTCATCACGGAGAGGTTGTGCAAACCTGCCTGCGCGGCGCGCGCTTCGATGAACGCACGCTGCCCCTGCGAGTTCGATAGCGCGACGACCCGCGCATTCGGATAACGCTTCGCCAGCCATAAACACAGCGAACCCCAGCCGCAACCGAGGTCGAGAATCCGCTGACCGTCGGCGAGTTCCGCGCGCCCAGCATAGCGTTCGAGCATGGCCGCTTCGGCTTGCGCGAGCGTCTCGTCACCGGTCTGATATAAGCAGCACGAGTACTTCAGATGCGGCCCGAGATGCGCGTGAAAGAACGACGCCGGCACCTCGTAATGCTGCGAGTTGGCGGCTTGCGTTTCGATGGCGATCGGGCTCGCACGCAGATCGTCGAGCAGACGGTTGAGCCGTTGCGCGCGCAACTCGCCGTTGTCGGCCGCTTCGTCGCGCAAACGCTGACGCATCAACTGACGCATGCCGAAGCGGATCACGCTGTCCGGCAGCCAGCCGCGTTCGCAGCTTTGTATGAGCCAGCCATCACTGGGCTCGGCAGGCGATGGCGGTAGGGTTTGGTCGGTGGTGGATAGGCTCATGAGGGCTGACTCCCTGTCGTTATTCTGGACTTTTTGAATGCGCGCGTGCGCCGTGGTCGCGTGTTCAACTCCGCGGCGGCCACGGAATCAGCGCGCTGGTGGTACGCATGTAATCCGCGTAACCGGGGCGCCGTTTTGCCATGCTTTCTTCGAGCAGCGGAATGCCGGAGAGCTTCAGCAACAGAAACGCCATCAGCACCGGCGGCAGCAGCGTGAACCAGGCCCACGGCGTGCCGATCGACAACGCGATATAAGCCAGCCAATGCACGCATTCGAAGAAGTAGTTCGGATGCCGCGAGTAACGCCACAAGCCGACGCGGCACACCGCGTCGCGATTGGCCGCATCGGCCTTGAAGCTTTGCAACTGGCGGTCGGCCACGGCTTCGCCAGCCACGGAGACGATCCACACCACGACGGCCAGCACGAGCCAACCAATAGCGGGCGCCGTGCCGCGGTAGGACGGCACGAGAAACGCGATCGACAGCAGCATCGAAATAACGACTTGCAACTGGAAAAACCAGAACATCCTGCTCGCCGCCTTGTCGCCCCATTTTTCTCGAAAGCGGCGATAGCGCGCGTCTTCGGGCTTGCCGGCGTTGCGTTTCCACAGATGCGTGCCCAGCCGCACGCCCCAGATCAAACCGCCGAGCGCGGTCAACGCGCGCGCGTCGGGGTCGCCGGTGCCGAGCACCGCGTAGAGCACCGCCACGAGGCCGAGCGAATACGCCCAGACGGGATCGACCATGCCGGCGTTTTCGCTCTTCAACTGCCACGCCCAGACCGCGCTGAAAATCGCGACGAGTCCGACTAAGGCAATCACGGCAGTGGCAAGTGGCGGCATGGTTTCTTCGTTCAATGGCGATGCGGGTTATACGCTGCGGCGGTGGTATCGGATGCGCGCGGCGCGCCCGCTAGTCCTTGTCGCCCGGCGAGGCGAAGCCCGGCTTGCCCAACTGATCCGGCCGCTGCGGCACACGCCTGAAACGCGACGTGTCGTAGCCCATCGCATCGAGCCGGGCAAGCAAGGCCCGATACGTGTCGTCGCTCATGTCCGGTTCACGCGAAAAAATCCAGCCGAGGTTTTTGCCCGGGTAGCCGAGGATCGTGTAGCGATAGTCGGGGTCGACATAAAGCGTCAGCTGCGTCACGTGGATGGGCCAGAACAATTGCACGCTCCACTCGCCGCCGTCTTTGCCGGGCGCGGGCGTGTCGAGAAACTGGTAGTGTTTTTCCTCGGCGTCGAAGCGCTTCTTGCGGGCGTAGTACGAGTCGTCGATCTTGCCGTCCGTGCGCAGTGTCCATTCGGCGCGGCTCGCCACCATGTCGCGCTCGGCGAAATATGGAATGTTCGCGATGATGTACCAGCGGCCCATATAGCGCGGCAAGTCGACGGGCACGGTGGAAAGCGGTTCGCTCGCACGCGGGTTGGGATTGGGCGGATCGTTGGAACAGGCCGCGAGCGATAACAGCAGCACCGACGCCATAGCAGTGGCGGCGGCGGTGGCAATGGCATAGACAACTCGGCGCATGGCGGCGGCCTCGAACGTGTGGCGGCAATAAACGTATTACGTTCGACAGGGCTGTCTGGATGCGTGCGGCGCCCGTGAGTCGGCACGGCTGATTCGCGTCCGGACACACGGCCACCCTGCAAACGGTGCTCGCCGACAAGTTCGGGCACGCACGACCGTTGCGGTGCTCTTGCCGTCCTGGCGGTTACATCCGCCTGAACCGCACGCTTTCGTAGCGCTACTGACCGACCTGCTGGTCGGCAACGCTTTACGCTAGGCTTACAAGCGGCGCGAGCCGGTTAGCGTTATCGTGTCCGCAACGTCTGCTCCCACGTCAATTCCGTCATGTCGATCCGCATCAACGCCCCATTCACCGCCTTGCTTGCCGCCGCCCTCTTCGGCGCGACGACGCCGGTCGCCAAAGCGTTGCTCGGCTCGCTCTCGCCGTTCCTGCTTGCCGGACTGTTCTACCTCGGCAGCGGCTGCGGCCTTGCCGCGCTGATGCTCGCGCGCCGGCTGAGAGGCGGCGGCGGACAGCCGGCCGGCCACAGCCCTTTCCCGGTCCGCGAAATCCCTTGGCTGGCCGGCGCGATCGCGGCCGGCGGCGTCGCAGGACCTGCTTTATTGATGCTGGGTTTGCAAACGACACCGGCCGCCACCGGTTCGCTGCTGCTGAATCTGGAAGGCGTATTCACCGCGCTGATCGCGTGGATCGTGTTTCGCGAGAACGTCGACGTGCAGGTGTTCCTCGGCATGGCCGCGATTGTCGCGGGCGGCGTGGCGCTGTCCTGGCATCCAGGCGCGGCGGGATTGCCGCCGGGCACGCTGCTGCTGGCCGGCGCCTGCGCGTGCTGGGCCGTGGACAACAATCTCACGCGCAAGGTGTCGGCGCACGACGCGATGTTCATTGCCTGCATAAAAGGACTGGTGGCCGGTGCAGTCAATGTGGCGCTCGCGCTCACCCTCGGCGCCGCATGGCCGAAGCTCTCGACGGTCGCGCTCGCCATGCTCACCGGCTTTGCCGGCTACGGCGTGAGTCTGGTGCTGTTCGTGGTCGCGCTGCGCAATCTCGGCACCGCGCGAACCGGCGCTTATTTTTCGGTTGCGCCGCTATTCGGCGTGACCCTGTCATGGCTGCTATGGCCGGAACTGCCGCAGCCGCTCTTCTGGGTCGCCGCCGCGTTGATGACGCTCGGCGTGTGGCTGCACATTCGCGAACGTCATGAACATCCGCACACGCACGATCCGCTCGAGCACTCGCATCGTCACCGGCACGACGCGCATCACCAGCACGAGCATGATTTCGCGTGGGACGGCGACGAGCCGCATACCCATCCGCACCGCCATGCACCCATGACGCACGCGCATGCGCATTTCCCGGACATCCATCACCGGCACACGCATTGATTTTTGGCTCGGCCGCGCTGCGCGGGCATTCGCTGCATCGCAAGACAAAAATCTTTCTGAAAAAAAATCAGCCGATAGGCCGATTCAATTGGCATCGCCGCGCATCGCATCCTGTAATGGAACTCCTGTCGTACACGTGTCACCGTTTAACCCGCCTGCACCTTTGGAGAGATCTATGTCGCAGCCCGAGCCCAATGTAGACGAATTAGTGAAAAGCATCGCCGAGGAAACGGACACGCCGACGGAAACCGTTTCGAAGATGTACGCGGATACCTTGGCCAGCTATCGGCACGACGCGCGTGTATTCGACTACGTGCCGCTCTTTGCCGCGAAAAAAGTACGCAACCAGCTTCGCGACAATTCGAATCGCAAACACTGATACGGCGGCGCGCGGAGACCACCGCCTGCTGAATCGCTTATTCGCCTCGACCGACCCGCGCGAAAATTCACATAACGCGCACTGAATTTTTTCCCGCTGATAGACTCTGGCCCAGAACCATCGACTCGGGGGAGTTGGCATGCGGGTAACAATCGTAGGTGCGGGCATCGCCGGTTTGAGTACCGCGTGGTCGCTCTCGAAACAGGGACATGACATCACACTAATCGAGCAGGGCTCGATTCCAAATCCACTCGCCGCATCGGGCGACCGGCATCGGATGATTCGTCGCGCATACGGCGATGCGGACGGTTATGCGCGAAACATCGAAGAAGCGTTCGATAGCTGGGATCTGCTATGGAACGATCTTGGCGTGTCCCATTACGCAAATTGCGGAGTGCTCGGCATTTCGCAATTCGCAGGCGATGGCGCCGAACAGTTCCGCACCGGCCTCGACCGGATGGGATTCGAGTACGAACGGCTCGAACCGCTCGAGGCAGCGGCACGCTATCCGTTTCTCGACCCGGCCACGTTTCATTACGCTTACCTCGATCACGACGGCGGCGCACTATTCAGCGAACGCATTGCGCGCGACATGAAGGCGTGGCTCAAGATGCGCGGCGCCGACATTCGCCTGCACACTAAGGTGCACGCGGTCGATCCGAAGACCGCTTCCGTGCGACTCGAAAATGACGAGATCGTGCGCGCCGACCGCCTCGTAGTCACCGCGGGCGCGTGGACGCCGCAACTGTTTCCCGCGCTTGCTGAGAACCTCATGACGTATCGCAACATCGTCGCTTATCTGGAGCCGCCTGCGGATCTGGAAGACGCGTGGTCGAAGGCGCCCGCGATCGTCGACATCGGCGGCGCGAGCGACGGCTATGTGCTGCCGCCGCTCGACGGCATTGGTCTGAAGTTTGGCGCCGGCATCAATAAATCGCTCACGCCGGATCCCGAGGCGAATCGCGTCGCGGCGCCCGGTGAGGGCGACCGTTTGCGGCGGCTGTTTTCGCCGCCGTTCAGCCGGATCGACGAATATACGGTATCCGAAGTAAAAACGTGCGCGTACACGTTCACGGCGGATAAGCGGTTTTTTTCGAAGCGCATCGGCAACACGTTGGTCGTATCGGCTTGCTCCGGACACGGCTACAAATTCGGCGCAGCGGTGGGCCGGCGAATCGCGGAGACGCTGGAGACCGACGACGACGCCACGCTCACGCGCTGGCTCAGAGCCGAGACGGTCTGAACGGTTGCTTTTACTCGTACGTAACGATGGTTGACGCCAACGCATTGTTTATCCCGCAGCAGGACGGCATCGACGAAACCGCGATGACGCTTGCCGCGCTCGCCTGCATCGACGGCTTTACCGCCTGCTTCAACGCACGCGACCTCGACGGCATGGACGCGCATTTGCACTTTCCGCACGTCATTCTTTCGGGCGAACAACTGGTGATCTGGGAACGGCCGGGCCAATTGCCCGCCGGCTTCTTCGACGATCTGACGCGCGATACCGGCTGGCATCACACCGCGTATCAGGAAAAGCACGCGGTGCTGGTGAGCCCGCGCAAAGTGCACCTGCGTGTGGTGTATTCGCGCAACCGCGCAGACGGTTCGATCATCACGCTGCATCGCAATGTGTGGATCGTGACGTGGCAGGATGGGCGCTGGGGTATCAAGCAGCGTTCGTACTGAGTGCGGTTTGCTATCCGTTTGCATAGGGGCTGCTGCGGCACCGCGCCCCAGATTCGACATCAACAGCCCATCGTCCACTCGTGGCTCCATATTCCGGCCGTACTGTGGAGCTAACAATGGTGCGTCGAATTTCTTATGCTGACGGATTGGCAGTCTTCACTCAATTAGGAACCGCACATGTCCGATCCGATTCAGATCCGCCCCGTCGTCCCCGGTGACTTCGACGCATGGCTGCCGCTGTGGGACGCTTACAACGCGTTCTACGGCCGCTCGGGCGAAACCGCGTTGCCGCGCGAGATCACGCAAATTACGTGGGAACGTTTCTTCGATGGCTACGAGCCGATGCATGCGATGGTCGCCGAACGCAACGGCCAGTTGCTCGGCCTCGTGCATTTCCTGTATCACCGTCACACGACGATGAAAGGACCGATCTGCTACCTGCAAGACCTGTACACGCTCGACAGCGAGCGCGGCAAGGGCGTCGGCCGCGCGTTGATCGAAGCGGTATATGAGCGCGCCAAAGCCGATGGCTCGCAACGCGTTTACTGGCAGACCCACGAAACGAACCAGACGGCGATGAAGCTCTACGACAAGGTTGCGGACCGCTCAGGCTTCGTGGTGTATCGCAAAGCGTTGTGATGCCGCGCAGCGAGCTTGCGTAGCACGCTTGCCGCTCGTTTTGCCGTGCCGCGCGCCCCACGCGGCGCGTCGCCCACTTATCTCCGGCCTTTCGCGTGGCCACCATGCGCCGCGCATTGTCCAGTTCGATTCTCGCCGCCTTCCAGACCCGCGCCGCTCAAGTTTTGCGCGCGGTCTGCCGTTATCGCCATTGGACGGAGCTACACCCGGCTCCATGCGGTTCATCGGCGAAAACTTGGGCGATCTCCTCATGGAGGGGCGCAAACGAATCGGACACTGTACATGCCTTCGATCATCGGCATCGATCTTGGAACCACCCACAGTCTCGTGGCAATCTGGCGCGACGACCGCGCCGTGCTCATCCCGAACGCGTTAGGCGAGACGCTCACGCCCTCGTGCGTCTCCATCGACGACGATGGCTCGATTCTCGTCGGCCGACCTGCCCATGACCGCTTGCATACGCATCCCGAGCGCACCGCCGCCAACTTCAAGCGCTATATGGGCACAAGCCGCGCCGTGCCGCTCGGCACGCAAACGCTGCGTCCCGAAGAGTTGTCCTCGCTGGTGCTCAAGTCGTTGAAGGCCGATGCCGAAGCCTTTCTCGGCGCAACGGTCAGCGACGCCGTGATCGCCGTACCCGCTTATTTCAGCGACGCGCAACGCAAAGCCACGCGCATCGCCGGTGAACTCGCCGGGCTGAATGTACTGCGCCTCGTCAACGAACCGACCGCCGCGTCGCTTGCGTACGGCGTGCATCAACGCGATAGCGAGCGCAAGTTTCTGATCTTCGATCTGGGCGGCGGCACCTTCGACGTCTCCGTGCTCGACTTCTTCGAAGGCGTGATGGAAGTGCGCGCCAGCACCGGCGACAATTTTCTGGGCGGTGAAGACTTCACCGACGCATTAGTCGAGTTGTTCTGCCAGCGCAACGGCCTCAACCTCCAATCGCTCGCGCCGATTGCCGCGCAACGGCTGCATCAGCAGGCCGAACGTGCGAAACGTCAGCTGACGCAGAACGGCGTCGACAGTGTCACGCTTGCACTTTCAATCGGCGACCGTGAGCACGCGCTCGAACTCGACGCGGCCGCCGCGGAGCGCACTTGCGAGCATTTGCTGCAGCGGCTGCGCAAACCGGTGGAACGCGCATTGCGCGATTCGAAAATCGCCGTCGCCGCGCTCGATGAAATCATCCTGGTCGGCGGTGCGTCGCGCATGCCGATGGTCCGCAAGCTGGTCTCGAAGATGTTCGGCCGCCTGCCCGCCGGACATCTGAATCCGGACGAAGTGGTCGCGCTCGGCGCGGCGGTACAGGCCGGACTTGTCGGACGCGACGCCGGACTCGACGAAATGGTGTTGACCGATGTCGCGCCCTACAGCCTCGGTATCGACACGGCCATGCAGGTCGGCCCGGCTCAGTTCGTACCGGGTCACTTTCTGCCGATCATCGAACGCAACACGATCGTGCCGGTGAGCCGTATGCAGCGCATTTTCACGGTGCGCGACCGTCAGCAGATGCTCGGCATCAAGGTGTTTCAGGGCGAAGCGCGCTTGACCGCGGATAACGTCGCGCTGGGCGAATTCACGCTCGAAGTGCCGCTCAAAGCAGCGGGCGAAGCTGGCGCGGATGTGCGTTTCACCTACGACATCAACGGTGTGCTGGAAGTCGAAGCCACGGCGTTTCCGGGCGGCATAAAGCGCGCGATGGTGATCGAAGAAAACCCCGGCGTGATGACGCCGGAAGAAATCCGCCAGCGTCTCGCGGCGTTGAGCACGCTGAAGATTCACCCTCGCGATCAACTCGAAAACCGGACGCTGTTGACGCGCGCCGACCGCGTCTATGAAGAAACGCTCGGCGACCATCGGCAATATCTGGCGGCGCATATCGCTCGCTTCCAGGCGCTGATCGAGCGCCAGAATACCGATGAAATTGCGCAGGCGCGCGGTGAATTGAGCGCGCTGCTGGATCGCTTCGATGTACATGTGACTTACTGAGCGGCCATGAATACGATCTCGAACAATCAATGGCCCTGGGACGTGCTCGGCGTCGAGCCGAGTGCCGATGAGCGTGCGGTGCGTCGCGCTTATGCACGGCTGTTGAAACAACAACGTCCAGATGAAGATGCTGAAGCATTTCAGCGTCTGCGGTACGCGTATGAATCCGCGTTGCAGATGGCGGGCGGCGCGGTCGCGAAGGCAGCAATAGCGGAGCCGACAGCGAACATCTCTGGGGCCGAACCCGCCGTTTTGATTGCAAACACGCGCGAGCCCGCAACCGGGCCGGCGACGTCCCACGTGACGGTCGACGCTTCGGAAGTCGAAGCCGCTACCCCCGAAGCCGACGCCTTTGGAACCGCCGTCCAACTCTGGCACAACTTCATCGCGCAAGCGGACGATCTCAAGTCGCGCCGTTCGCTGCAGGACTTGTTCGCCGCCGTCGTCAACATTGCGACGCGCGACGAACTCGAATGGCAGGCGCTGTGTCATTGTCTGAACGAGGACACGCCCGCCGCGCTGCGCGTGAACCTGAGCGCAGTGCTCGGTTGGCGGGACAACTCGACGCATTTGCGGCGTCGCAACGCGGCCATCGCCACGCTCGCCTTGAACCGCGTGTTCGCCGATGAAGACTACGACGCGCTGCGCCTGCGCTTCACGAACGCAATGGCATTGCTTGAAGGTCCGCTGCCGCAAATGACGGCCGGCGCGCGTGCATTGCTTCGGGCCGGCGCGCGTGCCGAGATGGAGCAGCTGTTGACTGCTCTCGGCCGCTACCATCCGAATGTCGTACGGCTGCGGCTCGATGCCGAGAAAGTCGATTTCTGGGGACGTTGCCTCAAATTCCGCATCGGCGCGGGCCGTCTGTTTGGTCCGGCGCTCGCATTGAACGCGTGGTGCGGCTTGCTGTTCGCCGACGCGTCGCTGAACCCCAACGGCAACAGGTGGTTCGATCAGTGGTCGTCCGCCCAGTTGGGCATTTTTCTGTCGACGCTGATGCTCGCCTTGATCACGGTCGCCGCCACGACCGTGCTGCTGTCCGAGCCGCAGCAACAGCGGCTGCGGGCGTTGCGCTCGATCGGCTGGCTGCGGTATGGCTGGATTCCGGTGTGGCTTGGCGCGAACGCCTTTGCATTGTGCGAGGACGGCAGCGGCCGTTCGACATCAATGGCGATGGCCACGTTGGGCGTCTGTACGATCTGGGCCGCGTTGATTCACGGCTGGCCGCCCGTCAAGGAACTCGCGATACTGGCCGCATTCAGCGCGACGGCGTTGGGTTTTGGGGGCCATTGGATCGCGATGGATCCGCGTGCGTGGCCGATGCCTTATGCGCACGGTGTGCTGTTCGCGTTCTTCATTTCGTTTTCGCAGGCGGAATGGCGCGGATGGATCGCGCGGCAGCCGCGGTTGTTTTGGGCTTGCGTGCCTTTGTGGTTCGCTGGATTCGTAGCGTTGATCGTGCTGCTATTGCAACAGGACGTGCGTGCGACGCAGTTCGCGTGGGCGTTGTTCGCGGTGATGTCGGCCGCGGGCGGCGTGCTGGCGACGACGCGTTGGAATGATTTGCGCAATGCGATACCGGCGTTTTTTCGTGGATATGCGAACCTTGTGTGGATGGCGCTGGCGATTTATAAGCCGGATATCATCGCTTGTGTGAGTGCGGGGTTGATGAGTATCTGGGTTATTGAGGGGGTCAGGCAACGGCGGGTGGGGTAGGCCGCCTTCGGTACGCTCGGCCTCGTTCGCGCAACGTACTTGGGCAAGACCATCTTTGATATCTGTGAATCGCAGAAAAAAGCAGGGAAATGTGATGCGGTAAGCGAAGCGCGGGCAGGAAGTGCAGTTCAAGCATACGCATTCGCATCGCCAATCGGGTCTTTGGTGATGAACCGCCCGGTTTGCGGCCTATTGCAGCGGTTCCGATAGTAAACAAACGTACTTTGGCGGTCCTACGCAGATCATAAGCCCGAGGTTACGTCGTAATTAAAGCGACTGGCGCGCAGTACGGCTCAATTCGAGTAATCTCGGCAGACGCACACGCGAGGAAAACGCTAGCACCACTACTAGGCTCAAGTTCGAAGAGCAGTAGCTCATCGTCTGTCCTCGTGAAACAAGCGTCGTACACCCAGTTGTCTTGAACGAAGGCATCAATGGATATGTCCGCAATCTTTACCTCACGCAGAGTCAGCGTAATGACGCAGTCCGGTCCAGGCGCGACCCAGTTTGGATCATCCTGCCCCCAGTGCCGCAATTCGACGGCGACGTCCACCACTCCGGAGCCACGTTTTCCGTGCTCCATCTTGATAGACAGCACTTGCGCGTCATGGAAAGCCGGCCAGTATCCATACACCTTCTTCAGCAAGATAGAGTTGCCTACCTCGCCCCATCCGTAGTCATCTGCTTCGCCCATCATGTAGCCTCGTACTCCAAGAAGTCTGGACACGTTCAATCATTCGACGGCATCGATCACGCGCCGACGCCCCATTTAAATCGTAATAATTCACTTTGGATTTAAACGGGCTCCGGGGCAAGGCGTTTGAAGCAGGGAGGATAAGTAACGCGGCAAATGCGCGGGCAGTATGGAGGGCAAACTATACGGCCCGCTGACCACCACCGGCTCATACAGGAAATCGATCTTGGCTGAGACTCACACCACCGCCACCTGTCACCGAACGGTCTGTCACCATCCGGG
This sequence comes from Paraburkholderia sp. BL25I1N1, assembly GCF_003002025.1. Classification (GTDB taxonomy): domain Bacteria; phylum Pseudomonadota; class Gammaproteobacteria; order Burkholderiales; family Burkholderiaceae; genus Paraburkholderia. The sequence continues at coordinate 401,914 of NZ_PVZB01000003.1, forward strand.
AATCCTGGCGCTATCAGAAACCGGCACGCCTGCCCTTCGATATGCGCAAGACGCCGCCCCGCTTTCCGTGGATGAAGCTCTCCGGACGATGGATCGAGACCGCGGGCTTCGAGCCCGGATAGCGTGTGCGTATCACCGTCGAGCATCAGAAGCCATCCAGACCGCCTTCCGGATAAGGCAAAAACACCCCGAGTCGGGACAATCCGTCGGCGTGGTCGCATCGGCCAACTTACCCGCACGCAATTGACCGCCCGTTGCCCAATCTTCAAACGCGCTAATTCCAAGGGCCGCATCGCGGCCCTCTGTCGTTGCACTAGGAGCTATCAGCCCGCGTGATTTGGGCCTCGCATGGTACGAACAGTAGTCGCTCGCAGATCACGGCAATCTGCGCTCCGATCGATGGCTCGAAAACTACTAGCTCTAACTTCCCCTCATTCAAGCTCGCCAATCAAAGATGCTTAGAGTCAGGTTTCAACCAGGAGTCGGTATCAGAAAAACTGGTAGCCCAAGTCACCCAGCACTCTATTGCCTCCGACGAAAATTGTTTTACGGTGGACCTCAGCATTCGGCTTACTACGTTTTGCAACACGAAGTCTTCGGCGCGAAATGCTCTAACGCCGAATAACTCCACTGCGCAAGATTGTCCTGCCACACGAGACAAGCCGACCCTGCATACCGAGGTGCCTCGATCCATGCTGATGGATACTATTTCAGCATCGTGCAAGGAAACGTCACGAGAGGAAACATCACTGATAGTCATTTTCGGTCCATCATTTTGGTTGCCACAGACCATGAATAGGGACAGGGTTTCCGCGGGTAGGATCGCCATTCTCCTTCCACCCCCAGTCATGCCGGTGTGGCACCGGTGTATTCGGTCTATGATGCCGGTCCCAGTCAACATCCCAATCGGGCCATCCGTCGGAGCCATAACCTCGCTCCTGGTCGCTGCCGGGATTCACATGAACTAAGCCTGGCTCGCCCACATTCGGGGTCATGCATACGCATACGCATACATTCGCATCCGTCTGCCCACTGGCCCAGCCTAGGGGGGTCTTCACTGATGAACCTCGCGGTCGCCGGACTGTAATACCGATTCCGACAGCAGTGCAACCCGGCAGCGGCGCATACGAACCGTCAACAGGCGGGATGTCTCGTCGTATCCCCAAGGGTCGTGAAAAATCGATTTCTGAAGGGGCCCCACACGCCTTCCCGGCTTGCTACGTGACGGCAATCTTGTCTTACTCGCCCTCATCGTCTGAACAGGGGTATCCGACCGTCTCGAGGGACATGCCGCAATCCGCCAACAACCTGAGCGTTTGTGATGACGCACAAAACGAAAATACAATCGTTTCACTCAATTTATAGAATATGGCAATGCGTAGCGTGTTTTCTAATTTCGCATCGAACCCGCATCTTTGCAAATCTCTCAAAAATTTTTGAATCTCCGCATCCGTGTCGTCGACGATAAGCTCACTGGAAGAGAGCCAAACATGATACTTCTTTCGCCCGTCCCACCCCTCTCTTTCTTGAACGGAAAAAGTCTCTTTCATTCGGTCAATTTGCTCGGTCTTCAACTCATGGAATTGAGCATCGACCCGGATGTTGAGTTTCATATCCCTTCCTAACGATAGGCTTCAAGGCGATATTGCATTATTTGCACTCTGGGCCCGGCTTACCCAGACGCAACCACTCTAGGTACGCCCCTCGTGCCTCGTCCTTAGGTACTTGGCCGTTGGGTCCTTTTTCTCCTCTCATATTGCCACTGTCGTGATACCAATTCCAAAAGTCCTTAGGAAGCCCGTATGGGTTATCCCATGGGCCGAGCCCATACGGATCTGCAAACTGAACCGGATTCCCACCCACATAAGCATACGCATTCGTCTGCCCACTCGCCCAGCCGATCGGGTCTTCGCTGATGAACCGTCCAGTCGCCGGACTGTAGTACCGATTCCGATAGTAATACAGCCCCGTCCCATCATTCTCGCGCCCGGTGTACTGCTGCAGGTTCGGGTCGGCCGCACCCGTCTGCGTGGTCGTCCCATACGGCTGGTAGGTGTACTGCGTCTGGCTCTGCTGGTTCGCATCGGTCAGCGCAATGACGTTGTTATTCGCATCGCGCAGGATGTAGCTGTCCTGGCCCGCATCGTCGCCAATGCGCCGATACGTCAGTTCATCCAGCCGGCTTTCCGGGTACGCCGAGAACATCCGGTTTCGATGCGCATAATCGCCATCGACGATCGTGAAACTCACCTCATCGCCATTCCAGAACGTCTGCTGACGGTGACCGTTGATCGTCTGGTCCCGGCGACGCCCCCAGATGTCGTAACTGAAGCTCGCGCTCACCGAGCCACTAATCTGGCTCAGCAGGTCCTGCTCGTTCCACGTGTACCGGTTTGAACCGTCGCTCGCCAGGTTACCGTTCAGGTCGTACGCCAGCGTGTTGCGCGACCAGTGCGTGAGCTGGTTCGCCGCGTTGTACTGCGCATCGCTTACAGCCGCCGGTAGGTCCGCCTTCGCGAAACTGCCGCCCGCACTCGTGCGACGTCCTGCGAGATCGTAGCCGTACGTCAGGTCACCCAGCACGCTGCCGTCAGCGCGTTTGTACGTGATGCCGGTCAGTTGGCTCGCCGCATCCCATGTGTAGGTTGCCGTGATGCCGTTGGCCAGCGTCGCCTGACTGACACGGCCCAGCGCGTCGTATTTATAGCCGAACACGCGCGGCGGCTCACCGTCCACCGCGTACTGGACCTGCGTGACGCGGTGTTCGGCGTCGCGGTTATAGCTGATTGTTCCGTCTTTCGCCCCGATGACCGATAGATCCCGGCTGTCCGGGTCGTAGCTGTAGGTGATGAATCCCTGCTGCGTACCAGGTGTTTCGACCCACTGGTTCACCTTGCCCGTGACGCTGTCGAAATAGTAACGCGAGCCGGCCGGTGTACGGCCCACGCCGCTGTCGGATGTCCCCTGCAGCCTTCCGTACTCGTCCCATCCATAGCCGAGAGAGCGTGCGGGTGCGCCCAGCGTGTTGCCGTCGGGGTTGAAATAGACCGACTGCAGCTGACCGGCCACGTCATACCAATACGTTGTCAGTTGCCCCTTTCGATCGGTTACCGACGCAAGTTGTCCCGCGTTATTCCATGTGTACGTCTCAGCGTGCCCAAGCGGATCGGTCTTACTCACCGCACGGCCAATCGCGTTGTACGTATAAGCCGTGGTCACACCCTTCGGATCGGCCTGGCCCAGCAGATGGCCATTGCGGTCCCACGTGAAGCGCGTCACACCGCCCAGCGCATCGGTCACGGTGGTCGTGCGGTCCAGCGCGTCGAGCGTGCGCGTTGTCTTATTGCCTAGCGGGTCCTGCACCGTAGTCACCCGGCCCGCCGCGTCCGCGGTGAACTGTGTGGTACGGCTCAGGGCATCCGTGATTGCCGTGAGGTCCGCACCGCTCCAGGTGTACTTCGTCACCCCTTTGAGCGCGTCGGTTACCGTGAGCGGGCGGCCCTGGCTGTCGTTCGTCTGCGTGGTGCGGTTGCCCAGCCGGTCGGTCACCGTTAGCCGATTGCCCTTGGCGTCATACGTGTAGACAGTGCTGACGGCGCGCTGAGGGTCGCCGGCCTGCGCTTCCGTCAGCACTTGGCTATAGCTATCGAAAGTACGGGTCTCCAACACACCGTATTGATCCGCCTCACTGACGCGGTTGCCATTCGCGTCGTAGGTGTACGTGTACCGGCGATCGGCAGCGGTGAGGTTCGTCACGCGCCCCGTTGCGTCGCGCGTGAAGGTCTGCACCTGCGCAATCGATTGACCTGCCGGGTATGTGTTACTCACTACGCGCCCGTTTGCGTCGAACATCACGCGCCGGACGCTGCCGCGCCTGTCCGTCACGTCGGTCTGCGTGATCTTGCCGTCCGTCACCGTGTAGGCAAAACCAAACGTGCTGCCGTCGGCAAGCTTCTGGGCGATCACGCGGTCGCTGTCGTCGTACGTGTTGACGACCTGCTGGTTGCCTTCCGGATCGGTCACGCTAACCAGACGGCTCTTCGTGTCCCAGCCGTACTTCCATACACCGCCGCCCGCGTCCGTCACCTGCGTGAGGCGGTCTTGGCTGTCGTACTGGTAGTTCACCTGGCGGTCCAACGGGTCGGAGATGCGCGAGATCAGCGGCGTGCCGCGCGCACCGACAATCGACGTAAACGTTAGCGCACGTCCATTAGGACTGTTGATGCCCGTGATCGCGCCGGTACTGCTGTTTCGGTTGATGGCGACCGTGTTGCCGTTGCGGTCCTGTACACGGGTCAGGCGATAAAGGCCGGCGATCATCGTGAACTGCTGCACACGACCGTCGCGCAGCGTGAGCACCTTGTTCGATCCGCTGGTAGTGATGCTGGCGCGATAGTAGTCGCCGGGGCTCGTGAGGTCGTCCCAAGTCGTGCTGGTTCCGGAACGGGCGCTAAACGGCACACGCGTTCCGCTTGGCAGATACAGTTGCACCTGTTGCCGTACACCGCCCGCGTCCGCCGCGCCGATCATGAGATAGCTGTCGTAGTTGAGCGTCGTTCCGATACCGAAGGTGCCCGCCATCGGACGGCCAGACGTGTCGTAGGCGCTGCCGCGGTAGACACGTGCGAGGTCCAGCGCGATCGTGTCGGCGACATGCAGATCATGGGCGACGAGATGGAACTGGCCAGTGAACAGCCGAACAGGATCGCCACCCGATGTGCTGCTGCCGCATCCGGCTGTGGCATCGCCACCATTGCAATCCGTACCGCCTGGCTGGCCGCCTGTGTCGTCGCCATCCAGGTTCACGGTGTCGTCCGGTGCGAACGGTTCAACCGTCGTGCCACCGGACGGCCCGGAGCAATAGGCGTTGATTTCTCCAGGGTCGCCGCAGACATAACCGCCCATTCCGCCGAAATCAGCCGACGCCGCCTGCAAAGGGCACCGCGGATCCGCAGGATAGGCTCCCGCTTTGGCATACAGGCTGCTGCAATCCGTAGCGTGCGCATGCGGCACCACGAACCACGACAGCAATACAAATAGAAACAGGACGAACGGGCGCAGCAGCGCGCGACGCGCCGCAATGCCATCGGTGACTTGCATGGAGTTCCCAGATGAAAGAAGGGGACGGGTCGACTACCGCGAGCTGGTTGGCGCAGATGCGAGCGCGGACACAGATGTTTGAGCGTTGAACGGAAGCGAAAGAGCCTGGTCGCGAACCGAAGGCTCGGAAGAAACGGTTAGCGGCCTTCGAATCGCGGTGATATTGCCGGCTGAGTCGTAGTCGTAATACGCAGTCGCGCCTCCAACCGAAACAGACGTGAGTCTGCCCAATGCGTCGTATCCGTAAGTGATCTCGTCAGCGTGAGCGGATATGGCGACAGCCAATAGACAGGCCACCGCTCCACCGCTAGCGACGCGCCATACGCTTAGGAAGCCGCGTTGGCTTCGAAATAAACTGACCATCGATATCCCCAATTCCAACTGCCTGTAGTTTTGCTAACTACCTAGACGATATCGAAAGCCGAACCCGATTTATAGAAGACCGATCTTCATTTGAAGTAGGAACTTCCCTACGCCCCCAAAAACAAAGGGGCGCACCACCCAGTGCGCCCCTCGTCCCCCAGCTAATTGCGGTACTACGACATCAACCGCCCACCAAACTCGATTAGGTAAAAAATCTCAAGCCTCCAACTGCTCCAGCACCTTCCCCTTGGTTTCAATCCCAAGAAAATGCACCGCCACCGCCGCAAGAAACGGCACGGCCGCGAGAATATAAAACGCCACCTGCAAATTGCCGCCGACCATCGTCTTCGACACGATAGCCGGCGCGAAGATCGCCGCGACCTTCAGCCACGCGCCGCCGACGCCGCAGCCCATCGCGCGGATACTCGTCGGATACAACTCCGGCGTATAGACATAAGCCGTGATGAACCCGCAAGCGAGGAAGCCCAGCGAAAATGCGCAGCACGTCGCCACGACATACACCGACGAATCGTGGAATACACCCGCCAGTAGCAGCGAAATCGCACACGCAACAAACGAGAGGTTGATGATCGGCTTGCGTCCCACCTTGTCGACCAGCAACGCGCAAGTCAGCGAACCCACCACGCCGAGCACCGAAGCGGCCACCGCAAGATTCAACGCGAGTTGCAGCGGCGCGTGATAAATCGTGCGGTAAATCGTCGGCAGCCACGTCGAGAGGCCGTATTGAATGAAGCCGCAGGTAATCCACAACATGGCCACGGCCAGCGTGCGCCTCAGATACGCCGGACCAAACAGGTCGCCCATGCGGCGCTTCGGATGGCGATTGGCCATCGCTTCAAATTCAGTCGTGTGAATGACCGGCGGAAGCGGACCTTTGACCGAACGTTCGAACACATGCACCGCCGCATCCGCGTCAGCCATCCGTTCACGTTCGGCGAGCCAGCGCGGCGATTCCGGCACGAGTTTGCGCAGCACGAAGAACAGAATCAACGGCATGCCGCCGATAAAGTACATGGCTTGCCAGCCGAAACGCGGCACGATCCACGCACCCAACGCATTCGACGCAAGCAGGCCGACCGGGAAAACGATTTCATACAACAGCACGAAACGGCCACGGCCATGCGCACGGCTGATCTCGTTGATGTAAGTCGCGGCCACCGGCAACTCGCCGCCGAGCCCGAGCCCTTGAATCACGCGCAACACGACAAACGCCGCGAACGTCGGCGCAAAACCGCACGCAATGCTGGTGATGCCGATGATCCCCGAACTCAGCGCGATCGCCTTCACACGCCCCTTGCGCTCCGCATACCATGGGAAAACGAACGCGCCGATCAGTTGCCCGACCGAGCCGGAACCGATCAGAAAGCCGATTTCCCACGGCGTGAGATGCCACTTCGCGATCAGGATCGGCAACGTGGCCGCAATGGCAATCACGTCGAAGCCGTCGAAGAACGTCGCGAGACCGATCAGTATGCGCGCGCGCACCTGCATCGCATTCTTGGGCAAGCGCTCCAGACGCGCGATGATCGAGCCCCGGGTCACAGGGCCTGAGACACCGGCGCTGCTGCGGTCCCCCATGGTGTTGTCGATGGTTCTCATGCCGTTGTGCCGTCCGTAGATGTGGTTAGGCAAGTGCCGTTGAGGCGTCGGTCAGGGTGGCAAGGTCGATGGTCCGGCCTTGGTTCATCCATTTGCGCGACAGTTTCAGTTCGCGCGGCGTATTGATGGCGATCACGCCGCGAATCGCGCTGTCTTCCAGATGGAACAACGTGGCGCGTTTGCCGGGCAAATCGCCGCGTACAGCTAGTTGCGCATCGCCTGGAATGTCGCCGAGAATCTGCAGATTCACGTCGTACTGATCGGACCAGAACCACGGAATGTCCGCATACGGTTCGAAGGTGCCGAGCAATGCTTTCGCGGCGGCAATCGCCTGGTTCTGCGCATTGGCCCACGATTCAAGCCGCACGCGGCGCTTGAGCCACGCGCTCGGATGATTGGCGACGTCACCGCACGCGAAAATGCGCGGGTCGTCGGTGGCGCCGAAATGATCGACCACGATGCCGTCTTCCACCTTCACGCCCGCGGCTTCCGCCAGCGCCGTGTGCGGCGTAAGACCGATGCCGGCCACGGCGAAATCAGCGTCGAGCGTCGAGCCGTTTGCGAAGGTGGCGCGAATGCGATTGGCGTCGTTCGGATGATCCGTGAGCGATACGAGCGAAGCATTCAAACGCACGTCGACGCCGTTCGCGCGATGCAGATCGAGCAGGAAGCTGGACACCATCAGCGGCAGCGAACGGACGCACAGACGCGGCGCGCCTTCTACCACCGTTGCATCCACGCCGAGCTTGCGCGCCGTGGCGGCGACTTCGAGACCGATCCAGCCGCCGCCCACCACCAGCACGCGCTTGCTGGCACGCAGCCGTTCACCCAACGCGACGGCTTCGTCGAGCGTACGCAAGTAGGCCACGTGCGAGGTCTTCACCAGCGAGTCCGGCAACTTGCGTGCCGCGCCGCCGGTGGCGACCACCAGTCGGTCGTATTGCACTTCGCGGCCCGACTGCGTGCGCACGATGCGTTGCTCGCGAACGATCGACGTCGCGCAATCCGGTTGCCATGCTTCGATATTCAGCGCCTCGAAGTCGTCGGGCTTTACGAGCCGCACGGTATCGATATCCGCTTCGCCCGCGAGCACCGCTTTCGACAGCGGCGGGCGTTCGTACGGCAGATGCACTTCGTCGGCGATCATCACGAGGCGGCCGTCGAAGCCTTCCTTGCGCAAGGTCTTCACGACCCAGCCGGCCGCCTGGCCGCCGCCAATCACGACGATCGTGCGCGGTGCTTCCAGTCCGGCATGGGCGGCTTGCGCCTTTGCAGCAGCAGCGTCAGTCATTTTTCCGCTCCGTCATGAACTTGCCTTCCGGCGCCTGCGCGTTTTTCTGGCGTCGCGTATTGCCGTCGATACCGCCGTCGATCGCCCATTCGGCGAACACGGTCGGACCCGGCTCGAAATCGCGCGGCTGCCATTCGGGCGTGAGCTGGTCTTCGTCGGCGTAATACTCGATCAAACCGCCTGCCGGATTCTGGAAGTACCAGAAGTAAGCCGACGACACCGGGTGACGCCCCGGCCCGAGTTGCGTGTCCCAGCCGCAGCGGCTGATATGCATGCCTCCGCCGAATACTTCATGAATATCGCGCACGGTGAAGGCGACGTGATTCAGCCCGCGCTTACCGTTGGGCAAGGCCAGCAGGAAGATGTCGTGATGGCCGCCGTGCGGCGCGCAGCGCATGAAAGCGCCACGGCCCGGATAGCGGTCGGACATTTCAAAGTCGAGCAGTTCCTGGTAGAACTTTTCCTGTTCGGCGAGTTTGTTCGTGAAGAACACCACGTGGCCCACTTCGACCGGTTCGGCACGCTCATAAATCGGCGAAGGCTGGTCGACGCGCAGCGTCTGGCCCCACACATTCGACGGCGAGCCGTGAATGTCGAGCGCGCGCTTGCGGGTCACTTCGACGCGCATCGCCATGCCGTTCGGGTCGATGCAGCCGACGGCGTCGTCGGTTTCGAAATGGCCCGGCTGACCGGCGAAGCGGCCGCGCAGTTCGTCGAGTTCGGCTTTCGTCGCCACGCCCCACGTCACTTCGCGCAGCGTCGGGCCTTCTTCGAAGGCGGGCGGCAACGAGGGATCGACTGCGTTCTTTAAAAGAATCGTGCAGCCGTTGAGCGTTTCGAAGCGCGTCTGGGTTTCGTCGTGCGCGACTTCCTTCAAGCCCCAGTCGGCGAAAAAGCGGCGACAGGTGGCCAGATCCGTCACGCCGTAAATAATCTGTTCAATGCCGAGAATCGTCATAACGTGCCTCTTGCGTATTAATTCGCCCACGCCAGCGGCGCGTCGTTCAAGCCCCAGTAGAGGCTCTTCTGTTGCATGTATTCCCGAATGCCGAGCCGGCCTTTCTCGCGCCCCATGCCACTCTCCTTCCAGCCGCTGAACGGCGTCGAGATGGAGAACAGCTTGTAGGTATTGATCCAGATGGTGCCGGCTTCGAGTGCGCCGGCAATCCGGTAAGCGCGCTTGTAGTCGCGCGTCCAGATGCCGGCGGCAAGGCCGAACACGCTGTCGTTCGCTTCTTTGAGCAGCGAGGCTTCGTCGTCGAACGGCATGGCCACCAGCACCGGGCCGAAGATTTCTTCCTGGCAGATGCGGGCGTTGTTGGTGAGGCCTTCGAGAATCGTCGGCTGGAAGTACGTGCCCGCTTCGCGGCCATCGCCAACCGGGCGCTCGCCGCCGCACAGCAGCTTGCCGCCCTCTTCGAGACCGAGCGCAACATAACGCTCGACCGTTTCGCGATGCGCCGCCGTAATGAGCGGACCCATTTGCGTTTCGGAACGCGTGGGATCGCCTACGCGCAGCTTGCGCGCGCCTTCCGCGAGACGCTTCATGAATACGTCGTAGATCGAGCGCTGCACGAACAGACGCGAACCCGCGATACACGCTTCGCCCGACGAACTGAAGATGCCGTACAGCACGCCGTTGACCGCGTGATCGAGATCGGCGTCGTCGAACACGATGGTCGGCGACTTGCCGCCCAGTTCAAGCGACACCGGCATCAACTTGTCCGCCGCGATGCGCGCGATGCCGCGGCCCACTTCGGTGCCGCCCGTGAACGACACCTTCTTCACCAACGGATGACGCACCAGCACGTCGCCGATCACCGAGCCTTTGCCAGGCACAACGCTTAGAACGCCCTTCGGTACACCAGCCTCTTCGCAGATGCGCGCCAATGCCAGCGAGACCAAAGGCGTCACTTCGGCAGGCTTCAACACGACCGCGTTGCCTCCCGCAAGTGCCGGAGCGAGTTTTTGTGCGTCGGAAGCTATCGGCGAATTCCACGGCGTAATCGCCGCGATAACGCCGATCGGCTCGTAGATACTCATCGTCAGATAGTCGCCGCGTGAGGGCGTGACTTCTTCGTCGAGTGTTTCGAGGCACGCAGCGAAATAACGGAACGTGTTCGCGGCGCTCGCCACCAGCACGCGCGTTTCGCCAATCGGCTTGCCGTTATCGCGGCGCTGCAATTGCGCGAGCGCTTCGTGGCGCGCCATGATCAGATCGGCGATGCGGTACAGAACCAGCGCGCGTTGATGCGGCTTCAAACCCGACCAGTCCGCGCGGCGCCATGCGATGTCCGCGGCTTCCACCGCGTCGCGGGCGTCGTCGGCATTGGCCGTCGAGATTTCCATGTTGACCGACTGATCCGCCGGATACAGGCTTGTGTACGGGTTGCCACGCCCTTGCCGCCATTCGCCGCCGATGAAAATATCGCCGGTGGGCACGAGGCTGGTATCGAAGTGAGTCATGTCGGTCATTCCAGTTTGCTTCAGCTAATCAACTGATGGCTTAAATCACGCAACGTGCCGCGCGATTGCGTAGCGCACGCATCGCGCTATACGCGGTCAGTGCGGATGTCTTGGGGTTATCCGGCAGCGGCTTGCCGCACATTTCGAGCGACATCTCGCCGAATGCGCCGTGCGCCACGATGCGGTGCACGTTGCGCGTCACGTTCGGATCGGCGATCAGTCGAACCGTGGTGTGGTCCAGACCGAGGCCAGCCAGCGCGATCGTCGCGGCCACGTTGGCGTTCTTCGGATACAGCCGCGCCGCTTCGCGCGCGTTGCCTTCGAAGATCACCGTCTCTTCATTCAGCGTGTGCAGATCGCAGAGCTGTTCCGCCGGCGTGCCGAGCCAGCCCGTAGGCGGCTTGCGGCCGGTGTACAGCACTTCGTCGAGACCGCCGAGCTTGGCGGCGGCCAGCGCATCCACGCCGCCGATCGCGCCGGAGAGCAGCGTCAACGTGGCGTCGCCTTCATCGGCGGCGGCGGACAATGCGTCCAGCAGCAACATGTCGGACAGCGCGCCGATCGATGCGACCGCGCAGTCCGTGCCGGCCTTCAGCAACGGCACGACATGGTCGACCAGCGCGCTATGTCCCGCGCATTCCAGCGCGAAATGCGGCTGGCTGCTCAAGGCGGACACGGAGGCCACGACATCCACCGAGTCGCCCACTACTTCGCGCACCGCAGCCATGTGACGCGCCGGCACGATCACGTGCGACACGCGCACGGTCGGATCGGCGGCGACCGAGCGATACACGGCCTGGCCGATCGCGCCGAAGCCGATCATCGCGACGTCGACGGGTGCGTGGTGCCCCGCGTAGCCCGCATCACGCATGTTCAGGCTCCTGTTCCTTGACCGGCGGGCCGGCGAACGCGGTCGCGAACGAGCCGACCGACAGCATGTCCACTTCGACCAGCACCGGGCCGGTCTTCGCCATGCCTTCGCGAATGATCGCGTCGGCCTGATCGAGCGATTTGATGCGGTAGTGCGTGAGCTTGAGGCTCGCGCAGAACTGCGCGAAATCCGGCTGGTGCAGATCGACGTAGCAACGGCGGCCGCCGTATTGCGCGTCCTGAATGTTGCGGATCACGCCGTAGCACTGATCGTTCATCAGCACGATCATCACGTTGGCGTTTTCCTGAACGGCCGTCGCGAGTTCGCCGACGTTGACCATCAAGCCGCCATCGCCGACGAGGCACACGGTCTTCGCCGCGCTACCCGCAAGCGCCGCGCCGATGCCCATCTGCATGCCCTGGCCGATGCCGCCGCCGAGCGCATGAACGCCCGCACGCGGCGAGAAAATCTTCAGCATGCGGTTGCCCCACGTGCTGTTCGAGATCGTGACGTCGCGCACCCAGTTGTAGTCGCGGCCCACTGCCGCTTGCAATGCATCGACGAGACGCTTGTACGGGCCGAGGCCCTTGCCCACATCGGCGACGGCGCTTTCGCGTGCGGCCGCGAGATCCTGCGCAAATACCGGATCGACCTTGATGCGGCCTTCGAGCAATGTCGCCAGTTCTTCCAGCACAGCCGAGGAATCGCCGTGGATAAACATCTCGTTGTGATAGCCACGGTTATCAGCGAGCGCGTCGGCGTCGACGCGATACAGCGGTTGCGGCAACGCGAGCTTGTACTTCAGCGTTTCATTGCCACGCAGACGCGAACCGACCACCACCAGCGCGTCGCACGTCTTGTAGAAACTCTCGACAGCCGTATGCACGTTGAACGCGCCGAGCGAAGCCGGATGATCTTCCGGCAGCACGCCGCGGCCTTGCACGCTGGTCACGACGCCGAACCCAAGCTTGACCAGTCGCTCGACTGCCTTCGTCGCGTGACGCGTGCCGCCGCCCAGCCATAGCAGCGGGCGCCTGGCCGTCGCCAGCGAACCGGCGAGCTGCGCGACGCGCTGCTTGCAATGCGTGAGCGTCGTGATGTGCGGCGCGGCGAGATCGGCGGGCCATTCCACTTCGGCGGCCTGAATGTCGATGGGAATCTCGACGCTCACCGGGCCGCTCGGCGCGGTCTGCGCGACACGCACGGCTTCGCGGATCGTCGGCAACGCGGTTTCGACGGAACGCACGCGAAACGCGGCCTTCGAAATCGACGACAGCATCGACAGTTGATCCGGTGCTTCGTGGATATACGCGAGGTCCTGATCGAGGTATTCGGTTTCGATCTGACCGGTGACATGCAGCAGCGCGGTGCCGGCGGTCAAGGCTTCGACCATTGCGCCCGCCGCATTGCCCGCCGCGGTGCCCGTGCTGGTGAATGCAACGCCGAGGCCGCCGGAGACACGCGCGAAGCCGTCGGCCATGTTCACCGCGCCGGCTTCGCCGCGCGCGCCGACATAGCGGATCTTGCCGCGGTTGTGGATCGCGTCGAGAATCGGCATGTTGTGGATCGAGATCACGCCGAATGCGGTTTGAACGCCGCATTGCTCGAGAAAGGCGGCGATCAGTTCGCCAACGGTGGTTTTGTTAGACATGTCGTGCAACGCCTCCAGAAACATCGATATGACTGCCCGTCGTATAGGACGACAGCGTCGTAGCCAGATAAAAGAGCGCTTGAGCGGCTTCTTCGGGGCGACCGAAGCGGCCTAGCGGAATGTTTTTCTTGCGCGCCAGTTCGGCGGTCCAGTCTTCCCAGCTCTGGCCCGGCTGCGCTTCTTGCGCGTAACGGCGGCGCCATTGACCCGACTCGACAATGCCGATCAGAATCGAATTGACGCGGATGCGCTGCGGCGCGAGCTCCACCGCGAGCGACTTGAGCAGGTTCTGCACGCCGGCGCGCGCTGACGAAGTCGCCACCATGTGCGGCTCGGGTTGCAGAGCGAGCAGCGAGTTGACGCAGACAATCGCGGGATTGGAAGCGTCGCGCAGCATCGGCAGAAACGCGCGAGTCGGGCGGATCACGCTGAAGTACTTCAGGTCGAGTTCTTCGCGCCAAGCCTCGTCGGTGGTGTCGGCGAAAGTCGACACGCGGCCTTGGCCGGCGTTATTCACCAGCATGTCTGTGCGGCCGAAACGTGTCTGCACCGCGTCCGCGAACCCTTTCACGTCGTCAGCGTCGAGCACGTTGCAACGATGCGCGAGCAATTGCGCCTGCGGGAACTGCGCCTTCAGCGCGGCTTCCGCTTGCGCGAGACGTTCGGTGTCGCGGCCGCAGATCGCGACCGAGGCGCCCGCCCGCAGAAACAGTTCGGCGGTCGCGAGGCCGATACCGGACGAACCGCCCGTCACCACCGCTACCTGTCCGCTCAAGTCGATTTGGATCATCAGAGCCCCAATGCCTTCATGTAGTTGCTGCCCGACTTCGCGCCACCCTTCGGCCGATAGTTGAGCCGCTGCGAAAGGTCGTCGGCCGCGCGGCGGACCTTGTCGATCAGGCCGCTATCGAGCAGCGACGCGTCGATTTCGTGGCGCGGAATCGTCGTCGTGATAACAGCGACAATGCGCCCCGTGTCGTTGCGCACCGGCGCGCTCACCACCGAAATGCCGCGTTCGAACGACGACTCGCTGATCGCGAAACCACGCCGCGCGTCGTCGCGAATCCGTTCGTACAGGTCGTCGACGGTGATCGGCGTCTGCTTCGTGAAGCGTTCGAGTTCCGGCTCGGGATAGAGCCTCTTCAGCTCGTCGAGCGTCAGGTCGCCCATCAGCACCTGGCCGTGCGTCGTGGCATGAGCCGGCAGACGCGTGCCCACATTGACCTTCACGGAACTGAAAATCGGCGTGTGGCTTTGCGCTTTGGCGACGAACACGACATCGCGTCCATCGCGAATCACGATGTGGCTGGTAAGGCCCGTTTCGTTACGCAACGCCTCGATGACCGGCAAGCCGAGGTCGGTCAATTCGAGCGAGCTCAGATATTCAAAACCCAGCCGCAGCACCGCGACGCCGAGGCGATAGTTGCGGTCCTTGTCGGCACGCTCCAGAAAGCCGAGCGATTCGAGCGTTTGCAACAGACGGAACACCGTCGTGCGAGGAATCTTCAGGCGTTTCGATAATTCCGGTGCGCCGAGAATCGGCTCGCGGGGCGAGAATTCCGTGAGAATCTTCAGACCGCGTTCGAGACCGGGCACCCGGTAGGCGGTGTCGCCGGTGGTGTCGGTGCGGTCTTCGTCCGCGTCGCGCTCGGCGCGAGCGGTGTCGGGCGTGTCGGGCGTCATTCATTGGCTCCGTTGTCCGTCGCTCGCGCGACAGAACGTGTCGATGATCGCGGTGTACGCGGCGGGGGCTTCGATATAGCCGGCGTGGCCCGCGCGAGGCACGACCTGCAGTTTGGTGCCGGCGGCCAGCGCGAGTCGCTCGCAGGCTTCGGGCGTCGTAATGGTGTCGTCGGCGCCGACGGCCACGTTGATGCGGCCGTCAAAGCGCGCGAGGTCGCCGGCGAGATCGGCGTTGGCGAGCAGATGTGTGGCCTGTGCATAGCCGTGCGGAATCACGCGCGACATGTTCCAGCGCACCCATGCGCGCGCTTCGTCGCTCGCGTGAGCGGACAGCATGTTGGTACTGCGTTGTTCGGCGAGGCCTTGGGGGCCGAGTTCGTTTAGCATCGCGAGACGCTGATCGCGCTTCGCATTGCGCATTTCCGCCGATGCCGCGCCATACCCGCCAGCCGGCGACAACAGCAACAAACCGGCCACGCGCTGCGAATACTCAAAGGCAAATGCGCCGGCGATAATCGCGCCGAGCGAATGGCCGAGCAGCACGCAACGTTCGATGCCGAGCGCGTCGAGCCACTCTTTCAACACACTCGCGTAGTCGTGCGCGGCGGGCGATACGGCCGCGACCGGCGTGGATGCGCCATAACCCGGCGCATCCCACGCCAGCACGCGGCGCGTCGCGCCGAGTCCTTCCAACTGCTGCACCCACGACGCCGCGCCCGAACCGATACCGTGCAGCAGCACGAGCGGCAACGCGCTGCTGTCGGCGCGATCCACTTCGCGATAGCTCACCGCGCGTTGCGAGGCCAGCCAGATCTGCTGCGCCGGAAAGCGCGCAAGGCGGGCTTCGAGCGTAGCGTGCTGATCAGCTGTGACGGACGGGACTGCGGACATGATTTCCTTCGCGGGTGTTTTAAAACTGCGGAAGCGTTTGAAGGCTTAGCGCTTGAGCTTGGCCAGCGGCGAATCCGGCGGATACGTCGGCGTAAAGGGCTTCGGCGAACCGAGCATCACGCACATCAACGCGTCTTCTTCACCGACGTTGATTTCCGTGCGATACACACCCGGCGGCACCGAGATCAGATCGCGTTCGCCCAACACGGCTTCCCATGTTTCGCCGTCTTTCTCGCAGACCACTTTCATCTTGCCGCGCAGCACGAAAAAAATTTCTTCGACATCCATATGAATATGGCTCGGGCCGATGTTGCCGGCCGGAATCACCATCGTCGAAAACGTGAAGCCGCCCGCGGGCACCGTGTTCATGTCTTTCGCGACACCCGTGCCGCCGGTGCCGACATAGCGCATTTGCGCGCGGCGATACTTCGGATCGTAGTCGGCCTGAAACTTCAGCGCGTCCCAGTCGTAGCGACGCGTTTCCAGGCGCGCGACGCGGCTGTCCAGCCATTGGGCGAAGCTTGCGTCCGCGGGTTGGTCCCACGATTTGCGTTCGATATCGGCGTCCGCCATCTCTTTCTCCTTTCGATTCGACAAGATCAATTCATCACGAAGCCGCCGTTGACCGGCAGCAGTTGGCCGGTCACGAAGCGAGCGGCATCGGATAACAGGAACAGCACCGGCCCGGTGACGTCGTCGGGCACTTGTGCGCGCGTCAGCGCGCGGCCTTGCAGGTAATATTCGTGACGCTCGGCAGGCACGTATGCGGTTGCTTCGACTTCGGTCAGCCCCGGCGCGATTGCGTTGACGGTTACGTTGTGAGCGCCGAATTCACGCGCCAGCGAGCGGGTCATCGAAATCACCGCGCCTTTGCTGGCGACATAAGCGAGCAGCTTCGGCGCGCCCCACATCGCCGTATCCGAGGCAATGTTGACGATGCTGCCGCGGCCCGAGTCGCGCAGATACGGCAGCGCGGCGGTGCTCATCAGCCAGGTGCCGCGCACGTTGACGTTCATCACGGCGTCCCACGTATCGACAGACAACTCGTCGGCGAACTTGCCGCCGGAGTTCGTGATGGCCGCGTTGTTGATCAGTGCGTCGAGACCGCCGAGTTGCGCCGCAGCTTGCTCCGCGAATTGCTTGATGCTGGCGGGGTCGGCGAGATCGAGCGGCAGGTAGGTGACCGCATGTCCTTGCTCGACGAGCGATGCCGCAAGCGCGCGGCCTTCGTCGTGCAGCACGTCGCCGAACACGACGCGCGCACCGGCTTGCACGAGCGAGCGGACGAACGCCGCGCCGAGACCACGCGCGCCGCCCGTCACGAGGACGCGCCGGCCGTAGAGCGCTGCGGACACGTCGTTATGCATGGCTGTGGCCTGCTTCCGCCGATTGCGCGACGCCTGCCTTTGCCGCTTCGGCGCGATGCGCTTCCAGCGCGGCAAAGTCCTGCTGCGCGCGCTGACGCAACATGCGGCGCACACGCGTCATGCCGACGTCGTGCTGATACAGGAATTCATGAGCGCGCGCGTTCGGCGCCATGCTTTCCAGCACATAGCGGTCTTGCTCCAGCACGGTAGAGTCGAGATGTGGCGCGGTAGCGGTAGGCTCGGTTTGTCTGTTACCGCCGCTTTCGTCTGGCGGTGCCCCAATAACCTCGCCGTAACCC
>NZ_PVZB01000004.1 GCF_003002025.1 Paraburkholderia sp. BL25I1N1
GCGCCTTTTTCTTTCCAGTCCGGGATCAGTTCGGTGATCGCGCGCGGATCCATCACCGCGCCCGACAGGATATGCGCCCCGATCTCCGAGCCTTTTTCCAGTACGCACACGCCAAGCTCGACGCCTTTTTCCGCTGCCAGCTGCTTCAGGCGGATCGCCGCGGACAGGCCGGCCGGGCCTCCACCGACGATCACGACGTCGTATTCCATCGACTCGCGTGGACCGTATTGCTCAATGAGACTTGCGGGGGTCATTGATGCTCCTCTTACCGTTAGAATGCTTTTTTCGGGTTCGTATTGTGGGCGATGCACACCCGCACTGCAACCAGATGAGCAGAGATTAGCACGATCGTTCTATTTCTATGATACGGTATGACCCGTAGTGACGGTCTTACCGCACCCGTCAACCGCAGCCGTAACAACAACCGAACAAGGAACGACAATGGGCCGTTCGATCAATCTGGAAGGCAAGGTCGCGCTGATTACCGGCGCTTCGAGCGGGTTGGGAAAGCGCTTTGCTCAAGTGTTGTCGCAGGCGGGCGCCAAGGTCGTGCTGGCGAGCCGGCGGACCGAGCGTCTGAAGGAGTTGCGCGCCGAGATCGAGGCCTCCGGCGGCGCGGCGCACGTCGTTTCGCTCGACGTGACCGACTACCAGAGCATCAAGTCGGCGGTCGCCCATGCGGAGACCGAGGCAGGCACGATCGACATTCTGGTGAACAATTCGGGCGTGTCGACCACGCAGAAGCTCTCGGAAGTCACCCCCGCCGACTTCGAATATGTGTTCGATACCAACACGCGCGGCGCGTTCTTCGTCGCTCAGGAGGTCGCCAAGCGCATGATCATGCGCGGCAACGGCGCGCAGAAACCGTCGTACCGCATCATCAATATCGCGTCGATGGCGGGTTTGCGCGTGCTGCCGCAGATCGGCCTGTATTCGATCAGCAAGGCGGCTGTCGTGCATATGACGAAAGCCATGGCGCTGGAGTGGGGCAAGCACGGCATCAACGTGAACGCGATCTGCCCGGGCTACATCGACACGGAGATCAATCACCATCACTGGTCGACGGAGCAAGGGCAGAAGCTCGTGTCGATGCTGCCGCGTCACCGCGTCGGCAAACCGGAAGATCTGGACGGGCTCCTGCTGCTGCTGGCGGCGGACGAATCGCAGTTCATCAACGGCTCGGTGATTGCCGCCGACGACGGCTTCGGGCTCTCCTGAACGCAAGACGGCGCGGCCGACGCTCGTGCTTGCAGGTCGCGAGGGCCCGGATTTGCGTCCGTTCGAAGAAACTGTTTTACACCCTCGGGCCTTTGTCGCTTTGAGGGCGCGCGCTATGTTGTTGTCTGTCTCTGCGCCGGTCCGCACGCCGGCTTCAACCTGATTTCAACCCGTTAAAGAAGTACGATGAGCGATTTTCACGCAGTTTTCGAGATGTCGATGCCGATCCGCTGGGGCGACATGGACGCCTTCGGCCATGTGAACAACACGGTCTATTTCCGCTACATGGAGCAGGTGCGGATTTCCTGGTTCGAACAGCTGGGCCTGGCCGGTAACAACGCCGACGGCCAGGGTCCGGTGATCGTCAATGCGTCGATGGAGTTTCTCAAGCAACTGCATTATCCCGGCGACGTGATCGGCCGGATGACGGTGGCCACGCCCGGCCGCAGCAGCTTCGACACGGGTTTCGAGCTCGTGCGCGCGGACGATCCGAATACCGTCTATGCGCGTGGCGCCGCGCGCTGCGTCTGGATCGACTACGCGGCGGGCAAGTCGGTGCCGGTGCCGGACCTGCTGCGCGAAACCATCGAGCGGGCGGCGCTGGTCAAGGCGGCGTAATCGCCGGCCCTCAGCCGACTTTCGTGGCGAACTGGCGGCGTTCGCTAACGTCGCCGTGCATTGCCGCTTGCCTTTGAGGTGGCCTGCCAAAGGCGCGACTCAGCGTCCCGACTCACGCGCCGCTGCTTCAATGTCCGAGCAGGCGCTGCAACAGTTCCGTCGCGTTACCCGTATCGTATTTGCGCATTAGCCGCGCCCGGTAGACATCGACGGTGCGCGGGCTGATATCCAGCACCCGGCCGATCTGCTTGCTGGTCTTTCCCGTCACCAGTTGCGCGGCGATTTCGCGTTCGCGCGGTGTCAGTTCGACCGCCACGCGCCGCGTCGCGCTCAGGTCCTCGAAGGTCCAGACGCCCGCCGCATGCGGGTCGGCGCGTTCCTGCGCGCGGCCCGTCACGTGGCACCAGAACAATTCCCCGTTGGCCCGCTTCATGATGCGGTCGTCCGCGTAGCTGCCGTGCGCCGTCATGATGGGCGGAATCCGCGCGCCGATTCGCTCGAATTCGTCTGTGGACGGATACAGCACCTGAAACGACTGGCCGAGCAGCGACTCTCGCGTGCAGCCGAATATGGACGCGAGCTCGTCATTGCAGTCTTCGATAGTTCGTTCGCGCGACAGGACGAGTCCGATTGGAGCGAGCTGGAACGCGGTTTGATAATCCAGTGCGGGCATGAATTGGCGGCAAGTACTTATGTATTTTTGCGTATTGTGCCGCATGGCGCGCCCAGCGTACTCTTTCGAGCACATGACAACGCGGCGAAGCCGTCCGCGGCGGGCTTTGTACTACGCGCAGCGAAACCGGGGCGCGGCCCGCCGGGGATGACTAGAATGACGTGTCGGGCTCGAGCCCGCGCAACGTCGTATCAGCCGCAACGATCCGAATTCGGGTTTCCATAAAGGAAGGGACATACTGATGAACAAGGTCTATCCAGGCGCCGCCGAGGCGCTGAAAGACATCGTCAAGGACGGGCAGACGTTTGCCGTCGGCGGCTTCGGGCTGTGCGGCATTCCGGAGGCGCTGATCGGCGCACTGCGCGATTCGAAGGTGCAGGGCATCACCTGCATCAGCAACAATGCGGGCGTCGACGGTTTCGGCCTCGGTCTGCTGCTCGAAACGCGCCAGGTCAAGAAGATGATCTCGTCGTATGTCGGCGAGAACAAGGAGTTCGAACGCCAGTATCTGGCCGGCGAACTCGAACTCGAATTCACGCCGCAAGGCACGCTCGCCGAGAAGCTGCGCGCGGGCGGCTCGGGCATCCCGGCGTTTTTCACCAATACCGGCTACGGCACGCTGATCGCCGAAGGCAAGGAAACCCGCCAGTTCGGCGAAAACCACTACGTGCTGGAACACTCGCTGACGGCCGACGTCGCTTTGGTGAAGGCGTGGAAGGCCGACAAGTCGGGCAACCTGATCTACCGCCGCACCGCGCGCAATTTCAACCCGATGTGCGCGATGGCCGGCAAGATCACCGTCGCGGAAGTCGAAGAGATCGTCGAAGTGGGCGAACTCGATCCGGACGCGATCCATACGCCTGGCATTTTCGTGCAGCGCATTGTGCTCAATGCGAATCCGGAAAAACGCATTGAACAACGCATTGTCCGCGCGAAAGGAGACTGATCATGGCATGGACTCGTGACGAAATGGCCGCACGCGCGGCGAAAGAATTGCAGGACGGTTTCTACGTGAACCTCGGCATCGGCTTGCCGACGCTGGTCGCCAATCACGTGCCGGCGGGCGTCGAAGTGTGGCTGCAGTCGGAAAACGGCCTGCTCGGCATTGGCCCATCGCCGACCGAAGAGGAAGTGGACGCCGACCTGATCAACGCCGGCAAGCAGACGGTGACCACGCTGCCGGGTTCGTCGATTTTTTCGTCGGCGGATTCGTTCGCGATGATTCGCGGCGGCCACATCAATCTGGCGATTCTCGGCGCGATGCAGATCAGCAAGAAGGGCGATCTGGCCAACTGGATGATCCCGGGCAAGATGATCAAAGGCATGGGCGGCGCGATGGATCTGGTTGCGGGCGTCAAGCGCGTGGTCGTGCTGATGGAGCACGTCGCGAAGGGCGATCAGCACAAGATCCTCGACGAATGCACGCTGCCGCTCACGGGCGTGGGCGTGGTCGACCAGATCATCACCGACCTTGGCGTGATCGAAGTCACGGACAACGGGCTGAAGGTGACCGAACTGGCGCCGGGCGTGAGCGTCGAGGAAATCAAGGCCAAGACGGGCGCGCCGCTCGATGTGAGCGCGGTTAGCTGAATGGCATGCGGCGAGGCCGTCTGCAGCGGTTTGAGGCGGGTTGAGGCTGGTTGAGGCTTGTTGAGGCCGCTGTGCGGGCGGATACGGCTGGTGTGAGCGGCAGGCGGCCGCGAGGCGGTTCCCAGGCGGGCGAGGCGTGAGTCTCGCCCGTTTTGTTTTGTGCGCCGGACATTCGTTTCGAGCCGTCCTAGCCCATCCGGCCGACTCTTGCCGCTCGGCAAAGCGGTTTACAATCGTTTGAAGATTGAACGCCTATCTGTCCCTGCTGTGCCCAGGCCGAACTCGCAGCGCTTTTGCAAGGAACCCAGATGACCGCAACCACGTTCGCTTCCACCACCGGACGGCTTGCGCCGCGCCAACGCTATGTGCAATGCGCGAGCGCCGGTGGCTTGCACCGCATTGCTTATACCGAGTGGGGCGACCCGGCCAATCCGCGCGTGCTGTTATGCGTGCACGGCTTGACTCGTTCAGGGCGCGATTTCGACCGCCTCGCGGATGAGTTCGCGGGCACTTACCGCGTGGTGTGTCCGGATGTCGCGGGGCGGGGCTTGTCATCGTGGCTTGCCAACCCCAACTTCTATACGGTGCCGCAATACGTCGCCGACATGGTCACACTCATCGCGCGCCTGAATGTGGAGACGGTCGACTGGTTCGGCACGTCGATGGGCGGCCTGATTGGGCTTGGGCTTGCCGGGTTGCCCGAAACGCCGATCCGCAAGATGTTGCTGAACGATGTGGGTCCGCATCTGGAGCCGGCTGCGGTACAACGCATCGGAGAGTATCTCGGCAAGCCCGTGCAGTTTGAAACGCTGCAGCAAGGTATCGACTACGCGGCCTTGCTCGCGCAGACTTTTGGTCCGCTCACACCTGACGACTGGCGCGAAATCAACACCCCGCTTCTGCACGAACAGGACGGCAAGTGGCTGTTCCGTTACGACCCGCGGATCGCGCAGCCCTTTACGGCAACCACCGAGGAAGCTGCCAAGCTCGGCGAAGCCGCGCTGTGGCATTCGCTGGCCTCGTTTCAAGGGCCGGTGCTGGTGGTGCGCGGCGAGTTGTCCGACCTGCTCTCGCGTGAAACCGTTGCGAAGATGGTCGAGACCGGGCGTGCGGTGTCGAGCGCGGAAATCGCCGGTGTCGGACACGCGCCGGCGTTTTTGTCGGCCGATCAGATCGACATCGCGAGGCAGTTCTTTATCGGACCGGCCGCCGACGCGTCATAATATGCAGTTGCGCGCGGCGTCCTCGACGAGGCGCGATGCGCAACGCATCTCCGATCAATTTTCAAACCAACTCAGGATTCGCCATGGCAGTCATTCGTCACCACGTCGGCAAGCGCCTCTCGGAAATCGCCGTGCATAACGGCACCGTGTACCTCGCGGGCCAGATCGCCGAAGACGCGGATCAGGACATCACGGGTCAGACGCGCGAAGTGCTCGGCCACATCGACCGTCTGCTGGGCGAAGTGAATAGCGACAAGTCGCACTTGCTGTCGGTGCAGATCTACATCTCGGACATGGTGCACTTCGCCGGCATGAACGCGGTGTGGGACGAGTGGGTTGCACAAGGCGCCACGCCGCCGCGCGCAACCGTCGAGGCAAAGCTCGCCAATCCGAAGTGCCTGGTCGAAATCTGCGTAGTCGCTGCGCAGCGCGCGTAAGCTGGGCACGTGCAGTTGAAATTCCGTTGAATCGTCTGGCCCGGTGGGCCGTCGCACCATGAATACCGAAACCGTTACGAACGCGCCGAACCCTCTTCCTTCTTTCGATGAAGCGATGGCGTTCGTGCGCGAGCATGCGGGCGAGGTGCGGCTGTCGTCGGGCGAAATGCTGGCGGATCACGCGGCGGGCACGGCGTCGATCATGCGCAAGCTCAATGTCGATCCGCCGGCGGTGCTGGCGGCGGCGCTGTTTGCATTGACGCCGCATCTGCAGGACCCCGAGCGCCTGATCGCCGACAACTTCGGCGAAGAAGTCGCGCAACTGGTCGGCGACGTGCGCAAGTTGCTACGCCTTGGCACGGTGAGCATGCGCGCCGCGCAGAACGCCATGCCAGAAGCCGGGCGCGATGCGCAGGCCGCGCGCCGCGCGCAGGTCGAGGCGCTGCGCAAGATGCTGCTCGCGTTCGCGCAGGATATTCGGGTGGTGCTGATCCGGCTCGCATCGCGCCTGCAATCGCTGCGTTACTACGCGGCGGCGAAAATCACGCCTTCGCCAGACGTGGCGCGCGAGACGCTCGATATCTATGCGCCGCTCGCCAACCGTCTGGGCATCTGGCAATTGAAGTGGGAGCTCGAGGATCTCGCGCTGCGCTTCGAAGAGCCGGTGACTTACAAGCGCATTGCCAAACTGCTCGACGAGAAGCGCGTCGAGCGCGAGAGCTATGTCGCGCAGGCTATCGAACGTCTGCAAAAGGAATTGGCGGCGGCGCATATTCGCGCGGAAGTGAGCGGCAGGCCAAAACACATTTACAGCATCTGGCGCAAGATGCGCGGCAAGGAACTGGATTTCGCCGAGCTGTACGACGTGCGCGCATTTCGTGTGATCGTGCCGGATATCAAGGATTGCTACACGGTGCTCGGCATCGCGCACAACCTGTGGCAACCGGTGCCGAAAGAGTTCGACGACTATATCTCGCGGCCGAAGCCGAACGGCTACAAGTCGCTGCACACGGTGGTGATCGGCGACGACGGCCGCGCGTTCGAAGTGCAGATCCGTACGCACGAAATGCATCAGTTCGCCGAATACGGCGTGGCCGCGCATTGGCGTTACAAGGAAGCCGGCACGCGCGGCTACGGCGGCCAGTTCGCCGCCAACGAGAAGTACGACGAGAAGATCGCGTGGCTGCGTCAGTTGCTCGCATGGAAAGATGAAGTCTCCGAAGGCGAGCACGGTGAGAAGCGCGCGTCGCAGCCGTGGGAACAACTGCGCCAGGCCACGCTCGACGACGACCACATCTATGTGCTGACGCCGCAGGCGCGGGTGATTCCGTTGCCGCACGGCGCCACGCCTGTCGATTTCGCGTACCACTTGCATAGCGAGTTGGGGCACCGTTGCCGCGGCGCGCGCGTCGACGGCGCGATGGTGCCGTTGAACACGCCCTTGCAAAACGGTCAGACGGTGGAGATCGTCGCGGTGAAGGAGGGCGGTCCGTCGCGCGATTGGCTCAACCCGCAACTCGGCTATCTGCAAAGTCCGCGCGCGCGGCAGAAGGTGCGCGCGTGGTTCAATGCGGTCGAAGTGCAGGAACATATCGCGAGCGGCCGCGCGATGGTCGAGAAGACCTTGCAGCGCGAGGGTAAGACGTCGGTCAATCTGGATCAGCTCGCGGCCAAGCTTGGCTTCAAGACTACCGACGACTTGTTCTCCGTGGTGGGCAAGGAAGAATTCAGCTTGCGGCTCGTCGAGCAGGCGCTGCACGATGCGCCGCCGCCGGAACCGGTGGTCGAAGCGCCGGAGCAATTCGAGAAGCGCAGTAGTGGCGCGAGCGTGGCGCGCGGCGCGTCTACCGGTGTGTTGGTGGTCGGTGTCGATGCGTTGCTCACGCAACTCGCGCGCTGCTGCCGGCCCGCGCCGCCTGACGATATCTGCGGCTTCGTTACGCGCGGCAAAGGCATGTCGATTCATCGCAGCGATTGCCCGACGTTCCTGCGCATGGCCGATCGCGCGCCCGAGCGCGTGTTGCAAACGGCGTGGTCGGCGGAGGTGATGAGCGGCCGCGGGCAGTCGGTCTATCCGGTCGATCTTTCGATCGATGCAACGGATCGGCAGGGCTTGCTGCGCGATATTTCCGAAGTGTTCGCGCGCGAGAAGATGAACGTGATCGGCGTGAAAACGCAAACGCGCCGTAATGCTGCGTTCATGCAATTTACCGTCGAGGTCTCGAGCGCGGCGCAGATTCAGCGCGCGTGCACGTTGCTCGGCGAAGTCACGGGCGTGGTGCGCGCTTCACGCAAGAGTTGACGAGTATGCGGCGCATGTGTGGCCAATCGACGTATGCGCTGGTGGCATGCGTGAGGGCGCGAGTAGAAATTTAAAGTCGGTGCATAAAAGTACTTGCCAAGCAGTGTGGCGCTCCATATAATCTCGTTTCTTCAGGCTCGTAGCTCAGCTGGTTAGAGCACCACCTTGACATGGTGGGGGTCGTTGGTTCGAGTCCAATCGAGCCTACCAACGAAAGAGAAATTCCGGCTTTGCCGGGGTTTCACAAGCTGCAGTAAGCGCCTTTGGCGCAAAAGGCGAATACGGTTATGACACCGCGAACGTTGACCGAGACTACTTCGGAGCGACGCTAGTCGAGGACCACTTTCGCCACTGTAGTTAGCAGGAAATGTGAATGCGGCCCCTCGAAAGCGGGGCCGCATTTTTTTTGTTTTTTTGACCTGGTTGTATGTGCCACCGCCGGTCGGCACCTCGGAGAACGCAATGGTTTCGATACGTCTGCCTGACGGTTCTGTTCGACAGTACGAGCATCCGGTGACCGTCGCCGAAGTGGCCGCCTCGATCGGCCCCGGCCTCGCGAAAGCCGCGCTTGGCGGCAAGATCGACGGTGAACTGGTCGATACATCTGCGCTGATCGATCACGATGTGGCGTTGGCCATCGTCACCGAGAAAGACGCGGACGGTCTCGATATCATCCGTCACTCCACCGCGCACTTGCTTGCATACGCGGTGAAGGATCTGTACCCGGAAGCGCAGGTCACGATCGGCCCGGTCATCGACAACGGTTTCTACTACGACTTCGCATACAACCGTCCGTTCACGCCGGAAGATCTCGAGAAGATCGAAAAGCGCATGCAGGAACTCGCGAAGAAAGACGAACCCGTTTCGCGCCGCGTGGTGTCGCGCGACGAAGCGGTGGACTACTTCAAGAGCATCGGCGAAAAGTACAAGGCCGAGATCATCGGATCAATTCCCGCTACCGACGACATCAAGCTGTACTCGCATGGCGGCTTCACCGATCTGTGCCGCGGTCCGCACGTGCCGTCCACCGGCAAGCTGAAAGTATTCAAGCTGATGAAGGTCGCGGGTGCCTACTGGCGCGGCGATTCGAAGAACGAACAATTGCAGCGCATCTACGGTACCGCCTGGACGAAGAAGGAAGACCAGGAAGCGTATCTGCACATGCTCGAAGAGGCGGAGAAGCGCGATCATCGCAAGCTCGGCAAGCAACTCGATCTGTTCCACATGCAGGACGAGTCGCCGGGCATGGTGTTCTGGCATCCGCGCGGCTGGACGCTGTGGCAGCAGGTCGAGCAATACATGCGCCGTCGCGTGAACGACGCGGGTTACCTCGAAATCAAGACGCCGATGATCATGGACCGTTCGCTTTGGGAAGCGTCGGGCCATTGGCAGAACTATCGTGAAAACATGTTCACGACGGAATCGGAAAAGCGCGACTACGCGATCAAGCCGATGAACTGCCCCGGTCACGTGCAGGTGTTCAACCACGGTCTGCGCTCGTACCGCGATTTGCCGTTGCGTTACGCGGAATTTGGTTCGTGCCACCGCAATGAGTCGTCCGGCGCGCTGCACGGTCTGATGCGCGTGCGCGGTTTCGTGCAGGACGACGCGCACATTTTCTGTACCGAAGACCAGTTCATCAGCGAATCGATCGCGTTCAATACGCTGGCGATGAGCGTCTACAAGGATTTTGGCTTCGACAATGTCGAGATCAAGCTGTCGCTGCGCCCGGACGCGCGTGCCGGCACGGATGAGACGTGGGATCGCGCGGAGCAGGGTCTGCGCGAGGCGCTGACGGCCTGCGGCGTGACGTGGGAAGAATTGCCGGGCGAGGGCGCCTTCTACGGCCCGAAGGTCGAATACCACATCAAGGACGCGCTTGGCCGCTCGTGGCAATGCGGTACGCTGCAGCTCGATATGGTGCTGCCGGAGCGTCTGGGCGCGGAGTACGTCGCCGAAGACAACAGCCGCCGCCGCCCGATCATGCTGCACCGGGCAATCGTCGGATCAATGGAGCGGTTCCTCGGCATTCTGATCGAGCACCATGCTGGTGCAATGCCCGCATGGCTCGCGCCGATGCAGGTCGTAGTGATGAATATCGCGGAAAGTCAGGCGGAATATGCGCGTTCTTTAGCCCAATCGTTGCAAAAACAAGGGGTTAGAGTAGAGGCCGATTTGCGCAACGAGAAGATTAGCTATAAAATACGCGAGCACACGCTGGAAAAGGTGCCGTACCTGCTTGTGGTCGGCGACAAAGAGCGTGAAGCCCAAACGGTAGCCGTGCGTGCCCGTGGTGGTGTCGATCTGGGTGTGATGCCCCCCGACGCCTTCATTGAGCGTCTGCGCCAGGATGTGCAGTCGTTCAATTGAGCCACTTGGCAGCCCGGCTCGTTTTTTTAAATTTTAGAGGAAACGTAACATCGCTACTGATAAGTCTGCGCACCGCATCAACGGTGAAATTACGGCACCCGAGGTGCGTCTGGTCGGCGTCGAGAACGAACCGCTCGGCATCGTGAAACTCGCTGATGCGTTCCGCATGTCGGAACAGCAAGACGTGGATCTGGTCGAAATCGCTCCGCAAGCGGTTCCGCCGGTTTGCCGCTTGATGGACTACGGCAAGTTCAAGTACTCGGAAGCGAAGAAGCAACACGAGGCGAAGCTGAAGCAGAAGATCGTCCAGGTCAAGGAAGTCAAATTCCGCCCGGGTACTGATGACGGCGACTACAACGTCAAACTGCGCAACCTCATCCGCTTCCTCGACGACGGCGACAAGACGAAAATCACGTTGCGTTTCCGTGGCCGCGAAATGGCTCACCAGGAAATCGGTATGCGCATGCTCGAGCGCCTGCGCACGGACCTCGACGAAGTCGGTCAGGTCGAGCAGATGCCGAAAATGGAAGGGCGCCAGATGATCATGGTGCTCGCTCCGAAGAAAAAGAAGTAAGCGATCAGCGCTGCAGCGCACCGTGTGGTGCGCGCTCTGGTTGTGAGTAAAGTTTGAAACGATGCGGCGCCGGGTGTCCGGTGCCGCCTCAGCAGGTTTCGGAACGACGCGTGTACAATGCGCGTCGCTTCCCGAAAAGCGGCTGCCGGCAGTTCAGGCGGTCTGCATACCAAGTGGAGTGGGTTTCGAAGGGCGGGTAATGGCCAATGGCCGACCGCACACCCATATCCATCTAATAATGGAGTTGTCATGCCGAAGATGAAGACCAAGAAGAGTGCTGCAAAGCGCTTCGTGGTGCGTCCGGGCGGTACCGTCAAGCGCGGTCAAGCCTTCAAGCGCCACATTCTTACCAAGAAGACCACCAAGAACAAACGCCATTTGCGCGGTTCGACGGCAGTTCATGATGCAGATATGAACTCCGTGCGCGCAATGCTGCCGTTCGCTTAACCCTTAACCGAAACTCATAGGAGCAAGACATGCCTCGAGTAAAACGTGGGGTTACCGCACGGGCCCGTCACAAGAAGATCATCAAGCTGGCCAAGGGTTACCGCGGCCGTCGCAATAACGTCTATCGCATCGCCAAGCAGGCGGTCATGCGCGCAGGCCAATACGCCTACCGCGATCGCCGCAACAAGAAGCGTGTGTTCCGTGCATTGTGGATCACGCGTATCAACGCGGCGGTGCGTCAGCACGACATGACGTACAGCGTGTTCATCAACGGCCTGAAGAAGGCTTCGATCGAACTCGACCGCAAGGTGCTGGCTGACATGGCTGTGTTCGACAAGGCTGCTTTTGCTGCGATCGTTCAGCAGGTGAAAGCCGCCGTTGCAGCCTGATTGCGCTTCTGGCAATTAATACTGCGTGGTTCGTTGCAGCGAAGATCCGGTAGTCTCGGTGACGCTGCAGCAAAAACGGGGCTCCTCACCGAGCCCCGTTTTTGTTGGTAGAACCAGTTTTGCTTCGATTGAACACTGACGTTGAAATGATGGGATCAATGGATCTGGACCAGATTGTCGCCGACGCGCAAAAAGCCTTCGCAGAAGCCTCCGACGTCACCACCCTCGAGAACGAGAAAGCGCGCTTTCTCGGCAAATCGGGTGCGCTGACCGAACTGTTGAAGGGCCTTGGCAAACTCGACCCCGAAACGCGCAAGACCGAAGGCGCACGGATCAACCTCGTCAAGCAACAAGTGGAAGCCGCGTTGACAGCCCGCCGTCAGGCGCTGGCCGACGTGCTGCTGAACCAGCGCCTCGCCGCTGAAGCCATTGACGTCACGCTGCCGGGCCGCGGCACCGGCGCAGGCAGTCTGCACCCGGTGATGCGCACGTGGGAGCGCGTCGAACAGATTTTCCGTACGATCGGATTCGACGTGGCCGACGGCCCCGAAATCGAAACCGACTGGTACAACTTCACCTCGCTGAACAGCCCGGAAAATCATCCGGCGCGTTCCATGCAGGACACCTTCTACGTCGACGGCAAAGATGCCGACGGCCGCCAACTGCTGCTGCGCACGCACACCAGCCCGATGCAGGTTCGCTATGCGCGCACCAACACGCCGCCTATCAAGGTGATCGTTCCGGGCCGCACGTACCGTGTGGATAGCGACGCGACGCATTCGCCGATGTTCAACCAGGTCGAAGGCCTGTGGATCGACGAGAACATCAGCTTCGCTGATCTGAAGGGCGTCTACACCGACTTTCTCAAGAAATTCTTCGAGCGCGACGACATTCTCGTGCGCTTCCGTCCGTCGTATTTTCCGTTCACCGAACCGTCGGCCGAGATCGACATGTTGTTCGAAACGGGCAAGAACGCCGGCAAGTGGCTCGAAATTTCGGGCTCGGGCCAGGTTCATCCCACGGTGATCCGCAACATGGGCCTCGACCCGGAGCGTTACATCGGCTTTGCTTTCGGCAGCGGCCTCGAGCGGCTCACCATGTTGCGTTATGGCGTGCAAGACCTGCGTCTGTTCTTCGAAAACGACCTGCGTTTCCTGCGTCAATTCGCCTGAACCGGCGCGTACGAACGCGACAAGCATAGAGCGCGGCAAGGCACACAGTGCCTGCCGCCTGCAGCGTCCCCGGCAGTGTCCGATGAGTGGCATCGCATGAACATCGCGCCGAGTCAAAACATTGCCGGACGTGGACCTAACCTGATCAGAACGTACACAGAACCATGCAATTCCCGGAATCCTGGCTGAGAACCTTTGTCGATCCGCAACTGACGACCGACGAACTGTCGCACGCGTTGACGATGGCGGGTCTCGAAGTCGAAGACCTGCGGCCGGCCGCGCCGCCGACCTCGAAGATCGTCGTCGGCCAGGTGCTGGAAGTCGTCAAGCACCCGGACGCGGACAAGCTCAACGTGTGTCAGGTCGACGCCGGCACGGGCGCGACGCTGAACATCGTGTGCGGTGCGCCGAACGTGGCGCCCGGCATCAAGGTGCCGGTCGCGCTGGTCGGCGCGCAACTGCCGCCCGCTGAAGAAGGCGGCGCGCCGTTCGCGATCAAGCTCTCGAAGCTACGCGGCGTGGAAAGCCAGGGCATGCTGTGCTCGGCACGCGAACTGAAGCTCTCTGAAGATCATAGCGGCCTGCTGATCCTGCCGGAAGATACGCCGATCGGCCAGGACATCCGCGAAACGCTCAATCTCGACGACACCGTGTTCGAGATCAAGCTGACGCCGAACAAGGCGGATTGCCTGTCGGTGTTCGGCGTGGCGCGCGAGACCTCGGCGATCACCGGCGCGCCGCTGCGCCCGCTCGAGATCAAGCCGGTCGAAGTGAAGCTCAACGAGACGCTGCCCGTCAAAATCTCGGCGCCGGATCTGTGCGGCCGTTTCTCGGGCCGCGTGATTCGCGGCGTGAACGCGCGCGCCAAGTCGCCGCAGTGGATGGTCGAGCGTCTGGAGCGTTCGGGCCAGCGCAGCATCTCCGCGCTGGTCGATATCTCGAACTATGTGATGCTCGAACTGGGTCGTCCGTCGCACGTGTTCGATCTGGACAAGATTCACGGCGGCATGGACGTGCGCTGGGGCCGCAAGGGCGAAACGCTCAAGCTGCTGAACGGCAACACCGTCGAACTCGATGAAACGGTTGGCGTGATCGCCGACGAGCAGCACATCGAAAGTCTCGCGGGCATCATGGGCGGCGACAGCACGGCCGTCACGCTCGACACCACCAACATCTATCTCGAAGCCGCCTTCTGGTGGCCCGACAGCATTCGTGGCCGCTCGCGCAAGTACAACTTCTCGACTGATGCAGGCCATCGCTTCGAACGCGGCGTCGACTATGCGACCACCGTCGATCATATCGAACGCATCACGCAACTGATCCTCGACATTTGCGGCGGCGCAGCCGGCCCGGTCGACGATCAGATCGTCAACGTGCCGAAGCGCGAGCCCGTGAAGATGCGTGTTTCGCGTGCGAACCGCATCATCGGCATCAAGATCGACGCGGACGAAATCGCGCAGATTTTCACGCGCCTCGGTCTGTCGTTCGAGCGCAGTGAAGACACGTTCTCGGTGATCCCGCCGTCGTATCGCTTCGATATCGAAATCGAAGAAGACCTGATCGAAGAAGTCGCGCGCATCTACGGCTTCGAAAAAATTCCGGCGCGTCCGCCGGTCGCGACCAGCGAGATGCGCGCGACCAATGAGACGCAGCGTTCGATCCACGAGCTCCGTCACGCGCTCGCGGCGCGCGACTACGCGGAGACGGTGAACTTCAGTTTCGTCGACGCCGAGTGGGAACAGGACTTCGCCGGCAACGACAAGCCGGTACGTCTGCTGAATCCGATTGCGAGCCACTTGTCGGTGATGCGCACGACTCTGTTCGGCAGCCTGATTCACGTGCTGCGTACGAATCTGAACCGTCGCACGGCGGATCGTGTACGCGTGTTCGAAGCCGGTCGCGTGTTCCTGCACGATCCGTCGATCAAGGCCGGTGAGCTCACGGTCGAAGGCTTCGCGCAGCCGAAGATGATCGGCGTCCTCGCGTACGGTCCCGCGCTCGAAGAGCAGTGGGGCGCGGCGACGCGCACGGTCGACTACTTCGACGTGAAGGGCGACCTGGAAGCCGTGCTGGCGCCGGCCGTCGCGCGCTTCGTCAAAGCGGAGCATCCGGCGTTGCATCCGGGACGCAGCGCGCGTATCGAACTGAATGGCCGCGCAGTCGGCTGGATTGGCGAATTGCATCCGCGCTGGATGCAAAAATATGATTTACCGCATGCACCGATTCTGTTTGAAATCGAAGCGGAAGCATTAATGCAGCGCGTATTGCCGATTCCGTCTGAAGTGTCTAAGTTTCAGCCGGTGCGTCGTGATATTGCGGTGGTCGTCGATCAGAAAATCGAGGTCCAGGCACTGCTGGACGAGCTCCAGAAGGCCCAGTCCGAACCCGCCTGCAAGACGGTTCAGAAGGTTGTGCTTTTCGACGAATTCCGTCCAAAATCAAACACTTCCGGTGGTCTCGGCGCTCACGAGAAAAGCCTTGCGTTCCGTGTGACCTTGCAAGATACTGGCGGAACCCTTCAGGATGAAACGGTCGATCTGGCTATTCATACTCTGGTGGAACGTCTGGCTCGAGTATATGGCGCACGGTTGCGCGGATAACCCGCATTTAACAATTGCACGGCTGTATCCGCATCCATTGTTTCCCGCTTGGCGCGCCATTTGATAGATATGAATGAAATGAACTCGAGTGATTTCGAAGCCCTTCTTACGGCGCAGCGTAGCGCCATGATTCGCGAAATTCCGACATCACCCGCCGTCGTTTCCACTGAAACGCCGACGCTCACCAAGGCGGAACTTGCTGAGTTGCTGTTCGACAATGTCGGGCTCAACAAGCGGGAAGCGAAAGACATGGTCGAAGCGTTTTTCGAGGTGATCCGCGACGCGCTCGAGAGTGGCGACAGCGTGAAGCTGTCGGGGTTCGGCAACTTCCAGTTGCGCGACAAACCCCAGCGTCCCGGCAGAAACCCGAAGACCGGCGAGGCGATTCCAATCGCCGCGCGTCGCGTTGTGACGTTCCATGCAAGTCAAAAGCTGAAAGCACTGGTTGAGAACGGCGCTGACGCGAGCTTCACGCGCTAATCGACTGGCGCGTTCCTGCGCAACCCACCACGACGGCTAACTGACGATGACAGCGACGATCGAAAAAGTCGTCTTGCCTCCGATTCCGGCGAAGCGTTACTTCACGATTGGTGAGGTCAGCGAACTATGCGGCGTGAAACCGCATGTCTTGCGCTACTGGGAGCAGGAGTTCACGCAGTTGAGGCCGGTCAAGCGGCGTGGCAACCGTCGCTACTACCAGCATCACGAGGTGCTGTTGATCCGGCGGATTCGCGAGTTGTTGTACGAACAGGGCTTCACGATCAACGGCGCGCGCAACCGGCTCGATTCACATGGCGGTGGAGCGCACGGTGCGCCGGGCGGTGCGATCGAGGAAGGCGAGGGTGCTGCGGTGCCGGCGGCAACCACAGCCGCCACCACGGTAGACGTCGAGCAGTTGCGTAAGGAATTGCTGCACGTAATCGATTTGTTGGGGCGCTAGTCGCGTTTGTTAGCAGAAGGCGGTTCTAATCGAATGAAGTGTCTGTTATAATTTTTAGCTGTTCGGGGCGTAGCGCAGCCTGGTAGCGTACCTGCATGGGGTGCAGGTGGTCGGAGGTTCAAATCCTCTCGCCCCGACCAAGATTAAAAAGCCGCACGCCCAAAGGCGTCGCGGCTTTTTTGTTTTTGGCCGCCACTGCGGCAGGGCTGCGATCGTTCGTCGCACCGATCACGATCACATCATTTGAGCCGCGTACCACTCCGCCCCGAGCCTCTCGCACGCGGCAACGTGACACTGCTTCACGCGAGGCAGGCTGTACATCAGGGCCTGCACTGACGCGCGACTGACCCTCTTCTCGCGCAACCGCTCGGCGACGACTATCCGCTTGCCGGCCGCAGACCTAAACGCCGTTATGATGACGCGTGGATCATCCGGCATCTCTGCCGCGCTTTCTAACGGAAATTTTTCCGACGCACGTACGTTACGGCGGCTTTGCGTTCTGCTGCAACGCGGCCAGTGAGCCATTCGGCGGACGGGCGCTGAGAGGTCTGGGCTCGGCTCGTTCGATCTTGAGCAAGCCGGTGCGCCAGTCTACGACCAGCGGCTCGATCGCAGCCGCTCGTTTTCGAATAAGC
The DNA here is from genome assembly GCF_003002025.1 of Paraburkholderia sp. BL25I1N1. Taxonomy (GTDB): domain Bacteria; phylum Pseudomonadota; class Gammaproteobacteria; order Burkholderiales; family Burkholderiaceae; genus Paraburkholderia. The sequence continues at coordinate 17,189 of NZ_PVZB01000004.1, forward strand.
GCTCTACAGATTTGCGCATCACCTGTATCCCACTCCTGATCCGCGCGTCTACCATGCACGTTTGCCCGCCGCGTGCGGCGCGTCTTGATCAACGGGTTTCCGCATGAGTCTGCTACTTCGTTTGTTACTTCTGATATTCACCAGCCGGCGCCGCAGCCGGCTGCATGTGCTCGATACGTGCGTCACGCCGTTTCGCGTCTGGTTGAATGACCTCGACGTGTTGCTTCACATGAACAACGGTCGTTATTTCACGATCCTCGATCTGGCGCGCGTCGATTTGATGATGCGCAGCGGCTTGTGGCGTCAATTGAAGGCACAGCGCTGGTATCCGGTTGTCACGCTGGAAACGATGCGTTTTCACCGTTCGCTCGAACTCGGCAATCGCTATGACGTCCGGACCCGCGTGATCGGCTGGGACGACAAGCATATCTTCATCGAACAAGGGTTCGTGCGTGACAACGCGCAAGTGGCGCTGGCCATCGTGCGGGCACGCTTTCTGAAGCGAGGCGGCGGTGTCGTGACTACTGCCGAGTTAATGCAACTGTCCGGCGTGACGCAGTCATCGCCGGCGTTGCCCGAATGGATCGCGCGTTGGAGCGAGGCCGAAGGAGGGATGGTGTTTCCGTCGGCTTCGTCTATTCCAGGCCAACAGGATGCGAGCATCGTCACGCGTCGGTAAGCACTCTGTCGTGCGGGTCCAGGCGCGCCCGCATCAAACGGCATCCTGAACGAACTACTGATACCACGCAGCCAATCGATCATTAGGAGCGCCAGCCGCGCTTGCACTTCCGTATGCGCCTGCGGCGAAGTGATGTTCTATTCATAGTTACGAAGCTGCGACGGCATGAGATACGCCGACCGGTCGCCATTCAGCACTGAAGCCAGAACATGCATATCGATGCTGCCTCCAGTTAGCACAGCGGCAATGCGCTTACCGGCAAAATAAGGGTGGAGGGCCGCGGCAAGCGCAACCGCGCCCGCGCCTTCGACGACAAGATGATTGTGCTTCGCCAGACAGCGGATAGCTTCGGCCGTGTCCTCGAGCGTTGACACAATGACGCCGTCCACCAACGCATTGAGGTATGGCCAATTCGCCTCGAGCACGGTCGAGACGCCGATGCCCGCGATCATGGGCGTCGAGTCGACAGATACCTCAACGATAGCGCCGGCCGCAAGAGAAGAATAGAACGGTGCCGCCGCTTCGCTTTCGCACGCATACAATTTCGCGCGCGAGTCCCAATGCGCGCACGCCAGCGCAGTACCCATGATCAACCCGCCGCCGCCGAAGGGCACGAGGATCACGTCGACATCCGGCAGGTCTTCCAGGATCTCCTGTCCGATCGACGCGTCGCCGACGATCACATCGCGACACGCACAAGGATGCAGAAATGTGCCGGTTTCGCCGGGCGGTATTTCACCGCACAGTATTGCCCACCATCTTTCGTAGGGCACTTCGATCACCTCGGCGCCCAGCGAGCGAAGCGCCTCGATTTTGCTCCTTGCTGCGGTATCGGTGACATACACCCTGACGTCCGCGCCGCGAACCCTCGTCGCTTCGGTCACGCCAAGCGCGAAGTTGCCGGTGCTCGCCGTGTAGACACCGTTCGCCAGTTGAGCGGCCGTAAGGCTCGATACCGCATTCAGCGCGCAGCGTATCTTGAACGACCCTCGTGGCTGAAGGTTCTCCGGTTTGAGAAACACGCTTCGATCCGTGGCAGCGGCGTAGGGCAACAGCGGTGTGCGGACGACGGTTCCCCGGATCGTCTCCGATGCGCGCTCGATATCGGCTCGGGAAACGTCGCCGAGATAGCCCGAGCCGACATCATTCCCGAAAGACGTGCGCGCACGATGCAGAATGCCAGGAAAGCTCATGATGTCCTCGCTTTCGTATTCGTTGAAGGGATCGACTAACCACGCCGGCGCAATTCGATGCGCAGGTTTCGCGGCACCATCGAAAACGCGAACACTTCCTCCACCTCGGCCGCGTCGTTCACCAGCAGCAGATCGAAGTTGCGGCACAGCATGGCGACAGCCGATCTCACTTCCATCAAGGCGAGGCTGCGTCCCGGACACAGACGCGGTCCCGAGCCGAACGGCATGAACCCCGCCCGATGATGGCTGGCGGCACTCTCGCCGGTGAGCCAGCGGTCGGGATCGAATACGTCGGCCTCCGAATGGCCACCTTGCTGCAAACCCGCCTCGCGCGTCAATAGCGACAGCACCGCGCCCTTCGGGATCGCAATGTCGCCCACTTGCACGTCGTAATTCGGCTCGACTGCGAGAACGGGCGTAACGGATTTGAGGCGCATGGACTCGCTGATGACCGCGTTCAGATAGAGGAGGGCATCGCCCGCGTCAAAATCTTCGAGCATGGCCGCGGATCCGATAACGGCATCGACTTCTTCCTGCATTTTTCGCTGGACGTCTGGTAAAGACGCCATGAAGTACGCCACCCAGGCGATGGTGTTCGCCGTCGTGTCCTGTCCGGCCAGCAGGATGGTGAACACATTGGCCAGCACTTCGTCGTCTGTCAGCGGCGCTTCTCCTTCCTGTTGCGCCATGAGCAACGCCTCGAGCAGATTCGTGGGCATCGCGTCCGTCTCCGAGCGCTGCGCGAGCCGCGCGCGGTTGGCGGCGATCAGGTCCTTCGTGAGCGCCTGAACCGCAATCAACGCGCGATCCAGCGTCTTGTCGGCGGGTAGCTTGACGTAGTGCCAATAGGGGAAGGGCGCATTGATCCGCCGGTTGATCATCGGGAACACGACTTCGAGGTGCCGCTGGATCACGTCGCCCTCGCTCTCGATGGTGTCCATGTCATATCCGAACGCGAGATTGGTGGTGACGTCCACCGTGTATCGCATTAGGTCCTTCTGGATATCAATGGATTGCTGATCGCGATTCGCTTTCTCCCAGCGTTGCAGCAACCGACGTGTCATCTCGCAGAGCAGCGGAAAGAAGGCACGCAGATGCAGAGGATCCAGTGCCTTGGCGACGAGTTGCCGTTGCCGTCGCCAGGCCTCGCCTTCCATGGAGAAAACGCCGTTGATACCCAGTTCGCGCGCAACGGTTTCGATCACGTTCCAGCGGCGATAGGCGCCGGGGCGATCGCGCAAGACTTGACTGATGAGAATCGGATCGGCGATCGCAACGAACGGGCGGCCGATCAATCTGAACGTGTACACAGGGCCGAATTCTCTGGACCACTGTTCGAGGACGAGGTGCAGCTTCTCGGGACGTAGTTGCAACGTATTGCCGAGAAACGGAACGCGCTTTGGGCCAGGAAGCTGGTCAAGCGATCTCACGGGAGATTCGCGGCACGGCATTGTCCCAGCCGGGTCAGCGCGTTGCGCATTCCACGCGCGCACCTCGTTGCGATCGACTTTAACTTCGCCGTCCTCGACGATTGCGTCGAAGCGCTTCAGATTCGAACTGACCGGTCCCTGGTTGCAGCCTGACGAGCAGTCGAACTGCCAACTGTGTGCCCGGCAGGTGAGCACACCGTCTTTGACTGTGCCTTCGGACAGGAGGGTGCCTTGATGCGGGCAGTGTCCCTGAAAAATCGAAATGGCGTGACTGTGGCGAAGAACGATCAGATCGATTCCGTCGACGTTCGCCGCCTTGATGCCGTCGTCTTCAAGTTCTTTCGTGCGCGCTATTACTACCGTGTCCGGGGAACCCGAACGCACTGCCTGAAGACTCGCGTTCATTTTGTCGCTCCTTCGCGCCGGACGGGCATCGTTTCATCGATCGTGTGAACACAAGAGAGGCTCCGGCGTCTTGTCGACGGCGAACGCATTTGCGTTGCAACGTGCAACCAGGTTCTTGCAAGGCGTGAGGAAGCGGGCGCGTTCATGTCACTGCGCACCGCATTTAATTGGCGTCGTGAGCGGGCATCGGGGCGGAATCCTGTGGCTGGTCTGTACGACAGACAAGTCGCGATCCATGCTGTACTCCCCGAGGTCCGAGGAGGGCGCTCACCCAACCATACTAGTCGTTTATTAAAGGGAGCCAAGCACGCTATCTAGTGTCGTGCCGCCTTTTCGGCGCCTCGGTGACCCGGCTGTCGATTGCCGGATTGCGGGCGTTTGCCAGGGTCGGGAATCTTCCTGCGTACTACGAACTCTGCGGCGCATTGCGCGGATCGCATCGGCTGTCGTCGTGGTGGCGAAAAAAACTGCGCTGCCGGTGGCACGGCGCTTGCCATGCGTCGTCTGCACCGACGCCAGCTTGCCGTGAGGCGTTGGTAACGATTCTCATTTTTTGTCCCGCCAGTTCGATGCGCTATGCTGGGGTAATGGCCAAAAATACAAGACGCGAGGCAGGTTCGGTGTTGGTGCAATGCCACTGAAGATTTTGCCCGATCCATCGTCCTTCGCCGGCGCCGGGGGCTTCGCACACGAAACACGGAGGCAATATGCAAGGCGACCCAAAGGTCCTGGAATATCTGAACTCGCAACTGAAGAACGAACTCTCCGCGATCAATCAGTATTTCCTGCATGCGCGCATGTACAAGCATTGGGGGCTCGTCAAGCTCGGCAAGCATGAATATGACGAATCCATCGGCGAGATGAAGCATGCCGATCTGCTGATCGAACGTATCTTCCTGCTGAACGGCCTGCCGAATCTGCAAGACCTCCACAAGCTGCTAATCGGCGAAGAAACCAAAGAGATCATGGAGTGCGACCTGAAGCTGGAACAGATTTCGCAGGCCACCTGCAAGGAGGCCATCGTCTATTGCGAATCGGTTCGCGACTTCATCTCGCGGGAGATCCTGACCCATATTCTCGACGACACCGAGGAACATATCGACTGGCTCGAGACGAATCTTGAGTTGATCGACAAGGTCGGCATTCAGAACTATTTGCAATCGGGCATGGACTCGCCGGAGTGAGTTCGCTTTGGCAAATGTCCGACAGACAACGAACTGAACGCCGGCGGACCGGCCTGAGCGTCAACCGCATCATCGTGAGGCGACTGGCGGGAAATGGCCGCTCAGCGAGCGCTTTATTCGCGGCCTAGCGCCACGAATCGTTCGAGATGATGGTCCTCATCGCCGAGTTGATGATCGATCATCACGAGGCGCTTCGCGTAGTGGGCGAGCGGCAGTTCCCACGTCATGCCGATACCGCCATGCAACTGAATGCATTCTTCCGCGACTAGCGCGCCGATTCGCCCAATGCTGTACTTGGCCGCCGACACCGCGCGCTCCCGCACCTTGCGCTCGGCGCCGAGCGCCGCCGCGGCGTTGATCACGGCCGAGCGGCCCTGCTCGATCTCCAGCAGCAGATCGGCCATGCGATGCTGCAACGCCTGAAAGCTGCCGATCGGCACGCCGAACTGTTTGCGCGTGCGCAGATATTCGAGCGTATAGTCCTTGGCGACATCCATCGCGCCGACGGCTTCGGAACACAACGCGAGCACGCCGCAGCCAATCGCGTATTCGAGTGTCGCGAAGCCCGCGTCCATCGTGCCGAGCAATGCGCCCTCGTTCAGCGTGACGTTGTCGAAGGTCACTTCGGCAGCGCGGCCGCCGTCAATCTTGCGATAGCCGCGCACGCCGACACCGGGCGTATTGCGCGGCACGAGAAAGAGCGTCACGCCTGCTTCGCTATCGTCATCACCGCTGGTGCGTGCCGAGACCAGAAAAAGCGAAGCGTGCTCGCCGTGCTGAACCACGGCCTTGGCTCCGTTCAGTCGCCACGTGGAGCCGCTTCGCTCCGCGCGCGTCGTCACGCGGGATAGTTCATAGTGGCTGTCCGGTTCGCCGTGCGCGAGCGCGACGATCCGCGAGCCGTCGATCAATTCCGCGAGCGCGGCCTTCTGCGCTTTGTTGCCGCTGCGTGCAATGGCGCGGCCGACGATCAGCGTATCGAGAAACGGCTCGACCACGAGACCGCGGCCCAAGCTCTCGAACACTACGGCGATATCGAAACCGCCGCCGCCGAAACCGCCGTCCGCTTCATCGAACAGTGCGCCGATAATGCCGAGCTCGGCAAAGCGGCTCCACAAGTCGCTGCTATAGCCTTGGTCAGACTGAGCGATCCGGTCGCGCGTCGCGAAACCGTACTGCTCGCTGACAAAACGGTTCAGCGTATCCGCCAGCATGCGGCGGTCTTCGGTGTGCTGGAAATTCATGACGTGCGCCCCTTACAGTCCCAAGATCATTTTGGAAATGATGTTCTTCTGGATTTCGTTCGAGCCGCCGAAGATCGACAGCTTGCGATTGTTGAAATACAGCGACGCGGCGCTCGCGGCTTCGTCCGGGCCGACGGGCGTACCGTCGAAGCCGTCATGCAAGGCTTCCTCGATGAACGGCTGCGCGTAAGCGCCCATCGCGCGCCGCGTAAGCGATGAGATTTCCTGACGGATCTCCGTGCCGCGAATCTTCAGCATCGAACTTTCGGCGCCGGGCACGCCGCCGCCCGCCACTGCCGCGATCACGCGCAGATTGGTGGTCTTCATGTTCTCCAGATCGATCTCGACGCGCGCCATGCGCGCCGCGAACGCGGGGTCTTCCGCGAGCGGCCGGCCGTTGCGCCGCTGTTTCGCGGCGATTATGCGCAGGCGATTGAACGCGGCCACCGAGAAGCCGACGCCCGCAATATTGGTGCGCTCATACGTGAGCAGATACTTGGCGTAGGTCCAACCCTTGTTCTCTTCGCCGACGAGGTTCTCGACCGGCACGCGCACGTCGGTGAAAAACACTTCGTTGACTTCGTGCTCGCCGTCGAGCGTGATGATCGGGCGCACTTCGACGCCCGGCGTCTTCATGTCGATCAGCAGGAAGCTGATGCCTTCCTGTTTGCGCACATCGGTCGCGCTGCGCACGAGGCAAAAGATCATGTTCGCGTAGTGGCCGAGCGTGGTCCATGTCTTCTGTCCATTGACGATGTAGTGCTGGCCCTGCGCGTCGATGCCGCGCACAGCGGTGGTTTTGACCGACGCGAGATCGGAGCCGGCGCCCGGTTCCGAATAGCCTTGGCACCACCAGTCCGAGCCGTCGAGAATACGCGGCAGCCAATGGCGCTTTTGCGCTTCGCTGCCGTATTTGATCAGCACCGGGCCGAGCATGTTGACGCCGAACGGCACCACGCGCGGCGCGCCGGCCAGCGCGCATTCGTTTTCGAAGATGAATTTCCGCACCGAGTTCCAACCCGGGCCACCGTACTCTTTAGGCCAGTGATTGGCGAGCCAGCCTTGCGCGTTGAGAATGGCGTGCCACTCGGCCATGTCGTCGCGCGTGAGACGGCGGCCGCCGTGGACCTTGTCGGCGAGACGTTGCGGGAGCTTGTCGCGCAGAAAGGCCTGTACGTCGGCGCGGAAGGCTTCTTCCTCGGGAGTGAAGTTCAGATCCATGGCGGGTGTTCCGAATCGGGTGAGCGACCGGCGCGCACGGGCGCGTCCGGTCAGCCTGATGCAAGTCGATGATGATGCGCCGTTTCAGACGCTCTGGTTCAGGCTCGCGAAATCTGCGCCGCGTTCCACTAGTTCGACCAGCAGCGGCGAGGGCTTCCAGAAGAGCGGGTCTTGCTTGGCGAACTCGCGAATGTCGGCGAGGATCTTCGGCAGGCCGACCATGTCCGCATATTTCATCGGACCGCCGCGATAGCGCGGGAAGCCATAGCCGTACAGGAACGTCACGTCGACGTCCAACGGCCGCAACGCGATACGCTCGTGCACGACGTTGGCGCCTTCGTTGATCATCGCGGCCATGTAGCGGCGGATGATTTCATCGTCGGTGAAGGTGAGCGGCGTGATGCCGGCGCGCACGCGTTCGGCTTCGATGATCGCTTCGACTTCCGGGTCGGGCGCGCCGCTGCGCGATCCTTCGGGGTACAGATAGAAGCCGCGTCCGGTCTTCTGACCGAACCAGCCGCGCTCGCACAGGCGGTCGGCGATCTGCACATAACGCGCTGCGGGATCGCGCGTGGCCGCGCGCCGTTTGCGTGCCGCCCAGCCGATGTCGCCGCCCGCCAGATCGACCACCTGGAACGGTCCCATCGGAAAGCCGAGCGCGCGTACGGCTGCGTCGATCTGATAGGGCGAGGCGCCGTCTTCCATCATGGCGTCCGCGGCGCTGCGATACACAGCGAGCACGCGGTTGCCGATAAAGCCGTCGCACACGCCCGCGCGCACCGGCGTCTTGCGCAACTTTTTCGCCAGCTCGAACGCGGTGGCGACCACGTCGGCGCTGACCTGCTTCGGCACCACCACTTCCAGCAGCTTCATGATGTTGGCAGGCGAGAAGAAGTGCAGGCCGATCACGTCGGCGGGACGCGAAATGCTCGACGCGAGCGCGTCGATGTCGAGATACGAGGTGTTGGTCGCGAGCACCGCACCCGCTTTGCAGACGCGATCGAGTTCGGCGAACACCGCCTGTTTGACGGCGAGGTCTTCGAATACGGCTTCGATCACGAGGTCGGCGTCGGCGAGCGCATCGTATGACGTGCTGCCGCTCCAGCGCGCCATGAGCGCCGCTTTCTTTTCCACGCTCAGGCGGCCTTTGGCGATCAGGCCGTCGTAGACTTTTTCGATGTGCGCGCGGCCGCGTGCGAGCGACGCGTCGTCGCGTTCGATCATCGTCACCGGCAAGCCCGCGTCGAGCACCGCGACGGCGATGCCCGCGCCCATCGTGCCGCCGCCCACCACGCCGATCTTGTTCAGCGCGCGTGGTTTGGCGTCGCGCGTTTCCGGCGCCTTGAGCACTTCGCGCTCGGCAAAGAACGCGTGAATCAGGCCGGCGCGCTGCGGGCTGTCGATACATTCGAGGAACAGCTTGCGTTCGAGCCGCAGACCGTCGTCGAAAGGCTGTTCGATGGCGGCCTCGACGGCGTCGACGATTTTCAGCGGCGAGAACAGGCCACGCGATTTCTTCGCGGTTTCCGCCCGCGCCGTGGCCACGGCGGCGAGACTCGCGGCGCGGTCGCTGAGTGCCGACGCGTCGCGCGTGCGGCGCACCGGCGCGTGGGCGGCCAGCAACTCGTGCGCGTAGGCGAGCCCTTCGGCGAGGATGTCGTCGCTGCTGCCGAAGCGGTCGATCAGACCGAACGCGAGCGCTTCCTTCGCGCCGGCGTGGCGGCCGCTCAGGATCAGATCGAGCGCGGCCTGCGCGCCGATCAAACGCGGCGTGCGCTGCGTGCCGCCCGCGCCCGGCAACAGGCCGAGTTGCACTTCAGGCAAGCCGAGCTTCGCGCCGTCGACGGCAATCCGGTAATGCGCCGCGAGCGCCACTTCCAGACCGCCGCCGAGCGCCGCGCCATGAATCGCAGCGATTACCGGCTTCGTGCACGCCTCGATGCGGTTGCACACGTCCGGCAGCGAGGGTGGCACCGGCGGCTTGCCGAACTCGCGAATGTCCGCGCCGGCGATGAAATTGCGCCCCGCGCCGACGATCAGCACGGCTTCCACGGCCTTGTCGGCACCCGCGGCTTCGACGGCGGCGAGCAGGCCGCGCCGCACGTCGGCGGATAACGCGTTGACGGGCGCGTGGTCGATCGTCACGAGCAGCACCTTGCCGCGCAATTCGCGCGTGACAACATCGGCCGAAGGGTTGGGGGTCATGGCGTCTCCTGATTGTGATGGGCCGCATGGCAGAGCATGCCGGGTCTGGCGAACTGTCCCGATTGTGAGTCGGTCAAGGTTTATTGACAATTACATGGACGGTTGACAGACTGTCAAAGTTTCTTTGACAAAGGCGCCGCCATGGACGTCAATTCGCTGACCCTGCTGGTGGACATTCTGGACGCGGGCAATCTCAGTGAAGCCGCGCGCCGGCTGAAAATGAGCCGCGCGAACGTGAGCTACCACCTGAATCAGCTGGAGCGTTCCATCGGGCTGCAACTGGTGAGGCGCACCACGCGCCGCGTGGAGCCGACCGAGATCGGTCTGCAACTCTACGAACATGGCCGCACGATTCAGAACGCGCTGCTCGCCGCGCGCGAATCCGTCAGCACGCTCGGGCAGAGCCTGCAAGGGCGCGTGCGGCTGAGCGTGCCGAGCGGTTACGGGCAACTCGTCATGTCGGACTGGCTGATCGCGTTCAAACGGCTTTATCCAGGCATCGTGCTGGATGTGATGTTCGAGAACCGCGTTGAAGACCTGATGCGCGATGAAGTCGATATCGCCGTGCGCGTGATGTCCGAGCCGCCGCAAAACCTCGTCGCGCGCGACATGGGGCCGGTGCGGTATGTGGCATGCGCGTCGCCGGACTTTGCGGACAGGCACGGCATGCCGCAGCGGCTCGACGATCTGCGCACGGCGCCGCTGATTACCGCTGCAGTGGTCGGCCGGCAGTTGCGGGTAGCCGCCTATTTGCGCGATGAACGGCATGAAGTGCTGCTGGAGCCGAGCATCATCTCCGAGAATTTTCTGTTCTTGCGCCAGGCGGTGCTCGCCGGACTCGGCGTGGGCCTGGTGCCGGATTATGTGGTGCAGGACGATCTGCACCGCGGCGACGTGCTCACCGCGCTCGATGAATGGCGCTTAAGCATCTTCGGTACGCACATGTACATGCTGTATATGCCGAACCGGCATCACACGCGCGCGGCATCGACGTTCATCGATTTCATTTTGCAGCAGGCGCATGGCACGGGCAGAGGCTTGCCCGCGTAAACGACGAGGTTCATCTTGCATCTCGCGCAGGTATGCTACGCAAAAAGAGCGGAGACAAGAGATGAAATGGATCATCGGACTTCTAGCCGTGCTGGCACTCGCCGTAGTCGTTCTGTTGATCTCCCGCTTGCCGGGCGAGGACGCGATTCGTCTCGCCGGTTACGTGGCGACTGCCGCCTTTGCCGCGCTCATCAGCTTAGTGCTGCGCTGGCGCGCTAGCCGGGCCCAACAGCGCAATAAGCGGGCAGGGTGAGTACACGTCTCGCTATGCGGCCGGTACGCTCTCGCGCAACTCGTCGCCGAGAAAATCAATAAACGTCCTCAGCTTGGCCGACAAACGGTGCCGCTCCAGATAGATGGCGTGAATGTCCGCGTTCGGCAGCGCCCAGTCGGAGAGAAGCGGCACCAGTTCGCCGCGCCTTAAATGCCCCGCGATTTCCCACGCCGAGCGCACGGCCACGCCGCGGCCGTCGAGCGCCCACTTCAGCACGGCGCTGCCGTCGTTGCTGCTCAACGGACCGTCCACCTTCACCGTCTCCGATTTCTTGCCGCGCGAAAAATGCCACGTGCCGTACGCCGATTCGTTTTCGCGTAAAACGAGGCAGGCATGGCGCGTGAGATCGTGCGGCATTTGCGGTGCGCCGTGCCGCTTCACATAAGCCGGCGACGCGCATACGACGCGGCGGTTCTTCAGCAGCAAGCGCGCGTTGATGCGCGCATCCGGCACTTCGCCGAAACGAATCCCGAGATCGAAGCCTTCTTCCTGCAAGCTGACCGGCCGGTCCGTCAGATGCAACTGAATCTTCATCGACGGGAACCGCTCGCTGAAACGCGAAATCGCCGGGGCGATGTGCGCGCGGCCGAAACCGAACGACGCATTCACGCGCAACAGACCGGTCGGCTCGGCGCGACTCTGCGTGACCAGCTGTTCGAGTTCGGCGAGGTCGTCGAGGATGCGCGAGCCATTCGCCAGATAAATCTCGCCCTCCGCTGTCAGGCTCACTCGCCGCGTGGTGCGGTTCACGAGGCGCACGCCGAGACGCTGTTCGAGTTGCGCGAGCCGCTTGCTGATGGACGGCGGCGTGACGCCGAGTTCGCGCGCGGCCGCGGCGAGATTGCGATGGCGCGCCACCAGCGCGAACAGATTCAGGTCGGAAAAGCCGTCCATCGATTCGTTCCTAAAAGTTAATTCCGGATTGCGCTGAGAGAAACCATATCGCTACAGGCATCAATTAGACTTCATTCAAACATGGGAGGCAATGATGTTTGCAGGTTTCACAGACGCGTCGGCCGAGGTCGACGGCATTCGCATCAACGCGATTCGCGGCGGCAACGGGCCGGCTTTGTTGCTGCTGCATGGGCATCCCCAGACTCACGCGATCTGGCACAAGGTGGCACCGACGTTGGCGCGGCACTTCACGCTGATCGCCGCGGATTTGCGCGGCTACGGCGACAGCGGCAAACCGCAGGGCGCACACGACCACGCCAACTATTCGAAACGGCGCATGGCCGCCGATCAGGTCGCGCTGATGCGTGCGCAAGGTTTCGACCGCTTCGCCGTGATCGGCCACGATCGCGGCGGACGGGTGGCCGCCCGCATGGCGCTCGATCATCCGCAAACCGTGACCCGGCTCGTGACGCTAGACGTCGCGCCGACCCTTGCGATGTACGAACAGACCTCGTTCGATTTCGCGCGCGCTTACTGGCACTGGTTCTTTCTCGTGCGTCCCGCGCCGTTTCCCGAGACGTTGATTCGCGCGGATCCCGACCTCTATCTGAAGCAGACCATCGGCGCGCGCAGCGCCGGCCTCGCGCCGTTCACCGACGCGGCCTACGCCGAATATCTGCGCTGCCTGAGCGACCCCGGCACCGCGCACGGCATCTGCGAGGACTACCGTGCGAGCATCACGATCGACCTCGAACACGACCGCGCGTCGCTCGCTGAAGGGCGGAAGATCGAATGCGATTTCCTGGCGCTGTGGGGCGCGCAAGGCGTCATCGAACAATGCTTCGAGCCCCTCGCCGAATGGCGGAAGTGGTCGGCCAATGTGAGCGGCGAAGCGCTGCCGTGCGGCCACTACATTCCCGAGGAAGCGCCCGGGTTATTGCTCGAACGCGTCCTTCCGTTTCTGCAGATCTAGTCGCGCGGGCCTTCATCATGTCAACACGAACCCTTTACCAGAAGCTGGTCGATTCGCATGTCGTGGCGCGTGTCGATGAACAGAACGTGCTGCTGTACGTCGATCTGCATCTGATGAACGAATACACCAGCCCGCAAGCGTTCAGCGCGCTGGCCGCGAAAACGCGGCGCGTGCGCAGGCCGAAGCAGCAGCTCGCGGTGGTCAGTCACATCATTCCGACGCACGCGGAATCGCCGCGTGTGATTCGCGATGCCGCGTCGTTGCTGCTCGCGAACAACCTGGCGCGCAATTGCGCGGAGGCCGGCATCGCGTTGCATGCGGCGAACGATCCGCTGCAAGGCATCGAACATATCGTCGCGCCCGAGCGTGGGCTGGTTCGGCCGGGCATGGTCGTATTGTGCGGCGACAGCCACACCACCACGTATGGTGCGCTCGGCGCGTTGGGTTTCGGCATCGGCACGTCCGAGGTCGAGCATGTGCTCGCCACGCAGACGCTGGTCTATCGCGTCGCGCAGACCATGCGCATCACGATCGAGGGCGCGATGCCGTATGGCACGTCGTCGAAGGATCTGATTCTGTGGATCATCAGCCGCATCGGCGCGCAGGGCGCGCGCGGCTATGCGGTGGAATTCGCTGGATCGACCATCGCGTCGCTGTCGGCGGAAGCACGCATGACCTTGTGCAACATGACCGTAGAAGCGGGTGCGCGCGCCGCGCTGATCGCACCCGATGCCACCACGTTCGACTACATTCGCGCACACGCAACGTCGCTCGATGAGACCGCGTGGCACGCCGCGATGAGCGACTGGCGCGAACTGAAATCGGACCCGGGCGCGCGCTTCGATAGCGAGCATCGTTTCAATGCGCGCGATATCGCGCCGTTTGTCACGTGGGGCACGAGTCCCGACCAGGCCATCGCCGTCGACGAACTGATTCCCGCCGCGGCCACGCAAAAGACACCGGAAGCCGCCGCCGCGTTGCGCCGCGCGCTCGACTATATCGGCCTCGAAGCGGATCAGCCGATTGCGGGCACACCGATCGATCGCGTGTTCATCGGCTCCTGCACCAATGGACGCATTGAAGACCTGCGCATCGTCGCGTCGATCGTCGCGGGGCGCCACGTAGCGCAGGGCGTGCGCGCGATGGTCGTGCCCGGCTCGGGCAGCGTGCGACGCCAGGCGGAAGCGGAAGGCATCGCGGCGACATTGCGCGAGGCCGGCTTCGAATGGCGCGAGCCGGGCTGCTCGATGTGTCTCGCGATGAACGACGATTTTCTGACGCTCGACGAACGGTGTGCCTCGACCACCAACCGCAACTTCGAAGGACGCCAGGGCCGTGGCGGCCGTACTCACCTGATGAGCCCCGCGATGGCCGCGGCGGCCGCATTGACCGGACGCATCACCGACGTCCGCACGCTGGAGACGCAGTCATGAGACTTACCGAAATCCACGGCACCGCGGCGCCTTTGCCAATCGAAAACCTCGATACCGATCAGATCATGCCGAAGCAGTTTCTGCGCATTATCGACAAGGCGGGGCTCAAGGATGGCTTGCTTTACGACCTGCGTTTCGATGCGCAAGGCGAGCCGCGTAGCGACTGCGTGCTGAATCAGCCTGAGTATCGCGACGCGCGCATTCTGATCGGCGGCTCGAACTTCGGCTGCGGGTCGAGCCGCGAGCACGCGGTGTGGGGACTTCAGCAAGCCGGTTTCGAGGCGGTCATCGCGTCGAGCTTCGCGGAGATTTTCTATTCGAACGCGATGAACAACCGTCTGCTGCTCGTGCAACTTGAACGCGACGAAATCGACGTCCTGTTGCGTGACGCGGCAACGCAACCCGCGGCGCCGCTGCATATCGACATCCAACGGCAAACGGTGACGTCAGCCACGGGACGCGTGTTTGCGTTTCCACTAGGCGCTCGTCATAAACAGATGGTGGTCGAAGGCATGGACACCATCGATCTGACGCTCGCTTCATTGCACGACATCGAAGCATTCGAGCGAGACCATTTCGCGCGGCATAGCTGGGCCGCCGTGTTGTAACACCTTGGCGACATCCAGGTCGCCACTCAACGCTAACCGCGCGTGACCCATTCCCCGACAGAAGGGAAGGGACACGCTTTGCCTGTCAAAACGGAGGAGACATGAAACGCAAACCGCTCTACAAAGTGCTGTATGTGCAGGTGATCGTGGCGATCATCATCGGCGTGGCGTTGGGGCATTTTCTGCCCACGGACGCCGTGGCGATGAAACCGCTCGGCGATGCCTTCATCAAACTCGTGCGCATGATCATCAGCCCGGTGATTTTCTGCACGGTCGTGACCGGTATTGCCAGCATGCACGACATGCGCAAAGTCGGGCGCGTCGGCGGCAAGGCCTTGCTGTATTTCGAGGTGGTGTCGACGCTCGCACTGGCGATCGGCCTGCTCGCCGCGCATGTGCTGAAACCGGGCATCGGCTTCAACGTCGATCCCGCCACGCTCGATGCCGGCGCGATCGCGAGTTATGCCGCGCAAGCCGCACACGGCGAAGGGCTCGCTGGCTTCTTCATGCACATCATTCCCGATACGTTCGCCGGCGCTTTCACGCAGGGCGATATTCTGCCGGTGCTGCTGATCGCAATGTTGTTCGGCACCGCGCTCGCGGTGCTGGGCGAACCCGCCAAACCGCTGATCGGTCTGATCGACCTGCTGTCTAAAACGTTCTTCCGCATCGTGCGGATGATCACCAGCCTCGCGCCGATCGGCGCGTTCGGTGCGATCGCGTTCACGATCGGCAAATACGGCATCGTCTCCTTGCTGCCGATGGTGAAACTGATCGGCACGTTCTATCTGACCGCGTTTCTGTTCGTCTCGTGCGGCCTTGGTCTGATTGCGCGAGCATGCGGATTCAGTTTGTGGCGCTTCGTCGTCTATATCAAGGATGAGTTGCTGATCGTGCTCGGCACTTCCACGTCGGAAGCCGCGCTGCCGCAACTGATGGAGAAGCTGGAGCGGCTCGGCTGCTCGCGCGGCATTGTCGGTCTCGTGGTGCCGACTGGCTACTCGTTCAATCTCGACGGCACCAATATCTACATGACGCTCGCGGTGCTGTTTCTCGCGCAGGCCACCAACACGCATTTGACGATCGCTCAGGAAATCACGCTGCTGGCGGTGACGATGCTGACGTCCAAGGGTTCGACGGGCGTCACGGGGGCAGGGTTCATCACGCTGGCTGCGAGTCTTTCCGTGGTGCCGACTGTGCCGGTGACGGCGATGGTGCTGATTCTCGGCATCGACAGGTTTATGTCCGAGTGCCGGGCGCTGACCAATACGATGGGCAACGGCGTGGCGTCGATTGTGATTGCGGCGTGGGAGAAGGAACTGGATCGGGACAAGCTGAGGGCGGCGTTGGCGCGGCCACGTTCGCGGCCGGTTGACGATCTGGCCGGCGCGCTCGATGAACGCACGACGGTGGGTGCCGCGCGGGAAGTCGAGTGGACTGGAGTTGAGCATGGCTCAAAAATTAATGAAATACCAAGCACGAAATAAGGGAAATAAAATTGAGGGTGACAACAACGCGCGAACAAAACTTGAGCTAAACTCAGAAAACATCGAAAGCGCAGTTCGTGAAGGAGACACCCGAATGCCCGCAGCTTCGTCGAGTACCTCGCCGCCATCCCGCGGCTATCGTTCAGTTTTCCGCGAAGGTCTTTTCTCCGGCAAGGTGGTGATCGTCACCGGCGCGGGCAGCGGACTTGGCCGATGCACCGCTCACGAACTGGCGTCCTTGGGGGCGACCCTGGCGCTGGTCGGCCGAAGCGAAGACAAGTTGAAAGCGGTGCAGGCCGAACTGGCCACGGATCATCCGTCCTCCGGCAACGGCCACAAGATTTACTCCTGCGACATCCGCAACGAGCAGCAGGTTCGTGAGACGATCACTTCGATCATCACGGATCTGGGCCACGTGGACGGCCTCTTCAACTGTGCAGGCGGCCA
Source organism: Paraburkholderia sp. BL25I1N1 (assembly GCF_003002025.1). Lineage (GTDB taxonomy): Bacteria > Pseudomonadota > Gammaproteobacteria > Burkholderiales > Burkholderiaceae > Paraburkholderia. Next base: position 33,916 of record NZ_PVZB01000004.1, read on the forward strand.
ATTCCCCGCGAGGCTCGAAAAGATCTCCCTGAACGGTTGGGACGCGGTCGTGCGCAACAATCTGCACGGCACGTTTCTGATGTCCCGCGAGTGCTATACCCAATGGATGCAGCATCACGGCGGCGCGATCGTGAACATGCTGGCGGACATCTGGGGCGGCATGCCTGGCATGGGGCACTCGGGCGCGGCGCGTGCGGGCGTATGGAACTTCACCGAAACGGCCGCCTGCGAATGGGGCCACGCCGGCGTTAGAGTCAATGCGGTCGCGCCCGGCTGGATTGCGTCGGCGGGCATGGACAGCTACAACGAAGAGTACCAGGCGCTGCTGCGCACGCTGAAGCACAAGGTGCCGTTGCAGCGTTTCGGCACGGAATCGGAACTCGCCAGCGCGGCGGTCTTTCTGTTGTCGGAGGCGTCGGCGTTTATCAACGGTACGGTGATCCGTGTCGACGGCGGCGTGCCGAACGCGCGCCATTCATGGCCGCTCACTGAAGCGCAGCGTACGATCGAATATAACGGCTTCCCGCGCTATCAACCGCCGACGGGCTTGCAGGAGCAGACAGGATGAATCTCGACGGCCAGACCTACGAGTCGCTCGCGGCAAACTTCGCCTGGGACATCCCGGCGCGCTACAACATCGGTGTCGATGTATGCGACAAATGGGCCGACGGTTCGGGCCGCCTCGCGCTGATCTACGAGGACGCCGAGGGCAACGCCACCCGCTATACGTTCGACCAGTTGAAGGCGCTGTCCGATCGCTTTGCCAATGCGCTGCTCGCGGCGGGCGCGCAACGCGGCGACCGCATCGGCATCTTCCTGTCGCAATCGATCGAAACGGCGCTCGCGCATCTCGCCGCCTACAAGGCCGGCATGGTGGCCGTGCCGCTCTTCGCGCTGTTCGGCGTCGACGCGATCGAACACCGGCTCGGCGACAGTGGTGCGGTGGCATTGATCACCGATCACGCCGGCGTGCGGAAGGTCGACGAAATCCGCGCGGCATTGCCGGCATTGCGCCATGTCTTCAGCGTGGATATCGATCAGGACAACGGCGATCCGCAAGCGCCCGTGCATTCATTCTGGCAGGCGCTGAACAGCGCGTCCGCCAGCTTCACGCCCGCCGACACCGGCGCCGACGATCCCGCGGTGATCATCTATACCTCGGGCACGACCGGCAAGCCGAAGGGCGCGCTGCATGGGCATCGCGTGTTGCTGGGTCATCTGCCGGGTGTCGAGATGTCGCAGCAGGGCTTTCCGGCGCACGCCACGCTCATGTGGACGCCCGCGGACTGGGCGTGGATCGGCGGCCTGTTCGACGTGCTGCTGCCGTCGTGGCATCACGGCGTCGCGGTGCTGGCGCGCCGCTTTGCGAAATTCGACGGCGAGGCCGCGTTCGATCTGATGGCGCGTCACGCGGTCTCGCATACGTTCTTGCCGCCGACCGCTCTGAAGATGATGCGCGGCGTCGAGCATCCCGAACGCTGGAGCCTCGCATTGCGCTCGGTGGCAAGCGGCGGCGAATCGCTCGGCGAGGAATTGATCGGCTGGGGCCGCAAGGCGCTGCGCGTGACGATCAACGAGTTCTACGGGCAGACGGAATGCAACGTGGTGGTGTCCTCGTGCGCGGCGCTGTTCGAGCCGCGCTTCGGCGCGATCGGCCGCGCGGTGCCCGGGCATCATGTCGCGATCGTCGACATGGACGGCAACGAACTGCCTCAAGGCGCAATCGGCGCAATCGGCGATATCGCGGTGGCCGCGCCCGATCCGGTCATGTTCCTCGGCTACTGGGGCAACGAGGCGGCCACGCGCGAAAAATTCCGCGGCAAGTTTCTGCTGACTGGCGACCTCGGCACGCGCGACGCGGACGGTTTCATTCGCTTCGTCGGCCGTGGCGACGATGTGATCACGAGCGCCGGTTATCGAATCGGACCGGCTTCGATCGAAGATTCTTTGCTGCGTCATCCGGCAGTTTCGATGGCGGCCGTGATCGGCGCGCCGGATCCCGAGCGCACCGAGATCGTGATGGCGTTCGTGGTGCTCAAGGCCGGTTTTGTCGGCGACGAGGCGCTCGTGCGCGAGATCCAGCATCACGTCAAAACGCGCCTTGCCGCGCACGAATATCCGCGCGAGATCCGCTTTGTCGACAGCCTGCCGTTGACGCCGACCGGCAAGGTGATCCGCAAAGCCTTGCGCGAGGGACTCGCACAAGAAGGTAACGATTCCGCCGCAAAACCATGAGCACGGATCCGCGCTCACCTTCCACGCGCAGCGGCAGGGCGCTCCGGACGCCGGGCACTCAACCGGGCCCGGCCTCGCTCGACGATACCGACCGCAAGCTGCTCGCACTGCTCGCCGAAGACGCCACGCGCACTTACGCGGAACTCGGCAAGCTGCTGTTCCTGTCGGCGCCCGCGGTCCACGAACGCACCCGGCGTTTGAAGAAGGAAGGCGTAATCAAGGCCACGGTCGCCGCGCTCGACGGCGCGAGGCTGAATCGCCCGTTGCTTGCGTTCGTGCATGTCGATACGACGAGCTGGGCGGTGACGCGGCAACTGCTGGCGCTGCAGGAACTGCCCGATGTCGAGGAGATTCATACCGTGACGGGCGAGAGCGCAATGTTGCTCAAGGTCCGCACGCGCGATACGCAATCACTCGAACAACTGCTCGCGCGTATTCACGCGATCGAAGGCTTTACCGGCACGCGCAGCTATATCGCGCTGACCACCTATCTGGAGCGCGGCCCGAGTCCTGAACTCTGAGCGCGCTAGCAGCGCGGCGTGTCACGCATGCAGTGAGAGACCTTTCACGGCTTTATCGACCGCCTTCTTCGGCCCGCGCACGGCAATGCCGACGAGGTCGGGCGCGTCGGCGGGTTCGGCGCGGAATACTTCGCGGTTCGCCTGATCGTGGCCCGTTGCGAACATCGCGCGCACATACACGGCGCGCGTCAATTCGCGTTCAATGCCCTGGCGAAACGCGCGCAGCAAACCCGCGTTGTCCGCCTGATACACCATCATCGGCTGGCCGAGCAGCGGCGCGTGCCGGCGGCCCGCCGCGTCCTCGTACGGCTCGCCCATCGCTTCCGGTGCGGCGCCGGCGATCCCCGTCGCGAGAAACGCGGTCACATTGAGTTTTTGCCAGACAGCGAGATCGTCCAGCACGATGATCGCGACTTTCGTATCGAATTCCATAACGCACTACGCTCCACGGCATTTAGAAAGACATCAGAACCCGATCTTATGGAAACTCGACGCACGTGTGTATGACCGTGAGGCAAAAACGAATGCGCTTCACCGGATGTGCGTGGGCGCTACGTCGACGTCGGGTTTTGCCTAATGTCATTCGGCACATGCTCGCATGAGCAGGCCGGCGTGCTGCAATGCAACCTGAGTGCGCGCCACGTCCATCAATGTTCGCGCCGTCGACGCGCGAGCGAAGTCCCTGCAAGCGACGCTGCTGCAACATAGGGCAAGTCCCTGGCGCGATTTAGCCGTGCATTACCACTCGCGTGTGCGTCCTCCTAAACTTCATCCAAACAGGAGGGGACACCGATGGCCAAACTCATCCACACGATGATCCGTGTGCAGGATCTGCCGCGCTCGCTCGCGTTCTATCAAAAGGCTTTCAATTTCGACGTATCGCACCGGCTCGATTTTCCGGACTTCACGCTCGCTTATTTGCGCAACGCCGAAGCCGACGCCGAAATAGAACTGACCTGGAACAAAGGCCGCGAGGAACCGTATTCGCACGGCGACGGCTACGGCCATGTCGCTTTCGTGGTCGACGATGCGAAACACGAACGGCAGCGTCTACTCGATCTCGGCATGATGCCCAACGATCTGCGCGAGTTTCACAACGACGACGGCGAGTTGCTGGCGCGTTATTTTTTCATTCAGGACCCTGACGGCTACAAGATCGAAGTGTTGGAACGCCACGGCCACTATCAATAGCCAAAGTAATCCGGCGGCCGCCGCGCGTAGTTGCAATACCCCACAAGCAACCATCTTGGATGGGACCGGAATAAGGCGCTGAAGCGCCAACTCTGGTCGACAGGAGACAACCATGAAGACAACGGTCATACCGATCGTCGCGTCCGATCACGCGCGGCATGTGCATCCTCACGAACACACGCACGAATACACGCACGAACACACGCATGAGCACAAGCATGAGCACGGCGGCGAGCATCGCGCGGCGAAGGCTGCCGCGGCGGCGTTGCGGCTCCCGCTCACGCGTCGCGAGCTTTTGAGAGGCACGGGTGTGCTGATGGGCACGCTGGCGTTCTCGTCGGTACTGTCGACGCTCGCGCCGAGCCGCGCGTGGGCCCTCGAACTGCAAGGTCTCGACACGCACCAGGGTGAAGTGATTCTGGCCTTCACGCGGCAGATCTATCCACATCCCACGCTCGACAACGCGGTCTACGCGCTGGTGGTGAAGGACCTCGACGCGAAAGCGAAAGCCGATCCGGCGGTGCGTCAGCAACTTGCGGACGGCGTCAGACAACTCGACGCGCAAGCGGGTTCCGACTGGCTCAAGCGTGCGCCCGCGGAGCAGGCGAAGGACGTCGCCGCGCTCGCGGGCACGCCGTTCTTCAACACGATACGCAGCACCGCGGTGGTTTCGCTGTACGCCAACACCATGGCGTATGCGCACTTCGGCTACGGCGCTTCCGCAGGCGACGGCGGCTACCTGACGAAAGGGTTCAACAGCCTTTCGTGGCTGCCTAATCCGCCGGCAGCCGCCAGCGGACCGATCCCTACGGATAGCTAATCGCGACGACGGCGTTGCATGGGATCAGAGTAAGCGCTAAAGCGCCAACTCTGATCGACAGCTTTGCATGGGACGGGAGTAAGCGCTAAAGCGCTAACTCCCGTCGACAGGAGGTAAGACATGGATCAAGACAACAACAAGGTGCGTTTTTCGCACAACGACGACAAGGTCGTCGTGATCATCGGCTCGGGTGCGGGCGGCGGCACGCTCGCCAACGAACTCGCGCAGAAGGGTATCAACGTAGTCGTGCTGGAAGCGGGCAAGCTGCATACGCAGGCCGATTTCACGACGGACGAATGGGGCGCGTTCCAGATGCTGTCATGGCTCGACAAACGCACCACGTCGGGCAGCTGGCGCATCGCCAAAGACTTTCCGAACCTGCCCGCGTGGATCTGCAAGACGGTCGGCGGCACGACCACGCACTGGGCCGGCGCGAGTCTGCGCATCCAGCCGTACGAGTTCAAGGCGAAGACGACCTACGGCGATATCAAGGACGCCAATCTGCTCGATTGGCCGCTCACGCGTGAAGAGCTCGATCCGTATTACGACCGCGCGTCGCAGAAAATGGGCGTGACGCGCACCAACGGTCTGCCGGGCCTGCCGGGCAACAACAACTTCAAGGTGATGTCGGCCGGCGCGATGAAAGTCGGCTACAAGGAATGCAATACCGGCCACATGGCGATCAATAGCGTGGTGCGCGACGACCGCGCGCATTGCTTCCAGCGCGGCTTCTGTTTTCAGGGTTGCCGCACGGGCGCCAAGTGGTCGACGCTCTACACCGAATTGCCGCGCGCTCAGGCAACCGGCCATATGGAGTTGCGCACGCAGGCCCACGTGGTGCGCATTGAAACCGATGCGCGCGGCAAAGCGAAGGAGGTGGTCTATTACGACGGCAACGGCAAATTGCAGCGGCAGAAGGCGCGCGTCGTCGCGGTGGCCGGCAACTCGATCGAGACGCCGCGGCTGTTGCTGAACTCGCATTCGAGCAGATTCCCGCAGGGACTCGCGAACGGCTCGGGCCAGGTGGGCCGCAACTATATGCGTCACACCACGGGCTCCGTGTATGCGGTGTTCAACGACAAGGTGGAGATGTTCAAGGGCACCACGATGGCCGGCATCATCGAGGACGAAGCGGTGTTCAATCCGCAACGCGGCTTCGCGGGCGGCTATCACATGGAGACCGTGTCGCTCGGCCTGCCGTTTTACGCGGCTTTTCTCGATCCGGGCGCATGGGGGCCGACCTTCAGCCAGGCGATGGATCAATACGCGTACACGGCGGGCATGTGGATCGTCGGTGAGGATATGCCGCGCGAGAGCAATCGTGTGACCTTGAATACGGACGTGAAGGATCAATACGGCCAGCCGGTCGCCAACGTGCATTTCGACGATCACCCGAACGACGAAGCGATGCGTGAGCACGCGTTCAGGCAGGGCACGGCGGTGTACGAAGCGGCGGGCGCGAAGACGGTGTATCGCGTGCCGCCGTATCCGTCCACGCACAACCTCGGCACCGCCCGCATGAGTGGGCGAGCCGAAGACGGCGTGTGCAACCGCTTCGGCCAGACGCATGAAGTGTCGAACCTGTTCATTTCGGATGGCAGCCAGTTCACCACCGGCGCGGCGGAAAATCCGACCTTGACGATCGTCACACTGGCGATCCGTCAGGCGGATCACATCGCCGGGCAGATGAATAAACGCGCGGTGTAACGCGGCTGGACAGGGCAGGCGCGGCGTTCGGGTTCGATGCGATTGTCGGGCGGCGAATGCCGGCGTATGTTGACGAAGGCGGGCGGCGTGCCGTGGCTGCATGAAAAGCGCCACGGCGCGCGTGCTTGTAATCAAGGAGCAAACGTTATGTGTGGGATATACATCAACGCCGATCCGATCCTGTACGAGTCGCGCACGCGCTCGTTGCGCATTCACGGCGTGATCACCACGGTTCGGCTGGAGAATCTGTTCTGGGACGTGCTGCACGAAATCGCGGCGCGCGAGAGCATGACGACCAGCCAGTTCGCCGTGAAGCTCTACGACGAACTGATCGCGCTGCGCGGCGAGATGCCGACCAACTTCGCCTCGTTTTTGCGGGTGTGCTGTTTGCGCTATCTGTCGATGCGCACGGAAAAGGGCGACAGTGCGCCCGATGCGGTGGCCGAACTGGCGGCAGCGGTGAACGAAGCGAAGCCGCGAATTCTGAAGACGGTTTGATGCGGGAGGGCCGACACGCAGCCGCTGCCGCGGTTGCGCGTGGCCACGAGGGAGACATGCCGCGACGCAACAGGCGCGCGCTGGTCCGCGTGCTAGGATAGCCGGCTCATCACGCATAAAGCTGGAGACCTGGATGAGTCCGGAGAGTGCCGCCCGTTTCGATGAAGAGTTCGCGCCTCGCATTGCCGAGGCGATTGCCGCCTGTTTCGCGACAACCGTGCAGACCAAAGTGCTGCCGTACGGCGGCCATGGGCATCCCACTCGCGTGCGGATTCACGCAGCGCCCATCGAAGACGTGGGGCACTACGCCTATCCGCTGAATCTGTATCTGACCTGGGACAGCGACGAAATCGAGAGACTGATGGGCGCGGACGGGCCCTCGCGTTTCGCCGGCTATCTGGCCGCGCTGCCGCGCAAACTCGCAGCCTGGAATCATGCGCGCGAACTGGATTTTCTCTCGCATACGCAGGCCGATCCTCTGGTGTTGATCGGCGGACTCGATTTCGAATCGTAAGCGGCGCATTGCGCGCCGCTTCGCGCTTGCATAACAGCCGGCGCCATGAGGCGCCAAGCCTTAAGCTGTGGCTCCCAGCCGGAAGAAACTCACGCTTTGCACGAGCCCCGATGCCTTGCTTTGCACCGCATCGGCTGCGGCGGCCGCCTGCTCGACGAGCGCCGCGTTGCTTTGCGTCACCTGATCCATCTGCGTGACGGCATCGTTCACTTCCGCGATACCCGCTGCCTGATCGACGCTTGCCGTCGCGATCGATTCGACGATGCGCGTCACGCTGCCCGCGCTCGCCACCACGCCGTCCATCGTATTGCTCGCGTGATTGATCAGCTGCGTGCCGGCGTCGATCGTGGCGACCGACTCGCGAATCAGCGTCTTGATCTCCTGCGCGGCATCGGCGGAACGTTGCGCGAGACTGCGCACTTCGCTCGCGACCACCGCGAAGCCGCGCCCTTGCGTGCCGGCGCGGGCCGCTTCCACCGCGGCGTTGAGCGCGAGGATATTGGTCTGCGCCGCGATGGCTTCCACCACCGCGATGATATCGACGATGCGCCTGGACGCCGCTTCGATCTGGCCCATCGTGCGCACCGCGTCGCTCATCACGGCGCCGCCATCGCGCGCAGCCTGCGCCGCGGTTTGCGCGAGCGTGGTGGCCTCGCGCGCATTGGCGGCGTTGCGCTGAACCGAGTCGGTGAAATGCTGCATCGACGCGGCGGTTTCCTCAAGCGAGGCCGCTTGCTGTTCAGTGCGTGCGGACAGGTCGAGGTTGCCTGCGGCGATCTCCTGCGTGGCCGACGAAATCGTCGTCGCGCCTTCACGAATCTCGCTGACGATCTGCCGCAAGCGCCGGTTCATGTCGTTGAGCGCGATGAGCAGCAGGCCGGTCTCGTCGCGGCTCACCACGGCCACGTCCGCGCGCAGATCGCCTGCCGCCACCGCTTGCGCGACGCCCACGGCCTGCCTGACCGGCAGTGTGATGCTGCGGCTGAGAAACCACACCGCAATTGCGCCGATGCCGAGCGAGCCGATCACGACCGACAGCAACAGCACCGTGGCGATCGTATAGGCGCGTTCCGCCGCTTCGCTCGTGCGCACGCTGGAATCCTGCGCCTGTTGCATGACGGAAGCGACGATGTCGTCGATCGCGGCGGTCGGCGCGCGGTCGATGCCCTTCACGAGCGCGTCGACCACGTGCGCGGTGTTCGGATCGGCGGCGTCGTAGCGCTTGAGCGCAGCGAGGTAAGTGTCCTGCAACGAAGCGTGCGTGGCGAGGGCCTTGTCGACGCCGTCCACGTTCGCGCCCAATGCGCTCAACTGATCCTTCAGACGCAGCAGGGCGGCGTGCGTCGTGCCGCTTTCCTTGCTGAAGGCATCACGGTATTTGGCGAACGCGGCCGGATCGGCGCCGCGCAACAACAGGTCCTTCCATTCCTGCACCTGCTTCTTGAACTCGACCTGTGCGACGCGCGCCGTGTCGGCGGCTCGCGCATAGTGAGCGAGCGATTGCGCCGACTCGATTTGCAGCGCGTGCGTTTTCGCCAGCGCATGCCAGCCTTCCAGGCCCACGATCATCGTCGCGGCCAGCAACACCGCGCCGAGCAAGGCCAATTTAACGGCGATCTTCAGATTTCTATAGAACGTCACTGCAATGTCCCAGGTAAGGCGTTTAATCGAGTTTGAATTGCGTCACCGCGCCTGCCAGGCTGACGGCCTGGTTTTGCAGTGCCGCGGCGGCCGCGGTGGATTGCTCGACCAGCGCGGCGTTCTGTTGAACCATCTCGTCGAGTTGGCTGACCGCGCGGTTCACTTCCTGAATGCCCCGCGTCTGCTCGCTGGCGGCCTGGGTGATTTCGGAAATGATGGTCGTCACGTTGGCGACGTTGCTGACGATCTCCGTCATCGTCTCGCCGGCCTGGCGCACCTGTCCCGAACCCGACGTCACGCTCGCCACTGTCGATTCGATCAGCGCCTTGATTTCCTTCGCGGCCTGCGCGCTGCGCTGCGCGAGGCTGCGCACTTCGCCGGCCACCACCGCGAAACCGCGGCCCTGTTCGCCCGCGCGCGCGGCTTCCACCGCGGCGTTCAACGCGAGGATGTTGGTCTGAAACGCGATGCCGTCGATCACGCCGATGATGTCGGAGATCTTCACCGACGCATGCTGGATCTCGCCCATCGTCGCAATCACTTCGGAGATCACGACGCCGCCGCGCGAAGCGACCTGCGAGGCGGACACGGCGGTATCGTCGGCCTGCTTCGCCGCGCTTGCCGACTGCGTGACGGTCGAGGTGATTTCTTCCATCGACGCGGCGGTTTGCTGCAAGCTCGCCGCGGCGGACTCCGTGCGGCCCGACAGATCGACGTTGCCCGCGGCGATTTCATTCGCGGCCACGCGCACCGATTCGCTGGCGTCGCGAATCTGGCGCATCACGTGGCTGAGTTTGTCGATGAAGGTGTTGAACGAACGCGCGATCTGCGCGACTTCGTCGTTGCCGACGGCGGGCAGGCGTTGCGTGAGGTCGCCTTCACCGGAGCCGATGGCATCCATCGCGTCGCGCACTTTCGACAGACGCTGGAACGACACGGCGGTGACCGCCGCCACGACCGCGGCGGCGATGCCCGCGATCACGATCAACGCGATCACCGAAGCGGTCAGCAGCGAACGCATGCCGGCGGTCGCTTCGGCTTTGTCGAGCGCGACGACCGCGTACCAGTCCGTGCCGGGAATCGCCTGGGCGCGCAGCAGCTTCGTGCTGCCGTTCACGTCCATTTCAAGCGGACGCCCCGCGCTGAAGAGAGCAGCGAGCTTGTCGCCGGTCAACCCCGGCGCCACATCGGAGACCGGCTTCAAGGTCAGTTTCGCATCGGGATACGCGACGATATGGCCGCTCGCATCGATCAACATGCCGAAGCTCGCCGGCGTCGGATGAATCGCTTTGACGTTGGCGATCACGCTGTCCATCGTGACGTCGCCGGACACCACGCCTTTCACCGCGCCGTCGCGCACCACCGGCGCGGCGAACGCCACCACCAGCTTGCCCGTGCCCACGTCCACGTAAGGCGGCGTGACCACCGGCTTGCCCGCTTCCGCGGCCTGCCTGTACCAGGGACGGCCGGTCGGATCGTAGTCGGGCGGAATGCCGGTCGGATCGGAGAACTTCGCCGTCTTGTCCGCATAGCCGACGTACACGTTGGTGAACTTGCCGGCCGCGGCGATCTGCTTCAGCGCGGCGGACGGATCCGCTTGCAGCACCGCGTCCTGCAGCGAGTTGATCATCTGGCTGTTGGTGGCGACCCAGTCGCCGATGCCGTCCGCGTGACCGCTTTCGACCGCGGTCAGACTGCTGTCGATGGCATCGGCGTTATACGAGTTGGCGACGACATAGTTGAGAACCGCGTTGGCGGCGAGCGCGACCACAACGATAGCGACGCACAGGGCGACGATGCGCGCGCGAATGGAGGTGAACATGTCGGGAGTCTTTCGGAGTGAGCGGTGAACCGGAGTCGGAGTCGGTGAGGCGGGGGCCTCACACGGTGTATACGGCTCCAATTAGTGGGACTTGAGCGGGGAATGCTTTCAATTGCTCACCAATGGCGGGTGAGCGGTGCGGGGCGGCGTGTCGAGTTCGCGCGAAATTTTTCTTGCGCGTTGGCTTTTTCAATGCGCACGGAAACAGCGCGTCGTTGCGCGCTTATCGATCGCTAGCGACGCGCTGTATTCGTATGATGATAACGCCGGCTAGAGGCGTCCAAGGATCGCTTCACATCACCGGAGAGTGCAGATGATGCGGATGATCGAGTGTCTCCGCAACGATGCGCAGCGCCTCTTCGCATTCCTCGCGCGTTTTCGATCCGCCGAGGCAGACGCGCATGGCGTTGGGCGGATTGCCATCGGTCGAAAACGCGGCGCCCGCCACGGCGGCGATGCCCTGATTGCGCAACTGCAACGCGAGTTCGGACGCGCTCCAGCCGCTTTCCACCGGCACCGGCAACCACAAATGAAAGCCATCCTGATGCGCTTCGAAAGGCCATGCTTCGAGCATGCGCGAAGCAATGGCCTGGCGGGCGCGCGACTCGTTGCGGATCGCGTTGAGCATGTCAGCCGCGGTGCCGTCCACGATCCACTGCGTCGCGAGCATGACCGTGAACGGGCTCGCCATCACGGTGGTGGCGCGCAATGCGCCGGCTAGCCGCTGCGTTTGCCGCGGCGTCGGCGCATGCAGATGCGCGACGCGCAAACCCGCGCCGAAGCTCTTCGACAAACCGGTGACGTAATAGGTCAGTTCGGGCGCGAAACTCGCGAGCGCGTCGGGCGCGTTCTGCGGCAGCATCGCGTAGGCGTCGTCTTCGATGATCGGCACGCTGTAGCGCAGCGCCACGTCGGCGAGCGCTTCGCGCCGTTTGTGCGTGAGCGTGAGCGTGCTCGGATTCTGCAGCGTCGGATTGCAATAGAACGCGCTCGGCTTGTCGGTCTTGCAGAGCGCCTCGAAGGCGTGCGCGAGCGGTCCTTCGTCATCGCGCGGCAACGCCTGTAGACGCACGCCGAGTTGCGCGGCGATCGCCTTGATGCCGGGGTAGGCGAGTGCATCGAGGCAAATGGTGCCGCCCGGGCGCGCCAACTGCGAGACGAGCGCCACCAGCGCGCTATGGATGCCCGGGCACACCAGCACGTTTTGCGCGTCGCAATGCGGCACGCGGCGTCTCAACCATTCGGCGCCCGCGTCCTTGTCGGCCGCCGAGCCGCCGAAGTCCTGATAGCGCAGCAATTGATAGGGATCGCTATCGGCCATCTGCCGGGCGGCGGATTCGCGCAGGCGTATCGCAAAGTCGGGTGGCTCGGGGGGCGTGTTCATCGACATCTCGATGCTGCTGCCGCCCGCGAGCGGCAATGTAGCTGTACGACCGCGCACGAACGTGCCGCTGCCCGCGCGCGAATCGAGCAGGCCACGTTTGCGCGCTTCGGCGTAAGCGCGCGCCACCGTCGTGTAGTTCAGCGCGAGTTCCAGAGCGAGATCGCGCAGCCCCGGCAAGCGGTCGCGTGGACGCAGCCGCCCAGTGGCGAGATCTTCTTCGATCAGATCGGGAATCGCCAGATAGGCGGGTTTGCGAATGTCGGCGAGACGTTTGATCCAGTGATGTGTCGGGCTGCTCATTGGTTTCGGATCTCTATTCACGTTGAGAGAACTTGATCGCATCCGCATGCGATCAATGATCGGATTGATCGACTGTGGTGAATGACTGCACCACGCCGACACGTCGGTATGCGCGAATCGCACATGGCTGGTGCGGTAATGCGTTACCGACAGCGTTTGCACGACATGCGTCGGCTATATGCAACCTTCGCGCCAAAATTTTTTCGAGTCGCACTTCGAATCGAGACGGAATTGATTGCTGATTGATCGCATTCGCGTGCCCGATCAATGGCACGGCCGTTGCATTGGAAGAAGCGCGCACAGCTTGAACGCGCGTCCTCTTTTACTTAGCAAACCTGATCGGAGAGTGTCATGCCAGCCGTCAACAAACCGCTGCATCAGAAAGGCGATTACCTTGTCGACTACGAGGAGAAAGTCTTCGAAGACGTGAAAGCCGAGCCGGGCGAGAAGGCGCTCGTCACGTTTCATACGGTCGCGTTCGAAGGTTCGATCGGTTTCGTCAATATGCTGCAGGCCACGCGCCTGCAACGTAAGGGCTTCGAAACATCGGTGTTGCTGTATGGGCCGGGCGTGACGCTCGGCTTGCAACGCGGCTTTCCAACGCTCGGCGACGAAGCGTTTCCCGGCCATCTGAACTTCAACAAACAACTGACGAAGTTCATGGAAGAGGGCGGCAAGGTCTACGCATGCCGCTTCGCGCTGCAAGCACTGTATGGCCATGGCGAAGCTTCGCTGATCGAAGGCATCCGGCCGATCAGCCCGCTCGACGTGCTCGACATCCAGTTGCTTCACCGCAAGGACAATGCGTTGGTCATCCACACATGGACGGTCTGACGGCAGTTTGACGAGAGGCAAGTGACCACCATGTCCGACAAACGTATCGTGCGCGCCGCAGCGGTTCAGATCGCACCCGACTTCGAGCGCAGCGGCGGCACGCTCGAGAAGGTTTGCGAGGCCATCGGGAAAGCCGCGCGCGAGGGCGTGCAGCTGATCGTGTTCCCCGAAACTTTCGTGCCGTATTACCCGTACTTTTCTTTCGTGCGGCCGCCGGTCGTGTCCGGCGCCGATCACATGAAACTCTACGAAGAGGCCGTGATCGTGCCGGGCCCGGTGACGCAAGCGGTGGCCGAGCAGGCGCGTTTGCACCGGATGGTGGTGGTGCTCGGCGTCAACGAACGCGATCACGGCAGCCTCTACAACACGCAGTTGATCTTCGACGTGGATGGCCGGATCGTCCTCAAGCGCCGCAAGATCACCCCGACGTTTCATGAACGGATGATCTGGGGGCAGGGCGACGCCGCGGGTTTGACGGTGGCGAATACGGCGGTGGGGCGTGTCGGCGCGCTGGCCTGTTGGGAGCATTACAACCCGCTCGCGCGTTATGCGTTGATGACGCAGCACGAAGAGATTCATTGCAGCCAGTTTCCCGGTTCGCTCGTGGGGCCGATTTTCGCCGAGCAGATTGAGGTGACGATCCGGCATCACGCGCTGGAGTCGGGCTGTTTCGTCGTCAATGCAACGGGATGGCTTACCGAAGCGCAGATCGCTTCCGTGACGCCGGACACGAATTTGCAGAAGGCGCTGCGCGGCGGCTGCAATACCGCGATCGTTTCGCCGGAAGGACAGCATCTCGCCGAACCGCTGCGCGAGGGCGAAGGCATGGTGATCGCCGATCTCGACATGGCCTTGATCACCAAGCGCAAACGCATGATGGATTCGGTCGGCCATTACGCGCGCCCCGAACTGCTGAGCCTCGCGATCAACCGGCGGCCCGCGGAAACCGTCGCGCCGATGCCGGCGTGGCCGGCCACATCGAGCGTGGATTTCAATTCAACCGAAGGAGGATGCGATGAACGCCAGCGAGTCGCTGTCGGCGCAGAGCCGGCAATTGATGACTGAATTGCAGTCGACCGGTTTGCGGCTCGTGTCGCCGGATGCGGGCGCAGCGAGCCGGCGCGGCGGCGCGGGTCCGTCGGATCACAAGGCGGTGACGGTGGATGGCGTGACGATCATGGTGCCCGTGCACACGAGCACCGCGTGGCATTCGCCCTTCGTCGCGCAGACGCCGGATGCGAGCGGTTCGAGCGCGCTATTGCGCGGCACGATCCCAATCGCCAACATCAGCTTTCCGAAAGCGCCGCGTTTTTACGGCATGCAGACACTCGACGGCGTGCCGTACTCGCATATCGCCGCGTTGCATAGCGCCGACGTGCTCGCGACCACCGTCTTGCAAACCTGCATTCGCTACGAGAGCCGGCGCAAGAGTTGCAAGTTCTGCGCGATCGGGCAGTCGCTCGCGGCGGGCCGCACGATTGCGCGCAAGACACCGGAGCAACTCGCGGAAGTGGCGCGCGCGGCGGTGTTGCTCGACGGCGTGAAGCATATGGTGCTGACCACCGGCACACCGCCCACGCCGGATCGCGGCGCGCAGGTTCTGTGCGAGAGCGCGTTCGCGATCAAGGCCGCAGTCGATCTGCCGATCCAGGCGCAATGCGAGCCACCCGACGACGACCGCTGGTTCGCGCGCATGAAAGCGAGCGGCATCGACACGCTCGGCATGCATCTCGAAGTGGTGACGCCCGCTTTGCGCGAACGCATCATGCCGGGCAAGGCGAGCGTGCCGCTGTCGCGCTACATGGAAGCGTTCAAGTCCGCCGTGGCCGTATTCGGGCGCGGCCAGGTCAGTACCTACATTCTCGCGGGGCTCGGCGACAGCGCGGCGGCGATTCTGGCGATGTCGCGCGAATTGATCGAGCTGGGCGTCTATCCGTTCGTGGTGCCGTTCGTGCCGATTAGCGGCACGCCGCTCGAAGATCATCCGGCGCCCACGCCTGAATTCATGAAGTCGGTGTTGCAACCGCTCGGCGGCATGCTCAATGCCGCGGCCATGCGTTCGAGCGATATCAAGGCGGGCTGTGGGAAATGCGGCGCGTGTTCGTCGTTGTCGTCGTACGAGGAGTGATCATGTTCGGTGAAGCGATTGCAGGCGAGACGCTGGACGGTGACATCGATTCCGCACCGTATGCGCCGAGTGAATTCCGCATTAAGTGGACCACGTTGAATTGGGAAGCTGAAGAGGCATTCAAATTGCGGCGCGCGGTGTTCTGCATCGAGCAAGGCATTTTCATCGCGGATGATCGCGACGACATTGATCGGCACGCGCAGCAACTGGTGGCCGTCAGTTGTCTCGGCGGCATGCCGGAGCAGGTGGTCGGCACCGTGCGGATTCACCGCGATCACGACAACGTTTGGTTCGGCTCGCGCCTCGCCGTGCACGCGGCGTTTCGTCGGCATGGAAAGATCGGCGCGACGTTGATTCGTCTCGCGGTGAGCAGCGTGCATGCGTTGGGTTGTGAGACCTTCCTCGCGCATGTGCAGAGCCAGAATGTGCCGCTCTTTCGCGCGATGCATTGGGACGTCCTAGCCGAGGAAACGCTGCTCGGCAGGCCGCATCATCTGATGCAGGCGCAATTGGACCGCTATCCGCCGTGCGTCACGCCCTTTGGCGGTTTCGTCACGCGTACGCAAGCGCAAGTGTATTCGCGCCGTGTCGAGCCCGCGCGGAGTGCGGCATGAGCGTCGCCGATCTCGTCGCCAGCTTGCGCGAAAGTCGTGGGTTCCGCCACAAGACCGATATCGTCGACGTGGTCGGCGCGCTGGCGAAGCGTTTGCCTCACGGCACGCGCGATCTTGCGCAAGCCGTGGCGCTCGGCGACGACTGCGCCGCGCTCGCCGATGGCGACGGCTATCTGCTTTTTGCGATCGAAGGCATGGTCAGCGATTTTGTCAGCGCCATGCCGTGGTTTGCCGGCTACAGCAGCGTGATGGTCAACGTCAGCGATATCTATGCGATGGGCGGCCGGCCGCTGGCGGTGGTGGACGCGCTGTGGAGTCCGGGCATCGGCGCGGCCGACGAGGTGCTGGCGGGCATGGCGGCGGCGTCGGTCGCGTACGGCGTGCCGATTGTCGGCGGCCACACGAATACGCGCAGCGACGCGGCGCAACTGGCGGTATCGATTATCGGCCGCGCCAAGGCGTTGCTATCGAGCTTCAACGCGAAACCAGGCGACAGCCTGATGATGGCGGTCGATCTGCGTGGCCGTTTTGAAGAGCCGTATCCGTTCTGGAATGCGTCGGTGGATGCGCCGGCCGAGCGTCTGCGCGGCGATCTCGAACTGCTGCCGCAATTGACGGAAAGCGGCCTGTGCGACGCCGCGAAAGATATCAGCATGGCGGGCACGCTCGGCACGGCGTTGATGTTGCTCGAATGCTCGCGAGTAGGAGCGCGGATCGACCTCGCTCGCATTCCCAAACCCGAAGGCGTGGCGCTGGCACGCTGGGTGACGGCGTTTCCGAGTTTCGGCTATCTGCTATCCGTGCGACCCGCGCATGTCGATGCCGTGCAGGCGCTATTCGATGCACGTGCTCTCTCGTGTGCAGTGATCGGATCCGTCGGTGCGGCGAGTCAGGTTGTCGTGCATCACAGAGATGACGCTGCAACGCTATGGGATTTTCAGCGCGAGCCTTTCATTGTCGGGAAGGATGAGGTGACATGAACGCGTTATGCACAGTCAACCCGCGTGACGGCGTTCTGCACACGCTCGAACTGACGACGCGTTTGACGACACATGGGCACGACGCGACCGTGCTCGTGCCCACTCATTGATTCGAGGATCAGCAATGCCTGTCATGCACTTTCGCATTCAATGGCCCGACGGCGACGAAGCGAACTGTTACTCGCCGTCGCACGTGATCGGCGATTTTTTCACCGCGGGCGAGGCTTACGCGCTGGAGGATTTCGTGGCGCGCTCGCGGCAGGCGCTGGGCATCGCGTCCGAGCGGGTGCGCGAGAAATATGGCTTTGCCTGCTCGGCGGCGATGGACCAGCTTGCGCAGATCGAGCGCGACGCGGCGCGCTTTCGCGATCGGCCGGACGCGACCGTCAAGGTTATCGAATTCAGCTAGGCGCTTATTCTTTCAGAGGACGCATCATGTCGAATCCAGCACATCACGCGCGTGCCGAGGGCCATTACAGCGTGCTCGTCGTCGGCGGCGGGCAGGCGGGCCTGTCGGTCAGCTATTACCTCAAAGAGGCCGGCATCGACCATCTGGTCGTGGAAAAGAACACCGTGACGCACACGTGGCGCGAGCAGCGCTGGGACGCTTTCTGTCTGGTCACGCCGAACTGGCAATGCGCGCTGCCCGGTTATCCGTATCGCGGCGACGATCCGCACGGCTTCATGAAGAAGGACGAGATCGTAGCTTACCTCGACGGTTTCATTGAACATGTCGATGCGCCGTTGATGGAGCGCACGGAGGTCAAACGCGTCAAACGGCGCGACGACGGCGTCTACGCGATCACGACGACGCGGGGCGATTTCAGCGCGGATCAGGTGGTGGTGGCCTCGGGCGGCTACCACACGCCGATCGTGCCGCGCCTGGCAGAGCGCTTGCCCGCGCGAATCGTGCAACTGCAGTCGTCGGCGTATCGCAACCCGCAGGCGTTGCCTGACGGCGCGGTGATGGTGGTCGGCACAGGGCAGTCCGGCGCGCAGATCGCGGAAGACCTGCATCTGGCCGGCCGCAAGGTGGTGCTGGCGGTCGGCGAGGCGCCGCGTTGCGCGCGCTTCTATCGTGGCCGCGACGTGGTGGATTGGCTGGCCGACATGCAGTACTACGACATGCCGGTGGAAAAACATCCGTTGCGCGAAGGCGTGCGCGACAACACCAATCATTACGTGACGGGCCGCGACGGCGGCCGCGATATCGATCTGCGCAAGTTCGCTGCCGAAGGCATGGAGTTGTACGGCCGCCTCGACGATCTGCGCGACGGCCGGTTTCATTTCTCGCCCACGCTCGCGGCCAATCTCGATGCGGCGGACGATACGTATAACCGGATCAACGTGAGCATCGACAACTTCATCGAGAAGCGCGGTATCGACGCGCCGAAGGGCGGTGTGTACGAACCTGTCTGGCGTCCGTCACAGGAACGCACCACGCTTGATCTGGAAGCAAGCGGGATTGCCGCGATCATCTGGTGCATCGGTTTTACGCCGGACTTCAGCTGGCTCGACGCGCCCGTGTTCAACGGTCGCGGTTATCCGGCGCATGCGCGCGGCATTACGCCGATCGACGGTTTGTATTTCGTCGGCTTGCCGTGGCTGCATACGTGGGGTTCGGGGCGTTTCTCCGGCGTCGCGCGCGATGCGGAGTTCATCGTGCAGGCGATTCGGGAGAAGGCAAGTGAGCGCGCGTCGTTATCGTCCGCTGTCGCCGCGTGACGTTGCTCGACGTAGTGGCCAGGCATGGTGCATGAAAAAAAGGCCGCTGCGTTTTTCATCGCAGCGGCCGCTGTATTTCACCGATACGTTCGGCTAAGGCTTAGCTACCCAGCGCCGGATCGCTCATGCTGCTCTTGCCGGTTTCCACGTGTCCGGCAAATCGCCGCGCGAACAGCGGATCCGTATTGACCGTAATCGCCAGATCGTACCAGCCGTGCGCGTTGCGCAGATCGAGGTAGATCTGGTCGGTATCGCCGCCGCGCACCGTATGCCGGATCACGTTGTTCGGGTCGTACGCGTTGACGATCTTGAACTGGGCAGGCGCGCTGCCCACGTTTTCCAGCCGCAGTTGCAGATTGCCGTTCGCGACGTCATAACCTTCCTCGACTTCAGGCCGCGCGATGTCGGAGCCGTTCCACCAGCTGCGCGCGACCGGCTTGCCCGCGAAGCGGCGCAGAAAGCCATTCGGGCCGTACACGGTGAAGTCGTAGCTGCCGTCTGCATTCAGCGGCAATACGTCCTGCAGGCGCTTGCCGGCTTCGACCGTATAGGTGCGCGGCGCGTCGAGACTATGAGCGGCGTAGACGAGAAACACTGCGCCGGTACGGCCCGTGTTGACGAAGCGCATCGTGAGCTGGTTGGCCGAACCTTCGCCATGCACTCGCACGAACAACTCGTACGGCAACGCGCGCGCGGGGCGCATGCCGGGTTCCTGCTTCGGCACGGCCTGCAACGCGGGCGGCAGCGGCACGTAATCCGGATGGCGGTTCTGATCCGGCGGCACGTAGCCGCTCGTGCCCGGCAGCGTCGGGAAAGCGTCGTTCGGATTGCTGAAGTTGAACGCCGACATCAGATCGCCGCACACCGCGCGGCGCCACGGCGTGATGTTCGACTCGCCGAGATTGTGCTCGTGGCCGAAACGCTTTTCGATGAAACGGATCACCGACGTGTGGTCGAACAGCTCCGAGCACACGTAGCCGCCTTTGGACCACGGCGACACCACCAGCATCGGCACACGCGGTCCGAGGCCGTACGGGGCGGCGGGAATCTTCGCGTCGCCCGGATAGATTTCGTTGCTGGTGTCGACGGTGGACAGACCGTTCGCGCTCGACGACGGTGCGAACGGCGGCACCATGTGATCGAAGAAGCCGTCGTTCTCGTCGTAGTTGATCAGCAGCACCGTCTTGCTCCACACCTCGGGATTCGACGTGAGAATCTGCAAGACCTGGTCGATGTACCACGCGCCATAGTTCGTCGGCCAGTTCGGATGTTCGGAGTAGGCTTCGGGCGCGACGATCCACGACACTTGCGGCAATGCGTTGCTCTGCACGTCGCGCTTGAGGATGTCGAAGTAGCCGTCGCCCTTCGCCGCGTTCGTGCCGGTGCGCGCGTTGTCGTAAAGCGGGTTGCCGGGCTGCGCGTTGCGGTACTGGTTGAAATAGAGCAGCGAGTTGTCGCCGTAGTTGCCGATGTACGGGTTCTGCGTCCAGCCCCACGAGCCGTTCGCATCGAGACCGGCGCCGATGTCCTGATAGATCTTCCACGAAATGCCCGCGTTTTGCAGCACTTCGGGGTACGTGGACCAGCCATAGCCGAGTTCGGAGTTGTCGATCACCGGACCGCCGCCGCTGCCGTCGTTGCCGACCCAGCCGCTCCACATGTAATAGCGGTTCGGGTCCGTCGGTCCCATCAGCGAGCAGTGGTACGCGTCGCAGATGGTGAAGGCGTCGGCGAGTTGATAGTGAAACGGAATGTCCTCGCGCGTGAAATAGGCCATCGTCGTGGCACTTTTGGCGGGCACCCATTGATCGTAGCGGCCGCCGTTCCATGCCGCGTGCGTGCTGGTCCAGTCGTGCGCGAGATCCTGCAGGAATTGCAGACCCAGATTCGGCGCGCTCGGGCGGAACGGCAGCACGTAACCGGCGTCCGCCGCGAGCGGCTGATACCACACGGGCTTGCCGTTGGGCAGATTGATCGCGCGCGTGTCGCCAAAACCGCGCACGCCCTTGAGCGTGCCGAAGTAGTGGTCGAACGAACGGTTTTCCTGCATCAGCACGACGATGTGCTCGACGTCGCGAATGGTGCCGGTCTTGTTGTTGGCGGGAATGGCGAGTGCATTGCGAATGCCCAGCGGCAGCATGCTCAGCGCGGTGGCGGAACCGGCAGCATGCGCGGCGGAGCGCAGAAAATCACGGCGATTTTTTGAGGTCATGGTATTGGCTTTCGATCTTCGGTGGAGGAACGATGCACGCAACGCACGAGACTCGCCCGCGCGCCGCGTGACGCGCGAAACTCAGTCGACGGTATGGATCACGGGTGTGGCGAGCGGCGTCGACGCGGCGGCGGACAATGCCGGGTCGGCGCTTGATGCGGGTAGTGCGGGGGTTTGAATCGTAACGGCAGCGGGCGCGGGTGAAGCGAAGGCCGGATTCGCCGACAGCACGGCGCCGGCGTTACTGTCGCCGGCCGGACTCCCGGTAGAAGTCACCGCGTGCGTGTCCGGGGTTTTGTCGTCGTCGTTGCCGCATGCGCCGAGCAGCATGCACAGCGACACGGCGGCCAGTGCGGCCGCCAAACGTTTGCAATGCAAGGCAATCGACGGGTTCGACACAACAGACATGGCAATGTCTCCGGCACGGGGAAGATGAGCCAGGGCGTCCATGTGCCCAGGTCAGCGATGCGCAAGAATAGTCGCTTACCTGTGTAACTTTTGTGAAGATGTGGAAATTTGGGTATTTGTTGAGAATTGCGCGACCGTCAATCCTGGATGGCCACGATGGCCTCGATCTCGACGGTAATATTGCCCGGCAGCGAGCCCGCGCCGACCGCGGAGCGCGAGATTGGCCCCGCGTGCGCAGTGCGTGAAGTTAATCTGAGGCGTTTGCCGGCAATAGCGTTATGACGCGGCACGTCGTCGGGAAGATGCGCCGCGCTCATGACCTCAATGGTCCAAATGCGTCGCGCTCGAAACGAATGCCGCAATGGCTTCGTTCAGCGGCCCCGGCGCGTCGCGATGCGGCGAGTGTCCGCAAGCGTCGAGCTTGACCAATTGCGCATGCGGCACGTGTGCGGCGATCGTCTCGATCTGCGCCATCGTGCCGTAGTTGTCGTCGTGGCCTTGCACGGCGAGCAACGGTTTGCGGATCGACGCCAATTCTTTTGCAATCGACCACTGCCTGAAAGCCGGATTCAGCCAGATGTCGTTCCAGCCATAAAACGCGGAATCGACGTCCGCGTGATAGCGGCCGAGCTTGCCGCGCAGATCCGTTGTTTCGTAGAGTTGTCTGGTCTGCGCGATACTCTCCACCGAAATATCTTCGACGAAGACATGCGGCGCAATCGCCACCGCACCGGCCAATTCTTCAGGATGGAGCGCTGCATACAGCAGCGTGATCGAGCCGCCGTCGCTATGGCCGATCACCCACATGCGCCGGCGTTCGCGCATATCGATATCGAGCGCGTCGAGCAACGCGGGCAGAATGTCGCGCGCCTGAGCCGTCATGAAATCGACGGGCCATTTCACCTCATGCGGACGCGGCGTGGAAAGTCCGTAGCCAGGCCGCGAATAAACCAGCCCACGCATGCCGAGCCGCTCGCATAACGATTGCGGCCAGTCGCGCCACATCGCGATCGAACCGAGGCCTTCATGCAGGAAGACGGCGATCGGTGCGTCGCCGGCCGCTTCATTCAGCCAACGATACTCGATGCGCAACGGCCCATGCGACGCGCAAGCGGGCAGGTCAGCGAATTCGCTGGCGCTCGTCGCTGCAACGTTGCCAATGGCGGGGTTCTGCATAGATCACCTTATGACTGCTCGCGCAGTTTGAAGCGTTGAATTTTTCCGGTGGCAGTCTTCGGCAAATCGTCGACGAACACGATATCGCGCGGATATTTATGCGGCGCGAGCCGGTCCTTGACGAAAGCCTTTAACTCATCCGCGAGTATCTCAGAGGCCGCGAATTCACGCTTCAACACCACGAATGCACGAGTCTTGACGAGGCCGCCGTGATCGACGCCGACCACCGCCGCTTCGAGCACCGCGCCGTGCTGGACCAGCACCATTTCCACTTCGACCGGGGAGACATACTGGCCGCTGACTTTGAGCATGTCGTCGCTGCGGCCCGCGTAGACATAGCAGCCGTTCGCCAGCCGGCAGTACTTGTCGCCGCTGCGGATCCATTCGCCGAGAAACGTGGCGCGGGTTTTCTCGCGGTTGTTCCAGTACATCACGGCGGCGCTTGGCCCTTTGATATACAGATCGCCGACTTCGCCATCGGCCACGGCATGACCGGCATCGTCGCGCAACTCGACTTCGTATCCCGGCACCGGGCGGCCCGTCGTCCCGTACTCGACCGCGCCCGCGCGATTGGACAGGAAGATATGCAGCATTTCAGTCGATCCGATACCGTCGAGAATCTCGCAGCCGAAATGGGCGGTGAAACGCTCGCCGATTTCACGCGGCAACGCTTCGCCCGCCGACGTGCAGATGCGCATCGCGACATCGGCGCGTGCGGGCAAGTTGGGCGAGACCAGCATGTTGGCGTAGAGCGTGGGCACGCCGTAGAACACAGTCGGGCGATGTTTGACGAGACGCGTGAAGATCGCGTCGGCGGTGGGACGCTCCGCCATCAGGATCGCCGTGGCGCCGACCGACAGCGGAAACGTCAAGCCGTTGCCGAGACCGTACGCAAAGAACAGCTTGGCCGCGGAGAACACCACGTCGCTTTCAGCGATGCCGAGGATCGGCTTGGCATAAAGCTCGGCGGTCCAGTACAGATTCGCATGCGTGTGGACGGTGCCTTTCGGTTTGCCGGTCGAGCCTGACGAATACAGCCAGAAGGCGATGTCGTCGCAGCCGGTTGCGGCGGCTTTGGCGGCGGGCGGGGCGGCGTCGATCAATTCTTCGAGCAGCGGCGCGATGAGCGGTTCTAGATGCGGCTCGCCCTCACACGGCTGGGAGACGATCAACTGACAACCATCGTGTTCGACGGACTCCAGCGCCTGCGTCACGTTCTGCACCAGCGCATCCGAGGCGATCACCGCGCGCGCGTGGCTGTGCGTGAGCATGTACACATAGTCGGCGGGCGTGAGCAGCGTGTTTGCGACGACCGGCACAACGCCCGCGTAGAGCGCGCCGAGAAAGGCAACCGGCAGGGCGATGGTATCGAGCATCACGAGCAACACGCGCTCTTCGGGATGCACGCCGAGTGTGCGCAGCGCGCTCGCAAAGCGCCGCGCGCGCTCTTCGAGTTCACCGTACGTGGCGCTGCCGGTGTCGTCGATATAGGCGGTCTTGGCGGCGCGGGCTTCGTTCAGTCGAAACAGGTAGGCCGCGAAGTTGAATAGCGCGGGCGGCGCTTCGACTGTCGCGGCGGGCTGATTCGCTGCCTTTTCCAACAAGGCTTCCATGTGTCTCCTCCATCGGGTGGGCGCGGTCCGGCTGTTCTGTGCTCATGATCCGCTCGATGCTGTCAGGCTAATGTGCTCGCCCGGTCCACGAGCGCAACGCCCGTCACCGGATCGGTGAGTGTGACGCCCGCGCCGTCGCCGGCGATCCGCTCGCCGGCGACATGGTTCTTCACGCGTCCGGTCATGGCGGTGCTCAGGCGGGAGTGAATTCGATGGCGCCTTGCGGCAGGAGATACAGCACCAGCGCCTCGCCGTTCGCCACCGTCGGACGATGCGCGGAGCCTGGCCCGTACACGCACCAGCCGGCCGGGTGGGCGTCGAAGGTGGCGCCTTCGTTGAGCGGCATGATCAGGTCGATCTCGCCGTTCGGGTGAACATGATGCGGTCCCGCAATATCCTTCATATCGACGACGTCGACGGAAAAGCCGTGGGTCTCGGGCAGCGCCTTGAAGATGCGACCGTAGCGAATGCCGCCGCCATCGCGGTTGCACAGCCAGCCTTCGGCGACGCCGCTTTTGCACGCCTCTGCAAGCTCGCGGAACGCGTCGCCGCCGGCCGGGTAGGTCTCGTTCAGCCAGTCCGCCAGCTTGCCGTCGAGCGGCCGGCCGGCGAGTTGCTCAGTGACGCCCGCGATCAGGCGCTGGAATTCATGTGGGGACATGCGAGCCTCCAGATCGGCGCCTCCGACCGGCACACGCACGTTAATGCATGCGAGTCGTCGCGCCATCTCCGTGACGCCGCCGAAAATCTCGACAGCGTTTGTTCTTGGATCAATATTTGGCGAAAATTAACCGTTCACTCGGGGTCTGTCAAGCACTATAGTACATGTATCGCAGTTATGAGGCAGCAAAACATGAACCAAAATTACTCTCCGGCACCCCTTGACGACTCAGCCGATGAGGACGCGCCCCGTGCCGAACGGCTGCCGGAGCGCGGCGCCGAGCGTGATCCGTTTCTCACGGCGATGGGCGACCGCGTACGCCTGCTGCGCGCGCGCCGCGGCATGACGCGCAAGACGCTGGCCACGGAAACCGGTCTGTCGGAGCGGCATCTGGCGAATCTGGAATCGGGCGTGGGCAATGCGTCGGTGCTGGTGCTACGGCAGATCGCGGCCACCTTGAACTGCGCGCTGGCCGAGGTGATCGGCGACGAAACCACGGCTTCCGCCGAGTGGCTGCTGATCCGCGAATTGCTCCAGGGACGCGATCAGGCGGCCTTGCAGCGCGCCCGCGTGGCGCTCGCCGAGATGTTCGCGCAGGCGCCGCGCGACCCGCATCGCAAGGACCGGATTGCGTTGATCGGCCTGCGCGGCGCCGGCAAATCGACGCTTGGGCGAATGCTCGCGCAGGAGCGCAAAGTGCCGTTTGTCGAGCTCACACGCGTGATCGAGCAACTGGCCGGCTGTCCGCCTTCGGAGATTCATTCGCTTTACGGCGCGGCCGCTTACCGGCGTTATGAACACCGCGCGCTGGAGGCCGTGATCCAGGAACACCAGCGCGCGGTGATCGCGTCGCCGGGCGGACTCGTGTCGGAGTCGGGCACCTTCAATACGCTGCTGTCGCATTGCTACACGGTGTGGCTGCAGGCCGCGCCGGAAGAGCACATGCGCCGCGTGGTCGCGCAGGGCGACCTGCGGCCGATGTCGGGCAACAAGGAGGCGATGGACGACCTGAAGCGCATTCTGGCGGGGCGCTCCGAGCTGTACGGCCGCGCCGACATGACCTTCGACACCAGCGAAAAAACCTTGGCCGACGCCTACCTGCAACTACGTGACCGTCTCGCCGCAAGACTCGCTGCGGAATCACCCGACGAAGCGCGTGCGAGCTAACTGCGCTGCCGCGTGAGGGTTTACTAGCGAACATGCATTAAAGTGCTTTACATGGGTATGATGATGCACTATTGTTCAAAAACAACAAATTTGCATCGTCCAGTCAGGAGACGCCCCATGTCCACAGCAGAAACCGCCGTCGCGCCGGTCGACTACCGCACCGATCCCTCGCAGTACAAGCACTGGAAGCTGAGCTTCAACGGTCCCGTCGCGACGCTCGGCATCGACATCGCCGAGGACGGCGGCATTCGTGACGGCTACAAGCTGAAGCTGAATTCGTACGACCTCGGCGTCGATATCGAATTGCACGACGCAATACAGCGCATCCGATTCGAGCATCCCGAAGTGAAAACGGTGGTGCTGACCAGCCTGAAAGACCGCGTGTTCTGCTCGGGCGCCAACATTTTCATGTTGGGTCTCTCGACGCATGCGTGGAAGGTCAACTTCTGCAAGTTCACCAACGAGACGCGCAACGGCCTGGAAGATTCGTCGCGCTATTCGGGTCTGAAGTTTCTGGCTGCCGTGAACGGCGCGTGCGCCGGCGGCGGCTATGAACTCGCTCTGGCCTGCGACGAAATCTATCTGGTGGACGACCGCTCGTCGTCGGTGTCACTGCCGGAAGTGCCGTTGCTCGGCGTGTTGCCGGGCACCGGCGGCCTGACGCGCGTCACCGACAAACGCAAGGTGCGGCACGACCGCGCCGACATTTTCTGCACGGTGGTCGAAGGCGTACGCGGCGAGCGAGCGAAAGCATGGCGTCTCGTGGATGAAGTCGTGAAGCCGAACCAGTTCGAGCAGGCGATCCAGGCACGCGCGCTCGAACTCGCCGGGCAAAGCGATCGTCCCGCGGACGCACAAGGCGTTGTGCTCACGCGTATCGAACGCACGGACCGCGAAGACGGCCTCACTTATAAGACGCTCGACGTCACGATCGATCGTGCAAAACGTATCGCGACGTTCACCGCCAAGGCGCCGGCGGGCGAACCGCCCGCGAATATCGATGAGATCGTCGCAGCGGGCGTGAACTGGTGGCCGTTGCAATTCGCCCGCGAACTCGACGACGCGATCCTGTGCATGCGCACCAACGAACTGGCGGTCGGCACGTGGGTCTTCAGAACCGAAGGCGATGCCCGCAATCTGCTCGCCGCGGATGCCTCGCTCATGCAGCACAAGGACCACTGGTTCGTGCGCGAGACCATCGGCCTGTTGCGCCGCACGCTTGCACGTATCGACGTTTCGTCGCGCTCGTTGTTCGCGCTGATCGAGCCGGGTTCGTGCTTTGCCGGCACGTTCGCGGAACTCGCGTTCGCCGCTGACCGCACGTATATGGCGGCGCTGCCGGGCAATGAAGAGGAAGAGCCGGCCATCACCCTTTCGGAAGTCAACTTCGGCCTCTACCCGATGGTTACGCATCAGTCGCGTCTCGGCCGGCGTTTCTACGAAGAAGCCGAGCCGCTCGACGCGGTGCGTTCCCTGATCGGTCAGCCGATCAAGCCGGTCGAAGCCGAGCGTCTCGGCCTCGTGACCGCATCGCCCGACGACATCGACTGGGCCGACGAAATCCGCATCGCGCTCGAAGAGCGCGCCGCGATGTCGCCGGATGCATTGACCGGACTCGAGGCGAATCTGCGCTTCAATGGTCCGGAAACGATGGAGACGCGCATTTTCGGGCGTCTCACCGCGTGGCAGAACTGGATTTTCAACCGGCCGAACGCAGTGGGCGAGAAGGGCGCGCTCAAGGTGTACGGCAAGGGTAGCAAGGCGCAATTCGACGTCTCGCGTGTTTGATACGCATTGGGCACGCATTTGATGCGCGCGTGATGGGCGTCTGAAGACCATCGACGCCAATTGCCCGATACCAGCCTCTCATCGTCACTGCAGTTTCCGAATCAGGAACCGACCATGTCAACGATCAACTACAGCGAAAAGATTCCGAACAACGTCAACCTCGCCGACGACCGGGCACTGCAGCGCGCGCTCGAACAATGGCAGCCGAATTTCCTGGCGTGGTGGGGTGACATGGGCCCGGAAGGCTCGCACGGCTACGACGTATATCTGCGTACCGCGGTCAGCGTCGACGCGGGCGGCTGGGCACATTTCGATCACGTGAAGATGCCGGACTACCGCTGGGGCATTTTTCTCACGCCCGGCGAGCAGGACCGCAAGATTCATTTCGGCGAACACAAGGGCGAAGCGGCCTGGCAGGACGTGCCCGGCGAACATCGCGCGAATCTGCGCCGTATCATCGTGACCCAGGGCGACACCGAACCGGCGTCGGTCGAGCAGCAGCGCCACCTTGGTTTGACGGCGCCCTCCATGTACGACTTGCGCAACCTGTTCCAGGTGAACGTGGAAGAAGGCCGCCACCTGTGGGCGATGGTGTATCTGCTGCATCGCTACTTCGGCCGGGACGGCCGTGAGGAAGCCGAAGCATTGCTCGGCCGCCGTTCTGGCGACGACGACAATCCCCGCATTCTTGGCGCATTCAATGAAAAAACGCCGGACTGGCTCGCGTTTTTCATGTTCACGTACTTTACCGATCGCGACGGCAAGTTTCAGTTGTCGGCGCTTGCCGAGTCTGGCTTCGATCCGCTCGCGCGCACCACCAGGTTCATGCTGACCGAAGAAGCGCATCACATGTTCGTGGGCGAATCGGGTGTATCTCGCGTGATCCAGCGCACTGCCCAGGTCATGAACGAACTGGGCACGGACGATGTCGCGAAGCTTCGCGCGGCCGGCGTGATCGATCTGCCGACCATTCAGCGTTATCTGAACTTCCATTACTCGGTCACGATCGACCTGTTCGGCGCCGATCATTCGTCCAACGCGGCCACGTTCTATAGCTCGGGCCTCAAAGGTCGTTACGAAGAAAACAAGCGCGACGACGATCATCAGTTGAACGGCCAGAGCTACAAATTGCTCGACGTGCAGGACGGAAAACTGGTCGAGCGCGAAGTGCCAATGCTTAACGCGATGAACGAAGTGCTGCGCGACGACTACATCAAGGACTCGGTGGCGGGCGTCGGGCGCTGGAACAAGGTGCTCGAAAAAGCCGGCATCGATTTCCGCATGACGGTGCCGCATAAAGCGTTCAATCGGCAGATCGGCACATTCGCGGGCACGCGCGTGTCGCCCGACGGCCGCGTGGTCAGCGAAACCGAATGGGCCGCCAACGAGACGAAATGGCTCGCCACGCCGGAAGACCGCGCTTACGTCGCGTCGTTGATGGGACGCGTCACGCAAGCCGGCAAGTTCGCCAATTGGATCGCGCCGCCCGCGATGGGCGTGAACCGTCAGCCGGTCGATTTCGAATACGTGCGCTTCAACTGAGCGCGCGAGCGGCGCTTGACGCGCGTGGCGCCAGTGCGCCGCATCTCAAGGTGGAGGAAGTCATGAACGGCCCAGTATCGATCGAAGTTCTCAGGCAGCATCTGATCGATCCGGAAATCTGCATTCGCTGCAATACGTGCGAAGAGACTTGCCCGGTCGATGCGATCACGCACGACGACAACAACTACGTGGTCAAGGCGGATATCTGCAACGGCTGCATGGCGTGTGTGCCGCCGTGTCCGACTGGCGCGATCGACAACTGGCGCACGGTGCTGAAGGCCGACGCATATCCGATCGAAGAACAGTTCACCTGGGACGTCCTGCCGGAACAGAACACGATGGCCGTGCCCGCCGCGGACAAGTCGCCGGGCGCGGGCGGGTCGGGTGATACGCCCGCGGAGGCAGGCGGCATTGAAGTGGATACCGTGCGCGGTTCGGTCGTGCCGCCATGGTCCGCGGCGAAACCGTACGTGAACCTCTACACGCACAAGGAGCCCACTAGCGCGACGGTGGTCGGCAACTACCGGCTCACGGACGGCTCGACCGATAGCGACATTCATCATATTGTGCTGGATTTCGGATCGATGCCGTTTCCAGTGCTGGAAGGCCAGTCAATCGGTATTCTTCCACCCGGCGCGACCGCGGACGGCCGCACGCATCACGCGCGCCAGTATTCGATTGCGAGCCCGCGCGATGGCGAGCGGCCCGGTTACAACAACGTCTCGTTGACAGTCAAACGTGTTTCGCAGCAACACGGCGACTCGTTGGACGGTGTGTGTTCGAACTACCTGTGCGATCTGAAGAAGGGGGACGTGGTCAAGGTGATCGGCCCGTTCGGCGGCACCTTCCTGATGCCGAACCATCCGAACTCGCATCTGCTGATGATCTGCACCGGCACGGGCTCAGCGCCGATGCGTGCGATGACCGAGTATCGCCGCCGGCGTCGGCTGAAGGGCGCTACGGGCAAGTTGATGCTGTTCTTCGGCGCGCGGACCAAGGAAGAGTTGCCGTACTTCGGGCCGCTCACGAATCTGCCGAAGGATTTCATCGATACGAACCTGGCGTTCTCGCGCACGCCGGGTCAACCGAAGCGCTATGTTCAGGACGCCATGCGCGAGCGCGCGGTCGATGTGGCGCAGATGCTCAAGGACGACAACACGCATATCTATGTGTGCGGGTTGAGGGGCATGGAGGATGGTGTGCTGCAGGCGCTCAAGGAGATTGGTGAGCAGCATCAGCTGGATTGGGAAGCGCTGTGGGTGAAGTTGAAGAAGGAGGGGAGGTTGCATCTGGAGACGTATTGACCGGCTGGTGGCCGGTCGAGAATCGGCATGGGCACTGTGTGCCCGTGCCATAAGTCACCAGATGGTTTTAACGTGCGGATAGGCGCGGATCTTTTCGTCTTTCGTGATCAGCGGGACGGCAAACTTGCGCGCCGTCGCGACGATCATGCGGTCGGCGGGATCTTTGTGGAACTCGCCTGGAAGGTCGACCGACTTCGTCGCGATTTCAACATCGACCGGCACAAAGCGTACGGATTCGATCTCGGAAACTTTGGCAAGCCAACTGCTGACATCCATCGACAGCGCGAGCCTTTCTCGTTCCACGAGCATGGCGATCTCCCACGCGGAGATGGCCGAAACGGCGATCTCGCCGTCGGTCAATTCGTGCGCAATAGCCGTTTTTGCTTTCCTGCTCAAAGTCGGATCGCCCGTGGCCCACCAGACCAGCGTGTGGGTGTCCAGAACGATCACTCGGCGGCCTCCCAGTCGTCTTCTCCCACCGGCTTGGTCGGATCGTCGTAATGCAAAACCGTGCCGCGCAACACCTCGAGCGGGCTGCGTTCGACGCCGCGGTAAGGGCGCACTTCTACCGCTGGTTTGCCATGGTCCGTAACAATCATGCTTTCCCCCGTAGATTCCACTTGCCTGAAGTATTCAAGCGCCTTGGCTTTGAACTCCGATTTCGATACCAGATTTCCCGGCATAATTGTACCTATAGTCAGATGTCTATAGTCATAATTATAAGATGGAAATAGAAATATTTATAGCGGTCGATATCGACACATCTATTTATTCGTTGACTCCGCCGAATCCACCTTCCCCGGCGACACCGCCCCACAAGCCCGAAGCACCAACTGCACCACCTCCTCCGTGGTCGCATCGAACGCCTTTTGCGTCAACGCGCGCTTGCCTTTTAGCGCGCGAATCTGCGCATCGAAGTCGGCATAGTGCTGTGTAGTAGCCCAGATCATATACATCAGCGTCTGCGCATTCACCGGCGCGAGCAGCCCGCGCGCGATCCAATCGTCGATCACCTTCACGCGGCTGTCGAGCCACGGCTTCACGCGCCCCGTGAGAATGTCCTCCATATGCTCCGCGCCGTGAATGATCTCGCTCGCCCACACCTTCGAACCAAGCGGGCGGCGCCGCGACAGTTCCATTTTCGCGCGCACGTACCCGCCGATCGCTTCGACCGGGTCGTCGCTGCATTCGAACGTATCCGCCGCGCGATGCCAGTCTTCGAACAGGTCTTCCAGCACGCGTCGATAGAGCGCGAGCTTTGTCGGGAAGTAGTAATGCACGTTGGCTTTTGGTAAGCCCGCGCGCTCCGCGATCATCGCGGTGCTCGTACCGTCGAGTCCGCGCTCGGCGAAAACCGCCTCGGCGCACGCCAGAAGATGCGCTTCGTTCGACTCGCGAATGTGCGCCTTGCGCCGCCGCAAAGGTGCGCGTGTTTCCTCGCTTTCCGTGATGTCTGCCGCCACGTCGTCGTCTCTCATGTTCGCCTTCGGCGGCATGGGTGCCGCGTCGCGCTTCATTCTAGTCGTTTGGCGCGCTGCCCACACGCGCATTCATCGCGCGCGCCGCAGGCATGCTGCGATGCAATGGCACGCTTCTCGCTATGTTTCTCACCGCACGAAAGGTGTTGATTTGGCGAGTTTAATCAGTTACAACCTGTCCAACTGGACAGGATTGGAAGAGCGGCCGATACCCCAGGGTTTGCCCGCTGTATGAGAAGCGAGCGACGGCATCGAATCTGCACCGCCCCCGTGCGGGCACGCCCCAAAACCCGCCGCCGATGCACCAGTTTCATGTCGGTTCACCGAAAGGAGCGAGACGAATGAACGCGGTATCCGAAGCGCTGAAGCACGCTGAACCCACCACGTCGATCAAGGTCGACGGCAAGCGGCTGTGGGACAGCCTGATGACAATGGCAAAGATCGGCGCAACGCCCAAAGGCGGCGTCTGCCGCCTGGCGCTCACCGACCTCGATAAGGAAGGACGCGATCTGATCGTCAGTTGGGCGAAGGAAGCCGGCTGCACGGTCAGTGTGGACCAGATGGGCAATGTGTTCATGCGCCGCGCCGGCCGCAATCCCGCTGCGCTGCCGGTCATGACCGGTTCGCACGCCGACTCGCAGCCGACCGGCGGCCGCTTCGACGGCATCTACGGCGTGCTGGGCGGTCTCGAAGTGATTCGGAGTCTGAACGATCACGGTATCGAGACGGAACATCCGGTGGAAGTGGTGATCTGGACCAACGAGGAAGGCTCGCGTTTCGCGCCCGCGATGGTGGCATCGGGCGTGTTCGCCGGCGTGTTCACGCTCGACTACGGTCTGTCGCGCAAGGATGTGGACGGCAAGACCATCGGCGACGAACTCAAGCGCATTGGTTATGCGGGCGATATTCCATGCGGCGGACGGCCGCTTCACGCGGCGTTCGAACTGCATATCGAACAGGGGCCTATTCTCGAAGCCGAACAGAAAACCATTGGCGTCGTGACCGACGCGCAAGGTCAACGCTGGTACGAAATCACGCTGACGGGACAGGAGGCGCACGCCGGTCCGACGCCGATGCCGCGCCGTCGCGACGCGTTGCTCGGCGCCGCGCGCGTAGTCGATCTGGTCAATCGTATCGGACTCGACAACGCGCCGTTCGGCTGTGCGACGGTCGGCATGATGCAGGTCTATCCGAACTCGCGCAACGTGATTCCGGGGCGTGTGTTCTTCACTGTCGATTTCCGTCATCCGGACGATGCCGTGCTCGCGAAAATGGACGCCGCCTTGCGCAAGGGCGTGGCTGACATCGCGAACGGTATCGGCCTCGAAACCGAACTCGAGCAGATCTTTTACTACGCGCCGGTCGCCTTCGACGAAGCTTGCGTGAAGTCCGTGCGCGCCGCTGCGGAACGCTTCGGTTATCCGCATCGCAACATGGTGTCCGGTGCGGGCCATGATGCCTGCTATCTGTCGCAGGTCGCGCCGACTTCGATGGTGTTCGTGCCGTGCGTGGACGGGATCAGTCACAACGAGATTGAGGACGCCACCTTCGAATGGATCGAGGCCGGCGCCAACGTGTTGCTGCACGCCATGCTGGAACGTGCGTGCGAGCCGGTTTCATGACGCTTTAGCGGTTGCGGTCCTCATTACCCGTTTGACCCGCTTCACCGTAGTGCCCATAAAACATGCCGTCCCGGCTCCGCAGCGTGGCCGGCAGGAGCGGCTACGTCCTCACATCGAAGAAGGAACGAGTATGGCCATCAAGCAAACCGGCGACATTGCCGCTCAGCGGCTCTCGCCCGAGCAGCTCTCATGCGAGTTTTCCGACATCGCGCCCTTGCTCGACGCAAGCGCTGCCGCCGCGGCGGCGAGCCGCTGCCACTACTGTTACGACGCGCCGTGCGTGAACGCCTGCCCGACGCAGATCGACATTCCCAGCTTCATTCGCAAGATCAGCAACGGCAATCTGAAGGGCGCGGCCGTGGATATTCTGTCGGCCAACCCGCTGGGCGGCATGTGCTCGCGCGTCTGCCCGACGGAAATTCTGTGCGAAGGCGCCTGCGTGCGTAACCATCAGGATGCGAAGCCGGTGGCGATCGGCGCGCTGCAACGCCACGCCACGGATTGGGCGATGGCGCGCGGCGAAGTGCTTTTCAAGCGCGCGGCGGAAACCGGACGGCACGTCGCGGTGGTCGGCGCGGGTCCGGCGGGACTTGCTTGTGCGCATCGGCTCGCATTGGCGGGCCATAACGTGACGATCTACGACGCGCACGCAAAAGCCGGCGGCCTGAACGAATATGGCATCGCCGCCTATAAAACCGTCGATGACTTTGCACAGCGTGAAGTGGAGTGGCTGTGCTCGGTGGGCGGCATCGAGATCAAACACGGCGTCGCGCTCGGACGCGATGTCGACCTCGACACGCTGCGCAAGCAGCACGACGCCGTGTTTCTCGCGATCGGCCTGACCGGCGTGCGCGCGCTCGCGATGGACGGCGAAGACCTCGGCGGCGTGATGGATGCGGTGGACTTCATCGAGCAGGTACGCAGCGCGAGCGATCTCGGCACGGTGCCGGTTGGGCGCCGCGTGGTCGTGATCGGCGGCGGCAATACGGCGGTGGACGCTGCCGTGCAAAGCCGCAAGCTCGGCGCGACCTCGGTGACGATGGTGTACCGGCGCGGTGTCGAAGCGATGAGCGCGACCTGGGCCGAACGCGACTTTGCGCAGACCAGCGGCGTCACGCTCATCACGCATGCCACGCCGATGCGTTTGATCGGCGACGGCGGCGTGGTGACCGGTGTCGAATTCGCGCGTACGTCGAAAGATGGTGGCGAGGAGCGCTTCGTGGTCGAAGCCGACATGGTGCTCAAGGCGATCGGTCAAGCGCTGGTGCCGGTCGGCATCGAGCGTGAGTTGCTGACGCTGGACGGCAGCCGTATCGCGGTCGATGCGAATGGCCAGACCTCGCTCGCGAACGTGTGGGCCGGCGGCGATTGCGCGGCCACCGGCGGCATCGACCTCACGGTGCAGGCGGTGCAGGACGGCAAGATCGCCGCTGCCGCGATCGATGCACAGTTCGCTCGTACAGCGGTGAAAGCCGCCTGAAGCGAATCGAGCCAAGCCAAACGAAGCGTCATACCAGACAAAAAACAGCAGTCCCCAAGGAGCCGAACATGGCCGATCTGCGCTGTACGATTGCCGGCATTACTTCGCCGAATCCTTTCTGGCTCGCCTCCGCGCCGCCGACCGACAAAGCCTATAACGTGAACCGCGCTTTCGAAGCGGGCTGGGGCGGCGTGGTGTGGAAGACGCTCGGTCTCGACCCGCATGTGGTGAACGTCAGCTCGCGCTATGGCGCGGTGCAATGGAACGGCCAGCGCATGGCGGGCCTGAACAACATCGAACTGATTACCGACCGTCCGCTCGACGTCAATCTGAAGGAAATCGCGCAAGTCAAACGCGACTGGCCGGACCGCGCGATGATCGTCTCGCTGATGGTGCCGTGCAACGAGCGCGACTGGAAGTGGATTCTGCCGCTCGTCGAAGACACGGGCGCGGACGCGGTCGAACTGAATTTCGGCTGCCCGCACGGCATGAGCGAGCGCGGCATGGGCGCGGCGGTCGGCCAGGTGCCCGAGTATGTCGAGATGGTCACGCGCTGGGTCAAGGAAGGCACCAGGCTGCCGTGCCTCGTCAAGCTCACGCCGAACATCAGCGACATTCGAACGGGTTCGCGCGCGGCCTACAAGGGCGGCGCGGATGGCGTGTCGCTGATCAACACGATCAACTCCATCGTCGCGGTCGATCTGGACGCGATGTCGCCGTTGCCGATGGTTGATGGCAAGGGCACGCACGGCGGCTACTGCGGCCCGGCCGTGAAGCCGATCGCGTTGAACATGGTCGCCGAAATCGCGCGCGATGTGGAAACGCCGAATCTGCCGATCTCCGGCATCGGCGGGATTTCGACATGGCGCGACGCCGCGGAATTCATGGTGCTCGGCGCGGGCAGCGTGCAGGTCTGCACGGCGGCCATGCACTATGGATTCCGTATCGTTTCCGACCTGACCGACGGCCTCTCCAACTGGATGGACGAAAAAGGCTACGCGACACTCGACGATATTCGCGGCCGCGCCGTCCAGAACGTCACCGACTGGAAGTACCTGAACCTCAAATACGATATCAAGGCGCGCATCGACCAGGACAAGTGCATCCAGTGCGGCTTGTGTCATATCGCCTGCGAAGACACGGCTCACCAGGCGATCATGAAAGAAAAAGATGGCGTCCGGCATTTTGAAGTGATGGACTCCGAATGTGTGGGCTGCAATCTGTGCATGCATGTGTGTCCGGTCGAACAGTGCATCTCGATGGAACGCGTGGACAACGGCGAGTATGCGAACTGGACCACGCATTCGAACAATCCGGCGCGCGTGGACGCTGGGCTGAGCGCATCGGCGGACGCGGCTGAAACCGGCGAACCGGCGCACGCGGCAAAAGCCGCCTGAAAACAGAGCGTGGTTGAAGGGAACTGAAACAAACGCAGCGCTAGTACTGAACCTGTCATTCCCCAAAAGGCTCGACGCGCCGATAGAAGCCGCGCGGGTCTCAACGATCGAATGGAGAGCTCTAGATGAAGCAGACAGCGCAACCCGCCGACCCGCAGTTCGCGGCCGGCGTGCAGGGCAGCAGTCTTTACAACGACGACCTTGCGCCGACCGGCGTCGCGCAGCGCACGTGGAAGTGGTATCACTTCGCCGCGCTGTGGGTGGGCATGGTGATGAACATCGCGTCGTACATGCTCGCCGCCGGTTTGACGGAAGAGGGCATGTCGCCGTGGCAAGCGGTGGCGACCGTGCTGCTCGGCAACCTGATCGTGCTGGTGCCGATGCTCTTGATCGGCCACGCCGGCGCGAAGCACGGCATTCCGTACGCGGTGCTGGTGCGCTCCTCGTTCGGCACGCAGGGCGCCAAGCTGCCGGCAATGCTGCGCGCCATTGTGGCATGCGGCTGGTACGGGATTCAGACGTGGCTCGGCGGCAGCGCGATTTATACGCTGCTGAACATTCTCACCGGCAACGCGCTGCACGGCGCGGCGTTACCGTTTCTCGACATCTCGCTCGCGCAACTGGCGTGCTTCCTGGTGTTCTGGGCGCTGCAGATCTACTTCATCGTGCACGGCACGGATTCGATCCGCTGGCTCGAAAGCTGGTCCGCGCCGATCAAGATCGTGATGTGCATTGCACTGGTGTGGTGGGCGACATCGAAAGCGGGCGGTCTCGGCTCGATGCTGTCGGCGCCGTCGCAATTCGTGCCGGGCGGCAAGAAAGAAGGCCTGTTCTGGGCCACGTTCTGGCCCGGCCTCACGGCCATGGTCGGCTTCTGGGCCACGCTCGCGCTCAATATCCCCGACTTCACGCGCTTTGCCAGAACGCAGCGCGATCAGATCATCGGCCAGTCGGTCGGCTTGCCGGTGCCGATGGCCTTGCTCTCGGTGATCTCGGTGGTTGTTACGTCGGCGACGGTGGTGATCTACGGCAAGGCGATCTGGGATCCGATCGATCTGACGAGCCGCATGACCGGCATCGGCGTGGGTGTCGCGCTGATCATCCTGACGCTCGACACTATGTGCTGCAATCTCGCCGCGAATCTTGTCGGCCCGGCTTATGATTTTTCGAGCCTGTGGCCCAAGGGCATTTCGTATCGCGTGGGCGGCATGATCACCGCGACCATCGCGATCGTCATGATGCCTTGGAAGATTCTCGCCACCACGCAGGGTTATATTTTTACGTGGCTGGTCGGCTACTCCGCGTTGCTCGGTCCCGTAGCGGGCATTCTGATGGTCGACTATTTCCTGATCCGCGGTACACGGCTCGACACGCGTGAACTGTTCGACGAACACGGCGAATACAGCTACACCGGCGGCTGGAATATCGGCGCGGTGGTCGCGCTCGTGATCGGCGTGCTGCCGAATCTGCCGGGCTTCTTGCATACCGCGTTTCCGGCCTCGTTCCCGAACGTGCCGGCGATCTTCAATACGCTCTATACGTACGCGTGGTTTGTCGGACTCGCGTTGGCGTCGATCGTATATAGCGCGTGGATGAAGCTGAGCAAAGGACCGAGTGCGCGCGTGGCGAGCGCATAAAGCGGACCCACGAGTACAGCGAATGACGTAGCACCGAAACCAGCAGTTCATAAGGAGGCGGCAACATGACGACCCTGATTCGCGGCGGCACGATTATCGACGCGGAGAACACGTATCGTGCGGACGTGTTGTGTGCGGACCCGCAGGACGGCGGCACGATCCTGCAGATCGGAGCGGACCTGGAGGCGCCCGCCGGCGCCGCGATCGTCGATGCGGGCGGTCAATACGTGATGCCCGGCGGTATCGATCCGCACACGCATATGGAATTGCCGTTCATGGGCACCACGGCGAGCGACGACTTCTACACGGGCACGGCGGCGGGTTTATCGGGCGGCACCACGAGCATCATCGACTTCGTGATTCCAAGCCCCAAGCAGCCGCTGATGGACGCGTTCAAGGAGTGGCGCGGCTGGGCCGAGAAGGCGTCGGCGGACTACGGCTTTCACGTCGCGGTGACATGGTGGGACGATTCGGTCTATCGCGACATGGGTACGCTGGTGCATGAACACGGCGTGTCGAGTTTCAAGCACTTCATGGCCTACAAAAACGCCATCATGGCCGACGACGAAGTGCTGGTGAACAGCTTCTCGCGCTCGCTCGAACTCGGCGCGCTGCCGACTGTGCATGCGGAAAACGGCGAGCTGGTGTTTCAATTGCAGCGTCAGTTGCTGGCGAAAGGCTTTACCGGTCCGGAGGCGCATCCGCTGTCGCGGCCGCCCGAAGTGGAGGGCGAGGCCGCCAATCGCGCGATCCGGATCGCGCAGGTGCTGGGCGTGCCGGTGTATATCGTGCACGTGTCCTCGAAAGACGCGGTCGATGCGATCGCCCGCGCCCGCAGCGAAGGTCTGCGCGTGTTCGGCGAGGTATTGCCGGGCCATCTGGTGATCGACGAAGCGGTGTATCGCGATCCCGACTGGACCCGCGCGGCGGCCCACGTGATGAGCCCGCCGTTCCGCTCGGCCGAGCATCGCGAGGCATTGTGGCGGGGTTTGCAAGCCGGCCAGCTGCACACCACGGCAACCGATCACTGCGTGTTCTGCGCGTCGCAGAAAGCCATGGGCCGCGACGACTTCACGAAGATCCCGAATGGCTGCGGCGGTGTGGAAGACCGCATGGCGGTGCTCTGGCATCACGGCGTGAACTCGGGGCGTCTCACGCCGAACGAGTTCGTGCGCATTACGTCGACCAATGCCGCGCAGATCTTCAACCTGTATCCGCGCAAAGGCGCGGTGCGGGTCGGTGCGGATGCCGACCTCGTGGTGTGGGACCCGAACGCGAGCAAAACGATTTCGGTGAAAACGCATCATCAGAAGGTCGACTTCAACGTGTTCGAAGGCATGACGGTGCAAGGCGTGGCGATGCACACGCTCACTCGCGGCGCGCTCGCCTGGACCAACGGCGAGTTGCGGGCGGAGCGCGGCGCCGGCCGCTATCTGAAACGTCCGCCGAACGGTGCCTACTTCGACGCGATCCGCGTCGCCAACAAGCGCAAGGAACCGCATCCGGTGGAGCGGTAAGCTATTCGCAATCCGCCAATGGGCGGCGCCGCATTCAAACGCGGCGCCGCTCTTTTTTATGCCGCGCATTCGCCGCGGCAGCACCGCTCTCGCGTTTTCCCCGATGGCGCGCGACATAGGTTCCGTGTTGCGATGCAACCCGCGTCTGTCCTATCTGCTGTAGAGTTGGAATCCGCGTCATACCAGAGGCCTTGGCTGTTCGCTTAGCACGCAAGCGCATATCGATCGAAAACCTGATCCTTTGTAAAAACGCAGGCCGTTTGCTACAGTCCGCCCACTCTGCAAGGCGCACGCGCCGGCGGGGACTGTCCAACACAAGACTCAGCCACCCACGTGGCACATTTGACGGAGCCGCCTGATGAAATCGATTCGTTCCATTCTGCTGATCGCGTTGTTCCAGGCCGTGGCCGTGAATTCCGCATTCGCCGCCGACGAACTCGCGCAGATCAAATCCGCCGGCGTGTTCAAGATCGGCACCGAAGGCACCTATGCGCCGTTCACGTACCACGACGAATCGGGCAAGCTGACCGGTTTCGACGTCGAGATCGGCACCGAGATCGCGAAGCGTCTCGGCGTCAAGCCGCAATTCGTCGAAGGCAAATGGGACGGTCTGATTGCCGGCCTCGATGTGAACCGTTACGACGCGGTGATCAACGAAGTGGCCGTGACCGATGCGCGCAAGGCCAAATACGATTTCTCCGATCCGTACATCACGTCGCACGCGGCGCTGATCGTGGCGTCGAACAACACCACGATCAAGAACTTCGACGACCTGAAGGGTAAGAAGTCGGCCAATACGCTGACCAGCAACTTCGGCAAGATCGCGGCCGCGCACGGCGCGGAAGTGATCCCCGTGCAGGGCTTCAATGAGTCGATCGATCTGCTGACCTCGGGCCGCGTCGATGCCACCGTCAACGACTCGCTGTCGTTCCTCGACTTCAAGAAGCACAAGCCGGATGCGAAAGTGAAGATCGCCGCGCTCGATACCTCGCCCGACAGCAGCGACAAGTCCGCAGTGCTGATTCGCAAAGGCAGCCCGGAATTGCAGGCGGCGATCAACAAGGCGCTCGCCGACATGAAGAAAGACGGCACCTACGCGAAGATCTCGCAGAAGTATTTCGGCAAAGACGTCTCCCAGTAAACGCCTTCCGCGAGTCTGAATCATGCCGGCATGGTTGCATCTGATGGCGCAGTCGCTGTGGCCCCTGCTGTATGCGGGGCTCGTGTTTACCGTGCCGCTCACGCTGATCTCGTTCGCGATCGGGCTCGCGCTGGCGTTTCTCGTCGCGCTGGTCCGCTTGTTCGGACCGAAGTGGGCGGTGGCGGTCGTGCGCTTCTATGTATGGTTGTTTCGCGGCTCGCCGTTGCTCGTGCAACTGTTCGTGATCTTCTACGGCTTGCCGAACGTAGGCATCGTGCTCGATCCGTTGACGGCGGCGATCATCGGCTTTTCGCTGAATGTCGGCGCGTACAACTCCGAAGTGATACGCGGCGTGATCGAGTCGATCCCTAAAGGGCAATGGGAAGCGGCGTATTCGATGGGGATGACGCGCGAGCAGGCCTTGCGTCGCGCGATCCTGCCGCAAGCTGCGCGCGTTGCGTTGCCGCCATTGTCCAATTCGTTTATCGCGCTGGTGAAGGACACTTCGCTCGCAGCGGTGCTGACCGTGCCCGAGGTGTTTCAGGCGGCGCAACGTATCGC
Source organism: Paraburkholderia sp. BL25I1N1 (assembly GCF_003002025.1). Classification (GTDB taxonomy): domain Bacteria; phylum Pseudomonadota; class Gammaproteobacteria; order Burkholderiales; family Burkholderiaceae; genus Paraburkholderia. The sequence goes on from NZ_PVZB01000004.1 coordinate 75,534, forward strand.
ATCGGTGACTTATGAGCCGTTGATTCTGTACACGGAAGCCGCGCTGGTTTATCTGGTGTTCAGTTCCGTGTTGTCGTCGGCGCAAGTCAGGCTCGAGCGCAAGTTCGGGCGCCACGCACTTTTCCAGGCAGGCAACTGATGATCCGGCTGGAAAAAATCGACAAGTATTTCGGCGGCCTGCGGGTGCTCAACTCGGTCGATCTTCAACTCGCCTCGGGTAATGTCACCGCGTTGATCGGTCCATCGGGCAGCGGCAAGAGCACGCTGTTGCGTTGCGTGAATCTGCTCGAGATTCCAGAGTCCGGGGCTCTCGAACTCGGCGACCAGCGGCTGGAATTCAGCCGCGACCAGCGGCCTTCTCGCGAAGCGGTGCTGACGATTCGCCGCCGCACCGGCATGGTGTTCCAGAACTTTCAGCTGTTTCCGCATCTGACGGTGCGGCAGAACGTGATGGAAGGCTTGGTGACCGTGCTGAAGTGGGACAAGGACAAAGCACGCGCTCGCGCGGACGAGTTGCTGGAAAAGGTCGGCATCGCGCAGAAGGCGGACGCATGGCCTTCCACGCTGTCGGGCGGTCAGCAGCAGCGGGTGGCGATTGCGCGGGCGTTGGCGCCGTCGCCGGAAGTGCTGTTATGCGACGAGCCGACCTCGGCGCTCGATCCTGGGCTCGCCGCGGAAGTGGTGGAAGTGCTCAAGCAGCTCGCCGTTGAAGGCATGACCATGCTGATGGCCACGCACGACTTGCGGCTCGCCGCGACGATCGCGCGGGACGTGGTGTTTCTGAATAACGGCGTGGTGGTGGAGGCCGGGCCGTCGCGCGAGATTTTCATGCAGCCGCGCGCGCCGGAAACGGAGCGTTTCGTCTCGACGTTGACGCATAGTTTGCCGGATGAATGGACTGAACCGGGCGGAGCCGGACGGCGGTAATGCGGCAGGGTAGGCATGCGGCAGGCCGCAAGCCGCAGCGGCATGACTGCGATGCGCCAGCACGGCGACGCACCAAGACAGCAGCCAAACAACAGGGGGCGTCGGAACGCCCCCTTCTAACAACACCGCTACGCAGTCGCAGCCACGCTCATCGAACCTTAAACGCCCACGCTTTCCGCGGCATTGTTCATCGCGGCGTCAAAGAAACTTTCCCGCGCCTGCGCATTGACGCGAGCGTAAGCGCGATTGACCCCGCTGATCACCGCGCGAATCGACGCCGTCACCAGATTGGCGTCGATGCCGACGCCGAACGCGCTGCCGGTCACATCGGCGCCGGCCATTTCGGCCACCGCTACCGCGCGGGCATCCGCGCCTTGCGTCAACGCGCGTTCTTCATAGTGCTGAATTCGCACCGGCACGCCGATCGCGTGCATCAGCGCGTCGAGCGGGCCGTTGCCTTCGCCGGTCAGCACGCGCCGCGTGCCGTGGATATCGACCGTCAGTTTGATGCGCTCGCGCCCATCGCGCTCGGCGAGGCTGTGGCCCACGTAATGAATCGGCGCGGTGTTCTGCACATATTCCTGCTGGAACAATTCCCAGATCTGCGCGGACGTGACTTCCTGGCCGCTGTCGTCGGTGAAGCGCTGCACGGCCGAGCTGAAGTCCACCTGCAGGCGGCGCGGCAACACGACGCCGTAGCCCTGTTCGAGCAGATACGCGATGCCGCCCTTGCCGGACTGACTGTTCACGCGAATTACCGAATCGTAGGTGCGGCCGAGATCGGCCGGATCGATCGGCATGTAGGGCACTTCCCAGACCGCGTCCGGCTTCTGCACCGAGAAACCCTTCTTGATCGCGTCCTGATGCGAGCCCGAGAAGGCCGTGAACACCAGATCGCCGACATACGGATGACGCGGATGGATCGGCAACTGCGTGCATTCTTCCGCGGTACGCGCGACTTCGTTGATGTTCGAGAAGTCGAGGCCCGGATCGACGCCCTGCGTGTACAGGTTCAATGCGAGCGTGACGAGGTCCACATTGCCGGTGCGCTCGCCGTTGCCGAACAAGCAGCCTTCGATACGATCCGCGCCGGCCATCACGGCGAGTTCAGCGGCGGCCACGGCGGTGCCGCGATCGTTATGGGGATGCACCGAGATGATCAGCGAATCGCGGCGCGCGAGATTGCGGTGCATCCACTCGATCTGGTCCGCGTAGATGTTCGGCGTGGACATTTCGACGGTGGCCGGCAAGTTGACGATGGCCTTGTGTTCCGGCGTCGGTTGCCAGACATCGAACACGGCGTCGCAGACTTCCTTGGCGAATTCGATTTCCGTGCCGCTGAACACTTCCGGGCTGTACTGGAACGTGAACTGCGTTTCCGGCATGGTGGCGGCGATGCGCTTCATCGTGCGCGCAGCGTTTTGCGCCAGTTCCTTCACGCCGCTCTTTTCCAGATTGAAGACGATCTTGCGGAATTCCGGCGCGGTCGCGTTGTACAGGTGGACGATGGCGCGCGGCACGCCACGCAAGGATTCGAAGGTGCGCTCGATCAGGTCGTCGCGCGCTTGCGTCAAGACTTCGATGGTGACGTCGTCGGGGATATGGCCGCCTTCGATCAGCTCACGCACGAAATTGAAGTCGGTCTGCGAAGCGGACGGAAACGCGACTTCGATTTCCTTGAAGCCGATCTGCACCAGCGTCTTGAACATGCGCATCTTGCGTTGCGCGTCCATCGGCTCGAACAGCGACTGATTGCCGTCGCGCAGGTCGGTGCTCATCCAGATCGGCGGGTGCGTGATGGTGCGCGACGGCCACTGGCGATCCGTCAAGGTGACGGGCTTGAACGAGCGGTATTTGGTAGCGGGGTTCTTCAACATTTTCATCATCCGTGGGTGAGACCAGGTAGCTGGGAGTCGACCGGACGACGAAAAGACATGACGAGGCGCCGGTCGAAAACCGGGGCTGGGTCAGTTACTGGGGAATTTTGCGGTGCTTCGGGTGTTTCAGATGGAAGCGCGCAGCAGCAGACCTAGCCCGGTAGAGGGGGCTAGTAGTAGCGATAGGATGGTCTGGGCGCGGTACATAGTGCGCAATAGGACCATATTATCGGGACGGCGTCAAGCGCCGTTCCCTTGTGGCTTGAGACTGGCGGAGGTCAATGCGCCGGTTTCACGAAGCGCAAAGTCATGCGATCCGATTCGCCGATCGCCGCATATTTCGCCCGGTCGACGTCGCCACCTTCGAAGGTCGGCGGCAGCGACCAGACGCCGTTCGGGTAGTTTTTCGTGTCGCGCGGGTTGGCGTTCACTTCGCTCTTTCCGGCCAGTTCGAAGCCGGCCGCGCGTGCGTGTTCGATCACGTAGTCTTCCGTCACATAGCCGGTGTCGATGGTCTGTTGCAGCGAGGTCCCCGGCGCCGCGCGATGTTCCTCGACACCGAGCACACCACCCGGCTTGAGCGCCGCGTAGAACGCGCGCAGGTTGGCGTCGATCTGGCCGTCCTTGATCCAGTTATGGATGTTGCGGAAGGTCAGGACCTCGTCGACGCTGGCATCGGCCGGAAAACCGCTGAACTGGCCGGCGTGCAGCGTGCCGACCACGACATGGCCGTACACGGCGGGCGTGGCCGCCAGCTTGCGCGCGAACGCGGCCCGATTGGCCTGTGTTTCCGCCGATGGCGCACTCTGCGGGCCGTCGTACTGCGCTTCGTAGAGCTTGCCGTGCTCGCGCAGATACGGCGCGAGGATATCCGTGTACCAGCCGCCGCCCGGCTCGATCTCCAGCACGCTTTGCGACGGCGCGAGTTCAAAGAATTGCAGCGTTTCCTTCGGATGGCGGTAGACGTCGCGGGCGCGGGCCTTGTCGCCGCGTTGCGGTCCGGAAATCGCGGCATCGAGCAGCGCCGGACTGGACGATGCGGAAGTTGACGCGGAATTCGAGGCCGACGGGCCGGCGCAGGCCGCCAGCAGCAGCGTTGCGGTGAGCGTCGCAAGCGTGGCGCGCAGCATGCGAGCCTGAAGATTGGGTTGTGGGTTCATGACGTCCATTATCGGGCGCGACCGCGCGGGAACAAAATCGGTAATAGGCGTAAGGATAGGCGTTCGCCGGGTTTCGCGTGGCGCTCGCCGCAACCGGAATAAAAGACCGTGCCCGCCGGTTTCCCTGTTGACCGCGGCGCGTCCTGACGGTCGCCGAATCCGAAGCGCGGCGTGGCGCGTATAACTGGTGTGGTGAGTTGGCCGTCGCGTGCGGGCCTGTTGTATGCCGGGGCGCGACTTGATCCCCTTCATTTCATTTTGCCGGAGGCAGGTATGAAACGAACATCGACGATGTCGCAGGTAGGGCGGGTTTTACTGTGCGCGGCCGCGTGCGCGATCGCCGCACAGGTGGGCGCGCAGGGTTTGAGCCCGCAGGACGACATGAACGCGCCGCAAAACAGCACGCGTTTGATGCCGAACGCGGCGCGAGGCAGCGAATATCCGACGCACGGCAACCAGCAGGCAGGGGAAATGAACCTGAATCCGACCGACCCGCGCGCGCAACTGGTCAACGGCCTGCCGAATCACACCAATTCCGGCGGTTATGGTTCGCCGCTCGCCGGCGTGCGCACCTACGTGCAACCGGCAATGCCCTCGAATTGAGCGGCCGCACGGACAACAGTCGTGTTGCATCGCGCGTTGGATAGCAGCGCATCCTCGCACGGACTGTTTTGTTCAATTGAGCTTTTTCGGGCGATGGGCCGCGTGTGGCCTGAATACGGGTACGGGTCGGAGTTCGAACACGATTGGCAGCGTACCGCTCTGCGCGATCACCGCGACGCCGATGGCCACCAGGATCAGCAGTAGCAGCGCGCTGCCATCGCACCGGATCGGCGTGCCTCGCCGGTGCCCGACGCCGCTGCCGTTGAAGCAGGCCGTAAGCTACAATTGCCGACGGCTTGAAAAACGGAACATCAATGAAGATTCGGATTCTCTCTCTCGTCTGCGTCACGACCGCCGCTGCGCTGCTGGCGGGCTGCACGGCCGTCTACAAGAACACGGACGCATGCGAACAGTTGATGCGAAGCAAGCTGGCGGAAACGTCGCCCGATACGCTCAAGATCACCCATGCCGCCACCGGTATCCACGGCTCGCGCGTGGTGGTCGAAGGATCGATCGAACGGGCGGCGGTCCCGGCGTCAGCGCCCGGGGCGGCGAGTGCGCCGCTCGCAGCTTCGGCTGTGGCTGTAGGTGCGGCAGGCGCATCGGATGCGTCGGCAACCGGAGGGTTCTGGTTCAAATCCGCCAGGACGCGGAAGACCGTCACGCCGGCGGCCGCGGAGTGCACGTTCAACGGCCCGACGCTGAGCGCATTCAACTGGCTCGCGCCGGCCAATCTGGCGACACCGGCCACCAGCGCGACCGAGTAGCACAGCGCGCGGCGCCGAAACTCAAGCCGTCGCCTCGTCTCGCTTGCGTGGCTTTGCCCGCATCCGTTCCAGCACGCATTCACCGAACGCCTGCGGACGTCCTTCAAAGCACCGTTCCACCGCCCGCATATCGATCAGGCGCTTCCGCAGGGCCGTGCGCTCATCGTGGGCGTCGATCATTCGCACGGCGGCGGCGATGTAATCCTCGACGCTCTCCGCAGTGGTCCACGACGGCATGCCCACGCGCTCGAACAGCGCGCCGTCGATGCGCTCGAACACCTCCGGCCCGCGCTTGCAGATGCCGGGCAAACCCAGCGTGAGCGCGTCGACGATACCGTTGGTATTGCCGAACGGAAACGGACTGAGAAACAGGTCCGAGCGATTGACGCGCGCCAGATAGCCCGCGTATTCATGAAAGCTGTGCACGACGGCGTGCGGCAGCGTCTGGCGAATCACGTCGCGCATGCGGTCGAGCGGCAAACCGAACGGCACGCCGCTCATGAAGTGAAATTGGACCGGCGTCGCCCCGCGTTCGCCGATTTCACGGCACGCTTCGAGAAAGCCGGGATTGAGCTTCATTGCGCTGGCCGTGATGACGATCTCCAGCGTCTCGCGTGACGGCGGAATCTCGGCGACGATCTCCGGCAGCGCCACCGACGGCCGGTACGGTTGGCCGTCTTTCGGCAGTTTCATCAGACGCTCGCTGAAACAGTCGGGGTCGCCGACGTAGTCTTCCTCCACGCTGACGTAATCGATCTTGTCGGAGTGCGTGGTGGCCGGGTGCCCAAGGCCGGCGATCTGCAGCGGCGCAATGCGCAGGTTCGACATGAACACCGTGAGCGCGAACATGCCGACGCTGGGCATATAGAGCACGTCGGGCTGTTCCGCCTCGGCAAAATCGCGAATTGTTCTCAGACATTCGCCGATATATTCCGGCTCTTCCAGTTCGATGAAACGGTCGAACACCGCGCGGCCAATCTCGTCCACGGCATAGCCGAAACCGAAAGCTACCACTTCGAAATGTTCGCGCGCGGCTTCGAGCGTAAGCGAGTGCGTGCGGTAGATCGAATGCGCGCCGCTGAACCACTCGAGCACGACCACCATGAGCGGTTTCTTGCCACGTTGCTTGCGGCTTTTCGTGCGCGCCAGTTGTGCCGCGGGAATGTCGGCCAGTCCTAATTGGTCCAGCTTGCGGCGCACCAGCGCGTTGATGTCCCGCTTGATCTCGTGCCGCCGCGGCGTGTCCGCGTAGCTGCAGAACATATAGGCGTTGTGCAGCACGGCGGTTGGCAGGTCGTCGAGGTCGTCGATCTGCTGCAGTTTGCCGGGCAGCCATTCCATTAGCGCTTCGCGTTTGATATGCGCGTTCGCCGAGCCCTTGAAGACCGGCGCCAGCAGAGCGAGTGCAAGACAGGCGGCAAGCGATTTATCATTGGCCCACAGCGCGGCGAAGTCGAGTTCCAGTTCGGACTCGGTCGAATAGAGCACGCAGAGTTTTTCGATGAAGCGGTCGCCGGGTAGAAACTGGGCGTTATCCGGACCACGCGGATTCAGGTGACGGCTTACGTGGTCCGCATTACCGAATGGCGTGCAGGCAAACACCAATCCGACCCATTCGTGCAATGTCAGAAGCAATCTGAAGCATTCGGTCGGCAACTGGAATGCCGGGTCCGCGAACAGGGTCGACGCCGCGCTCGCGAGACGTGTGCAGAAGCGCATGTGCTGCTCGGCGGGCGGCAGACCGGCCATGCCCGAGGCGCGAAAGCTGCCGTCCAGTTCGCCGCGCTTCTGCTGCAGGAGCGCCAGCGCGGCGATGAACTGGATCGCGGCTTTCAGATGCTGCCGCGTGTAGACGAGCTGCTCGAAATGATCGAGCGAAAAAGTGGGTTCTTCCATCTGCCGAGACGTCCAGAATTTGCATGACTAACTAATCGGAACCAGGTTAGCCGGAGCACGGAATTATCTCAGCCGATGGATCCCAAAACGGTTCGCCCGAAGAGTTTGCGAAATTTCAGCGTCGAAAGAAGCCATCGGTTCAGAACGCGTAGTACGGCCCCGGGCCCGCCGATGTCTCGCGCGAGGCGATGGCGGTATAGACACGTCGTCCGAAGAAGAACGGCAAGCCCCAGCCGAAGCCGCTGCTGGCCACGCCGGCCAGATTGTTGAAGGCATTGTTCGACGAGGCGAACAGCGCGCTCGAATTGGCGACAGCGAACGACACCATGTTCGACGCGCCATCTGTACCGGTGATCGCGGCGCTCGCGGCCTGTATCGAAGCCGGGCAGTACCAGAAGCCGCACTGCGGGAACTGGCTCGTGCGGAAGAACAGCCCATTCGAACCGCTGTCGACATAGCTCTGCGAATAGGTCTGCCCGCCGCTCGTGGTGACGACGTAGCCCGTCACCGGATTCGCCTTGAGGACGCTGGCGCCGTTCAGCGCGTTGTTGGCCTGGGTGCCGATGCCGAAGATCATCGAACCCGATACGCTGGCCGCGCCGGCGTCGGCGATGGCCGGCAGGTCGATGACCATGCCGTTGTTGTCGAGCGCAAAGCGGCTGACCGGATTGGTGACCTGCTGCGCGAGGGCTTGCGTGCTGGCGAGACAGGCGCCGCCGGCGTCGCAACTGTAGTACCAGCGCGGCAGCGCGGCGCTGACGCAGCCGCTGCCGCAGTCGGCCGCGAACAGGCCCACGCCGAGAATACCGTTCGAGCGCAGGCCGGCCACCGTCTGCATGGCGCGGCCGGATCCCTCGCAGTCGGCAGGCACGTCGGGGAGCGCCGGATCGGCGATGGTCTGGATCGGAATCGAGGCTGCCAACTGGCCGGCCATGCGGACGTCCGCGCTGCGCACCGCGCCCCAGGTGTAGCCGCCGCCGAACACCGCGCATTCGCCCGCAATCCCGCTGCCCGACGCGATTGCCGCGAGCGGCAGGTCGGCCGGCAATGCGGACGCCAGAATCCTGAGTCCGTGCGAACCGGTGTCGACCTGGACATTGTCGACCGTCACGCAATTGCTGGTGCCGGGCTGGCAGACGGTAACGCTCGTCGTCAGCATGTTGCGCGTCAGACCGGGCGCGGCGGAGACGGCGATCGGCTGGACGTTCGGCGTGTTCGACTGCGGCACGGAGCCGCCTGGGCTCGCGCCCGAGGCGGCGGGCGGCGCGGCGGCTACCGGCGCGCTGGCGGCGCCCGGGCTGTTGCCCGGTGCGGCCGGCCCGGTCGGGGACGTGGCGGCCGGCGTGCCGCCGCCACCGCCGCCGCCGCATCCCGCGAGGGCGGCGCAGATCAGCAGCGGGGCATAAGAGGACAGGTCGGATTTCATGGTGTGGCGCGTGTTCGTCGAGGTGGAGTGCGGATGCCGTGTGCGTGGTCGGGGGCGCATCACTGGAAATCGTCGGCTGTCACGCCGGGCGGCAGCGCCGTCGGCAGCCATGCGCGGCCTGCGTACCCGCGCATCGGGCCGCCGGATTCCACGATCACGTCCGGCCGCGCCACGCGCGAGACGTGCAGATTGCCGTCCGCTGCCGCCGCGGCGGCGCCGGCGCGATACGAGTCCGCGTACTTGCCGAGCAGCGCGCGCAAGTCCGGCATGGTCGGGCCTTGCCACGCATAGCCGATGATCTGGCCGGTGTTCGCCGCGTACTCGGTGATAGTCGTGTTGCCGGCGTCGGTAAATGTGCGCACGCGCAGCGCCCCGTTCAACATGGCGCGCGGCGCGCTGGCGCTCGCATCCGCCCTCGACGGCATGGCGCCGCCGAGTTCGGCGCACGCGCCGCGGCTCGCGAACAAGGCGGCGAAAGCGATCGCCGAGGCTGCGAAAGCCGGCGTAAAAGTAGGCAATGGCATGGCGGTCGGTCCCGTGGCTGAAGCGCTCAAAGGCTTCTGGTGATGTCCATTTCAAGATATCACTCGGGTTTTTGAACCGTTACTGGAAGCGGCATCCAGTTAATTTAGATATATCGAAATTGACCGCGACAGGACTTCGGAAAGTGCTGTCGAATCAATGATCTGACGATGACGTAGGGTGTATCTGACAGTGCGTTGGGAAATGTGGGTAATTGTTAAATTTGCCGTGCGCGAGGCCGTTTCAGGCGCGAAAACGACATCCTTGCGCCTGACGGAAAGGTCGACAGAGTTTGGACGCTTCGGAGTCCTTCTCGCGGATTGATTCCGCGTCGTTTGCGCGCGCCTCGCGCTGCTCAATTCGCGGGCAAACCCGGGTTTTTGCACATGACTCGCCGGGATCGGTAAAATGTTGGGTTGATCCACGGAAACTTGCCGTGGCGTAGCGGAAGGATTCCCCGAACATGACTGATCTTCGTCTTACCAAGCGGTTTGCAGTAATGCTGATGGCAGGCGGTCTGGTCGCCGGCTGCGGCACGTCGTCGCCGACCAAAGTCGACTACAAGAGCGACTCGAAATCGAAGCAGGTATCACTTGCCGTACCGCCGAACATGGTCGATGAGACGGCCGATCAGCGTTCGTTGCCCCCGCAGGGCGGCGAAACCTCGTTGTCCACGCTCAAGCAGGTTCAGGCGCAAGCGCCGTCGGCCAATTCCGTGGTGGTGGCGCCGGCGGTCAGCGGCATGCATATCCAGCGCGACGGCACGGAAAGCTGGCTCGTCATCGACAACAAGGCGCCTGAGCAGGCATGGCCGCAGATTCGCCGCTTTTGGCAGGAACAGGGCTTTCTGCTGGTGGTCGACCAGCGCGACAAGGGCGTGATGGAAACCGACTGGAACGAAACGCACGCGCAGATCAACGACGGCCTGATCCGCGGCACGCTGTCCAAAGCCATGGGCAACAGCTATGTGACCTCGGAGCGCAACAAGTACCGCACGCGTCTCGAAGCGGCGCCGAACGGCGGCACCTACGTGTTCGTCAGCCAGAAGGGCATGCGCGAGGCGCTGACCGGCACGAACAACGATTCGAGCACGTGGGTGGCGAAGCCGAACGATCCGGGCCTCGAACAGGAATATCTGAAGCGGCTGATGGCGGCGCTGGCGCTGGCCGATTCGCGCTCGAAACCGGCTGACGCGCAAAACGCCGACCTGTCGGCCGGCGCGCAAACGGCGCCGAACGCGGCCACGGCGGGCGCCAAGTCGGCGGCTGCGGCCACGGCGGCGCAAAACGTTTCGCTGTCCGCCCAGCAACCGTCGCCGAACGCGGACGCGAACGGCAACGAAGCGCAGCTTTCGTCGACGGAACTCACGCTCGGCGAGCCGTACGACCGCGCCTGGTTGCGCGTGGGCCTCGCGCTCGACCGCAGCAACTTCACCGTCGACGACCGCGACCTGACCCGCGGCCTGTACTTCGTGCGCTACGTCGACCCGAAGGACATGACATCGGCCGAACAGGGCTTCTGGAGCCAGGTTTTCCACGGCAAGAAGGAAAAAGTTGCCAAGCAGTATCTGGTGAACGTGCGCGCCGTGACGCCTAACCAGACGCGTGTCGCCGTGGTCGACGACAAGGGCACAGTCGACCAGAGCCCGCAGGCCCAGCAGATCATGAGTCTGATGGCCGACCAGTTGCACTGAGCAAGGCCGCCGCAGGCGGCAACGCTGTCTGAAACCCGTCCGGGAATGACTCCGGGCGGGTTTTTTTATGCCCCGAGAGTCCGGCAAAGCATGGCCGACAAGCGATCCTCGAACGCCTGCGGACGTCTTTTGCTTGGTTCGCTCAACACCGGTCCAAACCGGCCGTTCAACGGGAGATGGCCATGTTCGACGTGATTCCTTACTGGATGTGGGCGGCGAGCTTGCTCGTTCTGGCGTTGGTATGCGTCGCAGCCTTGAACCCGCGTGAATCGCGGCGGCCCACCGGCCTGCAGCTTCGGCATGGCGCGGCTCAGCGTACGAAATGGCGAACGCTCTAACTTGACCCACCGCTGCGGCCGCCTCGTGCGGCTGCACGTAACGTGACGTTACCCCGGTGACGTAACTATCCAAGCCTTCCTGAGTAACTCTCTCCGCAACCTTCCTCCGCAGAAAAACTCAAGAAAAATCAAGCGGTTGTCGTTGGTTTCGAACGATTTAACATAGCTGGCACACAAGCTGCTTTTATACACTCATGGGGCCGGATTGCATGACCCGGCGTGAGTTGGCGACGAGTCTCGATCGACGATCCGAAACCATTCCGGACCATTCCAGCATCGGCCGACGAACCGATGCTTCGCCCGATGACGGCCTGCGCGCTGCGCGGCCTCGGTGGCCCCGTCGCCTATCCTCGTAGGGCGACGGTTTCGCCCGCACTCCGACGTGGAGTGCGGGCTATTTTTTGTGCGGCCGGAATTCGGCGCGGCCAGGCGTGGCGGCGCGAAAGATGAAAGTTATGAGAGTCGGCGACGCCGTGAAAGCGTCGCGCGAAACAAAGCGGATTTCAGGTGTCGGCGCGGCGCGTGCCGATCCACGGCAGACGCTTGACCACGCCGGTGGCGAGCGCGGTGCCGACCAGAATCACGCCGCAGCCTTCAATCATGCCCGGCGAGACGCTTTCGCCGAGAAACAGCGCGCCCCACAGAATGCCGAAGATCGGGATGACGAAGGTCACCGTAATCGCGCGCGCCGGTCCGGCCACCGCGATCAGATGGAAGAACAGCATATACGCGACGCCGGTACAGGCGACGCCGAGCGCGATCACCGCGCCCCACGCGTGCAGCGAGATCGGCGCCGCCGGCCAGTAGATCAGAGCGAGCGGCAGCAGCACGATGGTGGCGCCGGTCATCGTGCCGGTGGCGACGGTCAGAGCGTCGACGCCGGTCAGATGGCGCTTGGTGTAGTTGGCGGCGATGCCGTAGAGCAACGTGGCGCCGAGCGCGGCGCCGGCCGCTAGCGCGGTGGTGAGCGGCGTGGCCGCCGTGCCGTCGGGTGCGGCAATCTGATCCCACACCAGCATCAGCACGCCGAGAAAGCCGATCACCAGCCCGAGCGTGCGCAGCGCGCTCAATCTGTCGCGCAGCCACAGAAAGCCGACCAGCGCGCCCCACAGCGGCGTGCTCGCATTGATCACAGACGTGACGCCGGCCGACAGCGTCAACTCGGCATAGGCGAACAGGCAGAAGGGCGCCGCCGAATTCAGAATGCCGACCACTAGCAGCGGGAAAGCGCGCGTGCGCAGGATCGTCGCGGACTGGCGCAGCGGACGCCGCGCGATCAGCACGATCGCGAGAAAGGCCGCGCCGATGCCGACGCGCAGTGCCATCAACGGCGCGACGCCGAAGTCGGTGACGCCAACCCGGATAAACAGGAACGAGGCGCCCCACAGGGCGGCGAGGATCAGCAACTGGAGCAGGTTTTTAGCATTCATCGAGGTGGCGCCGCGCGCGGTTGAGTCGAGACACCTGTGCATCGTAGCAGTGCAGTCGGGCGAAACGTTTCAGGCTGCAATGAAACGGCAAGTTCCGGGAGACGGAGGCGTTGGATAATCGTCGATCGTAAGCGCAGTGGCGGTCCGCGCATAACGAGCAATTCTCACGCTGATGTGAGAAATATTGCGATCAGGACGTTGGAGTGGGGCTGAAATGACAAGCTGGAAGAAAAGGCCTGCGCGCGCAACGTGAATTATTTTGCGGCAGCGCGGCAGAGCGGCGGCGGAGCGCCGGCGAAGTCGCTCCAGCCTGTTCCGGCTAAAGCGACGCACGCCCGCGTCCACGCGGCCGCTGCCCGCCACTCGGAGTGCATCGCGCGTATCGAGCCAACGGGTTGCGCAGGCGTAATAGCCCGCACAACCCGACCCGCCTCAATGCGGAATCATCCACTGCAGGACATTCTGCTGCAGCCACACCAGCACGCCGAGCAGTACCGTCAACAGAATCGAGTGTTTGAAGGTTTTGGCGAAGACCACGCCTTCCTTGCCTTTGAGTTCGGTGGTCGCCACCCCGGTCGAAATGTTCTGCGGCGAAATCATCTTGCCCATCACGCCGCCGGACGAGTTCGTAGCCGCCATCAGAATCGGGTTGAGATTCAGCTGATTGGCCGCCACCACCTGCAGGTTGCCGAACAGCGCGTTGCCCGACGTGTCGCTGCCCGACAGGAACACCGCGACCCAGCCGAGGAATGCCGACACCAGCGGAAAGAACGGTCCGACCGACGACGCGCCGAGGCCGAGCGTGTACGTCAGCCCCGAGTAGTTCATCAGATACGCGAGCCCGACGATGGTCGCCACCGTGAGGATGGCGATGCGCGTCTGCACCCACGTGTCGGCGATCGCCGCGCCGAATTCGCGCGGGCTCAGTTTGACCACGGCCGCCGTAATGAGCGCGGCGACCAGAATCGCCGTGCCGGTGGCGAGCGGCTGGAAGTCCCACACCGCGCTGTACGGCGTGTTGTACAGCGTGATGAAGACGGCCTTGTCGAGTCCCGGCCATGGCACCTTGACGTCGCCGATCAGGAAAATCTTCGCCACGGTCCAGATGATCACCACCACCGAGACGATGATCCACGGATACCAGCCCTGGCCGCCGCCGATCTTGCCCCGCACTTCGCCCACGCGGTCGATGTTGACCGCGAACTTCGGATCCGCCGCGGGCTTCCAGACGCGCAGAAAGGCGATCGTGACGATAAGCGAGACCATCGACGACAACACGTCGGTCAAGCTGTAGTTCACATAGTTCGACGCGACGAACTGCGTGAGCGCGAAGCTCGCGCCCGACACCAGCAGCACGGGCCACACCCGCAGCATGTTGCGAAAGCCGGCATAGACGCCGATCACATAGAAGGGCAGCAGGAAGGCGAAGAACGGCAACTGGCGGCCGACCATCTTGGCGAGCGTGTCGGCCGGCAAATGCGTGACCGCGCCGAGCACGGTGATCGGCACGCCGAGCGCGCCGAACGCGACTGGCGCGGTATTGAAGATCAGCGTGAAGGTGAGCGCTTCGAGCGTGGGGAAGCCGAGCAGAATCAGCAGCGAACTGGTGATGGCGACCGGCGTGCCGAAGCCCGAAATCCCTTCGAGCAGCGCGCCGAACGAAAACCCGATCACGACCAGCACCACGCGCCGGTCGTTCGGCAGGTTGTCGATCATCCACATGCGAAAGGCGGCGAAGCGGCCCGAGCGTTGCGAGATGTTGTAAAGCAGGATCGCCGCGAACACGATCCACATGACCGGCCAGCAGGCGAACACCGCGCCGGCGACGACCGAATCGACCGCGAGTCCCACGGGAAACTGCCAGACCAGGATCGCCACGATCAGGCCGACGATCAACCCCGCGAGCGACGCCTGCCAAGCCGGCCGGCGAGCCCAGCCAAGCAGGAGCAGCACGACGATAATCGGCAGCGCCGCGACGAGGAACGATGGCAATAGCGAATTGCCGACAGGAGTGAGTAGTTGGTGAAACATCACGTCTCCTTCATTGTTGTTAGGACTCGACGCGGCACCACGCACTCCGGAGCGCGTCGCTATGGCATGACGGATGGGCGTCGCCGACTCGCGGGCGCGGCCGGGATCGCTTTTTTAAACGGCTACTGCATGTGGCTTACCAAGCATAGAACCCAGTCCGGCCGCGTCAAGAAGGGAAACTACGGGCGCAGCGAATGGGCGCTGGGAGCGCGGCTTGCGCGGACTGGTCGACGCGGCGCATGGCGCGCGACGTTGTGCGGGCGCGTCGGTACGACCGATCGGGTTCAATCGTGCCGGCTGGTGTTAATGCCAATGACCGTGACCGCCCCATCCGCCACCACCGTGACCGCCCCAGTAACCACCAAAGCCGACGCCGATCGACACCGACGGCCCATACCAGCCCGGATAGCCGTAGTAAGCCGGGTAGACCGGCGGCGGATAGTAAACGGGAGCGGGGGCGACATACACAGGCGGGGCGGCGACCGCGTATGTCGGCGGCGGGGCTGGTTGGCCTGTCTGCGCTTGTTGCAACTGCTGCGGTTGTTGCTGCTGCTGATCTGCCGAATAGGCGTCTTGCCCGACCGGGACCGCCTGTTGCGTTCCCGCCGCGGGGACCGTCGCGTAATACGGCGAATAGCCCGCCGGATAGTAACCGTACGGGTAATAACAGCCAGACAGCGTCATTAAACAGACCGCGCCACCCAGCGCGATGCCTGTTTGCGAAAGGCGTGGGAAAGACGGGGAAAAGCGCAGCGGCCACCGCTGGCCGATCGCGCACGCCGTGTTGATGAGGCGGGACTTCATGACGCGCTCCTGGTTGAATCGGACGCCGCCATCAGGGGCGTGACGTCATGAGCTTACGCCGCCTGGGCACCAACAGGATTGCAAAACCGTAACGGCTTATTTCACCTCGTTGCGGCGCGTCGAACGGAACGGTTGACTGCGTATTCGCGCTGGCTGTTGAGACGCGGAGCCGCTTGCATGTCGGCGTGGGCGAAGCATTGTTCGGCCCACGCTCGCATGACATCCCGACGCATGTCGTGCGCATGATTCTCCGTTACTTACCAACCTCATGCCCGATCACGCCGCCCGCCGCCGCGCCGCCGAGCGTCGACAGCGCATTGCCCCCGATCGCTGCGCCCGCCGCGCCACCCAGACCCGCGCCAATGGCGGTGTCGCGCCCCTGACGGCTCATGCCGTCGCATGCGGAAAGGCTCACCAGGACGGCCGCGATGGCCGCAAACGTACCGATTTGACGTATCGATTTCATGATGTTGACTCCAGTGGTTACGGTCGGCAGTAGACACCGCCCATGCGTTTGATGGTATCGCCGCATCCTGTATCCGGATGTGTGCGCTTGTCAGCGAAACGACGGTTTCGTAATCAAGTGTTTCCCTCCATTTAGCATGCGGCGTGCCCGGTCGGCGCAAACGCAAAAGCCCGCCAGTGGCGGGCTTCGTTACTGCAATGCAGAGGTTTGGCGGGTCGGGTGGCGTAATAACGATGCCCGCTCCGCGAACCCAACCTTACTGCCGCTGATAAATCTCAGCGCCTTTCTTCATGAACTCGATCGACTTCACTTCCATGCCTTTCTTCAGCGCTTCGTCGTCGGTGACGCCTTGTTGGGCGGCGAACTCGCGTACGTCCTGCGTGATCTTCATCGAGCAGAAGTGCGGGCCGCACATCGAGCAAAAATGCGCGACTTTCGCCGAATCCTTCGGCAGTGTTTCGTCGTGGAATTCGCGCGCCTTGTCCGGATCGAGACCGAGGTTGAACTGGTCTTCCCAGCGGAACTCGAAGCGCGCTTTCGAGAGCGCGTTGTCACGCACCTGCGCGCCCGGATGGCCCTTCGCCAGATCGGCGGCGTGCGCGGCGAGCTTGTAGGTGATGATGCCGGTCTTGACGTCGTCCTTGTTCGGCAGCCCGAGGTGTTCCTTCGGCGTGACGTAGCAGAGCATCGCCGTGCCGAACCAGCCGATCATCGCGGCGCCGATGCCCGATGTGATGTGGTCGTAGCCCGGCGCAATGTCGGTCGTCAACGGTCCCAGCGTGTAGAACGGCGCTTCGTCGCACCATTCGAGTTGCAGGTCCATGTTTTCCTTGATGAGCTGCATCGGCACGTGGCCGGGGCCTTCGATCATGGTCTGCACGTCGTGCTTCCACGCGATCTGCGTGAGTTCGCCGAGCGTCTTCAGTTCGCCGAGCTGCGCTTCGTCGTTGGCGTCGTAGATCGAGCCGGGACGTAGACCGTCGCCGAGCGAGAAGGCCACGTCATACGCCTTCATGATTTCGCAGATGTCTTCGAAATGCTCGTACAGAAAGCTTTCCTTGTGATGCGCGAGACACCACTTCGCCATGATCGAACCGCCGCGCGAGACGATGCCGGTCATGCGCTTGGCCGTCAGCGGCACGTATTGCAGACGCACGCCCGCGTGGATCGTGAAGTAGTCGACGCCTTGCTCGGCCTGTTCGATCAGCGTGTCGCGGAAGATTTCCCACGTCAGGTCTTCGGCCTTGCCGTTGACCTTTTCGAGCGCCTGATAGATCGGCACGGTGCCGATCGGCACCGGCGAATTGCGGATGATCCACTCGCGCGTTTCGTGGATATGCTTGCCGGTGGAGAGATCCATCACCGTGTCGCCGCCCCAGCGGATCGCCCACGTCATCTTGTCGACTTCCTCGCCGATGGAGGACGTCACCGCCGAGTTGCCGATGTTCGCATTCACCTTCACGAGGAAGTTGCGGCCGATGATCATCGGCTCGCTTTCCGGGTGATTGATGTTATTCGGGATGATCGCGCGGCCGCGCGCCACTTCTTCGCGCACGAACTCGGGCGTGATCGCCGTGAGGCCGTTCGGGCCGAACGCGCTGGCGCCGAACGCCTGGCCCGGGTGCTGACGGCCCATCATCGCCGCGAGCTTTTCGCCGTTCGGCCCGCTTGTCTTGAGGCTCTCCAGATACTCGGCGCGGCGCTGGTTCTCGCGAATCGCAATGTATTCCATTTCCGGCGTGATGATGCCTTTGCGCGCGTAATGCATCTGCGAGACGTTTTTGCCGGCGATCGCGCGGCGCGGCGTGCGATGCAGGCCCTTGAAGCGCAGATCGGCGGTGGCCGTGTCGGCGGCGCGCTCGCGGCTGAAGTCGCTCGACAGACCCGTCAGCGCTTCGGTGTCGCCGCGTTCTTCGATCCAGGCCTGGCGCAGTGCGGGCAAACCTGCGCGGATGTCGATCCTGGCTTCCGGATCGGAGTAAGGGCCCGACGTGTCGTAGACATAGACCGGCGGATTCTTTTCGCCACCGAAGCTGTCGGGCGTGTCGGCCTGCGAGATTTCGCGCATCGGCACGCGGATGTCGGCACGCGAGCCGGTCACGTAGACCTTGCGGGAATTCGGCAGCGGCGCGACAGCGGCTTCGTCGACGTGAGCGTCGGCGGAAAGGAACTTCGGATTGGCGTTCATCTGTATCTCCAGTGCAAAGCTATGTGGGGCGGCTAAGCAGGAGACGAGACGGAAGTAGTCGGAATTCGCGAGAGATGAGGCAATAAAGCTTGGCTGCGAAATCCGTACGCTTCCCTGCGCTGGCATTATCCAGATCAGGTTCAAAGGGTATTTCTCACCCACGTGGCACGGACCTCCAACCTCCGTGCGACGCAGGACCCCCGCGTTAGCAGCGCACACGATACACCGGCCGCCCGCTGCTTGGCAACCCATCTTGAAAAGTCGGATGATGGAAATAACAGCGGGCCGCGACGCGCTGCTTGCGGATCGACGGGGCGGCCGAAGATGCGGCGGCAAAAGTTTTGCGCGGCGCGCGGGGCGTTGCTTACAGCGTGAAATCGTCGGCGGCTTCGGGCTGAAACAGGATCTTTTCCAGCTTCAGCACTTTCTCAGTGCCGCTCGGCGGCGTGAAGCGGATGCGCTCGCCGCGTTTGGCGCCGAGCAAGGCAATGCCGGCGGGCGAGAACACGTTCAGGCGGCCGTGCGCGAAGTCCGCATTGGGCGGATAGACCACGGTCCAGGTCATTTGCTCGCCGCTGGTTTCGTCGACCAGCGTGGCTTGTGAGTTCATCGTGACGACGTTGGCGGGTATCTCGCGCGAATCGACAATCACCGCGCGTTCCAGCACGTCGTCGAGCATGTCTTGCAAACGCGCGTCCGCACCCGGCCTGGCGGCGTGTTTCTCGAGACGGGCGACGTCGAGTTCGGTGAGGTAACAGGTTTTCGTCTTTTTCACGACGGGTACTCCAATTCGATCTGCATTTGAGGGAACAGCGTGCGGATGAGATCGGCCCGGAGCCCGACAACGCGGCTCAGGCAATGGAGCGGGCAGCGTTAGATCGGGCGCCGGGCGGCGTGGAGCGGGAGCGTTCGGGACGGCTCGCCGGCGTGGCGCGGCATGAGTTCCGCGCGCGCGCAGCCGGTTGCGCGGCGGGGGCGCAAGCGGAAGAAGGCACGGGAAGTCGGAAAGCGCATCGAGGTAGCCGGCAGGCAGAGAAAGAGAGTGAAGAGGGCGCCGCCATTCATCTGACTGAATGTGCGCGATCGAAAGGGCAATGTTAGCACGCGAGTCGTGCATCGCCGGCCGTGTTCGCGCTTCAGGAAAAAAGCTGGGAAAAATTGCAAATGCGCTGTCATAACCCGCCGTGTGGTCCGACAAACGTGCAGATCCTGATTGGAGCATGTCATGCAAACCGCCGGACTCCGCCGAGACCATCGGCGTTTCACTCGAAGCATCGCGCTCGCTGTCGCGCTGACTACGCTGCTGGCCAGCGGCTTCGCGGACGCGGCCAGCGCCGTCTGCAGCGCGCATAGCCCGGCGCATCGTGTGGCGCTGGTCGAGCTATACAGCAGCGAAGGCTGCAATAGCTGCCCGCCCGCCGACAACTGGCTGAGCCAATGGAAAAACAGCGGCGCGACGCAAAGCATCGTGCCGTTGGCGCTGCACGTGGACTATTGGAATAGTCTCGGCTGGACTGACCGCTTCTCGCAACATCGTTTCACTGAACGTCAGCAGGCACTCACCAATCTCGGCGGCGGTCACACCATCTACACGCCGGAGATTTTCGTCTCGGGACGCGAACTGCGTAGCTGGTCGCGACGCGACAGTTTCGAGAGCAGCATCGGCAAGGTCGTCGGCGAGCCGGCGCAAGCGAACGTCGCGCTCGAACTCAAGCAACAGCAGACGCCGGGTGCGTTTAACGTCACGGCGCAATTCACCAGCAAGTCGGCAGACACAGCGGGCCAACTGGACGCCTACCTCGCTGTCTACGAAAACTCGCTGAGCTCGCAAGTCGGCGCCGGCGAAAACAGCGGCGTCACCTTGCATCACGAACGCGTTGTGCGGCAATGGATCGGCCCGGTGCCGCTCGTCGCGGGCAACGCACAGATTCGCCGCGATATCCGCATCCAGGACGCCGCCGCGGATGCCAACGTCAACGCGCCCGCCGACCGCTTCGGCGTGGTCGCCTTCGTCGAAAACGAGGCGACCGGCGATGTTCTGCAAGTGGCCGAACTGGCCGCGTGCCATTGATCGCCGCGTCCGCGCCCACAGGAGAGTTTCATGGCAACCCATCATGCACTTCGCGACACTGTGCCGTCCACCGAGCCGCAAAAGAGCGGTGCGATCCATCCGCTGTGGGTGCGTCTCACGCATTGGCTCAATGCGCTCGCCGCCATCGTGATGATGTTGTCGGGCTGGCGCATCTACGACGCCTCGCCGATCTTCCCGGCGTTCCATTTTCCGCCCGCCATCACGCTCGGCGGCTGGCTCGGCGGCGCGCTGCAATGGCATTTCGCGGCGATGTGGCTGCTGGTTTTCAACGGCCTGCTGTATCTCGCCTTGAACCTCGCGAGCGGGCGCTTCGTGCGCAAGTTCCTGCCGGTGTCGCCGCGCGCCGTGCTGCACGACTTCGTCGCCGCGCTGACCGGCAAGCTCTCGCACGCCGACTTGCGCGTCTATAACGCGGTGCAGAAATTCGCCTACCTGTTCGTGGTCTGCGATCTGATCGTGCTGGTGCTCTCGGGCCTCGCGATCTGGAAGTCGGTGCAGTTTCCACTGCTGCGTGAACTGATGGGTGGCTACGACAACGCGCGCATCGTCCACTTCTGCGCGATGTCGCTGATGGCCGCGTTCATCGCCGTGCATCTGGTGATGGTGGCGCTCGTGCCGCGCTCGCTGCTCGCCATGTTGCGCGGACGCTGAGCCGTTCATCCGCTGAAGCGAACGTTACGGATACCGAATCATGAACACACCCGCTCGAAACTCCACTCGTTCTGCCGGCCAGAAGCTCGATCGCGAATCGATTCTGATCGACGCCCGCCGCGAACTCGCGATGCCGTCGCGGCGTCTATTCGGCAAACGCCTTCTAACGCTCGGCGGCCTGTCGATGCTGACCGGCTGCTCGCTCACCGACGACGACTCGGTCAACAAATTTCTCACCGCCGTCTCGCGCCTGAACGACCGGGCGCAAGCCGCGCTGTTCGATCCGAAGCAACTCGCGCCGACCTACACCGAAGCGCAGATCACGCGGCCGTTTCCGTTCAACGCGTTCTACGGCATCGACGACGTGCCCGAGGTGAACGGCGCCGATTACAAGCTGCAAATCAGCGGGCTCGTCACCGGTCAGCGCGTCTGGTCCTTGCCCGAACTGTACGCGCTGCCGCATGCCGAGCAGATCACGCGGCACATCTGCGTGGAAGGGTGGAGCGCGATCGGCCGCTGGGGCGGCACGCCGTTCAGCGACTTTCTGCGGCGCATCGGCGCGGACACGAGCGCGAAGTACGTCGGCTTCAGATGCGCGGACGACTACTACGAGAGCATCGACATGCCGACCGCGCTGCATCCGCAAACGCTGCTCACGTTCTCGTACGACGGCGAGCGCTTGCCCGCGAAATACGGCTTCCCGATGAAACTGCGCATGCCGACCAAGCTCGGCTACAAGAACCCGAAGCACATCGTCGAGATGTTCGTCACCAACACGTATCCCGGCGGCTATTGGGTCGACCAGGGCTACAACTGGTTCGGAGGCTCCTGACGCGCGCGGGTCGGCGCCGCTGAGGCGGCGGCGCGACCCCGGACGGCAGAAGCTTCGGAAATACGCCGGCTAGTGCTCTGGCCGGTCTTGATTTATCCATAACCAAGGAGTCATCCCATGAAAAAGTTCGCACTCGCAGCACTGGCCGTCGCTCTCCTCACCAGCGGCGGCGCCGCGTTCGCCCAGGCAAGCGGCGCCATGTCCAACGACGCGATGTCGAAGGACACCATGTCCAAAGATGCGATGTCCAAGGACAGCATGTCGAAGGACGGCATGAAGAAGGACACGATGAAACATGACAAGATGAAAAAGGGCGGCGCGATGAAGCACGAAGCGTCGGGCGCCATGGCCAACTGAGCCGTCCTGACTATGCGGCTCGCATAGCGCGAACGCGCCGGCGGCCCGCACGACAGAAAGCCGGGGCATGTCCCCGGCTTTCTGTTGCAAGTACGCCAACAAGTTACGATTCTTTCAAGCGACGCGGTGGGCGCTTACTGCATAATGCGATGCGCGCCAAACGTTTGGCGCGTGTTCGCCGTGGCTCGATCTCTCCCGATCGTCGCGGCGTTGTGGCCCCATTGGCCATCTATCGTCCTTCCGTTCCACCGACATGTCCGCCAGCCTCGCCCGTCAGACCGCATCGCCGATGCGGTGTCCGCCATCCCGCCTCCGGGTCTTTAGCGGGGGCGCAGCACCTCGAGCGGCATGGGCGGGTTGAACGCATGTCGCTGCAATTCCTGAATCGTTTTCCGCGTGGGTTTCCGATCCGTTTGCCGCAATCGCGCAACGGGCAGATCGCGCTCGCGCTCGCCGTCGTCTATCTCGTGTGGGGTTCGACGTATCTCGCCGTGCACGTCGCGCTGGGCTCGTTTCCGCCGCTGCTGCTGTCCGGACTGCGCAACCTGTTCGCCGGGGTAGGGCTGTTCATATTCGCCGCGCGTCGCAATCCGGTCTGGCCGGGCGCCGCCGAAATCCGCAATGCCGGGCTCGTCGGCACCATGCTGGTCGGTCTGTCGAGCGGCATGCTCGCCTATGGGATGCGCACCGTCGGCACCGGTACCGCAGCCGTCATGGTCGCGACCGTGCCGCTGTTCGCGACGGTGATCGCGGCGGTGGCGGGGCGCAAGATCGGCCGCGGCGAGTGGTTCGCGGTGGGCCTCGGTCTGGTCGGCATTGCGATTCTTAGTCACGGCGACAGCGCGCCAGGCTCGGCGGGCGGCAGCCTGGCGATTCTCTGCGGCGCGCTTTTCTGGGCGGGCGGCGCGCATCTGGCCGGGCGTTTGAAGCTGCCCTCGGACCTGTTTCTCTCGACGTCGCTGCAAATCGGCCTGGGCGGCGCGATGTCGACGCTGGTCGCGTGGGTCTCGGGCGAGCGGATGCTCGAGGTGCATGTTCTGCCGGTGCTGGCGTTTATCTACCTGATGCTGATCGGAACGATGGCCGCTTACGTCGCCTACGGTTTTCTGATCCGGCACACCAGTCCGATCATCGCCAGCAGTTGCATGTATGTGAATCCGGTGGTGGCGGTCGCGCTCGGCGCGCTGCTGCTCGGCGAGCCGGTCACTCATTCCACGGTGGTCGCGACTATCGTGATTCTGGCGAGCGTCGGGCTGTCGTTCTGGTTCGACTACCGGAAGAAGGGACTCGCCTGAGTCCAGCCTGAAGCGGGCGACGACCCGCTTGTTTCACAACGCCGCCGCCACTTCCGCGCCTTCGCGAATCGCGCGTTTCGCGTCCAGTTCGGTTGCCACCTTCGCACCGCCGATCACGTGGTAGCGCGGGCCGTTGGCGCTGTCCGCCTTTGCGTCCGCCGCCGTCTGCGGAAGCAGATCGCGCAGCGACTCCTGCCCCGCGCACACGACGATCGTGTCCACCTCCAGCCACTCCTCGACGCCCTCACGCGCGATCTTCAAACCGCGCGCGCTGATTTCCCGATACGACACACCGTCGAGCATCTTCACGCCGTTTCTCGCCAACGTCGCGCGATGCACCCAGCCGGAAGTCTTGCCGAGTCCCATGCCGAGCTTGCCGGCCTTGCGCTGCAACAGCCAGATCTGCCGCGGCGGCTCTGCCGGCGCGGGCGGTTTCAGGCCGCCGCGTTCCCGCACGGCCAGATCGACACCCCATTCGTCGAGCCACGCATCGCGCGGCACGGGCAGCGGCTCACCCGCGCGATGCAGCAGAAACTCGCTGACGTCGAAGCCGATGCCGCCCGCGCCGATCACGGCGACGCGCTGACCGACCGGCGCACCGCGCAGCACATCGACATAAGACAGCACGTTCGGCCCGTCGATGCCGGCAATCGCCGGCCGCCGCGGCACGATGCCGGTGGCGACGATCACATCGTCGTAAGCGCCGGCGGCGAGCAGCGCGGGATCGACGCGCGTGTCGAGCCGCACGTCGACGCGGTGGCGCTGCAACTGGCTCTGAAAATAGCGGATCGTCTCGCTGAACTCTTCCTTGCCTGGCACGCGCATGGCCAGATTGAACTGGCCGCCGATCGTTGCGCTGGCATCGAACAGCGTCACGCGATGCCCACGCGCGGCGGCCACGGTCGCCGCCGACAAGCCCGCCGGACCCGCGCCGACCACTGCGATCGAACGCGCGGCCCGCGCTCCGGCGACCGGCCGGTAGACCAGTTCGGTCTCGCGTCCCGCGCGCGGATTGACGAGGCAGGTGGCGCGCTGGTTCTTGAACGTGTGATCGAGACAGGCCTGATTGCAGGCGATACAGGTGTTGATTTCCTGCGCGCGTCCCTCGGCGGTCTTCACGACGAATTCGGGGTCGGCCAACAGCGGCCGCGCCATGGAAACCAGATCGCCGGCGCCTTGGGCGAGCAGGGCCTCGGCGACCTCGGGCGTATTGATGCGGTTCGACACGATCACCGGCACCTTGACGGCCGCCTTCAATCGCGCGCTGAGCGCAGCGAAAGCCGCGCGCGGCACTGAGGTCACGATGGTCGGCACGCGCGCTTCGTGCCAGCCGATGCCGGTATTGAACATCGTCACGCCGGCCGTTTCGAGCGCCTGGGCGACCTGCACGGTTTCGTCCCACGTGTTGCCGCCTTCCACCAGATCGATCAGCGAAATCCGGTACACGACGATAAAGCGTTCGCCGCACACCGCGCGCACCCGCTCGACGATCTCGCGCGCGAGCCGCATGCGGTTCTCGATGCTGCCGCCGTAGGCGTCGGTGCGGTGATTGGTGCGCGGGCACAGGAACTGGTTGAGCAGATAGCCCTCGCTGCCCATGATCTCGATGCCGTCATAGCCGGCGCGTTGGGCGAGGCGCGCGCAGCGCGCGTAGTCGCGCACGGTCTTCGCAATGTCGGCGATGCTCAGCGCGCGCGGCTTGAACTTCGAGATCGGCGATTTGATTGCCGACGCGGAGACCACGAACGGTTGATAGCCATAGCGGCCCGCATGCAGGATCTGCAGCGCGATCTTGCCGCCTTCGGCATGCACGGCCTCAGTCAACTTCCGATGGTTGCGCAGATCGAGCACGGAATTCAGCGTGCCGCCGAATGGCAGGAGCCAACCCTGGCGATTCGGCGAGATTCCGCCCGTGACGATCAGGCCGACGCCGCCCTTCGCGCGCTCGCGGAAATACGCCGCGAGCTTCGGATAATTCCAGAAGCGGTCCTCCATGCCGGTGTGCATCGAACCCATCACCACGCGGTTACGCAGGCGGGTGAAGCCGAGGTCGAGTTCGGCGAGTAAGTGTTGGTAAGACATGCGGAGGACCGTGTAAGTATTGGGCGCGCACGAACAATACACCCGCGGCGTGCCATCCCTCCGAGGAAACTTTCTAATCCTCGTAACTCGTTGCTCCGTAAGACATTCTTCAGTCGCCGGCAGACAGATCAGAGGCCGCGGCACGCGCATTGCTCGAAGCGGGCGTCCGTCGACACGAGCCGTGCGATGGCAGAAGGGATAGGAGGGGCATTCCGTTTCGCAGAGCTGCCTGACCGTTCGTATGACCAACGAACCAGCATCAGACGGCGTGTTGTGCGAAGCGGAAGTCCACAAAATCAATGGGTCGTGAGCCCGACAAATCGATACAGGTGAACATAATGAAACTAATCCGAACCATGGTGGCGATGGCTGCCGTTGCATCCGTTCTGAGCGCGTGCGGTGGCGGCTCCGACGACGTGGGCAAGGAACTCGGGCTGACCAATCCGGAGATCCATTTCATCCATGCCATTCCCAGCGGCCCGGCGGTCGACTTTCTCGTCAACGGCACCGCGCCCTCGGGACAGACCAACATCAGCTATAAGGGTGTGACGAACTTCACCAATATCAACACGGGCGCGACCACGGTCGCTTACTCCGCGACCGGCACGACGACCGCGCTCGCGAGCGGCAGCTTTCCGGATGTCGCAAAGGGCCACCAATACACCGTGCTCGCCTTGCCGGGTCTGGCCGCGCCGGCCATCGGCCTGATCGACGATCCGTTCGACAAGGGCCTGCTGTCGAATAGCGCGCGTTTGCGCGGCTTCAACGCGTCGGCGAACGCGACGAACCTCGACCTGTACCTGGTCCAGTCCACCTCGACCGACATCACCAACGTCTCGCCGACGATGGCCGGTGTCGCCTTCAAGAACGCCGTGCCGGCGAGCGGTCAGGATTCGATCTATGTGTCGGGCGGCACCTACGTGCTGATCGCGACCACGGCCGGCAGCAAGACCCCGATCTTCCAGTCGCCTGCCTTCACGCTGTCGAACAATGCCGACTGGCTGGTCACGTCGGTGCCGATCGCCGGTGCGCTGAGCCAGCTCGTGCCGGGCCAGATCCATCTGCTGGTTGCGCAGAACGGCAACACGCAGACACCGAGCGTCGAGTTGACGAACACGCTCAATGGCCAATAAGCGCTGATGAAAGCGCCGGCTGAGCGCATGCAATAAGTGGTAAGTCCTAGGGAGGACGGAGCGGCGATCCACGTGAGTGGATCGCCGTTTTGTTTGCGGCCTTGCCCCGGCGATGGCCGACACCCGCAACACCTGCGGCTTCTACAAGGCTTGGCAACACTCGCGGCCTCGACCACGGCCCGCGAAGACGAACAAAAACGACCGCACGAAAAAAACCCGCCACGGTGTCCCGCGGCGGGCTATCCCTGTCCTTCATGCCAGACGCTATCAAGCGCCCGGCGTCTGCTTCGTTATGCGCTGCTTATTTGGCCTTTTCGGCCGAGTTCGTGATGGCGTTGCCACCCTTCGAAATATCCTGCCCGGCCCCCGCCATCGTGTTGCAACCGGCGAGCGCAGCTGTCCCTGCAATGAGAAGCAAAGCGATCAGTCGATTCATGAAAGTTCTCCTTGTCGAGAATGCATTGGTTGACGTGCCCATCTTTACGGCACGCGCCAGCCGAGCTAGCTGCCGTCCGACCGGGGCTTACGCCAGTCGATCCGGTCTGATTGCATGGTAAAAAAAGGGCGGGGGCGGCGCTGTCGGCTGCGCTGCGATTTTGGTGTAGGCGTGCTCCGGTGTTTGCGTCGGCGCACTCCTACACGTCCGCCGCGGCGCGGCGCTTGCCCTTGCTAGACGGAAGTTCGCGAAGGTGTCGCCGGCGGCAGATCGACCGATGGCGTCGCGGTGCTGACGCTCGGCATCTCCACATGGATGTCGGTGCCGTTCGGCACGCCGCGGCGGATATCGAAGCGGCCGCCATGCGCGGCGACGCGCTGGCGCATGCCCAGCAGCCCGTGGGTGTGCGTGCGCTTCAGATCGGCCGGCATGATGCCGACGCCGTTATCGGCGATATGCAGCGCCACCTGGCCGTCGCCGACCTGCAAGGCGATCGATACCTTCGAAGCTCGCGCGTACTTGGCCGCGTTGGTAAGCGACTCCTGCGCGACGCGGAACAGCGCGATCTCGGTTTGCTCGTCGAGCTTGATGTCGTCGGCGGGCAGGTGCAGGTCGAGCGTCCAGTTGTTGCGCTGCGCGGCTTCGTCGGCGAGCGTGCGCAAGGCGGTGACGAGCCCGAAGTTCGCCAGCACCGTAGGCCGCATATCTTCGATGATGCGGCGTTTCAGCGCGATGCCCTGGTCGAGATTGGCGAGCGCCCGCTTGAGTTTCTCGGCGATGTCCGGCTCGCTGTCCTTCAGCTTGCGGTTGGCCCACGCCACGTCCATTTTGCTGGCCGTCAGAATCGCGCCGAGTTCGTCGTGCAATTCGCGCGCGAGCTGGGTCTTCTCGTTTTCACTGACCGCCTGCAAGTGCCAGCCGAGCGCCTCGAGTTGCCGGGTGCGTTCGTTGACGAGTTGATCGAGACTCTCCTGTTGTGTGATCAATTGACGCTGCACGCGTGCCTGGCGATCGATCTGAATGCCGAGATTGCGAAACAGCAGAATGAACAGCACGATGTTCAGCGCCGAGAGACCCGCTGCGCACAGCGTGGAAATGCGCTGATCGCCGCGGCTCGCGATAAGCGCGTGTTGGGCGCGGCGTTCCTCGTTGTCGCGCAGCAGCGAGAGCGTGCTGTCCACCAGCGACGCGTCGGCCGGGTTGGCCTCGCTCGCACCGCCGCAAGCGGACAGATCGAGCGGATGGGGCGCCGCGCGTTGCAGCGCGGACGCGCCCGCGCCGATCCGCGCTTCGATCAGCGCAAGAATCTGCGTGAAACTGGCAAGCTCGGCGCTGTCCGCTTTGCCGCCACGGTAGAAGCGGTTCAACGGCTGTTCGCTCTGGCGGATGCGCGCCGCGGTCGCGCAGAACTCGTGCGCGGCGGCGTCCTGCTTCGTCAGAAGAAAATCGCTTTGCAGGGCGCTCAGGCGCGACAACTGGCTCGCCAGCGTGCTCAATTGCACGGTGACGTCGCGCGCTTCGAGTGCGGTTTCGTATTCGGCGGCAATGCGCTGGCGCGCGGTCTCGAGTATCACGAGGCCGCCCACGGTAATGACGATCGCCACCGTCATGGCGATCGCCCAACTGCGGTTGTGCATCCAGTGGCTCAGCCGGGCTGCGGCCCCAGGCGCTGTGGAACCGGCTTTATCCGCGTCCGGCACGTTCTGCACATTTGGCACATTGGGCTCCTCTGATGGGGCATCAGTTTAACGCCCGCCGCGTTCGGCGACGGTGCCGTGATCGCGCGGCCGTTGCGGCGCTGCAAGCCGGACCGGCGAGGCGGACATGCCCGCCGTAACGCCGCCGTAATCCAATGTAAGCGGATTCTCACACGAAAACCGGCGTGCGTCGGAATGCGCCGCGCGTGGCCGATGGATAGGATGGACCTGATCGTTCAATCAATGTTTCGGGAGGAAGCCATCATGCTGAAATGGGCGTTGTTCTTCGCCGTCATCGCGGTGATCGCCGGTGTTCTGGGCTTTACCGGTGTCGCGGCAGGCGCGGCGGCAATCGCGAAGTTCCTGTTCATCGTGTTTGTGATTCTGTGCGTGGTGTTCCTCGTGCTGGGCTTCGTGGTGACGAAAAAGATCGTCGATTAGTGCTGCTCGCAGGTAAGTCGCGAGCCGTTTCTGAAGACGGGAGACCGGTCCGACGGTCAATATTGTGCGCCCATGCCGCGCAGTTACAGCAAGAAGGAGAGTCGTCATGCTTCACTATGCCATCGTCTTTTTCGTGATTGCGATCATCGCCGCCGTGTTCGGTTTTACCGGCATTGCAGCGGGTGCGGCCGAAATCGCCAAGATTCTGTTCTACATTTTCCTCGTCGTATTCGTGGTCACGCTGCTGCTCGGCGTGTTCCGAACATAGACGGGTGGCCCGTCGTGGCCATCGTTCCTTGTGACGGCGCATCAGGCGCGTTTCGTGCGTGATGCGCAGTTCCCACTCATACCGGATAAAGGAGAAATTCAATGTCGAAGTCATCTACCGCTCAGGGCGCGCCGACTCAATCCAGCGATCCGTTCGTGATGGACCTTCAAAAAATCCGCGAAGACGCACGCAAGCACATGTCGGATGGCCCGGTCACGCAATCGTATGGCGCGGACCGCGAGACGGTGCTGAAGCTGTGTAACGACGCGCTGGCCACCGAAATCGTCTGCGTGCTGCGCTACAAGCGCCATCATTTCATGGCCAAGGGCATCAATTCGGAAGCCGTCGCCGCAGAGTTCGCTGAGCACGCGGCCGAGGAACAGCAACACGCCGACAGCATCGCCGAACGGATCGTGCAACTGGGCGGCGAGCCGGATTTCGCGCCGGACGGTCTGAAGACGCGCTCGCATTCGGAATACAAGGAAGGCGAGAACCTCACGGACATGATCAAGGAGAACCTGATCGCCGAGCGCATTGCGATCGACACGTACCGCGAGATCATTCGTTATCTGGGCGATAAGGACGTGACGACGCGTCGTATGTTCGAAGAGATTCTCGCTGTCGAAGAGGAGCATGCCGACGACATGGCGGACTTGCTCGAAGGCCGCGAGTAATCGGGAGCGCGCGGCTGTGCGCGGCGGCGCGCAAAACGTGGAACGTAGACGCGAATAGCGCATTAGGGAAACGTAGCACGGCGGCGAGCGGCAGCGCTGTACATCGCGACCCGCTGCAGGCGGCGTGGCGGACAGCGCTAATGGCGCGGGTGGACCGCAAGGTTGCGCTCGCCGGCATGCGCCGCCTGGTTTTCCCAATCCGGCGGAAGCCATGCCGGAGATCATTACAATGTCTGCTTTGAAGCGATTTCATTGCACGGACACCCAAACCGATGATTCGAGTGCTGATAGCTGACGACCATGCGATCGTCCGAGGTGGCTTCAAACAGTTCGTCGCCGACGAGCCGGATATGTGCGTCGCGGCCGAAGCGGCCACCGGCGACCAGACCATCAGCCTCGTGCGCGAACAGGCCTTCGACGTGGTGCTGCTCGACATTGCGATGCCGGACAAGAATGGCATCGATACCTTACGCGTCATCAAGCAGGTGCGCCCTGAACAAGGTGTGCTGATTCTGTCGGGCTACCCGGAGAGCCAGTACGCAATCAATCTGCTGCGCGCGGGCGCGAACGGTTATCTGAACAAAGACTGCGAGCCGGAGGAAATCGTGCGGGCGATTCGCGCGGTGGCGCGCGGGCATCGTTATCTCTCCGAGGCGGTCGCCGACACGCTCGCCGACAATCTCGACAAACCAGCGGCAGGGCGGCCGCACGAAGCACTCTCCGAGCGCGAATTCCAGATTTTCTGCAAGCTCGCGGCGGGGCAGATTCCCACCGACATCGCGGAGGAATTGCATCTGTCCGTAAAGACCGTGAGCACTTACCGGGCTCGCGTGCTGGAGAAAATGCGGTTGGCGAACAATGCCGATCTGACTTATTACGCGATCAAGAACGGCTTGATCGAATAATGCGCGATCGAGATATTCCGATGAACAGCGAATCGAACCCTGTTGTCGACCCAGCCCGCCACGCGCCATTGCGTGTGCTGCTGATCGAGGATTCGCCGCTGATTCGCAGAAGCCTCGTGGAAACGATCGACGCGTCCGGATTGCTCAAGGTCGCCGCGTACGCGGATTCCGCGGATCAGGCCATTGCTCTCCTGGGCGACGAGTCCTTCGACGCGGTGATCGTCGACCTGCAGTTGAAGCAGGGCTCGGGCGTGCCCGTGCTCGCCTATTTGCAGCGTGAGGGATTGATCGACAGAGTGTTCGCCGCGGTGCTGACCAATCACGCATTGCCCGCTTACCGGGAGCGCTGCGAGCAATATGGCGTGCGGCACTTTTACGACAAGTCGTTCGAATTCGATCGCGTGATCGACGCGCTGCATGAATATGCGTATGCGCGAAGCAGCAAGTAAGCGCTCCGCGCCGCGCAGATAGCGGACTAGCTCGCCGCGCGTGCGGGAAGCGCCAGATGATTCCACGCCGCCAGCCCCGCGAACACGATGCCGGCCACGCTCACACCGATCCACCCGAACGCCGGCCAGACCACTGCGCCGACGCCGGAGCCGAGTGCTCCGCCGATGAAATACGCCACCATGTACACCGTATTCACGCGGCTGCGCGCGTCCGGCTTGAGCGCGTAGATGCGCGACTGATTGGAAATCTGCGCGGCCTGCACGCCGATATCGAGAATGATCACGCCGACTACCAATCCCGCGATGCTCTTCGCCGATACGCCGAATACGACGAACGAAATCGCCACCAGCACGATAGACAGGGTGATGATCGCGCGCGGTCCACGTCGATCGGAAAACTTGCCGGCGAGCGGCGCGGCCATCGCGCCTGCCGCGCCGACGATACCGAATAGCCCGGCCGCCTGCGGCCCGAGATGAAACGGCGCGCCGGCCAGCAGCAAGGCCAGCACCGACCAGAAGATACTGAATGCCGCGAACAGGGCCGCGCCGGTGAGCGACGCTTCACGCAATTCGCGATGCTCGACGATCAGATGCCACATCGACACCAGCAGCTTGCCGTAGGGCAGCGTCGAAGTCGGCTGGCTCTTCGGCAGACGCATCATGATGACTACCGCCAGCACCAGCAGCGCGACCACGGACGCGCCGAACACCGCGCGCCAGCCGAAATATTCGGCGATTACGCCCGACGCCGTTCGCGCCAGCAGAATCCCCAGCAGCAAACCGCTCATCACCGTGCCGACCGCGTGGCCGCGTTCGGACGGCGGCGCGATTTCCGCCGCGAACGGCACCGCTTGCTGCGCGATGGTGGCGAGCACGCCGATCGCCAGACTCGCGACGATCAGCACGGTCAGCGTCGGCGCCGCGGCGGCCACGACCAGCGCGACGCAAATGGCGGCGATCTGCAACAGGATCAGACGGCGCCGGTCGAAACGGTCGCCGAGCGGCGCGAGCAGCAGCATGCCGGCCGCGTAGCCGAGTTGCGTGACGGCCGGCACCGCGCCGACCCACGACGCGCTGTGCGGAAACGACTGGCGGAAGTCGTCGAGCAGCGGCTGGTTGTAATAGATGTTCGCAACCGAGACGCCGGCGATGGTGGCGAGCAGAAACAGCAGGCCGCGCAACGACCGGTCGGCGGAAGCGGGAGTAGACGCGTTCGAAGTGGACATGAGAGGGCACAGTCGACGGACCGGCCCATGCACGGTCCTCAAGCGTGCCGATCATACCGGAGCATGGCGGATCGTGCTGACGGCGGCGAGACAGAGCGGCCCGCTCGCGCAGCGGCCTCACAACGCCTTGCCGACAAAATGAGATGGAGTTTCGGCTTACGTTCGTAAAATCGGCGCGCCTTATCCGACCGACGCTTTACAAGAACGACTCCATGACCTCGATCACGAAACACGAACCTCGACACATCGGCGGCTCGCTGCTCGTCGCCTTGATTTGCCTGGCGGCGTGGGCGCTCTACACCGCGATCGCAATGCGCGATCCGCTCAAGCTGATGCTCGAATGGGAAGTGCTGGCCGTGTTCGCGCGGCCCGAAACACACGGCTGGTATCGCACCGTGATCGCGATGGTGGGCTGCGATGTGCTCACGGGCGCGTTCATCGTCGTGGGGACGGGCTGGCTGGGGCTGCTCGCATGGCGCAAGTCGCCGCGTTTTACCACGCACGTTCAGGCGTGGCTGCTGGCCATCGTCGTGCTGCGCACCGTCGCGTATCTACTCGGCGATAACATGACGCACGCGATCGGTATCGACATCGCCATTCCGTACGACGGCTTCATTCAGGCTGTCGTGGCGGCCGCGCTCGGGATTCCGTATTTCAGGCTGTCCCGGCGCGTTCGTGAGACTTTCGTCGACGCCTGACCCGCACGCGTCAATCGATCAGATCGCCTTCGGGCTCATAGAACGGATACGGGCCGTCGGCTTTTTCCACATACGCGTGATGCGTGATAATGCCGGTCGCCGGATCATAGTGATGCAGCGCATACGCGGGCGGTTCCATCATGAACGCGGACGGCGCATCCTCGCGCAGATCGAGCGCAACCTGATGCGCGGGCGCCGGCACCGCGGAGGCGATCGTGCCGCCGAATCGCACGAACATGGGCCGGTGCACATGCCCGCAGATCACCCGCTCCACGTTCGGATAACGCGCGATCAGCGCAGCGAGTTTGCCTGCCGCAGCGGGATCGAGCCGCAGTTCGTCCATATGCCCGATGCCGCACACAAACGGCGGATGATGCAACGCGACCACCGTCGGCTTGCCCTGGGCCGCATCGAGTTGCGTGGCGAGCCACGCGAGCCGCGCATCGCATAGATGGCCGGCGCTTTGTCCCGGCACCATCGAATCGAGTGCGATGATCCGCAATGGACCGACATCGACGGCGTACTGCACGAATTCACCACCGCTCGCCAATTCCTTGCGATCGGGAAACGCGGCGCGCAAGGCAGCACGTTCGTCGTGATTGCCGACCAGCATGAAGTAGGGAATCTCAAGCGGCGCGAGCAGCGTCTTCAGGTGTTCGTACTGTTCCGGATCACCCTGATCGACGAGGTCGCCGGTCATGATCACCGCGTCGGGACGCGGCTCGAGCGCATTGAGGGCGGCGACGCAGCGTGCGAGATAGGCGCCGGTGTCGACGCGCCGATAAGCGAGCGCGCTGGGCCGTTTGATATGCAGGTCGCTAATTTGAGCCAGCAGCATGGGGGATGTCCTTTTTATAGCGCGCTATAGAAACAGCGAAAACAGCGCGGCTTCATTACGATAGCGCAATCAGCGCGTCCTGCGTGATGGAAATGCCGACCGGGGTGCCGCGCGCCAATTCCACGCGGCCGGCTACGTCGATCAGCAACGCGTCCGGCGCGGCGCCGCCGATCGTCAGGCGCGTACGCTCGCCGAGAAACGCGGTGCTTTCAATATGTCCACGCAATTGCGCGTGAGCCGGATCGGCCAGATAAGCGTCTTCCGGGCGGAAGAAAATCTCGTGCGCCGAGTTCGCATGCACGGAGCCCGCGGGCAGCGGCACGGCGCCGCCGGTGGTACTCAGCATGCCGTCGCGCCGCTCGCCCGCAAGCCGGTTGATCGTGCCGACGAACTGCGCGACCGTCCGGTTGGCGGGACGGTAGTAGATCTCGCGCGGCGAGCCGATCTGTTCGATGCGTCCCGCGCTCATCACGACGATGCGATCGCCCAGTTCCATCGCTTCGGCCTGATCGTGCGTGACGTAGACGGTCGTGATGCCCAGCTCGCGCAACAACGTGTTCATCTCGCTGCGCAAGGTGTCGCGCAAACGGGCGTCGAGGGCGGTCAACGGTTCGTCGAGCAGCAGCACGCGCGGCTGCACGGCGAGCGCGCGCGCGAGCGCCACCCGCTGACGCTGGCCGCCGGAAAGCTGATCGATAGGCTTATCGGCGTGAGCCGTGAGACGCATCATGCCGAGCAATTCGTCGACGCGTTGCCGTGCCGTCTCAGCGGGCACGCGCTTGATCTTCAAACCGTAGCTGATGTTGCCGCGCACCGTCAGATTCGGAAACAGCGCGTAGCTCTGGAACACCATGCCGACCTGGCGCTTTTCGATCGGCAGCGCGGTGACGTCGTCGTCGCCGAACGCGATGCGGCCGCCGGCGTCCGGTGTCTCCAGACCCGCGATCATGCGCAGCGTCGTGGTTTTGCCGCAGCCGGACGGGCCGAGCAGCACGAGCGTTTCGCCGGCGTCGATATGCAGGTCGAGCGGTTCGAGCACACGTGTGCCGCGAAACGTTTTCGCGCATTGCGTCAGCGTGATGGGAACGGAAGCGAGTTTCATGGCTTGATGGACTTCGAAGGAGGTGCCGCGATGCGTTTTTTCGCCGCGCTGCGCTGGCCGGTCGCATCGACGCCGAGCCATTGCATCGCGACGAGCAGAGGCATCGTCATGATGAAAAAGAGAATCGTGTAGGCGCTGCCGATCTCGATGCGCAACGACGCGTAAGTGTCGGCGAGACCCACCGGCAGCGTCTTGGTATCGGGCGTGTGCAGCATCCAGGTGAGGTTGAATTCGCCGATCGACAGCGTCAGCACCGCCAGCGCGCCGGCCACGATGCCGGGCCGCGCGTTCGGCAGCACGATCGTCACGAAGCGTCGAAAGAAGCTCGCGCCGAGACTCGCCGCGCCTTCCTCGAGCGTGCGCAGATCGCTGCTCGCGCAGACCGCCGCGACCGCGCGCACCATGAAGGGCAGCGTGAACACCACGTGCCCGACCACGATGAACGCCACGCTCATGCGGAACATCGTGAAGCCGCCGTAGACCACCAGCAGCGCGAGCGCGGACGCGAGACCGGGCAGCGCGATCGGCAGCACCAGGAACTCTTCGATGATGCGCGAGAGCCGCGTCTTGCTGCGCGCGAGCACATAGCCCGCGGGCACGCCGGTCAGCAGCGTGATGAGCAAGGTGGCCGCCGCCACTTCGAGCGAGAGAAACACCGAGCTGTGATACTGCGTCCACACTTCGCCGAACCAGCGCAGCGTGAGTCCGCTCGACACGCCCTTGAAGTAGTTGACCGTCAGGCCCGCCAGGATCGACATGACGACCGGCACGATCAGGAACGCGCACAGCAGCAGCGTGACAAGCCATTGGCCGCTTGCCAGCCACGTTCTTGCGTCCGGCCAGCGCACGCGTGAACGCGGTTTGGCGGGTGGTTGTAGAGAGGTAGTGATTGAACTCATTGAAGTACGATTCTCCGCTTTGGAAGCGCCCGGTTCGGAAACGCCGTTCATGCGCTTGCCGCCACGGCCGAGCCGCTCACGCTGCGCGCCAGCGCCAGCACGGCCCACGTCACGATGCCGAGCACGATCGAAAGCCCCGCGGCCGTCACCATGTTCGCGTTGAGGGTGAACTCGGTGTAGATGGTCATCGGCAGCACGTCGATGTCGGTGGCGAGCGTGAACGCGGTGCCGAATGCGCCCATCGCGGTGGCGAAGCACACGGCGCCCGCCGCGATCAGGCCGGGCGAGAGCGCGGGCAACACGATGTCGCGCGTGATGCGCCACGGCGACGCACCGAGCGAACGCGCGGCTTCTTCAAGCGATGCATCGAGCTTGGTCGCCGAAGCCATGACGGTGACGATCACGCGCGGAATCGAGAAGTACAGGTAGCCGAGAAAGAGGCCGCTCATCGAATAGGCGAACACCCAGCGCTCGCCCGTGAGTTTGAGCGAGAGCGCGCCGATCAGCCCCTGGCGTCCCGCCAGCATGATGACCATGAAGCCGACCACCACGCCGGGAAACGCCAGCGGAAACGTGAGTAACGCAAGCAGCGTGCGTTTCAAAGGAAACTCGCGCCGCGCCAGCAGCAGACCCGCGATCACCGAGAGCACCAGCGTCGCCGCCGTGACCGCCGCGGACAACAGCACGGTCGCGCCGAGGCTCGACATGTAGCGCGGATTCGTCAGCATCGCGCGATAGGTGGCGAACGCGTGGCCGTCGCCGCTCAACTGCGCGAGCGCGCCCATCGGCAGCAGCCAGAAGGCGATGAACACTGCCAGCGCCGGCGCGAGCAACGCGATGCGCCAGCGCAGCGGAAACGTGATGTCGTTCAATGCATCACCTGCAGATAACGCTCGCCGAAGCTCGACTGCTTTTCGGCCATCTTGCCGAAGTCGACCGGCTTGGCGCGCGCATAGTCGCTGGCCGGCAGGAATTTCGCGGCGGTTTCGGGGCTCATCGCATTCGGGCGCACCGGACGCAGGTAGGCGTCGGCCCACAGCTTCTGGCCTTCGTCGGAGAGTACGAAGTCGAGCACCTTCTTGCCGTTTGCTTCGTGCGGCGCGCCTTTGACGAGGCTCATCACGTACGGCACCGAGATCGTGCCTTCCTTCGGAATCACGAATTCGACGTTCGCGTGATCCTTGTATTTCGCGCGATAGGCGTCGAAATCGTAGTCGAGCAGGATCGGAATTTCACCGGACATCACGCGCGCGTAGGCGGTCTGCTTCGGCACGATCGGCGCGTTGGCCTTCAGCTTGCGAAACCAGTCGAGGCCCGGTTCGAAGTTATCGAGCGTGCCGCCCAGCGCCTGATTCACCGCGACCGCGCCCGCATAGCCGACGAATGCGCTCGACGGATCGAGATAGCCGATCATGCCTTTGTACTCAGGCTTGAGCAGATCCGCCCACGAGCGCGGCACCGGCTTGCCTTCAAGTGCGTCCTTGTTGACGAAAAAGCCCAGCGTGCCCGAGTGAATCGAGAACCAGTAGCCCTGCGGGTCTTTCTGATTGGCGGGAATGTCGTCCCAATGCGCGGGCTTGTATGGCTGGATCAAGCCCTTGTCCTTCGCCTGGAAGGCCGACGAAACGCCTAGATACACAACGTCGGCGACCGGACTCTTCTGCTCGGCCATGAGTTGCGCGATCGACTGGCCGGAGTTCTTGTTGTCGAACGGCACGCGAATGCCGGTCTTTTGCTGGATCGCCTTGATCTGACTCGCCCAGTCGGCCCATTCAGGCGGGCAGTTGTAGCAGATGGCGGTTTCGTCGGCGTGCGCTGCTTGCGGTGCGAGCGCGACGAGCGCGGCGGCGACCACCGTGCCGGCCGACAGCACGGCGGCTATGCGGCGCGTGAGGCCGCGCCAGAGCGGTCTGAGCGGTTTGATGGGCGAAGCGAAATGGCTGGCAGAGCGGATCACTGCGGGTCTCCTGGAGAAGAAGGGAGCGGGTGGTTCGGGTTTTGGGGTGGATGACTCAAAGTCGTGTTGCAGGACAGCGGGTTAAACGTTTTCATACCGGCACGTGTGGATGCATTTCACGCGCGTTAGCCAATGGCGCTTTGCCTGGTGCTTCAGGCGATCGGTCGCTCGGCGGATAGGGATGTACGCGCAGGCGTTACGTCGTCACGGCTCGAAATCGCCGCGATCGTGGCGCCTTGGCGCAAGCTGTGCGGCAAGGTCAACCTGAGCGAGGTTTCGCTCAACGCTTTGTGAGTGCCGGTGACGCGCGCCAGCAAACGCCGCCAGGCCGCGCAGCCGATTTCGCGATTCGGCGCGCAGATGCTGGCGAGCGCGGGCGACAGCAGCTCGCCCATTGCGAGGCCGTCGAAGCCGAGAATCGACATGTCGTGCGGAATCTGCAGACGCGCGCGGCGCAGGCCGCGCATGACCACCATCGCCAGCAGATCGTTACTGCAGAAGAGGGCGCTCGGGCGGTTCGGGCCGCTCGTCAGATGGGCGAGCACCGAGGGCGCCAGTTCTTCCGCGTTGAAGTCGACTTCGAGCGCGGGCGCCGGCGTGAGGCCGGCTTGCTGCATGGCCTGCGAGTAGCCGAGATGCCGCTGACGGGCGCGATCCGAGGCGGCCAGCGTGCCGGCGAGCATGAGGATGCGGCGATGGCCGTGCGCGATCAGCATGCGCACGCCGTCGTAGGCGGCCAGACGATTGTCGACCGAGACCGACGGACGACGCACCGTGTCGTTATGCATCAGCACATAGAGCAGCCCCGCGCGGTCGAGTTCGTCGAGCAGCGGGTGCGTGTCGGCGTCGGCGACTGTCAGGATCAGGCCTTCGACGCGGTGTTCGCGCAGTGTTTCGATGGCGTGGCGTTCGCGGTCGGCGTCGTACTGCGTGGTCATCAGCATGAGCCGGTAGCCTTGCGCCGACGCCAGTTCGTCGATGCCTTGCAGGCACTCGGCGAACACGGGATTGGCGAGCGTCGGCAGGACCACGCCGATCAGGCGCGTGCGTTCGCCGCGCAATTGCCGGCCGAGCGGGCTCGGGCGGAAGTTCAGGGCGTCGATGGACCGGCGCACCTTGTCCAGCGTGACCGGGTTGACGGTGTGCGGCGCGTTGATCGCGCGCGACACGGTGGCGATGGAGAAGCCGGCGTGCGCAGCGACATCTTTGATCGTCGGGATCATGGGTTTCCGCTCGGGATGTAAACGTTTTCGTGAGCGGATTATCGGGAAGATTTGTGACTTGAGAATGACGCCGGTATTCGCGGTTGCGGCGTGTGGAACTTGAGACGGGCGAAGCGTCGGCGGGCGGTTTGGTACGCCCGGCGGGCAATGGTAGAATTCGCGTCCACACGCGTTTCGACGCCCGCCGGGGTGATGAAATTGGTAAACATAGCGGACTTAAAATCCGCCGCCTCACGGCTTGTCGGTTCGAGTCCGATCCCCGGCACCAAGTCATATCCCAAGACATCCTGAGGACTATCGAAAAACCCGTTGAGTCATGGGTTTGCGGGAAGTATCGAGGGATTCGCTTGCGCGCGCGGCACACCAGCGCGCCCAGTCAAAACGGGCACTATGTTGCGCGAAATGATTTTCTGCCGGAACGTCTTCACAATCGCGCGCAAGGAGTGGAAGTGGATCGACACGAACCCCTTCACGGATGTCTGCGAGCCACCGGACGGTTCTCCGCGTGAGCGGCGCCGGATCCTCGGAAAGAAACGCGACGAATCATGCGCTGGCTCGTCTATCGGACCGGGCGGGAGCCGGAAACCAAAAATCGGGAGGTCTCGCGCCTATATGGCGGCGTTGCGCGGCGGTACACGGCCAAGGAACTGCTTGGCTTGGGCAAAGAGACGCTCAATTGAAGACCGGTTTCGGCCAAGTCTATGTCTACTCTGTTCGGCAACGCGAAGATCGGTCTCGGTAATGCCGATCTGACTTGCTGCGATTGGAGCATGATCTCGACGTTGTTACTAACAATCAATGACTTATGGAGTATTTTTAGGACGCAAGTTTATCTTGCAACCGGTAGTTGTAGACCCCATAATTGCTTTGTAGCGGCGTTGCGGTTTAAATAGCTCCGCCCGGATCAACCTGCGACAAATCAGCGCCGACAATCGTAAGCGTACTTGTAAGTACGTCAGGCCCGGGTACCGCACTATTCCATAGCCTCCCAATTGGGAGGCTATTTTTATATGGCGAAAACAATTTATCTGGATGAGAGTGGGTGTTTGGGCTGGAAGCTGGAGGAAGCGTATGGGCGCGGAGGATCCAGCAGGCACTTCACGCTCGCCGCAGCGGTGCTTCCCGAGGGGGAGGATGCAGTCTTAAATCGCGTTGTCCGCGGCATTTATAAGCGTCGCGGCCGTCCCATCAAGAACGAAATAAAATCCGTTTCACTCTCGCCTGCTGAGCGTGACAATTTTGCGCGACAGTTGGCCGCCATCAAGCGGGACCGGGCCGGTTTTCAATTCGCAACCATAACGGTGAGGAAAGAGAACGTTTCGGCCGGTTTCCGGCGTCATCCGAATGGGCTCTACAACTACATGGTTGGGC
The DNA here is from genome assembly GCF_003002025.1 of Paraburkholderia sp. BL25I1N1. GTDB lineage: Bacteria > Pseudomonadota > Gammaproteobacteria > Burkholderiales > Burkholderiaceae > Paraburkholderia. The sequence continues at coordinate 116,288 of NZ_PVZB01000004.1, forward strand.
TTCTGTTGCTCGAGATGATGGCGCAAGAGCAGTCCGTTGCTTTCATCCCGGACGCACGTAGCGTCCGCATCGAACTCAAGCATGCCATGCACGATTATCTGTGCACGAAGCTATCCGCATTGGGTGCTGATACCTTCCTTGAGACGACGCCTTGGGAGAGCAAGGACTCGCTGGGCCTTCAGTTCGTCGACATCTTGGCGGGCGTCGTTTGGGGAAACCATGAATTCAGGACCGGCAATGCCTACAGGATCGTCTCTCCTCATGTCAGGCAGAAGCGATTGTTCTTCGATCCGCCCCAAAAGGCAACTCTGATTGATGCCGAGCGGGCGACCTATCAAGCGCTCGACTTCGACCCAAACGTCGCCTGATTTAAAAGCCTAGCCCCGCGCTGGGCTTTTTTGCATCTGGGCAGTTGGCCAACATTCCGGGTGAGCGTTGCATCAGTACCGTGATTGACAGCAGTGCCCGTCCGCAGACGTGTCAGACTGACGCCGGATGAAGCGAAGCGGCGACGCGCCATCGCGACAAGCTCGGCGACGACGAGATAACAAGCAGCTTTTGCTTCCATAACGCTGACCGAGCTGAGCGTTCCGCATGCAAGTCATACAGACGCCTCACGCAGTCGAAGGCAGGTCAGACGCACGAAAATGTCAGCTCCGCCTCCTGAGGCGTCCAGCCACGGACGCCATGCGTCTGCATGTCCACCGAGTGCATTTGCTTGCCTTGCCGGCTGCAGTACTCGTCGGCACGTTTCAGGCTTGACGCCTTTACTTCGCCCCATGGTGTCATGCCGCCGCGGACTTGGGTCGTGACGGTGTAGTTACCGTCGCCGGCCGGTGTCACGTCAGTTATGGTTGTGCATGCGGCGAGCATGGTCAGTGCCGCCAAGGTTGCTTGCGTTTTCATGTGATTCCCGTTGTTTGCGGGATTGTGAGGCTATTGGGCTGGCGACCGCAAGCGGCGCGTCGCGAATCGTTTCAAAGCCGAAGGGCACGTTCATCTCGAAGATCTTTGCGGAATTGAAAAGTCTTTTCGTGCGTCGTCGAGCCGCATGATCCCGGGAAGAGCCGCGGTCCCGCATGTCCTGGCGGCTTCAACTACCGTCATACCATAGTGAAGCGAGTGGGTCAGGAAGTGAAACTATTCGTCGCGCCAGTCCACCAGTTCGCCATCCAGCCAGATCACGCCGTCACGGTCATGCACTGAAATTTTCATAGCGCCTGTTCGAAAAGTCGAGAAGACGAAACAGGCCGCGAGTCGCCCCCATCGGCCCGGTATTCCGCAAGCCACCGCTCGCGCTTCGCTGCCGCGGCAAGCACGTTGCGCTCCTTCACATGACCGAAGCCGCGAATCTCCTCGGGCAGATTGGCGAGTTTCATTGCCGTATCGAATCGGGCGGTATCGAGCGTTGCGCAGAGTTCGTCGATCAACGCGAAATACTGCACGATCAGCTCACGCTCATTGCGCCGTTCTGCCGTCTTGCCGAATACGTCGAACGTCGTGCCGCGCAGGAGCCTGAATTTTTCGAGCACGCGGAACAACGTGAGGGTCCATTGCCCGAAGCGTCGCTTCCTCAGGTGGCCGTGCTCGTCGCGTCTGGCGAGCAATGGCGGCGCGAGATGAAACGCGAGCTTGTAATCGCGGCCCGGCTCGCCTTCGAACTGGGCCCGCAGCTTGTCAATGTAAGCCGGATCCGCATAGAGACGGGCCACTTCGTACTCGTCCTTATAGGTCATCAGTTTCGCCAGATTGCGCGCCACCATCGGCGTAAGGCGAGGTTTTGCCGCGCCCATAACCGCCGTTTCCTTCGCGCGCAGCCGCTCGACCGCTTCGACATAACGAGCCGCATACCGAGGGTTCTGGTAGGCGCTCAACCGCTCGACGCTGCGCTCGATCAACCGGTCCAGCGACTCCGGCATCTGCACGACAATGGCCTGTTGTCTGGCGGGCTGCGGCGTAAAAGCATCCGCGGCGGCTTCACCGTGCTGCGCGACATAGCGGCCCCATTCGAACGCCAGGCGATTCTTTTCGACGGCCACGCCGTTCAGTTCGATCGCGCGATCGAGACTGTCGTAACCGAGCGGCAGCCAGCCGCGTTGCCAGACAAAGCCGAGCAGCATCGGGTTGGCATAGAGCGTGTCGCCCAGCAGAGCGAGCGCGAGACGATTGGCGTCAATGAAGTCGCAGTCGTCGCCGATGCTCGCGCGCAGATCCTGTTGCGTCTGAACGGCCGGGAAACTCCATTGGGGGTCTCGCACGAACTGCGCGGTCGGCGTGGCGCCGCTGTTGATCGCCGCTTTCGTGATGCCGCGTTGCGTGCGCGCCAGCACTTCAGCGGAAGCGGAGACGATCGCATCGCAGCCGAGAATCAGCCGCGCTTCACCGGCCGCAATCCGCGTGGCGTGCAGTTGCTCGGGTGCCGCCGCGATCTGCACATGACTGAGCACGGCGCCGCCTTTCTGTGCGAGCCCGGCCATGTCGAGCACGGTGACGCCTTTGTTTTCCAAGTGAGCCGCCATGCCCAGCAAGCCGCCGATCGTCACGACGCCGGTCCCGCCGACGCCTGTCACGAGCACGCCGTACGGCTTCGCGAGTGAAGCAATCGCGGGCCGGGGCAACGCCGCGAAGTCGGGCAACGCAGCCGTGGATGCGGGTTTGGCGGGCTTCTTCACCTGTGCGCCTTCCGCCGTGACGAAACTTGGGCAGAAGCCCTTCACGCACGAAAAATCCTTATTGCACGACGACTGGTTGATCTTGCGCTTGGTGCCGAGCGGCGTTTGCAGCGGCTCGACCGACAGACAGTTCGATTGCACCGAACAGTCGCCGCAACCTTCGCATACCGCATCGTTGATAAAGGCGCGCTTCGCGGGATCAGGATACGTGCCGCGTTTGCGGCGCCGGCGTTTTTCGGTTGCGCAGGTCTGGTCGTAGATCAGAATCGAGGTGCCCGTCATCTCGCGCAATTCGCGCTGCAAGCGGTCGAGTTCGTCCCGGTGATGGACCTTCACGCCGTCTGGAAGGCGAATGCTCGCGTCGTATTTTTCCGGCTCGTCGGTCACGATCAGCACGTGCTTCGCGCCTTCCGCAACGACCTGAAACGCGATCTGCGGGACGGTGAGCACGCCATCCACCGGCTGGCCGCCGGTCATCGCGACCGCGTCGTTGTAAAGCACCTTATAGGTGACGTTCGCGCCGGCCGCAATCGAAGCGCGGATCGCGAGCAGACCCGAATGGAAATAGGTGCCGTCGCCCAGATTGACGAACACGTGACGCTCATTCGTGAAGTGCATCTGGCCGGTCCACGCGACGCCTTCGCCGCCCATCTGACTGAAGGTCTCCGTGTTGCGGTCCATCCACATCGACATGTAGTGGCAGCCGATGCCGGCCAGTGCGCGCGAGCCTTCCGGCACACGTGTCGAGGTGTTGTGCGGACAGCCCGAACAGAACCACGGTTGGCGCTCCGTCACGGAACGCGGCGTGGCCGCCTCGCGTTCCTTGGCCTCGATCACCGCAACGCGCGCTTCGATGCGCGCCCGCAGTTCGGCGGGCAGATCGGCTTTGGCGAGGCGCCGGGCGATCGCTTTCGCGATCAGGGCGGGCGATAGTTCGTAGTGCGCGGGCAGCAGCGTCTGCCCACGCGGCACGGACCATTCACCGCCTTCGTCGTCGCGCTGACCGAACTTGCCGAATACCTTGGGACGCACGTCGTCGCGCCAGTTATACAGTTCCTCCTTGAGCGCATATTCGAGAATCTGGCGCTTTTCTTCCACCACCAGAATCTCGTCGAGCCCGGTTGCGAAGTCGCGCGCGTTCTGCGCATCGAGCGGCCATACGCAACCTACTTTCAGCACGCGGATGCCGATGCGGGCGCAGGTTTCGTCGTCGAGCGAGAGGTCGGCGAGCGCCTGCCGCACGTCGAGATAGGCCTTGCCCGCGGTCATGATGCCAAGGCGTGGGTTGGGGCTGTCGATCACCACGCGGTTCAGCCTGTTCGCGCGAATGTAGGCGAGCGCCGCGTACCACTTGTAATTCAGCAGACGCGCTTCCTGCGCGAGCGGCGGGTCGGGCCAGCGGATATTGAGGCCGCCTTCGGGCATGTCGAAATCTTCCGGCAGGACGATATGCAAACGGTCCGGATCGATGTCGATCGACGCGCTCGATTCGACCACGTCGGTGACGCATTTCATCGCCACCCACAAACCCGCGTAGCGGCTCATGGCCCAGCCGTGCAGACCATAGTCGAGATACTCCTGCACGCTTGCCGGATATAGCACGGGAATGCCGCTTGCCACGAACATATGCTCCGACTGATGCGCGACCGACGACGACTTCGCCGCATGGTCGTCGCCCGCCAGCACCAGCACGCCGCCGTTCGGATCGGTGCCGGCCGCATTCGCGTGCTTGAAGACGTCGCCGGTGCGATCGACGCCCGGCCCCTTGCCGTACCACATGCCGAATACACCGTCGACCTGCGCGCCCGGCCAGAGATTGAGCTGCTGCGTGCCCCACACCGCAGTCGCGGCGAGATCCTCGTTAACCCCTGGTTGGAACACGACATCATGTTCCTTCAGATGCTGCTTCGCTTTCCAGAGACCCTGATCGAGCGCGCCGAGCGGCGAGCCGCGATAGCCGGACACGTAGCCCGCGGTGTTGAGGCCGGCGCGGCGGTCGCGCGCCTTCTGCAGCATCGGCAGCCGCACCAGCGCCTGAGTGCCGCTCATATAGACGCGGCCCTTTTCCAGCGTGTATTTGTCGTCGAGCGATACGGAGGCAAGCGCGTCACGTAGCGGGGGCGTCAGCGGGGCGTTCATGGGGAAGTCTCCGGGGGCTTTTATTAGAGGCGGAGTATAGGAAGCGGAATTTCCAACGTAAAATCACGAATACCGAATCCTGCTATTCGAAAAACACATGTCAAAAGACGTTACCTTGCGGCAGATGCGCTACTTCGTGGCGGCAGCCCAGAACGGGCAGTTTTCGATGGCGGCGACGGCCGAGCATGTGTCGCAATCGGCGATTACGAATGCCGTGCTCGCACTGGAGGAAACCCTGGGTACGCGCCTCTTCGAACGCCTGCCTCAGGGCGTCACGTTGACGCCGGACGGGCATGATTTTCTGAATCACGCGAGACACATACTCGATTCGGTGCGCGACGCGGTCTACAAGGCGCCGTTTCGCTCGCACGATCTGAAGGGGACCGTGCGCATTGCGGCGTCGTATACGGTGCTGGGCTATTTTCTGCCCGAGTTGATGGCGCGTTTTCGCGCGACGTATCCCGACATCGCGATTGATCTGCACGACCTGGATCGCGAATCGATCGAACAGGCCGTACTCGCCGGCGACATCGATCTTGGTATCGTTCTGCTCTCCAACGTCGAAAATCTCAGGCGTTTCCGGCACCATGTGCTGATCCGCTCGCGCCGGCAGTTGTGGACCTCGCCCACGCATCCTCTCGCGCAACTCAATGCGCCTTCGCTCGCGGATATCGCGAGTTATCCGTACATTTTGATTACCGTGGACGAAGGCGAGCAGTCGACGCTGCGCTACTGGAAGCAGAACGACGTCGAGCCGAATATCGCGTTTCGCACGAGTTCGATGGAAGCGTTGCGCGGTCTGGTCGCGCATGGTTTCGGCGTGACGATTCTGTCCGATATGGTGTTTCGCCCGTGGTCGCTGGAAGGCAAGCGGATCGACGCGCGGCCCATTCTCAACGCGATTCCGCAGATGGACGCGGGCATGTTGTGGCGCAAAGGCGCAACGCTGGATACGGCTGCAATTGCGTTTCAGCAGTTCCTCATTCATGCATGCGGGAGTTGAAAGCAGGGCGTGAGTGGGTCGGCGAGACTGACACTGCATTGCGGGAATTGAAGCTGGCGGGTGACGCGTATCTGTTTTTCGCATAGCCTCACCATTGTTTTCTTCCTGCACGATTGACTGTCGGTTCACGCCCAACACCGCGCCTGCATTGGCCTGAGCCAGGCCCCGATGCATCGATTCATTGAGAATCGATCGACGACCTTTTTTGCCTGCCGTCATGCCCAAAGAGAGGGCCAGCAAACCCGTCCAGTCTGCGTCGCGCAGCCGCAAATCTCCGCGGGGCTCGCCCGCCGTGCAGGACGTGGGGCGTCTTGCGAATGTGGCGGTCGGCTCCAACGCGGTGTGCGTGTCTGGGCCACGTCAACCTGATCGCCCGCAGATTAAGCGGCGCATAATGCTGGAATCCATTTATCAGGATGACGGAGGTCGACGTGACTACCTTTGCTATTGACGCCGTTCGCATCAACCCGACGAGCGACCGGATCACGCACGTGCGTTGGGCTCCCGTCGACCCGTCGACGCGTGACTGGCTGTCCCCCACGGCGATTGTCGAAGTGCCCGAAGTCGTCGCCGCGATCCGTCGCGGAGATGCTGTTTGGTCCCTTTTTACGCTCGGCGGCACACGCTTTCTGGGGCCCAAAATCGTCTCTGTCTCGCACACGGACGGCCACGACGGGATTGACACCGACGTCCCCGGCGCCCACGTCGAAAAATGCATTGACGACCTGCCGCGCGTTTGATCGCTCCGCCTCGGCGCCATCGACGATCGTCCGCTGGAAAAACTACAATAGCGGTTTCTGCATGGCTTGAACCCAAGGCGCCGATTCGGCATCTCGGGTTCAAGCCGTCGGCTCGGCTCAAGCAATCTGCATGTCGATCTGCATAACAAGTGTTTCCCACCAGGCCAACCCAGCCCCAACCGAGAAAATCAATGGCCAACGAAAAATCAAAGCGCGCACGCCGCGCTGCCGAAAGCCTCTTCGGGGATTTGCCGACCAGCAGCAACACCACCGCCAGCCGGCCCTCGAATCCTTTCGACAACGACCCATTCGCCAGTCCCGCCAGCGTGACGCCGAGCGGGGACGAACTTGTCGTCCTGCCGGGCCAATTCGAACTACCGCCCGGCTATGCGGACGCGGCGGCCATGCGCGATGCGCTCGCGCGCACCTGGCGCATGGACTGGATCAAGGTAGGCAAAGGCGAATGCGTGGTCAGGCTGCCGGTTGGATGGCGCGCGGACAAATCGGTGGATGGTGTTTTGCGAATCGAATCCGCCGGCGTCGTTCGGGCGCAAGGCCGCATCGTGGAGGGCGCCGCATTGCAGATCCTTCCGCGCTACTACCTGAAGGCGGAATTCCATGAATCGAACGACCATTGCCGGATCGTCGTGCGGGATCGCGGCCGTAACAACAGCGTCCTGAAGGATTCGTTCTGGGACACGCGCAGCGGCCCGAACCATCCGCAATGGAAAATTCTGTCCGACTGGCTGGACAAGGAATATCCCGATCACCGCGATCCGCTTCGGTACTGGGACGATTGCGAAGACAATCGCCGCGGCGTTTGAGCGAGTGCCGAGCGGAACCATGTCCCACCTGAAATACCTGACCGGCTACTCGCCCACGCTTCAAGACAAAGTCAAACAGCTGATCGCCGACGACCAACTCGGCCAGTACCTCGCCACGCGCTATCCGAACACCCACGACGTGCAAACGGACCGGGCGCTGTACGCCTACTGCGCCGACCTGAAGCGCGAACACTTGCGCAGCGCGGACCAGATCGACAAGGTCGCCTACGACAGCAAACTCGACGTCGTGCGTCACGCACTCGGTCTGCACACCAGCATTTCCCGAGTGCAAGGCGGCAAGCTCAAGGCGAAGAAAGAAATCCGCATCGCGTCGCTGTTCAAAGCGGCCGCGCCGGAATTTCTGAAGATGATCGTGGTGCACGAACTCGCTCATCTGAAGGAAAGCGACCACAACAAGGCGTTTTACCGCCTCTGCGAGTTCATGCAACCGGGTTATCACCAGATCGAGTTCGATCTGCGTCTCTATCTGACGCAGCGTGAGTTGGCAAAAAAGCCCGTCTAACGATCAAGCCGCGATCGCCTCGACTTCGGAAGCTTTCAACAAAACCGGAATCGACTTCGACGTCGGCGTTCCCGCGCCGTCGGCAACAGACGACAGCGGCACGAGCGGATTCGTCTCCGGATAATAAGCGCCGAGACAGCCGCGCGGAATGTCGTACTCCACCAGCAGAAAACCATCCGCGTGACGCTCGATACCGTCGGCCCACACGCTCGTGATGTCCACGCGTTGTCCCGCCGCAAAACCGAGCATCGCGAGATCGTCCTTGTTGGCGAACAGCACGCGGCGCTGTCCGTACACGCCGCGATAACGGTCGTCGAGACCGTAAATCGTCGTGTTGTACTGATCGTGCGAGCGGGTCGTCATCAACGTCATTAGCCGCTCGCCATGCTCCTTGCGCGCCTGGTGGATCGGCGTCGCCATATCGATCGCGTGCACCAGAAACTGCGCCTTGCCGCTCGGTGTCTTCCAGATCCGTTCGCGCGACGCCACGCCGAGGTGGAAGCCGCCAGGATTTTTCAAGCGCTCGTTGTAGTCGGTGAATCCTTCGATCACTTGCGCGATGCCGTCGCGGATCAGCGAGTAGTCCGCGGCCTGCGCGAGCCAATCCACTTTCCCGCTGCCGAGCGTCGCATGCGCCATGCGCGCGACGATCGCGATTTCCGACAACAGATTCTCCGAGGCCGGTTTGTTCATGCCGTACGAGATATGCACCATGCTCATCGAGTCCTCGACGCTCACGCCTTGCGCCACACCGTTCTGCATGTCGATTTCGGTGCGGCCGAGCGTCGGCAGAATCAGCGCGTCGCGCCCATGCACGAGGTGGCTGCGGTTCAGCTTGGTCGTGATGTGCACGGTGAGATCGCACGAACGCATCGCTTCCCACGTGCGCGGCGTGTCGGGCGTCGCGATCGAGAAATTGCCGCCCAGACCAATGAACACCTTCACCTTGCCGTCGAGCATCGCCTGAATCGTATTGACGACGTCGAGTCCGTGCTCGCGCGGCGGCTCGAAATCGTAGACCTCGCCGAGGCGGTCGAGAAACGCCTCAGTCGGTCTTTCCTCGATGCCGACCGTGCGGTCGCCTTGCACGTTCGAATGGCCGCGCACCGGGCACAGGCCCGCGCCGCGCCGGCCGATATTGCCGCGCATCATCATCAGGTTCGACAGGATCTGCACCGTCGGCACTGAGTTCTTGTGCTGCGTAAGGCCCATGCCCCACGTCGAAATCACGGCGCGACCCTTCACGTAGATGTCGGCGAGTTGCAGCACGTCTTCGAACGGCACGCCGGCTTCAGCGACGATCGTGTCCCAGTTCTCGGCGCGCAAGTCATCGGCGAACGCGTCGAAGCCGACGGTATGTTCGGCGATGAACGCGACATCCAGAACGCGCTCCAGGCCCGACGCCAAGGCTTCGTCGTCGAGTTCGATCACGCGCTTGGCGACGCCCTTGATCAGCGCGAAATCGCCACCGACTTTCGGGCGAATGAACACGGAGCTGATCTTCGTGCTGCCCATCGTCAGCATTTCCACCGGATGCTGCGGGCTCGCAAAGCGTTCGAGCCCGCGCTCCTTCAGCGGATTGATCGACACGATGGTCGCGCCGCGCTTGGCGCACTCGCGCAGTTCGCCGAGCATCCGCGGATGGTTGGTGGCCGGATTCTGGCCGAAGATCAGCAGCGTGTCGGCGTGTTCGAAGTCGTCGAGCGTGACTGTGCCTTTGCCGATGCCGACCGTGTGCGGCAAGCCGCGGCTGGTCGCCTCGTGGCACATGTTCGAGCAGTCGGGGAAGTTGTTGGTGCCGTACATGCGCACGAACAACTGGTACAGGAACGCGGCTTCGTTGCTCGCGCGGCCCGAGGTGTAGAAGGCGGCGCGGTCCGGATTGTCAAGGCGCTTCAGGTGGTCGGCGATCAGGTCGAACGCTTCGTCCCAGCCGATCGGCACGTAGCGGTCGCTCACGGCGTCGTAGACGAGCGGGTCGGTCAGGCGGCCGTGCTGTTCGAGTTCGAAGTCCGACTGCGTCATCAATTCGGCGATCGTATGTTTTTCGAAGAACGCCGGCGTCACGCGTTTGCTGGTTGCCTCGGCGGCCACGGCCTTCACGCCGTTTTCGCAGAACTCGAAGGTGGACGCATGCTCGCGATCCGGCCACGCGCAGCCGGGGCAGTCGAAGCCGTCCGGTTGATTCTGCTTGAACAGCATGCGGTAGTCGCCGCCCGTCACCTTCTCCTTGATCAGGTTGATGGCGACGTATTTGAGCGCGCCCCAGCCAGCGGCGGGGTGCGTATAGGGTTCGATGCGAGCTTCGGGTTTCTTCATGATGGTGCCGCCGGATCGGGCTTGGACGTGGCTGTTGAGCCGATAAGTGCAAGCCTACTGTGTTCCAAAAATGGTGCAGCATACAGAAAATTGGAAAGGAAAGGGATACAGTTGACGGGTTTTGTCATAGACTGGCGCTTCAGCTTAGGCTCCCGTGTGACTCAAGTCCTTGAAACTTTACGAAAAACTCGCCGATGAAATGACCGAAGCCGTGCGCCGTGGTGTGTTCGCGGCGGGCGAGCGGATTCCGTCGGTGCGGCAGGCGAGCCAGCAACACGGCGTAAGTATCAAGACGGTGTTGCACGCGTACGCGTTGCTGGAAAGCCGTGGGATTGTCGAAACGCGCCCGCAGTCGGGCTATTTCGTGCGCGATGCGGCGGCGCGGGCGCTCGCACTCGACGAGTTGCGGCCCGGCCGTCCGCATATCCCGCATATGCCGCCAACGCCGCCGGTGGCTGCCGCCGTGGACGTGAGCCGCCTCGTGCTGTCGACTTTGCGCAGCATCCGCGCTCACGACGCCGTGCCGTTCGGCTCGCCGTATCCGGATCCGTCGTTGTTCCCGTGGCGGCGCATCAACCAGTACGCGAACGCGATCGCGCGACGTCACGCGAGCTGGAATCTGATCGACGACCTGCCGCCCGGCAACCCCGAACTGATCCGGCAGATCGCCCGGCGTTATGCCGAGAACGGCGTGCCGGTCGATCCGGACGAAATCGTCATCACGCTCGGCGCGACGGAAGCGATCAACCTGAGCCTGCAGGCGGTCGCCAAACCCGGCGACACGGTGGCCGTCGAGTCGCCGACCTACTACGCAATGCTGCACGCCATCGAACGTCTGGGCATGCGCGCGATCGAGGTGGCGACGCATCCGGTGCACGGTATCGATATCGAGGCGTTGGCTCAGGTGATTGGGGAACAGAAGGTCGCGGCATGTATGGTGATGCCGAACTTTCAGAACCCGCTCGGTTTCCAGATGCCCGACGCGCGCAAACGGCAACTAGTCGAACTGCTCGCGGCGCACGAGATCCCCGTGATCGAGAACGACGTCTATCAGGAACTGTACTTCGGCGAGACGCGGCCATCGACGTTGAAGAACTTCGACACCAAAGGGCTGGTGCTGCACTGCGCGTCGTTTTCAAAGAGTTTGACCGCGTCGTACCGGATCGGCTGGGCGCTGCCGGGACGCTATCGCGCGCAGGTCGAGAAGCTGAAGTTTCTCAATACGCTGACCACGCCGTCGGTGCCGCAAGTCGCGGTCGCCGATTATTTGCGGCTGGACGGCTACGATCGGCATCTGCGGCACGTGCGCAAGGTGTATCGGCAGCAGGCCAGCATCATGACGGCGATGGTGCAGCGGTTTTTTCCGGCCGGCACGCGCATGTCGACGCCTCAGGGCGGCTACGTGCTGTGGGTCGAACTGCCCGAGCGCGTCGATTCGATGCGGCTCTACCAGGCGGCGCTCGCGCGCAGCATCACGGTCGGGCCGGGCATGATGTTTTCAATGCGCGACGATTTTCGCCACTTCATCCGGCTCAACTACAGCTATCCGTGGACCGCGCAGACCGAAGCGGCTTTGAAGACGCTCGGCGAACTGGTCACGCGGATGGCATAAAAATGGAGGAGACATTGACATGGAAGACGACGAACTCGATCCGGTGCTGGCGGCCATCCTGACGCAGTTGTGGCGCGCGCATCGGGAAACGCCGGGCGGCGCGTGGTCGCTCGCCAAACTGTCGAAGCAGGCGGGCGTGCCGATGAGCGGCTTGCGGCGTCAGTTGACGGCGCTCGTCGACGGCGGCCTGGTGGACACCACCTTCAACGAGGAAGGCACGGGCGCGGCGCGCCTGAGCGAACTGGGCCAAAGTCTGTGCGGCGAGTTGTTCGGTGACGGTAACGGCGACGGCGAGCCGCCCGACGAGGATCAGGCGGACGGGTCGCCGAAACTTCACTGAATCGCGTGGCGCGCAGCGCGAGCCGCGTGCGCGGCTCGCCTGAGCATGGCTTAAAGCTGGCTCATCCCGCCATCGGCGATGATTTCCGTGCCGACGATAAACGCCGACTCCGGCGCGGACAGATGCAGCACGGTCGAGGCGATTTCTTCCGGCGTGCCGAAGCGGCCGACCGGCACCTGGCCGAGAATCTGCGCGGCGGTGGCTTCGAGCGCGGCGGCGTCGAGGCCGAGCTTGCCGTACAGCGGCGTTTGCACCGGGCCGGGGCTGACCACGTTGACGCGCACGCCTTGCGGCAGCAGTTCCGACGAGAGCGTCTTCGCCAGCGAAATCACCGCGGCCTTGCTCGCCGCATACACGGATGACGCCGGCATGCCGATATGCGCATTGATCGACCCGTTGATCACGATCGACGCGCCGCGATTGAGCAACGGCAGCAGTGCCTGAATCTGGAAGTAGGCGCCCTTGACGTTGGTGTTGAACATCGCGTCCCAGAAGGCTTCGTCTACATCCGGAAACGCTGCGAATTTCGCCATGCCGGCGTTGACGAACACCGCGTCGAGCCGGATACCGGCGGCGCTGATCGCAGCCGCCAGTTCACGCGCCGACGCTACCGAGCCGGCGTCGTTGCGCACCGCGACGGCATTCGCGCCGAGCGCCTTTCTTGCCGTTTCGAGTGCGTCGGCATCGCGGCCGGTGATGACCACACGGGCGCCTTCACTGGCGAATGCCTGGGCGGCCGCGAAGCCGATGCCGCTGCTGCCGCCGGTGACGAGAACCGACTTACCTTGGAAGCGAGTCATTTTGAATCTCCGAAAGAGTGTTGCGGGTTGGTGAGAGTGATAATGCGCCTGTGCGGAGCGCTTGCCGTACCACTATTCCGATGCACTCGTTCGAAATCATCGAACATGTTTCATGCTACCCAGAATACTGGATTCGTTATGGGTGAGATAACGAATAATAATTTTTCCGCGGAAATTGGCCTTCGAATATGGCCCCCTATGCTGGAGCCTTGCCCGGGTTATCCCGAGCGCTGGGGCAGGCACCTTCAACCATCTTCGGAGAATCCATGAAAACAACGCTGGCGCGAGCGCTGCATCAATCACTGCGCATCAAAACTGTCCGAACCGTTCTCGCCGCGACGCTCGGCGCGACCTTGGCATTCAGTGCCGCAGGGGCGGCCGCGGCCACCACGCAGCCAATCGGCATCGCCTTCGTCTACCTCGGCAATCCGGGCGACGCCGGCTGGACCTACGCGCACGAACAGGGCGTGAAGGCGCTCGAGGCGAAATTCGGCGACAAGATCAAGGTGACGCGCGTGGAGAACGTGCCGGAGTCGGCCGATTCGGAGCGCGTGTTCCGCGATCTGGCGTCGAAGGGCAACAAGATCGTGGTGGGTTCGAGCTTCGGCTTTCAGGATTTCGAGCTGAAGGTCGCCAAGGACTTCCCCGATGCCGTGTTCGAACACGCTACCGGCTACAAGAAGGCCGCCAACTTCGCGACTTATGACGTGCGCACCTATCAGAGCGCTTACCTGGCGGGCCTGGTCGCGGGTTATACGACCAAGTCGAACACGCTCGGCTTCGTCGGCTCGGTGCCGGTGCCGGAAGTGGTGCGCAACATCAACGCGTTCACGATGGGCGCTCGCTCGGTCAATCCGAATGCGCGCGTGAAGGTGGTATGGATCAATAGCTGGTTCGATCCGGGCCGCGAAAAGCAGGCCGCCGAAACGCTGATCGGCCAAGGCGCCGACGTGCTGATCCAGAACACCGATTCGACGGCCACGATGCAGACCGCCGAGCAGAAGAAAGTGCATGCGTTCGGCTGGGATTCGGATATGAAGAAGTTCGGGCCGAATGCGCAACTCGGCGCCTGCGTGAGCAACTGGGGTGTGTACTACACGCATCTGGTGGATCAGGTGATGGCGGGCACATGGAACAATTCGCCGGTGTGGTGGGGGCTGAAAGAGAAAGCGATCGATCTCGCCGACATCAACACCGACGCCGTTTCGCCGGCCGCGCAAAAGGCCTTGAGCCAGAAGCGCGATGACATCATCTCCGGCAAGTTCAATCCGTTTGCCGGTCCGATCATGGATCAATCCGGTGCGGTGAAGGTCGCTGCCGGCAAGTCGCTGAGCGATCCGGAACTGCTGCGTTTGAACTGGTTCGTGCAGGGCGTGGACGGCTCGCTGCCGAAGTAAAAATTTGCTTCGCTAATCTAACTATTATTCAGGGAGATCGCCCGTGAGTCTGACGGTTTCGACGGCGGCCGCCGCAACGGCCGCCAACTATCCGCCGCAGGGTTTGACGCCCACGCACGAGCAGATCGTGCGGCATCTGCGGCATTCGAGCCGGGTGGCCGAACGGGCGACGCTGCTGGGACATCATCCGTTCGGTGCGGTGCTGGTCGGACCCGACCAGGAGACGGTGCTGATGGAGCAGGGCAACGTCGACACGGTGAATCACGCCGAGTCGGTGCTGGCGCGCGTGGCGGCGTTGAACTTCACGCCTGAGTATTTGTGGAGTTGCACGCTGTACACGTCGGTCGAACCCTGCTGCATGTGTGCCGGGACGTTGTATTGGGCCAACATCGGCCGGGTCGTGTTCGGCATGACCGAGAAGCGCTTGCTGGAAGCGACCGGCGATCACGCCGAGAATCCGACCATGAGCGTGGACTGCCGGTACGTGTTCCATCACTGCCAGAAACCGGTCGAGGTGATCGGGCCGGTGCCCGAAGTGGAAGCCGAGGTCATGGCGGTGCAGCGCGGATTCTGGAACAGCCGCTAGCTGTGCTTGGTGCGCTTGCGCGAGAGAAACGCGACGCTGCATCCGTGTTTGCGCGCCCGGCACCGTTGCGCCGGCATGCGCGACGGACTGGTCATTGCGCGGCGTCCGCCTGCATTTCCGCCGGCGCCAGCATTGCGACGCCGCAGAACCAGTCGCGGCCGTGCGGCTGATGTTTCCACTGGCCGCTGGTTTCCTTGAGCACGGTGGAACACTGCTCGTTCACCACGATCCCAGGATTCGCCGCCGTGCACTGACGCATCGCCACCTCGGTGGGTTGCGCGGGCGCCATGAGCGGCCTGCGGCGCGTGTCCGGTTCATAAGGCGTGGAGGATGGCGGCGGCGTTGCGGTTTGCATCCCGTCGATCAGCGTTCGTAGTTCCTCGATACGCGTCGCGTACCACGTCCCCAGACACACCGCATCGCGGCAGTTCGCTTCACGCCACGCCCACTTGCTGTCGCTGTCGGTGAGAAAGGCGCGCCGGTCGCTGACTTGCCGGCGCGCTTTCCAGTACAGATGCCCCAGCGTGTCGTCGAGCTTCGACAGCGCGGGGTCGTTGCAAATCATCTTCTCGGTTAGCGAGCGTCCGCGGTTGCAGTCGAAGCTGGTGGCGTGGGCGACTGGATGCGCGAGCATCAGCGCGGCGATCAGAAGTGGGCGGATGAGGGTCATGGCGGTCCCGGCAGTGCATGGCTTTTTCATGCAATGGATGATCGACCGAGTTGCCAGAACACGGAGGCCCGAAAAACGCGTGACTTCGGGTGGGTCGTTACCAGATATTGCCTCACGGGGGCGGCGGGGATCGACGCGGGCGGATGACCTAACGATTTCGGACGTCTGCCGGGCAATTCGCTCGTGAGCGGACGCATCGCTCGGCAATACAGGGCAAGGCGGCGTTCCGTCCGGGGACCACAAGCACTCACCACACCAGCGGGACCGGCCGGCAGGTCACACGCGGACTCCCGGCAAGCCGCCGCGAAGCGTCCCGACATAATTTGGGGTCCGCCTGTGCAACAGGCGCCGGAACAACCGCGCCCGCGCTGCGTCCGTGCGGCCCGCGCCAAGGCGCCGTCACCCGTTCCAGCAAGGCCTTTGCGTCATTTCTTCGGCCCCTTAACCGGCCCCATTCGCCAAGCCGTCTCCCATCCGCGACGAATTAAATTCGCCGGCCTCGCGTAAACCCCGGTGTGCCGCGTACACTAAGTTGCCGATGTCGGGTTAGGGGGCGCACATATGACTTGCGAAGCGACATCAGAAAACAAGCTGGAAGCAGCGCCTGAAGGCCGCTATGGATCGAATCTCGCCGAGGCCGTGATGGCGTCGGAGCGTACGGTGTTGCGGTTGATCACCCGCAACACGCCGCTGCCGGAATTGCTCGACGAAGTATGCCGCCGCGCGGAAGCGCTGCTGGGGGAAGGCGCGTCCTGTTCGATCCTGTTGCTCGATCCGGACGGCGTGCACGCCAGAGTGGGCGGCGCGCCGTCGCTGCCGGCGCATTTCAGCGCCGCGATCGACGGCGCGGCGATCGGTTCACGGGCCGGCTCGTGCGGCACCGCGATGTACGAGCGGCGCCTCGTCGTCGTCGAGGATATCGAAACCGATCCGCTGTGGGCCGACTTCCGGCACCTCGCGTTGCCGCTCGGTCTGCGGGCCTGCTGGTCGGTGCCCTTTGAAAACGATTCCGGCGTGGTGCTCGGCGCCTTCGCGGTCTACTACCGCGCGCCGCGCCGTCCGAGCGCCGGCGAAGAAGCGATGCTGCGCGACATCGGCCACAGCGTCGGTCTCGCCGTGCATCAGGACACCATGGTCCAGCGCCTCGCGCACAGCGAGGAGCATCACCGGCTGGTGGTCGATCATCTGATCGAAGGGATCGTCGTGCAGTCGCGTGACGGCATCGTGCTTGCCTGCAATCCGAGCGCGCAGCGCATTTTGCGCACGACCCCGCAGATCGTCGGCCGCAGTATACATACGGTGATGGTGCGCGCCTATCACGAGGACGGCTCGCTCGTCGCCGAGACGGCCCGCCCGACCGCCCAGGTGCTGAGCACCGGCAAACCCGTGCTCGGCGTCACGATCGGCGTGGAACTGATCGGCGGCGACATCGTCTGGATCACCGAAAACGTCGTGCCGATCATCAAGCCGGGCGAGAGCGAACCGGGTTCGGTGCTGATTTCGTTTACCGACATTGGACCAGTGCGCGAGGCGCAGCGCCAACTCAAGTTCCTCGCCACCCGCGATTCCCTCACCGGCCTCTACAACCGCGCCTATCTCACCGAGCGGATGCGCGACCTGTTCACGCCGGACATGTCGTCCGGCATGGGTGAACTGGCGAGCGTCGCCGTGCTGTTCGTCGACCTGGACGGCTTCAAGAAGGTCAACGACACGGCGGGCCACGAGGCCGGCGACACCCTGCTCTGCAGCGTGGCGGAGCGACTCTCGGCGTGCATCTCGCCCGAGGACACGCTCGCGCGCGTGGGCGGCGACGAATTCGTGATCGTGGTCAGCGCGTATGAAAACACCGCGCGTCTGATCGGCCTCGCGCGCCGCATTCTCGACATGATCGCGGTGCCGTTCGCGGTGGCGGACAACGAGTACTACCTGGGCGCGTCGATCGGCATCAGCCGTTTTCCGGAAGACGGCCAGGACGTCGCCACGCTCATGCGCAACGCCGATTCGGCGATGTACCACGCCAAGCAGCGCGGCCGCAACAACTTCCAGTTCTTTACCGCCGAGCTGAATCAGCATCTGCAACGCCGTTTCACGATCGAGCAGTCGCTGCGGCGCGCGCTCGCCGCCAACGAACTGAGCCTCGTGTACCAGCCGATCGTCGACAGCCATGACGGCCGTACGATCGGGGCGGAGGCGCTCCTGCGCTGGTACAACAGCGAACTGGGCAACGTGTCGCCGGGGGAATTCATCCCCGTGGCCGAAGATGCCGGGCTGATCGTCGAGATTGGCGACTTCGTGCTGGCGCGGGCCTGCGAGCAGGTGGCGCAGTGGCGGCGCACGCTGGCACCGGAGCTGATCGTCGCGGTGAACCTGTCGCCGCGGCAGTTCAACGACGGCCTGGTGGAGCGGATCGAACGGTGTCTGGCGCAGTCGGGGCTCGAGCCGACGGCGCTGGAGCTGGAGATCACCGAACGGCTGCTGATGAGCGACAGCGAAACCGTCCTGCCGATGCTGAGCGCGCTGAATGCCATGGGCGTGCGCATTTCCGTCGACGATTTTGGCACCGGCTATTCGTCGCTGTCGTATCTGAAGCGCTTCCCGCTGCATAACCTGAAAATCGATCGCTCGTTCGTCGCGGGTCTGCCGGATCATCGCGACTCGATTGCGATTACCCAGGCCGTGGTGGCGATGGCGCACTCGCTCGGCATGAACGTCACCGCCGAAGGGGTGGAAACCGCCGAACAGGCGGCGTTCCTGCGCGCGATCGACTGCGACAAGCAGCAGGGCTATCTGTACAGCCGTCCGGTCGGGGCCAGTGCGTATGCCCGCGGTTTGTGGGACGCGCAGCTCAACGTGGCCGACGCCTCCTGAATGTGCCTGCCGCTCCGCACGCGAGCCCGGAAGCCTTGCCGGGCTTGCGAATGCGGGCTTGAACGGCGCGTGCCGCGCACATGCTGACGGGATTGTTCGGTTTGCCGGACAAGTGACTTCGCGTTCGCGGTATTTATCCGCGAGGCCGGTCTCCCTAAAATCCTCCCATCGAAAAGTAAATTGAGCGCGATGTCGAAGCGACATCGTGCGATGGGAGTTGTCATGCCAGATTTAATCAGAGACCAGCTCTACCGGCCGTCGGTGGTCTTACCGATGGTCGCCCTCATGCAGGTGATGGTGTCGCAGGACTTCAACCTCGGCCAGGTCGGCTGGGTGATGGCGTCCCGCGGCGCGCAGGCCGCGCTGCAGCGTTCGCGCGAGCTGATCTGCGCCGTGCATTGCCACGCCTGAGTCCAACGGACGGAAAACAGCAGTCATCCGCAACAATCCGCGGCAGTAGTGAGCGGCGCAGCATGGTGATTCCAGGGCCGAAGGGTAAGATGCTACGACCAGCAGCCCAGCCTCGGGAGAGTTGCCATGCCACAGCACTTCGACGCAGTTGTGATCGGTACGGGACAGGGCGGCTCACCGCTCGCCGTGCGTCTCGGTCAAAGCGGCCGCAAAACGGCGGTCATCGAACGGGCTGCCTTTGGCGGCACCTGCGTGAACGTCGGCTGCACGCCGACCAAATCCTATGTAGCGAGCGCCCGCGCCGCGCATGTCGCGCGTCATGCCGCGGAATTCGGCGTGCAGGTGGGCGGCGCGATTAACGTCGATCTGGCCGCGGTCAAGGCGCGCAAGGACAAGATCATCGGGCAGTCGCGCGACGGCGTTGAGAAATGGCTGCGCGGCACCCAGAACGTGAGCGTGTTCAACGGCCACGCGCGTTTTACAGGACCGCATGCCCTCGCTATCAGCGGCCCGGACGGCAATCTGCTCGACGAAATCAGCGCCGACGAAATCTTCATCAACACGGGCACGCGCGCGGTCGTGCCGCCGCTCGCCGGGCTCGAGCGGATTCGCTACTACACCAATTCCAACCTGCTCGACCTGACGGAATTGCCGAGTCATCTGGTGATTGTCGGCGCGAGTTATATCGCGCTCGAATTCGCGCAGATCTTTCGCCGCTTCGGCAGCCAGGTGACCGTGCTGGTGCGCGGTGAACGCCTGCTTACGCGTGAGGACGCCGATTTCGCCGATTCCGTGCAGAAGGTGCTCGCGCGCGAGGGCGTGGAGTTTCGCTTCAATGTGCAGCCTTCGCGGGTCGAGCCACATCCGCATCGCGAGAACGAAGCGTGCATCGGCTTCGAGCAGAACATTCCCGCGCTCGAAGCGTCGCACCTGCTGTTCGCGACCGGCCGTGAGCCGAATACCGACGACCTCGGCCTTGCCGCCGCCGGCATCACGCTGGACAAGCACGGCACGATTCCCGTCGACGGCCAGTTGCGCACCAGCGTGCCGGGCATCTGGGCGATCGGCGACGTCAACGGACGCGGCGCCTTCACTCACACCTCTTACGACGACTATCAGATCGTCGCGGCCAATCTGCTCGACGGCGGCGCGCGCAGCGTCGATACGCGGATCATGGCGTATGCCGTGTTCGTCGACCCGCCGCTCGCGCGCGTCGGTGCCTCGGAGGCCGAGGTGCGCAAATCGGGCCGCGACGCGCTGATCGCCACCATGCCGATGACGCGCGTGGGCCGCGCGCGCGAACGCGGCGAGACCGACGGCTTCATGAAGGTGATGGTCGACAAGGAGAGCAAGCGGATTCTCGGGGCGGCGATTCACGGTATCGAAGGCGACGAGGCGATTCACACGTTCATCGATATCATGACGGCGGGCGCGCCGTATCCGACCTTGCAGTACGCGATGCATATTCACCCGACCATCAGCGAACTGGTGCCGACCTTGCTCGATGGACTCAAGCCGATGAAGTGAGCGGCGCACGCGAACGGAGTACGTACGATGAAGCGCGCAATCCGAAGCGGCAATCTGTTCGACCACCACGCATCCGCGGACGCGGACGAGCAGATCGACGCGCTGGTCGAGCAGGGCGGCGTAAGCATCGAGCGGATCGTCTCCATGGGTCACGCCAGCCCGCCGGGCTTCTGGTACGACAGTCCGCGCGCCGAGTGGGTCGTGCTGCTGAGTGGCGCGGCGGCGCTCGAATTCGAAGGCGAGGCCGAGCCTCACCAGATGAAGGCCGGCGATCACGTGCTGATCGACGTGCATTGCCGGCATCGCGTGGCATGGACGAGCGATCAGGAGCCCAGCGTGTGGCTCGCCGTCTACTACCCGGACGACGCTTCAACCTGAACGCGGCAATCTGCCGATCGATCAGACGCATCGACAAAGCGTTGGGCCATCGCGGATAATCGGCAACGGCGTAGGTCGTCCGCGGAACGCGGGCGAACGGTGCGCGCAACCGCATTCATCATCAGGAATTCAACCGATGGGCAAGGGACGTGTCGAAGCCTTCAGCGATGGCGTGATCGCCATCATCATCACGATCATGGTGCTCGAGTTGAAGGTGCCGGAAGGCTTCGATCTCGCCGCGCTGCGGCCGGTGCTCCCCGTGTTCTGCGCATACGTGCTGAGCTTTATCTACGTCGGCATCTACTGGAACAATCATCATCACATGTTCCATGCCGTGCAGAAGGTCAACGGCGCGGTATTGTGGGCCAACCTCCACCTGCTGTTCTGGCTGTCGCTGTTGCCGGCCGTCACGCATTGGGCCGGCGAGAACCATCTGGCTTCCTGGCCGACCGCGATGTACGGCGTGGTGCTGTTCATGTCGTCGATCGCGTACTTCATTCTGATGGGCGTGCTGATCCGCGAGCACGGCAAGGACTCGACGCTTGCCAGGGCGGTCGGCAGCGACATCAAGGGCAAGGTTTCGGTCGTGATCTATCTGACGGGCATTGCGCTGGCGTTTGTCGTGCCGTGGGTTTCGGCTGCGCTTTATACGCTCGCTGCCGCGTGGTGGCTCGTGCCGGACCGGCGCATCGAACACGTGCTGGAATCATAAGCGCGCTGCTCGCGCTCAAGCTTGTGCTGGTGCCGGCGTTTCTCGCCGCACTGACCGTGGCGGGACGCGTGTGGGGGCCGTCGGTGGCGGGGTGGCTCGCGGGGCTGCCGGTGGTCGCCGGGCCGATCGTGTTGCTGCTCGCGTTGGAGCGCGGGCCGTCGTTCGCGGCGCAGGCGTCGGCGGCTTCGATCGCGGCGATTGCCGCGTCGGAAACCTTCAACTTTGCGTATGCGTGGACCTGCCGGCATGTCGCGTGGCCGCTCGCGTCGATGGCGGGCATGGTGGGCTGGGTTGGCGTGGCAATGGTGCTCACGCAGATTCCCGCCGGACTTGCATGGGCGATCGCGGCGGCGTGCGTGGCGGTGGCGGTGTCGCAAAGCGGCTTGCCGCGCGTGACCGGTCACGTGCCGGCGGCGCGCCTCGGACTCGGCGATCTCGTCGTGCGCATGCTCGCCGGCGCGTTGCTGACGGTCGCGGTGACTACGCTGTCCGCGTCGATGGGCGCGACGTGGAGCGGACTGCTGTCGGTCTTTCCGTTGCTCGGCATCGTGCTCGCGGTCTCGGCGCAGCGCGCGCACGGCGCGGACTTCGTCGCCTTGCTGATGCGCGGCATGGTGATCGGCCGCGCCTCGTTCGCGGCGTTCTTTGCCGTGACGGCGACGATGCTGCCGCGGTGCGGCGTGTGGCTCAGCTTTGCGTGCGCGTCGGTGGCTTCGGTGATCGTGCAGGGCGCGACTAAACGGATGCTCGGCGCGAAACGGCCGGTTCAGGCTGTGTCGCGTGAACTCGCGGAGCGGCAGTCGGCGGATTGAGCGGGGTGAGTTTGAAGTGCTTATTGCGGCTCATTGCGGTTCGCAGCGTGTCGACGCCATTGGCTGCGGCACGAAGCGGCTGAAGTGGCTCAAGCACCTCAATGCGACGCATCGTGTTGCGAGAGACTCGAAACGCGGAGATGCCCACTCAGCGAAACCACCGCGCACGCAGTCCGCTCATTTGCCCGATACTTCCAACATGACTTCGCGCCCTCGACAACCCACACGCACACGAATCGGCCTGATCTCCGACACGCACAACCTCGTGCGCCCGGAGGCGTTGCACTATCTGGCCGGTTGCGACGCGATCATCCACGCGGGCGATATCTGCAACGAAGCCGTACTCGATGCACTCACGCAGATCGCGCCGGTCACAGCGGTGCGCGGCAACAACGACACCGGCGACTGGGCGGCGTCATTGCCGACGCACACCACGCTAATCATGCAGCAAGTGACGATTCTCGTCGTGCACGATATTGCCGACGTGGTCGCCGATCCGCGCAGCCACGGCATCAACGTGGTGGTAACCGGCCATTCGCACAAACCATTGATCAGCGAACGCGACGGCGTGCTGTTCGTCAATCCAGGCAGCGCCGGACCACGCCGTTTCAAGCTGCCGATTTCAGCCGGGATACTGGTCGTCGAAGGCGCGCACGCAAGCGCGAGCTTCGATTCGCTGGTGCCATAAAAAACGGGCCGGCAAAAAATTGCCGACCCGTTCTCAGACTGCTCGCGGACTGGCCGCGTCAACCGTCAGACAACCCACGCTCAGGCACGCGCCGTCGCGGCTGCCGCAAAGCGTTCGTCCATCTCTTCGGCTTCACGCTCACCGCGCAACACCGCATGCGCTTCCGCACGCGTCGCCACGCACGGGCCCGAGCCGAGCAGCGGCTTGCGGGCGGTTTCGCGCAGCGCCATCACCGAGACGATACCGATCAGCGACGCGCCCATCAGGTAGTACGCGGGCATCATCAGATTACCGGTGCTGTTCACCAGCCATGCGGTCACGAGCGGCGTCGTACCACCGAACAGCGACACCGAAACATTGAAGCCGATCGCCAGCGCGCCGTAGCGGATTTTGGTCGGGAACAGCGCCGGCAGCGCCGACGGCATCACACCGGTAAAGCACGACAGCAGCACGCCGAGAATCATCAGGCCGCCGAACACCGGCAGCACCGTGCCCATGCGGATCAGCAGCAGGGCGGGAATCGACAGCGCGAACAGGCCCACGCAACCGAACAGCATCACCGGCTTGCGGCCGATCGTGTCGGACAGACGGCCGGCGGCGAGCGTCATCGGCATCATCAGCACCATGACCAGCAGCACGAGGAACAGGCCGTGCGTCTCGTTGAAGTGCAGCGTGGCCGACAGATAGCTCGGCAGATACGAGAGCGCCATGTAGTCGGTGACGTTGAAGATCAGCACGAGGCCGACGCACAGCAGCAGCGGCTTCCATTGCTGCGTGAGCAACTGACCGAGCGACTGCTTCGGCACCGCCTTGTCTTCCGCTTCACGTTGCTCGGCCTGCTTCTTGAACGCGGGCGTTTCTTCGAGCTTCATGCGGATGTACAGACCCACCAGACCCAGCGGCCCGGCGATCAGGAACGGCACACGCCAGCCCCACGAGAGCAGCGCGTCGTTCGAGAGAGTCGCGGTCAGCACGGCAACGGTGCCCGCGCCGAGCACGTAGCCGATCAGCGTGCCGAACTCGAGGAAGCTGCCCATGAAGCCGCGGCGCTTGTCCGTCGAGAATTCGGCGATGAAGGTGGCCGCGCCGCCGTACTCGCCGCCGGTCGAGAAACCTTGCACCAGACGCGCAACCAGCAGCAGCACCGGCGCGAAAATGCCGATCGTCGTGTAGCTGGGGATCAGACCGATCGCGAAGGTGCCGAGCGCCATCATGATCATGGTCATGGCGAGCACACGCTGCCGGCCGATGCGGTCGCCGAGCGGCCCGAACACCATGCCGCCCACCGGCCGCACGAGGAACGCCGCGGCGAACGTGCCGAACGTGGCGATCAACTGCGCAGCCGGACTGGCCGACGGGAAGAACACTTTGCCGAGCGTGACTGCGATGTAGCTGTACACGCCGAAATCGAACCATTCCATGGCGTTGCCGAGCGCCATGGCGCCGACGGCCCGCTTGAGGAGAGATTTGTCGACGACGGTGATGTCGTCCAGAGAGAGGCGTTGTTCTTCTTTGTGGTGTCGCCAGAAGCCGTTGCTGGAAGCGGTCAAGGTGAAAACTCCAATGACTGCGACGAAACTCATGATGCGCATGAACGTTCCGCCACGGTTGCTGGGAAGTGCAGTTTCGCGAGCAAGGCGAAAGCATCTCCGTCGCCGTTGAAGGGCGATGGAGCGGGGCGCGATAGAAAACACAACGCCCGTGCCTCGCGAGACAGGTCGCGAAAGAACACTCGTCTAGATTGTGCTGACGTTGCACCTGCGTGGCCGTGGAAGGGGGGCAGGTGCATGAGGACGCTGGGTGGCTGAAAGCTGGCCCAAGCGCCGCTGGAAGGCTTGAAACGAAAAAGGCCGGTGCTTTATTCGCCGCTCACGTGTGACGCGAAACGGGGAAACGACCGACAAGCCTTCTTGTATAAAAACTGTTCAATTCGGGATGGCACACGCACTGCGCGCCAGATTGAAGAGAACGTGAATGAAGGTGAAATGCTGTTGGAACGAGGCATATGATAGCACGATAACAGAGGATCGTGCAAACCCAGTGTCCGCCAGGGGCCTTGGCGGGCACGCTCAATCCCTTGCCGGGCGGGGGATCGAGCGGATCCTGGCGGTCTGAAAAAGGGGCTTAAAACGACGCGCAAATGTACCGTTTGGGGAATTTTCACGGCGAGGTTGAAGCAGCGATCTGGCGGTCTCGATTCGGCGAATCCGGCGGCGCGTGCGGACGAAAAAAATCCGCGCACGCGGCGCGGATTTCGGTCATGCAGCTCAAAAGCGCGAAAGCCTTTACTCAGCCGACGGCGGCACATAACCCTGCGCCGTATCCGCGCCTTCGCCGAAGAAGAACTTTTCGGTCTGCTTCATCAGGTATTGGCGCGCGCGCGGATCAGCCATGTTCAGGCGGTTTTCGTTGATCAGCATGGTTTGCTGCTTCAACCAGGCCTGCCAGGCTTCCTTCGAAATACTTTCGTAGATCCGCTTGCCGAGTTCGCCGGGCAGCGGCGGGAAATCGAGGCCTTCGGCTTCTTTGCCGAGCTTCGCGCATTGAACCATACGAGACATGCTGTGCTTCTCCTAGAATCGGTGTGGGGGCGGACAGTCGCTATATATAGGGCCGCTCAGAGCTGTTTCATCAGCACGAGCGACTTGCGCTGCCAGTTATAGAGTCTGCGGCGGTCTTCCGGCAGGTCGTCGACCGTGACCTTGACGAAGCCGCGCTTGAGGAACCAGTGTTCGGTACGCGTGGTGAGCACGAAAATGCGCGTCAGGCCGCGCGCCCGCGCGCGCTGCTCGATGCGCTTCAACAGCCGTTCGCCGTCGCCGGTGCCTTGCGCTTCGGGCGCGACCGTCAGGCAGGCCATTTCGCCGATGCGCTCCTGCGTGTACGGATACAGCGCCGCGCAGCCGAACAGCACGCCATCGTGCTCGATCACCGAGAAATGATCGATGTCGCGTTCGATCTGGTGACGCCCGCGCCGCACCAGCGTGCCGTCCGATTCGAGCGGCTCGATCAGCGCGAGAATGCCGCCGACGTCGTCCGGCGTGGCTTCGCGCAGGCTTTCGAGGTTCTCGTACGAGATCATCGTGCCCACGCCGTCGTGCAGGAACAGTTCGAGCAGCAGGCTGCCGTCGAGCGCGTAGGGGATGATGTGCGCCCGCGCCACGCCGCCACGGCAGGCGCGAATCGAGTGCTTCAGATAGAAGCCCGCGTCGCCGGTGACTTCACCGCTTTCGTGCAGTTTGTAGGCGTCGTCGAGCGACAGTTCGCGCACCAGTTCGGGGCCTTCTTCGCCGGCTTGCATCAGCCCCGGCGTTTCGGTCAGGAACACGATCTTGTCGGCGCGCAGCGCGATCGCCGCGGCGGACGCCACGTCTTCCATGGCCAGATTGAAGGCTTCTCCGGTGGGCGAGAAGCCGAGCGGCGAGAGCAGCACCAGCTTGCGGCTCGCGAGCGAGTGGCGGATCGAGTCGGCGTCGATCTTGCGCACCACGCCCGTGTGCGCGAAATCGACCCCGTCGAGAATGCCGACCGGCCGCGCCGTCACGAAGTTGCCCGACACCACGCTGATGTGCGCGTGCGCCATTGGCGTATTCGGCAAACCCTGGCTGATCGCGGCCTCGATATCCAGACGCACTTCGCCGGCCGCCTCTTTCGCGGATTCGAGCGCGCGCGCGTCCGTAATGCGCATGCCGTGCGAAAACTCGGACTCGACGCCGTGCAGGCTCATCTGTTCTTCGACCTGCGGGCGCGAGCCGTGCACCAGCACGATCTGGATGCCCATGGCCTGCAGCAGCGCGATATCGGACACGAGCGCGTTCAGGAGCCCCTGATGCACCACCTCGCCGCCGAACCCGACGACGAACGTCTTGTTACGGAACGCATGGATGTAAGGGGCGACTGAGCGCATCCAGTCGACGAATTGCGCGTGCTGGGCGAGATCTTCCGTTGCGCCGGCGGGGGCCGGAGCGCTCGCGGGCGCGGGGACGAGGTCGGTTTGGGAATTCATGCCGGGGATTATAATGCGCCCCCATGTCGAATGTACCCAAAAGTCCCGCTGCGGCGAACGAGAATCCGGCGCCGGCCGCCGATCAACCGAAGGCCGGCGACGCGAAGCGCCGCGATGCGCAGGACGCCGAACGCAACACGCCGCACACGGCGCGCGAGCCGCGGCGCGCCGCGGAAAATGCGCAAGCGCACGAGCATGATTCGGACCGCGACGTGCGCGGTCCTGGAAAAGACGCGGCGCCGAAACACGCTGCAAGCGATGAATCGCGGCGGGCGTCCGAGCGTGCGCAGTCGCCGGCGCAGAAAAATAATCCGAGCCGCGAGGCGCACCGCCGGGGAAGCGGCGAGGAAGCGAAGCACGCCGGAAGCGGCGGGTCGCAGGCGCCGCGCGGCAAGGAAGCTGGGCGTTCCGGCCAGCACCTGAATCGTGGACAGAATGCGCCGCAGGACGGGCAGTTGCAGCGTGGCGGCGAGCGTGGTGCCCAGCCCGCGGACTCGCTGGGCGAGAAGCAACGGGAAGAGGGCGGTCGTGCCGATCGACCGCGCCACGCTTCTGGAGAAAGCGGAGAGCCGCGGCGCCACACGGCGTCGCAAAGCGGACAGCAACCGCGTCAGTCGGGCGCGCAAGGCGGACAGCAGCCGCGTCATACATCCGGGCCAGGTGGGACATCGCGCCGCGAGTCGGGCGGCGCACCCATGCAAAAATCACCGGCGACAAACGACGCCGAGCGCAGCGCCAACCGCCGCGAAGCGGAGCAGCCACGTGAGCCACGCGCGCCACGCGCACCGCGTGTCGTCGAGCCCAACCCGATTCCGCCGATTACCTACCCCGAAGCGCTGCCGGTTTCCGGCCGTCGCGAGGAAATCGCCAAAGCCATCGCCGGGAATCAGGTCGTGATCGTCTGCGGCGAAACCGGCTCCGGTAAAACCACCCAACTGCCGAAAATCTGTCTCGAACTTGGACGCGGGCTCGGTGCGGGCGGCTCCGGTCTGATCGGCCACACGCAGCCACGCCGGATCGCCGCGTCGGCGACCGGCCGCCGCATCGCCGAAGAACTCGGTACGCCGTTCGGCGAAGTGGTCGGCTACAAAGTGCGCTTCACCGACAATCTGTCGCCGGGCGCCTCGGTCAAGTTGATGACAGACGGCATTCTGCTCGCCGAAACGCAAACCGATCCGCTGCTGAAGGCGTACGACACGCTGATCATCGACGAGGCGCACGAGCGCAGCCTGAACATCGATTTTCTGCTCGGCTATCTGAAGGAAATCCTCGTCAAGCGTCCCGATCTGAAACTGATCGTGACTTCGGCGACGATCGACGCGGACCGTTTCGCGCGCCACTTCGGCAGCGAAGAAAAGCCCGCTCCGGTGATCGAGGTGAGCGGGCGGCTGTATCCGGTCGAGGTGCGCTATCGCCCGGTCGCGGAAGACAGTCCGGCCGTGAAGGCCGCGCAAGGTGATGCGCCTGCTGCGCAACGCGGCGGCGACCGGCCGAAAACCCAGCGCGAAACCGATCGCGATCTGATGGACGCGATCGTCGATGCCGTCGACGAACTGTGCCGCGAAGGCCCGGGCGATGTGCTGGTGTTCCTGCCCGGCGAGCGCGAAATCCGCGACGCAGCGGAGGCGCTGCGCAAGCATCATCCGCCGCATACGGAAATTCTGCCGCTGTTCGCGCGGCTTTCCGCAGCCGAACAGGAGCGTGTATTCCGCACCTCGAACGCGCGCCGCATCGTGCTGGCCACCAACGTCGCCGAAACCTCGCTGACGGTGCCGGGCATTCGCTATGTGGTCGATACCGGCCTAGCGCGCGTGAAGCGCTACTCGTATCGCAACAAGGTCGAGCAGTTGCAGGTGGAATCGATTTCGCAGGCCGCCGCCAATCAGCGGGCCGGGCGTTGCGGTCGCGTGGCCGATGGCATTTGCATTCGTCTCTACGAGGAAAGCGACTATCAGGGCCGCGTGCGCTTCACTGATCCGGAGATTTTGCGTTCGTCGCTGGCGTCGGTGATTCTGCGCATGAAGTCGTTGCATCTGACGGCGATCGAGACGTTCCCGTTCATCGAGCCGCCGCCGGGCCGCGCCATCGCCGACGGCTATCAGCTGCTTAACGAACTCGGCGCCGTCGACGACGACAACCAGCTCACGCCGCTCGGCCGCGAACTCGCGCGCCTGCCGCTCGACCCGCGCGTCGGCCGGATGATTCTGGCCGCGCGCGACCAGCAGGCATTGAAGGAAGTGCTAATCATCGCGAGCGCGTTGTCCGTGCAGGATCCGCGCGACCGGCCGATCGAAGCGCAGGAGCAGGCCGATCAGGCGCATCGCCGTTTCGCCGACGAGCGCTCCGAATTTTTGCAATGGCTGAAAATCTGGAGCTGGTTCGAAGAAGCGATCGCGCACAAGAAGTCGAACAAGCAACTGCACGAAGAGTGCCGCAAGAACTTCCTGTCGCAACTGCGCCTGCGCGAATGGCGCGACGTGCATTCGCAACTGCTGACGGTGGTGCGCGAGCACGGCTGGCGTCTGAACGAAGCGGAAGCGACTTTCGAGCAGATCCATCTCGCGCTGCTGACGGGCCTGCTCGGCAACATCGGCCTCAAAGCCGACGACGAACCGTATTACCTCGGCGCACGCGGCATCAAGTTCTATCTGTGGCCGGGCTCGGCGCTGGTGAAGAAAGCCGGCAAGTGGGCGATGGCCGCCGAACTGGTCGAGACGAGCCGGCTGTACGCGCGCTGCATCGCGAAGATCGAGCCGGAGTGGATCGAGAAGATCGGCGCGCATCTGTTAAAGAAGTCGCTCTCGGAGCCGCATTGGGAGAAGCGCGCGGCGCAGGTCTCGGCGTTCGAACGCGCGGTGCTGTACGGCCTGCCGATCTATCGCCGGCGGCGCGTGAGCTTTGGCAAACAGGACCCGGAGCGCGCCCGCGAACTGTTCATTCGCGGCGCGCTGGTGGAGGGCGAGTTCGACACGAAGCTTGCGTTCTTCGCGCACAACCGCAAACTGCTCGCCGATATCGAGCAGCTCGAACACAAGTCGCGCCGCCAGGACGTGCTGGTGGACGACGAGTTGATCTTCGCCTACTACGATCAGGCGCTACCGAAGGGCATTTACACCGGCGCGTCGTTCGAGCGCTGGTATCGCGACGAGGTGAAAAAGAGCGGTCTGCCGGAGGACAAGCTACGCCTCTTGTATCTGTCGCGTGACGACTTGATGCGGCACGAAGCCGCCGGCGTGACCACCGACCTGTTCCCGAAGCGCATGACGATGGCGGGCGTCGAGATGGCGCTCACCTATCATTTCGAGCCGGGTTCGCCGCGTGACGGCGTGACGCTCGCCGTGCCGCTGTATGCACTGAATCAGGTCGACGCGCGGCGCTGCGAATGGCTCGTGCCCGGCATGCTGAAAGAGAAGACGCAACTGCTGCTGAAGTCCTTGCCGCAGAAGCTGCGTCGTCATTGCGTGCCGCTGCCCGAGTACGCGGCGGGTTTCGTCGACCGGCACGGCGGTCCGCGCTTCGGTGCGGGCGGTTTGCTCGAGTCGTTGATCGCCGATGTTCGCGAGCAGACGCAAGTCGCGATGAAGCAGTCGGACTTCAAACTCGAGACCTTGCCGCCGCATCTGTTCATGAACTTCAAGGTCGTCGACGAGCATGGTCGTCAGCTCGCGATGGGCCGCAACATGTCGCAACTGCGCGCCGAACTCGGCGGCCAGGCGCAGCAGCATTTTCAGAAGATCGCATCGAGCGCGGCCGGGGTGGCGTTGGCGGACGCGGGCGGCGGCGGTGTCGCGACGCCGTCGCAAGCATCCGGTGGTGCGGCCGGCGCGGGTGCGCAGCGAGGCAAGGGCGGTGCTGCCGTGTCAAGCCCGCAGACCGCGCCGCAAGCCGGCGCGCAGGGTACCGCCTTGTATGAAAAGCTGACGACATGGAATTTCGGCAAGCTTCCCGAGTTGCTCGAAATCCGTCGCGGCGGGCAGACGCTGTTCGGTTATCCGGCGCTGGTGGATCGCGGCACGCATTGCGACGTCGAAGTGTTCGATTCGCCCGACGAAGCCGCGCGGATTCATCGCGCGGGATTGCGTCGACTGTTCGCGTTGCAGTTGAAGGAGCCGATCAAGTATCTGGAAAAGAATCTGCCGGGTTTGCGCGAAATGGCGATGCAGTTCATGCCGCGCGGCACGCAGGAAGAGTTGCGAGATCAACTGATCGACACCGCGTTGGACCGCGCCTGCCTGCAAGATCCGTTGCCCGATGACGACGTCAGTTTCCACACGCGCCGCGACGAAGGCCGCAGCCGCCTGACCTTGCTCGCTCAGGAAATTGCCCGGCTGGTCGGACAGATTCTGAGCGAATACGCGACCGTGGCGAAGAAGCTGGTGCAGGCAAGGTCGTTCACGGCGGCGCATGCCGATTTGCAGAACCAGCTCGACGGACTGATCGGCAAGCGCTTCGTGGTCGACACGCCGTACGCGCAACTGGCGCATTTCCCGCGCTATCTGAAGGGGATCGCGCTACGCATCGACAAGCTGAAGGCGGACCCCGCGCGCGACGCGCGGCAGTTCGCCGAATTCCAGCCGCTGCTGCAGAACTACCAGCGCGCGGTGGCGCAACGCGGCGGCGTGCTGGATCCGCGCCTGTCGGAGTTCCGCTGGTTGCTGGAAGAGTTACGGATCTCGCTGTTTGCGCAGGAGTTGCGTACGCCGATGCCGATTTCGGTGAAGCGGCTGTATAAGGTATGGGAGTCGATGCAGCGCTGATCGGGGCGAGCAGGGGACGCCTCGCGCGGGTCGGTTCGGCAACAGATCGGCGTGATAGGCCCACGGCCTTTCGCGGCGAGATAAAAGGGCGCGCGCCGCCATGCCTTGTGGGCGTGGCGGCGCGGGCAAAAACGGGCGCGGGGCTTGGGTCTAGCCCGCGCTCGTCGTATATGAAAAGTCGATCGACCGGGCTCCTGCTGCGACTCGCGTTGGCCCGGCCTGTCCTGCCAGTTCCGTTACCAGTGCATGCCGGCGCCGATCGCCGCGCCGAACTGTCCGCGCGAATCCGTGGTGCCTTGCAGCTTGTAGACCCACTTCCCCGTCTCCGAGATTTGCGATACGCCAATGGCCAATGCCGACTGACCCGCATACGTGCCGCCGGCCATTGCGACCATGCCGCGACCCGGCAGAATGGCCTGCGGCAAGCCGGCCATTGCCATGGCGGATGCCGTGCCGCCATAACCATCGCGACGGGCCGAGCGGATCTGGTCGTCGGTATAGCTGTTCGCCTGGCTGACCGCTCCGCTCACGCTTTGCTGCAACTGGTTGACGTTGACCGCGTCGGTGCCTTGCACACCGGCTGCGACATTGGTGATCTGGCGTTCCTGGCCTGCCGCGCCGACCGAGACCGTATTTGCGCGGTCCGCGATCGAGCCTTGGCCCAATGCGACGGAGTTGTCAGCGCTGGCGTTAGCAGCTGCGCCGAGCGCGGTGGCATTCGCGCCGCTCGCCAGCGAGTTCGCGCCGATTGCGACCGCGTTGGTGCCGGTTGCCCGAGCGTTGGCGCCCGCGGCGACGGACTGCGCGCCGGATGACACGGCGCCCTGGGTGTCGCGATTGCCTTCCGCGCTGAAGAACGGATTGCCCGAGTTGACCACGACGTTGTTGACCGCGCCCGCGATGGCGGCGTTCAGCTGATTGACGTTGACCGCGTCGGTGCCGTCCACCCCCGCCGCGACGTTGTGGATCGCCGTGCCGCCGTTCGCGGCGTCGCCACCGAGCGTGACGCTGTTCTTGTTGACGCTGCCGTCGGCGTTCTGGTCATACGTGAGCGCACCGTCGAGTTTCGCGGCGTTGGCGGCGCCCTGGTCGCTCACGGCTTTCAACTGCGCGACGTTGACGGCGTCGGTGTCCGCCGTGCCGGCTGCGACGTTCGTGATCTGGCGTTCGTTGCCGGCGGAGCCGACCGAAACCGTGTTCGCCCGCGTCGCGGTCGAGCCTTGGCCGAGTGCGACCGAGTTGGCGGCCGAGGCGCTGGCCTGATAACCGAGCGCGGTCGAATTCGCGCCGCTTGCGCCGGCCTGATATCCGAGCGCGGTGGAACCGTCGCCCTGAGCGATCGCGGCGCCACCGACCGCGGTGCTGAACGCGCCGCTCGCCTGTGAGTTCGCGCCAGCGGCGAGGCCGGCTTGCCCGGCGGCGAGCGCGGAACTTCCGATGGCGACCGCGTTGCTGCCGGTGGCCGAGGCGTCGTCGGTGCCGTCGTTCAGGCCATTTGCCTTGAAGTAGCGCGAGGCGCTCGCGCTGGCGGCCTGCAATTGCCTCAGGTTGACGGCGTCAGTCGCGCTGGTGCCGTCGGCGACGTTGGTGATCTGACGTTCGTTGCCGGCGGAGCCGACGGAGACGCTGTTCGCCCGATCGGCCACCGAACCTTGGCCCAAGGCGACCGAACCGTCGGCCGACGCGTTCGCGTCATGGCCGATCGCAATTGAATCGACGTTGCCGGCGACGGCGTTGTAACCGATCGCGACGCTGCCGGCCGAGGTGGCGGACGCATACGCACCGAGCGCGGCGGCGCCGGTTGCGGCGGCCGCGGAATTGGCGCCGAGCGCGGTGGCGTTGTCGCCCGATGCGCTCGCCAGCACCCCTGCCGCGACCGCGTGCGTACCGGCGGCGACGGCGTCGTCCGTGCCGTCGGCGACGCCCTCGGCCTTGAAGTAGTGCTGGGTGCCGCTTTGCGCGATAGCGACGATCTTGCCGTCGACCGCGCTCAACTGGCTGACGTTGACGGCATCGGTTGCCGCCGCGCCGGCTGCCACGTTAGTCAGGCGGCGCTCGTTGCCTGTCGAGCCGACGGACACCTCGCCGAAAGCGGTGGTCGCAGCGACAACGCCGCTCGTGCCAAATTCCGCGCCGGGTTGGCCGAGATTCGCGGTGGTGGTCGAGTTCGCCCCGACGCCGACACTGTTCGCGGCGGTGACACTGGCGTTGTAGCCAAGCGCCACGCTGTTGGTCCCGGAGACCTTCGCATTGGCGCCGAGCGCTGTCGAGCCGTCGGCGTAGGCGAGCGAGCCGTAGCCGAGCGCGGACGCGCTGGCGCCATACGCGGTGGCGAGCCGGCCGAGCGCAGTGCCATTTTGCCAGGCGCGGGCGCCGGCGCCGAGCGCCACGGCATTAGTGCCGTTCGCCAGCGCCGCATTGCCGATGGCGACGCCGTTCAGGCTGCTCGCCGATGCGGCATAGCCAACCGCGATTGCGTTCGCTGCGGATGCGCTTGCCTGATTGCCCGTGGCGACGGCGCCGGTCGCCGTCGCGTCGGAGTTGTAGCCGATTGCAACGGCCCCGGCGGCGGCAATTTCCGAGCGAGCGTTGCGGCCGAGCGCGACCGAGTTATCGCCGTCTGCCTGGGCCTTGTAGCCGATCGCCGAAGCGCCGGTGGCGGTTGCGTGAGCGTCGTCCGGCGTCAGCGAGTTGTCGTTGGTCCGGACGTATTTGACGCCGTTGCCGTTCTGACTGATGTAGGCCGCGCTGGTGTCGCCGGCGACGGCGTAGAGTTGGGCGCCGTTCACGGCGTCGGTGCTGCTGGCAGATACTGCGCCCTGATGCACGTTGGTGATCGTCGTACCGCCCGTGACGCCGCCGTCCGTGGAGGTGGGACCCGCGAGCGTGACGCTGTTCGTGTTGACGGTGCCGTCCGCATTAGTGCCGTATGAGACAGCGTTGGCCGTCGCAGCAGTAATGGCGCCCTTGAGCTGGCTCACGTTGACGGCATCGGTGTCGGCCGCGCCGGCGGCGACGCCGCTAACGGAGCGGTTGCCGACGTTGACTTCGCCGGCCGAAGATTGTGGTGCGGTGAGGCCGTAAGCGGTGTACCCGGCTTGGGCGCCGACGGTCGTGGCTGAACCCGCGCCAAGCGCGACACTGTTGGCGTGCGTGGCTGACGCCGCATTACCGATGGCGACCGAATTAAGGCCGCTAGCCTGCGCGGCTTTGCCGAACGCCATGGCCCCCACTCCGCTGACGAAAGCCAGATTGCCGATTGCGATTCCGTAGAGCGCGGTGGGTGCGGTTGTTGCCTGCACGCCCATTGCCATCGAATTGACGCTATTCGCGTTGGCCTGAACGCCGGTTGCGATCGACATCGTGCCCCGCGCACTGGCCTGGAAGCCCGTCGCCATCGCGTAGGGGCCCGCCGCGGTTGCGCCGATGCCGATCGCAATCGCGCCCGGGCCCCCCGCATAAGGGGCGATATCGTTTCCCGGCGAATCGACGCTCGTGTCTATGAAGAGGGCGGCATGCGCCGCCGGCGCGCCCCCCGCCAGCGCAGCCAGAATCAGCACTGCACGCGCGATGGCCTTCTTGCGCTTCGTCTTTGATCTTGCCGTTATCGGCGCCGCCGGCGACGTTGCCGTCGCTTCACACCAAACCAATGGGTTATTGCTATGCATTGTTTTAGAAACTCCGCGGTAGTGCGCGAATGCGCGGCACATGAGAGCGGGTGTTCGTGTATGGATTCATCGCCCGGATAAATCACGCAAAAATAAATCCGCGAGCTTTGGCTTTGCCAGAGCAGGCCGATCGTTATCTCGTACGTGCAAGACACCCGCGTCACGCCCATGCATCCAGGGAATGAGTGGATAGGGATGAGGCGGGAGGATTTTCAGGTTCGGCGGCGGCGCGGGAGATCAGTTAAATCTGCAGCAGGTGCGGAAAAATCACATTATGTCGGCGTGTCTCAATTGATCAGTATGTAAGAGGCATTGAATAAGGAATGTTCTAAATATATTCTGGTAATTGTTTGGTTAATCTAAGCATTCTCCTGCGTTTATACGTCTTCAATGAGATTCCACTTTTCAGGCCCGATACTCGCCACCGGCGCTTTCAGAACGACGCGATTCGCGTGCGTGTCCGAACCGCCCGCCCATCCGGCAGCCGGGTCATCCCGCCCCTGATTTCTCCTGGCCATACACCGACCTGCGTCAACCGCCGGCCGCGGCAAACGTTCTACAATGATGGTTGTTCTCCGAAGTGAGTTTTCATGCGTAAATTTTTTCTTCCCGGCTTGACTGCCACGGTCGCCGCGGGCGCGGTGCTGGTCGCCGCTACAGGCTTTTTTTCTCCGGCGGCCCACGCCAACAACGTGATCGTGCTCAATTCCGGCGAGGCCACGCTGAGCCTGATCGACGAGGCGACCCGCCAGGTCGTCGGCACGGTGCCCACGGGTAAGGAACCGCATCACCTGATGGCCACGCCGGACAATTCGTCGTTGATCGTCGCGAATTCGGTGTCGAACAACCTGATGTTCGTGGATCCGAAATCCGGCCAGGTGCAGCGCTGGGTCGAAAATATCGAAGATCCGTATCAGATCGGTTTTTCGCCTGATCGCAAATGGCTGGTCACCACCGGCCTGCGTCTGGACCGTCTGGACATCTATCACTACGACGGCCAGAAGAACCAGATGACGCTGGCCTCGCGCCTGCCGCTCGCGGTCATGCCGAGCCACATGGCGTTCACGACTGACAGCAAGACGGTATTCGTCACGCTGCAGGTGTCGGGCGAACTGGCCGCGATCGACCTGGCCACGCAAACCGTCAAGTGGAAAATGAAGGTCGGCAAGGTGCCGGCGGGGCTGTGGATGACGCCGGGCGAGAAATATCTGCTGATCGGCATGACCGGCTCGGATTACGTCGCGGTAGTGGATTGGCGCAACCAGAAGATCGTCAAGACGATCCACACCGGCAACGGCGCGCACAACTTCCGTTCCCTGGCCGACGGCAAGCACGTCGCGGTGTCGAACCGCGTGGCAAGCACCATCAGCATCATCGACGAGGACACGCTCACCAACGTCGGCGATATCACCGGCTTGATGCCTGGACCGGACGACATGGAACTTTCCGCCGACAAACGCTATCTGTGGGTTACGTTCCGCTTCGCGAAGCACGTCGGCATCATCGACCTGAACACGCGTAAGCTGATCCAGACGATCGCCGTCGGCCGTTCGCCGCATGGCATCTATTTCTTCAATCGCGCGCCGGTCACGGCGCCGAACGGCGCCTGATGCGAAAGGCTCATGCCGCACCACGCGAACCGTCACGGATGAAGTAACCAGACCAGCACCATGTTCCATCTGATTTTTTCTTCCCTCGACAACTTCGTCTCCGCCGTGCAGACGTTGCTGTACGTCGACGTGGTGCAGCCGCTGCTGTTCCGCTTCAATCTGATGGATTACGACGAAGACACCTACGACAGCCTGTATTGGGTGATCGTGGGCGTCATCGAAGTGCTGGCCATGTACGCGGTGCTGCGTCCGCTCGAAGCGCTGCGCCCGGTGGAGCAATGGCAGAGCCGCAAGGCGGTGCGCGTGGACGTGATCTATACGTGGATCGCGAAGCTCGGCATTCTCAACCTGTTCTTTTTCTTCGCGCTTCAACCCTTCTTCGACGCCGTGCAGGCGTGGCTGCGGCTGCATAACATTTCGAATATCGAGTTCGACAATCTCTGGCCCGGCGTGACCACGCAACCGCTCGTCACGTTCGTGATGTATCTGCTGGTGCTCGATTTCGCCGGCTACTGGTATCACCGCTGGGAACACCGGATCGGCGTGTGGTGGGAGTTGCACGCGGTGCATCACAGCCAGCAGCAAATGTCGCTGTGGGCCGACGACCGCAACCATCTTCTCGACGATCTGCTGCAAGCCTCGTTCTTCGCGGTCATCGCGCTGGTGATCGGCGTGCCGCCGTCGCAGTTCGTCGTGCTGGTCGCCATCACGAATCTGGCGCAGAGCGTGCAGCACGCGAACATCCGCATGTACTTCGGCTGGCTTGGCGAGCGGCTGCTGGTCAGCCCCACGTTTCATCGGCGCCACCATGCCATCGGTTACGGCCACGAAGGGCTGAAATACGGCTGCAACTTCGGCGTGCTGTTTCCGTGGTGGGACATGCTGTTTCGCAGCGTGTCATGGAGCCGCGAGATGGAGCCGACCGGCATCCGCGATCAACTCACAGGCCGCAGTTACGGTGACGGCTTCTGGGCGCAGCACTGGCTCGCCTTTGTGCGCATCGCCGGGCGTCTCTCGCCGAAGCGCCGCACCGAAAGCAACGACGCCGCCGCCGTTTGAGCGCGCTTCCTCCCACGCCGCCGGTTTCCCCGGCGGCGCGTCACGTGGTTTATCCTGTTCACTTTTGCGACCAAGCGCGGGGCTGCCCGGCGGATTCGTCGCGCGGTTCGCTCCATTCCATCGTTTTGTTCACCGGCACTGGCTCGCATGAATGATCTGTTGCGCTCGTTCGGACGTGCGCTCGCAAGCGCGCTCCACCCGCGCATGCTCTGGCTGACCTTCATGCCGTTTCTGGCGGCAACGGTCGGGTGGGGCGTGATCCTGTGGTTTTCCTGGCAGACGCTGATCGGCGCGACGCGTACCTGGCTCGAAGGCTGGTCGTTCACGATCACGCTTTATCACCTGTTCGACTGGCTCGGTTTTTCTGCGCTGCATGCAGCGATCGCGCCGTTTATCGTGATCGCGATGGCGATCCCGCTGATCGTTGTCACGGTGCTGCTGCTGATCGCCACGCTGTCGATGCCGGCGGTGATCCGCTTCCTGTCGGCGCGGCAATTCCCGAGCCTCGAAATGCGCCGTGGCGGAACGTGGTACGGTAGCCTCGGTCAGGCGCTGTGGACCACGCTGGTGTGTCTGGTGCTGCTGATCGTCACGCTGCCGCTCTGGCTCGTGCCACCGTTCTTCGCGTTGATTCCACCGCTCCTGTGGGGCTGGCTGACGTATCGTGTAATGAGCTACGACGCGCTCGCGCTGCATGCCACGCGTGACGAGCGGCGCGCGCTGGTGCGGCGCTTCCGCTTGCCGCTGCTGCTGATCGGCATTGCGAGCGGCTTGCTGGGTTCGCTGCCGACCTTGTTGTGGGTGTCGTCGGTCTGGCTGATCGTGCTGTTCCCGGTGGTCACGGCCGTGACGATCTGGATCTATGCGTTCATCCTCATATTTTCGGCGCTATGGTTCGGCTACTACTGTTTGCGCGCGCTGCAGCGCATGCGCGCGGAAGAGCACGGCGGCGTGCGGCACGCGGCGCCGGTTCCCTACTGATGCATTACTGACTAAGCGAAAAAGAGGCGGCAATGGCATTTGGCGTCATCATCATCGGCGATGAAATTCTGTCGGGCAGACGTATCGACAAGCATCTGCCGAAGGTCATCGAATTGCTGGGCGCGCGTGGGCTGTCGCTCGGCTGGGCGGAGTACATCGGCGACGATCCGGAGCGCATCACCGCGACGCTGCGGCGCACGTTCGCCTCGGGCGACATCGTGTTCTCCACGGGCGGCATCGGCGCCACTCCCGACGACCACACGCGCCAATGCGCGGCGGCCGCGCTCGGCGTGCCGCTCGAACTGCATCCGGAGGCCGCAAAGCTGATTCAGGAGCGTATCCGCGACATGTATCCGGCGAACGCGGCCGCGCCGCTCGATCTGGAGTCGCCGGAGAATCGGCATCGGCTGAATATGGGCACGTATCCGCAGGGCGCGTCGATCATTCCGAACGGCTACAACAAGATTCCGGGCTTTTCGATCAATCGGCATCACTTCGTGCCGGGCTTTCCGGTGATGGCGTGGCCGATGATCGAGTGGGTGCTGGATACGCAGTACGCCGATCTGCACCACGCCATGCCGCACGCGGAGAAGTCGCTGCTGGTGTTCGAGTTGCCGGAGTCACGCGTCACGCCGCTCATGGAAAAAATCGAACGCGATTTTCCGGGCGTGCGGGTCTTCAGCCTGCCGAGCGTCGGCGATGCGGAGCGTGGTGGCGTGTACGCGCGGCATCACATCGATCTGGGCGTGAAGGGTGAGCCCGAAGCGGTGGCGGCGGCGTTCGTCAAGCTGCGGGAAGGCGTGCATCTGCTGGGCGGCGATATCGTCGAGCCCGAGGCGGCGGCTGCGGCGGCGAAGCCGCGCGGCTGATCCGCGCGTTACACGTTTATTCTGGTTCGGGCGCTGCGGCGCCCGTTTTTCATCGCGCTCGTCGCCGATTCCGAGCGCGGCAGAGGCGGATCATCGGCCTGTCATATTCAGCGCCGACGATGTGGCTGTCCTTATCTGCGGCAGGCAAATGGCGGTGTTGCGGTTCTGAGAAGCCGCCGCGACTGCCAGCGAGCAATCAGGAAGCAGGCTGCGAGCGGGCAGCGCTAGCGTAAGCGCCTGAAAGTGCCGCGCAGCCGCTACGCAGCAGTCATCCAACCGCGGCACCCAACCACCGCACTCACGCGCCGATCCACGGCAATCCGCGAAAGCACCAGCCCGACACCGTCTTCCGATGCCCCTGGCCATCCTTGTCGCCTTCGAAGCCTTCCAGCAGGTCATACGCCTTGGTGAAGCCGGCCTGCGTGGCGGCGATCGCGGCGAGCTTCGAGCGCGCGGCGCTGCGGCACAGGAACAGCACGGGCGTATCGGGCGTGGCGACCTGTTTCAACTGCGCGAGAAATTCCTGGTTCGGCACGGCGCCCGGATAGCGCGTCCATTCCACGTGTGCGTACTGTCCGTCGCCGATCACCGGCCGGCCGACCCAGTCGAGTTCGGCGCGGGTGCGCACATCGACGAGGCGGGTGCGCGGGTCGAGTTGCAGCAGTTCGAACGCTTCGGCGGGCGATATCGCGCCCGCGTACGGCAACTGATTCTCGCTGCGGCGCTTGTCCGCGCTGGCGTACAACTGTTCGAGCGTGCTCATGAGCGCAAATCTCCTTCGGACCAAACAACCATTTTAGCGCGCGCCGTGCGGCGCGCGTGTCTTGCACGAACGGCGGAGATAGGCTCGCGTCGCAAGCGGACGAATGCGCAAATATGGTGCAAATTTCGTGAAATGCACCAAAATAAAGATGTCATCAGTTCCCAATCCGGTGAATGCACATATTTGGTGCTGAGTCGGACTCGAGGATTTGGGGGCTGCATGCGGTGCGGTGCGCCCATTCCCCGCAATCGCGCGCGGAGTGTGGCTCTGCGCCGGGTTGGCGCACGCATGGCACAGAAGCTGCTTTATTGGTGCCGATCGATTTGTCCAGGCAGACTTTTATGTTCCTCCTCAACGATTGAGGGTGGACGCGCCGGGACGGGTCAGCTAGATTGGGCGGCGGCTGAATCCGCCGAATTCGTTAATCAGGAGATAGGTTATGAGTAAATCCGTGGCCGACGTCGTACAACTCGTCAAAGACGAAGACGTCAAGTTTGTCGACTTTCGTTTCACCGACACGCGCGGCAAAGAGCAACACGTTTCGGTGCCGGTGTCGGCATTCGATGAAGACAAGTTCGAAAGCGGCCATGCGTTTGACGGTTCTTCGATTGCCGGCTGGAAGGGCATCGAAGCCTCGGACATGTTGCTGGTCCCCGATGCGAACACGGCTTTCATCGACCCGTTCTACGAAGAATCCACCCTCGTGCTGACCTGCGACGTCGTCGAACCGGCGGACGGCAAGGGCTACGAGCGCGACCCGCGCTCGCTGGCAAAGCGCGCTGAAGCCTACCTGAAGAGCACGGGCCTCGGCGACACGGCCTTCTTCGGCCCGGAGCCGGAATTCTTCATTTTCGACTCGGTCCAGTGGAACACGGACCAGTCGGGCTGCTTCATCAAGATCGGTTCGGAAGAAGCACCGTGGTCGTCGGCGAAGGAATTCGAAGGCGGCAACACCGGCCACCGTCCGGGCACCAAGGGCGGCTACTTCCCGGTCGCTCCGGTCGACACGTTCCAGGACATCCGTTCGGAAATGTGTCTGCTGCTCGAACAGATCGGCATTCCGGTCGAAGTGCATCACCACGAAGTCGCGGGCCAAGGCCAGAACGAAATCGGCACCAAGTTCTCGACGCTGGTGCAACGCGCCGACTGGCTGCAGCAAATGAAGTACATCATCCACAACGTCGCGCACACGTACGGCAAGACGGCAACGTTCATGCCGAAGCCGGTGGTCGGCGATAACGGTTCGGGCATGCACGTTCACCAGTCGATCTGGAAAGACGGCACGAACCTGTTCGCGGGCAACGGTTACGCAGGTCTGTCGGAATTCGCGCTGTTCTACATCGGCGGCATCATCAAGCATGCTCGCGCGCTGAACGCGATCACGAACCCGTCGACGAACTCGTACAAGCGCCTCGTGCCGCACTTCGAAGCGCCGGTCAAGCTGGCTTACTCGGCTCGCAACCGTTCGGCATCGATCCGCATTCCGCACGTGTCGAACCCGAAGGGCCGCCGTATCGAAACGCGTTTCCCGGATCCGATGGCGAATCCGTACCTGTGCTTCTCCGCGCTGATGATGGCGGGTCTGGACGGCGTGCAGAACAAGATTCACCCGGGCGAAGCTGCCGACAAGAACCTGTACGACCTGCCGCCGGAAGAGGATGCAAAGATCCCGACCGTGTGCGCCGGCCTCGACCAGGCTCTGGACGCGCTGGACGCGGACCGCGAATTCCTGACGCGCGGTGGCGTGTTCACGGATTCGATGCTCGACGCGTACATCGAACTGAAGACGGGCGAGCTGCAACGCTATCGTCAGTCGGTGCACCCGATCGAGTTCGAAATGTACTACTCGCTGTAAGCGGCCATGGCGCTTCGCCCTTCACACGGCGAAGCGCTTTGCCCGACGCTCGCGATCGGTCACGAAGGGACGGCGGCGCCGTCCCTTTTTCGTTAGGCCGCGCACAACGTTTGCGGCGTATGGGCGTTGTTGAGGTATTGAGCAAAACAGCAGGCGGACTACCTGATTTATCACCATCTCCTATCGGCCGGACTGCAAGATGGTTCTTAAGAATCTGATCAAGGCAAGGAAAGGACACGAGCAGGCGCTCTCGGACGACGCTCAACTCGTCAGCTCCGGTTTGCTGCCGGGCTTCGAGGCGTTGCCGACAGTGGTGCTGGTGCTCGAAAAGCGCACGCTGCGCGTCGCGTTTGCGAATCCGTCGGCGGAGTCGATGCTGGAGCTCTCGCGCCGGCAACTGACGCAAATGGCGTGGCCGGACATCTTCTCGAATGCCGACGAACTGGTCGCGACCATCTCCGCGATCGCCGCCCACCGCTTTCACGCGACGCATCTCGACGCCGTGCTCGAGCGGCCGGCCCACGAGCCGCTGCATGTGCATGCGATCGTCGGCTTCCTGGAAAGCGCGCAAGACTACGTGCTGCTCGAACTGTTCGAAAACGAGCGGCATTTACGCACCGACCGCGAGGAGCGCATCAACGACCTCACGGCGGTCAACAAGCAACTGATCCGCAACCTCGCGCATGAGATCAAGAATCCGCTCGGCGGCATTCGCGGCGCGGCGCAACTGCTGGAGTTCGAACTCGGCGAGCGTCAACGCGACGAGTTGCGCGAGTACACGCAGGTCATCATCAAGGAATCGGACCGGCTGCAAACGCTGGTCGACCGGTTGCTCGAACCGCACCGTCATCCGCATATCGTCGGCGACGTGAATATTCACGAGGTGTGCGAGCGCGTGCGTCAGGTGATTCTCGCGGAGTTTCCGCGCGGCCTCACCATCGAGCGCGATTACGACGTGAGCGTGCCGGACCTGCGCGGCGACAAGGAGCAACTGATCCAGGCGCTGCTAAACATCGTGCGCAACGCGGCTGAAGCGCTGCGCGAACGTATTTCGCAAGGCGATGCGCGAATCGAATTGCGCACCCGCATTGCCCGCAAGATTACGGTGTCGAAACGCTTATGTAAGCTGGCACTGGACTTGCATATCACTGACAACGGCCCAGGCATTCCCGAAGAAATCCGTGACCGCATTTTCTATCCGCTCGTGTCGGGGCGCGAGGACGGCAGCGGTCTTGGACTGACGCTCGCGCAGACCTTCGTGCAACAGCATGACGGTTTGATCGAAGTGGATAGCCGCCCGGGCCACACCGAGTTTCAGATTCTGCTGCCGCTCGACTGCTAACACCATATGTACTCAAACGTACTCAAGACTTCTGACCGACCCATATGAAGCCGATCTGGATAGTAGACGACGATCAATCGATTCGCTGGGTGCTCGAAAAAGCACTGGCCCGCGAAAACTTCGCGACTCGCAGCTTCGCGAACGTGCGCGAGGCGTCGGCCGCGCTCGAACATGAGAGTCCGCAAGTGCTGGTGTCCGACATCCGGATGCCTGGCGGCTCCGGCCTCGAATTGCTGCAAACCGTGCGCGACAAGGTGCCGGGCTTGCCTGTCATCATCATGACGGCGTTCTCGGATCTGGATAGCGCCGTCGCCGCGTTCCAGGGCGGCGCGTTCGAATACCTCGCCAAGCCGTTCGACGTCGACAAGGCGGTCGAACTGATCCGCCGTGCCGTCGACGAAAGCATGCGCGGCGAACAGACGTGGGATGAACGCGTTACCGAAGCACCGGAAATGCTCGGCCAGGCACCAGCGATGCAGGATATGTTCCGCGCCATCGGCCGCTTGTCCCATTCTGCGGCAACCGTGCTCATTACCGGCGAATCAGGCACCGGGAAGGAACTGGTCGCGCGTGCGTTGCACCGACATAGCCCACGCGCGAATGGTCCCTTCATTGCACTGAACACTGCCGCGATTCCAAAAGATCTGTTGGAATCCGAATTATTCGGCCACGAGCGCGGCGCCTTTACCGGCGCGCAGGCCATGCGCCAAGGCCGTTTCGAACAGGCCGAGAACGGCACATTGTTTCTCGATGAAATCGGCGATATGCCGTTCGATCTGCAAACGCGTCTATTGCGGGTGTTGTCGGACGGGCAGTTTTATCGCGTGGGCGGCCACAATCCGTTGCGCGCCAATGTGCGCGTGATCGCGGCGACGCACCAGAATCTCGAATCGCGCGTGCGTCAGGGCCTGTTCCGCG
This sequence comes from Paraburkholderia sp. BL25I1N1, assembly GCF_003002025.1. Lineage (GTDB taxonomy): Bacteria > Pseudomonadota > Gammaproteobacteria > Burkholderiales > Burkholderiaceae > Paraburkholderia. Next base: position 161,137 of record NZ_PVZB01000004.1, read on the forward strand.
AGGACTTGTATCACCGCCTCAATGTGATCCGCTTGCGCTTGCCGGCTTTGCGCGAACGTAGCGAGGACATTCCGCTGCTCACACGGCACTTTCTGCAAAAGAGCGCGCGCGATCTCGGCGTCGAGCCCAAGCGCGTGTCCGAAGAGGCGCTGGCTTATCTCGCGTCGCTGCCGTTTCCCGGCAACGTGCGTCAATTGGAGAATCTCGCCAACTGGCTCACGGTGATGGCGCCGGCGCAGACCATCGAGATCAAGGACCTGCCGCCTGATCTCGGCCCCGCGCAAGCGGGCGTAAGCGATCTGACCGGCGGTGGCGGCGGGGCGATCGGCGCGGGTGATGCAACTCTCGCGGGCGGCGTGCCGGTCAACGGCGCAAGCGCGGCAACGCATCCGGCCGCGGCGGGCGGCATGCCGGTCGCGACTACCGTGAGCGCCTGGGAAGGCGGCTTACGCACCGAAGTCGCGCGAATGTTGCGCGAGAATGCCGCGGACGTCATGGACGAACTCGCGCGCCGTTTCGAAGCGGCGGTGATTCGCGAAGCGCTCGACTTCACGCGTGGCCGCAAGGTCGAAGCGGCGGAGCGTCTCGGCATTGGCCGCAATACGATTACGCGCAAGATTCAGGAACTCAATCTCGAGCCCTGAGTGTCTGATTGCAGAGCGGGGCGGCGCGGGAGCCGCGCCGCTCATTCGCTTGTCGAACGAGTCACGCGCTCCCACAAGGCATAATCAACGCTGTTTTCATTCGACAGCCGACGATGCCCGCACCTCGCTCTCTCACCGCTCCTTTCTCCTGGCCGCTTTCCCCCGATCCCTTCCTGTCGCTCGAAGCGCTCGACGACCCTGACGCACTCGCGTGGGTTGAACAGCAGAACGCGCGCACGCGCGCCGCGTGGTGCAGCAGCGCGGAATTCGCCTCGCTCAGGCAGCGTCTTGCCGACGCCTATCTGCCGCGCGAACGTCCGGTGATTCCCGATCGCTGGAAAGAGTGGGCTTACGACCTGTGGCAGGACGAGCGCAATCCCAAGGGCATCTGGCGGCGTACGACGTGGGCGGCATGGCGTGGCGGCAAACCGGAGTGGCAGAACCTGCTCGACTTCGACGCGCTCGGCGCCGCTGAAGGCACGCCCTGGGTGTGCGCGGAACTGGATATCCTCTATCCCGATGGCGACCGCGCGCTGATCACGCTGTCGCCGGGCGGCTCGGACGCGCTCGTGGTGCGCGAGTTCGACATCGACGCGCGGCGCTTCGTCGACGACGGTTTTGTGATCGCGAAGGCCGGCAAGCACACAGCGTCGTGGATCGACCGGGACACGCTTTACATCGGCTGGGATAACGGCCGCAAGAGCCTGACGCGCTCCGGTTATCCGCGCGAAGTGCGGCGCTGGACGCGCGGCACGGCGCTCGCCGACGCGCCCGTGGTCTTCAAGGGCGCGTTCGGTGATATCGGCGTGGAAGCGCACTACGATCCGGTCGAACAGCGGCATACGGTGGTGAGTAGCGTCGACTTCTTCGATTCGCACACGTACTACCTCGATGGCGCCCACGGGGCCGCCGACGCATGGCGTCGCTACGAGGTGCCGTCGCATGTCGCGGTGAGCGGCTGGCAAGGTTGGCTGTTGCTCGAGCCGCGGCTCGATTGGGATTGCAACGGCGTGCACTATCCGGGCGGCGCGTTGTTGGCGATCCGCGAAGATGCGTTCCTGCGCGGCGAGCGCGACGTACTGCCGCTATTCACGCCGACACCGCAAACGTCGGCCTGCGAGTGGACGCATACGCTCAACCACCTGATCGTGTCGTATCTGGAAGATGTGCGGAACAAGACCTTGCTATTGACGCCGTCGCAAACCGACAACCAGGCGTGGCATTGGCAGCAACGCGTCTTCCCAACGCGCGACGACGCGCAAGCCGACGTGTCGCCCGTCGAGCCGACGCTCGACGACGAGGTGTTCGTCGACACCGACGATTATCTTCAGCCGCCTGCTTACTGGCTCGCCGACCTCGCGCGCGACGATCTGAGCGAATGGGAATTGCTCGACCGCTGGCCGACGCAATTCGACGCCACGCAGTTCGCCGTCACGCGCGGTCACGCTGTTTCCGCGGACGGCACGCGCGTGCCGTACACCGTTGTCGGCCCGCGCGATGCGCAACAGCACGCGCGCCCGTGCCTGCTCAACGGCTACGGCGGCTTTGCGATTCCGTTGCTGCCGAGCTATCTCACCGGGCAAGGTATCGGCTGGCTGGCACGCGGCGGCGTGTACGTGGTCGCGCATATTCGCGGCGGCGGCGAGTTCGGCACGCGCTGGCATACGGCTGCGCAAGGCGAGCATCGCCAGCGTGCGTTCGACGATTTCATCGCGGTGGCCGAGGCGTTGATCGACACGGGCGTGACGAGTGCCGCGCAACTCGGCATTCAGGGTGGCAGCAACGGCGGCCTGCTGGTGGCGGCGTGCATGGTGCAGCGCCCCGAGCTGTTCGGCGCCGTGGTGTGCGAGGTACCCTTGCTCGACATGCGCCGCTACCATCTGCTGCATGCGGGGGCGTCATGGATCGACGAATATGGCGACCCCGACGAGCCCGACGAAGCAGGCATGCTGGCCGCTTACTCGCCGTATCACCGTGTGGCGGCGAACGTCGCGTATCCGCCTGTGCTGTTCACCACATCGACGGCCGACGACCGTGTGCATCCCGGTCATGCGCGCAAGATGGCCGCGCATATGCAGGCGTTGGGCGCGCAGCACGTGTGGTATCGGGAGAATACCGAGGGCGGGCACGGCGGCTCCGATGAACTGGAGCAGGCCGAGCACGATGCGATGGTGTTCGAATTCCTGTGGCGTACGTTGAACCCGTCGACGCAGGCCTGACGCTGTGAGGAAAGATCAGCCGAGCTGCGCGACGACCGGCGCGTGGTCCGACGGCTGATCCCACTTGCGCGGCACCTTGTCGATGTCGCACGACGAACACACGTCGGCCAGCGCCTTCGACAGCAGGATGTGGTCGATGCGCAGCCCCGCGTTGCGGCGGAACGCCATCATCCGGTAGTCCCACCACGAGTAGAGCTTCTCCGGCTGCTCGAACTGGCGGAATGCGTCGAGAAGACCGAGTTCGATGAGCCGCACGAACGCGGCGCGTTCTTCGGGCGACACCAGGTTCTGGCCTTCCCACGCTTTCGGGTCGTGCACGTCGCGATCTTCCGGCGCGATGTTGTAGTCGCCGAGCAGCGCGAGCTTCGGATGCAGTGCCATCTCACTCGCGATCCAGTCGTGCAGCGCAGCAAGCCAGCGCAGTTTGTACGCGAACTTGTCGGTGCCCGGCGCCTGGCCGTTGGGAAAATACGCGGAGATAATGCGCACGCCTTCGATGGTCGCGGCAATCACACGTTGCTGCGGATCTTCAAAGCCCGGAATATTCCGCACGATGCTAGCTTCGTCGACCGTCAGGCCGCCGCGCACCAGAATGCCGACGCCGTTATAGGTCTTCTGGCCGGCGAACCAGCTGCGGTAGCCCTTCTCTTCGAGTTCGGCGCGCGGGAATTTTTCGTCGGGCAGCTTCAGTTCCTGAAGGCACAGCACGTCGGTGCCGCTGGTTTCGAGCCAGTCGATCACATGCTGCTGGCGGACTTTGAGGGAGTTGACGTTCCAGGTGGCGATTTTCATGACATTCTCTTTTTCTTGCGTAATTCCGATAGTTCCGCATCTTATCGCGCGAACGAGGCGGCAGTGAAAATGGTCCTGTCGCGGCATCGAAAATAAAAGCGCGAGGCGCTCATGCCGCGGCGTATAGTGAGACGACTCACACTCGCGCTTTTGCGCATCGGGGAGGCATCATGGCCGAACTTTACCCAGCTCTTTATAAGGACTTCGAAGTGCACCCGCTGGTGTTTTCGCGAGCATTCGACAAGTTCGACGGACACAAGCGCCACTCCGAAGGCTATGACGTCGCGGTGCGCGTCTGCCGGCCGGGCGCGATCAGCGGTTCGAAGGCGAGCCGCGTATTTCGTCTCGTGCTGCCGCTCACGTTCTCCGATTTCGGCGTGGCTAAACGCAGCGCGAGCCAGTACGGCGCGGACATCATCGACGGCAAGGTGGAAGGCGCGACGGTCCAGGATCTGTGAGCCGCGTGTGCGTCATTTCACGAGCATGAAATAATTCGCGCGATTGTTTGACGTCTTGCGAACATCTCTATACAATCCGTTTTCTCTGACGCGGGGTGGAGCAGTCTGGCAGCTCGTCGGGCTCATAACCCGAAGGTCGTAGGTTCAAATCCTACCCCCGCAACCGAGCATTGTTGAAAGCCCGCTGGCGCAAGCCATGCGGGCTTTTTAACTTGTGCGGCGTGCGCGTGCGCATGCGTTGAAGCACGCGCGCCCATCCACCTTCACTCCGCATCAATCGCCCATTCCACCGCCGCTTGCGCATGCAACGCAGTCGTATCGAACACGGGCAACGCAGAATCTTCCGCCTTGATCAGCAACGTGATCTCGGTACAGCCGAGAATCACCGCCTGCGCGCCACGCGCCGCCAGCGCTTCGATCACACGCAGATACACCGCGCGCGAAGCGTCGTTCACTTTGCCGTGGCATAGCTCGTCGTAAATGATGCGATGCACGTCCGCGCGTTCGGCTTCGTCGGGAATCACGGTCTCGAGGCCGTAGCGCTCGCGCAGCCGCCCCGTGTAGAAAGTTTGCTCCATCGTATAGCGCGTGCCCAGCAAGCCTACCCGCTCGACGCCTGCCGCGCGCAGCGCGCTGCCGGTCGGATCGGCGATATGCAGGAAGGGCACGTCGATCGCCGCTTCGATCGATTCATACACGCGATGCATCGTATTGGTCGCCAGCATCACCAGATCGGCGCCGCCGCGTTCGAGCTGGCGCGCGGCGTCGGCCATCTGCTGGCCGAGCGCGGTCCAGTCGCCCGCGCGCTGGTTCGCTTCGATCGGCGCGAAGTCGACGGTGAGCATCAGGCTGCGGGCGTTGTGGTGGCCGCCCAGGCGCGCTTTGGCGTGGCGGTTGAGGAGCTTGTAATACTCGGTGGACGATTCCCAACTCATCCCGCCGATCACGCCGATCGTTTTCATATGACTGCTCCGTAAGTGGATGACGGCGCGGCATCGACCGTCTGTCCGGCGAGTATAGGCGGGCGGCGCCATGCACTGCCGGTACGGATCGTGCGCCGCTCGCCGGTACGCCCAGACAAAAACCTCGAACGAAAACGTCGAACGAAATCGCCGCCACGCGCTTTCTGACGCCGATAGAATCGTAATCAATCAGGACGGGATCAAAGGGAGCGATAGATGGATCTGATCATCCGCCGCGCGATGCTGCCGCCGGGCGCCGCGCCGCAACATAAAGAGCCGGTTGACATCGGCATTGAAGCGGGCCGTATCGTTGCGGTCGAACCGAATCTGGCCGCTACCGCGCGAGAAGAAATCGACGCCGCGGGCTCGCTCGTCACACCGCCGTTCGTCGATCCGCATTTTCATATGGACGCAACGCTCTCGTACGGCCTGCCGCGCGTGAACGCGTCGGGCACGCTGCTCGAAGGCATCGCGTTGTGGGGCGAACTGAAGCCGGATTTGACGCAGGAGGCGTTGATCGAGCGCGCGCTGCAGTATTGCGACTGGGCCGTCGCGCGCGGATTGCTGGCCATCCGCAGCCATGTGGATGTGTGCGACCCGCGCCTGCTCGCGGTCGAGGCGCTGGTCGAAGTGAAACGCCGAGTCGCGCCGTATCTCGACCTGCAACTGGTGGCCTTTCCGCAAGACGGCGTGCTGCGCAGCCCGGGCGCTTTCGAGAACCTCAAGCGCTCGATCGCGATGGGTGTGGACGTGGTCGGCGGCATCCCGCATTTCGAGCGCACCATGGCAGACGGCGCGCAGTCCGTGCGCCTCTTGTGCGAGTACGCGGCGGAGCAGGGCTTGCGCGTCGACATGCATTGCGATGAATCGGACGATCCGATGTCGCGGCACATCGAGACGCTCGCGGCCGAAACGCACCGGCTCGGTTTGCACGGGCGCGTCACCGGTTCGCATCTGACCTCGATGCATTCCATGGACAACTACTATGTCAGCAAGCTGCTGCCGCTGATGCGCGAGTCGGGCGTCGCGGCAATCGCGAATCCGCTGATCAACATCACGCTGCAAGGCCGCAGCGACACGTATCCGAAACGGCGCGGCATGACGCGCGTACCGGAGATGATGGCGGCCGGCATCAACGTCGCATTCGGCCACGATTGCGTGATGGACCCCTGGTATAGCCTCGGTTCGGGCGACATGCTCGAAGTCGCGCACATGGGCTTGCATGTGGCGCAGATGACGGACGTCGACGGTATGCGCGCCTGTTTCGACGCGGTGACGGTGAACGCCGCGCGCATTCTCGGTCTGGAAGACTACGGTATCGCGCCGGGATGCGCGGCCAATCTGGTGCTGCTCGACGCGCGCGATCCGGTGGAAGCAATCCGCTTGCGCGCCGCGCGCCTCGCGGTGGTGAGCCGCGGCAAGGTGGTGAGCCGCGCGCCGGCTGCGCGCGCGGCGCTGTCGCTCGAAGGCCGGCCCGCGCAAGTGGATTTCAAACTGCATCGCGGCTGATCGCAGCGAGGCTCGGAGCTTCGCGCGAAACAAAAAAACCGGTGCCTGCATAACGCAGGTCACCGGTCTTTTATCGGCGCATGCAGAGCGCCGACGCTTGCATCAACCGATCAATGCGCCGCGCCCGGCGACATGCCGTTGTGACGCAGCAAAGCGTCGATATTCGGCTCGCGGCCGCGGAACGCCTTGAACGATTCCATCGCCGGGCGGCTGCCGCCCACTTCCAGAATCTCCTTGCGGTAACGCATGCCGGTCGCCTGATCGAGCACGCTGCCGCTCGCCGTTTGCGCCGCTTCTTCGAATGCCGCGTAGGCGTCGGCGGAAAGCACTTCAGCCCACTTGTAGCTGTAGTAGCCGGCCGCATAACCGCCCGCGAAAATATGGCTGAACGTGTTCGGCCAACGCGAGAACGGTGCCTGCGGCACGACATGGAAGCGCTCGTTGATTTCGCTCGCGAGCTCGGTGGCGTTCTTCGTGCCGGACGCGTCGAAGCCGGTATGCAACTGCATGTCGAACATCGAGAACACGATCTGGCGCAGCGTGCCCAGACCGCTCTGGAAGTTCTTCGCGGCGAGCATCTTGTCGAACAGATCGCGCGGCAACGGCCTGGCCGTTTCGACGTGCGAGGTCATGTCGCTCAGCACGTCCCACTCCCAGCAGAAGTTCTCCATGAATTGCGAGGGCAGTTCGACCGCGTCCCACTCGACGCCGTTGATGCCCGACACGCCCAGCTCATCGACGCGCGTCAGCATGTGATGCAAACCGTGGCCGAACTCATGGAACAGCGTGATGACTTCGTCGTGCGTGAAGCAGGCGGGCTTGCCGCCGACCGGCGCCGAGAAGTTGCAGGTCAGATACGCGACCGGCGTTTGCACGCTGCCATGCGTGTGCTTGTGACGGCCGCGCGCGTCGTCCATCCAGGCGCCGCCGCGTTTGCCTTCGCGCGCATACAGATCGAGGTAGAACTGCGCAACGAGGCCGCCGTCCTGATTCTCGACGCGGAAAAAGCGCACGTCCGGATGCCACACGGCCGCTTCGTCGCGACGGATACGCACGCCGAAGAGTGTCTCCGTGACCTTGAAAAGACCCTTGAATACGGCGTCTTCCGGGAAGTACTGTTTGACTTCGTTCTCCGAGAACGAATAGCGCTTCTGACGCAGACGCTCGGCGGCGAACGTCATGTCCCACGGTTGCAGCTCGGTCATGCCCAGTTCGTTGGCGGCGAACTCGCGCAGTTCTTTCCAGTCCTGCTCGGCATGCGGACGCGCACGCGTGGCGAGATCTTCGAGGAAGCTCATGACCTGGGCGGGCGACTCGGCCATTTTCGGCGCGAGCGAGACTTCGGCGAAATTGTTGAAGCCGAGCATATGCGCTTCTTCGGCGCGTAGTTTCAGCTGGTCCGCGAGCACGGCGGTGTTGTCCCACTCGGGCTTGCCGTTGCCGTATTGCGGGCCGAGCTCGGAGGCGCGCGTGACATAGGCGCGATACATCGCTTCGCGCATCGGACGATTTTCCGAGTACTGCATGACCGGGAAATACGACGGGAAGTGCAGCGTGAACTTGTAGCCGGTTTTGCCTTCGCGTTCGGCCGCTTCCTTCGCGCCTTCGATCACGTCTTCGGGCAGGCCGGCCAGTTCGGCTTCATTGCCGGCTTCGACGATATACGCGTAAGCGTTGGTCGCGTCGAGCACGTGATCGGAAAACGCTTTCGAGAGCGCCGCCTGGCGTTCCTGCAATTCGGCGAAATGGGGCTTCTGGTCTTCCGGCAATTCCGCGCCGGACAGGCGGAAATCGCGCAGCGCATTGCCGAGGATCTTCTTGCGCTCGCCGGTCAGCAATTCGAACTCGACGCTGGCATTCAACGCCTTGTACTTCTCGTATAGCGCGAGATTCTGCCCGACGCTCGACCAGAACTCGGTCACGCGCGGCAGATTCTCGCCGTACACGGCGCGCAATTCGGGCGTGTCGGCAACCGCGTTCAGATGGCCGACCACGCTCCACGCGCGCGACAACGGTTCGGTGGCGCGCTCGACCGGCTCGACCACGTCGGCCCACGAGGCGGGCGTGATGGGCTGGGCAGCGCGCTCGACGGCGGCGGCCGCGTCGGCGAGCAGCACATCGAGGGCGGGCGTGACGTGTTCGGGGCGGATTTCGCCAAAGCGCGGCAGGTCGGAGAAATCGAGGAGCGGATTGTCGTGATTCGAGGCGGTAGTGGACATGAGGCTTCCTGTCTGACGCGGGTGAACGGGTAATCGGTGCATCGACGGGCGGCCCCCGAGGGGACTGCCTTCGGGGCGCGCGCTATCACGCCCCATAACAGCCGATACAGACATTATTGGGGCAGGGCGCGTTGATTCCAATCCGTCGGCAGACAAATTATCCGATGTCGCGGCCCTGTGCGCGAGCGCGACATCGCAGCCGAGCGCCCCGCGCGCCGAAATTCGCCGTTGTGCTCTGTGCGAAAGCGCACGGTTTCGATTGCTGCTATGCGGCAATGTGGAGCGTCGCATTCGGTCGGCGGCGTTTTTTGCAAAGAGGTACAGATGAATCCGCTTTCGGACGCTCTCGCGCACAAGGGCAATAATTTCGATCTGGTGCGGCTGTTTGCCGCCATTGCCGTCGTGTATGGCCATTCGTATGTGCTTCAGGCGCCCGACGGCAGCACGGACTGGGTCCAGAACGCGCTGGGTTTCGACGGTTTCGGCGCGCTGGGCGTCTACGCCTTCTTTCTGCTGAGCGGCATGCTGGTGACCGCCAGCTTCGACCGGCAGCGGTCCGTGCCGCGCTTCGCCGTGTTGCGCATCGCGCGGATCTGGCCGGCGGTGGCGGCCGGGTCGCTGGTGACGGTGTTCATCGTCGGTCCGCTTTTCACGACGCTGCCGCTGCGTGAGTATTTCGCTTCCGGTATGACGTGGGCCAATCTGGACAACTTCTCGACCATCGTGCGCTCGGCCGGCTGGGCGCTGCCCGGCGTGTTCGAGCACAACCGCTATCCGATCGACATCTGCGGACCGCTCTGGACGCTGCCAGTCGAAGTGCGCTGCTATCTGCTCGTGCTCCTGACCGGCATGGTGGGTTTGCTGTCCAGCTCGCGCGGTGTGGTGGTCGCGGCCGCGCTCGGCTGCGCCTTCTTCATGCTGCATGTGGATCACGCGCATTGGCAGATCGGCTTGCGCGATTTCAGCGAAACGCCCGACGACTATTCGTTCTGGCCGGAGCCGTTTTTCATGCTGGGCATGCTGCTGTATGGCTGGCGTGAACGGATCGACATCAACGGATTGACCGCGCTGGCGTTCACGATGGTGTTTCTGGTGTTCCGCGACACCGCCGGCGCGCAGCCGCTGTTCTATCTAGCCTTCGTGTATGGCGTGCTGTGGATCGGCACCACGTCGCTCCTGCGACGCTTCGTGCCGCGTCACGATTATTCGTACGGCATCTATCTGTATGGCTTCATGGTGCAGCAATGCGTCGCGAACATCGCGCCGCAGTTGAGCCATGTGACGGCCGTGCTGATCGCTGCGCCGGTCATTCTGCTATGCGCGGCGCTGTCGTGGCACTTCGCGGAGCGGCCGGTGCTGAAGTGGTGTCGCGGGCGTCTGGCGCGGCCCTCGACGCCGCTGGCCGCGGGCATGCCGGCTGGCGATCAGGCCGTGCGCTGAGATCTGGTGAGATGCGCTGACGTATGAGGCGAGCGCGGCGCCGATGGATGCGGATACCTTGGCAAGACGCCGAGGCAGCAAGATCGCGAAGGCGGCGAGGGCGCTTCACCGGCGTTCAGGCGATCGATGCGAACGCTGAGAACTGTGGCTCGCGTTAGCGCCGACGAATGTCGATACCTGGCACGACGCCAAGGCCGTAAAGTCCGCGAAGCCGGCGAAGACGCTTCGCCGGCCTTTCTTCTACCGCTTTACGCGTTCGCTGCCGCTTCGCGCTCGGCGGCCTCGATCGTATTGACGAGCAGCATGGTGATGGTCATCGGGCCGACGCCGCCCGGCACCGGCGTGATGTAGCCGGCCACGTCCTTGACGCCCGCGAAATCCACGTCGCCGCACAGCTTGCCGGCTTCGTCGCGATTCATGCCGACGTCGATCACCGCCGCGCCCGGTTTCACCATCTCTGCCGTGAGAATGTTGCGCAAGCCGGTGGCGGCGACGACGACATCCGCGTTGCGCGTGTGAGCGGCCAGATCGCGCGTCTTGCTGTGGCAGATCGTGACGGTCGCCCCGGCTTCGAGCAGCAGCAACGCCATCGGCTTGCCGACGATGTTCGAGCGACCGATCACCACCGCGTTCGCGCCTCGCAGTGGAATCTCGTAAGCGGCGAGCATTTTCATCACGCCGTACGGCGTGCACGGACGGAATAACGGCTGGCCGGTCATCAGCGCGCCCGCGTTGGCGACGTGAAAACCATCCACGTCCTTTTCCGGCGCGATCGCCTCGATCACCTTGTGGCTGTCGATATGCGGCGGCAGCGGCAGTTGCACCAGAATGCCGTGGATGCGCGGGTCGCGGTTCAGTTCGTCGATGCGCGCGAGCAGTTCGGCTTCCGGCAGATCGGCCGGATAGCGGTCGAACGACGAGCCGAGCCCGTTGTCGTGGCACGCCTTCACTTTGTTGCGCACATACACTTCACTGGCCGGATTGTCGCCGACCAGCACCACCGCGAGGCCCGGCTGATGCCCGCGGGCGGTGAGGGCGGCGGCGCGCGCGGCGACATCGGCGCGCAGGGTCTTGGAAAGGGCTAGGCCGTCGATCAGTTTGGCAGTCATGGTCGGGTCGAGATGGGCAGTTTGGGAAGCGGGGCAGCGCGCAGACGCTTGTGCATGCCGCGCGCGATGGCGCTTTTCAACGGGAATGGGTCGGCACGTGAAAAGCGCGCGGCGCGAATCGGGGTTAAGCGGCGCTGCAAAGTGCGACATTATACCGGCCCTGCCTGGGGCGCTGCGTGGGGATTACGGGCGCGGCGCAACGGAGCGCAGCGGGCGCGGGTGCCGCTTGCCTTGCGCATGGTGCACCATGGTGCGCACTGGCGCGCGGTTCGGACGGCGGCATCGGGGGAGGGGGGCGGCCGCCGGCAGGTGCATGCTGAGGACCGCGCCCGCGGCTTGGTGCGGCGGGCAAAGCAGGGCAAGCAATCCAAGGCAAGGCAAGGCAAGGCAAGGCAAGCCAAGCCACGAGCGAAGCCGTCGAACGCAGCCGCTACGGCTGGACCGCCTGCCAACCCGAGTCCGGATCGAACGATGTAATCGCCGCCGCCGCGCGGGCGGTTCGTGGCCCCAGGTTCTTCTGATAGATCTGCCCGTCCTGGTTGACGATGAAACTCATCACGCCCGTCTTGCCATAGTCGTCCGGCGAGGCGATCAATCCGAATCCTTTGCTCAGCACGGCGTTATCGACGTAGTTCCTCGCGCCGCCTTTCGCGTGCGCCCCTTGCGCGGTGAGAATGCGGAAGTGATAGCCGTGATACGCGTTTTCCGGCTGCGTGCCGTCGCGCATGGTGACGGCGAGCGGACCAAGCGGGCTTTCCGCTTCGCCGGGCGCCGTCGTCCAGTACAGGCCGTCGTGCTGTCCCGGCGTACTGACGAAGCGCTGTGCGTAGTGCCGGGTCAGGTTGTGATAGTCGTATTGCGCATCGAGATAGGCGAGCGAGGTCAGGATCGCGGCGTGTTCATTGCGGCCGATGCGTCGTGTCAGCATCTCGTCGCGTCCCGCCGGCGGATCGAAACGCCAGCCGTTGCGCGCGTGCACGAGTGGAATCGGCAACGTCCAGCCGCTGTAGCCGACCGTCAGATGCGCGGTGGCGAGCCCGTTGTCCATGATCGGATCCTCGACGATCTGATGGTTTTTCGACCATTCGCCGAGGAACTGGTAGATGTCGTCCTCGCCGACGTCTTCGGTTGGAATGAAACGATGAAAGTCGCTGCCGAGCACGCGCTTGAGCGCATCTTCGTCGTTGCGGGCGAGGGCTTCGACGAAGGCGTTGGCGGCGTCGTCCGCGCTCGGATAGACCGCCTGCGCATGGGCCGGGATCGCGCTGATCAGCAGAACCGGCGCAAGCAGCAGTGTACCGGTGGTGCCGAGCACGATAGCAAGCGTCAGAGCATGGGCGCGCAGTGTGCCCCGTGAGAATAGATGCATCATCGAACTCGCTCCTTTTTGTTCAACGGCCGCGGCCGAGGTGATGTTCGCCTGCGCCGCCACCGCCCAGGGCGCGGCCTCCGTCACCGCCACCTGGACCTCCGCCACCACCGCCGCTCATGCCGCCGCTGCGCTGGACCCCGCCGCCATTCGCGCCAAGACCTCCGCTCGCCCGTTGTTGCGGATCGCCGCCGTTCGCGCCAGGACCTCCGCTCGTGCGTCGCAGACCGTCGCCATTCGCTCCACTTGCATGTTGCTGGCCACCGCTGCCGGCGAGCGCGTCGCGGCTCGCCTGGCCGCGCCGGGCGTCCTGGCGCGCCGCATTGCCGTCGCCGGCGCTGCGTAGCGCGTTGTCGCGATTCACGTTCTGCACGCGCTTCTGCAAATCGACGTTCGCCGTGCCGCCGTGATGGATCCCTTGCACACGCTGACTCGCGCTGCCACCGAGGTTCTGGCCCGTGCGGCTTTGCAGCGTGTGCTGCGCCCGGGCGCGGGCGTCGTCGCGTGCGCGATACGCATCGCGCTGGGCGCTGCCTACGTTGTTCAAGCCGCGATTGACATTCGCGCCGCCGATGTTGCGATTGACGTCGGCATTGCGGTTCCAGTTCGTCGTGCGGCCGTTCACGTCGAGGCGGTTGTGCACGTTGATATTGTTGTACCGGTTCACGTTGATGTTGACGTCATGCGAGTGCCAGTCGAAGCCGCCCCACAGCGCGTTCGCCACCGCGATGCCGGCGCCGAACGCGAGGCCCGCGAAGAAACTGGTGCCGATCACATAACCGGGCGGCGGCGGCACATACACCGGCGGATACGCGGGATAGGGCCACACGCCGTACACCACCGTCGGGTTGTAGGTCGGCACGTACACCACTTGCGGATTGGCAGGCACGATCTGGATCGTGCTCTGTTCGACCACGATCGTTTGCTGCGACGTCGTCCTCAGATTGCCGGCCGCCTGTGCTTGCCTGCGCAGACGCTGCACGGAGTCCATCACGTCGCCGGGCTGGGCGAGAAACGCGCTGCCGAGTTGCGTGACCCAATCCGCTTTCGAGGCCATGGTGGCGAGCACTTGAGGGAAGGCAACCAGCGACTGCACACTCGGGTCCCACGGCTCTGACGCGACTGCCTTGACGGCGCTGTCGCCTTGCAGCGTGGAGTTGGCTCTGGACCATATGGCGGCGGCCTGCACGGCTTGCGGAAAAGTGGACGCCATCAGCACCTGGGCGAGCAGCGCGTCCGGATAAAGAGCAATAGGGGCGGCCAGCGAATCGAGCTGCTGGCTCGATATCTTTGCGCCACCTTGCGCATGGACGGCGTTCGGCGCGGCCAGTCCGACCAATAGCGGCGCTCCCGCAAAAACGGCGCAAACAAGCAACACACGCATGGCGTGTGCTCCGGATCGTTTCACGATGAATTCCTCCCCGTGGGATTTATACGACGAGATGTCGGTGCGTAACGCGGGCTGCGTCGCTTCGCCGCGAAGGAATACGGCGAGGAAATGACGCGTTGGGCCGGCGTCCGGTGTGTGGTTGGACGATGAGGTCGACACGACTCGATGCATTGGAAAATGCTCAAGCCATCGCAATTCTTTCGCAATACCAGGCAACACCGTATGCGGCGTTTCGCAGCATGGCACTCCAGCGTCGAGCATCGCATGGCGATGTCTGCTAAGGAGTTCTGCCTAAATTAATGGGCGCGTCGGAATCGGTCAATCTTGTCTGAGGAAATAACCCGTTGCGGATTAGTGTAAGCAATTGCTGAGTAATGCGTAGTATCGTGCGCACGCCGGGTGCGTCGATATAACGCGTTTAGCGTTGATTGCCGTGCAATGGAGAGGAGGGAAGGCGGGGAAAAAGAGGGCGAAACAGGCCGGACATTGGGATAGTCCGGCCGTTGGTGCACAGTCACTTCCAGTCTCGCGGCGAGGTCCCCAAAGGGCCCTTCTTCGGGAGATTCGCCGCCGTACGAAGCTTATTGCGCCGGTTGTGGCTTGTTCGACAGCGCCAGTCGCAGCAGATCGGCGACCGTGTTGACGTTGAGCTTTTCCATGATGTTCGCGCGGTGCGCTTCGACCGTCTTGATGCTGATGCCGAGGTCGTCGGCGATCTGCTTGTTCAGGCGGCCGGCGATGATGCGCTCGAGCACCTGATGCTCACGCGCGGTCAGCTTGCCGAGACGTTCTGCCGCGGCGCGCTGCTGCTGCACGCTGGTGCTTTCGCTGCGCGCCTTGTCGAGCATGCGCTCGACCAGCTTGCGCAACTCGGCTTCGTCGAACGGTTTTTCGATGAAGTCCATCGCGCCTTTT
Source organism: Paraburkholderia sp. BL25I1N1 (assembly GCF_003002025.1). Taxonomy (GTDB): domain Bacteria; phylum Pseudomonadota; class Gammaproteobacteria; order Burkholderiales; family Burkholderiaceae; genus Paraburkholderia. The sequence continues at coordinate 176,163 of NZ_PVZB01000004.1, forward strand.
TTCATCGTGGACACGGCCATCGGCACGTCGCCGTGGCCCGTCACGAAGATGATCGGCAGCGACGCGTTGTCGGCGATCAGGCGTTCCTGCAACTCGAGCCCGCTCATGCCGGACATCCGCACATCCAGAATCAGGCACGCGATCTGGCCCGGATGCTGATGCGGCTGCCATGCGTCGATGAACTGCTCGGCGCTGGAGAAGCATTGCACGCGGTAGCCGTTCGCCTCCAGCAGCCAGCGCAGCGAATCTCGCACGGCCTCGTCGTCATCGACGACAAAGACAGTTTCCTGTGTGGTGACTGGGCTGTTCATAGCTCTCCCGTAACGGTTTGTGGTGTCGGCGCCTGTGCCCCGCCGTTGCTCGGGCCATCAGGCTCTCCAATAGGCAGACTGCAATGGAACGTGGCGCCTGTGATGTGGCCATCGGATTCGACGTTGTTGACCACCCACAGACGACCGCGGTGCGATTCGATAATCGAACGGCAAATGTTCAGCCCCATGCCCATACCATCGGACTTGGTGCTGTAAAACGGTTCGAACAGCCGCTCGGCTGTTGCTTCGTCGACGCCCGGCCCCTGGTCGACGACGCTGATGCAGACAAACCCGCTTTCCAGCCGCACGACGACGCGGATCACTGGATCGACTGCATTCGGACGGGCTTCGGCCATCGCTTCGGCGGCGTTCTTCAGCAGGTTGACCAGCACCTGCTCGATCAGCACCGGGTCGACGTAGATTACCGGCAGGCGCGAGCGCAGATCCGTGACGATGCGAATGCGGCGCTTCCTCGCCTCGATCTCGGCGAGGCCCACGGCGTCGGCCACGATATCGGCGACGCGCGTGGCTTGCCGCTTCGGCTCGCTGCGCTTCACGAACTCGCGAATGCGCTTGATGATCATGCCGGCGCGCACCGCCTGCTGGGCGGTTTTTTCGAGCACGGGCAGCAGATTGTCAGGCGTCGTCCGACCGGATTTAACCAGCGCCACAGTTCCGGAGCAATAGTTATTGATCGCGGCGAGCGGTTGATTCAGTTCGTGCGCGAGCGACGACGCCATTTCGCCCATCGTCATCAGGCGGCTGGTGAACTGCAGCTTCTCGTCCTGCTGGCGCGACAGTTCCTGCGCCTGCTTGCGTGTCGTAATGTCGGTCGCGATCTGCATCTGCGCGAGGTGGCCGTCCACCCACTGGATGTACTGGCGGCGCACTTCGAACCACTTCTGAATGCTCTGCACGTAAATTTCCTGCGCATCCGCGGTACTTTCGGTCAACGCGGCGGCGGGCAGGCCAGCGTATGTGTCCACCATATCGATCGAATCGGACGACGCCTGTGCGCTATCGAACCCGCCGCCCGCCAATTCCAGATGCCCGTCGGGGCGAATCCCGAACAGATGCCGGTAATAGCGGTTGGCGAACAGGAGTTCGGCTTCGTCGGCGGCCAGCACGGAGACGGCGGCGTCGAGACTTTCGAGCACCGTGGTGAAGCGCTCGTGCGCGGCGGCGAGTTCTTCGCGCGCGCGTTTCGGCTCGGTGATGTCGGTCATCGACGACATCCAGCCGGTCTGGCGGCCCGAGCTGTCGATCAGCGGCGACACGTAGAGGCGAGCGTGGAACAGCGACCCGTCCTTGCGGCGCACCCGCAATTCGAAGCCGGAAGAGGGCGCCTTGCCGCGCAGTGTCATGTCGAGCTGGCGCTGCATTTCGGGGTAAGCGTCGCGCGGCCAGTAGGCGAACGGCGCGTTCTTGCCGACCAGATCGCTTTCGTCCCAGCCGGTCATGCGGCAAAAGGCCGGATTGACGTGGGTGATGCGCCCATGCATGTCGAGCACGCGCATACCGATCAGCACCGAGTTTTCCATCGCGCGGCGGAAGAACGCTTCGGCATATAGCGCCTGCTGCGCTTCGAAGCGTTGCCGCGTGTGTTTCCACAAACTCCACAGGCTCCACAGCACGAAACAGGACAGCCCGGCCACCAGCCACACCAGTGTGTTGTTGGTGAAGTTGGTCATCTGCGGGAACGCGTAGACGCGCACCGAGACGCCCTGGCCCGGCGGGTCGAGCGGCAGGTCGTAGAACATGTCGCGCGGCAGGCGCGGGCGGGTCGACGTGGTGGTCAACTCGCGATTGTTCACGTCGATGATCGAGATTTTGTACTTGGCGGACAACTCGGGCGGAATGTCGTGCTTGAGAATGCCTTCCACCGAGAACACCGCGGCGATCGTGCCGAGGAAGTCGCGGTCGCGGAACACCGGCGTTTGCAGCGTGATGTAGCCGTTGCCGAGGTCGTCGTAGATGAGCGGCGAATACACCTGGCGGCGCGTGTTGCGCGCTTCGGTGAAGGCGGCTTTGACGGCTTCGTCCATCTGCGCGTCGTTCGGCTTGGCCAGACGCTGGCCGAACACGGGCAGCGCGGTATTGGGCCAGCGCGGTTGCTGCGCGCTGGTATACCAGTTCATGTAGAGGATCTCGGGATGCCCCTGCATGATGTCCGTGGTGGACACCTGGAGCGAGTGCGGATCGGCACGGCCGGCAACCAGATCGCGCGCGAGCGCCTGGATCTGTTCCTGCGCGCCGGTCATGGACAGGCGGATCTGCTGCTGTGCCCACGCGACGTTACGGTAAAGCGTGTCTTCCTGCTGTTGCTGTTCGCGCCGGTTCAGGCTCCACAAAATCAGACTCATGACGACCAGAAACACCAGGATCGACAGAAGCGGCGTGAGCAAATAGGAATTGGACCACCATGGTCCATGGTGCCAGCGGGAGGACGGCGTCGAATCCGTCGGCGAACCGGCGGTGCGCGCCGAGCGTGCGAAAAGCCGTTCGGTCAACATGCGTGGCATTGTAGCGCAGCGTGAAGCTAGCAAATGGCGCAAAAAAGCGCGGAAAGGACCATTAATCGGCGCAAACTAGCCAGCGTATCCGTCGATCGGCAGTCAAATCAGGTTGCGCCGCAACAATTTTCCGCATTATGAGATTCGATCTCGCAATTCGAAAATTTTGTTGCGCTGACGTCGGGACCCTTATTACAATCGGCCGAAGCTGCCGCGGCCGTGCTTCGTCCGCGTCGTCTGTTCAAAGAGCGTTCCTCTACATCCAGGAGACGAGCATGTCCGCTGTACCCGACGAAGTCATGAAATATGTCGCTGCTGAAAAAGACGACGATCCCCAGGAAACCGGCGAATGGCTTGAAGCGCTGGATGGCGTGATTTCTGCTGTGGGCCCCGATCGTGCTCACTACCTGATCGAGAAACAGATTGAATTCGCGCGCGTGCATGGCGAACATCTGCCGTTCTCGGCCAACACGCCGTACATCAACACGATCCCGGTTTCGCGTCAGGCGAAGATCCCCGGCGATCAGGACATCGAACACCGCATTCGCTCGTACACGCGCTGGAACGCTATCGCGATGGTGCTGCGCGCCGGCAAGGACACCAATGTCGGCGGCCACATCGCCTCGTTCGCCTCCGCCGCCACGCTTTACGACGTCGGCTATAACCACTTCTGGCATGCGCCGTCCGCTGAACATGGCGGCGATCTCGTGTTCGTGCAGGGCCACTCGTCGCCGGGCGTCTATTCGCGCGCGTTTCTGCTGGGCCGCCTGACCGAGAACCAGCTCGACAACTTCCGGCAGGAAGTGGGCGGCGAGGGCATCTCGTCGTACCCGCACCCGTGGCTGATGCCGGACTTCTGGCAATTCCCGACCGTCTCGATGGGCCTCGGCCCGATCATGGCGATCTATCAGGCGCGCTTCATGAAGTACATGCAGGCGCGCGGCATTGCGAAGACCGACGGCCGCAAGGTCTGGGCTTTCCTCGGCGACGGCGAAACGGACGAGCCGGAATCGCTCGGCGCGATCGGCATGGCCGGCCGCGAACGGCTCGACAACCTCGTGTTCGTGATCAACTGCAACCTGCAGCGCCTCGACGGTCCGGTGCGCGGTAACGGCAAGATCATCCAGGAACTGGAAAGCGAATTCCGCGGCGCCGGCTGGAACGTCATCAAGGTCATCTGGGGCAGCCGCTGGGATGCGCTGTTCCAACGCGACAAGTCGGGCGCGCTGATGCGCCGCATGATGGCAGTGGTCGACGGCGAATACCAGACGTACAAGTCGGAGTCGGGCGCGTATGTGCGCGAACACTTCTTCAATACGCCGGAACTGAAGGCGCTGGTCGCCGAATGGTCCGACGAGGAAATCTGGAACCTGAACCGAGGCGGCCACGATCCGCACAAGATCTACGCGGCGTTCCAGGAAGCGTCGAATTCGCAGGGGCAGCCGACCGTCATTCTCGCGAAGACGATCAAGGGCTACGGCATGGGCGAAGCCGGCCAGGCGATGAACATCACCCACCAGCAGAAGAAGCTGCACGTGGATCAGCTGAAGAAATTCCGCGACCAGTTCCGCCTGCCGATCGCCGACGAAGACCTCGTCAACGTGCCGTACCTCAAGTTCGAAGAAGGTTCGAAGGAACTCGAGTACATGCGCCAGAAGCGCATGGACCTCGGCGGTTATCTGCCGGCGCGTCGCCAGAAGGCCGAGTCGCTGCCGGTGCCGGAACTGTCGGCATTCGAGCCGCTGTTGAAGGGCACGGGCGAAGGCCGCGAGATCTCCACGACCATGGCGTTCGTGCGGATCCTGAACATCCTGCTGAAAGACAAGGCGCTCGGTAAGCGCATCGTGCCGATCGTGCCGGACGAATCGCGTACCTTCGGTATGGAAGGTCTGTTCCGTCAGATCGGTATCTGGAATCAGGAAGGCCAGAAGTACGTGCCTGAAGATTCCGACCAGTTGATGTTCTACCGTGAGTCGGAAACCGGTCAGATCTTGCAGGAAGGCATCAACGAAGCTGGTGGTATGTGTGACTGGATCGCGGCCGCGACGTCGTACTCGACGCACGGCGAGATCATGATCCCGTTCTACATCTTCTACTCGATGTTCGGCTTCCAGCGTATTGGCGACCTCGCATGGGCAGCCGGCGACATGCGTTCGCGCGGCTTCCTGCTGGGTGGTACGGCCGGCCGCACGACGCTGAACGGCGAAGGTTTGCAGCACGAAGACGGCCACTCGCTGCTGTGGGCGGCTTCGGTGCCGAACTGCGTCAGCTATGACCCGACCTTCGGTTACGAACTCGCGGTCATCATGCGGGACGGTCTGCGCCGCATGGTCGCGGATCAGGAAGACGTGTACTACTACATCACGGTGATGAACGAGAACTACGAGCACCCGGCGATTCCGCAGGGCGACTCGGTGGCGGCCGACATCATCAAGGGCATGTACGCGTTCCGCAAGGCCGAAGCGGACAAGAAGGCGCCGCGCGTGCAGCTGATGGGCGCGGGCACGATCTTCAACGAAGTGATCGCCGCCGCCGACCTGCTGAAGAACGACTGGGGCGTCGCCGCCGATCTGTGGAGCGTGCCGAGCTTCACCGAACTCGCGCGCGAAGGCCATGAAGTGCAGCGCTGGAACCTGCTGCACCCCACCGAAGAAAAGAAGCTCTCGCACGTCGAGAAGCTGCTGAAGGACGCACAAGGTCCGGTCATCGCTTCGACCGACTACGTGCGCGCGCTGACCGAGCAGATCCGCGCGTTCGTGCCGCAGAAGTTCGTCGTGCTGGGCACGGATGGCTACGGCCGTTCGGACACGCGCGAAAAGCTGCGCCACTTCTTCGAAGTCGACCGCTACTGGGTCACGGTTGCCGCGTTGAATGCACTCGCAGATGAAGGCACGATCGAACGCAAGGTAGTCGCCGAGGCGCTCAAGAAGTACAACCTTGATCCCGCCAAACCCAACCCGATGACCGTCTAAGGCATCATTCCCCGTGTGCCATGGCGTGCGCGCCCGCTCCTGCGTTGGCAGGGGCAGGCCGCGTGCGCGGCCCAGGAGACACTAACAATGAGTCAAGCGATCGAAGTCAAGGTGCCGGACATCGGCGATTACAAGGACATTCCTGTGATCGAGGTGCTGGTGAAGGCGGGTGACACCGTCGAAAAAGAGCAATCGCTCGTTACGCTGGAATCCGACAAGGCGACCATGGACGTGCCGAGCTCGGCCGCCGGCGTCGTCAAGGAAGTGAAGGTCAAGGTCGGCGACAACGTCTCGGAAGGTTCGCTGATCGTCGTGCTGGAAGGTGCGGAAGGTGGCGCGGCTGCGCCGGCTCCGGCGCCTGCTGCCGCACCGGCTCCGTCGGCGGCACCTTCGGCCGCGCCTGCTGCTGCTCCGGCGCCCGCGCCCGCGGCGAGCGGCGGTGGTCTGCAGGAAGTCAAAGTGCCGGATATCGGCGACTACAAAGACATTCCCGTGATCGAAGTCGCGGTGAAGGTCGGCGATCGCGTCGAGAAAGAGCAGTCGCTGGTCACGCTCGAATCCGATAAGGCGACCATGGATGTGCCGAGCTCGGCCTCTGGCGTCGTCAAGGAAGTGAAGGTCAAGGTAGGCGATACCGTGTCGGAAGGCTCGGTGATCGTGGTCGTGGAAGCCGAAGGCGGCGCGGCCGCGGCTCCTGCTCCGGCTCCGAAGCAAGCGGTCGAAAAGCCGTCAGATGCGCCCGCCGCTCCGTCGCCGGCTCCGGCGGCTCCCTCGGCGCTCGCTCAGGCGCCGGTGATTCCGGCGGGAGAAGGCGGCGCGCGGCACGCGAGTCATGCGTCGCCGTCCGTGCGTAAATTCGCGCGCGAGCTCGGTGTCGATGTGACGCAGGTGCAGGGCACGGGTCCGAAGAACCGTATCACGCAAGCCGACGTGACCGCCTTCATCAAGGGCGTGATGACCGGTCAGCGTGCTGCGCCGGCTGGTGCGGCCGCACCGGCGGCCGCGGGCGGTGGCGGCGAGTTGAACCTGCTGCCGTGGCCGAAGGTCGACTTCACGAAGTTTGGTCCGGTCGATCCGAAGCCGCTCTCGCGCATCAAGAAGATTTCGGGCGCGAATCTGCATCGCAACTGGGTCATGATTCCGCACGTCACGAATAACGACGAAGCGGACATCACCGAGCTCGAAGCATTACGCGTGCAGTTGAACAAGGAAAACGAAAAGTCGGGTGTGAAGATCACCATGCTGGCTTTCGTGATCAAGGCTGTGGTGTCGGCTTTGAAGCAGTTCCCGACGTTTAATGCCAGCCTCGATGGCGATAACCTGGTGTTCAAGCAGTACTTCCATATCGGGTTCGCGGCTGATACGCCGAACGGTCTGGTCGTTCCTGTCATTCGCGATGCGGATAAGAAGGGTTTGATCGATATCGCCAAGGAAATGGCCGAGCTGTCGAAGGCTGCGCGTGACGGCAAGCTGAAGCCGGATCAGATGCAAGGTGGGTGCTTCTCGATTTCTTCTTTGGGTGGCATTGGCGGTACGAACTTCACGCCGATTATCAATGCGCCTGAAGTGGCCATTCTTGGTCTGTCGCGCGGTGCGATGAAGCCGGTTTGGGATGGTAAGCAGTTCGTGCCGCGTTTGATCCTGCCGCTTTCTTTGTCGTATGACCATCGTGTCATTGATGGTGCCGCGGCGGCCAGGTTCAATGCGTATCTTGGGGCGCTTCTTGCCGATTTCCGGCGTGTGATTCTTTGATCGTGTAGTTGCGTGGGACGCGGGTTTCTTTCTGTTTCTGTTATCCGCGTCTCTCTGTGGAACCTGATTGCTTGTCGGTCTATTAGCGTCGCCCCTGTGCGGGGCGGCACCTACTTTTCTTTGTCTTCCAAAGAAAAGTAGGCAAAAGAAAGGCGCGTCCTTGGGCGGACTGCAAAGGATGATTCTGTTCGCCACGCTGCCAGCTTTTGGGCCGCTTTTTTGGGTTCTTCCTTCATCACGATCAATACGAGAAGGGGACACTAATGAGTCTCGTCGAAGTAAAAGTGCCGGATATCGGTGACTTCAAAGACGTCGATGTCATAGAAGTCAATATCAAAGCGGGCGATGTCATCGAGAACGAACAGGCTCTCATGACGCTCGAGTCCGATAAGGCCTCTATCGAAGTGCCGAGCGATACCGCCGGCACAGTCAAGGAAGTTCGCGTCAAAGCCGGCGATAAAGTCTCGCAAGGCACGGTGATCGCGCTCGTCGAAACATCGGCGGATGCAGCGCCCGCAAAAGACGCGCCGAAGGCTCCAGCCAAGGAACCCGAGAAGGCGCCCGCTCAGGCGGACGCCAAACCGCAAGCCGCGCAAGCGGCGGGGGCTCCGGCTAAGGCTGCCGCGCCTGCTCCGCAAGCGGGTAGCTTCTCCGGCAACGCGGATATCGAGTGCGACATGCTCGTGCTCGGTTCGGGCCCCGGCGGCTATTCGGCGGCGTTCCGGTCGGCTGACCTGGGGATGAAGACAGTGCTGGTCGAGCGTTACTCGACGCTTGGCGGCGTGTGTCTGAACGTCGGCTGTATTCCGTCGAAAGCGTTGTTGCACACGGCGCTCGTGATCGACGAGGCCGAAGCGCTCGGCTCGCACGGCATCACGTTCGGCAAGCCGCAAATCGATCTCGACAAGCTGCGCGACTTCAAGTCGGGCGTCGTCAAGAAGCTCACCGGCGGTCTCGCCGGCATGGCGAAAATGCGCAAGGTCGAAGTGGTCACGGGCACGGGCTCGTTCGTCGATCCGCATCATATGGAAGTGCAGGTCGAGGGCGGCAAGAAGGTCGTCAAGTTCAAGCAGGCGATCATCGCCGCGGGCTCGGAAGCGGTGAAGCTGCCGTTCATTCCGGAAGATCCGCGTGTGGTCGATTCGACCGGCGCGCTCGAACTGCGCCAGATTCCGCAACGCATGCTGGTGATCGGCGGCGGCATTATCGGCCTGGAAATGGCGACGGTGTATGCCACGCTCGGCGCGCAGATTGACGTGGTCGAAATGCTCGATGGTCTGATGGCCGGCGCGGACCGCGATCTGGTCAAGGTCTGGGAGAAGTACAACAGCAAGCGTTTCGCCAACGTCATGCTGAAGACGAAGACCACCGCAGCCGAAGCGAAAGACGACGGCATCTATGTGTCGTTCGAAGGCGAGAAGGCGCCGGCTGAAGCGCAACGCTACGACCTCGTGCTGGTTGCCGTCGGCCGTTCGCCGAACGGCAAGAAGATCGGCGCGGACAAGGCCGGCGTCGCGGTGACGGATCGCGGCTTCATCGACGTGGACAAGCAGATGCGCACGAATGTGCCGCACATCTTCGCGATCGGCGATATCGTCGGTCAGCCGATGCTCGCGCATAAGGCCGTGCACGAAGCTCACGTCGCCGCCGAAGTCGCACACGGCGAGAAGGCGTACTTCGACGCGCTGCAGATTCCGTCGGTGGCTTACACCGATCCGGAAGTGGCGTGGGCCGGCAAGACGGAAGACCAGTTGAAGGCCGAAGGCATCAAGTACGGCAAGGCGGTGTTCCCGTGGGCCGCGTCGGGCCGCGCAATCGCCAACGGCCGCGACGAAGGCTTCACGAAGCTGCTGTTCGACGAGGAAACGCATCGCGTGATCGGCGGCGGAATTGTCGGTCTGAATGCGGGCGACCTGATCAGCGAAGTGTGTCTCGCGGTCGAGATGGGTGCGGACGCAACGGATATCGGTAAGACGATTCACCCGCATCCGACGCTCGGCGAATCGATCGGCATGGCCGCCGAGTTGTACGAAGGCGTCTGTACCGACCTGCCGCCGCAGAAAAAGAAGTAATGCGATTCGGTCTGCCTGCACGCGTGCAGGCGGGCTCGACAAAGCAAAAAAACGGCGCGCCCTTTGCGGGGCGCGCCGTTTTTCTTTGGGCAGCGGAGTAGGGCGGTTGCCATGCGACGACGGTGTCGTCAACACATGCTGAACGATTCACGCGACGGCGAGAAAGCGTCGCACAAAAAAATCCCGGCCTTTCGCCGGGCAAACGATACGCTATTCAACGTATCGGAGCGTTCGGCCAGTAACGCCGTGTGAACGGCAACGGCACTACGCTGTTGCTTGCGGTAACGCCGGCACAGCGTTCAAGCTGTGCCGGCGTTGGGTGATGCTTGAAACTGAAACTTAGACTGCCTTCTTGGCCGAGCGCGATGCTTGTGCGGCGGCTTGCGAAGCTGCCTTCGATGCGGCCGTTGCAGCTGCATTGAAGTTGCTTTCAGCGATTTCGACAGCTTGCTTGGTGGCCTTGTGGACCGTGTCGTACGTGGTGTTGGCAGCCGTGATAGCCGACTTCAGGACGGCGACAGCGGTTTCCGAACCAGCCGGTGCATTCTTTGCGACGTTCTCGACGAGCGATTGGACCTTGCGGTTTTGCTCTTCGAATTGCGCTTCCGCGACGCGGGTGAATTCACCTTGCGTTGCCGAAACGATTTCGTACACATGACGGCCGTACGACAGCGCCTTTTCAGCCACCGGCTGTGCAAGGCTTGCTTGCAGTGCCAGCAACTCTTGCGCGTCCTTGACCGACAGGGCGCGTTGGGCATTTTCCTGGCTTTCCGCGAGCGTCGACTTCACGACTTGCAGGTTCAGCTCAACCAGCTTTTCGACGCCTTCAAATGCTTTGGTCGTCAGGCCGAACAACGTTTCAAAGTTGGCTTTCTGGGCTGCGGCGAATTGCTCAGGGGTCAGCAGAGTCATGGTTTACGCTCCTGGAATCGCGGTCTGTCTGTGCGGACCGCATTGGGTGAATGGTGGGACACATTGGTGCATCCCGCCGGACCGCGATGAATTGTGCATCGCAGCAATGACTGCTATTTTAGGATGGCTGCAAGGAATGTCAAGTGCTTTTTGTGCGTCGCACAATATTAAGAAACTACTGATAAAACATAGCGTTATGCGATCGGCATGACATCTTCATGACGCAGGTCAACTTAATCGCCGCACCGCACTGGTGCTCAATCATGCTGTATTTATTACGAAATGGTAAGGTCTATCTAACCGGCGGGTGCATGCTTAACGCGGGGCGGCTAACAGCCGGCACTTGTTAAAAAAGCGCTCGATGGCCGTTTCGGTGTAAACCGAAAAGTGTCACGGAACGTTAATGCTAGATGCTGGTCGAATGCGCGTTGGCGGTCTGCAGCAGGCGTTTAACAACCTCGCTGTTCGACTCCGGCCCGGTTGGTCGGCGGTTTTTGACCGCACGTGCTCTACCGTATTTCCCCTGATCAAGGTTGCCTCGAAATTGCCGTTATGCTGGAAGAATCACCTCGATTCGGGCATAGGGCGGCAGCGGCGAGGCGTAATGCGCCGGCGATCGTTTTTTTCGATCGATGCGCGGCACTTATTCGTGTTTTTGCGATCGGAGCTTACAAGCCGGTTTAAGGAGCGCGTATAAGTGCTTCAAATTGCTAATTTTTCGTTGTTTTACTACACTTGCGGAAACCTCTCGCCGCTCCCTACCGAACACCCATGAAAACCGACATGTTTTCGTCGCTAAAAGTGATCCACGGCGCGGCCCGCAGCACCGCGCTGTCGGTGGCCGTCTCCATGGTCATCGCAGCGGCGTTCGCCACGCCCGTGAGCGCTTTTGCCGCCACGCCCGCTGCAACTGCAAAAACTTCCAAACACGCCAAAGCGGCGAAAAAGCCGGCTGCGGAGTCTGATACCAAGACCAAGGTGTCGAGCAAGGCCTCGAAAGCGACCAAAGGCGCGGCTGCAAAGACCGTAGCCGCCGCTGACGACGACGCACCGCGCGCGGGCGTCAAGCGCAAGCGCGTCACGTACACGTCGAACGGCCGTCATCACTCGGTGGTGCGTCGCATCGCGTACGAACCGCGTCAGCCGAGCGTCGGCCAGGCTTTCGGTCTGCACGAAACGCCGGACGCTCTCATGCTGCGCTCGAGCGTCGCGTACGTGATCGATCAGAACTCGGGCGAATCGCTGTTCGACAAGAACTCGCGCGCCGTGGTGCCGATCGCGTCGATCACCAAGCTGATGACCGCAATGGTGGTGCTGGACTCGAAAGAGGCCATGACCGACCAGATCGAAGTCACGGACGAAGACCGGGATTACGAAAAGAACACTGGCTCGCGTTTGTCGGTGGGTTCGGTGCTGTCGCGTGAAGATATGCTGCACATCGCGCTGATGGCGTCGGAAAATCGCGCGGCCGCGGCGCTGTCGCGCTATTTCCCGGGCGGCCGTCCGGCATTTCTCGCGGCTATGAACGCGAAGGCCAGGCAACTTGGCATGACCGACACGCACTTTGAAAACCCCACGGGTTTGACGAGCCAGAACGTGTCGAGCGCGCGCGATCTCGTGAAGATGGTCAACGCGGCGTACCAGTATCCGTTGATCCGCAAGTTCTCGACCGACCACAGCTACGAGGTGTACACCGGCAAGCGCTCGCTCGCGTACAACAGCACGAATGCGCTGGTGCGCAATCCGACGTGGGACATTGGCCTGCAAAAGACCGGCTTCATCAACGAAGCGGGTGAGTGCCTCGTGATGCAGGCGACCATTCACGGCCGCCCGATGATCATGGTGCTGCTCGACTCGTCGGGTAAGTACTCGCGATTCGCGGACGCCACGCGTCTGCGCACATGGCTGGATAACGGTGGCGGCGAGCCGCGCATTACCAGCGCGGACGCCGGCGGCCCGGGGACCTGAAGCGTTTGTTGCGTGGCCGGTTTCCGGCCGGCCGCATGAAAACAAAAAGCCTCGCAAAAAATGCGAGGCTTTTTGTTTTGAGCGGAAGAAGCGAAGTGCCGGCTTACGCGTGATGGCTATGCGAATGGTCTTGCGAGGGTTGCGGCCGGTAGCCGAGCGACTCCGAGATCATCAATGCGGTCTGGCTAAGCTGGCCAATCCAGGAGTCTTGCAGGCGATCCGCCGGCGCCGACAGCGATAGACCGGCGACCAGTTTGCCGGTGTCGTCGTAAATGCCGGCGGCGATGCAGCGCACGCCTAGTTCCAGTTCTTCGTTGTCTCGCGCGCAGGCCTGCTGGCGCACATGCGACAACTCGCGCTCCAGTTTGGTCAGGTCGGTGATGCTGTTCTGCGTGTGGCCCGACAAGCCGGTGCGGGTGGCGTAGGCCCGCACGCGGGTGGATTCGTCGGCGGCGAGGAACAGCTTGCCCACCGAGGTCAGATGCAACGGCGCCCGTCCGCCAATCGCCCGCACCACCTGCATGCCGGATCGCTCGGAATACGCGCGCTCGATATAGACGATCTCGTCGCCCTGGCGCACCGACAGATTCACCGTCTGGCCCGTCTGACGATGCAGTTCGCGCATCGGCGTGAGCGCCGCGTCGCGCACCGACAGGCGCGCCTTCACCAGATTGCCCAGCTCGAGCAGGCGCATGCCGAGACGGTAAGTGCCAGGATCCGACCGGTCGACCAGCCGGCACATCACCATATCGTTCAGGATGCGGTGCGCGGTGGACGGATGCAGCTCCGTGCGGATGGCGAGTTCTTTCAGGCTGACCGGGTCGCTATGCGCAGCCAGTGCGTCGAGCAAGCGCATCATGCGTTCGATCACCTGGATCGAAGTTTTGGGATCCGGGTTCGTATCGCTCATGGGAGGAATCGGTTGACGCGTCAAACAGCGGAAATTGATTGTATCCCGTATTGTGAAAAGATGGAAAGCGGTTGGAACGCCTATTCCAAATCAGGCCGCTTTCGTCCTATGCCTTCCGGCCGTTGGTATTGTGCGGCAAACAGCGGATAATCAGGCACGTTTTCCCGAAGGAGGGCTCATGCGAGTCGGATTGTTCGTTACCTGCCTGATCGACCTGATGCGTCCTGAGATCGGTTTTTCCGTCATCAAATTGATTGAAGGCGCCGGATTCGAGGTGATGGTGCCGCCTGCGCAAACCTGTTGCGGGCAACCGGCGTACAACTCGGGGGAGCGGCGCATCGCGCGCGATCTGGCCGAGAAGACCCTGCGCGAGTTCGAGCAGTTCGATTACGTCGTGGTGCCGTCCGGTTCGTGCGGCGGCATGATCCGCGCGCATTACGGCGACCTCTTCGCCGACGACCCCGAACTGATGAACCGCTTCGGCCGGCTGCGCGCCAAGGTATTCGAACTCACCGATTTCCTTGTCAACGTGGCCAAGGTGCAATTGCAGCCGGGCGAGTTCGCGGGGCAGGTCACGTATCACGATTCCTGCTCCGGGCTGCGTGAGCTCGGCGTGAAGGCGCAGCCGCGCGCCTTGCTGGCGCAGGTCGGCGTGACGGTGAACGAGATGAAGGATTGCGAGCATTGCTGCGGCTTCGGCGGCACGTTCGCGGTCAAGTACGGAGACATCTCCACGGCGATCGTCGACGAAAAGTGCGCGAATATTCGGGCGGCCGGTACTGGCACGGTGGTGCTAGGCGACCTTGGCTGCATGCTGAATATTGAGGGCCGTCTGCGGCGCACCGGCGACGCCACCACGCGCGTGCTGCACATTGCGCAGGTGCTGGCCGGCGACGTATAACGCGGGCTGCCGTAGTTCCGTCGTCTTCGTCCAGATATGCGCGCTTGACTCGTATCCGCTCGCGCTTCGCCCGTTTTGCCTGATTACGCCTAAGGCCGCCATGCAAGTCCAATCGATGCAATTCAAGGCACGCGCCGGTCAGAAACTCGCCGACCAGCGCCTGCAGCAGAACCTCACCAAGCTGTCGACCAAGTTCGTGTCGGCTCGCGCCACGGCCATGACCGCGATCGATTTTCCCGCCACGCGCGCCGCGCTGAAGGAGCGTCGCAATCGCGCGCTGGAAAATCTCGACGTGTGGCTGGAAACCTTCGAGCGCGAAGCGGCCCGGCGCGGCGTGACGGTGCTGTTCGCGGAGACGACCCAGGAGGCCGCGCGGCTGGTCGGCGACATTGCGCGCCGGCACGAGGTGAAGAAGGTGATCAAGACCAAGTCGATGGTCACCGAAGAAATGCGCCTGAATGAAGTGCTCGGGCAGATGGGCGTGCAATCCATCGAAACCGATCTGGGTGAGTACATTCTGCAGATCAACGATAACGAGCCACCGAGCCACATCATCGCGCCGGTCGTCCATAAAGATAAGGACGAGATCGCCGACCTGTTCGCGAAGACTCACAACCGCCCACGCCTGACCGAAATCACTGACATGACGCGCGAAGCCCGCGAGATGCTGCGTCCGCATTTCATGACCGCGGACATGGGCGTGACCGGCGGCAATTTCGTGGTGGCGGAAACGGGCTCGGTCGTGCTGGTCACGAACGAGGGCAACGAGGGCATGTGCACCGTGATGCCACGCGTGCATGTGGCGGTGACGGGCATCGAGAAAGTGCTGCCCACACTCGAAGATCTGGCTACGGCGATGCGTCTCCTGCCGCGCTCGGCGACTGGGCAGACCACCTCGAACTATTTTTCCCTGTTGACGGGGCCGCGCGGCGAGGGCGACCAGGACGGTCCTGAGCATATGTACGTGGTGCTTGTCGACGGCGGGCGCACGGGGCTGATCGGCGGCGACTTCCAAGAGATGCTGAGGTGCATCCGCTGCGGCGCGTGCATGAACCATTGCCCGGTGTATCAGAAGGTGGGCGGGCATGCGTACGGCTGGGTATATCCCGGCCCGATGGGTTCGGTGTTGACGCCGAGCTATGTCGGCATCGACAAAGCGCTGGATTTGCCGCAGGCCGCGACGTTGTGTGGCGAGTGCAATAGCGTGTGCCCGGTGGGCATTCCGCTATCCGACCTGTTGCGAAAGCTGCGCGAGAAGCAGGTGGAGCGGCGTCTGCGGCCGTGGAAAGAGCGCGCCGGGCTCGCCGTGTGGGGATTCCTGGCGCTGCATCCGGATGCTTACGCGCTCTTCACTAAGCTGGCTGTGCGTGTGCTGGAACGCATGGGAGGGAGAAACCGGTCTATCGCCAAGCTGCCGCTGGGCGGCGCGGGCTGGACCAATACACGGGATATACCGGCTCCGGTGGGGCGGACGTTCAGGGAGTTGTACGCGGCGCAGCGCAGCCATATTGGCTGACCAAGCGTCGGTGGGCCGACACTGCTATCGTCTTTTTCTATTCGCTCGGCATTAAGCGACCCGGTGGTTCCGGTATCGCGCTGTCTCGTCTCGCGCCGAACCGCAATGCCGTCTGCGTGATATCGCCGAAGCCACCCTAATGTAGCGGCTGCAAAAACCAGAGCGCGGTGCGCCTGCGCATCAGCACATGCGTACCGCGCGATAACCATGCGGTTCGTCCAGATCAGTGGTCCGTCATCTGGCCCGACTGGCGACCCGGCACGCCTCGCACGGGTGCGCCGTTATTGCCGTTGCCGTGACCGCCTCCGCCACCGGCCTGCTGCTGCGGGGGTGGCGGTGGCGGCGGGCTGCCACCCCCCGGTCGAGGCGCATTGGATCCGCTAGGTCCGCGCGGGCCACCGACAGCACCCTGCGGCGGCGGTCCGCCGCGTGATCCGCCGTTCGGCTGACCGTGCCAGCCGCCGTTGTCGCCGTGATTGCCGTTGTTTCCATAATTGCCGTTGTTCGGCCGACCCCGATCGGGATAGCCGCCGTAGCCGGGTCCGGGTCCGTAATAGCGGCCCGGCCCGTTGTTGTAGTAGCCGGGGCCGTAGTAGTCGCTATAGCCCATGTATACGTTGGTTTGCGGCACGACCGGCACACCGGGGGCGTAGCCATCGTAATTGTCATAGCCGCTATAGCCGCCGCCGTAGCCATTGCTATACATGGGCGTGCCGTCCGGATAGACCGCGCAGCCGCCGAGCAGGGCGGCGACAGCGAGGCAGGCGAGTGGTGCAAAACCAAAGCGTTTCATGTGATCGACCGATGCGGGATTTTGTTTCTATAAGACCGTTATTATCGCCATCCGTCGCAGGAGCTTTGTATGTGTTTGTAAGGATTTATTTTCTGTGCCATGACCCGTGTGGAACGCCGTGCGCACCGAAACCTGAATTCACTGTTCCATCCAGAGCAACGCTCTATGTCGCGCCAGTGGGTTTTTCCCGATTGTGAATTTCTATAAGATTTCGACTGGGCATAGTGGTTAACGAACTCAACTGCCCCAATCGGAACAATCGACATCATGAAAAAGACAATATCGGTGTACTGGCCCCTCGCCATCGTTTTGCCGCTTGCTGCGGCTGCTTATCTGCATATTTGTGGCAACGCCGCGTCGCGCGCCCCGCAAGCTACCCTCGCGGCCGACCAGTTGACGGCCGAACTCGCGCGTGCCGTTTCGTACGGCATGATCGACGACGCCTCGACGTTGCCGGCCAAACCGATGCGCGCCGCCACGGCGATGCCGGCGGCGGAAGCGTCGTAAGCACGAGGTTGAGCGCGACCGGGACAGGCCGCTGTACCCACTGCCACGCTCGCGACAGCCGCGCCCCGGCTCCCGGCGAGATTTCGGCCAGCTTTGTATAATCGCGGCAACATTTATTAACAGTCTGCCTGCGCGCCTCACGCGCCCGAAAAAGCCCTCGATGAAAACCGTATCCATCTGCTTTGTCTGCCTCGGGAACATCTGTCGTTCGCCGACCGCGGAAGGTGTGATGCGTCATCTGGTCGGCGAGGCGAAGCTCGCGGAACGCATTGTGATCGACTCGGCTGGAACGGGTGACTGGCACATCGGCGAGCCGCCGGACGAGCGCGCGCAGCAGGCCGCCGGCCGGCGCGGTTATGAGCTCGCCGACTTGCGCGGCCGTCAGATCGCCGCGGCGGATTTCGACCGCTTCGATCTGCTGATCGCCATGGACGACAAAAACATCGTCGCGTTGCGTCAGATCTGCCCGCCGCAGCAGCGCGACAAGATTCGTCTGCTGATGGAATTTGTTCCAGAAGGGGATGCCCGCTGGAGCGGCGCCCGCGAAGTCGTCGATCCATATTTCGGCGGCGCGGAAGGTTTCGAGCAAGTGCTGGATCAATGTGAAGTTGCCTGCCGCGGGCTCATCGCGACGCTGCGTCCCCAATTGCTTGCATAGAGTTCGGCGAGAGCGCGCGCCGGGCTGATTCAGCAATTAAGCAAATGACCCAAATCGCGGTAGGGATACTTGACTAAATCGCTCATGTATTTATACTTGACAAAACTTGTCGAGAATTGCGGTTCCCACACCATATGAGACTCACCACGAAAGGCCGTTTCGCCGTCACGGCGATGATTGACCTGGCACTGCGCCAGGAGCAGGGCCCGGTGACGCTTGCGGGTATCAGCCAGCGCCAACACATCTCCCTGTCGTACCTCGAGCAGCTGTTTGGCAAGCTGCGTCGTCATGAAATCGTCGAGTCCGTGCGCGGACCGGGCGGCGGCTACAATCTGGCCCGCCGCGCTGAAGACGTGACGGTGGCCGACATCATCATCGCGGTCGACGAGCCGCTCGACGCCACCCAATGCGGCGGCAAGGGTTCGTGCGAGGGCACCAAACAGCACGACGGCCACTGCATGACGCACGAGCTGTGGTCCACGCTGAACCAGAAAATGGTCGAGTACCTCGATTCGGTGTCCCTGAAGGATCTGGTCGATCAGCAGCGCTCGCGGGAAGGCGCGCCGGCCGTGATACGCGACAGGCGCAACGAAGCGCCGGCGGTCGAACCCGTCCGCGTGGCGCCGAAAGGGCCGAATTCAGTTTTCAACATGGCCGGGTCCTAGGCGCGGTATCGAGCAGTCACCGCAGCCAGTAAGAAACCCAGAAGCCAGAGCACATGACGTCCCCGGAGCAATTGATGAATAACGACACTCTCCATCTGCCCATCTACATGGACTACAGCGCGACGACGCCGATCGATCCGCGCGTGGTGGACAAGATGATTCCGTATCTGCGCGAGCAGTTCGGCAATCCCGCATCGCGCAGCCACTCGTATGGCTGGGCGGCGGAGCGCGCAGTCGAAGAAGCGCGTGAGAATGTCGCCGCGCTGGTGAACGCCGATCCGCGCGAAATCATCTGGACCTCGGGTGCCACGGAGTCGGACAACCTGGCCATCAAGGGCGCCGCGCACTTCTACAAGAGCAAGGGCAAGCACATCGTCACGGTGAAGACCGAGCACAAGGCCGTGCTGGACACATGCCGCGAACTCGAGCGCGAAGGCTTCGAAGTCACGTATCTGGACGTCAAGGACGACGGCCTGATCGACCTGGAAAAATTCAAGGCGGCACTGCGCCCGGACACGATTCTGGTGTCGGTCATGTCGGTGAACAACGAGATCGGCGTGATCCAGGACATCGAGGCGATCGGCGAGATCACTCGTGAAAAGGGCATCATTTTCCACGTCGACGCGGCGCAAGCCACCGGCAAGATCGAAATCGACCTGCAAAAGCTGAAGGTCGACCTGATGTCGTTCTCGGCGCACAAGACCTACGGTCCGAAGGGCATCGGCGCGCTGTACGTGCGTCGCAAGCCGCGTATCCGTATCGAAGCGCAGATGCACGGCGGCGGTCACGAGCGCGGCATGCGTTCGGGCACACTGGCCACGCACCAGATCGTCGGCATGGGCGAAGCGTTCCGTCTCGCGCGCGAAGAAATGGCGACGGAAAACGAACGCATCCGCATGCTGCGCGATCGTCTGCTGCGCGGCCTGTCGCAAATGGAAGAAGTGTATGTGAACGGCGACATGGAAAAGCGTGTGCCGCACAACCTGAATATCAGCTTCAATTTCGTCGAAGGCGAATCGCTGATCATGGCGGTCAAGGATGTAGCGGTGTCGTCGGGCTCGGCCTGTACGTCGGCTTCGCTGGAACCGTCGTATGTGTTGCGCGCGCTCGGCCGTAACGACGAGCTGGCGCATAGCTCGATCCGCTTCACGGTGGGCCGCTTCACGACCGAGCAGGACGTCGACTACGTGATCAACCTGCTGAAGACCAAGATTTCGAAGCTGCGCGATTTGTCGCCGCTATGGGAAATGCATAAGGACGGGATCGATATTTCGACCATCCAGTGGGCAGCGCACTGACGCGCCGTTTGGACAACGTCGAATTTATCGAATTGCTAACTGCACGAATTGCAGGTTGAAACGAATCAAGGAGTGTCATCATGGCTTATAGCGACAAGGTTCTGGACCACTACGAAAACCCGCGCAACGTCGGTTCCTTCGCGAAAGACGACGATGCAGTCGGCACCGGCATGGTCGGCGCGCCCGCGTGCGGCGACGTGATGAAGCTGCAGATCCGCGTGGGCGCGGACGGCATCATCGAAGACGCGAAGTTCAAGACGTATGGCTGCGGTTCGGCAATTGCATCGAGCTCGCTCGTCACCGAATGGGTGAAGGGCAAGACACTCGATCAAGCCATGTCGATCAAGAACACGCAGATCGCCGAAGAACTGGCGCTGCCGCCGGTGAAGATCCACTGCTCGATCCTCGCGGAAGACGCGATCAAGGCAGCGGTCGCCGACTACAAGCAACGCCACGGTGAAGCGGTCGTCGCGGACGAAAAGCAGCACGCTTGATCAAGCGGCGGTTGCGGCGCGGTTTCAGGTAAATCGAAACGGACGACGGCGCGAATTAACGCCGGCCGTCCGGCACGAACGATATTTGACGCAGGCAGGGTAGCAGCGCGTGAGCAGGTAGAGGTATGACCCGCACGCATTGCGCAATGAGAAACGCTATGGCAATTACGTTGACCGAAAAGGCAGCACAGCACGTCCAGAAGTATCTGATCCGGCGCGGTAAGGGCGTCGGCTTGCGCGTCGGCGTGCGTACAACAGGTTGCTCCGGCTTGGCTTACAAGCTCGAGTACGTGGATGAACTCGCGCCCGAAGACGAAGTGTTCGATTGCAACGGCGTGAAGATCATTGTCGACCCGAAGAGCCTCGCTTATATCGACGGCACCGAACTCGACTTCGCACGTGAAGGGTTGAACGAAGGCTTCAAGTTCAACAACCCGAACGTGAAGGACGAATGCGGTTGCGGCGAATCGTTCCGCGTGTAAATCGGGACATTCCGCGTGCAGCGGATCAAAGGCGGCGCGTGCCGCCTTTTTAATTTGATCCGCGAATTCGCCTGTGCCGGTGCTGCATGTACCGCCGCCAATTCGTCGCAAGACCGCGCTTTTAGACTGCACTCCGGTGCGCTTTCCTGAACGGACTTCTTTTATCCGATGGCCTCGCTGAACGACAGCCACTTCGACCTGTTCGATCTGCCCGCGCAATTCGCGCTCGACGCATCCGCGCTCGATCACGCCTACCGCACGGTCCAGGCGCAAGTGCATCCGGACCGCTTCGCAGCGGCCGGCGACGCGCAGAAGCGCATTGCGATGCAATGGGCGACGCGGACCAACGAGGCGTATCAGACGCTGCGCGATCCGCTGAAGCGCGCCACGTATCTGTTGCATCTGCGCGGCATCGACGTGGGCGCGGAGAATAATACGGCGATGGAGCCGGCGTTCCTCACGCAGCAGATGGAATGGCGCGAAGGCATCGAAGACGCGGCCGCGGCAAAGAACGTCGACGCGCTCGACGCCTTGCTCACCGAACTGCGCGACGAAGAACGCATGCGTTTCGACAAGCTCGGCGCGTTGCTCGATAGCGGCGCGAATCAGGCGGCCGGCGAGGCAGTGCGGCAGTTGATGTTCATCGAGCGGGTGGCGTCGGAAATCGGCACGCAGATCGAGCGGCTCGAGAACTAGCGGGCGCGCCACGAATGCGGCGATGCCCGCCAGAAGAGCCGTAGCATTTCATCCAGCAACGCGAAAATTCAGGACGGGGCCGAGCGGCCCCGAGAAGATCCAGATGGCCCTACTGCAAATCTCCGAACCCGGCATGGCGCCGGCGCCCCACCAGCGGCGTCTGGCGGTCGGTATCGATCTCGGCACCACCAATTCTCTCGTCGCCGCCGTGCGCAGCGGCGTGCCCGACGTGCTGCCCGACGCCGACGGCCATGCGCTGCTGCCGTCGGTGGTGCGTTACCTCGAAAAAGGCGGCCGACGTATCGGCCGCACGGCCAAGGCTGAGGCGGCGAGCGATCCGCGCAACACGATCGTCTCGGTCAAGCGCTTCATGGGGCGCGGCAAGGCGGAAGTGGAGGGCGCCGAAAACGCGCCGTACGATTTCATCGACGCGCCCGGCATGGTGCAGATTCGCACCGTCGACGGCGTGAAGAGCCCGGTCGAAGTGTCGGCCGAAATCCTGGCGACGCTGCGCCAGCGCGCCGAAGACACGCTCGGCGACGAACTGGTCGGCGCGGTGATCACGGTGCCGGCTTACTTCGACGAAGCCCAGCGTCAGGCGACCAAAGACGCGGCGCGTCTGGCCGGCCTGAACGTGCTGCGTCTCCTGAACGAACCGACCGCGGCCGCGATTGCCTACGGCCTCGACAACGGTTCCGAGGGTCTGTACGCCGTGTACGACCTCGGCGGCGGCACCTTCGATCTGTCGATTCTCAAGCTCACCAAGGGCGTATTCGAAGTACTCGCGGCCGGCGGCGATTCCGCGCTTGGCGGCGACGATTTCGATCACGCGCTGTATCGCCATGTGCTGGAGCAAGCGGGTATCGCGCCGCAAACGCTCGCACCGGAAGATGTACGCCTGCTGTTGGACAGCGTCCGCGAGGCCAAGGAGGCCTTGTCCGACGCGCCGAGTGCGAAGCTGCAGACCACGCTTTCGAACGGCGCTCAGCTCGATCTGACGATCGACGAAGCCACTTTCGAAGCCATCACACAGGCGCTAGTGCAGCGCACGCTCGGCCCGACGAAAAAGGCGCTGCGCGACGCCAAGGTCACGACGAAGGAAATAAAGGGCGTGGTGCTGGTCGGCGGCGCGACGCGCATGCCCGTGATTCGCCGCGCGGTCGAGGCGTTTTTCGGCCAGCCGCCGCTGATCAATCTCGACCCCGATCAGGTGGTCGCGCTGGGCGCCGCGATCCAGGCCGATCTGCTCGCGGGCAACCGCGGTGCGGACGGCGACGAGTGGCTGCTGCTCGACGTGATTCCGCTCTCGCTCGGCGTCGAAACGATGGGCGGCTTGACCGAAAAGATCATCCCGCGCAATTCGACGATTCCGGTCGCGCGAGCGCAGGATTTCACGACCTTCAAGGACGGCCAGACGGCCATGGCGATCCACGTCGTGCAAGGCGAGCGCGAGCTCGTCAGCGACTGCCGCTCGCTTGCGCGCTTCGAGCTGCGCGGCATTCCGCCGATGGCCGCCGGCGCGGCACGCATTCGCGTGACCTATCAGGTGGACGCGGACGGCCTGCTGTCCGTGTTCGCGCGCGAACAGGGCTCGGGCGTGGAAGCGTCGGTAGTGGTCAAGCCGTCCTACGGTCTCGCCGATGACGACATCGCCCGCATGCTCGAAGACAGTTTCGCGACCGCTGAAGTCGACATGCGCGCGCGTGCACTGCGCGAAGCGCAGGTCGAAGCGCGCCGTCTCCTGGAAGCCACCGACGCCGCCCTGGCCGCCGACGCCGAACTGCTCGACGACAGCGAACGCGCCGAACTCGACAAGCTCCGCGATGCATTGCGCAACGTCGCGCAAAGCGACGACGTCGACACGATCGAAGCCGCCACCAAAACGCTAGCCGAAGGCACCGACGAATTCGCCGCCCGCCGGATGAACAAAGGCATTCGCCGCGCGCTCGCCGGCCGCAAGCTCGACGAGATCTGAGCCTGCGCTAGCGGCAGGCGGCCTTGACTTGCAAGAGGCCGCCGCAAAAAACCGAATCGCGCCGCGTGGACTTAAAAAGTCCGCGCGGCGCCAGTAAAATGGTACGGAGCCTGTTTGCGGCCGCCGTGCCGCAGACCCAAACGGAAAATGTATGCCTCAAATCGTTGTGCTGCCTCACGTCGAACTGTGCCCGGAAGGCGCGGTGATCGATGCCGTGCCCGGCAAGAGCATCTGCGACAACCTGCTCGAACACGGCATTGAAATCGAGCACGCGTGCGAGAAGTCGTGCGCCTGCACGACCTGTCACGTGATCGTGCGTGAGGGTTTCGCCGCCTTGACGCCGTCGGAGGAAGACGAGGACGATCTGTTGGACAAGGCGTGGGGGCTCGAACCGGCCTCGCGCCTGTCGTGCCAGGCCTTGGTGCCGGCTGAGCAGGATCTGGTTGTCGAAATCCCTCGCTACTCGATCAATCACGCGAAGGAAAATCACTAACAGGAGGATGCAGCCATGAAGTGGACCGATACGCAAGACATCGCGATGGCCCTGACTGACAAGCACCAGGACATCGATCCGCAACAGGTGCGCTTCACCGACTTGCACCGTTGGGTCACCGAGCTGGAAGGATTCGACGACGATCCTAACCGGTCGAACGAAAAGATCCTCGAGGCGATTCAGGCTGCATGGATTGAAGACGCCGATTACTGAGCGTCACTGAATTTTGCGGCACCGGTCAGCCATCTGGTCGCGCTTCCCGGTTGCGGCAAAAGAAAAAGGCGATTCCATTTGGAATCGCCTTTTTTGCGTCTGGCGGAAAGTCTACCTGCGTGCGGTCAGCTCGCCACGAGCGTTCCGTTCTGAACCCTGACGCGCTGACCTTGCTGGAACGGCGGCGCTTCATGGTAGGTGAAGTAACGCGTCTTGCCGTTTTCCATGCGCACCCGCACCGAATACGACGTGGTGCTGCGGATATGTTTTTCGACCGAGTTCCCGGCAAGGCCGCCGCCCAGCGCACCGAGAACCGTCATCGCGGTGCGGCCGTTGCCGCTGCCGAACTGATTGCCGACCACGCCGCCAGCCACTGCGCCGCCGACCGCGCCGATGCCGGTGCCGTGACCTTCCTGACGTACCGCCGAGATGGCCTCGACCGTGCCGCAAGTCGAGCAGTATGCGGGTTGCGGCGGCGGTTGCTGTGCATAGTTAGGTGCCGCCTGCGCCTGTTGCTGCTGCGCGTATTGCGGTTGCTGTGCGGGGACCTGCGTCCTGGCGGGCGCGGGTTGCGGCTGTTGCGCCGCCTGCTGCTGGGCAGCTTGTTGCTGCGCCGCCGGATTCGCGGGCGCCGCCGAATCGACTACGCCCGGTGGCGTGGTCTGGGTGGCGACCTGCGCCGTTTGCGTCTGATCGTTTTGCGCGCCGGTGCCGGACGCCTTCGAAAACAACCCAGTGACAGCCGCCGTGGCGGCGAGGCTGGCGATGATCACCGCGCCGGCAGCGGTCGCGACGAGCGGGTGAATCCGGCGTTGCGGCGCGGGTTGCGCGGATTGAGTGGTGGGTTGCGTGTTGGGATTGTCCATTTTTGGCCTCCGTCTTCAACAGAGTCGACTTTTAGTAAGACAAAGTGTCGGATAAATCGATTCCGCGAGGGTTTCAATTTGTAACGATTTCCAGGCAATCATCGCGCCGGCGCCGCATCACAGCCGCGCGCCGCGGCGGGGCGCCGCTTCCGGCCAGCGCGAGCGCGATGAACGTCGGCAGTCGCATCATCGCACGACCGGCAGCTTTTACCGCTGGTTACAAACCGTCGGGCGGCCGCCAGACACAGCACACGCAAAAAAACGCCCGGCATGGAGCCGGGCGTTTGCACATGCCTTGAACAACGCAAGTCTCAGTCTTCGCGGCGCAGATGCGGAAACAGAATGACGTCGCGGATGCTCGGGCTGTCAGTCAGCATCATGACCAGACGGTCGATGCCGATGCCGCAACCGCCGGCCGGCGGCATGCCGTATTCCAGTGCGCGAATGTAGTCCGCGTCGTAGAACATGGCTTCTTCGTCGCCGGCCTCTTTCTGGTCGACCTGCTTCCTGAAGCGCGCGGCCTGGTCTTCCGGATCGTTCAGCTCCGAGAAGCCGTTGGCGATCTCGCGGCCCGTGATGAACAGCTCGAAACGCTCGGTGATGCCCGGCTGCGCGTCCGACGCGCGCGCGAGCGGCGACACTTCGACCGGGTAGTCGATGATGTATGTCGGCTCCCACAATTGCGACTCGGCGGTCTCCTCGAACAGCGCCAGTTGCAGCGAACCGACGCCCGCGTTCAGGAACTGCGGCTGCGACGCATCCACGCCGAACTTCTTCAACTCGGTGCGCAGGAACGCGCTGTCCGCCAGTTGCTCGTTCGTGTATTGCGGCGCGTACTTCTGGATCGCCTGCGTGATCGTGAGTCGATGGAACGGCTTGGCCAGATCGAGCTCGCGGCCCTGATACGTGATCGCGGCGGTGCCGAGCGAGTCGATGGCCGCCTGACGGATCAGCTGCTCGACGAAATCCATCAACCACTTGTAATCCGTGTACGCCGCGTAGAACTCGATCATCGTGAATTCCGGATTGTGGCGCACGGACACGCCCTCATTGCGGAAGTTACGGTTGATCTCGAACACGCGCTCGAAGCCGCCGACCACCAGACGCTTCAGATACAGCTCCGGCGCGATACGCAGGAACATCTGCATGTCGAGCGCGTTGTGGTGCGTGGTGAACGGCTTGGCCGCCGCGCCGCCCGGAATCGGGTGCAGCATCGGCGTTTCGACTTCCATGAAATCGGCCTTCGCCATGAAGTTGCGGATCGACGAAATCGCCTTGGTGCGCGCGACGAAAGTCTTGCGCGTTTCCGGCGTGACGATCAGATCGACATAACGCTGGCGATACTTCATTTCCTGGTCGGCGAGACCGTGGAACTTGTCCGGCAGCGGACGCAGCGACTTCGACAGCAGACGCAGCTCCGTGCAGCGCACCGAGAGTTCGCCCTTGTTGGTGCGGAACAGCACGCCGCGCGCCGCGACGATATCGCCCATGTCCCACTTCTTGAAGGCGTCGTACGTTTCCTGACCGACGTCGGCGGGCGTGATGAAGAACTGGATCTGACCGGAACCGTCGCGCACGGTCGCAAAGCTCGCCTTGCCCATCACGCGCTTGAGCATCATGCGGCCGGCGATCGCGACTTCGAGCGGATTCGCTTCGAGCGCTTCCTTGTCGGAGTGTTCGAACTGCGATTGCAGATCTTCGGCGTGATGCGAGGGACGGAAATCGTTCGGATAGGCGACGCCTTGCTCACGCAGTTCGCGCAGCTTTTCGCGGCGCTCGGTCATGATCTTGTTGTCGTCCACCTCGGGCACGACATTAGGCTGGGCCGCATTGGGCTGGGTCGGTTCGGTCATGGTGATCTGATATTCGGTGGCCCGCAGGGGCGTGGCGCGCATGCGGGTGGCCAGTCAGTAAAAAACCTCAGGCGGTGTAAGGAAACAGCGAGAACAGCGAAGCAGCGATGAACCAGAGGCGAAGCCGCGGCGCGGCCTTGCACGCCGCGCCGGTTGCGCTTAGACGCCCTGTTTCAGGCTGGCGCTGATGAACGGATCGAGGTCGCCGTCGAGCACGCTCTTGGTATTGCTGATTTCGACGTTGGTGCGCAGATCCTTGATACGGCTGTTGTCCAGCACGTACGAGCGGATCTGATGGCCCCAGCCCACATCGGTCTTGCCGGCTTCGAGCTTGTCCTGCTCTTCCTGACGCTTGCGGATTTCCGCTTCGTACAGGCGCGATTTCAGCATGGCCATGGCTTCGGCGCGGTTGCGGTGCTGCGAACGGTCGTTCTGGCACTGCACGACGATGCCCGACGGTATGTGCGTGATACGCACCGCGGAGTCGGTCTTGTTGATGTGCTGACCGCCCGCGCCGGACGCGCGGTACGTGTCGATACGCAGATCGGCCGGGTTGATGTCGACTTCGATCGAGTCGTCGATTTCCGGGTACACGAACACCGACGAGAACGACGTATGACGGCCGCCCGACGAGTCGAACGGCGACTTGCGCACGAGGCGGTGCACACCGGTTTCGGTGCGCAGGAAGCCGTACGCGTATTCGCCTTCGATCTTGATGGTGGCGTTCTTGATGCCCGCGACGTCGCCGTCGGTCTGTTCCAGCACTTCGGTCTTGAAGCCCTTGCGCTCGCAGTAGCGCAGATACTGGCGCAGCAGCATGGACGCCCAGTCGCACGCCTCGGTGCCGCCGGCGCCGGCCTGGATGTCCAGGAAGGCATTGTTCGGATCCGCCGGGTTCGCGAACATGCGGCGGAATTCCATGTCGGCGACACGCTGTTCGATGCCTTGCGCGTCGGCTTCGCAGGCGAGGAGGGTTTCCTCGTCGTCTTCCTCGCGGGCCATGTCGAACAGGTCCTGCGCGTCGCGCAGGTCGTTATCGAGCGACGTGAGTTTGCCGACGGTGTCGTCGAGCAGCTTCTTTTCCCGGCCGAGAGCCTGGGCGTGCTTCGAGTCGTTCCAGACGTCCGGGTCTTCGAGTTCCCGGTTGACTTCGATTAGACGCAGTGCTTTGTCGTCGTAGTCAAAGATACCCCCGTAGCGAGTCCGCGCGATTGCGCAGGTCCGCCAGTGAGGCTTCGATCGCGTTGAGACGTTCCGCTTCCATGTCGATCTTTTATAGCTTCGTAAAAAGGGGAAATTATAGCCGATCGGCACGCCGCGCCGGAGGCTGTTGAGCGATCCGGCGCGTGTTGGCGGTTGATTTTGCGGAGATTTTCGAGGTTTTCGGTGCGGCGACGCCGGCGCGGTCCGCAGGTCGCCTGACGCGCCGGCGTCGACTCATCGGCTGCATTCGTCGCGTGAAGTCTGCGCGCCAGTTCGCGATTGCAACGCGCCCGGTTCAACCGGGCTTTTCAATTGGCCACCTTAGCTCGCCGCGTGCTCGACGATCAGTTGCACGCGCGAGACGCCGTTCCACGTGTCGCTTGCGAGGCGATAGGCGACCGTGGTGCGCGCGGGCAGGGTGTCGGTGTGATTGAACCAGATCGCGTTGAAACGCTGGCGTCCGCGCACGAGTTGCAGCTTCAGGTGCTTGTCCTTCACGAGCGCCTGCGAGGCGATGTCGAATTCGCCTGAAAACACCGGTGCCGGAAAGCCCTGGCCCCACACGGCGGCGTCGAGCATTTCGACGAATTGCGGCGTGAAGTACGCGTCTTCCAGTTCGCCATCGGTTTCCACGGTGCGCGAGAGCGCGTCTTCGGAGAGCCATTCCCGGCCGACCGCTTCGAACGCCGCGGTGAAGCGCGGCACGTCGGCGGCGGCGAGCGTGAGGCCCGCAGCCATTGCGTGGCCGCCGAATTTGACGATCAGGCCCGGTTCGCGCTTCGAAATCAGGTCGAGCGCGTCGCGCAGATGGAAGCCCGAGATGGAGCGGCCCGAACCTTTGACGGTCTGGCCGCTGTCGTCGGCGAGCGCGAAGGTGAATGAGGGCCGGTGGAATTTTTCCTTCAATCGGCCGGCGACGATGCCGATCACGCCCTGATGCCAGCTCGGATTGAACAGCGTGATGGTGGTCGCGCCATCGGGATTGATCGCCGAGAGGTCTTCGAGCGCCTGCTGCTGCATGCCGGCTTCGATCTCGCGGCGTTCGCGGTTCATCGTGTCCAGTTGCTGCGCGAGATCCCATGCGCGGCCGATGTCGTCGGTAGTCAGGCATTCGATCCCGAGCGACATGTCCGACAGCCGTCCCGCCGCGTTCAGGCGCGGCCCGAGCGCGAAGCCGAGGTCGAAGCCCGATGCATTGCGGGCGTCGCGCGCGGCAGCGCGAAACAATGCCGCGATGCCCGGCTGCATCTTGCCTTTGCGGATGCGCTGCAAACCTTGCGCGACCAGCACGCGATTATTGCCGTCGAGCTTGACCACGTCCGCGACCGTGCCGAGCGCGACCAGATCGAGCAGGCCGTCGAGGCGCGGTTCGGGAAACGCGTCGTTGAAGGCGCCACGTCGGCGCAATTCCGCGCGCAATGCCAGCAGCACATAAAACATCACGCCGACGCCGGCGATGCACTTGCTAGGGAACGTACAGCCCGGCTGGTTCGGATTGACGATCGCGCGCGCGGCCGGCAGTTCGTCGCCGGGCAGATGGTGATCGGTAACCAGCACGTCGATGCCGAGCGCGTTGGCCGCCTCCACCCCATCGACGCTGGCGATGCCGTTGTCCACCGTGATCAGCAGATCCGGTTTGCCCGACGCATTGCGGGCCGCCAGCGCGACGATCTCCGGCGTCAGACCGTAGCCGTACTCGAAACGGTTCGGCACCAGATACTCGATCCGGCCGCCGAACATGCGCAGGCCGCGCACGGCGACCGCGCAGGCGGTGGCGCCGTCGCAGTCGTAGTCGGCGACCACCAGCATGCGGCGGTTCTGCTGGATCGCGTCGGCGAGCAAGGCGGCGGCGTCTTCGCAACCCTTGAGCGCGACCGGCGGCACGAGCCGCGCGAGGCCGGTTTCGATTTCGTCAGGCATGCACACGCCGCGCGATGCGTACAGGCGCGCGAGCACCGGATGCAGGCCGTGGCGCGTGAGGATTTCGGCGTCGACGGGAGAACAGGCGCGCGTAACGATTCGAGTCATTCGGAGAGGCCGCGTGTCATTTGTTGAATCATTCGTTGAATCATTCGTTGAGTCATGCAATCAGTTATTCGATGAAGAGCGAGGCGAGCACACGCCGCCGCCAGAATTTACGCAGGTCGCCGCGCGTGACCGAGAGCGTGACCGAGCCGGTGTCGCCGCACAAGGTCAGGCCGAGTTCGGCCAGATCGCCGGATTGCAGCGCGGCGAGCGCCGGTTCGAACCAGTCGATCTGCATGGCGGCGAACGCGTCGTTCCAGCGCGCCCAATCCTGCTCGATGTAGGGCGCGGAGAATGGATCGAGTTCGACCAGCGTGATGCTCGCGCCCGCGTGCGTGGCGCCGTTCGCACTGCCCGCGAGCGACGCCAGCGCGCCGAACGAGGCCGGCGGCGTGCCGGCCGCAACTCCGGCGGTCAGCGCAAGACCGCGCGTAGCGGCTGCATGGGAGAACACGCGTGCGAACGGACTGCGTACCGGCTGGACCGCGCCCTGCGCGTGAAACCAGATCGAGTTGACGGCCGGCAGGCCGCGCGCCTCGCGCGCTTCGTTGACCGGATGCTCGAACCACGCCATCTGCACTTCGTTCTGCAGCTTCATCCACGCGCGCGAACGTTCGCCGGAATGCGCCTCGTGTGGCAGCCAGATTTCGATGTTGCGCCCGCTCGCGCGCAACGGCGACGCGCCGGCGAGCGTGCCGAAGCCGTCGCCCGACAGATACCAGCGCGCGGGCCGCGGCGCTTCGATACGCACGCCGAGTTCCTCGATCAACGGCCGCGCGACGGCGAGCAGCGCGCCGGCTTCTTCGTCGGACAGGTCGAGCGAGGCCGGGTCGATCAGCACCAGATGATCGTGCGCAATGCGCACGTGTACTGGCTGCACGCAGGCCCATGTCGCGGTGCCGGGCTCGCCGCCGTCGGCGCGTAGCATGTAGGGCGCGAGCGGCGCTTCGTCGGCGGCCGCCGCGCCGCTCGGCAGCGCGCCGAACTGGCGCGCCACCCAGCGCTCGTGCGGCAGCGTGCGCTGAAAGTCTTCACCCACCACGCGCTCCACCAGCGTCGCGCGCGCGATCAGCCGGTCGAGGGCCGGACTGCGGATGTCGTGAAGGGCGGTGGAGGCGTCCGCTGCGGCGGGCAGCGCGAAGGGCAGGAGAAGATGGAGACGGTTGGCGAGCATGATGCTGCGCATTGTAGGGCAAAGAGTGCGAGTATTCCGACCATCAGCATCCGCATCCGCTCGACGAAGCTCGGCGGCAGCGGACCTCCGGGTTCGCCGCCGGCCGGCCGCCGGAACAGCAGCCGCGCGCGGCGGCACCGCGCACATGACGAGGAGACCGGCATGTCGCGTGAACTCAAAACCGAGCAGGAGTTGCTAGCACTGGTCGTCAAGGCGCTCGATGCAAACCCGGCCACGGCCGGCTGGATCCCGACCGGCTTTCACGAAACGGTGGACGACGAGACGGGCTGCAACTGGGACATCAGTCATCTGCACCGCGACCGTAAGGACGCCGACGTGCGTGACGCCGCCAACAGTGCCGCCGCGGGCATCATCAACGAGTTGCGCGGGCGTTACAACCTGCGTTAGATGCAAGCGGCGCCGCGCCTGAGGCCCGCACGGCAAAGCCGGCCCGTTTCACGACGGCAGCCGCCGGGTCTGCCTGAGCGCTCGCAGCGGCGTTTCTGTGCAGAGCCCGGTCCACACTGCCTTTGCGCGAGCGGGCCGCATTGTATGGCAAACTTCGCGCGTGATTAGTGGTGGCAGCGATGTCGGCAACGGCAGAACCATGCCTCCCAAACGCCGCGCACCGCGGTGGCGCGCGCATTGCTACGCAACGGCGCGTCGTACCGGAACCATCCGCGTCGCAACGACACCAATGATCACGACGCTCGGGCCGCACGAAGAGGCGCATCACGCCTTCGTGCGCGGCACAAAGCCGAAAAACGCAGAAAAGGATTCGCTTGAAATTTCCCTACGAATGGCAGATTGGCTGGCGCTACACCCGCGCCGGCAAACGCACGACCGGTAACGGCTTCATCTCCTTCATCGCGCTCGTGTCGATGTCGGGCATCGCGCTCGGTGTCGCGGCGCTGATCGTCGTGTTGTCCGTGATGAACGGTTTTCAGAAAGAAGTGCGCGACCGCATGCTGTCGGTGCTCGCGCACGTCGAAATCTTTTCGCCGACCGGCTCGATGCCCAACTGGGAGCTGACCGCGAAGGAAGCCCGCCAGAACAAGGAAGTGATCGGCGCGGCGCCATATGTCGAAGCGCAGGCGTTACTCACGCGCCAGGACGTGGTGAGCGGGGTGGCGCTGCGCGGCGTGGAGCCGTCGCTGGAGCCGCAGGTATCCGACATCGGTAAGGAGATGAAAGGCGGCAGTCTGAACGCGCTGGTGCCGGGAGATTTCGGCATTGTGCTGGGCGCCGACCTCGCCACCAATCTCGGTGTGACGGTCAACGACAAGATCACGCTGGTCGCGCCGGAAGGCACCATCACACCCGCCGGCATGCTGCCCCGGCTGAAACAGTTCACGGTGGTGGGCATCTTCGAGTCGGGGCACTATGAATACGACAGCACGCTCGCGCTGATCAACATCAAGGACGCGCAGGCGCTTTTCCGGCTGCCGGCGCCGACCGGCGTGCGGCTGCGCCTGACCGACATGCAGCGCGCGCCGGAAGTCGCGCATCAGCTTGCGCGCACGCTGTCCGGCGATTTATACATTCGCGACTGGACGCAGCAGAACAAGACGTGGTTCTCCGCGGTGCAGATCGAAAAACGCATGATGTTCATCATCCTCACGCTGATCATCGCGGTGGCGGCGTTCAATCTGGTGTCCTCGCTGGTAATGACCGTGACCAACAAGCAGGCCGACATCGCGATTCTGCGCACGCTCGGCGCGCAGCCCGGCTCGATCATGAAGATTTTCGTGGTGCAGGGCGTGACGATCGGCTTTATCGGCACGGCGACCGGCGTCGCGCTCGGCTGCCTGATCGCGTGGAGCATTCCGTGGCTCGTGCCCATGATCGAGCATCTGCTCGGCGTGCAGTTTCTGCCGCCGTCGGTGTATTTCATCAGCGAACTGCCGTCCGAACTGGTTCCGGCCGACGTCGCGCGAATCGGCGTGATCGCCTTCGTGATGTCCGCGCTGGCCACGTTGTACCCGAGCTGGCGTGGTGCCAAAGTCCGTCCCGCGGAGGCACTGCGCTATGAATGACCGTTCCGCTAACTTATCCATGGCTTCTTCCGACACCGTGCCGCATCCCTACGTGCTGGAAGCAACCGGCATTTCGAAGTCGTTCGTGCAGGGCGGTCTGAACGTGACGGTGCTCAACAACACCGAGCTGAGCGTGCGGCGCGGCGAGAAGCTGGCGATTGTCGGCGCCTCGGGGTCGGGCAAGAGCACGCTGCTGCACGTGCTCGGCGGCCTCGACGATCCGAGCGCCGGCCATGTGTCGGTGATGGGCAAGCCGTTCACCAAGCTCTCCGAGCGCGAACGCAATGACCTGCGCAATCGAGCGCTGGGTTTCGTGTATCAGTTCCATCATCTGCTGCCGGAATTCACCGCGCTCGATAACGTCGCGATGCCGCTGCGGATTCGCCGCATGACGACCGAAGCATCGCGCCGCGAGGCGCTCGCGGTACTGGAGCGCGTCGGCATGGGGCATCGCGCGAAGCATCGGCCGGGCGAGTTGTCGGGCGGCGAGCGTCAGCGCGTTGCGATTGCGCGCGCTCTGGTGACTAAACCCGCCTGCGTGCTGGCCGATGAACCGACTGGCAATCTCGACGGCGGCACCGCCGACACCGTCTTCAACCTGATGCTCGAACTGTCGCAAACGCTCGACACGAGCTTCGTGATCGTCACGCATGATCCCGAACTCGCGGGACGTTGCGACCGCATCATGCGGCTGCGCGACGGCGTGCTGCACGAAGAGCCGCCGGTGCCGGTTTAAATGGCCCGCCTTCGTTTGCCGATGTTGCGCCGTTAGCGAGGCATGTCATGTGGATCGATACGCACTGTCATCTCGACGCATCGGAATTCGACGCCGACCGCGCGGAAGTCGCGGCGGCGGCGCACCGCGCGGGCGTGGGGCGAATCGTGATTCCGGCGATCGGGCGGCAGAATTTCGCGGCGGTGCGTGAACTGGCACGCCAGGTTGAGGGCGGTGCGTACGCGCTTGGCATTCATCCATTGTTCACGCCTCGCGCGCAGGAAAGCGATCTCGATCTGCTGCGCATGGAAATCGAGGCGAGTCTCGATGATCCGCTGTTTGTCGGCATCGGCGAGATCGGACTCGATTATTTCGTCGACGGTCTCGACGACGCGCGCCAGCAATTCTTCTACAACGGCCAGTTGCAGATCGCCCGTGAGTTCGATCTGCCGGTGATTTGCCATGTGCGCAAATCGCAGGATCAGGTGATCAAGGGACTGCGGCGGCATCAGATTCATCGCGGCATCGCGCATGCGTTCAACGGCAGTTTTCAGCAGGCTCAGGCGTATATCGATCAGGGCATGCATCTCGGCTTCGGCGGCAACCTGACTTTCGAGCGCGCACGGCAGATTCGCCGTCTTGCCGAGCAGTTGCCGTTCGACGCGCTGGTCGTCGAAACCGATGCGCCGGACATCGCGCCGTCGTGGATCTACAAGCAGCGCAACACGCCGGAGCAGATTCCCGCAATCGGCGCGGGCCTCGCGCAGCTACGCGGCATGGCCGCCGACGAAGCCGCCCTAGGCACAACGGCTAACGCGCTCGCCGCGCTGCCTCGGCTGGCACTTTCCTCTGCATAATTAAGCCCGATGGTCTGAGTGGTTCGCGCCGGGCGATACCCACGCCTGGCGGGCTCGCTCACGCCTGCGCGCCGGGTGGTCCATCGTCCGGCGATTGCTGGCGGAGGGCGGATGCGGGCATGGTGGTGTGGATTTGCGTTGGGCGTGATCGCGCTGCAACGGCAGGCGGCGTTACCGGATTGGACGGTGTTGTGCGGGTTGGTGTTGCTGGCTTGCGCAGCGGTCGTGGTGGCGGTGTGGGATTTGGGCGAGGATAGCCGGCGCCCGTGTGCGGCGACCCTCGCTTCGCTTTTACACCGCATCCGCTTCGGCCGGCGTGTGCGTTTCTTCGCAGGCTGGGGCGCCGTGTGGTGCGCGGCAATGTGCGTGGGCTTCGGCTACGCAGCCATACGCGCGGACCTGCGCCTCGCGGTGAGCTTGCCGAACGAATGGGAAGGGCGTGATATCGAGGTCGTCGGCAGTATCAAGGGCTTGCCGTCACGCGATGAAAACGGCGCGCGTTTTCTATTCGACGTCGAGTCGGCTGAAGCGCCAATCGACGCTTTTCCGCGCGTGATCCAGCTCTCGTGGATCGCCGAAGATGCGCCGCCGCCTTTGCTCGAACCCGGTTCGCGCTGGCGGCTGACCGTGCGGCTCAAGCGCCCGCACGGCAATGCCAATTTCGGCGTGCGCGATGCTGAGGCGACTCTGCTTGCGCGCAACGTTCGCGCCACCGGTTATGTGAGCGCCCCGGCTCATGCCGTGCGATTGCCAGGCAGAGCGCGCGGCGTCGGCGTCACGGTGGACGGCTGGCGCGCCGCGTTACGCGAGCGGATCGACACGGTGCTGACCGACGCGCCGCATCGGGGGATCGTCGTGGCGCTCGCCATCGGCGCGCAGGACGAAGTCAGCGCCGCGGACTGGCTGCTGATGCGCGGCACGGGCACGAGTCATCTGGTGGCGATTTCGGGGCTGCATATCGGCTTCGTCGCGGGCCTCGCGGGCTGGCTGGCGGGCGCGTTGTGGCGACGCTCCGGATGGATCGGCCGCAACTGGCCGTTGCGGCTGCCGGCACAAGTCGTCGCGGTGACGGGCGGCGCGCTGTTCGCCGCGCTGCATGCCGCGTTGGCCGGCTTTAATGTGCCGGCGCAGCGCGCGCTGTGGATGGTGGGGGTCGTCGCGCTCGCTTTTATCAGCGGGCGCAATGTAGCGCGCTCGGCGGTGCTCGCGTGGGCCTTGGGGCTCGTGCTGATAATCGATCCGTGGGCGGTCGTGTCGGCGGGATTCTGGTTGTCGTTCTGCGCGGTGGCGGCGATTCTGTACGCCATGTCCGGGCGGCCGCATGTGCAGGATCACGAACAGCGCCGCGACGAAACAGCCGAGGATGGCGCGGCGGCGGGCCGCTTGTCGAGACTGGGTTCTGTCTTGCGCCGCCGTTTGCGCGATGCAGGCGCGCGGCTGCGCGGTGCCGCGCAGGTGCAGTTCGCCGTGACGGTCGCGCTCGCGCCGTTGACCGTCTACTGGTTCGCGCAGATTCCGTTGATCGGGCCGCTCGCGAATGCCTTTGCGATTCCGTGGGTGAGCCTGCTGGTCACGCCCGCGGTGCTGGCGGGCGTCGCGTTGCCGGCGCCGCTCGACGCGTACGCCTGGCACGCCGCACACGCTTTGCTGGCGCTGCTGACCGTGGGCTTGCAAGCGCTTTCCGGCCCCGCCTGGACGCTCTGGCGTCTGCCGCAACCGGATCCGTGGACGCTGGCCGCGGCGGCAGTGGGCGTGCTCTGGTGTCTGGCGCCACACGGCTGGCCGCTGCGCTGGGCCGCGCCGCTGACGTGGCTGCCGCTGCTGATACCCGCACCGTCCGGACCGCCGCACGGCAGTTTCCGTTTGACCGCGCTGGACGTCGGCCAGGGCACCTCGGTGCTGGTCGAAACGGCGCATCACACTTTGCTGTTCGATACCGGACCGGGTCCGGAATCGACTCACGCGGGCGAGCGGGTGGTCGTGCCGTTTTTACAGGCGCATGGCGTGACGGCGCTCGACACGTTGATAGTGAGCCACGCCGACTCCGACCATTCGGGCGGCGCCCCCGCCGTGCTGGAGGCGATCGCGGTGCATCAAATGGTGGCGGCATTGGCGCCGTCGAATGCGCTGTGGTCGAACGCGAAGCAACGCGGCGCCCAGACACTGCCTTGCGCGGCTGGCCAGCGCTGGCAATGGGACGGCGTGGAGTTCGCGATGCTCTGGCCGGACGCCGGTCCGCTGCAAGGCAAGCCGAATGCGCATTGCTGCGTGCTGCGGGTCAGCACGTTGCCGGTTGCGGCGAGCCCGCCGCCCGGACGTATCCACACAGTGCCACCGCGCATGACGGCCTTGTTGACGGCGGACATCGAGGCGCCCGTCGAACGCGTTCTGCTCGCGCGCGATCGCAAGGCGCTGCGCGCGCAGGTGCTGGTCGTGCCGCATCACGGCAGCAAGACTTCGTCGACCGAGCCGTTCCTCGACTCTATCGACCCGCTCATCGCGCTATTTCAGGTAGGCTATCGCAACCGTTTTCATCATCCGAATGCGGGTGTGTTCGAGCGCTACAAGGCGCGGCGGATCGAACTCGGGCGCAGCGATACGGACGGTGCGGTGCGGATCGAGGTGAGGCCGGCCGGCGAGACGAATCGGGCCGCCGGCAGCAGCGCCACTGTCACGCTCGAGCGCTATCGGGACACGCAGCGCCGCTACTGGATGGATCGCTGACCGGTTATTGGGTGAGGCGCCGGCCGCACAGGTAGAAGAAACACGCGCCGGGCGTGTTGATTGCACGCAGGTGCGTGCCATGCCCCGCACGCAAGAACAGAACGGAGACAGCCGCAGTTGAAAAACATCATCCACTTCTCGCACGCGAACGGCTTTCCGGCATCGACCTACCGCACGATCTTCGCCGAGCTTGCCGACGACTACGAACTGCGCTTCATCGAACGGATCGGCCACGACGCGCGCTTTCCGGTGACGCAGGACTGGCCGCATCTGGTCGAACAGTTGCTCGACGACATCCGCAGGACGTATGAGCAGCCGGTGTGGCTGGTGGGGCATTCGCTCGGCGGCTATCTTTCGTTGATGGCCGCGCTCAAGAAGCCGCAATGGGTGCGAGGCGTGGTGATGCTCGATTCGCCGGTGATCGCCGGCTGGCGCAGCAGCATGCTGCGCGTGTCGCAATGGACTGGCCTCGACGAGCGGCTCTCGCCCGCGGCCGCGACCCGTACGCGACGCACCCAGTGGGCGAGCCGCGACGAAGCGTGGCGTCATTTCCATTCGAAGCCCGCGTTCGCGCGCTGGGACGAGCGCATGCTGTCCGACTACATCGACTTCGGCATTCCGCAGACTTCGCCCGACGGCTCGCGCTCGCTGGCCTTCGACCGTCGTACCGAATATCAGATCTACAAGACCTTGCCGCACACGCTCGGCTCGCGGCTCGCCCGGGGCGCGCCGGTGCCGGTGGGCTTCATCGCCGGCACGCGGTCGAAGGAAATCCGCCAGGCCGGTCTCGACGCCACCCGCCGCGCGACCGGCGGCCATGTGGAATGGATCGAGGGCAGTCATCTTTACCCGATGGAAAAACCCGTCGAAACCGCGCGCGCGGTGCAAAGCATGTTGCATGAACTGGAGCAGCGCGGCTGACGCGAACGCACGCGCCGACGTTGGTGGGGCCGTGGGCGCCGACGGCGACGGCGGGCAGCCTCAGCCATGCATCGCGACGCCGGCCATGGCGCGCCGCGCCGGTACGCGCCGCAGGAAACGGTGCATGATCCCATCGCGGCAACGGCCGCCGCCGCGGCGCGCGCACGTGTGGATGCCGCCAGGATTTTGCTGGGGTTGGGGCCCTGCTTTACGGTATAATCCGTTTTTCCCGCGAGCATCCAGCGATGACCAAATATGTTTTCGTCACCGGCGGCGTAGTATCTTCCCTCGGCAAGGGTATTGCCGCCGCTTCCCTCGCCGCGATCCTCGAATCGCGCGGTCTTAAAGTCACCCTCCTCAAGCTCGATCCCTACATCAATGTCGACCCCGGCACGATGAGCCCGTTTCAGCACGGCGAAGTGTTCGTGACGGAAGACGGAGCGGAGACCGACCTCGACCTTGGCCACTATGAGCGCTTCATCAGCACGAAGATGCGCAAGGCCAATAACTTCACCACGGGCCAGATTTACGAATCGGTGATCCGCAAGGAACGCCGCGGCGATTATCTCGGCAAGACGGTGCAGGTCATCCCGCACATCACGAATGAAATCCAGGCGTTCATCGAACGCGGCGCGGCTTCCGCGACGTGCGGTGAGCCGGACGTCGCCATCGTCGAAGTGGGCGGAACCGTGGGCGATATCGAATCGCTGCCGTTCCTCGAGGCCGCGCGTCAGATGAGCCTGCGCATGGGCCGCAACAGCGCGTGCTTCGTGCACCTCACGCTGGTGCCCTGGGTTGCCACGGCCGGTGAACTGAAGACCAAGCCCACGCAACACAGCGTGCAGAAGCTGCGCGAAATCGGCATCTCGCCGCACGTGCTGCTGTGCCGTGCCGACCGCCGCATTCCGGACGACGAGCGCGCCAAGATCTCCATGTTCTCGAACGTGCCGGAAGACGCCGTGATCTCCGTGTGGGACGCGGACAGCATCTACAAGATTCCGCAGATGCTGCACGATCAGGGTCTGGACGCGATCATCTGCGAAGAACTCAAGCTCGCGCCGAAGGCCGCGGACCTGTCCATGTGGTCCGACCTCGTCGAGAAGCTGGAGCATCCGAAGCACGAAGTCACGATCGGCATGGTCGGCAAGTATGTCGATCTGACCGAGTCGTACAAGTCGCTGATCGAAGCGCTGCGCCATGCGTCGATGCATACGTCGACCAAGGTCAACATCGAATATATCGATTCGGAAGAGGTCGAGACGCAGGGCGTCGAAAGCCTCAAGCATCTGGACGCCGTGCTGGTGCCGGGCGGCTTCGGCCGTCGCGGTACGGAAGGCAAGATCGCCGCGATCCGCTATGCACGCGAGGCGAAGGTGCCGTATCTCGGCATCTGCCTCGGCATGCAACTCGCCGTGATCGAATTCGCCCGCGACGTGGTCGGTCTGAAAGACGCGAACAGCACCGAGTTCGATCAGGAAACGCCGAACCGCGTGGTCGCGCTGATCACCGAGTGGTACGACCGCGAAGGCCGCGTCGAGAAGCGCACGGAAGAGTCCGATCTGGGCGGCACGATGCGCCTCGGTTCGCAACGTTGCCCGATCAAGCCCGGCACCATGGCCGAAGAGATTTACGGCAAGGACGTGAACGAACGCCATCGCCACCGTTATGAAGTCAATAACCGCTTCGTGCCCCAACTCGAAGCCGGCGGCCTTATCATCAGCGCCCGTACTCCGAGCGAAGATCTGCCGGAAATGATGGAATTGCCGCGCAGCATGCACCCGTGGTTCGTCGGCGTGCAGTTCCACCCGGAATTCACGTCCACGCCGCGTGACGGGCATCCGCTGTTCAAGTCGTTCGTCGAAGCAGCGCTTGCGCATCACGAGGCGCAAGCGCCGGTCGCAGTCGGGGAGAAAGCATGAAACTGGGCGATTTCGAAATCGGGCTCGACAAGCCGTTTTTCCTGATCGCAGGCACCTGTGTCGTCGAATCCGAACAGATGACGATCGACACAGCCGGCCGGCTGAAGGAAATCTGCGCGAAGCTGAATATTCCGTTCATCTACAAATCGTCGTACGACAAGGCCAACCGCAGCAGCGGCAAGTCGTTCCGCGGTCTGGGCATGGACGAAGGCTTGCGGATTCTGTCGGAAGTGAAGCGTCAGCTCGGTCTGCCGGTTCTGACCGATGTTCACGCCGAGCACGAGATCGAGCAGGTCGCCTCGGTGGTCGACGTGTTGCAAACGCCGGCTTTCCTGTGCCGCCAAACGGACTTCATCCACGCCTGCGCGCGTTCGGGCAAACCGGTCAACATCAAGAAAGGCCAGTTTCTCGCACCGGGCGACATGAAGAACGTGATCGACAAGGCGCGCGATGCCGCGCGCGAAGCGGGTCTGTCGGAAGACCGCTTCATGGCGTGCGAGCGCGGCGTGTCGTTCGGTTATAACAACCTCGTGTCGGACATGCGTTCGCTCGCGATCATGCGCGAAACCAATGCGCCGGTCGTGTTCGACGCCACCCACTCGGTGCAGTTGCCGGGCGGGCAGGGCACGAGTTCGGGCGGTCAGCGCGAGTTCGTGCCGGTGCTGGCGCGTGCCGCGGTGGCGGTGGGCGTGTCGGGGCTCTTCATGGAGACGCACCCGAATCCGGCTGAAGCCAAGTCGGACGGTCCGAACGCCGTGCCGCTGCATCGCATGGCCGATCTGCTCGAGACGTTGGTTACGCTCGATCAGGCCGTCAAGCGCGCGCCGTTCCTCGAAAGCGATTTCAACTGATTCAGGCGTTCACCGCGTGTCACGATCGGTACGCACAATCGTGGCACGCGGCGAATGCACGCAATGGTCGTCGAACGTATCTGCGCGCGGGTAGTTTGCCGGGGAGACCGGTGCTCTGCACGGGACCGAAGTGAGCGATGAAGCGCTGACTCCGGATCGTCAGGCGCCAGATACAGTGTCACAGTAAAGAATTCAACGTCATTTCTTGAGGAAACCATGAGTGCTATCGTAGATATCATCGGTCGAGAGATTCTCGATTCGCGAGGCAACCCCACCGTCGAATGCGACGTGCTGCTCGAGTCGGGCACGATGGGCCGCGCCGCGGTGCCGTCTGGCGCGTCGACGGGTTCGCGTGAAGCAATCGAACTGCGCGACGGCGAAACCGGCCGTTACGGCGGCAAGGGCGTGCTGAAGGCTGTCGAGCACATCAACACCGAAATCTCCGAAGCGATCATGGGCCTCGACGCTTCCGAGCAGGCTTTCCTTGACAAGACCCTGCTGGAACTCGACGGTACGGACAACAAGTCGCGCCTCGGCGCGAACGCGATGCTGGCTGTCTCGATGGCCGTCGCGAAGGCCGCCGCTGAAGAAGCCGGCCTGCCGCTGTACCGCTACTTCGGCGGCTCGGGCGCAATGCAACTGCCGGTGCCGATGATGAACATCGTCAACGGCGGCGCGCACGCCAACAACAGCCTGGACATCCAGGAATTCATGATCGTGCCGGTCAGCCAACCGACCTTCCGCGAAGCGCTGCGCTGCGGCGCCGAAGTGTTCCACGCGCTGAAGAAGATCCTGTCGGATCGCGGCATGAGCACGGCAGTGGGCGACGAAGGCGGCTTCGCGCCGAACTTCGGCAGCAACGACGAATGCCTGTCGACCATTCTGCAAGCCATCGAGAAAGCCGGCTACCGCGCCGGTGAAGACGTGCTGCTGGCTCTCGACTGCGCAGCGAGCGAGTTCTACCACGACGGCAAGTACCAACTGGCCGGCGAAGGCCTGCAACTGTCGTCCACGGAATTCGCGGACTACCTCGCGAACCTGGCCGACAAGTTCCCGATCGTGTCGATCGAAGACGGCATGCACGAAAGCGACTGGGCTGGCTGGAAAACGCTGACCGACAAGCTCGGCAAGAAGGTGCAACTGGTCGGCGACGACCTGTTCGTCACCAACACGCGCATCCTGAAGGAAGGCATCGAGAAGGGCATCGCCAACTCGATCCTGATCAAGATCAACCAGATCGGTACGCTCACGGAAACCTTCGCGGCGATCGAAATGGCCAAGCGCGCCGGTTACACCGCAGTGATCTCGCACCGTTCGGGCGAAACCGAGGATTCGACGATCGCGGATATCGCGGTCGGCCTGAATGCCGGTCAAATCAAGACGGGTTCGCTGTCGCGTTCGGACCGCATCTCGAAGTACAACCAGTTGCTGCGCATCGAAGAAGACCTCGGTGATATCGCCAGCTACCCTGGCAAGTCGGCGTTCTACAATCTGCGCTAATGGCTGGTGTGCTGGCGCTGACCGATGAGCCGGTTATCCTTCGTTTCTGATTGAACCCGCCGCCCTGCGTATAGCGCAGGGCGGCGTGTATTTATTGTGCTTACTTCATGCGGCTTGTCACTGCTGTCCTGATCGTTCTACTGGCGCTGATCCAGTACCCGCTCTGGTGGGGGCACGGCGGTTGGTTGCGCGTGCACGAGTTGCAGCAGCAACTGGCGCAGCAGGTGCAAAAGAATGCCGATTCGAAACTGCGCAACGAACGCATTCAGGGCGAAGTGCAGGACTTGCAGAACGGCACGTCCGCCGTCGAAGAGCGGGCGCGTTATGAGATGGGCATGGTGAAGGACGGCGAGGTGTTCGTGCAGTTCGTCTCGCCGAACGCGCCGTTGCCGTCGGGGAACACGCCTTCGGTCACGACCTCCACACGGGGCGAGATGTCGGCGGCGCCGCTGCATGTCGTGCCGAATCCGGAGTCGCGCGCGAAGCCGGATCGCAAGCATGGCGGCAAGGCGGCTGCGGCGAAAGACAAGAAGCCTGCGCACTGAGCGTCGCCGTAGCACGGCAACGGTTCAGTACGACGGATGCAATAAAGGCACGGTGAGAACCGTGCCTTTTTCTTTGACCCTGGCCGCCGCGCGCCGAGCCGCGATTTCCGCAGTGCGCATCAGAGCCTGTGGGCGCTCACCAGCCCCAATACGGCCCGTAACCGACGCCGATACCCGTACCCCAGCCGTGTCCCCAACCACCGCCGTAGTAGCTGCCGTACACGCTGACAGGCGGCGTGTAGTAACGCGACCAGGCTTGCGCTGCGTTGTCGGCCGCAATCGCCTGATTCTGCTCGGCCATCACCTGGCGGTCGATCGCGTCATAGCGCTGGCGTTCTTCAGGGGTCAGCGGTTGGGCGGTGGCGGCCATGCCCGACTGGTCGACGGGTAGCCGGCTATAAATCGGCGACGGCCCCGGCGGGTCCATCATGCAGCCCGCCAGCGCGCCACTGCCGACGACGACAGCCAGCACAGCCACCGTGCGCGCACGGCACAGCAGCGGGATCAACGAAGTAGGGTGGTTCATGTTCGATCTCCATCGGTCGGATGCCTAAGCAAATCATGCGCCGCGCGCACCGCCAATGATTCAACGCAATGATCAAAGATACTGCGCCGCCCGGGCCCTGAAAAGGCAGCGGGCGGCGCGGTATTTTTACTGCCGTGATACAGGCGTGATACAGGCGTGATGAACCGCCGTTCGGCGCGTATGCAATCCGCGCGCCGGCGAGCCGTCTAGTGCCGCTGTTCAGCCGCAGGCGTCACACCTTGTGAGAGCGCCTCGGCGACGAAAAGTTGCGCCACGTCGACCGGATCGAACTCGTAACGCTGGTTGCAGAACTCGCAATGAATCTCGACATGGCCGCGCTCTTCGAGCACGCCGTCGACTTCCTCGCGGCCCAGCATCTTCAGCATGCCGCCGACTTTTTCGCGCGAACACGTGCACTCGAAGCGCGCCGTGGCCGGTTCGAAATGCTGGACGTTTTCCTGCCAGAAGAGGCGCCGGAAGATCGTTTCCGGTTCTTCCTTCAGCAGCTCGTCTTGCGACATCGTGCCGCCCAGCGTGCAGACGCGCTCCCACGTGTCCGCGTCCAGATCGCCCGGATGGGGCACGATGCCGCCGTCGCCCGGCAGCTTTTGCAGCAGCATGCCGACCGCGCGCTCGGTGTTCGCCGCGAGCCACAGGCGCGTGTCGAGCTGCTCCG
This sequence comes from Paraburkholderia sp. BL25I1N1, assembly GCF_003002025.1. GTDB lineage: Bacteria > Pseudomonadota > Gammaproteobacteria > Burkholderiales > Burkholderiaceae > Paraburkholderia. The sequence continues at coordinate 220,655 of NZ_PVZB01000004.1, forward strand.
AGTGATGCATGTAATGCTCGAGCACTTCGGCCATGGAGTTGAGCGGGCCGTCCACGCCCGACAGCGGCACGATACTTTGATACGGCTGCTGACCGGGCTGCTTGCTGGCCGGGTCGAGCGTGATCACGCAGCGGCCGTGGCCGCTTGCGTTGAGCAGGTCGACCATGCTGGCGGTCTCGCCGATCACGTTGGCCGCCTCGCCGGACAGCTTGGCGGTGGCGCGCATCGACAGATCGGAGCCGCATTGCACCACCAGCATCTTGACCGGGCCGTCGCCGAAAATCTGCATGATGAGCGTGCCGTCGAACTTGAGATTCGCCGACAGCAGCGCGCACGCCGCCATCATTTCGCCCAGAACCGTCCGCACCGGCGCCGGATAGTCGCGGCGCGTCAGCACTTCCTGCCATGTATTGCGCAGGGAAACGATCTCGCCGCGCACTGGCGCCGCGCTGAACATGAATTTTTGCAACTGGTCGCTCACAACTTTTCCTCGGTCAAATGACGCAGCATGATGCCGCGCCGCGCGCTCCGGCTGGTTAGCCGATGCGCACGAGCTGCGCCTTGTAGTATTCGCGGCGCTCGGCATAAACTGCCGCGCCGCGCTGCATGTTGGCGATATCCGCCTCGGTCAGTTCGCGCACCACCTTGGCGGGCGCGCCGAGAATCAGCGAATTGTCGGGAAACACCTTGCCCTCGGTGACGATGGCGCCCGCTCCGACCAGACAGTTGCGGCCGATTACCGCTCCATTCAAGACCACGGCCTGAATTCCGATCAGCGAACCTTCCTTGATCGTGCAGCCGTGCAGCATGACCTGATGGCCGACTGTCACGTTCGGCTCGATCGTGAGCGGAAAACCGGGGTCGGTGTGCAGCACGGCGTTTTCCTGCACGTTGCTGGCGGCGCCGATGGTGATCGGCTCGTTGTCGCCGCGAATCGTCGCGCCGAACCAGACGCTGGCGTTCTCTCCGAGCGTCACGTTGCCGATGATGCTCGCCGAATCCGCGACAAAGACGCTTTCATGGATGGTTGGGGCGGCTTCGCCAAGCTTGTAAATGGTCACGGTGTCTCCTCTTGATCGGTCGCTGCGTGCGCTGGACCGGGCGCTGAACTGCCCGGAACGGTTGTCTCACCGGGCTGTCCGGCCTCGCCGGCGCATCGGGCGCGTTGGATGGTCGAATCGGGTATTGTAAACGGTTGTGTGGTTGAGCCGCTTGGCCGGCCACGAGGTGCTCGCTTCGCGGCTCGCGGCAAGGTCCCCGCGGATGCGATGCGGACCGCGTCCTGGCGCCGCTCTTGTCCGGCGATTGAGATTTACTTCACCATCCGGCCCGCGCATAGGCGGGCTATCTCGTTATAATCGAACGACCATTCGTTTTTTGGACGTGCCGTTCATGAACACTTCCCAGTCTGAATTCGTCGCCGTGCGCGGCATCCGCCTGCATGTGCGGCGTTGGGGCAATCCGGATGCGCCGATGCTCTTCATGCTGCACGGCTGGATGGACGTGGCCGCATCGTTCCAGTTCGTCGTCGATGCGCTCGGCGGAGACTGGCAGGTGCTGGCGCCGGATATGCGCGGTTTTGGCCTGTCGGACTGGCCGGTGGCGGAGCACGGCGGCGGCAACTACTGGATTCAGGACTATCTGGCCGATCTCGACGCGTTGCTCGACCACTACGCGCCGACCGGCGAAGTGAATCTGGTCGGCCACAGCATGGGGGCGAACATCGCCTGCGTGTATGCGGGCGTGCGGGCGGAGCGGGTGCGGCGGGTGGTCGATCTGGAAGGCTTCGGTCTTGCGCCGTCGCACTCGGCGCAAGCGCCCAGGCGCCTGCGCAACTGGCTCGACGAGTTGCGCGATCCGCCGCAACTGAAGCGCTACGCGTCGCTCGACGACGTCGCCGCGCGCCTGATCAAGACCAATCCGCGCCTCGATCCGCAGCGCGCGCAATTTCTCGCGCAGCATTGGTCGAAGCCGGACGGCGAAGGGCGCTTCATGCTGCTCGCAGATCCCGCGCACAAGCTGCGCGGCCCGGCGCTGTACCGTCTCGACGAAGTGATGGCGACCTGGCGTAAGGTAAGCGCGAAGGTGCTGCACGTGGAAGCCGCCAATTCGCCGACCCTCGCGCAGATTGCCGGCGAGATTCCACTCGACGAATTCAAGGCGCGTTTTCAGGCGTTCCCCGACTGGCGCGAGAAAATCATCGATGGAGCGGGGCACATGGTGCATCACGACCAGCCGGAACAGGTGGCCGCGCTGATCGAGGGATTCTGCGCGTAGCGCTTTCGAGAAGTCCTCGGGTTCCGGGGCAGCTGCTTCGGGGCGTCCGTTGTGAGATAGCTCTGCGTCCGCTTACTGCGTTGCAGTAAAATGAGCGCAGAACCTTTTCAAGACGACGATGAACGCCGACCTCCACTGTCACTCCACCGTTTCCGACGGCCAGTTCGCGCCGGCCGACGTCGCGCGCCGCGCGCATGCGGGCGGCGTGACGTTGTGGGCGCTGACCGATCACGATGAGCTGGGCGGCCAGCACGAAGCGCGAAGCACCGCCGAGGCGCTCGGCATGGACTATGTGAGCGGCGTCGAGATTTCGGTCACGTGGGCGTCGCGCACGGTGCACATCGTCGGGCTGGGTATCGATCCGACCAGTTCGATCCTGATCGACGGCCTCGCGCGTACGCGCAACGGCCGCGCCGCGCGGGCGGAGGCGATCGGCGAGCAACTCGCCACGCTCGGCATTCCTGACGCCTATCAGGGCGCGCTCAAATACGTGTCGAATCCGGACATGATTTCGCGCACCCATTTCGCGCGCTTCATGGTGGAAAGCGGCTACGCCAGTTCCACGCAGGACGTGTTCAGCCGCTTTCTCGGCGACGGCAAACCGGGCTACGTGGCGCACCGCTGGGCCAAGCTGGCCGACGCGGTGGGCTGGATTCAGGCCGCCGGCGGCGAAGCGATCATTGCGCATCCGGGTCGCTACGCTTATTCGCCGGTCGAATTCGACGCATTTTTTGCCGAGTTCATCGATCTCGGCGGCAAGGCGATCGAGGTGGTGACGGGCAGCCACACGCCGGATCAGTACCGTGAATACGCCGATGTCGCGCGCCGTTTCGGTTTCGAGGCGTCGCGCGGATCCGACTTCCACGCCCCGGGCGAAGGCCGCGTCGATCTCGGCACGCTGCCGCCGCTGCCCGCCGATCTGAAGCCCGTCTGGGAACGCTGGCTGTGAGCGCGCCGTGCCGTCGCGGCACGTCGTCGACGAAAAGCGGCCGGGCAAGGCGCATATTTTCGGCCGACGCTCAGCGGCAGCCCGCTTTGCCGACCGTCCGCCTTCCATCCGTGAGCCAACGTTAGCCGCCATGTCCCAATACTTCCGGCTTCATCCTGATAACCCGCAGCCGCGCCTCGTCAAGCAGGCCGTGCAGATCATCAACGATGGCGGCGTGGTCGCGTTGCCGACGGATTCGAGCTACGCGCTCGCCTGCCATCTGGACGACAAGGACGCGGTCGAGCGTCTGCGGCGCATTCGCGGACTCGACGAGAAGCAGTTGCTGTCGCTGCTGGTGCGCGACCTGTCGGAACTCGCCAATTTCGCGATGGTGGACAACCGCCAATACCGGCTGATCAAATCGGTGACGCCGGGTCCGTACGTGTTCGTCCTGCAAGCCACCAAGGAAGTGCCGCGGCGCCTGTCGCATCCGTCGCGCAAGACCATCGGGCTGCGCGTGCCGGATCACGCGATCACGCTGGCGATTCTCGAAGAACTCGGCCAGCCGCTGCTCGGCTCGACGCTGATCATGCCGGGCGAAACCCAGCCGTTGAATGACCCCGAAGAAATCCGCGAGCGCCTCGAGAAGCAATTGGATCTGGTGATCGACGGCGGTCCGTGCGCGTGCGAGCCGTCCACGGTGATCGATCTGACCGGCGCGGAACCGGTGCTGGTGCGGCCGGGGCGTGGCTCGCTGGCGCCGTTCGGCCTCGAAGAAACGGCATGAGTGAAAGCGGACAGACGCACGCAATCGCGTTGTTACAATAACGAGTTATGGATTCTTCCCTGATACAGACCATTGCGGTGTACGCGCTGCCGGTGATTTTCGCCATCACGCTGCACGAAGCCGCCCATGGTTACGTCGCGCGCTGGCTCGGCGACAATACCGCTTATGTGCTCGGCCGCGTCTCCGTCAATCCGATGCGGCATATCGATCCGCTCGGCACGATCGCGATTCCCTTGCTGCTGTACTTCGCCACGAGCGGCGCGTTCATGTTCGGCTACGCCAAACCGGTGCCGGTCGCCTTCGGCAACCTGCGCAATCCGCGTTGGGGCAGCCTGTGGGTCGCGGCCGCGGGCCCGGCCTGCAATTTCGTGCAGGCGGTGATCTGGGGGCTGTTCGGCGTCGCGCTCGCGGTCATGAACGTGGACGAGCCGTTCTTCACGCGCATGGCGGGCGCGGGCGTCGGCGTGAATCTCGTGCTCGGCGTGCTCAACCTGTTTCCGCTGCCGCCGCTCGACGGCGGCCGTGTGCTAATGGCGCTGCTGCCGCCGCGGCAGTCCATCACGCTGTCGCGCCTCGAACCGTACGGGTTTTTCATCGTAATGGCGCTGGTCATGACGGGCACGCTCACGCGATACTGGCTGAACCCGCTGGTCACGATCGGCTACAGCGCGATCACCGCCATTCTGACTCCCCTTGTTTCGCTTTTCTAGATAACCATGTTCCCAGACCGTATCTTCTCCGGCATGCGGCCCACCGGGTCGTTGCACCTCGGCCACTATCACGGCGTGCTGAAAAACTGGGTGCGGCTGCAGTCCGAGTACCCGTGCTTTTTTTGTGTGGTCGACTGGCATGCGCTGACCACGCACTACGAAACGCCCGAAGTGATCGAAAAGAATGTCTGGGACGTGCTGATCGACTGGCTGGCCTCCGGCATCGATCCGGCGCAGGCCACGCTGTTCATTCAGAGCAAGGTGCCCGAGCATGCCGAACTGGCGCTGCTGCTCGGCATGAGCACGCCGCTCGGCTGGCTCGAACGCGTGCCGACCTACAAGGAGCAGCAGGAGAAGCTGAAGGACAAGGATCTGTCCACTTACGGCTTCCTCGGCTATCCGGTGCTGATGGCGGCGGACATTCTGCTGTATCGCGGCTCGCTCGTGCCGGTTGGCGAAGACCAGGTGCCGCACGTTGAAATGACGCGCGAAATCGCGCGCCGTTTCAACTATCTGTACGGCCGCGAACCGGGCTTCGAAGAGAAGGCCAACGACGCCGCGAAAAAGCTCGGGGGCAAGCGCGCCAAGCTCTACCACGAGCTGCGCAACGCCTACCAGCAGGAAGGCGACGACGAAGCGCTCGAACAGGCGCGCGCCATGTTGCAGGAGTCGCAGAGCCTGTCGATGAACGACCGCGAGCGCCTGTTCGGCTACCTCGAAGGTTCGCGCAAGATCATTCTGGTCGAGCCGCAAGCGATGTTGACGGAAGCGTCGCGCATGCCGGGTCTCGATGGCCAGAAAATGTCGAAGTCGTACGGCAACACGATCGGCCTGCGTGAAGATGCGGAGACCATCACGAAGAAAGTCCGCACCATGCCGACCGATCCGGCTCGCGTGCGCCGCACCGATCCGGGCGACCCCGACAAATGCCCGGTGTGGCAGCTTCATCAGGTCTACACGGACGAAGCCACCCACGAATGGGTGCAGAAGGGTTGCCGCACGGCCGGCATTGGCTGCCTCGAGTGCAAGCAACCGGTGATCGAAGGCATCCTGCGCGAGCAGCAGCCCATGCTCGAGCGCGCGCAGAAGTACATGGACGATCCGTCGCTGTTGCGCGCGATCGTTGCCGACGGTTGCGACAAGGCCCGCCGGTTCGCCACGGAAACGATGCGCGACGTACGCGAAGCCATGGGGCTCTCGTACAACTGACGAGCGGCGCTGATCTCATGAGTATTTCCGCTGCTGCCGCCGTGCATGGATTGGGCGAGCCGTCGCCGTGGGTGCGCGATTGGGCGCATCTGGTCGCGAAGGGCGGCGCTGTGCTCGACGTCGCGTCCGGAGCGGGGCGGCATGCGCGTTTCTTTACGTCGCTTGGGCATCCGGTAACCGCCATCGACCGCGACGCGGCGGCGCTCGACGCGCTGCGCGGCGAGCCGCTCGTCACTCCGCTCCAGGCCGATCTCGAAGGCGCCGCGTGGCCTCTGCCGGCTGACGCGAAATTCGCCGCCGTCGTGGTGACGAATTACCTGCACCGGCCGCTCTTTCCGCAGCTTCTGGACGCGCTCGCGCCCGGCGGCGTACTGGTTTACGAGACCTTCGCGCAAGGAAACGAAAGCGTCGGCAAACCCTCTAATCCGGCGTTTCTGCTGGCGCCGGGCGAGCTCCTCGACCGTGTGCGCGGCCGGCTCCGGGTCGTCGCTTTTCAGGACGGTTTTCTCGCGCAGCCGCGCCCGGCCTACGTCCAGCGGATCTGCGCAATTCTGGAGGCGGAGCGCTCAGTCGACCCCGCGCAGGCGGCACCCCCGCCTTGTTACGAGTTGGCTGGCTAATCCGCTACAATCGCGGTTTACCTGATCAAATTCATGGCGTTTCATGACTAACGGCAACCACAGCGGCAACCAAGGCAGCAACACCGGCGTTCAGATTCGCGGCAGCATTCCTGCCATCATCACCCCGATGCTCGAAGACGGCGGCCTCGATCTGCCGGCGTTTCGCAAACTGATCGACTGGCACATCGCGGAGGGCACGAACGCTCTCGTGGTGGTCGGCACGAGCGGCGAGTCGGCCACGTTGTCGGTTGAAGAACACGTGCTGATGGTCAAGACCGCAGTCGAGCATACAGCGGGCCGGATTCCGGTGATCGCGGGCTCGGGCGGCAACTCCACGACCGAGGCGATCGAACTTACCCGCCAGGCCAAGGAAGTCGGCGCCGACGCCACGCTTCAGGTCGTGCCGTACTACAACAAGCCGACGCAGGAAGGCATCTATCGCCACTTCGCGAAGATCGCCCAAACCGTCGATCTGCCGGTCATTCTGTACAACGTGCCGGGCCGCACCGTTGCGGACATGAGCAACGAAACCATTCTGCGTTGCGCGCAGGTGCCGGGCATCATCGGTGTGAAGGAGGCGACCGGCAATATCGATCGCGCCGCGCATCTGATCAAGTCCGCGCCGGCGCACTTCGGCATCTACAGCGGCGACGATCCCACCGCGATCGCGCTGATGCTGCTCGGCGGCCACGGCAATATTTCGGTCACCGCCAACGTCGCGCCGCGCGCGATGAGCGAGCTCTGCAAGGCCGCCCTGGCCGCGGATGCGAAGACCGCGCGTGAAATTCATCTGAAACTCCTGTCGCTGCACAAGAACCTGTTCATCGAATCGAATCCGATTCCGGCCAAATGGGCACTGCAGCAACTGGGTCGTGTGCAGGGCGGAATCCGCCTGCCGCTCACGCCGCTCGACGCGCAATACCACGAAGTGGTGCGCGCCGCGCTGCGCGAAGCGGGCCTGCTGGGCTAGGCGGATAGCGTCCGCGGCACCCAGTAGCGCTAACGAAAGCCTGCCACCGGCACTCCCTTAACCGACGTCGATCCAGCCCACGTTCCCGGCACACAGAACCAAGGCACCGCGTTCCAGCATCACGAAGGACCTCATGAAACGTTCCGCACTTTCCCTCCACGCAACCCGCATGGCGGCGCTGGCGCTTGCCCTCACGACGCTCGCCGGCTGTGACACGCTGAACGACTGGTTTGCTTCCGACCGCGTCAACTACAAGGGTGCGGGCAGCGCGCCGCCGCTCGCCGTTCCAAACGATTTGAGCACCACCAAGACCGACGAGCGGTATGTCGCACCGCCGGCCAATCTGGCATTGGGCGGCGCGCAGAAGCGCGCGGTGACGGCTGCCGGCAATACGACCGAAGGCCAGCCCAACGCGCAGGATCCGCTCGGCATGCATATCGAACGTGATGGCGATCGCCGCTGGCTGGTCGTCGACGGCCGCTCGCCGGATCAGCTCTGGCCGCAGTTGCAGGAGTTCTGGCAGGAAAACGGCTTCGCGCTGAAGACCGACGCGCCGGCCACCGGCATCATGACGACCGACTGGGCGGAAAACCGCGCCAACATTCCGGACGACTGGTTCCGCCGCACGGTGGGCAAGGTCATCGATTTCGCGTATTCGTCGGGCACGCGTGACAGCTTCCGCACACTCGTGTCGCGCGCGCCGGGCGACACGACCGACATCTCCATTACGCACAGCGCCATGGAGGAAGTGTTGACGGGGCAGGACAAGACGTCGTCGCGTTGGGAAGAGCGCCCGCGCGATCCGGCGCTCGAGGCCCTGTTCCTCACCAAGCTGATGCAGAAGTTCGGCCTGACCGAAGCGCAATCGAAGCAACTGCTGACCGACGCGCGCTCAGCGGTTGCGCCGGCCACGATCGACCAGAGCGCGGGCGCATCCACGCTCGACCTGCCTGAGTCGTTCGACCGCGCGTGGCTGCGCGTGGGCCTCGCGCTCGACCGCACCAACTTTACCGTCGACAACCGCGATCGCGCGAAGGGCATCTACTACGTGCGCTATGCGGACTCGATGCAGGAACTGAAGAAGGAGGGGCTGCTCGGCAAGCTGTTTTACAGCGGCAGTTCCTCGAAGAAGCCGAGCCAGGAATTCCTCGTCAACGTGCGCTCGAAGGGCGACACGGTGACGCAGGTGGCGGTGCTGACGGCGAACGGGCAGGTCGATAATTCGTCCGACGCGCAGCGCATCGTGACGCTGCTGCACGCGCAACTGAACTAAGCGGACTGTGAGGTTCGCGAGTCTCGGTAGCGGCAGTGAAGGCAATGCGTTGCTGGTGGAAGCGCAAAGCGGGGCAACCACCACACGCGTGTTGCTCGACTGCGGTTTTTCGGCCAAGGAAGTCGAGCGGCGTCTAACGCGGCTCGGCGCGAGCGTCGAGGGTCTCGACGCGATATTGATCACGCATGAACATAGCGACCACATTGGCAGCGCGCTGACGCTGGCGCGCAAGTGGTCGATTCCGTTGTACATGAGCTGGGGCACCGCCCGCGCGGTGGGCGCCGACGAAGCCGATATCGACCTGCAGGTGCTGTGGGGCGATGAAGCGGTGGCGATCGGCGACCTCAGCATTCTTCCCTACACCGTTCCGCATGACGCGCGCGAGCCGCTGCAATACGTGCTGTCGAACGGCGCGAGCCGGCTCGGCGTGCTGACGGATGTCGGCACCTCCACGCCGCATATCAGCTCGGTGCTGAGTGGCTGCGACGCGCTGGTGCTCGAATGCAATCACGACGTGCGGATGCTGGCGGGCAGCCGCTATCCGCAGTCACTGAAGGCGCGCATCGGCGGGAATCATGGGCATTTGAACAACGACGCGGCGGCTGAAATTCTCGCCTCGCTCGATCGTTCGCGATTGCGCCATCTCGTTGCCGCGCATTTGAGCCAGCAGAACAATCTGCCGGAACTGGCGCAGGCAGCGATGGCCGGTGTGCTGGGCGCGGCGCCGACGGAAGTGGTGGTGGCGTCCCAAGATGAGGGATTTGCGTGGCTGAGCGTGTGACGCGCGTCTGACGCTGGATTTGCGCGCGGCAGACACCGCGGCGCCATGAAAAAAGCCCATAACGATTGCTCGTTATGGGCTTTGTCTTTCAGGGCTGTGGCGTTTCGAACGCCGCGCCCCAAACCAGGCTTAGTTGCGATTGCCGCCGAAGATGCCGAGCAGCGCCAGCAGATTCACGAACACGTTGTACAGATCCAGGTAGATCGCGAGCGTGGCGGTAATGTAATTCGTTTCACCGCCATTCACGACGCGCTGCACGTCGAACAGCATGTAGGCCGAGAAGATCACGATGGCCATGACCGACACCGTGAGCATTAGCGCCGGCAGATGCAGGAACACGTTCGCGACCGACGCGAGCAGCAGCACGATCACGCCCATGAACAGCCACTTGCCGAGACCCGAGAAGTCGCGCTTGCTGACCGTGGCGATGGTTGCCATGGACGCGAAGATCACACCAGTGCCACCGAAGGCGAGCATGATCAGCGACGGGCCGTTCGAAAAACCGAGCACGAAGCTCAGGATGCGCGAGAGCATCAGGCCCATGAAGAACGTGAAGCCGAGCAGCACGAACACGCCGGCCGCGCTGTCTTTGGTCTTCTGAATGGCGAACATGAAGCCGAAGGCGATCGCGAAGAACGCCAGCATGCTCATGGCGGGACTCGTGGCGGCGAACAGCGAGAAACCGGTGGTGAGGCCCACCCACGCGCCCAGCACTGTCGGAATCATGGACAGCGCGAGCAGCCAGTAGGTGTTCCGTAGCACGCGGTTACGCGTTTCGACCGTGCTGACCGCGCCATTGCGGCCAAAGCTATACGGATGTTCGTTCATGGTCTCTCCTTACCTCAGAAGCGTGATGCGTATGGTTGTGAAGCGGGTTGTAGCAAGTGGTGCGGCGCCGGTAGGATTTCCCGCCGCCAGCAGCGCTCTCATCCCTAAGATTGGCGCGCGGGCGGGGAGTTTCAATACCGTCAAAATACCGCACCACCAACGCTACCAGTATTCGGAAACTCCTGCTTGGAGTCTTTCAATTCTGTAAGGGTTCAATCGCAATCATACACGGGAACATGCTACAATAGCGGATTCATTTGAATCTGTAACCTCTTAATTTTTTGGAGTTTTTATGGCGATCGAACGCACCCTGTCGATTATCAAGCCGGACGCAGTGGCCAAGAACGTGATCGGCCAGATCTACAGCCGTTTCGAAAACGCTGGTCTGAAGATCGTGGCTTCGCGCATGGTTCACCTGTCGCGCGCCGACGCGGAGAAGTTCTACGCTGTGCACGCTGCACGTCCGTTCTTCAAGGACCTGGTCGATTTCATGATCTCGGGCCCGGTCGTCGTGCAAGCGCTGGAAGGCGAGAACGCCATCCTGAAGCACCGTGATCTGATGGGTGCAACGGACCCGAAGAAGGCGGAAAAGGGCACGATCCGCGCCGACTTCGCCGACAGCATCGACGCGAACGCAGTGCATGGTTCGGACGCCGCTGAAACCGCTGCCGTTGAAATCGCGTTCTTCTTCCCGCAAGTGAACGTGTACTCGCGCTAAGCAGAACTCCCGTGCGCGATTCGTGCAGCCGACCGGATTTATCGCACGAATCGCCCGGCAAAGTAGTAAGGTAAAAGCAGCAGGAATGGGCGCGAACGGCATTGCGTTCATGCAGCTTGTTGCATGAACGTAGTCTCGCACTGAAATGGCAGGATTCGATATGACGAGCAGTCCCACCGTCAACCTTCTCGACCTCGACGCCCAAGGGCTTGTCGCTTACTGCGACAGTCTGGGCGAGAAGCCGTTTCGCGCCAAGCAATTGCAGCGCTGGATTCACCAATACAACGCTGCCGACTTCGACGGCATGACCGATCTCGCGAAGTCCTTGCGCGAAAAGCTCAAGGGGCGCGCCACGATCTCGATGCCGGGCATCGTCAGCGACAATATTTCGACCGACGGCACACGCAAGTGGCTGATCGACGTCGGCAACAGCAACGCGGTTGAAACCGTCTACATTCCCGAAGAAACGCGTGGCACGCTGTGTGTGTCGTCGCAGGCCGGGTGTGCGGTCAACTGCCGTTTCTGTTCGACCGGCAAGCAGGGTTTCTCCCGCAATCTCACCACCGCTGAAATCATCGGCCAGTTGCGCATGGCCGAGTTCGCACTGCGCGCGTCGCGCGGCGCGGACGGCGGGCGCGCCACGGGTGGCGACGGCAAGGGCGAGCGGGTCGTCACGAACGTCGTGATGATGGGCATGGGCGAGCCGCTGCTCAATTACGACGCGGTCGTGCCGGCCATGCGCCTGATGCTCGACGACAACGCCTACGGCCTGTCGCGCCGCCGTGTCACGCTGTCCACCTCGGGCGTCGTGCCCATGATGGACCGGCTCGGCGCCGATCTGCCGGTCGCGCTCGCGGTCTCCTTGCATGCGCCTAGCGATCCGCTGCGCGACATGCTCGTGCCGCTGAACAAGAAGTACCCGCTGCGCGAACTGATGGCGGCTTGCCAGCGTTATCTGAAGGTCGCGCCGCGCGATTTCATTACGTTTGAATATTGCATGCTCGACGGCGTGAACGACAGCGAGGCGCAAGCGCGCGAATTGCTCGCGGTCACGCGCGACGTGCCGTGCAAATTCAACCTGATCCCGTTCAATCCGTTCCCCGAATCGGGCCTCATCCGCTCGAAACCGGAGCAGATCAAGCGGTTTGCACAAGTATTGATGGACGCGGGCGTCGTCACTACGGTGCGCAAGACACGCGGCGATGATATCGACGCTGCCTGCGGTCAGTTGGCCGGCGCGGTGAAAGACCGCACTCGCCTCGCTGAGCGCACCGGGAAGGCAGCCAAGGTGATCGAGGTTCGCGGCGTGTAATCGCGCGGTGAAGGCAGGGCGCCCGCGTTCGGAGAAGCTCCGCGAACGCGCGACAACCTGCCGCGCCGGCGTCGATTGAAAAGAAAGTTTGCAGAAGCGATCGGAAGCGGCGCACAAGGCCGCACATTTTGTTATAAACGGTCTGCGATTCGGACGTGAGGCTTTAGCCCGTCCGGCTCGCACGAGTGAAAAAGAATCGACGCGAAAGGATTTGGGATGAGTGAGCCGCAGCACCCGCAGCCGCAGGACACAGACACGAACGAAAGCCATCCGGCGCCGGTCGCACGGGCGGCGGTGCAGCCTGTTGTGCAGCCGGGCATGGATTCGTTGGCGGCGGTTGGCGCGCGCTTGACTCAATTGCGTGAATCGAAAGGCTGGACGATCGACGACGTGTCGGCGCGTTTGAAAGTGTCCGTCACCAAGTTGCGCGCGCTCGAATCGGGTGACATCAGCCACTTGCCGGATACGACCTTCGCGCTGGGCGTGGTGCGCAGCTACGCGAAAATGCTCGGTGCGGATCCCACGCCGTTCACGGCGGCACTGCGCCGCGAAAAGGGAGTGCCCGCGCCGGATCTGTCGATGCCGGCGTCGTCGGGTAGGGACTTGCCGCGTGGCAAGGTATCGCTCTCGCTGGGCGGCAGTGGGCAAAAGAGCCGCTCGTGGCTGTGGGGCGTGGCGGCGGTGATCGTCGCGGTGATCGCGCTCGGCATGTGGCACACCAATGGCGGCGATTCGTCGGCCTGGCTGGCGCGCTTGAAAGCGAGCGCGAACGGTGCCACTGGCGGCGCAACCGGCGCATCGGGCGCGGTGGCGCAGGGCCAATCGGCAGGTTCGGAAGCGACTGCGGAAGAGGCTGCTTCAGCGCCGGATACGCAGGCGGCAGCGGAGAATGCAGCGTCGGCTACGCCGATGCCCGCGCCGCTCGCCACCGGTACGGCACCTTCGTCGGCCCCGGCAGTTACGGCAATGATGGCCGCGCCTAAGACGGGCTCGCAGGCACCGGTTGGGACAACCGCACCGGGCGCGAGCGCGCCGGCGGCCATGGTGACGCCGGCTGCGGGTCAGTCGACCGTCGCGTTGAGCGTGAAGCAGGATAGCTGGTTCAGCGTGCGTGGCAAAGATGGCAAGGAAGTGTTCTCCGGCCTCGTGCACGCAGGCGATACCAAGGCAGTAACGGGCGAAGCGCCTTTCAAGGTCACGCTCGGCAACAGGGCCGGCCTCGACTCGCTGACGCTCGACGGCCAGCCGGTCGATCCCGCGAAATATGCGGCGGCCAAGGGCAACGTGGCGCGCTTCGCGCTGCCTTGACAGATACGGTATGCGCCGCGGCCAACCGGTCCGCGGCGCTTTTTCAATTCAGGCGCGACGTCTTTTGTGTGGCGCATGCGGCGTAAATGGGTTTTTCGATGCAATCCGAAGCTCAATCCCAATCCAGTAGCAAGATCGTTTCAACCGAGCCGGTGTTCGGCGGCCAGGCACCGCGGCGCAAGTCGCACGCGGTCGACGTCCGTTGGGGCGGCCAGCTCGTTACCATCGGCGGCGACGCACCCGTGCGCATCCAGTCGATGACCAACACGGACACCGCGGACGCGATCGGCACCGCCATCCAGATCAAGGAACTGGCGCAAGCCGGTTCGGAACTGGTGCGTATCACGGTGAACACGCCGGAAGCGGCCGCAGCCGTGCCGGCCGTGCGCGAGCAGCTCGACCGCATGGGCGTGTCGGTGCCGCTGGTGGGCGACTTCCATTACAACGGCCATTTGCTGTTGCGCGATTACCCCGAGTGCGCGGAGTCGTTGTCCAAGTACCGGATCAATCCGGGCAACGTGGGTCACGGCGCGAAACGCGACACGCAGTTCGCGCAGATGATCGAAGCCGCGGCGAAGTACGATAAGCCGGTGCGTATCGGCGTCAACTGGGGCAGCCTCGATCAGGATCTGCTCGCGAAGATGATGGACGAGAACGCCGCGCGTTCCACGCCGTGGGAAGCGCAAAGTGTGATGTACGAAGCGCTCATCCAGTCGGCGATCGGCTCGGCGGAGCGGGCGGTCGAACTCGGTCTCTCGCGCAACCAGATCATTCTGTCGTGCAAGGTCAGCGGCGTGCAGGATCTGATCGCCGTGTACCGCGAACTCGCGCGCCGTTGCGACTTCGCGCTGCATCTCGGCTTGACCGAGGCAGGCATGGGTTCGAAGGGCATCGTTGCCTCGACGGCGGCGTTGTCCGTGTTGCTGCAGCAGGGCATCGGCGACACGATCCGTATTTCGCTCACGCCGGAACCGGGCGCCTCGCGCACCGGCGAAGTGATCGTGGGCCAGGAAATTTTGCAGACCATGGGGCTGCGCTCGTTCACGCCGATGGTGATCGCGTGCCCGGGTTGCGGTCGCACCACCAGCACGCTGTTCCAGGAACTGGCGTCGCAAATCCAGACCTATTTGCGTACGCAGATGCCGGTTTGGCGCGATCAGTATCCGGGCGTCGAAAAGATGCACGTCGCGGTGATGGGCTGCATCGTCAACGGTCCGGGCGAGTCGAAGCAGGCGAATATCGGCATCAGCCTGCCGGGCTCGGGTGAGAATCCGGCGGCGCCGGTGTTCATCGACGGCGAAAAGGTCAAGACGCTGCGCGGCGATAACATCGCGCAAGAATTCCAGCAAATCGTGAGTGACTACGTCGAGCGCAGCTATGGCCGCGCCACGGTAGCCAACTAAATATCGGCTCTCGAATACAGATGACTGAACAGAAGAAAAAGCTCGAAAAGCTCTCCGGCGTGAAGGGCATGAACGACATCCTTCCGCAGGAAGCCGGGCTGTGGGAATTTTTCGAAACGACCGTCAAGTCGATGCTGCGTTCGTACGGATACCAGAATATTCGTACGCCGATCATCGAGCATACGCAGCTGTTCAAGCGCGGTATCGGTGAAGTGACCGACATCGTCGAGAAAGAGATGTACAGCTTTACCGACGCACTGAACGGTGAAAATCTGACCATGCGCCCGGAAAACACGGCGGCGGTGGTGCGCGCGGCGATCGAACACAACATGCTGTACGACGGCCCGAAGCGTCTGTGGTACATCGGCCCGATGTTCCGTCACGAGCGTCCGCAGCGCGGCCGTTATCGCCAGTTCCATCAGGTCGGCGTGGAAGCGCTCGGCTTTGCCGGCCCGGATGCCGACGCTGAAATCATCATGATGTGCCAGCGCTTGTGGGACGACCTCGGGCTGATGGGCATCAAGCTCGAAATCAACTCGCTGGGCCTCGCGGATGAACGCGCGGCGCATCGTGTGGAACTGATCGCGTACCTCGAAAAGCACATGGACGTGCTCGACGAAGAAGCGAAGCGCCGTCTCTACACGAACCCGCTGCGCGTGCTGGACACGAAGAATCCGGCCATGCAGGAAGTCGCGCAGAACGCGCCCAAGCTGATCGATTTTCTCGGCGAAGAATCGCGCGCGCACTTCGAAGGTTTGCAGCGCATTCTGAAGGCGAACAATATCCCGTTCAAGATCAATCCGCGTCTCGTGCGCGGTCTCGATTACTACAATCTGACCGTGTTCGAATGGGTGACCGACAAACTCGGTGCGCAAGGTACCGTCGCGGCGGGCGGCCGTTACGATCCGCTGATCGAGCAGCTTGGCGGCAAGCCGACGGCGGCATGCGGTTGGGCAATGGGCATTGAGCGCATCCTCGAGTTGCTGAAGGAAGAGCAACTCGTGCCGGAAGACGAAGGTTGCGACGTGTACGTGGTCCATCAGGGCGACGCGGCGCGCGAGCAGGCCTTTATCATCGCCGAGCGTTTGCGCGACACCGGTCTCGACGTGATCCTGCATTGCAGCGCCGACGGTCAACCGGCCAGCTTCAAATCGCAGATGAAGCGTGCCGACGCAAGCGGCGCGGCCTTCGCCGTGGTGCTCGGCGAAGACGAGATCGCCAACGGCACGGTCGGCGTCAAACCACTGCGCGATACAAATGCTAACGGCGGTAAAAACGAGCAACAAAACGTGCCGGCCGAAGACTTGACCGAATTTCTAATCAATGCGATGGTTGCAACCGCCGAAGACGGCGACGACTGATCGCGATGTCGTCGAGCCGGTTGGTTTTCAATCGGATTCGACACGCACACGTAGCAAGAAAGAGGAAATCGCCGGGCAATGAGTTACCACGACGAACAAGAATCGATTGAAAGTCTGAAGGCATGGTGGACGCAGTGGGGCAATGCAACCACATGGATCGTGCTGGTGGCACTGGTGGCCGCCGCCGGCTGGAACGGCTGGAATTTCTGGCAACGGCGCCAGGCGGCTGAAGCCGCCGTGCTGTATGACCAGGTGCAGCAAGCCGTGGCATCGGGCGACAAGGCGAAGATCACGCGCGTCGCCACCGACATGGAAGACAAGTTCAGCCGCACCGCGTATGCGCAAATGACCGCGCTCGGCGCCGCCAAGGCGCTGTACGCCGCGGGCGACGAATCCGCCGCGAAGGCGCAACTGCAATGGACCATCGATCACGCGAAAGATGACGAGTTCAAGCAGATCGCCAAGTTGCGTCTCGCTTCATTGCTGCTCGACGACAAGGCTTACGATCAGGGCCTCGCCTTGCTCGCCGAACCGCAGTCCGACGCGTTCAAGGGCATCGTGGCGAACGGCCGCGGCGATCTGCTCGCCGCCCAAGGCAAGCGTGACGATGCACGCGCGGCCTATAAGCTCGCGCTCGACTCGCTGTCGAAAAACGATAGCTCGGCACGCCAGTTGATTCAGTTCAAGCTGGACGCGCTGGGCGGCTGATCGCCGCACATGAGCGCCCCAATCAGCGCCGCGTGCAACGACCAACCGGTCTCTTTTAACTAATTTCCTGAATGCTTCGTCCACCGATGAATCTGCTGAAACGTTACGCTGTGCCCGTTGCCTGTGCGATGACCGTGCTCACCATGGCGGCTTGCTCATCCACGAAAGACGAGCGCCGCGTGCCCACGCCGCTCACCGAGTTCAAACCCGTGCTCGACGTGCAGCAGGCCTGGAAGGCAAGCGTCGGTAAGGCAGGGCGTTACCTGTTCTCGCCGGTTGCGGTGGGCAACGCGGTGTACGCGGCCGGCGCGAACGGTTCGGTTGCGAAGATCGACGCGCAGACCGGTCAGGACGTTTGGCGCGTCAAACTGCACGACGACCTGTCGGCAGGCGTCGGCAGCGACGGCACACTTACCGCGGTCGGCGGCCTGAAGGGCGACGTCTACGTGCTCGGCGCGGATGGCAAGCAACTCTGGACCGCCAAGGCGCCGGGCGAAATCATCTCGCCGCCGCTCGTCGGCAACGGCCTCGTGGTGGTGCGTACGGTCGACGGCCAGATCACCGCGTTCAACGCGCAAACCGGCGAGCAGAAGTGGAATTACCGCAATCGCGCGGTGCCGCTCAATCTGCGCGTGTCGTCGGGCATGACGTTCGCGGGCGACGCGGCCGTGCTGGCCGGTTTCCCCGGCGGCGCGTTCGCGGCGATCAACCTGCAAACGGGCGACAACTACTGGCAAACGCCGGTGTCCTATCCGAAGGGCGTGACGGAAGTCGAGCGCATCAATGACGTGACTGGTCCGCCCACGCTGGTCGGTTCGGAAACCTGCGCCGTGACGTTCCAGGGCCAGATTGGCTGTTTCGACGCGAACTCGGGCCGCGCCGTGTGGGAAAAGGCGTTTTCGAGCACGAGCGGTCTGGCGCAGGATGAGCGCGCCGTGGTCGCGGCGGACGACTGGTCGGTGGTGTCGGCGTTCGATACCAACAGCGGCGCGCCGCTGTGGAAGAACGACAAGCTGAAGAATCGCGACCTGAGCGTGCCGTTCATTCTGGGTCACGCCGCGGTACTCGGCGACTACGAGGGCTACGTGCACTTCCTGTCCCGCGACGACGGCACGCTGGTCGCGCGCGTGAAGACCGACGGCAGCCCGATCACCGCAGCGCCGGTGCTCGCCGGCGAAACGCTGGTGGTGCTGACGCACGACGGCGATTTGTACGGCTACCGCCCGCGCTGATCGCGCGCAGCAATCGCTGTCTGGCGCGCAGGCCGGCTTCGCCGGCCGCGCATGTTTTTACCGAGATGCAGTTCGAGTTGTAGTAGCAGGGCAGAGTAAGTAAAAGAATTCCGCCGGACTGGCTGGTCCGGCAAGTCGGATCAGATATGGCGCACGGGCCCACGTGGCCATCGGTGAGTGCTTGCGGCATCACCTTCGACGGCAGGTTCGCCAATACCGCACAGAATCGGTTTCGAACCGGCGTGCGAGCCGTCGAGCAATCAAGACTGAATCTGGCGGCCCGCTGGCGTCGCCCATACAGCCAAACCCCCGTCCGCCCGGGCGTGCATATTGACAGCACATCCGGGGCTGGCCGAATTCGTGATAATTTTCGTCAAACGCTGCCGTGTAGCGGCCGCATGGCGTCGCTACGCGGCCGGTCGATTTCGATCCCGCGTTTCACCGTGAACAACATCTGATGAAACCCGTTATTGCCCTCGTCGGGCGCCCCAATGTGGGGAAATCCACGCTATTCAACCGGCTCACGCGCACGCGTGATGCGCTGGTTGCCGACCTGCCCGGTCTCACCCGCGATCGCCATTACGGCGAGGGGCGCGCCGGCGACCGGCCGTATCTGGTCGTCGACACCGGCGGCTTCGAGCCGGTCGCGAAAGAAGGCATCCTGCACGAAATGGCGCGTCAAACCCGCCAGGCGGTCGAGGAATCGGACATCGTCGTGTTCATCGTCGACGGTCGCAATGGCCTCGCGCCGCAGGACAAGTCGATCGCCGACTATCTGCGCAAGGTCGGCCGGCCGATTTTCCTGGTCGTCAACAAGGCGGAGGGCATGAAGTACAGCAACGTCGCCGCCGACTTCTACGAACTCGGCCTCGGCGACCCGCGCGCGATTTCCGCGGCGCATGGCGACGGCGTCACCGAAATGATCAACGAGGCGCTCGAAGTCGCCTACGCCGGCCAGCCGGAAGAAAGCGACGAAGAGAAGCAGACGCGCGGCGTGAAGATCGCGATCGTCGGCCGTCCGAATGTCGGCAAGTCGACGTTGATCAATGCACTGGTGGGCGAAGAGCGCGTGATCGCGTTCGACATGCCGGGCACCACGCGCGATTCGATCTATGTCGATTTCGAACGCGGCGGCAAGCCGTACACGCTGATCGACACCGCCGGTTTGCGCCGCCGCGGGAAAGTGTTCGAAGCGATCGAAAAATTCTCGGTGGTGAAGACGCTGCAGTCGATCTCCGACGCCAATGTCGTGATCCTGCTGCTCGACGCGCGCCAGGACATTTCGGAGCAGGACGCGCACATTGCCGGCTTCGTGGTGGAGCAGGGCCGTGCGCTGGTGGTGGGCGTGAACAAGTGGGACGGTCTCGATCCGCATGTGCGCGACCGCACCAAAGCGGACCTCGAGCGCAAACTAAAATTTCTCGACTTCGCCAAATTCCATTTCATTTCCGCCGCGGAAAAAACCGGGATCGGCCCGTTGATGCGCTCGGTTGACGACGCCTACACAGCCGCCATGGCCAAGCTGCCGACGCCGAAGCTCACGCGCGCGTTGATCGATGCCGTCGAATTCCAGCAGCCGCGCCGACGCGGTCCGGTGCGCCCGAAACTGCGTTACGCGCACCAGGGCGGACAGAATCCGCCGATCATCGTGATTCACGGCAATGCGCTCGACGCGATCACCGAAACGTACAAACGCTATCTGGAAAACCGCTTCAGGGAAACTTTCAAGCTGACTGGGACTCCATTGCGCATAGAGTTCAGATCGTCGACGAACCCTTACGCGGATAAAGGCTAGACCTAGGCTGAAACCCGCGTGTGTGCTGGCTTTGGCCGCCTGGCCAGGCCTCCCGCGCAAAAATGAAAATCGGCTATAGTGTAGCGGTTGACGCTGGATCTCTTTTTCTTCCGCGTCAATTCAGTCAACCTGCAAAAAAATACGGAGTTTGCTATGAGCAACAAAGGGCAATTGTTACAAGACCCGTTTTTGAACGCACTGCGTAAAGAGCATGTGCCGGTGTCGATCTATCTGGTCAACGGCATCAAGCTTCAAGGGAACATCGAATCGTTCGACCAGTACGTCGTGTTGCTCCGGAATACGGTCACCCAGATGGTCTACAAGCACGCAATCTCGACAGTCGTGCCAGCCCGTCCGGTGAATTTCCACCCGGATTCTGAACAGTCCTAACCCCCGTCGCGGCCGGCGTAGCGTCGCCCGTTGGCGATTACTCCCGGCCGCCTCATCTTGATACCCTCCAATTTGATTAATGCAGCGCTTGTCGGCATCGACTTCGGTAAGATCGATTTCGAAGCCAGTCTGGAAGAACTCAGCTTGCTCGCGCAAAGCGCGGGCGCGAATCCCTTAGTCACCCTCACCGGGCGCCGTTCCAGTCCCGATGCCAAGATGTTCGTCGGCAGCGGCAAGGCCGAAGAACTGCGTCTTGCGTGTGAGGCGAACGACATCGAACTCGTCATTTTCAATCACGCACTGGCGCCTGCGCAGCAGCGCAATCTGGAGCAGGCGCTTAATCGGCGCGTGATCGACCGCACCAGTCTGATCCTCGACATTTTTGCGCAACGCGCCCGCAGCCATGAAGGCAAGCTGCAGGTGGAACTCGCGCAACTGCAGTATCTGTCGACGCGGCTAATCCGCGCATGGACTCACCTGGAGCGGCAAAAAGGCGGTATCGGTTTGCGCGGCCCTGGCGAAACGCAGCTCGAAACCGACCGTCGTTTGATCGGCGAGCGCATCAAGGCGCTCAAGACGCGACTCGAGAAATTGCGCCGTCAGCACGGCACGCAGCGCCGCGCGCGCAGCCGCAATCAGACCATGTCGGTGTCGCTCGTCGGCTACACGAACGCGGGCAAGTCCACGCTCTTCAACGCGCTCACCAAGGCTCAGGCGTACGCCGCCGACCAGTTGTTCGCGACCCTGGATACCACCTCGCGGCGCGTCTATCTCGGCGACGAAGCGGGGCAGGTGGTGGTGTCGGATACGGTCGGTTTCATCCGCGAACTGCCTCACCAGCTGGTGGCGGCGTTTCGCGCCACGCTCGAGGAAACGATTCACGCTGACCTGCTGCTGCACGTGGTCGATGCGTCGAGCGCGGTGCGGCTCGACCAGATCGATCAGGTGAACGAGGTATTGCACGCAATCGGTGCAAACACGATCCGGCAGGTGCTGGTCTTCAACAAGATCGACGCGGTGCCGGAGTTGGCGGCCCGTGGGGACGCGGTTGAAAGGGACGAGTATGGTAATATTTCGCGCGTCTTTTTGAGCGCGCGCACGGGGCAAGGGTTGGACACATTGCGCGCAGCCATCGCTGAAATCGCAACTGCCGAACCTCTTCCCGAAACGCTGGTCGATCTCTCGGAAGAGGACCGGTCGGCAGCACCACGCGACGACCGCAAGGTCCCAGAACTCGGGCACTGACCCGTTCCAATTGCACTGACCCGCTGTCTACTCTGGTGAACGAACACAGGTGAACGATTACAACGAGCGGAGTATCTGGGTGCGCATGCGCGCCATGCTGTCACTGAACGATCCGCGCTGGGGCCGGGGAGACGCCAATGGCGACCGGCAACGTCCCAACGAGCCGAAGCGTCCGCCGAACAAAGACGGCGAGGGACCGCCCGATCTCGACGAGATGTGGCGCGATTTCAACCGTCGTTTGAGCCGGGTGTTCGGCCGCAAGGGCGGCGGTGCGGGTGGCGGGCGTCCCGACAACGGTCGTAGCGCGCGGATCGGCGTGGGCATCGTGATCGGCGTGCTGCTGGCCATTTATCTCGGCAGCGGCGTGTTTGTCGTGCAGGACGGCCAGGCCGGCGTGGTCATGCAGTTCGGCAAGTATCGCTACACGGCGGGACAGGGCGTGCACTGGCGTCTGCCGTATCCGTTCGAAGCACACGAGCTCGTCAACATCGGCCAGATCCGCCAGGTGGAAGTGGGCCGCAACAACGTGGTGCGTCTCGCGAATGTGAAAGACGCGTCGATGCTCACGCACGACGCGGATATCGTCGACGTGCGCTTCGCCGTGCAATACCAGGTGAAGAAGCCGACCGATTACCTGTTTCGCAGCGTCGATCCCGATCAGGGCGTGATGCAGGCCGCCCAGGCGGCGGTGCGTAACATCGTCGGCGCGCGCAGCACCAATGACATCCTCTATCAGGATCGCGAAACAATTCGCCAGCAACTCATGGCGGCGATCCAGCAATCCTTGGATGAATATCAGTCCGGCCTCGCCGTGACCGGTGTGACGATCCAGGGCGTGCAGGTGCCCGACCGCGTGCAGGCCGCCTTCGACGACGCCGCGAAAGTCCGTCAGGAAAACGACCGCGCGAAACGCGATGCCGAAGCCTATGCCGCGGATCTTCTGCCGCGCGCGCAAGCCGACGTGGCGCGCCAGATCGACGCAGCGAAAACCTACAGTGAGAAGACCGTGGCCCAGGCACAAGGCGACGCCGAGCGCTTCAAGCAGGTCTACGCGCAGTACTCGAAAGCGCCCGCGGTGATTCGCGAGCGCATGTACCTGGACACCATGCAGCAGATCTATTCGAATACGACCAAGGTGTACGTGGACAGCAAGAGCGGCAACAACGTGCTGTATCTGCCGCTCGACAAGCTGGTCGAGCAGACTCGCCAGCGGGTCGCCGACGCTGCCGCCGCCTCGGGTGCGGCAGCAGGCGCCACCGCCGCTGCCGCGCCGCAAGCGGCGAGCAATGCCGCGTCGCCTTTGGCTGCACCGTCCGCCTCCGCAACCGGCTCCGCGGCTTCGGCGCCTGCGGCATCCGCCGCGCCGGCCAGCCAGGCCGCAGCCGGCAGCGACGCGCTGCGTTCACGCGACTCCTTCCGCAGCCGTATGCGCGAAGACGACGTTCAATAAGGAGCGCACATCATGAACAAGATCATTGCGCTCGTCGTGGCTGTCGTCATCGTGCTGTTCGCCGCTTCGTCGATGGTGTTCGTCGTCGATCAGCGCCACATGGCCGTGCTGTCCTCGCACGGCGACGAAGCGCCGAGCCTGCTCGGCCCCGGTCTGCATGTGAAATTGCCGCCGCCGCTGCAAACGGTCACGCTGGTCGATAACCGCATTCAGTCGCTCGATGCGCCGGACGAAGACCGTTACGTGACGTCCGACAAAATCGATCTGCTGGCGAACCCGGTTCTCAAATATCGCGTGACCGATCCGCTCAAGCTGCTCGCCGAAACCCGCGGCGATGCGCAGAGCCTGCCGGACCGGCTCGCGTTGCTGTCGCGCGGCGCGCTCGGCGATGCGTTCGCGAAGGTCACGCTGTCCGACGCGCTCGCGCGGCAACAGGCCGTCGCCGACGAAGCGCGCGCCGCGATGGACAAGGCGGCGGCATCGCTCGGCGTGTCGGTGGTCGACGTGCAATTGACGCGCGTCGATTTCCCGGCGTCGATGGCGGACTCGGTCTACAAGCGCATGATCGCCGCGCGCCAGCAGGTCGCGGCCGACGAACGCGCGAAGGGCACCGCCGAAGCCGACAAGATCAGGCAGGACGCGATCGGCCAGCAACAGGCGATTCTCGCGGACGGTTATCGTCAGGCGCAGACCATCAAGGGCGAAGGCGATGCCAAGGCAGCGCAGATCGCCGCCGACGCTTACGGCAGCGACCCGCAGTTCTACCAGTTCTATCAAAGCATGCAGGCGTACAAGAACACCTTCAAGCCGGGCGACGTGATCGTGGTCGATCCGAGCAACGAGTTCTTCCGCTTCATGCGTAGCCCGACCGGCGGCGCCGCCCCGGACGCTCCCGCGGTCCCGCGCAAACCCTGATAACCGGAACGCCGCGGCACCCGCATCGCGGCCCTTTGAATCGCATGGATATAGCCGGCTCGTTACTGCTCGCGATCGCGTTGATGCTGATTATCGAGGGAATGTTTCCCTTCGTTTTTCCGAGCGCCTGGCGCGACACGTTCCGTAAAATAGCGGAACGGCCGCCGCATCAGATTCGGGTGGGCGGCCTGATCGTGATGGTGCTCGGGCTGATCCTGCTGTTTATCGTGACCTGAAGGCGTTTGTTTTGCCGCTGGCCTCGCGGTCCGACGGTGCGCGCGATCATCCGCGATCACCGTAATTACCCGCGGCCAGATGTGATCGGCCGCCATGGCCCGCGGTGCTCTGAACGCCGCATTGTGCAAGGCCCTGCGGCCAAAAGCCGGATAGGGTCGCTGCAGCCAATCCAGACGCCCGCGATGGCCGCCAAAATCGAGCCGCCGCCCGCCATTCACTCTCACTTACCGGCGCACCCAGCCGCCGTGTTCAACGTCGTAGGACTGTATCGATGTCGACCTGGTTACTTCCCGAAAATATTGCCGACGTGCTGCCGTCGGAAGCCCGCAAGATCGAAGAATTGCGGCGCCATTTGCTGGACCGTTTCCGTTCGTACGGTTACGAGATGGTTATGCCGCCGTTGCTCGAATACATCGAGTCGCTGCTGACCGGCGGCGGGCGCGATCTGAATCTGCGGACCTTCAAGCTGGTCGATCAGCTGTCCGGGCGCACGCTCGGCCTGCGCGCGGACATCACGCCGCAAGTCGCGCGCATCGACGCGCATCTGCTGAATCGCCAGGGCGTGACGCGTCTTTGTTATGCGGGCAATGTCGCGCACACGCGTCCGCGCGGCCTGCATGCCACGCGCGAGCAAATCCAGATCGGCGCGGAAATCTATGGACACGCCGGCCTCGAAGCGGACCTGGAAATCCAGCAACTGATGCTCGACGCGCTGCGTCTGGCCGGCCTCGCGAAAGTGCGCCTCGATCTGTGCCACGCGGGTGTGCTCGCGGCGCTGATCGAAGCCGAGCCGGCCGCGGCCGAGCTCGGGCAGTCGCTCTACGACGCGCTGGCGGGCAAAGACGTGCCGCGTCTCGTCGAACTGACAGCCAGCCTCACGCCGGTGATCCGCGACGCCTTGCGCGCGCTGCCCACGCTTTACGGCGACGCCTCGGTGCTCGACGAAGCCCGTGCACGCTTGCCGAATGCGCCGGCCATCGCCCGCGCGCTCGACGACCTGGCGTTCCTCGCAAGCCAGGTGGACGGCGCCGAAGTGATGATCGATCTCGCTGATCTACGCGGCTATGCTTACCACAGCGGCGTGATGTTCTCGGCGTATGTGGACGGCGTGCCCAATGCGGTAGCGCGCGGCGGCCGTTACGACCACGTGGGCCAGGCGTATGGCCGCGCGCGGGCGGCCACCGGCTTTTCGCTCGATCTGCGCGAAGTGGCGCGGATTTCGCCGGTCGAAGCGCGCAGCAGCGCGATTCTCGCGCCGTGGCAGCACGACGAAGCATTGCGCGTGAGCGTCGCCGCGTTGCGCGATGCCGGTGAAGTGGTGATTCAGGCGCTGCCCGGCCATGAACACGATCTGGACGAATTCGCTTTCGACCGCGTGTTGGTCGAGCGCAACGGCAACTGGGTCGTCGAACCGCGCGCCTGAGCGCGTTGCCTGAGCGTTCCGTCGGACCCGCCCGAGGGTGATTCTCAGGGCATCTCAGACGGCATCGAACGTGCCGTTAAAACGCGGCGCGGCCATCGGCCGCGCTACTTTCGCAATACCCAACATAACGTGCATACCGTTGAGCGGAAACGGAAAAATTCGGAAGGTTCCGCGAACATAGGTAGAATACATTTTTAACCAGCTTACGAAACAACATGTCTGCCAGCGCAGTGAATGTGAACCCCGGGCGTAACGTCGTCGTCGTGGGAACCCAGTGGGGTGATGAAGGCAAGGGCAAGATCGTCGACTGGCTGACGGACCACGCTCAAGGCGTCGTTCGCTTCCAGGGCGGTCACAATGCCGGTCACACGCTTATCATCGGCGGCAAGAAAACCATCTTGCGTCTGATTCCGTCGGGCATCATGCATCCCGGCGTCGCGTGCTACATCGGCAATGGCGTCGTGTTGTCGCCGGAAGCGCTGTTCAAGGAAATCGGCGAGCTCGAAGCCGCCGGGGTCGACGTTCAGAATCGCCTCTTCATTTCCGAAGCCACCACCCTGATCCTGCCGTATCACATCGCCATCGACCAGGGCCGCGAAAAGCGCCGTGGGGCGGCCAAGATCGGCACCACCGGCCGCGGCATCGGCCCGGCTTACGAAGACAAGGTGGCACGCCGTGGCTTGCGCGTGCAGGACCTGTTCGAGCCGGAAACCTTCGCCGAACGTCTGCGTGAAAATCTCGATTACCACAACTTCGTGTTGACGCAATACCTGGGCGTTGACGCTGTCGACTTCCAGCAAACGCTCGACACGATGCTCAGCTATGCCGACCGTCTGAAGCCCATGGTCACCGACGTATCGCGCCGTCTCTACGACGCGAACGCGGCCGGCAGCAACCTGCTGTTCGAAGGCGCGCAAGGCACGCTGCTCGACATCGACCACGGCACGTATCCGTACGTCACGTCGAGCAATTGCGTGGCGGGTGCGGCCACGGCGGGCGCGGGTGTCGGTCCGCAAAAGCTGAACTACATTCTCGGCATCACCAAGGCATATTGCACGCGCGTCGGTTCGGGCCCGTTCCCGAGCGAACTGTACGACGCGGATAACGCCGCCCGTCAGGAAGCGATCGGCCTGGAACTGGCTACCGTCGGCAAGGAATTCGGCTCGGTCACCGGCCGTCCGCGCCGCACCGGCTGGCTCGACGTCGCCGCGCTGCGCCGCTCGATCCAGATCAACGGTGTATCGGGTCTGTGCATGACCAAGCTCGACGTGCTCGACGGTCTCGACGAAGTGAAGCTGTGCGTCGGCTACACGGTCGACGGCAAGCATGTCGACCTGCTGCCGCGTGGTTCGTCCGAAGTCGCGCGTTGCGAGCCGGTGTATGAAACCTTCGCGGGCTGGAAGGAAAGCACCGTCGGCATCAAGGAATGGGACAAGCTGCCCGCGAATGCGCGCGCTTATCTGTCGCGTGTGCAGGAAGTCGCGGGCATTCCGATCGACATGGTGTCGACCGGTCCGGATCGCGACGAAACCATTCTGCTTCGTCATCCGTTCAAGGTTTAAGCCATGGTTCAAGGTGTACCCATGATTGCGATGAAAGATCCGCGCAACGACGACAAGAACCTGTGGGTCGGCTGGGACGAGTATCACCGGCTGATCGAATTGCTGGCGTTGCAGGTGCATGAGTCGGGCTGGAAGTTCGACAAGATCCTGTGCCTCGCGCGCGGCGGTCTGCGCGTCGGCGATCAGCTCTCGCGCATTTACGATCTGCCGCTGGCGATTCTCGCCACGAGTTCGTATCGTGAAGCGGCCGGCACCGAGCAGGGCGAACTCGACATCGCGCAATACATCACCATGACGCGCGGCGAGCTGCACGGCAACGTGTTGCTGGTCGACGATCTGGTCGATTCGGGCGTGACGCTCGCGCGCGTTCAGCAGCATCTGAAAGAGCGTTATCCGGCGATCACCGCCGTGCGTTCGGCGGTGCTCTGGTACAAGGGCTGCTCGAAGGTGAAGCCCGACTATCACGTCCAGTATTTGCCTACCAATCCGTGGATCCATCAGCCGTTCGAGGAATGGGACACGGTGCGCCCGCATAATCTCGGCGCGTGGATCAAACGCGGCATGCAGCAAGCGCAGGAGTCGTCGGAGAAGTGATGCGCACTTCGGCGCCGAACGTGTTGCATCTTCGTCGCGCCGTACCCTGCGTAGTTTCGCAAAACGGAGCCCAGTGGGCTCCGTTTTTTTATGTGCGGGCCGTGCGTGTGTGCTTCGCAAACCGCGCAACGCCGATGCCGGCAATGCGGCTCGCGCAGCAGACGCGCCCATATCGCAGTGCTACACTGCGCGGACCATCACGTGGCGTATCCACAACAAGCCGGGCGGCGCCATGCCGGCAGTTTAGAATGGCGGTCGTTTTTCCGCTCAGGGAACGGATTTCCTCGCGTTTATGACAGATAACAATCACGTGCACAAACAGCCTCTGCCTTCCCTCGCTCTCGCTGCGATCGGAGTGGTGTTCGGCGATATCGGCACGAGCCCGTTGTACTCGCTGAAAGAAGCCTTCAGCCCCTCTCACGGCATTCCGCTGACCGATCAATCAATCCTGGGTGTGATCTCGTTGCTGTTCTGGGCGATCGTGATCGTGGTCGGCGTCAAGTACGTGTTGTTCGTGATGCGCGCGGACAATAACGGCGAGGGCGGTGTGCTCGCGCTGATGGCACTGGCGCTGCGCTCGCTCGACGAGAAGTCGAAAATGGCCGGCGTGCTGGTGATGCTCGGCATATTCGGTGCCTGCATGTTCTATGGCGATGCGGTGATCACGCCGGCCATCTCGGTGATCTCGGCAGTCGAGGGTCTGGAAGTTGCCGCGCCGCATCTGTCGCATCTGGTGCTGCCGCTCACCATGGTGATCCTCGTGCTGCTGTTCTGGATTCAGCGGCACGGCACGGCGATGGTCGGCCGCCTGTTCGGTCCGATCATGGTGGTGTGGTTTGCGGTGCTCGCGGTGCTCGGCCTGTGGCATATCCTGCAGTCGCCGAACGTGATCCGCGCACTGAACCCGTATTACGCGTACACCTTCATGGCCGCGCACGTGCTGCAGGCCTACGTGGTGCTCGGCTCGGTCGTGCTGGTGCTGACCGGCGCCGAAGCGCTGTACGCCGACATGGGCCATTTCGGTGCGAAGCCGATCCGCATGGCGTGGTATTTCCTGGTCATGCCTTCGCTGGTGCTGAACTACTTCGGTCAGGGCGCACTGCTGATGCACGATCCGAAGGCCATCGAAAATCCGTTCTTCCTGCTCGCGCCGGACTGGGCCTTGCTGCCACTCGTCGTGCTCTCGACCGTCGCAACCGTGATCGCCTCGCAGGCCGTGATTTCCGGCGCTTATTCGCTGACTAGCCAGGCGATCCAGCTCGGCTACGTGCCGCGCATGAAGATCCTGCACACGTCGGAACTGGCGATCGGCCAGATCTATGTGCCGGTGGTGAACTGGATGCTGCTGTTCATCATCCTGTGCATCGTGATTGCCTTCAAGAGCTCGGACAATCTCGCGGCCGCGTACGGCATTGCGGTGACGGCCACCATGGTGATCACCACGATCCTCGCCTGCGTCGTGATGGTGAACGTGTGGAACTGGAACAAGCTGCTGGTGGCGCTGATCATCGGCGTGTTCATGACGGTCGATCTAGGATTTTTCGGCGCGAATCTGCTGAAGGTGGAGGAAGGCGGGTGGTTGCCGCTCGGTATCGGCGCATTGCTGTTCTTCCTGCTGATGACCTGGTTCAAGGGCCGCATGATCGTCAAGGAACGCACGGCCGCGGACGGCATTCCGCTCATGCCGTTCCTGCAGGGCTTGCTCGCGCATCCGCCGCATCGCGTGTCGGGCACGGCGATCTATCTGACCGGCAGCGATTCGCTCGTGCCGGTGAGCCTGTTGCACAATCTGAAGCACAACAAGGTGCTGCATGAGCGCACCATTTTCCTGACCTTCGTGACGCGCGATATTCCGTACGTGAACGACTCGGAGCGCGTGACGGTCAAGGACATCGACGGTGGCCTGTATCTCGTCAAGGCGGCCTACGGCTTCAACGAAACGCCGGACGTGAAGGCGGTGCTGCTCGAAGTCGGCCGCACCCGTGACATGACCTTCGAGATGATGGACACGTCGTTCTTCCTCGCGCGCGAAACGGTGGTGCCGACGCAACTGCCGGGCATGTCGGTGTGGCGCGAACGTGTGTTCGCGTGGATGCATCAGAATGCCGCGAAGCCGACGGATTTCTTTAGTATTCCGGCTAATCGGGTGGTGGAGTTGGGGACCAAGATCGAGATCTGAAGGCTGCCGCTGATTTTCAGGCGCCTCGTGTATCGAGGCGCGAAAAAAAAGCCCACGTGTGTGGGCTTTTTGCTTGCAGCTTGATCGAGCGAGTGACTGATCGGGCACCGCGCGGTGCCCATCAAGCTCATCAAGCGCGTGAGCGAATCACGCGCCTCCAACGCGGCAAAAAATTACTTCTGCTTGAGCTTGGCGAACGCAGCCGCCATCGCGCCACCCGCTTCCGGCTCACGCGAGCGCTGTTGCTGCGCGCCGCGTCCACCGCCGCCCGAACGACCCGCGCCGCCGCGATCCTGCTGGGCGCCGCCACTGCTGCGTGCCGCCGCCACACCGACTTCATCGTCCATCCGCATCGTCAAAGCGATACGCTGGCGCTTCACGTCGACTTCAAGAACCTTCACCTTGACGATTTGACCAGCCTTGACCACTTCATGCGGATCCTTGATGAACTTGGTCGACATGGCCGACACGTGCACCAGACCATCCTGATGCACGCCGATATCGATAAACGCGCCGAATGCCGCCACGTTCGTCACGACGCCTTCGAGCACCATGCCCGGCGTCAGATCGCTGACCTTTTCGACGCCTTCACGGAACGTCGCGGTCTTGAACTCGGGACGCGGATCGCGGCCCGGCTTTTCGAGTTCGAGCAGAATGTCGCGCACGGTCGGCAGACCGAAACGATCGTCGACGAATTCCGCGGGCGAGAGGCCGCGCAATGCGTCGCGATTGCCCAGCACTTCACCCACGTGCTTGCTGATTTTCGCGAGCATGCGTTCAACGACCGGATACGCTTCCGGGTGAACCGACGAGCGGTCGAGCGGATTCTCTCCGTTGTTGATACGCAAAAAACCGGCGGCCTGCTCGAACGTCTTGTCGCCCAGACGCGGCACCTTGCGCAGATGCTCGCGCGATGGGAACGGACCATTTGCATCGCGATAGTCGACGATATTGCGCGCCAGCGTGGCATTCAGACCCGAGACGCGGGCGAGCAGGGCAACCGACGCCGTATTCGCATCCACGCCGACGGCGTTCACGCAGTCTTCGACCACCGCGTCGAGCGAACGGGCCAGTTCACGCTGATTCACATCGTGCTGATACTGGCCGACGCCGATCGCCTTCGGCTCGATCTTCACCAACTCGGCGAGCGGGTCTTGCAGACGGCGCGCAATCGACACCGCGCCGCGCAGCGACACGTCCATGTCGGGGAATTCCTTCGCCGCGAGTTCCGAGGCCGAGTACACCGACGCGCCCGCTTCGGACACGACGATCTTCTGCAGCTTGAATTCCGGATGACGCGCGATCAGTTCGCTCGCGAGCTTGTCCGTTTCACGCGACGCGGTGCCGTTGCCGATGCTGATCAGTTCAGCCTGCGTCTGCGCGCAGATGCGCGCGAGTTTGGCGATCGAGCCGTCCCAGTCGCGGCGCGGCTCGTGCGGATAGATCACGTCGGTGGCGAGCACCTTGCCGGTCCGATCGACCACCGCCACCTTCACGCCGGTGCGCATACCCGGATCGAGGCCGATCACAGCCTTCGGGCCAGCGGGCGCAGCCAGCAGCAAGTCCTTCAGATTGCGCGCGAACACGCGAATCGCTTCGTGCTCGGCTTCGTCGCGCAGATTGGTCAGCAGCTCGTTTTCGATATGCGGCTGCACCTTCACGCGCCAGCACCAGCGGCACACGTCGGAGAGCCACTTGTCGGCCGGCCGGTTCTGATTCGCGATGCCGAAGTGGCGCGCGATCAACGCTTCTCCCGGATGCGGCACCTGCGCGTCGAGTTCTTCGCCCAGACCCAGCTTGACCATCAGCACGCCCGCATTGCGGCCGCGGAACAGCGCCAGCGCGCGATGCGACGGCACCGTGCGGATGGTTTCCGCGTAGTCGTAGTAGTCGCGGAATTTTTCTTCTTCCGCGTGTTCCTTGCCTTCCACCACTTTCGACGACACCACGCCCTGGTTGAACATGTAGTCGCGCAGCTTGCCGAGCAGATCGGCCGTTTCGCCGAACTGTTCCGAGAGGATGTCGCGCGCGCCGTCGAGCGCGGCCTTGACGTCGGCGACGCCTTTCTCCGCGTCCACGTAGGCGGCGGCTTCGGTTTGCGGGTCGAGCAGGGGATTTGCCAGCAGCGCGTCGGCAAGCGGCTGCAGGCCGGCTTCGCGGGCAATCTGCGCGCGCGTGCGGCGCTTCGGCTTATATGGGAGATACAGGTCTTCCAGCACCTGCTTGCTGTCGGCGCCTTCGATCGCGGTGCGCAGCTCGTCGGTGAGCTTGCCCTGTTCATCGATGCTGGCAATGATCGCGGCGCGTCGGTCTTCCAGTTCGCGCAGATACAGCAGGCGTTCCTCGAGGTTGCGCAGTTGCGTGTCGTCGAGATTGTCGGTCACTTCCTTACGGTAGCGGGCGATGAACGGAACAGTCGCTCCTTCGTCGAGAAGTTGCACCGCGGCCGCGACCTGGCGCGGCTGGACGGACAGTTCGGCGGCGATGCGCTGTACGATCTTGAGTGCTACGGTTTCCGTCATAAGGTCTTGGTGTTCCTGCGGACTCAGTTCGGAGGCCGCGCGCTGACCGAACGTGGGCGGCACGCGAGGGCCGCATGAGGCACGTCGGGGCACGCCGGGCGTGCGCGCTGCGACCAGGTTGCTGGAGCGGGGCATTTTGCCATAAATGCAAAAGGGCTCAACCGCAGGGTGATAGAATTTCGGGCATGTTCCGTTGACCCTCTACGACGTTGCCGATCTCCTTGTCACTCAACTGCCTGGGCTCCCGCTTGGTCTCTCGCTTGTCACAACTGCCGCCGTCTTTCCCGCCGGGTCTGGCACCGGGTTTGCCACGTTCTTCGCTCTCTTCGCGCTCTTCGCTCCCATCGGCGCCGCGTTCCGCGTTCAGGTCCGCGTTCGCCTCGCGTGGGGTGTTTTTCGCGTCTTGCGCGTCGTGTGTGCTGGCCGTCGCATTGGGCGCGTCCACGCCGGCCACGGCTCAGTCCGCGACGCCGGCGAGCAGCAGCGCCGCGCGGCCCATAGGCGCCTTGACGCCGTCCGCCGCGTCGGGCGCGCAAGCCACGACGGTCAAGGGCGTCACGAACGCCGACGGCACGGACAGCGCCGGCAACGCGGTGGCGTCGGATAGTGATTTCAACGCGCGCCAGAAAGCCCTCGATCAGCGCACCGAGGAGAACAACTACCGCTACGGCGTCGCGGAACATGACTGCTACAGCAAGTTCTTCGTCAACTATTGCCTGAACAAGGCGCGCGACAGCATGCGCTCGGTGCAGGCGGACATTCGCAAGGAACAACTCGCGCTCGACGGCGAACAGCGCACGCAGCGCGCTCGCGTGCGTGACGAACAGGCCGCGATCAAGCGCGCGCAGGACGAAGCGAGCGCGCCGCAGCGTGCCGCCGACGACGCACGCAACGCGCAGGCGTACGAAGACAAGCAGAAACAGCATCAGATCGATCAGGCGCAGCGCGCCGCCGAGGCGCCGCAGCGCAGCGCGAATGCGCAGGCCTATCAGGACAAACTGCGTCAGCACGCGCTGGATCAGGCGCAGCGCGGCATCAGCCCGTCGCAGGCGGCGGCCAACCAGCAGGCGTACGATCAGAAGCAGGGCGACTTCCAGCGCAAGCTCGACGAGGCGCGTGCGCAAGGCGCGCAGAAGGCGCAGGAGCGCGTGCAGAAGCAGCAGAGCTTCGAGAAGAAGCAGGCGGACGCCGCGCAGCACAAGGCCGAGGTGGAGACGCGTCAGAAGCAGGCGGCCGAGAAAGCCGAGCAGAAGCGTCAGGACGCGTTGAAACAGCAGCAACAGGAAGAGCGGCAAAAGCAGCAGCAGGAGCAGCAGCAGTAAGCGGGCTGAAGGGCCCTGAGCTGAGTGGCAGGGCTGTAGCCGCCGTTATGCGTTTTAAGCCGGACAGCAACCTCAGGCATCGGGCCGCACACGCGGCCCCCGCCGTAGACGAGAGGAGGCGAGCATGCGCGATCAACATCACGTCATCAACGCGGACACACTTCGCGACCGTATTCTGCAACTGGAATCGGAGCATAGTGGGCTCGATCGCTTGATCGACCGAATGTCGGATGAGCCCGGCATCGACGACTTCGAGTTGCAGCGCCTGAAAAAGCGCAAACTCAAAGTCAAGGACACCATCATCTTGCTGCAATTGCAGCTCGAACCGGACGCACGCGCCTGAGTTCGCGGCCTGGCAGGCGCCGGGCGCGCGCCGCGCGAGCCGGATTTTGCAGGAAACGCTTGCCTTGAATTCACCGCTTGAAACTTCATCCCGTGCCACGCCGGGCGACGACGCATCAGGAGCCGTTACACCGGCGCCGCGTCCCGCCGCGTCCGCACTGAGCGCGTCGCTGAATCCACGCCGGGTCGCCGAACTGGACGAGATCTTCGCCGCCAACGGTTTGCTGGCCCGTCAGATCGACGGCTACCGCTCGCGCGCCTCGCAGATCGAAATGTCGCGCGCCGTGGCCGCCGCCATGGAAGCATCGGGCCGCGCAATGCCCGAGCCGGCCATGTTCGAGGCGCAGAAGCGTCCGGCGCGGCGTCTGCAGGGAGCAGGTGCCGATGCCGCCGCCGAGGCCGCTGAGGGCGCCGATTCGAGCGGCCTCGACGGCAGCGAGAACACGCTGATCGTCGAAGCCGGGACCGGCACCGGCAAGACCTATGCGTACCTGGTGCCGGCCATGTTGTGGGGCGGCAAGGTGATCGTGTCCACCGGCACGAAGCATTTGCAGGATCAGCTCTTTCAGCGCGACATTCCGACCGTGCGCGATGCGCTTGCGGTGCCGGTATCGGTCGCCATGCTCAAGGGGCGCGCGAATTATCTGTGCCACTACTATCTGCAGCGCACCGCGGATAACGGCCGTCTGCCCTCGCGTCAGGAAACCTCGTATCTGCAGGATATCGTGCGCTTCGCGAAGATCACGCGCACCGGCGACAAGGCGGAACTGGCGAGCGTGCCGGAAACGGCTGCGGTGTGGTCGATGGTCACGTCCACGCGCGAAAACTGTCTCGGCCAGGAATGTCCGCATTACAAGGACTGCTTTGTAATGCAGGCGCGCCGCGAGGCGCAGCAGGCGGATATCGTGGTGGTGAATCACCATCTGTTTTTCGCCGACGTCATGTTGCGCGATACGGGCATGGCGGAATTGCTGCCCACCGCCAACACGATCATCTTCGACGAAGCGCATCAACTGCCCGAGACGGCGACGCTGTTCTTCGGCGAGACGCTGTCGACCACGCAGTTTCTCGAACTCGCCCGCGATTCGGTGGCCGAAGGTTTGGGCCATGCGCGCGAAACGGTCGACTGGGTCAAGCTCGGCGCCACGCTCGAGCGCGCCGCGCGCGATGTGCGACTGGCCTTCAAGGAAGACTCGGTGCGCTTGTCGATTGGCCAGTTGCCGGACGATCATCCGTTGTTCTCCGCACTCGAAACGCTCGAAACCGAGCTCGATGCATTGGCGTCCGCGCTGGCGGGTCAGGCCGAGCGAGCGGAATCGATCGGCGCGTGTTTGCGCCGCGCACGCGAGCTGCAGGGCGTGCTTGCCGGCTGGACCACGCCACCCACGCAAACCGAGCGCGAAGCCGCTGACGGCGCCTCTGCCGACGGCAAAAGCGAGCGCGCCGATCCCAACGAAAAGGTGCGCTGGATCGAAGTCTTCTCGCATACCGTGCAGTTGCACGAAACACCATTGTCGGTCGCGCCGATCTTCGCGAAGCAGCGCGCCGGTGTGCCGCGCGCGTGGATCTTCACGTCGGCCACGCTGTCAGTGCGCGGCGATTTCACGCACTACGCCGCGCAAATGGGTCTGAACGCGAAGCGTTCGATGACGCTGCCCAGTCCGTTCGACTATCCGACGCAGGGCCTGCTGTACGTGCCGCGCAATTTGCCGCAGCCGTCTTCACCCATGTTCACCGACGCCGTATTCGACGCCGCGCTGCCGGCGATTGAAGCATCGGGCGGCGGCGTCTTCATGTTGTGCACGACGCTGCGCGCGGTGGACCGCATCTCGGCGAAGCTGCGCGACACGATCGAAGCGCGCGGCTGGGACTATCCGCTGCTCGTGCAGGGCGATGCGAGCCGCACCGAACTGCTGGATCGATTCCGGTCGTACGGCAACGCGATCCTCGTGGGCAGCCAGAGCTTCTGGGAAGGCGTGGATGTGCGCGGCGACGCATTGTCGCTAGTGGTAATCGACAAGCTGCCGTTTGCGCCGCCCGACGATCCGGTGTTGTCTGCGCGACTCGACGCACTGACCAAGAAAGGCTTGAGTCCATTCGCCGTGCATCAGTTGCCGCAGGCGGTCATCACGCTGAAGCAGGGCGCGGGCCGTCTGATTCGCGCTGAGACCGATCGTGGCGTGCTGATGATCTGCGACACACGACTCGTCGACAAACCGTATGGGCGCCGTATCTGGCAGAGTCTGCCGCCATTCAAACGCACACGCGAGATCGAGGTGGTGCGCGAGTTTTTTGAAGAGAGCGCGACGCCGGCGCAACAGGCTGATCAGCCTGATTAAAATCAATGAACGCCGCTATAAAAAAGCGGCGCTTGAATGACAAAACGCCACGGATGTGAATCCGTGGCGTTTTGCTTTACTGCCCGGGAAATCGCGATGATTTCCCGATGCAGTTTTCGCCCAGAGGCGAACCCTATGCGACAGCTTACTGGCTTGCGCCCGAAGCCGGAGCAGCAGCCGAAGCGGCAGCGTCCGAAGCAGCAGCGCCTGCGTCCGAAGCAGCGGTCGTAGCCGAAGCAGCAGCGTCGCTCGCAGCAGCAGCAGCACCCGAAGCAGCAGCAGCCGAATCCGAAGCTGCGGCAGCCGGTGCCGAAGCAGCAGCTGCGTCGCTAGCCGGGGCGGCGGCTTGGTCGTTGCTCTTGTTGCATGCAGCCAGTGCCACAGCTGCCAACAGGGATGCTACGAGGAGGGATTTCTTCATGATCACGTCCTTTTATGGTTTAAAGGTAAGCAACAGCGCAAAATAAAACCGGTAATGTGCTCCAACACCGACCTGGGCCGCTGGTGGAGAAGCTCTTTTGACGAGCTCGAATCTTCCCTACGGCTTGGGCGGAAATTATATGCACTTTCGTACTGACAATCCATAAATCCGGGGTCAATACGTTGTCTTTCTCATACAAAATTTCACTGTACGGTATAGCAGGCAGGCAGAGTTACGCAAGCTCGCCCACTTGTATCCAGCCCGCACAATACCACTCGTGTAGCCGTGCTGTCACCGACGAATCGTGTGAGAGTGTTACAAAGCGTTTCGCACTCATACAGCGGTGATTTGCGAGGTCAAACAACCACTTTCTTGCGCCATCAAATGAGGTTTCCTCTCCATTTACGAAGAAAAAACGGCGGTTGTACAACAAATTAGTCTTGCGGTCCAGCCGAATGCCTGACTTCGATGCCAGACTGATGAAATGGGCTTCATTAAGCGGCCTTTGCGGCGGATCAAAGACGACACTCGGCTTGGGTTCGCTGAGATACGTGCCAAGGAACGACGCAATATCCTGCTCATTCCATTTGATGCCAGCAAGGATTGCGCCAACCCTCTCGACTAGCGCCGCGGGGAGCTCGGCCGGACGCTCCACGGCAGGTTGCTGGGGATCGCGATAAAGCGCGCCCGGCTGACCCGCCGACTCGCCACGCTCGGCCAGATGGTAGAGGAATTGCGCGGTCAGTTCGCTCGCCGAAGGGGCGCGAAAACCGATCGAACAGGTCATGCATTCGCCCTCGGCAATGCCGTCGTGCGCGATGCGCGGCGGCAGATACAGCATGTCGCCCGGTTCGAGCAGCCACTCCTCTTCGGGCTGGAAGTTCTGTAAAACTTTCAAAGGCAAACCGGCTTGCAGCGTCAGATCTTTCTGCGCGCTAATGCGCCAACGGCGCTTGCCTTTTACTTGCAAAAGAAACACATCGTAGGAATCGAAGTGCGGCCCTACGCCGCCGCCGTCGCTTGCGTAGGAAATCATCAGGTCGTCGAGACGCGCGTCCGGCACGAAGCGGAAACGGTCTAGCAGGGCGCGGGCGCGATCGTCGTGGAGATCGACGCCTTGCACAAGCAGTGTCCATGCGCGCTGCTTCACCGAAGGCAGTTCGTCAGGCGCGAACGGCCCGTGCTCGAGCTGCCATTTATTGCGGAAATGGGTGATCAGGCGTGCTTCGACTTCGTCCTGATCGGCCAGCTCGAAAAATTCGTCGCGCGACAATGGCGCCGCGACGTTCGGGATCGCCTGGCGAATCAGCAGCGGCTTTTTCTGCCAGTAGCGGCGCATGAATTGCGACGGCGTCAGGTTACCGAGCAGCGGTGTCGGTGTGTCTGGCGAAGGCGGGAGAACCGGAACAGCCGGCTTTGAAGCCGGCGATGAATTCCGTGCCGAAGCTGCGTCGGCCGGGTGGTCAGTGGGCCGCTTGGGCATCGTATAATGTGAGTTGTATTCTGGAGAATCGAATGAAAATCGCAAAGAACACCGTCGTGTCGGTCGCTTACAAGCTGTCGGATGCGCAGGGCAATCTGATTGAAGAAAGCGACGAGCCGATGGTCTATCTGCACGGCGGCTATGATGGCACGTTCCCCAAGATCGAGGAAGAGCTCGACGGCCACGAGGCCGGTTTCGAGACCCAGATCCAGCTCGAGCCGCAAGACGCGTTCGGTGAGTACGACCCTGATCTCGTGAAGATCGAGCCGCGCAATCGCTTCCCGGAACCGCTCGAAGTCGGCATGCAATTCGAAGGCACGCCGGAAGAAGGCGACGAGGACCTCGACTCGCTCGTCTACGTGGTGACCGACGTCGCGGAAGACAAGGTCGTGCTCGACGGCAACCATCCGCTCGCCGGCATGGCACTGCGTTTCGCGCTGACCGTGAAAGACGTGCGTCCTGCTACCGAAGACGAAATCCAGCACGAACACGCGCATGGCGCCGACGGCCTCGAAGTCCTCGACGAAGACGAGGACGACGAAGAAGAGGGCAAGTCAGGGCCCACGCTGCACTGAGCTTGCAGGCATGCCGGGCACGCTTGAAGAAGCGCCCGGCGCGCGCGGTCGAGCGGCGGAGGCGGGCGGCGTCGACATAGCCGGCCCGTAACCGCCGCCACCCTGATCCGCGGGTATGCGCGGTTGCTGATCCGGTTGCGAGTCTCCGGGCGTCGGCAGCAGTGGCGGCAATTCGGAGGCGGGTCCGAGCGCCGGTACAGCCGGCATCGAAGCAGCCGGTTCATCGCGCGGCAGCACAGGTTGCGCGGTGGGCATCGGCATTTGCCTGGGCACGTCGCGCACACTTACGCGGAACGGCGGTTTCCTGCCAAGATCCGCTTCCACCTGAATCCACTGGTTGAGTCGATCATGCGGCGCGAGCGCGACACGCGTGAGATTCGTCACCAGCATTCCCTTGTCATTGCGTAGCGGCTGATCGATCACGAAGCCGGCGCTTGCTCGTTCGTCGTCGCAATGAATCACTAGCACCGGTCCCCGGAAAATCTGCGCGAGTTTCACCAAGCTGCGTTTCAATTCCAGAAAACCGTCGCGGCGGGTGTTGCGTGCAAAGCGCAGCCACGCGAAACGGTCGGGCCGTTCGTAACGCTCAGGGTCAGGATCGCCTTGAATGAACACGACGAGCGCCCGCGCCTCGCGGCGTTTCGCATATTCGCCGGCGTGTTCCAGCCAGAATGCATTGGCGATCACGCGGTCTTCGAATTCGCCATTGCGCCCGCCCGCGGTCAGATAATGATTGTTCGGACTCGGCGCATTCAGGCCGACGAACACCGTATCGCCCACTTGCCAGCGCACGTTCTCGCGATAGGGGCGAAAGCGCGAGACTTCGCTTTCACGCGTCAATGCGATCGGGTTCTGACCCATTGAGGTGGCGTCGGCAAAAAGCGTTTGGCGCAACTGGTCGAGCCGTTCGGTCGGATCAAAACCGCCTGCTTCGCCGATGCCGCAATCGGCCCAGTCGTGCTGGCCGGGAATGAAGAAAAGGGCCGGCCGTGACGTTTCGAGCAGCGCGTGGCGGCGCTCATAAAGCGCGTCGCGGCATGCTTCTTTCGCGCCCTTGAGATTGCCGTCGTACACGATGAACGACACATCGCGCTCGCGGCTGATCGCTTCGATCAACCGCTGCGTGGGCGCTTCGTCGGCGACGCTTTGCATCGTGTTGGCGATGACCGCGAAGGTATAGCGCGGCGTGTCGGCGTAGGCCGCCGGTGTGAAACCCGACAACCCCGCGAACAATCCCACAAGCCGCACGCCACCACCGGTAAGTGTGAGGGCGAGGGTCAGCGCCGCGCGAAGTTTGCGCGGACGCCGCGGGGGTCTGTGTGAGTCAATGATCCGCATCCGGCGCGGCGGCCAGTTCGTGCAATTCGTACAGCAGATCGAGTGCTTCGCGCGGCCGTAGATCGTTCGGATCGATGCCGCGCAGACGTTCGACGAGTTCCTGCATGGCGGGCGACGCCGCCGGTCCCGTCTTCGCATCGCGCTCGTCGTCCGCGTCTTCGAGCAGCATCGGCATGGGCGCGGCGAACAGGTCGAGTTGCGGCGCGGGCTGCGCGGCCGACTGCTGTTCCAGATGCGCGAGATGCTTGCGCGCCGCGCGAATCACCGCATTCGGCACGCCGGCGAGTTGCGCGACCTGCAGGCCGTAGCTCTGATTCGCCGGACCTTCGTTGACCGCGTGCAGGAACACGATGCCGTGCCCATGCTCGACCGCCGACAAATGCACGTTGGCCGCCTGCGGAAACTCCGCCGGCAACTGCGTCAATTCGAAGTAGTGCGTGGCGAACAGCGTATGGCAACCGTTGTGCGCGAGCAGATGCCGCGCGATGGCCCACGCCAGCGCGAGGCCGTCGAACGTGGACGTGCCGCGGCCGATCTCGTCCATCAGCACGAGACTTTGCGGCGTGGCGTCGTTGAGGATCGCGGCGGCTTCGGTCATCTCGACCATGAAGGTCGAGCGCCCGCCGGCGAGATCGTCCGCTGCGCCGATGCGCGTGAAGATGCGGTCGATCGGCCCGAAGGCGGCGCGCCGAGCGGGCACATAACTGCCCACATAGGCGAGCAGCGCGATCAGCGCGGTCTGCCGCATGAAGGTCGATTTACCGCCCATGTTCGGGCCGGTGATCAGCAGCAGTTTGCGCTCGGGCGTGAGCGAGCAGTCGTTGGCGATGAACTGCTCGACCTGCGCCTCGACCACCGGATGCCGCCCCTGTTCGATTTCGATGCCGGTGTTTGCCGAGAACGTGGGCGCGACCCAATCGAGCGCGCGGGCGCGCTCGCCGAAGGCCGCCAGCAGATCGAGTTCGGCAAGCGCCGAAGCGACCCGCTGGCAATCCGGGATGAAGGGCAGCAGCGCCTGCAGCAGCGCGTCGTAGAGCGAGCGTTCGCGGGCGAGCGCGCGTTCCTGCGCGGAGAGCGCCTTGTCCTCGAACGTTTTCAGTTCCGGCGTGATGTAGCGTTCGGCGTTCTTCAGCGTCTGACGGCGGCGATAGTCGTCGGGCACCTTGTCGGTCTGGCCGCGCGTGACTTCGATGTAGAAGCCGTGCACCTTGTTGTATTCGACGCGCAGATTGCCGATGCCCGTGCGTGCGCGCTC
Source organism: Paraburkholderia sp. BL25I1N1 (assembly GCF_003002025.1). Lineage (GTDB taxonomy): Bacteria > Pseudomonadota > Gammaproteobacteria > Burkholderiales > Burkholderiaceae > Paraburkholderia. Next base: position 262,467 of record NZ_PVZB01000004.1, read on the forward strand.
GCGGGTCTCGAGGTCGATCAGGAACTGCCCGCAGTTCTCCGAAATATCGCGCAGCTCGTCCAGTTCCGCATCGTAGCCACGAGCGATCACGCCGCCGTCGCGCACCATGGCCGACGGTTCCTGCGCGACCGCGCGCCTGAGCAGTTCGACGCAGGCTTGCGGCGGTTCCAGCGAAGCGTCGATACGCGCCAGCGAATCCGCGTTCGGCGCGACGGCCGCGAGCTGCGTGCGCAACTCAGGCAACGCAATGAAGGTATCGCGCAGGCTCGACAGATCGCGAGGCCGCGCGGACAGCAGCGCAAGACGCCCGGTGATGCGCTCGATGTCCGAGATCTGCCGCAATGCGCCGCGCAACGAATCGACGCCTGCGCCCGGCGGCGCGTCGAGCAAGGCGCCGATCGCCTGCTGACGCGCCTGCGCCACCGCCGATTCGCGCGGCGGATGATGCAGCCAGTGACGCAGCAGGCGGCTGCCCATGGTCGTGCAGCAGGTGTCGAGCAGCGAACACAGCGTAGGCGATTCCGTGCCGCGCAGTGTTTCCGTGAGTTCGAGGTTGCGGCGCGTGGCGGGGTCGAGGCCGATATATTCGGACTCGTATTCGACCTTCAGGCTGCGCACGTGGCGCAACTGCTGACCTTGCGTGGCCGCGGCATAGAGCAGCAGCGCGCCGGCCGCGCCGCATGCGCAGGTGAGCGAATGCGCGCCGAAGCCGTCGAGGCCCGCCACTTCCAGCTGATCGCACAAGCGTTGCGTGCCCGAGGTGACGTCGAAATGCCAGACCGGCACGCGGGTGAGGGCGCCCGCATTGACCGGCGGCGTCCAGCTCGCCGAGTCGCCTGGTGTGTCGGCAACCAGAATTTCCGCGGGACGAATGCGTTCGAGCGCGGCCGCCACCTGGTCCGGTGCGACCTCCGCGAGGCGCAACGCGCCGCTCGCCAGATTCAGCCATGCAAGGCCGACGCTGGTCGCAACGCCGCGTCGGTTATGCGCGACGCACATGGCCAGCAGATAGACGTCGCTCTTATCGGACAGCAGCGCTGCATCCGTGAGCGTGCCCGGCGTGACCACGCGCACCACTTTGCGCTCGACTGGACCCTTCGATGTAGCCGGATCGCCGATCTGCTCGCAAATCGCGACGGATTCGCCGAGCTTCACGAGCTTGGCGAGATATTGTTCGACCGCGTGATGCGGCACGCCGGCCATTTTGATCGGATTGCCCGCCGACGCGCCACGCTGCGTGAGTGTCAGATCGAGCAGACGTGCGGCTTTTTCCGCGTCTTCGAAAAAGAGTTCGTAGAAGTCGCCCATCCGGTAGAACACCAGCGTGCCGGGATGATCCGCTTTAATGCGGAGATACTGCTGCATCATCGGCGTGTGCTGTGCGACGTCGTTGGCCGCTGCGGTTTGAATGCCCATCCTCGGTATCTTCTTGCGTTAGCTGTTCAGGGCGTGAGTTTAACCTGACGGGACGGCGGGCGGACCCTGGCCGGATGGCCAATCTGCGCTGCAAATCCGCATTCCGGCCAAACGCCGCGGCGAGCAGCCGACGCGAGCCGCACCGGCCTCAGCCGCATGAAGGCTTCATTCTTCCACCATCGCCCGTATATCCACCGTGCGTTCGTTCACCGCGCTGCGCCGCTTGGCCAGCCACATCATGAAGGTGATGAACGTGCCGAACACAACGATGATCCACTGCGCCGGCATCTTCGCCGTAAGCAGCAGCGCGTAGACGCCGAGCATCAGCAGCACCGCGAGGTTCTGGTTGAAATTCTGCACGGCGATCGAATGCCCCGCGGACAGCAGCGTCGCGCCGCGATGCTGAAGGATCGCGTTCATTGGCACGATGAAAAACCCTGACAGCGCGCCGAGCAGAATCATCAGCGGATAGGCGAGCAGAATGTAAAACGGCATGACGTACGTGCCGATGCGAATGCCTGAACCCGGCGGGAACAGATCCTTGTTGTAGAACGCCATGGCGATCGCCACCGCGCCGGTCAGAATGCCGACCGGCAACACGCGCAGCGACTTGCGCAACGGAATCAGCGCAGCGGCCGCCGCCGCGCCGACTGCGATGCCGAGACCCGTGACGCCCTGCATGACCGCCGCCTTCGAGAGCGACAGCCCGAGATTCACATTGGCCCATTTGAGCACCAGCAACTGCAGCGTGACCGCGCCGCCCCACATCAGGGTCGTCACCCACAGCGCGATCTGCGCGAGTTTGTCGGCCCACAGCACGTTGAAGCAATGATAGAAATCGCCGACCAGTTTCTTAGGTTCGCTCAGGCGGCTTTCATAACGCGCGCCAGTGTCGGGAATGAAGATGTTGATCGCGGCGGCGATCGCATAGGTCACCATCGTCGCGAACATGGCGAGATCGGCGGAGGAGCGGATCAGCGGCAGATGCGCATGCGCGACGAATTTGTCGGCGAAGGTGCTGATCAGCGCGCCGCCCACCATCGTGCCGACGATGGTCGACAGCACGGTGGCCGATTCGAGCCAAGCATTCGCCTTGACGAGTTTTTCCGCGGGCAGCAGTTCGGTGAGGATGCCGTACTTGGCCGGCGAATACGCGGCCGCGCCGAAGCCGACCACGCCGTAGGCAATCATCGGATGAACGCCCGCGATCATCATCAGGCAGCCGCTCGCCTTCAACGCGTTGGAGATGAACATGACGTGGCGCTTTTGCATCGAGTCGGCGAAAGCGCCGACGAACGGTGCAAGCAGCACGTACGAGACAGTGAAGAAAATCTGCAGCAGCGGCGTGACCCAGGCGGCCGAGCGAATCACGGAGAGCAGCGCGATGGCCGCGATCAACAGTGCATTGTCCGCCAGCGACGAAATAAACTGCGCCGCGATAATTGTGTAGAAGCCTTTTTTCATGAAGCGGATCGGAAGCTGCGCGAGACGGCGGGCGCAAGGCAGGGCGCAGCGAAAAACGCGCGAAACGCAGCCGGCAATGACCTGCGCCGGCGCGGCATTCCGCTTTGTAGCACGAACGCCCGCTGCATGCAGGCGCGCCAACGAAAAAGCGGCCGCAGCCGCTTTTTCATGTCCCGCCTGCCGGCGCCCTCGTAGGGATTACGCCGCTTGCTGGCGCGTGCGGCTGTAGCGCGACAGGATCGGGATCATCTGCGCGTAAACCTTCGCGTTGCCCGCGACGATTTCGCCGACGTGCAGGAAATCCGAATCGCCCGTGTAGTTGCCGACCAGGCCACCGGCTTCCGTGATCAGCAGGCTGCCGGCGGCGACGTCCCACGCATTCAGGCCTTGCTCGAAGAAGCCGTCCATGCGGCCGGCGGCGACGTTTGCCAGATCGAGCGCGGCGGCGCCCGGACGGCGCAGGCCGGCGCACGCTTCGGTCATTTCAGCGAACTGGCGGCCGTACGCTTCGAGGCCGTCCCTTTCGCGGAACGGGAAACCGGTGCCGATCAGGCCGTCGGCCAGACGGTCGCGCTTGGCCACGCGGATGCGGCGATCGTTGAGGAACGCGCCACGGCCGCGCGAGGCGGTGAACAGATCGTTGCGGGTCGGGTCGTAGACCACGGCCTGCGTCACGATGCCCTTGTGCGCGAGCGCGATCGACACGCAGTAGTACGGAAAACCGTGGATGAAATTGGTGGTGCCGTCGAGCGGATCGATGATCCACTGGTATTCGGATTCGTTATCCGACTTGCCGGATTCTTCGGCGAGGATGGCGTGATCGGGGTAGGCGGTCTTGAGCGTGTCGATGATCGCCGCTTCAGACGCTTTGTCGACCTCCGTGACGAAATCGTTGTGCTGTTTCTTGCTGACCTGAACGAGATCCAGATCGAGCGACGCGCGGGTGATGATCTGTGACGCGCGGCGCGCGGCCTTCACAGCGATATTGAGCATGGGATGCATGAGACTGGATCCTTGTGCCGGGGCAGCGCGGCTGCTGGCCGGAAAATAAGCGCTAACCTGCGCTAATTGGGCGCCCTCTAAGAGGCGCGGAAACAGCACGGAACGCTCGCCCGGTACAACCGGTGCGCATTCCGCCGACGGAGACGAATTGGATAAGAACGAGGCGTTCATGCAGTGCCAGACGGCAAAGCGGACGCGAATTCCGGCATTTTACCTGAGTCCGGACGCCGCGGCAGCGTTTGCGGGGCGGCGGTCGATTTGCCCGCGTTCTGCACGGCTCGGTCCGGCATTCGCGAGCGCTTCGCCGCAGACATCTGCATGCGCGTCTGCGTTCATACCTGTGTTCGTTTCAGACCGGCCGCGGCGTTGGCGCTACCATACGCGTCTTTAGCCAGCCGAATTTCATCGTGGACCATACCCACCATTCCTCCGATCCCGCCGTAGCCGAACTGCGCGGCGGCTTCACCTCGACGCGCTTCGTGCTGGTCGAGCCGAGCCATCCGGGCAACGTCGGCGCCGCGGCACGCGCGCTGAAAACCATGGGTTTCTCGCGGCTCGTGCTGGTGTCGCCGCGCGTGCCGCACGTGCAGAGCGATCCGGAAGCCATCGCCATGGCGAGCGGAGCCGACGACGTGCTGGCGTCCGCGCACGTCGTGCCGACCCTCGCCGACGCCCTGAGCGGCGTGCACTGGTCGATCGCGCTGACCGCGCGGCTGCGCGAATATGGGCCGCCGCAGTGGACGCCGCGTGCCGCCGCCGGTATCGCGCGTGAACAGGCGGTGCATGGCGAGATCGCGCTGGTGTTCGGCAACGAGCGCACGGGTTTGTCGAACGAGGACGTCGAGCGATGCAGCGCGCTGGCGCATATTCCCGCCAATCCTGCCTATAGCTCGCTCAACCTCGCGCAGGCCGTGCAGGTGTTGGCGTATGAACTGCGCACGATGTATCTGTCGGCCGACAGCGGCGCGGCCGTGCCTCAGGCGGCGGAGGAGGGCGAACCCGTCGGCGCGCGCGCCGCCAGCGACGAAATCGAGAGCATGTTCACGCATCTGGAAAGCGCGCTCGTCGCGCTCGATTTTCTCGATCCCGCCAATCCGAAGAAGCTGATGTCGCGCTTGCGCCGGCTGTTTGCGCGCTCGGGTCTCGAGCGCGAGGAAGTGAACATCGTGCGCGGCATCGCCAAACACATTCTGTTGAAGAGCAAGCCCAAGGACGACGCGTCCTGAAGGCCGCGTGTCATACCCGAACTGAATGCTTTCCCGTTAGCCGGCGACGACCCCGTCGGCAGCGTGGACTTCCGGCAGGTTTTCCGCAATCCCCCTACAATCCTCAAAACGTTCTAAGCAAAGCTGCCGCCGTGCTATGCGGCGAGCCACGCCGTCGTGCGCGCCAGCTCTCGCGTGCGGCTCTTTCTCCCACAACACAGTCCCTGCCATGTTCACGAGACTTCGCGAAGACATCGCCACGATCCGCGAGCGCGATCCCGCCGCCCGCAGCGCCTGGGAAGTCCTCACGTGTTATCCCGGCCTGCACGCGCTCGTGCTGCACCGGCTCGCGCATGCGTGCTGGCGAGCCAAACGCCGCTGGCTAGCGCGTTTCGTCTCGCAGATGGCGCGCTTCATGACCGGCATCGAAATTCATCCGGGCGCGACGCTCGGGCGGCGCGTGTTCATCGATCACGGCATGGGCGTGGTGATCGGCGAGACCGCGCAGATCGGCGACGACTGCACGATCTATCAGGGCGTTACGCTCGGCGGCACGTCGCTCACGCGCGGCGCGAAGCGGCACCCAACGCTCGAGCGCGGGGTGATCGTCGGCGCGGGCGCGAAGGTGCTCGGCGGTTTCACGATCGGTGCGGACGCGAAGATCGGATCGAACGCGGTGGTGACCAAGCCCGTGCCGGCACGTGGCACGGCGGTGGGTAACCCGGCGCGGATCATCGTGCCGGCGGCGGCCACTGTGGCTCCGGAAGCGGCTAATGCCGATGCCGGCGACGCCGCGCGCGAGGGCAAACGCTCCGCCGCAAGCAGCGGCTTCTGCGCATACGGCATCACGCCGAACGCCGACGATCCGGTGTCGCTGGCGATTCATGGGCTGATCGATCACGCGGCGACGCAAGCCAAGCGCATCGACGAAATCGTCGACGCGCTGGAGCGGCTGGGTACGAGTCTTGAAGGACTGCAAGGGGCCGATGCGGCGTTGCTCGATCTGAGGCGATTGTCGGCCGCGATTGCAGGGAAAGGGGAAGCGGTGGCGGCGGAGCGGTGAAGTTATTCGCGCGCGCCGCCGACGCTGGCGCTATTGGCCGGCTTCTAACAGCAACGCTGCATGCGGCGCAGAGCGAGAGTAGCCACTACGCTGGCACCCGAACTACCTTGCGCACGTGACCCGTCGGCGTCGGCACGGGTGCAATCAACTGCCACCACACTCAACCCAACGGCAACGCCCGAATCCCTTCAGCGTCGATACGCAAATACCCACCACGGCGCTCGCCGTGGTCGAGATCCCAATCCGGCAGGACCCAGCGCGTGCCGCCCGGCTCGCGATGTCGCGCCGGCCGATGCGTGTGCCCATGAATGAGGGTCGCTGTTTTCGACGACTTGAACAACGCGGCCACGGCCGCCGCCGTCACATCGTATTTCGGCGAAACCGGCCGCGCGCGGCCTTGCTCGCTTTTCGAGCGCATGTTTTCGGCGAGCTTCTGACGCCAGCGCAACGGCCACGCGAGAAACAGCATCTGCGCAAAACGGTTACGCGCAAAACGCCGGAACACTTGATAGCCACGATCGGCCGTGCATAAGCCGTCGCCATGCGCGAGCGCGATACGCGTGCCGAACGCGGTGATCACGAACGGATCGGGCAGCCAGATCGCGCCGGCCGCTTTCATGAAGCGCTTGCCCAGCAGAAAATCGCGGTTGCCATGCATGATGTAGAGCGCGATGCCGCGTTCCGACAACGTATGCAGCAGCGCCGCCATGCGCGCGACGAACGGCTCGGCGAGCATGTCGTCGCCGATCCAGTACTCGAACAGATCGCCGAGTATGAATACCGAATCGGCCTGCTCGGCCGTGAAGCGGATGAAATGCTCGAACGCGGCGACCGTATGCGGGATCGCCTCGCTCAGATGAATATCGGAGAGGAAAAAAAACGGGCGTGCGGCGTGCGGGCGTTTGCCCTCGCCAGGCACGCCCGCGGCGACGCTTCGCAGCGGCGTTTCTTGCAGCATTGAAGGTGCCTGATATCAGTTCGAACGAATCGATGCTCGCTACGACTTAGTCGACGATCACAGCCTTTTCGATCACCACGTCGTCCGCCGGCACGTCCTGATGGAAGCCCTTCGAACCCGTCTTGACCTTCTTGATTTTCTCGACGATGTCGAGGCCCTCGACCACCTTGCCGAACACGGCGTAACCCCAGCCTTGCGGCGTCGGCGACGAGTGGTTCAGGAAGTCGTTGTCGTTCACGTTGATGAAGAATTGCGCCGTGGCCGAGTGCGGGTCGTTCGTGCGCGCCATGGCGACCGAGCCGTTGACGTTCTTCAGACCGTTGTTCGCTTCATTCGGGATCGGCTCGCCCGTCGGCTTCTGCTTCATGCCGGGTTCGAAGCCGCCGCCCTGGATCATGAAGCCGTCGATCACGCGGTGGAACACCGTGTTGTCGTAGTGGCCGGCCTTCACGTAGTTGAGGAAGTTCTCAACCGACTTCGGCGCCTTTTCAGCGTCCAGTTCGAGTTTGATGACGCCGTGGTTCGTATGCAGTTCAACCATGATGGAATCCTTTGATGAACAGGGTGGGTAAAAGGCGCGGCGAGTCGTCATGAGTTGACGTTGAGCCGCGCCGGGGCGTGGATTGAGCGCTGACGCTTTTCTCATGCGCGCGCCTGACTGCGGCGCGCGTCCTGTTGCTGCAATTACTTGCCGACGACCGTGGCCGACTCGATCACGACCGGCTTTTGCGGCACGTCGCTCATCGGGCCGCGCGAGGTGGTGGGCGTGCCTTCGATCTTCTTCACGACGTCCATGCCGCCCGTGACTTTGCCGAACACCGCATAGCCGTTGCCGTCCGGATTCGGATAGTCGAGGCCGGCATTGTCCACCGTGTTGATGAAGAATTGCGCGGTGGCCGAATTCGGGTCGCTGGTGCGCGCCATGGCGAGCGTGCCCGTCATGTTCTTCAGACCGTTACGGCTTTCGAGCGGAATCGGCGCGCGCGTGGGCTTCTCCGCGAAGCTTTGCGTGTAACCGCCGCCCTGAATCATGAAACCACGAATCACGCGATGGAAAATCGTGCCGCTGTACTGGCCGGACTTCACATAGTCGAGGAAGTTGGCGACCGTCTTGGGCGCTTTCTCAGGATACAACTCGACGCGGATGTCGCCTTCCGATGTCTTGAAGAGGACGGACGGATGCGCGGCTTGCGAACCGGACTGGGCAAATGCGGGAGCGTTTGCGATCAGGGCGGCGCTGCCGAGCGCCAACATCAACCATTTCATGAAGATCCTCAGGGTTGGAAAAAACGTATTGCGCGAAACGTGATGGCTTTACTTCGACGGCGCCATGTAAGGCGGCATGGCGAGCGAGCCGTTCGCACCGCCGTACTGGAAGCTCGGCGTTTGCGTCATGTTCGAGGTGGCGCGGGCGGTGTAGTCGTCTTCGGTGCTAACGGCCTGTTTCGCCTTGGCCGCGGTCTTGACCGGCGAGATGACTTTCTGAATGTCCGCGAGCCGCTGCGTGGTGGTGGGGCTCACCTTGCCCAGGCTCTGCGCGTGGCGATAAGCCTCATTGGCCATGCGCAGATACAGGTCGCCGAGATTCTCGTAGGCGAGGCCGTAGCCCGGGTTGACCTTGGTCGCCGTTTCGAGCGCGACGCGCGCTTCAGCGTATTGACCATGCTTCGCGTAAAGCGCAGCGAGGTTGTTGTAGGGCTCGGGCAACTCAGGATAGGTCTGCGTGAGTTCGGTGAAGGCGACGATAGCTTCGTCGTCGCGATTCAGGTGGGCGAGCACCGTGCCGCGCTTGAACTTGGCTTGCGCGTCGCGCGGATTCGAGGCGATGCGCGCGTCGAGCTGGGTCAGCGAGGCGGCCCAGTTTTTCTGCGCGATCGATGCGTCGATTTCCGGCGTGTTGTCGCGCACGGCGGGGCCCTGCGGCAGCGTGGCGGTTTTCTGCGCAAAGGCGGCCGCGGCCGGCATGGCCGCAAGGGCGAGCGCCACGGTGACGCGCAAGGTGAAGGCCCGCGTGGCGCCACCGAAGGCCGTCGCGGCGAGGGTCGCAGCGCTGCGCGCGCGGCCGCTTGAAGGTTTCATAGGCTCAGGTCTGGATGTTATACTCCGACCCATTCTAACAAAAGGTCTGCGCGTTCCGTCGAACCGCAAACTGTCTTTTCGCCACTCGTGGTCGTCTCCGCCTTGATCGCAGCCTGACCGCCGCACCAGGTGCACCGGTTTTGCTGTATGCGACGCGCCCGCCGTCCGCTTCTCGACTGGCGGGGTGCGCCGCGCATGAAACACATTGCGGATTTCTTTCGGCCCACGCACCGTTCTCTATGGAATCACTGCGCATCTACAACACGCTCGCGCGTGACAAGCAAACTTTCGTGCCGCTGCAAGAAGGCGTCGTGCGAATGTACGTCTGCGGGATGACCGTGTACGACTATTGTCACGTCGGTCATGCGCGGGTGATGGTCGTGTTCGACATCGTGCAGCGCTGGTTGCGCACGCTCGGCTACGACGTGACCTACGTGCGCAATATCACGGATATTGATGACAAGATCATCCGGCGCGCAGTGGAGAACGGCGAGACCATCAAGGCGCTGACCGATCGCTTCATCAACGCATTGCACGAAGACGCGGACGCACTCGGCATCCAGCGGCCCGACATCGAACCGCGCGCCACGGATTTCATTCCGCAGATGCTCGGCATGATCGAGCAGCTCGAAGCGAACGGCTACGCCTATCAGGCAAGCGACGGCGACGTGAACTATGCGGTGCGCAAGTTCGCGAACTACGGCAAGCTGTCGGGCAAGTCGCTCGAAGATCTGCGCGCGGGCGAGCGCGTCGCGGCGAACGACGCGAAGCAGGACCCGCTCGACTTCGTCTTGTGGAAGCAGGCCAAGCCGGAAGAGCCGGCGGATACAGGCTGGGATTCGAAGTATGGGCGCGGCCGTCCCGGCTGGCATATCGAATGCTCGGCAATGGGCTGCACATTGCTCGGCGAACATTTCGACATTCACGGCGGCGGGCAAGACCTGCAGTTTCCGCACCATGAAAACGAAATAGCGCAAAGTGAAGCCGCTACCGGTCAAACCTTCGTCAATTTCTGGATGCACAACGGCTACGTACAGATCGACAATGAGAAGATGTCGAAGTCGTTGAACAACTTCTTTACGATCCGCGAAGTATTGGCGCAGTACGATGCCGAGGTCGTGCGTTTCTTTATCGCACGCGCGCATTACCGCTCGCCGTTGAATTACAGCGACGTGCATATCGACGACGCCCGCAACGCTCTCGCGCGTTTGTACACCGCGCTGAAAGACGTCACGCCGGACGCCGCCGAGCTCGACTGGAATGAGGCGCATGCGCTTCGTTTCCAGGCAGCAATGAATGACGACTTCAACACACCGGTTGCAGTGTCGGTGTTGTTCGAGTTGGCAACAGAAGTGAATCGCACGCGCGACCCCGCGCTGGCCCGTCAATTGCGCTCGCTGGGCGCGGTGATCGGACTGCTCGGCCGCGAGCCGCGTGCATACCTGCAGCAGGCAGCGGGGGCTGCAGCTGAGGGCGCGCTCGAGCCCGCCGCGATCGAAGCGAAGATCGCGGCGCGCGTGGCCGCCAAACAGGCGAAGGACTATGCGGCAGCAGACCGGATCCGGGCCGAATTGCTCGAGGCCGGCGTTGCACTTGAAGACAAACCCGGCGGGTTGACCGAGTGGCGGCGCGTGTGAGCGCACCTCGACTTACCCTTTGATCGACTCGCCAGGCAGGAGGCAGGATGGCAACGGCCACGAAGACGCCGGCTAAACGAGCCGCGTCTCAAACAAACGCGGCAGCCGCGGCAAAGTCGACACGCAGGTCGGCTCGCACGGGCAGCGGCGTGGTAAGGAAAGCATCGTCGAAAGCCGCCGGGGTGGTGGCCAAGACCGCAGCGGGCGCAGCGAAAAAGACCACCGTGCAGCGCGCGCTCAACGGCGCGTCGGCGCACGCGCCTGTCGCGAAGCGCGCGAAGCCGCAGCGTGCGAAGAGCAACGGCGCCTTGTCGGCGGAACTGGCCGGTGACGTGCAGGAACTCGCCCGCATCAAGGTCGAGGGGCACGAAGGCGAAGTGGTGCGCAAGACGCGCGCGTCCGCAACCGCGGGCGGCGAAGCGGCGAGCGCGAGCGAAGCCGCGGTGCCGGTGCATATCGCTGGCCTCACGCCTGAAGTCACGCGTCCGGCCTATTGGGACAAGGCGTGTGCCGACCTCGTCAAGCGCGATCGCATTCTGAAAAAACTGATTCCGAAATTCGGCCCGGTGCATTTGCTGAGTCGTGGCGATCCGTTCGTCACGCTCGCGCGTTCGGTGGTCGGGCAGCAGATTTCGGTCGCGTCCGCGCAGGCCGCCTGGGCGAAGGTCGAGGCCGCGTGTCCCAAGCTCGTGCCGCAGCAGTTCATCAAGCTCGGTCTGGAAAAGCTGACCACGTGCGGGCTGTCCAGGCGCAAAGCCGAATACGTGCTCGATCTCGCGCAGCATTTCGTTTCGGGCGCGCTGCACGTCGGCAAATGGACGTCGATGGAAGACGAGGCCGTGATCGCCGAACTCACGCAGATTCGCGGCATCGGTCGCTGGACCGCGGAGATGTTCCTGATCTTCAACCTGTCACGCCCCGACGTCCTGCCGCTCGACGACCTGGGCCTGATTCGTGCGATCAGCGTCAACTACTTCAGTGGCGAACCGGTCACACGCAGCGAAGCGCGCGAGGTTGCCGCCAACTGGGAGCCGTGGCGCACCGTCGCCACCTGGTATATGTGGCGTAGTCTTGACCCGTTGCCGGTCGACTACTGAAAAAGAAGAAACGGGACTATTTCAAAGCTATCAAAGGTTAAAGATCGATAGTTGCGAGATGGTTTTGACATCGGCCCGCGCGGTTAGAATACGCGCTGCCGGTAAGTCCAAGGATTACAAACAATGAAGACCACGTTTCTGGATTTCGAACAGCCGATCGCTGAACTCGAAGCGAAGATCGAAGAATTGCGCTTCGTGCAGGACGATTCGGCCGTCGATATTTCGGAAGAGATCGAGCGGCTGTCCAAGAAGAGTCAACAGCTCACCAAAGATCTGTACGCGAACCTCACGCCGTGGCAGGTTTCGCAAATCGCCCGTCATCCGCAACGCCCGTACACGTTCGACTACGTGAGCGAGCTGTTCACCGACTTCCACGAATTGCACGGCGACCGCAACTATGCGGACGACCTGTCGATCGTCGGCGGCCTCGCGCGTTTCAACGGCCAGGCGTGCATGGTGATCGGCCATCAGAAGGGCCGCGATACCAAGGAGCGCGCGCTGCGCAACTTCGGCATGCCGCGTCCGGAAGGCTATCGCAAGGCCGAACGTCTGCTGCGTCTCGCCGAAAAATTCGGCTTGCCGATTTTCACGTTCATCGACACGCCGGGCGCGTATCCGGGCATCGGCGCGGAAGAGCGCGGGCAGTCGGAAGCGATCGGCCGCAATCTTTACGTCATGGCCGAGCTGAAGACGCCGCTGATCGCGACGATCATCGGCGAGGGCGGTTCGGGCGGCGCGCTTGCCATCGCGGTTGGCGACAGCGTGCTGATGCTGCAATTCTCGACCTATTCGGTGATCTCGCCGGAAGGCTGCGCGTCCATTCTGTGGAAGAGCGCCGCGAAAGCGCCGGAAGCCGCGGAAGCGCTCGGCCTGACCGCGCATCGTCTGAAGGCGCTCGGCCTGATCGACAAGATCGTCAACGAGCCGCTGGGCGGCGCGCATCGCGATCCGAAAGGCATGGCCGCCATGCTGCGCCGTGCGCTCGCCGATTCGCTGCGCCAGTTCCAGGGCATGAGCATCAACGACCTGCGTCAACGCCGTTTCGAACGGCTGATGTCGTACGGCAAATTCAAGGAAACGACGCCGGGTGCCTAAGCCCGCGCGCGTTTTCTTTCGTCCTTCAGCGCTTCATGCGCTAGCGACGTGACCTCCACCGCCGAAACGCCCGCCGACCGCCTCGTTCTCGAGGCGGTCGGCTTTTCTTTGTCTGCGCTTCCCGCTAGCGCGCGTATTGCGATTGCCTTCAGTGGCGGGGTGGATTCGAGTGTGCTGCTCGACGCTGCGGTGCGTGTCGCGGGCGCGTCGCGTTGCATTGCGCTGCATGTGCATCACGGGCTAAGCGCTCACGCCGATGCATGGCTCGCGCACTGCGAGGCGTTTGCGCTGGAGCGTGGCGTCGAGTTCGCGGCAGAGCGCGTCGAGGTGTCGCGTGATGCGGGCGTGAGCGTCGAAGCCGCCGCACGCGATGCGCGTTATCGCGCGCTGGACGAGATGTGCGCGTCGCATGGTGTAGCCACGCTGTGGCTCGCGCAGCATGCGGACGATCAGGCTGAGACCGTGTTGTTGCAATTGCTGCGCGGCGCCGGTCTCGCCGGTCTTGCCGCGATGGCGCCCGAGTATTTGCCGGTGAATGCGTCGGCAACGCGCGTGCGGCCTTTGCTTCACCTGCTGCGCGCACAGCTCGAGCAATACGCGGGCGAGCGCGCGTTGCGTTGGATCGACGATGAATCGAACGCCGATACACGCTACGCCCGCAATGCGTTGCGCCACGAAGTGACGCCGGCGCTGGCCGTGCACTTTCCGGGCTTTCGCGACGCGCTTGCGCGCACGGCGGCGCATGCGGCGTCGGCGCAGCGTTTGCTCGATACGCTTGCGCGCATCGATATGGAAGAAGCGTCACGCGACGAAGGGCGCGCGCTATCCCACGATGCATTGCTCGCGCTTGACGACGACCGCGCGCTCAATCTTCTGCGTTACTGGATGCGCACGTTGGGCTTCGTCGCCGCATCGAGTGCGCGTCTCGGCGATGCGCTGCGTCAGTTGCGTGAGATCGGCGCGGCGGGCGAGGGCCATGGTCTGCGCATCGATCACGCGGGACATGCGTTGCGCAGCTATCGCGGCGTGATCTATTGGGAGGCGGGAGACAGTAGCGAGCCCGCCGACGAAACCGCGCTCGCCGCGCGCGCGGTCAGCGAACTCGCGTGGCAGGGCGAGTCGATCTGGCGGTTGCCGCAATGGCGCGGCACTTTCGTATTCGCCCACGCCGACGCTGCGGTTGGTGACGCCGACGCGACGATTCCCGTGAGCGTTTTGCGGCGTGCGGCGTTGAGCGCGCGTCCCCGCAGCGGCGGCGAACGCATGCGCACGAGCGACGCGCCCGGCGCACCGAGCCGCACGTTGAAGAATCTGTTCCAGGAGCGCGGCATTCCCGCATGGAAGCGCGATGTGCCGCTGCTTTACATCGGCGATGAACTGCTGTTCGTGCCCGGGCTCGGGATCAATCGCGCGACGTTGCCGCAGCCGATCGACGAGGCCGAATCGCGCGTCAGGATCGTCTGGCGCGAGGATTTGCTGATCGCCTGACCGGCCGGTCGGCACCTCGATAGTCCGTGCGGCGAATCCGGAAATAGGGCGCAAATCCGCATGAAACAGGCCTTTGCAGCGCGTATTCAGCGCGATCCGATGGCCTTTCCGGCTTGTCTTTTTTCGCTCGATCGGGTACGTTAACTTGTTTGCCCGACCCGATTTCGCCTTCGCTTTTGTTGAATTAGTCGGTTTGCGATCGTGATCCGTCGTTTCCGGTAAGCCATCAGCGATCATTCCCGGGCAAATCCGCGCGTGCTGCACGCGTGCTGCATTTACGCCGCCACACACTCTGCCGTCGTTCACAAGACGTTGCGCTTCTGTGCTTTTGTGCGGTCGTCTCCAGCGCGCCAGCGCGGTTTCTCCTCCAGTTCAGAACGACAATGGCACTCATCGTACACAAATACGGCGGCACCTCGATGGGCTCGGTCGAGCGCATCAAGAACGTCGCCAAGCGCGTCGCGAAATGGCACAAGGCTGGCCACAAGATGGTCGTCGTGCCGTCGGCGATGTCCGGCGAAACCAACCGCTTGCTCGGTCTCGCGAAGGAAATCACCGGTCAGCCGAGCCCACGTGAACTCGACATGATTGCCGCCACGGGCGAGCAGGTCAGCTCGGGTCTGCTCGCCATCGCGCTGCAGGAAGCCGGCGTCGACGCGGTCAGCTACGCCGGCTGGCAAGTGCCGGTCAAAACGGATAGCGCGTTCACGAAAGCGCGCATTAGCGAAATCGACGGCGAGCGCGTGCTGCGCGATCTCGACGCGGGCAAGGTGGTGGTGATCACCGGCTTCCAGGGTATCGATCCTGACGGCAACATCACCACGCTCGGCCGCGGCGGTTCGGATACGTCGGCGGTCGCGGTCGCGGCTGCGTTGAAAGCCGATGAATGCCTGATTTACACGGACGTCGACGGCGTCTACACGACCGACCCGCGCGTGGTGGAAGAAGCGCGCCGGCTCGATCGCGTGACGTTCGAAGAAATGCTGGAAATGGCAAGCCTGGGTTCGAAGGTGCTGCAGATCCGCTCGGTGGAATTCGCCGGCAAATATCAGGTGAAGACACGTGTGTTGTCGAGCCTGACCGATCCGCTGATACCGCTCGACGCTGAAATGAAGTCGGGCACCCTGATTACTTTTGAAGAAGACGAGACCATGGAAAAAGCAGTCATCTCGGGCATCGCGTTTCAGCGCGACGAAGCTCGTATCGCCGTGATGGGTGTGCCCGACAAGCCGGGCATCGCGTATCAGATTCTCGGCCCGGTGGCGGACGCGAATATCGACGTCGACATGATCATCCAGAACCAGAGCGTGGAAGGCAAAACGGCGTTCACGTTCACGGTCGGCCGCGGCGACTATCAACGCGCCATGGACATCCTCACGAACCAGGTGAAAGGCCACGTGCAGGCCGAGCAGGTGCTGGGCGATCCGAAGGTGTCGAAGGTCTCGGTGGTGGGCGTCGGCATGCGCTCGCATGTGGGTATCGCGAGCACGATGTTCCGCACGCTGTCGGAAGAGGGCATCAACATCCAGATGATCTCGACCTCCGAAATCAAGATATCGGTGCTGATCGACGAGAAGTACATGGAGCTCGCCGTGCGTGCGCTGCATAAAGCGTTCGAACTGGATCAGGCGTAAGTGGTTTTGAATAGACGGGGCGTGCAAGAGCGCCCCGTTTGTTTTGTGCGGCCGCGGTGACCTAGGGGAATAAATTGCGTCGCCAATGACGAAACTGGCACAAAAACTGTCCGCCAGACATTGACCTTCGCGGTTCGGCCCGCTATTATCTTGGCTTCGTCGCGCTGACTCCCTGCGCGACCGAAAGTTTGGGAGACGTGGCCGAGAGGTCGAAGGCACTCCCCTGCTAAGGGAGCATCTGGGCCAAAACCTGGATCGAGGGTTCGAATCCCTCCGTCTCCGCCAGAAGTGGTAGAGAGAACCCCGCAGAGTCTAGGCTCTGCGGGGTTTTTGTTTTTTTGGGTATTGCAGTTCAAACGGATCAGCACGACAACGGTTCGCTTCACCCTCGTTCGCAGCGATACGCGCAGTCCAGTTCTCCCGCAACCAACATTTAGCTCAGCTTGTAAATCGCCGCGGCCGTGTCATGCAGAAGTCTTCGCTGCTCCGAAACGCTGAATTCCGCTATCACCTCAAAGTACGCGCGATACAGCTTTTCGAAGCTGCAGGCCAGCTTGCTTATTGGCATATGACTGGCAAACATGCATCGACCGGGGCCGAAGACTTCAATGGTTTCCAGTATCCAGGGCCGGACCTGAGCGACCGTCCAATGAATGCCGAAGATGCACTCCAGCCCGAATATTTTCACTGCCACATTGGGACACGCGCTCACCGCGTTCATTTCACGTTTCCACGCCGCTCGGCCTTCGCTGGTCAGGTCAAGTGGCCAGCCCATGACGGGCAGCACGAACTGAGTGTCGGGAAACGCAGTCGCCAGCGAAGCAAGTTCGGGCAGTTGTGGCGCGAACATTTCGAGTTCGCAAATCACGCCACGTCCGCGCAGCGACGCGAGTCCGCGTCGCCATGCCTGGTCCGACATGAGGTCCGGCCTTGGCGCATAGCGAAGCAGCGGGTTCGCCGGATGCCAGCCCAGATGCTGGCGAACGCAACGGATCCGTTGCGCTGACGAATACGCGTCTAGTGTGGCCGGCAGATCAGGACTCGAAAAATCGACCAGAGCGATGATGCCGTCGGGGCGTCGTGTCGCGTCCGCCAGTTCCTGTGCCCAGCCTGCCTCGCCCACCGGATCGGTCGACATGAATTCCGCCCAGACTGTGCCGACGACATTTAACGCGCTCGTGTCGCGCGCGTAGTCGTCGGGTAAGTAGATGCGGGGGAGCGCGCCGTAATCGCCGACGAGCGCTTCGAAGCCTTCGCTGCGCGTCGCGAAGACGGGATAAAGGAAGCGTCGGGCGTCGTAGAAGTGTTGGTGACAGTCAAGGATCGGCAGGGCGGCGCAGTCCATCGTCCAGGTCTCCGTACGAGAGCCGGCACTGAAGCACAGTGCCTGTCCAGCGAGGTTAGCACGAGTCGCTTCTGCATCCCGCGAAGTCCCTCGGCGTGTTCTTGCAGCCGATTCTCTTCGCGGGTTCACCGTCGCTTAATTGCCTCTTCAGGTCGCCCTCAAAACGCGTGCCTCAACCCCACCGTCCCGACAAACTGCGAAGGTCCCGATGACGGCGTCGTATTCTGCGAATCCCCGACCACGGCCACCGCGTCAGTGATGCTCGTGGCGCCGCCCGCCGCGATCAGCGTCTTGCCGCGCGCGAGCTGATATGCTTCCAGTGCGTACAACGTGGTGCGCGCCGAGAGGTTATAGGTCTGCTCCAGCGAAATCTGGTGATAACGCGCCGGATCGCTCATGCCATTCGCCTTGCTTGCGCGCGTATAGCTGTAGCCGGCGCCGACGATCACCGCCGGCGTAATCCGATACGTCGAAATCACGCCGTACGTGTTGAATACCGCTTCGCCGGCAAATAGCGAACCGGAGCCCGGCGCATACTGAACGTTCGAATAGTTGACGCCGACCATCAGGTCCCGCAGGTTATAACGAGCGGCCGCGGCGAACAGTTGCGCGCTGCGTGCCGTCGCATAACCGCTATTCACCGGCGAGTTGATGGCGAAGGTGCCGAGCGCCGCGCTCGTCGCAATGTCTTTCAGCTTGACATAGCCCGCCGCGACCGCGAACGGCTTGTAGTCGTAGCGAAACGCCGCGCTGAAATTGCTGCCGTTGGCCACGCTGCCCGGCACGCCGCCCAAGCCGTATTGCGCGCTAAATTGCAGGCCGGCGATGTTCGGCGATAGATAGGTTACCGAATTATTGAAGCGCAGCGTGGTGTCGAGCGCATCGACATCGCCTGGGTGCGCGCCGGTGGCGCCGGTCAGCACGCCGGTCGGCCCGAGTGCGCCGACCATCTGGAAGTAGGGGGTGTATTGACGGCCGAGCGTGAAGGTCCCGTACCGGCCGTTGCTCAGCCCGACATAGGCCTGCCGATTGAATAGGAAACCCGCGCTGCTCTGCGCGCCCGTCAGCGAGTTGAAGCCGCTCTCCAGCCGGAAAATCGCTTTCGTGCCGCCGCCGATGTCTTCCGAACCGAGCAAGCCGAACTTGCTCGCCTGCAGGTTGCCCTGACTCATGTAGAAGTTGGCGTGACCGCGCTGATTGCTGACATAGGTGAACGCGTTATCGACGACACCGTACAACGTGACGCTGCTTTGCGCCGTCGCGTCGCTCGACAGCGCGGCGCCCGCGAACGGCAGGCACGAGAGGACGAGTGCGCGCGTACGCGCACGCTTGAATGAGTTCATCGCTTGCAGGTCTCCGGATTAGATGAGCGGCCTGAGTGCTTCAGGCCGGTGATGCGGGCTTGTTTAGTGGGCCATGGAAATCGTCAGGCATCGCCAGCCGTCGGCGGTGTGATCGGCCACGAGCGCGCCGCCGATGCATTCGACCGCGCGCGCTTCGTCCTTCGGCACAAAGATCCGGACTTCGCGCTGCGGCTGCGGCATCCAGCCTTCGCGTTCGACCGAGACGCGCAAGGTGCTCGCGTCGCCGGCCAGCGTGATGTGCCAGCGGCCTTGTGCGCCTTCTCGCCAGGCTTCGCTCTCGCCGTCGTCTTCGACGCAGCCGCCGCGCGTGGTGCCAACGCCGGCATGCGGCACGGCGATGAACGCGCGTTCGTCGGCGGGGCGGCCGAAGTGTTGTTCAGCCACGTTCAATGGAATCACGCTGCCCTCGCGCAGCAGGATCACCGGCTGCTCGAACGGCGCGGGCAGGTTCACGGTCTGGCCGCCGTCGAACGTTTCGCCGCCCCAGTACGCCACCCAGCGCGAGCCGGACGGCAGATACACGTCACGCGTCGACTGGCCCGCGTCGACCACCGGCGCGACCAGCATCGAGGAACCGAGCATCATGTCGTCGCCGTCCACGAGGCAGCGCGGGTCGCGGGGAAACTCGGCGAACATCGGGCGCAAGACGGGTTCGTAGGCACTGTGAGACTGCCAGAGCAACTCGTACAGGTAAGGAATGAAGCGGTAGCGCAGTTTGATCAGCGCGGCAACCTGCGGCGTGATTTCGGGGTACATCCACGGTTCATTGACGGTGCCATCGTCGTTCCACGAATGAATGCTGAAGCGCGGCAGGAAGATGCCGAACGCGACCCAGCGCGCGAACAGTTCCGGGCCCGGCGCCGGGCCGGAGAATCCGCCGATGTCGTGGCCGCTGTTGGAGATGCCGGACATGGCTAGGCCGAGGCCCATCTTCAGATTGAAGCGCAGCGTTTCCCACGACGTGTAATTGTCGCCGGACCAGGTCTGCACATAGCGATGCATGCCGACGCCGCCCGAACGCGACACGAGAAAGGGCCGCTTCTCAGGCGCGTGCTCGCGCTGCGCGTCGTGCGACGCGCGCATCATCAATTGCGTTTGCAGCACCTTGGCCTCGCGCGCCGGATACGCCGCGCCGAAGCCGCGTGCGATCGCGTCGGGCGACCAGATCTCGAATTCGTTGTTGTCGTTCCACGTGGCCGCGATGCCGTGTTTCAGGAGACTGTCCTTGACGCGCGCCTTCCACCAGTCGATGGTGTCGGGATTGGTGAAATCCAGATACGCGCCCACTTCGTCCCAGAACTGCACCCAGGCAGGATTGCCGTCGCGCGACTCGATCAGCAGGCCGGCTCGGGCAACGTCCGCGAAGGCGGGATGGTCCTGCAGCAGGCAAGGTTTGATGTTCGCGCACAGACGCACGCCGTGGTCGAGATAGCTCTGCACGAAGCCGTCGATATCTGGAAACTTCTCGTGATTCCAGTTGAACACGTAGCGCTTCGCGCCAATTGACGTATAGCCCGACGACAGATGGAACGAATCGCACAGCACGTCGTGTTCGCCGCATCGTTCGATGAATTCGCCCATGCGTTGCTGCGCGTCGGGCGCATCGGTGTAGCTCATCGTCGAGCCGGAATAGCCGAGTCCCCACTTCGGCATCCACGCCGGCCGTCCGGTCAGCCATGTAAAACGACGCACCGCGTGCAGGGGCGTGCCCGCCGACGCGATGAAGTAATAGTCGAGATCGCCATGCTCGGCGACGAAGTGGCGGTAGTGGCCGTGATAGTTGTCCAGCTCGCGGCCCATGTCGAAGCGGCAATCGGCGAGCGTGTCGTAGAAAAGTCCGAAGCCCGTCGACGTCTGCGGCTGCCAGGTCACGTAGAACGGGATGTGCTTGTAGAGCGGATCGGTGGTGCGCGCGCTGTAGCCCATCGCGTCGATATTGCGCATCTCGTAGCTTTGCTGCGCGCGATCCAGCGAACCGGCGCGCTCGCCGAGGCCGACATACATTTCGTCCCGGCGCCGCTCGATGTAGTGATACACGCGCTCGCCCCACCAGCCGAAGTTATACGCCTGCGTCTTGCGATCGCTCATCACGCGCTGCCATGCGCCGTCGTGCAGGATGTCCCACGTGCAGAAACCGCCGTCGAGCGTGACCGTCAGGCGGATGCGCGCCGTTTCGATCACCACCTGTTGCGCGTCGCTCGATACCTCGAATGGCGGCGGCGTGAAGCCGCGCAGGTCGCGCCGCTCGCGCCCTTCGAGCGCGACGTCGTCTTCGCCCGGCGCAATCGACCAGGTGCGCGGCCCGTGCAGTTCGCCGTCAGGCAGCACGAGCACGCGGATGATGTCTTCGGCGAGCACGAACAGTTCGATCCGGCACGGCGCCTGCGCGGCGAGGACGATGTGATTGCCGGTCTGTGTCGACAGCGAGAAGCGCGGCGGGTGCTTCAGATTCGTCGGTGAATGCATGATGTGTCTTCGATTCGATTGAGGTCACGCAGCGGGGCTGGCGCTGCTATCGGTTTGATGCGGACGCGCGTCGCGGGTCACGCCGCGCATCAGGATGATCAGCAGCGTGGCGCCGATCAGATCGAAAGCGCCGAGTGCGCCGAAGAGCGGCGTGTAGCCGATCGAATCGGCAAGGGCGCCCACCAGCAGCGAAAAGCCGAGGCCGCCGATCCACGCGGACATGCCCGCAAAACCGGCGACAGTGCCGACTTCGCTGGGATCGAACACGTCGGCGGCGAGCGTATTCACGAGCGCCGAGATCATCTGGTGCGCGAAGCCGCCCACGCAGAAGAGCGCAATGGCCTGATACGGCGACGCGACGAGACCGATGCACGCGGGTCCGAGCATCATGAGCGCGCCGAGCACGACGCCCGCGATGCGCGACCAGATCAGCGGCACACGCAGATGCTTCATCAGGAACGGCGACAGGTAACCGCCGAACAAGCCGCCCAGATCGGCGGCGAGAAAGGGCAGCCACGCGAACATCGCGATCTGCTTCAGATCCATATGGCGTTGTGTGGCGAGATACAGGGGAATCCAGAAGCTGAATGTCTGCCAGGCCGGTTCGGCGAAAAAACGTGCCTGGGCGATCGCCCAGAAGCGGCGCGTGCGCAGCACTTCGCGGATGCTGCGCCGCTGCGGCGCGCCCGGCGTCTGGCCGCCGACGATCGTCTCGCGCTCCGCCTCGCTGATGCGGGCGTGCTCAGTCGGCGATCGGTACAGCAGATACCAGGCAGCGGCCCAGACGAAGCCGAGTGCGCCGGTCACGGCAAAGGCGCTTTGCCAGCCGTATCGCAACGAGAGAAACACGACAAGCGGGGGAGCTAGCAGCGAACCCAGCGAGGTGCCCGCATTGAAGTAGCCTACCGCGACGGACTTCTCGCGATTGGGAAACCATTCGGCGACCACCTTCATGCCCGCGGGAATAGCGACGGCTTCGGTCAGGCCCATGAGTCCGCGCAAAGCCGCGAGCGAAAGCCAGCCGCTCGCGAAGCCGTGCAGCACGCCTGTCAGCGACCACAGGCAGGCGAATAGCGCAAAGCCGAGCCGCAACCCGATCAGATCGATGATCAGCCCGCAGATGGGCTGCATGATCGTGTAGCCGACCTGAAAGGCGCCCACTACGTACGAGTATTGCTGCGTGCTCATGTGCAGCAACTTCATCAACTCCGGCGCCATCACGCCGAGTGCGTTGCGCGACAGGTAGTTGACGATCGTCCCGAGACACACGAGCGCGATGATCCACCAGCGCAAACCAATGATTGTTTTCAAAATCTGTCTCCATACGCGAAGTGTTCGGTGGCTGGCCGTTGGGAAGGCGGTTGTGCGCGAATTCGAACATTTATCTTCGTTTAGTGTCAGTCATCGTATCACTGATATCGCTGCAGAATACTAGGGGAAAACCATGCATTCAGATCGAGTTATGCAGGGAATTGTCAATGAAACAGGTCTTTGGGTGATGTGCGACCGGGTAGATGTCGGACAACCGGCTACTTCTTGATTTTTCTGTCAATGTTCTTTCGAACATCGAATGTTCGTTTCGCGCATGGGACGCAAATGCCGGATCGCTGGGCGTGTTTGCGGTGGCGACCGTGTGTTGATGCCGTCAACTTGTCTTGAGGTAGGAGCCGGCTCGACTGGCGTCTCGAAATCGGCAGCACTCGAACCGTGCCAGGCGGATCAGAACGTCTCTGTGTCGAGGCAGGGCAGGGCATTGAGGAAATAGTAATTCGATATCCTACGGATTTCGTCCGCGCTGCGAACAGAGCCGCCTCGCGCTTGGCCCGCTCCGATTACAACGCCACCGCCTTTTCACCAAAAGCATGTCCGATGTAACGAGACGTAACCGCGCGGCGATGCGTGCGATGTTATGCATCAGTTATTACAAAGTTGAAATACGCGGTGCGGCGCCTTGCGCTATATTTCCGCCAACAACACATTCTTCTAAAAGGGTGATCGATGAAGTCCGCTCGTCTTGTTCCACTTTTGATCGGGGTTTTCGCACTGGGTGCGTCGGGTGCCGCAATGGCCGGCGGTGTCAACATCGGCGTCAACATCGGTATTCCCGCGCCGGTCTACGTCGCGCCGGCACCGGTATACGCACCGCCGCCGCCGCCTCCTCCGCCGGTCATTTATCAACCGGCACCCGTCTACTACGGCGGCCCGGCGGTCGTGATCGGCTGGCATGGCGACCGCTACTGGGACGGCCGCCGCTACTGGGGGCGCGACGACTGGTATCGTCATCATCCCCCGGGCCATTACAACTACGGCCGGGACCATTACGACAATCATCGCGGCTGGCACTAAGCGTTCAGCCCGCGGTTGATCGGATCGCGAGGTCAAAGAAAAACCGCCCAAGTGGGCGGTTTTTTCGTTGGACTTCTGTCATAAGTTCTGCCATCAGCCCGTAAAACGCAGCGACGAGTGCGGAGCATTACGCGTTCACGCGGAACCTTTGTCGTTCATTCCGCCACGGCGGCCATGCCGCCCACCACTGCGTTAAACCCGCTATCCACGTGCACGATTTCCGCCGTCACCCCGGCCGCCAGATCCGATAACAGGAACGCCGCCGTATTCCCGACCTGTTCGATCGTCACGTTGCGCTTGAGCGGCGCGTTCTGTTCGACGAACTCGAGAATCTTGCCGAAGCCCTTGATACCGCTCGCGGCCAGAGTCTTGATCGGACCCGCCGAAATGCCGTTGACGCGCACGCCTTTCGCGCCGAGCGAGACCGCCAGATAACGCACGCTCGCTTCGAGCGAAGCCTTGGCGAGGCCCATGGTGTTGTAATTCGGAATCGCGCGCTCGGCGCCGAGATAGCTGAGCGTGAGCAGCGACGCGTCCGGCGTGAACATGGATTGCGCGGCCTTGGCGAGCGCCGGAAAGCTGTACGCGGAGATGTCGTGCGCGATGCGGAAATTTTCGCGCGTCATGCCGTCGAGGAAATCGCCGGCAATCGCTTCGCGCGGTGCAAAGCCGATCGAATGGACGAGGCCGTCGAGGCCGTCCCAGCGTTGCCGGAGCGAGACGAAGAGGGCGTTGATCTGGGCGTCGTCGGCGACGTCGCAGGGGAATACGAGATCGCTGCCGAACTCGTGGGCGAATTCGGTGATGCGGTCCTTGAAGCGCTCGCCGACATAGGTGAACGCCAACTCGGCGCCTTCACGCTTGCAGGCTTGCGCGATGCCGTAGGCAATCGAACGATTCGACAGCAAGCCGGTCAGCAGGATACGTTTGCCAGCGAGGAAGCCCATGAAATCTCCTGATCGGATCAGCGCGCCACGCACGTCGACACCATGCGCAACGGACGTGCGGATCGCGCGGGTTTATTGGGTAGAATTCTCTCACATTGCACTTGCCCACTGACCATCAAGGCCCCCATGACAACTGGCTCGCGACGGGTTCCAACGCCTCGTGCACTTCGGTGCAGCGCGATTCACCAACCCTCGCGTAACGGCCTTGCGTTTGCGCCGCGTTCCTGGCGCTCCGTCTGCGTCACGATGATGTGCGGCATGCTGGCCGTGGCCGGTCTGCTGGTGGCGCCACGGGCGCACGCGGTCTACGCGATCGCGCAATACGGCGCGCCGAAATATCCGGCGGATTTCAAGCATTTCGACTACGTCAATCCTGATGCGCCGAAGGGCGGCACGCTGGTGCTCGCCAATCCGAGCCGCCTCACCAGCTTCGACAAATTCAATCCGTTCACGCTGCGCGGCAATACGGCGCCCGGTGTCGACCTGATTTTCGAAAGCCTCACCGTCGGCAGCAGCGATGAAGTGGCAACCGCCTACGGGCTGCTCGCCGACGACATCATCATCGCGCCGGATGGCTTGTCGGTGACGTTCCACATCAATCCGCGCGCACGGTTTTCGAACGGCGATCCGGTCACCGCCGACGACGTCAAGTTCTCGCTCGACACGCTCAAAAGCCCACAGGCCGCGCCGCAATTCGCGTCGATCTTCGGCGAAATCACGCGCGCGGTGGTGGTCGATCCGCATACGATCCGCTTCGAGTTTCACCAGCGCAATCGCGAACTGCCCTTGCTCGCGGGCGGCATACCGGTGTTCTCGCGCAAGTGGGGATTGAAGCCGGACGGCAGCCGCATTCCATTCGACCAGCTTGCGTTCGAAAAGCCGATCGGCAGCGGGCCTTATCTGATCGAGCAATACGACAACGGCCGCACGATTACCTACCGGCGCGACCCGAATTACTGGGGCGCGGCGCTGCCGGTGCGCGTCGGCATGAATAACTTCGATCGCGTCGTCTACAAGCTGTATTTGGATAACACGGCGCGGCTGGAGGCGTTCAAGGCGGGCGAGTACGACGCACTGGTCGAGTATGTCGCGCGCAATTGGGTGCGGCGTGACGTCGGCAAAAAATTCGATAGCGGCGAGCTGATCAAGCAGGTGTTCCCGCAACATAACGGCACCGGCATGCAGGGCTTTATGCTGAATACGCGCCGGCCGCTGTTTCAGGACGTTCGCGTGCGCAAGGCACTCGATCTCGCGCTCGACTTTCAATGGCTCAATCGCCAGTTGTTCTTCAATCAGTACACTCGTATCGACAGTTTCTTCGCCAACACCGATCTGCAGGCGAAGGGTCTGCCTTCTCCGGGCGAGTTGGCCTTGCTCGAGCCGTGGCGCGCGAAGCTCGACCCGGCGGTGTTCGGCCTGCCGCCGAAGCAGCCGGATACCGATCCGCCCGGCTCGCTGCGCGCCAATCTGCTGGAAGCGCGCGCGCTGTTGCAGCAGGCCGGCTGGACCTATCGCGACGGCGCATTGCGCAACGCCAAGGGCGAGCCGTTCCGCTTCGAGATTCTCGACGACTCCGGCTCGTCCGCGCAGATGGAGCCGATCGTCGCCACCTTCATCCGCAATCTGCAGAAGCTGGGCATCCAGGCCACGTTTCGCGTGTCGGATTTCGCGGTCTATCAGAAGCGTCTGGACGCCTTCGATTTCGACACCACCACGATCCGCATGCCGGACGTGCAAGTGCCCGGCTCCGAGCAGATCGAACGATTCGGCAGCAAGGCCGCCGATACGCACGGGTCGAATAACATGATCGGGCTGAAGTCGCCTGTGGTGGATGCGATCCTGAGTGCGCTCGTGCATGCGCAAACGCGCGAGCAACTGGTCGACGCCACGCATGCGCTCGACCGTGTGCTGATGCATGGCTACTATGTCGTGCCGCATTGGTACAGCGCCACGCACCGCGTGGCGTTCAAGCGCGGTCTTGCGTGGCCCAAAACGCTGCCTCTGTACTATACGGCGGAAGGCTGGATTACGTCGATGTGGTGGTTCGCGCAGCCACAATCGCAGCCGCAGCCGCCGGCGCGACCTTAAACGCGCCAACGCGTCATTCATTCGGAAACGCCGCCATGTGGAGCTACATCCTCAAACGCCTCCTGCTGATGATCCCGACCTTGCTCGGCGTGCTGACGCTGACCTTCGTCGTGATCCAGTTCGTTCCCGGTGGCCCGGTCGAGCAGATGCAGCACGAGTTGCGCAAAGGCGCGGAAGGCGGCGCGCCGTTCGGTCTGCGCGCGCACAACGGCGTCGACGCGCAGCAGATCGCGCAACTCAAAGCGCTCTACGGGTTCGACAAACCGCCGCTCGAACGCTACGTGCTGATGCTCAAGCGCTTCTCGACTTTCGATCTCGGCCAGAGTTATTTCCGCCATCAAAGCGTGTGGTCGCTGATCGTTTCCAAGCTGCCGGTGTCGATCAGCATCGGCTTATGGACGTTCTTTCTGACGTATCTGATATCGGTGCCGCTAGGCATTGCAAAGGCGGTGCGCAACGGCTCGCGCTTCGACGTCGCGACAAGCCTCGTGGTGCTGGTCGGCTACGCGATTCCGGGCTTCGTGCTGGGCGTATTGCTGCTCGTGCTGTTCGGCGGCGGCACGTTCCTGCAACTGTTCCCGCTGCGCAATCTCACTTCGGACAACTGGGCGCAATTGAGCGTGGCCGGCAAGATTCTCGACTATCTGTGGCATATCGCGTTGCCGATCACGGCCTCGGTGGTGGGCAGTTTCGCCGTCGTCACCATGCTGACGAAAAACGCTTTCCTCGACGAGATCCGCAAGCAATACGTGCTCACCGCGCGTGCCAAAGGTTTGTCGGAAAAGCGCGTGCTGTGGAAGCACGTGTTTCGCAATGCGCTGTTGCCGCTGATCGTCGGCTTTCCGGCCGCGTTTATCGGCGCGTTCTTTACCGGCAGTCTGCTGATCGAAACGCTGTTTTCGCTCGACGGCCTCGGGCTGCTGTCGTACGAATCGGTGGTGCGGCGCGACTATCCGGTCGTGCTCGGCACGCTGTATCTGTTCACGCTGATCGGGCTCGCGACCAAGCTGATTTCCGATCTTTGCTATGTGTGGGTCGATCCCCGCATCCAATTCGAACAACTGGAGCGCTGATGAATCGAGCCCGTCTTTCCGCCGACGCGTCGGCGCGCTCCGAACCGGCGCGCGCGTTCGTCTCGCCTTCGCCGGCCCGCCGTGTGTGGCAGCGTTTTCGCCAGCAGCGTCTGGGCTACTGGAGCCTGATCGTGTTCGTCGTGGCGTTCGCGGCGAGCCTTGCTGGACCGCTGTGGTCGAACGACAAACCGCTCGTGGTGCGCTACGACGGCAGCCTGTATTTTCCGATGTTCAAGACTTACGCCGAGACCACCTTCGGCGGCGACTTCCCGACGCCGGCCGATTATCTCGATCCGTATATCAAGCATCGTTTCGACGCGCCGGGCAATTTCGCCGTGTATCCGCCGAATCGCTACTACTACGACACGCTGAATTACTTTTCGAAAGCGCCGAATCCGGCGCCGCCGTCGCGCGAGAACTGGCTCGGCACCGACGACCGCGGCCGCGACCTGTTTGCGCGTTTGCTGTACGGCTTCCGGGTGTCGGTGGAATTCGGGCTGGTGCTGACGCTGATCGGCACGATACTGGGCATCGCCGCGGGCGCCGTGCAGGGTTATTTCGGAGGACGTATCGATATCATCGGGCAGCGTTTGATCGAAATCTGGAGCGCGATGCCCGAGCTTTACCTGCTGATCATCTTTTCGTCGATCTTCGAACCGGGCTTCATTCTGCTGATCGTACTGCTCTCGTTGTTCGGCTGGATCGGTTTGTCCGATTACGTGCGTGCCGAATTCCTGCGCAATCGTCATCAGGACTACGTGCGGGCGGCACGCGCGATGGGGCTGTCGAACTGGCAGATCATGTGGCGGCATGTGCTGCCCAATAGCCTCACGCCGGTGATCACGTTCCTGCCGTTTCGCATGAGCGGCGCCATTCTCGCGCTGACGAGCCTCGACTTTCTCGGCCTGGGCGTGCCGTCGCCGACACCGAGCCTCGGCGAACTGCTCGCGCAAGGCAAGGCGAATCTCGACGCGTGGTGGATTTCGCTGTCCACCTTCGGTGTGCTGGTGGCGATGCTGTTGCTATTGACCTTCATGGGCGACGCGCTGCGCAACGCACTCGATACCCGTATCTCCGATGCGATGCGTGCCGGAGGCAATCAATGAGCGCGAATTTGCAAAGCAACGCGACATCGGCCGCGACACCGCCGCTGCTCGAACTGGATCATCTGCACGTGCGTTTCGGCGACACCGTCGCGGTGAGCGACGTGACGCTCGCGATCCAGCGCGGCGAGCGCGTGGCATTGGTCGGTGAATCGGGTTCGGGCAAGAGCGTGACCGCGCTGTCGATCCTGCGGCTGCTGAGCGACGCGCAGGTGAGCGGCTCGATCCGTTTCGATGGCGAGGATCTGCTCGGCAGAACCGAGCGCGAGATGCGCGGCCTGCGCGGCTCGGACATCGCGATGATCTTTCAGGAGCCGATGACCGCGCTCAATCCGCTCTACACAGTCGGCGACCAGATCGCGGAAACCATCGTCGTGCATGACGGCGTGAGCGCAAACGAGGCGCGCAAGCGCGCCGTGGCGCTGCTGGGACGCACGGGTATCGCCGAGCCGGGCAAGCGCGTGAACAGCTATCCGCATCAGCTTTCAGGCGGCCAGCGCCAGCGCGCGATGATCGCGATGGCGCTGGCGTGCCGTCCGCGCCTCCTGCTCGCTGACGAGCCGACCACCGCGCTCGACGTGACGATCCGCGCGCAGATCGTCGACCTGCTGCTGGAATTGCAACGCGACGAAGCGGAAAAACGTGGCATGGCCGTGCTGCTGATCACGCACGATCTGAATCTGGTGCGCCATTTCGCGCAACGCATCGCGGTGATGGAGAAGGGCGTGCTGGTGGAGAGCGGGCCGGTCGAACAGGTGTTCGGGTCGCCGCAGCATCCGTACACGCAACGTCTGCTGGCGAGCCGCCCGGAACGCACGGTGGTGCCGGTGCTGCCGATTTCGCCGGTGTTGCTCGAAGCGCGCGGAATCTCGGTCGACTTCAAAACCAAGCTGCCGGGCTTCGGCGGCTGGTTCCGCTCGGGACGGTTTCGCGCGGTCGCGGACGCGAACGTGTCGGTGCGCCAGGGCGAGACACTCGGGATCGTCGGCGAATCGGGTTCGGGCAAGTCGACGCTCGCGATGGCCTTGCTCGGCCTGCAGCGCACCGTGCACGGCGAGGTCGAGTTTCAGGGCAGGGCGCTCGACAGCTATCGTGGCGCCGAACAGACCGCCTTACGGTCGAACATGCAGGTTGTCTTCCAGGATCCGTTTAGTTCGCTTTCGCCGCGGCAGACCATCGAGCGGATCGTCGGCGAAGGGCTCGCGCTGCACCGGCCGGCCATGACGCCGCAAGCGCGCCGCGACAAGATGATCTCGGTGCTGCGCGAGGTCGGCCTCGACCGCACGGTGCTGCAACGCTATCCGCACGAATTCTCCGGCGGGCAACGTCAGCGGATCGCGATTGCGCGCGCGCTGGTTCTCGAACCACGCATTCTGATCCTCGACGAACCGACCTCCGCGCTCGATGTCTCCATTCAACAGCAGGTGCTGAAGCTGCTCGCCGGGTTGCAACGGAAGTACAACCTCGGCTTCGTTTTTATTAGCCACGACTTAGCGGTGATCGGGGCCATGGCGCATCGTGTCGCGGTCATGCAAAACGGTTCGATTATCGAAAGCGGCGAGGTTGAGGAGATTTTTGCGACACCCTCCCACCCGTACACCCGAAAGCTGCTGAAAGCAGCGCTGGACCATTGATTTACCGCTTTTTCACCAATTGGGTGCGCCTCTCGATTGTATTTTTCTATTTGTTTTGACATGTGAATACTTACTGGCTAGTATCGACCAAACTTTTTTCCGTAGACCCCTGATTTTTAGGCAAAAAATACCGACCAATGCAGCACAGAAACCTAACCCAGGCTTGCACGCGCGTCGTCGCCGGGATGTTCATTGGCGTCTTGATGGCAGCAGCTCCCGGCGCGTTCGCCGACGAAGTAAGCAGTTTTAATCAGAATGCCTCATATTCGACCCTCAACGGGTCGAATTCTTTGTCCACCCCTGCCTCGCAAGCAACCGCTCCCACTAGCGACAGCGGCGCCAAATCGTTCCTCTCCGGCATGGCCGGCAAAGCGGGCGATGTGGTTGTCGGTGCGCTGAATATGATCGGCGTGCGCTACCGTTGGGGTGGCAACACCCCGGATTCGGGGCTCGATTGCAGCGGCTTCGTGCGCTACGTATTCCAGGACACGCTCGGTATGGCGCTGCCGCGCCGCGCCGAGGAAATGAGCCGTGTCGGTGAAAAGGTTCGCGTGAGCGACCTGAAGCCGGGCGATCTGGTGTTCTTCAACACCATGCGCCGCACGTTCTCGCACGTCGGCATCTATATCGGCGACAACAAATTCGTGCATTCGCCCTCCACGGGCAGCACGATTCGTGTCGACGACATGGATGACGGCTACTGGGAAAAGCGCTTCACCGGCGCGCGTCGTATCGAGACCTCGTATCAGGAAGGCGAGGATCTGCGCAAGCGCGTGAACGCAACAATCGGCGGCAATCAGTAAGATCGCGGCTGCTGTTCCCGCATGAAAAAGCCTGCTTCGAACGAAGCAGGCTTTTTTGCGTTTGAGCGGCGGACGAGGCCGCCGCGGACCTGCGCGGGTCCGCGCAGCTCCGCGCAGGTCCGTTTACGCCGCGGCCCGGCTCGCCGCCGCCAGCTTGCGCTGCAATTCCGGCATCATCTTCGCCACCGCTTCCTCGCCGGCTAGAATCGCCGCGTTGCGCTGCGAGAAATCGCTGCCGCTCATGGCTGCCAGATTGGGGCGGATCACGACGTCGGCGTATTTGTCGAGTTCATAAGCCTTGATCGTCTGGCCCATGATGGTGAAAGTCTGCATCAGCACGTCGAATGAACTGGCCGTGAGGCCGCTTTCCGGGCGCTGCGAGATATCCACCGCGATCACGAAATCCGCGCCCATCTTGCGCGCGAACGACGCCGGCACCGGGCTCACCAGGCCGCCGTCCACATACTCGTGGCCGCCGATCCTCACCGGCTCGAAAATCGACGGCACGCTGCACGACGCGCGCACCGCGATACCGGTATTGCCGCGCTGGAACAGGATCGGCTGGCCGGTTTTCAGATCGGTGGCGACCACGCCGAGCGGCTTGGCCATCTTCTCGATCGGCCGGTTGTTGAGCGTCGTATTCAGGTAGTTCTGCAGCGCGACGCCTTGCAGAAAGCCGCGCGTGCGAAACGGCATGGCCCAGTCGCTGATCGACGCTTCGTCCATGGTCAATGCGAGCTTGTTCAGTGCGAAGCCGTTCATGCCCGACGCGTACAACGCGCCCACCACCGATCCGGCGCTGGTGCCGGCCACCAGATCGACCTGAATATTGCGCGCCTCGAGCCCCTTGATCACGCCGATGTGCGCGAAGCCGCGCGCGGCACCGCCGCCCAGCGCGAGCGCGATGCGCAGCGGCCGCTGCGGCTTGTCGAGGGGCGGCGTCGGCGTAACGGGTGTGACGGCGACGGGCGTGCTGTCGGTTTTGCCGCCGGTCGTGGTGCAGGCGGCCAGCACCGCGGACGCGGCGGCCAGTGAAAAGTTGCGGCGGGCGAGGCTAGGCGATGAGGGCTTCAACGAGTTCTCCAGCAACGGCGCGGGCGACGCAATCGGCGTCGCCGGTGGCCGCGATCAGGCGGATAGTCAGACGGACGGGATCGCCAGCGGCGATTCCATGCGCCGTGGATCTATCTCCGGCCGCAGCGCGCGCACATCATAAAGCAAAGCCCCGTGCGCGCGGCGGCGTGGTAATGAAACGTTGCAGAGGAAGCCCTTTGACGCTGCGCCGCGCGGCACGCACGCGCCACCTGGCCGTTCGGACGAGGGCGGGTAACACGCCTCTCGAAGGTATAATTCGGCTCTCGCATTTAATTCCTTCGTGCCCATGCACGGCGCTGTTTTGCCGAATGGGCGCGCTCCGCTGCCGCGCTTCGCGGGCGATGTCCGCCCCGAGCGCCGGCGCCCGTCTTCCGAGTAACCGCTAATGACCACCTCTGTTCGTACCCGTTTCGCACCGAGTCCCACCGGCTTCATCCACCTCGGCAACATTCGCTCCGCGCTTTATCCGTGGGCGTTCGCGCGCAAGATGAAAGGGACCTTCGTGCTGCGGATCGAGGACACCGACGTGGAGCGCTCCACCTCCGAATCCGTCGATGCCATTCTCGAAGGCATGGCGTGGCTCGGCCTCGATTTCGACGAGGGCCCGTTCTACCAGATGCAGCGCATGGACCGTTACCGCGAAGTGCTCAAGCAGATGCAGGACGCCGGACTGGTGTACCCGTGCTACATGTCGACGGAAGAACTCGACGCACTGCGCGAGCGTCAACGCGAAGCCGGCGAAAAGCCGCGTTATGACGGCACGTGGCGTCCGGAGCCGGGCAAGGTGCTGCCGCAGCCGCCGGCGGGCGTGCAGCCGGTGCTGCGCTTCCGTAACCCGCTCACCGGCGTGGTGGCGTGGGACGACGCTGTGAAGGGCCGCATCGAGATCTCTAACGAAGAACTCGACGATCTCGTGATCGCGCGCCCGGACGGCACGCCGACCTACAACTTCTGCGTGGTGGTGGACGATCTGGACATGCGCATCACGCACGTGATTCGCGGCGACGATCACGTCAACAACACGCCGCGGCAGATCAACATTCTGCGCGCGCTCGGCGGCGAGCCGCCGGTCTACGCGCATTTGCCGACCGTGCTGAACGAGCAGGGCGAGAAGATGAGCAAGCGCCACGGCGCGATGAGCGTGGTGGGTTATCGTGACGCCGGTTTCCTGCCGGAGGCGGTGGTCAACTATCTGGCGCGCCTCGGCTGGTCGCATGGTGACGCGGAAATCTTCTCGCGCGAGCAGTTCGTCGAGTGGTTCGATCTGGAGCATCTGGGCAAGTCCCCGGCGCAGTACGACCACGACAAGCTGGCCTGGCTGAATGCGCACTACATCAAGGAAGCGGATAACGCACGTCTCGCCGAGCTGGCCAAGCCGTTCTTCACCGAACTGGGTATCGACGAGGCCGCGCTCGCGCAAGGCGCCGATCTGGTGGCTGTGGTCGGCTTGCTGAAGGACCGTGCGTCGACGGTGAAGGAAATCGCTGAGAACGCCGCGATGTTCTATCGCACGCCGGCGCCGGATGCCGAGTCCGTCGCGCAGCACGTGACCGACGTGGTGCGCCCCGCGCTCGCCGATCTGGCCGCCGCGCTCAAGACCGTGGAATGGACCAAGGAAGCGATCGCCGCGGCATTGAAGGCAACGCTTGGCGCGCACAAGCTGAAGATGCCGCAACTGGCGATGCCGGTGCGTCTGCTGGTGGCAGGCACGACCCATACGCCGTCGATCGACAGCGTGCTGATGCTGTTCGGGCGTGACGTCGTGGTGGGCCGTATTGAAAAAGCGCTGGTCTGAGCGCGTTCGCGCGTGCCTTGAGCGGGTTTGCATGCGGCTTTGGAAAAAAGTCGCATGCGATTGCTCAAAGGGTATTTACAAAGCGCAAATTGGCCTCTAGAATCTCGTTTCTGTTCTGCAAGGGGGGTATAGCTCAGCTGGGAGAGCGCTTGCATGGCATGCAAGAGGTCAGCGGTTCGATCCCGCTTACCTCCACCATCAGAGCAGAGTGAAGTTGTTCCGAAGTGTGGAACCTGTAGCAAAAAAGACTTCACAAACAGCGGTAACGTAGTTAGAATATCGGTCTTTGTTGCTGGCAAAACAGAAGTTAGCGTGAGTTAGCAGCAAGATAAAGACAAATCTGAAAAGATTATGTCCCCTTCGTCTAGAGGCCTAGGACATCACCCTTTCACGGTGAGTACAGGGGTTCGAATCCCCTAGGGGACGCCAAACATCAGCGTCGCTTTAGTGTTCGATTTATTCGAGTAGTAAGCGGCACAGCTTGCAGAGAGAAAACCAACGCTCGCAAGTCATTGATAGGCAAACTGGAGCGGTAGTTCAGTTGGTTAGAATACCGGCCTGTCACGCCGGGGGTCGCGGGTTCGAGTCCCGTCCGCTCCGCCAGACAAAGCCCGTTCATACGAACTTGAACGGGCTTTTTCATTAAAGGTGTAAGCAGTACGTTGTCCCCTTCGTCTAGAGGCCTAGGACATCACCCTTTCACGGTGAGTACAGGGGTTCGAATCCCCTAGGGGACGCCAGCAAATCGGCGTCGTTCGGTTGGAAGTTTGAACGGTGCAGCGGTAACGCAGTGGTGAATGAGCCAGTCTCATGAGCCGCGGCGCAAGAAATCTGGAGCGGTAGTTCAGTTGGTTAGAATACCGGCCTGTCACGCCGGGGGTCGCGGGTTCGAGTCCCGTCCGCTCCGCCAGATTTGAGAAAGCCCACTTCGAAAGAAGTGGGCTTTTTTTATTCCACTGTCCGGCGCGCCTGGGTATGCTCGGGACAAACAGCCATTGCCAGCGCGCGTGGCCTGTTTTACCGTTGACCCGACTCTCCCTTGTCGCCCCGCCATGTTCGATCCCACCGAAGCTCCGTTACCGTTTCATCTGCGCAAAGCCAGCATGGACGATTTCGAGTTCGCCGAGGCGCTGACACGCAACAACATGGGCGGCTACTACCATCGCCATCATCTCGTCTGGCGTGGCGATCTGTTTCTCGGCAGCTGGCGCGAGTCGGAGAATTTCATTCTCGAAATGGACGGCACGCCGATCGGCGTGTTGCGCATCACCCAAGAGGGCGATTCGCTGCATATCCGCGACGTGCAGATTGCCGAAGGCCATCGCCGGCTCGGCGCCGGCACTTATCTGCTCGATGTCTCGCATCAATGGGCGCGCGAGCGCGGCCTGCGCGAGTTGCAATTGCGTGTGTTCGTCGACAACCCTGCGGCCCGCCTCTATCAGCGCAAAGGCTACAAGCTGGCCGGGCCGCGTCTTGCCCAACTGGGTGCGATTCGCCATCTGGCGCGACGGGTTTGAGGCGTGGCGTGTGACGCCGCGGTTTTACACACTCACTCAACGCTGCGCATCGCTCTCTGCATCCGCGCGATCCCGCGCCGTCTCGTCGTCCACGTCTGTCTCGCCGTGCTCGCTATGCGCCACCCGATGTTCCGAGCCACGCTCGATAAACGCGCGCGGACTTTCTCCGAAGGCACGGCGGAACATCGCAGAGAACGCGCTCTGGCTTTGATAGCCGAGTTCCAACGCGACATGCGAAAGCGGCCGCCCCTGGCTCAATAGCGGGATCGCGCGCGCCAGAATCGCCTGCTGGCGCCACTGCGAAAAACTCACGCCCAGCTCCTGACGAAACAGCCGCGCAATGGTGCGCGTGCTCGCGCCCACGCTGGACGCCCATTGTTCGAGCGACTCGCCATGCGTCGGGTCGGCAATCACCGCTTCGCACAGCGCGCGCAGACGCTTTTCGTTAGGCATCGGCACGGAGAGCGGCAGCGGCTCCGAGCGAGTCAGTTCGTCGAGTGCGAGGGCGCCCAGCAACCGCTCGCGCGTCGCCGAGATGCCGGGCGTGTCGAGCGCGGCAATCACTTCGCGCAGCAGATCCGAGACTTCGACGACGCGTGGCGTATCGAGACCGGCCGGCACCGTGCTTTCGGTGATGTAGAGCGTGCGCAGGAACGCGTCCTCGACGGCGACCACTTCGTGCGTCACGTGCGGCGGCACCCAGATTGCCCGCGAGGGTGGCACCATCCACGTCGTGCCGGTCGTCGCGACCCGCAGCACGCCGCGCGACGCATAGGCCACCTGCGCCCAAGCATGCGTGTGACGTGCGATGCGCCAGCCCGAGGGCATCTGCCGCGAACGCACACGGATCGGATGCGTTTCGTTCGGCTGGAACTCGGGCGGAATGTCGGCGAAGCGTACGAGGCTCGACAGGTTTGAGTCGGCGGACGAAGTCATGGTGAAGATCGATCCCGATAACGGAACGCGGGCAGCGCGCTCTCCAGGTACGCCGAAAACGCCGCAAGGCAAACCCCCGTGCGGGCGGACAAACCGCCGCGGGCTTCTCATTGTAGGTGTTGCAAAGGACAGGGCGTTGCATAATGTCCCGATTACGGCCCCGAGGAGAACGCCATGAGCTTTGCCACCGCGGACCTGTGCGACGCGCACGAGGACCAGTTGGCGCTCGGCACGTTGCGTGTGCTCGAGCCGGTCTTCCACCTGTTCAGCCGCGCCGAGTGTTTCAGCGGTGAGGCGGTGACGCTGAAGGTATTCGAGGACAACGCCCTCGTGCGGGCCACGCTAGAGGAGAAGGGCGCGGGCCGTGTGCTGGTGATCGACGGTGGCGGCAGCCTGCGTTGCGCGCTGGTCGGCGGCAACCTCGCGCAGATCGCGGAACAGAACGGCTGGGCGGGCATCGTCCTGAACGGCTGTGTGCGCGATGCGCTCGAACTCAACGAGGTGAACGTCGGCATTGCGGCTTTGACCACTTCACCGCGGCGCGGCCGGAAGCTCGGCGCCGGTGAACGCGACGTGGCGGTGCAATTGCCCGGCGCGCTCGTGCGTCCCGGCGAATGGATCTACGTGGATATCGACGGCGTGCTCGTGGCGAGCGCGGCGCTGAACTGAACCAGCCGGGACTCGAGCTCGAACAGAGCCGGAAACAGAACTGGAAACAGAACCCTCCCAAACCTGATTCAAGGAGAGCAAACGACGATGCAGACCGTCTTTGTATACGGCACATTGCGCGCCGGTGAAGTGAACGACATCCGCCACGCCGCGGCGCGCAACGAGATCGCCGCGCCCAATCTGCTCGGCACGGCCACGGTGCGTGGCCACCTATTCGACTTCGGCTCGTATCCAGGCCTCGTGGTCGACGAAGCCGGCGTCGACGTGATCGGCGACGTCTACGAGATCGAAGACGAACTGGTCGCCGTGCTCGACGAAATCGAGGCGGTCTATCCAGGCGTCGAAGACCGTTTCCTTGCGCGCGAGGTGATGGTGAAAGTCGACGGCAACGTCGTCAACTGCCGCTTTTATCCGGTTGCGCCGAACGTGGTGAAGGGCTTGCCCGAAATCAAATCGGGCGACTGGATCGAGCACCGCAGCACGCGCTGACCAGGCGGCGTTACGGGCGCATAAAAAAAACGGCCCGGCAGGCATACGCCTGTCGGGCCGTCCGGTCGGTCAGCCTTGCGACTCAAGCCACTTCACGCCGCGTGCTAAAGACGCGCGAAGGCGGGCTTGTTACTGCGTCGTCCGTTGTTAATGCATCGGAGTGCATTTGAATGACTGCGCCCGATGCATCCGCGAGGCCTGACGCCAGCCTCAAATTTCCTCGTACAGCGGCAGCGTGAGGAAGTCGGTGAACTGCTCCGACGTCGACATCTCTTCGAAGATCTGCGCGGCGCGCTCATACGGCCTGGTATCGCCTCCCACGGCCTGCTTTACCTTCTCGAGTTCCTGCGCCGCCAACTCGCGCACCAGTTCCGCCGTCACCTTGCGGCCATCTTCGAGCTTGCCCTTCGGCGAGCGAATCCATTGCCACACCTGCGAGCGCGAGATTTCCGCGGTGGCGGCGTCTTCCATCAGATTGTGAATCGGCACGCAGCCATTGCCCGCGAGCCACGCGCCCAGGTAGTGAATGCCGACGTTGATGTTGTTGCGCAGACCGCCTTCGGTGATCGGGGCTTCCGGACGGAAGTCCGTCAAGTCGGTGGCCGTGACGAGCACGTCGTCGCGTTGCTTGCCGATCTGGTTCGGCTTGTCGCCGAGCACCTTGACGAACTCTTCCATCGCGATCGGCACGAGGCCCGGATGCGCGACCCAGCCGCCGTCGTAACCGTCGCCGGCATCGCGCGCCTTGTCCGAACGCACGCCGCCCATCGCCTTTTCGTTCGCGGCCGGATCGTTTTTGATCGGAATCAGCGCACTCATGCCGCCGATCGCCGGCGCATTGCGGCGATGGCAAGTCTTCAGCAACAGCAGCGCGTAGGCGCGCATGAACGGCGACGTCATCGTGATCTGCGAGCGGTCGGCCAGGCAGAAGTCGCGGTCGGCCTTGAACTTCTTGATCGCCGAGAAGATGTAGTCCCAACGGCCGGCGTTCAGACCCGAGCTATGTTCGCGTAGCTCATACAGGATCTCGTCCATTTCGAAGGCGGCGACGATCGTTTCGATCAGCACCGTCGCGCGAATCGTGCCGCGCGGCACGCCAACCGCTTCCTGCGCGGCGACGAAAATGTCGTTCCACAGACGCGCCTCGAGGTGGCTCTCCATCTTCGGCAGATAGAAGTACGGGCCCGAGCCGCGCGCCACCAGTTCCTTCGCGTTGTGCACCATGAAGAGCGCGAAATCGAAGATGCCGCCCGACACGCGCTTGCCGTCCACCTTCACGTGCTTCTCGTCGAGATGCCAGCCGCGCGGACGCACGATCAGCGTGGCGACCTTGTCGTTCAGTGTGTACGACTTGCCGTTCTGTTCCAGCGAAATCGTGCGGCGCACCGCGTCCTTCAGATTGATATGGCCAGTGATCTGGTTATCCCAGCTCGGCGCATTCGAATCCTCGAAGTCGGTCATGTACGAATCCGCGCCCGAATTCAGCGCGTTGATGATCATCTTGCGCTCGACCGGACCGGTGATTTCCACGCGGCGGCATTGCAGATCCTGCGGCAGCGGCGCGATTTTCCAGTCGCCTTCACGCACGCTTTTCGTTTCGGCGAGGAAGTCGGGGCGCTCGCCGGCGTCGAGGCGCTTCGTGCGTTCCGCACGCGCCTGCAACAACTGCTGACGGCGCGGCTCGAACGTGCGATGCAGCGCGGCGACGAGTTCGAGCGCTTCGCGCGTGAGGATCGCGTCGTAGCCCGGCTTGAGGTCAGCCGTGATTTCCATGCCCTGCGGCAACTGCAACGATGAATGCGAGGACTGCGGGCTTGCCATGTTTTCTCCTTGGTCGGTCAGATTGCAAAGGTGCAAATGTTGAGATGCGGTAGGTGTGCGTCGCGTTAGCCAGCAGTAACCGTCATGCGCCAGGGCTGTGGCGCGTGCGGCTGCCGCCGGCGCCGCTGCTGCGGCCGGGCGACGCGGGGTTCTTCAGAAAAGCGAGCAGATCGGCCATGCCTCCGCCCGCGCCATGCGGCGTGACGCCCAGTTCTTCGGCTGGAGCGTTCTGCCGGTTGAGCCAGAAAGTGGTGAAGCCGAACCACGTCGCGCCCGCCACGTCCCACCCGTTCGACGACACGAAGACGATCTCACGCGGCAGCGCATCGAAGGCTTGCGTGCCGAGCGCGTAAGCGGCGGGCGAGGGTTTGTAGGCGCGCACCGCGTCGACGGAGAGAACGCGGTCGAACAGGCGCGTCATGCCGGCGCTCTTCACGGCGACGTCGAGCATTTGCGGATTGCCGTTCGAGAGAATCGCGAGGCGCGGCGGCGGGGTGGGTTCACCGCCCGCGCGCGCCGCTGAGTCAGGGGAAGCTTCGCGCAACTGGCGCAGCGCGGCCACGGCATCGGGGAAAGCGGACAGGCACGCGTATTCGTCCATCAGACGCTTCTCGGCCGTGCGGCCCAGCGTGAGCTGAAGTTTTTTTGCGGCGAAGCGCAACGCGTCGAGCGTGATGTCCCAGAACGGGCGGTAATGCGCGCCGGGTGCGTCCGCGGAATCGGCGAGCGTGCGCAACTGCGTGTATTCGATCTGTTTTTGCCGCCACAACTGCGAGAGCGCGTCGCCGCGGCCGGGGAACATCTGCTCCGCGGCGGCGATCACCGAATGCACGTCGAAAAGCGTGCCGTAGGCGTCGAAAATCACTGCTTTAGGGGAGAGTGTCGTTGTGGCCGACATTGCCGTGCACTCCTGTCAGAGGTCAGGACGGATTGTATTAGTGATGTCAGGCGCTAAAAAAGAGGCTAAACATCACTTGATCTTTTACTTTCATCCACCTAATCTGACGCGCACCGACCACTTTCCCGCCTAGACGCGGCTCCCATCGCTCATGGACCGTTTCAAGCAGATCGAGACTTTCGTGACCGTCGCGGCGAAAGGCAGCCTGTCCGCCGCGGCTTCGGCCGAAGGCGTCGCGCCGGCCATCATTGGCCGTCGCATCGACGCGCTCGAAGAGCGCCTCGGCGTCAAATTGCTGGTGCGCACCACGCGCAAGATCACGCTGACCTTCGAAGGCTCGGCCTTTCTCGAAGATTGCCAGCGCATCATTCACGAGATGCAAAACGCCGAAGCCAGCGTGTCGGCCGGTGGCGTCAAGGCGAGCGGCCATTTGCGGCTGTCCGCGCCCGCGGGTTTCGGGCGGCGGCACGTCGCGCCGCTGGTGCCGGCCTTCACGGTCGCGCATCCGGACGTGTCGATCACGCTCGACCTGTCCGACCGCCTCGTCGATCTGGTCAACGAAGGTTTCGACTGTGCGGTGCGTCTCGGAGAGTTGCCGGATTCGTCGCTGGTGTCGCTCAAGCTCGGCGAGAACCGCCGTGTCTGCGTGGCGTCGCCGTCGTATTTGAGCCGGCGCGGCGCGCCGCACAGCCTCGCCGATCTTGCGCATCACAACTGTCTCGCGCTCGGCGCGAGCGCCAACCAGCAGCGCGGCTGGATGTTCCAGCAGGGCGACAAGGTCGTGTCGATCAAGGTGTCCGGCACGATGGAATGCTCGGACGGCGCGGTGCTGCACGAGTGGTGTCTCGAAGGCTACGGACTCGCCTGGCGCTCGTGGTGGGAAGTCGGCACGGACATCGCGGCCGGGCGACTCGTCAGCGTGCTCGACGAATTCGCCGCGCCGCCCATCGGCATTCACGCGGTGTTTCCGCAGCGCCGTCACTTGCCGCTGCGCGTGCGACTGTTTCTGGACTTTCTCAAGCATACGTATGGTCACCCTGACTACTGGGGTTAGCTGCGCAGGCCAGGCGCGCAGCGGATGGCACGCAGCGCACAAGGGGTTTCCGATATGCGGACAGACCCTCAACAGATTCATACGCTCAATTCCGCGACCTACAATCGATTCAAGCGGCTTGTAAGCCGAGCCTCGTTGGACGCTGATGCCGCGCTCTGCGCAGTCGGCGACGGAGGGCATCATGTTCAGGCACATCCTGGTTCCGACCGACGGTTCCGACCTGTCACGCAAGGCAATCGACGGCGCCATCGATCTCGCGCAAGCCGTCAATGCCCACGTGACCGCCTACGCGTGTCTGCCGCAATACCCGTACTCGCCGTTCTCCGACGTCGTGGTCGAACCGCCCTCCGAATTCCTGCAGCGCAGCGAGCGCGAAGCGCGCGTGCATCTGCGCGAGGTGGAGACGGCCGCGCGCCGTGTCGGCGTCACGGTCGACAGCAGGACCAGCGTGCATCCCGCGCCGTATCTCGGCATTATCGAAGCGGCGGAGCAGGGCGGCTGCGATGTGATCTTCATGGCCTCGCATGGCCGCCGCGGTTTGGGCAGCCTGCTGATCGGCAGCGAAACGCAACGGGTGCTCACGCATACGAAGATTCCGGTGATCGTGTATCGCTGAAATCGCGGGCGAAAAAAACGCGCCGGCGGTGAGGCCGGCGCGCGCTGTGTTCGCCGCACAATCCGTTGCGCTGGCTTTCTCTCCACTGCTGCTGCGAGCTCTCCCAAGTTCCGCTGCGAGACTTCGGCCGTCGGGTGCGATTCGACTTCCGCCCCGACGGCTTGCTCCTCCCTGTGACGGCGGCTCTCTGACGGCGCCGCTTTTCGTCTATCTGCCTTGTTCCAGCGATCAGACCGCGTGCCTGCTTACGCGACCTTCTTGTCGAAGAACTGTTCGTCTTCCGTCGAGCCGTGCAGCGCCGTCGTCGATGCCTCGCGCTCGACCGTTTGCGTCACGGCGTCGAAGTAGCCCGTGCCGACTTCGCGTTGATGCTTGACCGCGGTGAAGCCCTTTTCGGCCGCAGCGAATTCAGCCTGCTGCATTTCGACGAAGGCTGTCATCTGGTTGCGGGCATAGCCGTGCGCGAGGTTGAACATCGAGTAGTTCAGCGCGTGGAAGCCGGCCAGCGTGATGAACTGGAACTTGTAGCCCATCGCGCCGAGTTCACGCTGGAACTTGGCGATGGTCGCGTCGTCCAGGTTCTTCTTCCAGTTGAACGACGGCGAGCAGTTGTACGACAGCAGTTGATCCGGGTACTCCTTGTGGATCGCGTCGGCGAATTTCTTCGCGAACTCGAGGTCCGGCTTGCCGGTTTCGCACCAGATCATGTCGGCGTACGGCGCGTAGGCGAGGCCACGCGAGATCGCCTGTTCAAGACCCGGCTTGGTGCGGTAGAAGCCTTCCACCGTGCGTTCGCCCGTCAGGAACGGCTTGTCGTTGTCGTCGATGTCCGACGTGATCAGGTCGGCGGCTTCCGCATCGGTGCGCGCCAGCAGCACGGTCGGCGTGCCGGAGACGTCAGCGGCCAGACGCGCGGCCGTCAGTTTGGCGATGTTTTCACGCGTCGGCACCAGCACCTTGCCGCCCATGTGACCGCACTTCTTTACCGAAGCCAGTTGATCTTCGAAGTGCACGCCCGCAGCGCCTGCTTCGATCATCGCCTTCATCAGTTCGAATGCATTCAGCACGCCGCCGAAGCCGGCTTCCGCATCCGCCACGATCGGCTGGAAGTAGTCCACGTAGCCCTCGTCGCCCGGATTCTTGCCTTCCGACCACTGGATCTGGTCGGCGCGCGTCAGCGTGTTGTTGATGCGCTTCACGACGAGCGGCACCGAGTTCGCCGGATACAGCGACTGGTCCGGGTACATTTCACCGGCGACGTTCGCGTCGCCCGCCACTTGCCAGCCCGACAGATAGATCGCCTTGAGGCCGGCCTTGACCTGCTGCATGGCCTGATTGCCGGTCAGCGCGCCGAGCGAGTTCACGAACGGCTCGTTGTTCACGCTTTCCCAGAGCTTTTCCGCACCGCGCTTGGCGAGCG
Organism: Paraburkholderia sp. BL25I1N1; assembly: GCF_003002025.1. Lineage (GTDB taxonomy): Bacteria > Pseudomonadota > Gammaproteobacteria > Burkholderiales > Burkholderiaceae > Paraburkholderia. The sequence goes on from NZ_PVZB01000004.1 coordinate 306,084, forward strand.
TGTGCTCGACTTGCACCGAACCGCGCAGGCGGATCACGTCTTCCGCCGTGTAGCTGCGCTTCACGCCTTTCCAGCGCGGATCGGTTTCCCATTGCTGTTGGAGTTGCTTGACTTGTTCTTGACGGGACATGGTGTGCTCCTTGGTTGCCTGTATGGATGGGTGACTCTTTTCTTCGTCGAAGCGGCCAGCCGGTTGAGGCGTTTCGTTCCGTGAAGTCTTGTATAAGAGTCTAGGCAAATCGGTGATCACGCAACAGCCGCCCGGATGGCCTTTTTGAATATTTATTTTTATTTAAAATCAATGAATTACGATGTGTGTTTCGCATTAAGAAACGACTTTTTCCATCTTGCAATGGGCGCTCTTGTGCCGTGCAGCACGATTTTTTACGACGCAAAAAAATTTTCCACATCGTGAAATTTGGGGCGCGCCGACTGACGGGCGAAAAAAAACCGGCGCATGAGCACCGGTTTCTTCCGACTGACGAACGGCGAGAAGCCGTCCGGGTCTTTTTTCAAGCTGACTGCTGACAGTACCGGATGAGCGCCGCAACGGGCCGAAGCCTTGATGCAGAGTACGCCCGTCTCAGTACTTAGCTGCCGCGACGCGCCGTGCGCGGGCCGTCGCTGCGGCGTGCGCCGTAGCCGCCGTCACGCGAACCGCCGTAGCCTTCACGCGAACCGCCGCCGAAGCCGCCTTCGCGCGAACCGCCGCCAGCCGACTTACCGGCCCAGCCGCCGCCGGTGCCGCTACCGCTGCGCGCACCGCCGCCGTTACCGGCCGGCTTGCCCGAACCGCTGCCGAAGCGACGGCCACCGCCGTTGCCACCGCCCGGACGGCCGCGGCCGCCAAAGCCAGGACGGCCGTTACCCGACGGAGCCGACTTGCGCGGCTCGAAGCCTTCGACGACGCTGACCGGCAGCGGGGTACGCACGAAACGCTCGATGCGCTTGAGCGCGCCTTGCTCGGCGTGGTGCACGAGGCTCACCGCGATGCCCGAGCGGCCAGCACGGCCGGTACGGCCGATACGGTGCACGTAGTCTTCAGCGAACTTCGGCAGGTCGTAGTTAAACACGTGCGTGATGCCCGGGATGTCGATACCACGAGCGGCGACGTCCGTTGCCACCAGTACGCGGACACGGCGCTCGCGCAGTGCCTTGATCGTGCGGTTACGCGCGCCTTGCGGCAGATCGCCGTGCAAAGCTGCCGATTCGAAACCGGCATCGGCCAGACGACCTGCAAGCTGGTCGGCGTCCATCTTGGTTGCCATGAACACGATAGCCTGGTCGAGGCCCTCGTCGCGCAGCAGATGGTCGAGCAGACGATCTTTGTGATCGCGGTCGTCGACGTAATGGACGGTTTGCGCGATGTTGGTACGTTGTTCCAGACGCTGGACGATCTCGATACGCTCCGGATCCTTCAGCAGGCGGCCCGTCAGCGAGCTGATCTTGCCGTCGAGCGTGGCCGAGAACAACATGGTTTGACGCGAAGCCGGCGTAGCGGCAACGATCGTCTCGATGTCTTCGATGAAGCCCATGTCGAGCATGCGGTCGGCTTCGTCGAGCACGAGGATCTGCAGTTGCGACAGGTCGATGCGGCCGCGTTCGAGGTGGTCGATCAGACGGCCCGGCGTGGCAACCAGGATTTCCGGGTTCTTGGCCAGCAGCATCAGCTGTTGACCATAAGCGACGCCGCCCAGAATGCTGACGGTGCGCAAGCGCTTCAGGTGCTTGCCGTACGTGGCAGCGGCGGTGGTGACCTGCATGGCGAGTTCGCGGGTCGGCGTCAGAACCAGCATGGTCGGACGGGCAATCGGTTGCGGACGACGCGTGCGGGCGCCGTCAGCCGGACGCGGCTCACGCGGCTGGCTGGCTTGTGCTTTTTGCAGTTGCGAGAAACGTTCGATGGCGGGCAGCATGAACGCGGCGGTCTTGCCCGAACCGGTCGGGCTCGAGACCATCAGATCGCGGCCGGCGATGCCAGCCGGGATTGCGCGTTGCTGAACCGGAGTCGGGTTTTGATAACCAGCGGCGGTCAGCGCGGAGACGACATCCGCGGAGAGACCGAGCGACGCGAACGACGGGCCGGTCGGCACTGCGGCTTCTGCTGCGACGGCTTCCGGAGCGGCAGCAACGGCTGCGGCTTGTGCGGGTGCTGCGTCGCGGCTTTCGAGACCGAGGGCTTGATCGGCGATGGCGTTCAACGGGCTGCTGGGGGTATTGCTCGAAGTCATGAGAATCCTTGGTAAATCCTTGGTACACACGGAATTAAAACGTCGGCGCCAATCGGCATACCCAAGTCGTCGGATTCAGCGAGCAAAGAAGCAGCGAGCAAATCGAAAAACGGGGGCAGCTCGCGGCAATGAAGGCGAGCTTTTCGTTAGAAGCTGTATCGGATGCGACATGCCAACACGGCGTGCCGCCAGCCTGGGACATGATCGCCCGGAGGGGCTAGGCAGGAGGGGACAGGTTCTAAACTGGATTGGAGCTAAACGCTACGAGGCGCTGCGCCGCAAAGGCCGCTAGAGGAAGCCGGGCAAAGCAGTGAAGCGCAGGCAGCATTGTATAGCCTTTTGCTGCACTGCGCCACTATTAGGAATTTTCCTGGCGGAAAAGTTTGTGCCGGGGTGCTGTTCGAGCGGCTCGTCAGGCGGCCGCGCCGGCCGGCTATCGTCGTGCCGGCGCGGTTCAGGGCGATTCGCCGTTGGCCGGGGCGGATCAGGCAATCGTTCGCGTGAAGTCGCCCGGCGTCGATCGGGACCAGTCAGGCCGACGCGCCGCTCTTGAGCGATTCGACGAGTTCGACGTATTGCTGCTTCGCGGCGTCTTGCGCGGTGCCTTTGAGCGCGGCCCACGCGTCGTACTTGTATTTGCCGACGATGTCGGTGAAGCCGGGTTTGTCGCCCTGAACGTCGCCGCGGGTGGCCTGCTTGTAGAGCGCGTAAAGGCGCAGCAGCGTGAGATTGCCCGGACGCTCCGGCAGTCGCTGGACGTCTTCGTGGGCTTGGGTGAACTGGGTGTCGATGTCGGTCATTGTCGTTTGCCCGCCAGGCGGGATCGGGATTGAACTCGGCTGACGATCATAACAACTGGATGCCGCGGCAGGGGCCGAGGGCTCACTCCAAACGCGGGCCGGCGATCCGGCGCAAGACGGATCGCCTCGGGCGCGAGGCGAACCGGTTTGGCGTAAACCGTGCCGCTGCTGGGCACAAGCCACATGCGCCTCGCGCGAGGTAGACCGCTTTCGCGCGATCCAAACCACTTGGCGCGAGGCAAACCACCTTCGCGCGACCCAAGCCACCTCGGCGCATGCCAAACCACATTTGCGCGCGCCGTGCCGATTACAATACGGTCCATGACTCAAACTGTGCTCCTCGCCCTCGATACCTCGACCGAATTCTGCTCGGTAGCGCTTCTGTCCGTCGCCGGCAACGCGGCCGGCGCGACGCCTGAAGAGGCCCGCGCCAAACCGCATCTGTGGGTGCGCCACGAGCAGACCGGCGCGGTTTCCAGCACGCGCCTGCTCCCCGCCATCCGCGAACTTTTCGACGAAGCCAGCCTGACACTGGCGGACTGCGACGCGATCGCCTTCGGTTCCGGTCCCGGCTCCTTCACCGGGTTGCGTACCGCCACCGGTGTCGCCCAAGGCCTCGCGTTCGGCCTGAATCTGCCGGTCGTGCCGGTCAGCACGCTGCTCGCCTGTGCCGAGAGCGCCCGCCTGCGCGATCCGTCGGCGACGCGCGTGCTCGCCGCGCTCGACGCCCGCATGGACGAAATCTATTGGGCCGATTACGCGTGGGACGACGCGCAAGGTGAATGGCGCACGCTGCAGGCGGCTTCGCTCGACGCGCCGGACCGGCTCGTTTTGCCCGACGTCGCCTTCACGCTGGCGGGCAATGCCGCCGCGGCGTTCGGCGCGCGGCTGCCCGCGGTCGCCGCGGCGCGCAGCGTCGACAGTGAAGCGTTGCCGCATGCCGTGCCGCTCGCGCACGCCGCGCTGCGTGCGTTGCGGGCGGGCCGCACGGTGCCCGCCGACCAGGCCGCGCCGGAATACGTGCGCGACAAGGTCGCCCAGACCACCGCCGAGCGGGTCGCCGAGAAAGCTGAAAAAGCCGCCAGGGCCGAGCAGGCCGCCCGACTCGCGCACGACACAGCGCAAGGCGAGGGCCGGCAATGAGTGGCGTGTTGCTCGCGGACCGCTACATGTCGCCGATGACTGAAGGCGATCTGGACGAAGTCGCCGCCATCGAAAAAATCGCATATGAGTTTCCCTGGAGCCGGGGCAATTTTGGCGACTCGCTGCGCAACGGCTACTTCGGCGTCTGTCTGCGCCATGTCACGGGCACCCTGATCGGCTATTGCGTGCTGATGCCGGTCGTCGACGAAATGCATCTGCTCAATCTGTGCGTGACGCCCGCGGCGCAAGGCGCCGGCGCCGGGCTCGCGCTGCTGCGCGAAGCCGTGCGCATCACCCGCGCTGAAAAGCTCGAGGGGCTGTTGCTGGAAGTACGGCCGTCGAATCATCGGGCGATCCGGCTTTATGAGCGCTTCGGCTTCGCTTCGATCGGGCGGCGCAAGAACTATTATCCGGCGCGGCATCGCAGCCGGGAGGACGCCATCGTGATGCGTTTCTCGTTTGCCACGGAGGGCGCAGATGGCGCTGCATGAATCGGTTCTGGAAGAGTTCGGACTCACACCGCTGTGGGTGCGTCGGGGCATGGCGGCGGAGCAGCAGCCGGTTGCTGAACCGCAGGCGCAAGCAGCGGCCGCGGTCGGGCAGGACGCGGCTGTGCCGGTCGCACTGGATGCGCGTCGTGATGATGCGCGTGGGGCGGCGCCAGGGCTGCCGCCCGTCGCTCGCACGCAGGAAACCTCGCAGCCCGCGATGCGCGCGGCCGACGCTCACCAAGCCAACGCCGCGCCGGCGCCAGGCGAACGCGGCGCGTCTGGACGTCCGGATCAGGCATCGCCCGCGGCCGGGGCACGCGAACGGTTCGCTGAGCGCCAGCCGCCCGCTGACACGCGCTCAGGCGAGTCGTCGCGGTCCATGCAGAGCGGTGCGCAAACCGAACCTCAAAGGCTGCCTTCACAAGACCCGATGCCAGGCCGGATGCAAGCGTCGGTCGAGGCAAGCCAGCCGCAAGCACCGCAGTCGGCACGGCCCGGGCAACCCCGCAGCCCCGAGCCACCGGCGTTCGACGCGCCACCCGACGACGATTTCGCCTGGTTCGACGATCTGCCGACCCAGGCTCCCGCGGACGCACGCCACGAAGCCCCTGCGGCGCCGGCAATCCACACGCTCGACTGGGACGCGCTGAGCGAGCGCGTCGCCGCCTGCCAGCTTTGCCGTCTGTGCGAGAAACGCACGAACACGGTATTCGGCGTCGGCGATCGCGGCGCCGACTGGATGCTGATCGGCGAAGCACCGGGTGAGAACGAGGATCGTCTGGGCGAACCGTTCGTGGGCCAGGCCGGCAAGCTGCTCGACAACATGCTGCGTTCGCTGACGCTCGCGCGTGACACCAACGTCTATATCGCCAACGTGATCAAGTGCCGGCCGCCCGGCAACCGTAATCCCGAAGCGGACGAAGTCGCGCGTTGCGAGCCGTATCTGCAACGTCAGGTCGCGCTGGTCAAGCCGAAGCTGATCGTCGCGCTCGGCCGCTTCGCGGCGCAGAGTTTGCTGAAGACCGAGGCGAGCATTTCGTCGCTGCGCGGCCGCGTGCACGAATACGAAGGCGTGCCTGTGATCGTCACCTATCACCCGGCGTATCTGTTGCGCAGCCTGCCCGATAAGGCGAAAGCCTGGGCCGACCTGTGCCTCGCGCGCGACACGTGGCGGGCGGCCGGCGGCACGCCGTCGAACGCGTCGAAGTGACGTCCGGCGAGGGTCCGGCGATCGGTCCCGCCGCGATGCCCGGCATCGATGCCGCGAGCCGCGATGCGCTGCTCGACACGTTGCGCGACGCCGCCGTGCGCGATCTCGCCTGGCTGCTGCTGAGCACCGATCTGTTGCGCCCGCAACCACCGATCGGCGCGCTGGCGAATCCCTTCGACACGCTACAGGAAGCACAGGCGACCCTCGACTGGCTGCGCGCGCTCGACGCCGCGCCTGAACCCCTGCATCACGAACTCGCGGCGACGCGCATCACGCGCCTCGGCCGCTACGCCGAACGGCTGCTCGGCTGGTTCCTGCAACATGGGCCGGCTGCTCGGCTGGTGGCGGCGGGCGTGCCGCTACGGCGCGGGGGCGTCACGCTCGGCGAATGCGATTTTCTGGTGCAGACGCGGCAGGGCACGCGGCTTCATTGGGAGCTGGCCGTGAAGTGTTATCTGCATGCCGGCGATGGGCGCGCGCAGTTATCAGACTACGTCGGCCCGAATCTGAAAGACCGCTTCGATCTGAAACTCGCGCATGTGCTGAATCATCAGTTGCCGTTGAGCGCGCGTGAGGAGTTCGCCTCGGTCGGCTACGCGGGTCCGTGGACGCCGCAGATGTTCATCAAAGGTTGGCTGTTTTATCGGCATGGCGAAACATCGGTCGATCCGGTCGAACTCGATCCGGCACATGGTCGCGGCTGGTGGGTGACGCGCAGTGATTGGCCGGCGTTCGCGGCGGCGCATGCGGAGAAATGGCGGACATTGCCGCGGTTGGAGTGGCTGGCGCCGCGACGCCATGCGCCTCTTGATGTACGGACCGCGGGCCTCGCATTCGTCGATGCGAAAACGCTCGCCGGGCAAACGTTGCATCAGCACGGACCGGCGATGGTCGGCGCGTTCGTCGAGGACAGCGCAGGCAATCTGATCGAGCGCTCGCGCGGCTTTATCGTGCCGGACGAGTGGCCCGAGTTCGCGCGACACTACGCGCGGCAGTAGCGGCGCTTCACCACCACCGATAAAAATGATGCACCGGCCCCACGCCACCGCCGACGTCGAGCCGATCGCTCGCCTGCAGCGCGCCGGTCAAATACTGCTTGGCATCGGCGACGGCGCTCGCCAGATCGCCACGCTGTGGAATCAGCGCCGCAATCGCCGACGACAGCGTGCAGCCCGTTCCATGCGTATTCTTCACCGGCACCCGCGGCCCGCCTAAACGAAGCGTGCCGCTTTCCTGCACCAGCCAGTCCGGACTATCCGTGGCGCTCAAATGGCCGCCCTTCATCAGCACCGCGCGTGCGCCGAGCGCGCGCAGTGCTTCGCCTTGCTCGACCATGCCGGCTTCGTCGGTCGCGGCTTGCACGCCGAGCAGCGCGGCCGCTTCCGGCAGATTGGGCGTCAGCAGATCGGCGAGCGGCAGCAATTCGTCGCGCACCGCCGCGACCGCGTCCGGCAGCAGCAGCGCGTGGTTGCTCTTCGAAATCATCACCGTGTCGAGCACGATGTGCTTCGGCTTGTGGCGGCGCAATGCATCGGCGACCGCGCGCGCGATCGGCGCGTTCGCCAGCATGCCGATCTTCACGGCGTCGATGCGGATGTCGTCGAACACAGCATCGAGTTGCGCGGTAATGAAGCCGGGGTCCGGCGCGTGAATCGCGGTGACGCCGCGGGTATTTTGCGCGGTGAGCGCGGTGATCACGCTCGCGCCGTACGCGCCGAGTGCCGAGAAAGCCTTGAGGTCGGCTTGAATGCCGGCGCCGCCGCCGGAATCGGAACCGGCGATCGTCAGCACATTGGGAATCGGTTGAGTCATGGCAAAGCGAGGAAGGAGGAAGGCGCGGGCCGCGACGTGAGCGGACGACCCGCCGTGAATCAGTGTTTGACTTCGCCGATCAGCGCGACTGAGTCGAACGCGCGCTGGTTGGCCTGGTGGCGCCGCATCACGAACCACATCATCACGCAGACGAAGGTGCCGAACAGCACGATCACCGCCGTGACCGGCACGTCGAGCCACACGAGCACGGCGTAGAGGCACAGCATGACGAGCACGGAGAGGTTTTCGTTGAAGTTCTGCACGGCGATAGAGTGACCGGCCGACAACAGCACGTGCCCGCGATGCTGGAGCAGCGCGTTCATCGGCACGACGAAAAAGCCCGACAGGCCGCCGACGATCATCAGGAAAATATACGCGACGATCAGATAGCCGGGTAAATGCACGCGGCCGAAATAAATGCCCCAGTGGGCAGGGAACAGGTCGCGTGTATAGAAGGCCATCAGCATCACGGCAATGCCCATCATGATGCCGACCGGCAACACCGACAGCGACTTCTTCAACGGCACGCGCGAAGCCGCGAAGATCGCGCCGGCCGCCACGCCCACGGCCACCACTGCCTGCAGAATGGCCGCTTCGGACAGCGACATGTTCAACGACACCTCAGCCCACTTCAGCACGATGAATTGCAGCGTCGCGCCCGCGCCCCAGAACAGCGTGGTCACGGCGAGCGAAATCTGGCCGAGTTTGTCACGCCACAGCACGAGGAAACAGTCGGCGAAATCGGTGACGAGTTTGATCGGGCCGCGTTCCTGTTTCGGATAGCGCGCGCCGGTGTCGGGAATGCGCAGATTGAACAGCGCCGCGATAACGTAGATGGCCATGATGACCAGCATCGCGGCTTCGGCGGGCGTGTTGACGGACGGTATGTGGTGCCGCAGGATCGGCGCGGCAATATGCGGGCTGATGAGCGCGCCGCCGAGCACCGTGCCGAGAATGATCGAGCCGACGGTCGTGCCTTCGATCCAGCCGTTCGCCGCGACCAGCCGGTCAGGCGGCAACAGCTCGGTGAGAATGCCGTATTTGGCGGGCGAGTAGGCCGCCGCGCCGAAGCCGACGATCCCGTACGCGAGCAGCGGATGCGCGCCCACCAGCATCGTGATGCAACCGACGACCTTGATGGTATTGGTGATGAACATCACGCGTCCTTTCGGACGGGAATCGGCGAAGGCGCCCACGAACGCGGCGAGAACGACGTACGACAGCACAAAGAACAGCTTGAGCAGCGGCGTCATCCAGTTCGGGGCGTGAAGATCTTTCAGCAGTGCGATAGCAGCGATCAGAAGCGCATTGTCGGCCAGCGACGAAAAAAACTGCGCGGCCATGATGGTGTAAAAACCTTTTTTCATCTGATGCGATGCTGTCCTCGCTGCGGTCTGTCCGCCCCGGCCGCTGGTTGAGCGTCCGGGCTTATGCCGTTCGTCGAAATGGGTTGTGCGCACGGCTTTATATCATGAAAATAGATGCATTCGGACTAGCAGAATCCTTGATCGCACCGCCCAGCGGGCTACGGAGCGCTGAAAACGCACTGTAAGCCGCTGATTCGCAAGCGTCTTTACGAAAATATCCCATGCCGCGCCCGCTCTCAGCCACGATTCATACCTCCGCTCTCGCCAATAATCTCGCCGTTGCCCGGCGCTATGCACCGAAATCCAAAATCTGGGCCGTCGTCAAGGCCAACGCATACGGGCACGGCCTTGCGCGCGTTTTTCCGGGCCTGCGCGCAACCGACGGCTTTGGGTTGCTGGACCTCGAAGAAGCCGTGAAGTTGCGTGAATTGGGTTGGGCCGGCCCGATTCTTCTGCTCGAAGGCTTCTTTCGTCCGACCGATATCGACGTGATCGACCGCTACAGCCTGACCACCGCGCTGCATTCGGACGAACAGTTGCGCATGCTTGAAATGGCGCGCCTGTCCAAACCGGTCAATATCCAGTTGAAGATGAACACCGGCATGAATCGCCTCGGTTACACGCCGGAGAAATTCCGCGCCGCCTGGGAGCGGGCGCGCGCTGCCCAAGGCGTCGGCCAGATCACATTGATGACCCATTTCTCCGACGCCGACGGCGATCGCGGCGTGGACTATCAGGTGCAGGCGTTCGAGCGCGGTGCGCAAGGCATTGCCGGCGCGCGCAGCCTTGCCAACTCGGCGGCCACGCTGTGGCATCCTGCCACGCATTTCGACTGGGTGCGCCCGGGCATCATCATGTATGGCGCATCGCCGTCCGGCGTCACGGCGGCGATCGAAGGCACCGGCCTGCAGCCCGCCATGACGCTCGCCTCGGAACTGATCGCCGTGCAGACACTTGCCGAAGGCCATACGGTCGGCTACGGGTCGTCTTTCAAGGCGCGCGGGTCGATGCGCATCGGCGTGGTGGCGTGCGGCTACGCGGACGGCTATCCGCGCGTCGCGCCGGAAGGCACGCCGGTGATCGTCGACGGCGTGCGCACGCGGGTCGTCGGGCGCGTCTCGATGGACATGCTCACTGTCGACCTGACGCCGGTGCCGACCGCCAACGTCGGCTCGCGCGTCGAGCTGTGGGGCACCTCGCTGCCGATCGACGACGTCGCACAGGCGTGCGGCACCATCGGCTATGAGTTGATGTGCGCGGTGGCGCCGCGTGTGCCGGTGCGGGCGGAGTAAGGGTACGCAACCGAGGCACGCAACCCGGCACGCGCGCCCGGCCCCGCGGCAAGCGTTTCAATCCCAAAGAACAGCAACACAGGCAATAACGCGTGGCAAAACCCAAAACGTTGTACATCTGCAGTGAATGCGGCGGGCAATCGCCGAAATGGGCCGGGCAGTGCCCCTCGTGCAATGCATGGAACACGCTGGTCGAGTCGGTGGCGGAAGCGCCGTCCACGCACCGCTTCCAGTCGCTCGCGAAGAGCGCGCCCGTGCGCCGTCTCGCCGATATCGATGCATCCGACGTGCCGCGCTTTTCCACCGGCGTGAGCGAGTTCGACCGCGTGCTCGGCGGCGGGCTGGTGCCGGGCGGCGTGGTGCTGATCGGCGGCGATCCGGGCATCGGCAAATCGACGCTGCTGCTGCAATCGCTCGCTGAAATCGCCGCCGACAAACGCGCGCTCTATATCAGCGGCGAAGAGTCGGCCGCGCAGATTGCGTTGCGCGCGCAACGGCTTTCGTTGCTGGAGCCCGGCTCGAAGGCAAGCGAGCTGCAATTGCTGGCGGAAATCCAGCTCGAAAAAATTCAGGCGACGATCGCGGAGCAGCGGCCCGATGTCGCGGTGATCGACTCGATCCAGACGGTCTATTCCGACGCGCTGACATCCGCGCCGGGCTCGGTCGCCCAGGTGCGCGAGTGCGCGGCGCAACTCACCCGCATTGCCAAGCAGTCGGGCACCACCATCATCATGGTCGGCCACGTGACCAAGGAAGGCGCGCTGGCCGGGCCGCGCGTGCTCGAGCACATCGTCGACACGGTGCTGTACTTCGAGGGCGACACGCATTCCTCGTATCGTCTGGTGCGCGCGATCAAGAACCGCTTCGGCGCGGTCAACGAACTCGGCGTGTTCGCCATGACCGAGCGCGGCTTGCGCGGCGTGGCCAATCCGTCGGCGCTGTTTCTGTCGCAGCACGAACAGTCGGTGCCGGGTTCCTGCGTGCTGGTGACGCAGGAGGGCACGCGGCCGCTGCTGGTCGAGGTGCAGGCCCTTGTGGACTCGGCCAACGCGCCGAACCCGCGGCGCCTCGCCGTCGGTCTGGAGCAGAACCGGCTCGCCATGCTGCTGGCGGTGCTGCACCGGCATGCCGGCATCGCGTGTTTCGATCAGGACGTGTTCCTGAACGCCGTGGGCGGAGTGAAGATCACCGAGCCCGCCGCCGACCTGGCCGTGCTGCTCGCGATTCACTCGTCGATGCGCAACAAGCCGCTGCCCAAGGGGTTGGTGGTGTTCGGGGAAGTGGGCCTCGCCGGCGAGATCCGGCCGTCGCCGCGCGGTCAGGAGCGCCTGAAGGAAGCCGCCAAGCTGGGCTTTTCGGTTGCGGTGATTCCCAAGGCCAATGCGCCGAAACAGCCGATCGAAGGCTTACAGGTCGTTGCGGTCGAACGGATCGAACAGGCAATCGACCGGGTCCGCACGCTCGAATAGACCGGGGTTCGGGCGCCTGGCGGCGCCCGACGTTCTGTAATGGCCGGTAAATATCTCCATATTGGCTGTAACCTACCCGACATTCCTTTTTCCTAAGCTGCAAGGGTATGCATCCCTTCTGATGCCCGAAAAAGGATCGCGCCTTGAAACAGTCATATGAAACCGTAGCCGAACAGCCGATACAGGTGCGTGGCTGCCGCGTCTCCGCGCCTATTCGCCAGCCTTGGGGCGGCGCTTGCCGGATCGTCGAGTGGATCGACACCGCAGGGCAGATTTCCCGACGGGTGGTGGCCGAAGACGCCACGGCCGCTGAAGTCCGCGCGACGATCAATCGTCATGTGGAAGGCCGCAAGCACGTGCTGTACGACGACGAAAAGACGCCGCGTCAGACTTTGCCGCGGCAGGCGGTAGCGCGGCGCTGAGGGCTTGCGCGGCGCGGACCTGCGGGTGTGGGCGTGGTGATCGGTTTTGTGGCCCGGTTGCCGGTCATGCCACTTGAGACCGATGCCGCGGAGGGTGCGACGAAGCCAGCGCCGCTAACGCGGCTAGTGAGGCTGATCAGCCTAACGGAGCGAACGCGCTTCATATCAAGCGCGTGTTACCGACCAGCCTTGGCTGGCCCCCGCGCGCGCTACCTGATCAGCCTGTCTTCCTCGTCTGCACCGTCTGCACCGTCTGCGCTCGCCGCCTCGTAAGTCTGCGGATTGAACAGCGGATGGCGCGCGGCTTCCGCCGCCGTCAGCACCGGCGAGACGCAGCAGTCGAGCGACTCCAGTAGCAAAACCCATTCTTCCAGCGAACGCTTGCCGATCACCTCGGCGAGTTCTTGCGTGAGCGCGGCGGCGTCCGGGCCGCCGATCGCCTGGCCGAGGCTCCAATGGCGCGTGGCCCATTCAGGCCGGTCGAGCGCCATGCAGAGCGTTTCCCAGAACTTCAGTTCGAGCGCGCCGACCGCGAGCCAGCGGTTATCGAGCGTGCGGTACAGGTTGTAGCACGGCACGCCGCCATTCAGCAGGCCGGCGCCGGCGGCAGGTGCCGCACCGTCGTTGGCGAGCGCGACCTGCGCCACCACGTTGTGCGCGTAGGTGACGTGCGTCATGGAGACATCGACGAAGCGGCCTTCGCCGCCGCGCGACACATGCCATAGCGCCGCGAGAATCTGCGTGACCGCGCTGAGGGCGCCGCCGAGCAGGTCGGCAATCTGGAAATTCGGCAGGATCGGCGCGCCGTCACGGCCCGCCAGTTGATCGAGCACGCCCGCGTAGCCGATGTAGTTCAGATCGTGGCCGGCATGGTCGACGAACGGACCGCTCGCGCCGTATCCGCTGATTGCGCAGTAAACCAGCCGGGGATTGAGCGCGTGCAGTGTTTCGTAGCCGAGGCCCAGCCGCTCCATCACACCCGGCCGGAAACTCTCGATCAGGACGTCCGCTTCCGCGGCGAGAGCGCACAGCACGTTGCGTCCCGCCTCGGACTTGAGGTCAAGGCGCGTTTCGCGCTTGCCGCGATTCACGAGCCGGTAAAACGCGCCGGGCCGCCCCGCCACGCGATCGCTCGACGACTGCATCATCGTGCGAGTGGGGTCGCCGGCGCCGGGCGCTTCGATCTTCAGCACGTCGGCGCCCAGTTCGGCGAGCCGCAGGGCGGCAACCGGGCCCGGCAGCAGGCGCGTGAGGTCGAGCACGCGCAAACCCTGTAACGCGGGCGGCGCGGAGGCGGCCGGCGACGTGGCCGAACCCGCTGCCCGTGGAGTGGCCGAAGACTTGGCCGAAGCGGCAGCCGAAGATGCGGCCGGACTCGCCGCCGATGAAGCAGCCGCCGCCGCCGCCGACGCCCCACCCGAAGCCCCAGGCGTTGAGACGGATGAATTCCCGGATGACAAAGCCAAGCTCCCGTCGATGCCGGCGCGGACCTGAAACAGCGTGCCGTCAGCCGATTTGTTCGAGTTCCTCATGAGTCTCGAGCCATTCGGCTTCGAGCGCTTCGAGGCGCGCGTTCACATCTGCCTGACGGCGGATCGCCTCCGTCAGTCTGCTTTTCTGCTCGGGCTCGTAACTTGCCGGGTCGACGACGAACGCATCGAGCGTCGCCTTCTCCGCGTTGAGCGCGTCCATTTCCTTTTCGATCTTCGTGATCCGGCTTTGCAGCGGCTTTTTCAGATGCGCAAGCTTCTGACGCGTTTCCGCCTCGAGGCGTCGCTGTTCCTTGCGGTTCACGCCGTCCGGGCCACTGTCGCCGCCATTGCCGCCGCTCGCCGCTGCATTCGCCTTGAGCGCCGCGCGCTGTTCGGCCGCGTGTTGCAGCAGCCAGTCGCGGTAGTCGTCGAGATCGCCGTCGAATTCCTGCAGGCGATGTTTCGCGACCAGCATGAACTGATCCGTCGTGGCGCGCAGCAGATGCCGGTCGTGCGACACCAGAATCAGCGTGCCTTCGAACTGCGCGAGCGCCATGGTCAGCGCGTGACGTGTTTCGAGATCCAGGTGGTTGGTCGGTTCGTCGAGCAGCAGCAGGTTCGGCTTTTGCCAGATGATCAGCGCGAGCGCGAGGCGGGCTTTTTCGCCGCCGGAGAAGGGCGCGATCTTCGAGGTCGCCATCTCGCCGGAAAAATTGAAGCTGCCGAGGAAGTCGCGCAATTCCTGTTCGCGCGTGTCCGGTGCGAGACGTGCGAGGTGCTGCAACGGCGTGTCGTCCGGACGCAGCGTTTCGAGCTGATGCTGCGCGAAGTAGCCGATGCGCAGCCCCTTGCCTTCGCGCACGTGGCCGCCGAGCGCCTCGAGCGTGCCCGCCAGCGTCTTGATCAGCGTGGACTTGCCCTGGCCGTTCGCGCCGAGCAACCCGATGCGCTGACCATTCTGGATCGACAGCATGACGTGATCGACAATTGGAATCTCGACCGCGGGTTCGCCTTCGCTGCGGTAGCCGCAGCGCACGTCTTCCATCACCATCATCGGGTTCGGCGCGGAATCGGGCGTGCGGAATTCGAACGTGAATGGCGAGGACGCATGCGCCGGCGCGATCAGCTCCATCTTTTCCAGCGCCTTGACACGGCTCTGCGCCTGGCGCGCCTTGGTGGCCTGCGCCTTGAAGCGATTGATGTAGCTCTGCAAATGCTCGACCGTGCGCTGCTGCTTTTCGTACGCACTCTGCTGCAACGCGATCTGCTGCGCGCGCAGCACTTCGAATTGCGAGTAGTTGCCGCCGTAGCGCTTGATCTGCTGCTGTTCCAGATGCAGCGTCACATTGCAGACCGAATCGAGGAATTCGCGGTCGTGCGAGATCACGATCAGCGTGCCCGGATAACGGGCCAGCCAGTCTTCCAGCCAGACGATCGCGTCGAGATCCAGATGGTTGGTCGGTTCGTCGAGCAGCAGCAGATCGGAGCGGCACATCAGCGCCTGAGCCAGATTCAGGCGCATGCGCCAGCCGCCCGAGAAACTGCTGACGGGCTCGCGAGTCTGGTCGAGCGTGAAGCCGAGGCCGAGCAGCAGGGCTTCGGCGCGCGCCGGCGCGGTGTAGCCGTCGGCGTCGGCGAACGCGGCGTGCGCTTCGCCTTCGGCCGCGCCGTCATGCGCCGCGGAGGCGGCGGCAATCGCCGCTTCGATCGCGCGCAAGGCGGCGTCGCCGTCCAGCGTGTAGGCGAGGGCGGTCTTGTCCGCGGCGGGCGTTTCCTGCGCGACGTGGGCGATCTGCCAGTTCGGCGGGATCGAAAAATCGCCGCCGTCAGCGTGCAGTTCGCCGAGCAGCACGGCGAACAGCGTCGACTTGCCCGCGCCGTTCGCCCCCACCAGGCCGGCCTTCTCGCCAGGGTTGAGGGTGAACGTGGTGTTGTCGAAAAGCGGCTTGGTGCCGCGCGCGAGGCTGAACTGGTTAAAGCGGATCACGAAGAGGCCGGCTGAAGAAAACCGCTATTTTAGACTGCCGGGCCCAACACCGGGCGCTCGACCGGGATCGGCCATTCGGCCGACTGTATCGGCGAGACTTTTGGCATAGACTGACGGCTTTCACGGGGGAGCATATGACATCGATTTATTCGTTTTCGGCACGCACATTGGGCGGCGAGGAAGTCAGCCTTGGGCAGTATGAAGGCAAGGTTTTGCTGATCGTCAACACGGCGAGCGAATGCGGGTTCACGCCGCAGTACGCGGGCTTGCAGAACCTGTACGACACCTACGCCGCACGCGGACTCACGGTGCTCGGGTTTCCCTGCAACCAGTTCGGCAAGCAGGAGCCGGGCGACGCCGCGCAGATCGGCAGCTTCTGCGAAAAGAATTACGGCGTCACATTCCCGATGTTCGACAAGGTCGACGTGAACGGTGCGAACGCACATCCGCTGTTCAGTTATCTGACGGGCGAGGCGCCGGGACTGCTCGGCCTGGAAGCGATCAAGTGGAATTTCACCAAGTTCCTGATCGGCCGCGACGGCAACGTGGTGAAGCGCTATGCGCCGCTGACGAAGCCCGAGGCGATCACCGAAGACATCGAAAAGCTGCTGTGAAGGGGCGGCCGCTACAGGATCGGCGAAAAGAGACGCGCCACATGCATTAACACGCGTTTCAAAGCGGTTGCCTTGCGGTATTCGTTGCGGTCGATTTCGCGCGATTCGGCGAAGTCGGCCAGCAGCATCGTTTCGACCTCTTTGGCGAAGGCGCGGTCAACGGTCAGCACCATGATCTCGAAGTTCAGCCGGAATGAGCGGTTGTCGAGATTCGCGCTGCCGATTGCCGCGGCCACGCTGTCGATCAGCACGACCTTCTGGTGCAGGAAGCCCGGCTGGTAGCGGAAGATCCGGATCCCCGCACGCAACGAGTCGTACGCATAGAGTTTCGAGGCGGCAAACACGACCAGGTGATCGCGCCGGCTCGGAATCAGAATGCGCACGTCCACACCGCGCAGCGCCGCGAGCCGCAACGCCGCGAACACGGACTCGTCGGGGATCAGGTAGGGCGAGGTGATCCAGACCCGCTCGCGCGCCGCGTTGATCGCTTCGACGAAAAACAGCGAGCAGGTCTCCTGCTTGTCCGCGGGACCGCTTGGCACGACGAGGCAGTGCATGCCTTGCCCCGCTGCGGGGTCGGCGACCGGAAAGGGCGGCAGGTCGAACTCGGGCAACTGCTGCGTGGCCCAATGCCAGTCTTCCGTGAACACGAACTGGATGCTGGCGACCGCCGGCCCGCGCACCTCGATATGGGTATCGCGCCACGGCGAGAGCGGCGGCTTGCCGCCGAGATATTCAACCCCCACGTTATGTCCGCCGACAAACGCGCGTTCGCCATCCACCGAAACGATCTTGCGGTGATTGCGGAAGTTCAGTTGCAGGCGGTTGACGAAGCGGCGATTGGTGGCGAACGGATGCGTTTCCACGCCGCCCGCGCGCAGCGCCGCCACGTAGCGGTGCGGCAGATCGAAGCTGCCGATGCTGTCGTACAGGAAGTAGACGCGCACGCCTTGTTGCGCTTTCGCGATCAGCGCGTCTTTAAGCATCTCGCCGAGCGCGTCGTCGCGCACGATGAAGAACTGCACGATCACGTAGCGGCGCGCGTGCTCGATAGCGTCGAAGATCGCCTCGAAGGTGGCCGCGCCGTTCACCAGCGTGCGCACCGAGTTGCCAGGCAGAAACGGCATGCCGCCGAGGCGCGTGAGCGAATGCACGAGCCGGCCCCCGAGTTCCAGCGTCGGCAGTCCCGCTGACGAAGCACGCGTGTCCCATTCCGGCGGATGCGCGCGCGTGCGCAGCAGTTCGTTTTCGACGCGGCGCGCGTCCGCGTAGCCGGCGAACTTGCTGCGGCCGAGGAACAGGTATGGCACCAGCGTCAGATAAGGCATCGCGACCAGCGACACGGCCCACGCAATCGCGCCTTGCGAAGTGCGCGTGTTGAGAATCGCGTGACATGCCGCGGCCACGCCGAGAATGTGGCAGAGGGCGACCAGCGTGCCGATGTGAAGCAGGTCGAATTGCATAGGCGGCGTTGGGTTGGCGAAGCGCTGCCTGGGCCGGCTCGATGAGCGCCGGGCAGCTGACCGCGCCCATCTTACCGAACGCGCGTGCGTTGGGGGGAATGGTCGAGCCACCGTCAGGCTTGGAGGGCGAGTGCCCGAATGCGAGGTGGTCGACGTGGCAAAACATCTTTTGCGTTTGCCTGGCCGGAGGCGCGCGAGTTGGGCCTTGGGGAACCTGGTCGAGTTTTTGGCTCAAAGGGAGCGCTCGTGAGGCCTGCCTCACTCGGAAGCGCGATATTCCGCGATTGGGCGCGATTGCGAACGCCCGGAAAAGCAGCTTCGCCCAGACGCGGTGCGCACGGCACAACAACCCCGCTGCGCACCGCATCCCGA
Source organism: Paraburkholderia sp. BL25I1N1 (assembly GCF_003002025.1). Lineage (GTDB taxonomy): Bacteria > Pseudomonadota > Gammaproteobacteria > Burkholderiales > Burkholderiaceae > Paraburkholderia. The sequence continues at coordinate 324,229 of NZ_PVZB01000004.1, forward strand.
AGAAGCGATAAGACCTCAAACCGGCAAATCAGCCGCCTGGATCAGAAATACGTTGTCGTCGCCGGCGCTGGTCGAGAGCCAGACGAGATCGAGCCCGCCGAACGCCGCTTCCACGTGCTGCCGCTCGTTGCCGATTTCGACGACCAGCACGCCTTCGTCGGTCAGCCAGTTGCGCGCCTCGGCAATGATCCGCCGCACGATGTCCATGCCGTCGACGCCGCCCGCCAGCGCCATGTCCGGCTCGTGCTTGTATTCAGCCGGCAGATCCTGCATCGACGCCGCGTTCACGTACGGCGGGTTGCTGATGATCACGTCGTAGCGGCGCTCCGCGAGCGGCGCGTACAGATCGCCTTCGAACAGGGCGACGCGGTCGTCGAGCTTGTAGTCCGTGACGTTGCGCGCGGCGACTTCCAGCGCGGGCGCCGACAGATCCACGGCGTCGATATCCGCATTTGGGAACGCGTGGGCGGCGAGAATCGCGAGGCAGCCGGAACCCGTGCACAACTCCAGCACGGCGCTCACCTGCTCGGGGTCTTCCACGTAGGGCTGCAAACCATCCTGCAGCAGTTCGCCGATAAACGAACGCGGCACGATCACGCGCTCATCCACGTGGAAGCGAAAGCCGTGCATCCAGGCTTCCTGCGTGATGTAGGCGGCCGGCACGCGTTCGGTGGCGCGGCGTTCGATCACGTTCAGCACGGCGTCGATTTCAGCCGCGGTCAAGCGCGCGTCGAGGAACGGGTCCAGCAGATCGAGCGGCAGATGCAGCGTGTGCAGGACCAGATAAACGGCTTCGTCGTAGGCATTGGCCGAGCCATGGCCGAACGAAAGTTCGGCCTGGTTGAAGCGCGAGACCGCGAAACGCAGCAGGTCGCGAACGGTGGAAAACGGGAGCGTCATCGCAATAGTCCTTGGTTCAGGCGATCAGTTGTTCGAGCACGCGGCGATACACGTTCTTCAGCGGCTCGATGTGTGCGACTTCGATATGTTCGTCGATCTTGTGGATGCTGGCGTTCAGCGGGCCGAACTCGATCACCTGATTGCAGATGCGCGCAATGAAGCGGCCGTCCGAGGTGCCGCCGGTGGTCGACAATTCCGTGCTCACGCCGGTTTCGTCCTTGATCGCCTTGGCGAGCGCGTTCGACAGATCGCCGCGCGGCGTGAGGAACGGCAGGCCGCTCACGGTCCATTGCAGGTCGTAGTCGAGATCGTGCTTGTCGAGGATCGCGTGCACGCGGGCCTGCAGACCTTCCACGGTGCTCGCCGTCGAAAAGCGGAAGTTGAACATCACGTCCGCATGGCCCGGAATCACGTTGGTCGCGCCGGTGCCGCTGTGAATGTTCGACACCTGCCACGTGGTGGGCGGGAAATATTCGTTGCCGTCGTCCCAGCGTTCGGCGACGAGTTCGGCCAAGGCGGGCGCGAGCAGATGCACCGGATTCTTCGCCAGATGCGGATAGGCGATATGACCTTGCACGCCCTTGACGATCAGCTTGCCCGACATCGAACCGCGCCGGCCGTTCTTCACCATGTCGCCGAACTGCGCGCTCGAAGTCGGTTCGCCGACGACGCAATAGTCCATGCGCTCGCCGCGCGCCTGCAACGCCTCGACGACCTTCACGGTGCCGTCGGTGGCGGGGCCTTCTTCGTCGCTCGTGATCAGGAAGGCGATCGAGCCGCGATGCGCCGGATGCGCGGCGACGAACTCCTCGCTCGCGACGACGAAGCCCGCGATCGACGCCTTCATGTCCGCCGCGCCACGGCCATAGAGCTTGCCGTCACGATGGGTCGGCTCGAACGGCGCCGAGCGCCATTGTTCGAGCGGGCCGGTCGGCACCACGTCTGTGTGGCCGGCGAACGCGAGCAGCTTGCCCGCGGTGCCGTCGATGCCGCGTTTGACGGCCCACAGGTTGGTCACGCCGTTCGATTCGATGGTCTCGTGCTCGAAGCCGAGCGCGGACAGGCGCTCGATCAGGAGGCGCTGGCAATGCTGGTCGTCGGGCGTGACAGACGCGCGCGCGATCAGTTGTTCGGTAAGGGCGAGGGTGCCGGACATGGATTCGATACAGCCACTTTGAAATGAAAAAATGCCGGCTGGCGGTTGAACACCGCAGCCGGCAACAGCTTTTTGAGTCACGCGGCCGAGGCCGCGTTTTACCGCGTGTTGCGTTCGGTGCGCGCGCCGAGACTTGCGTACGCGCCGGCTAGCCACTCCGACGTTCAGCTTCGCGCGCCGATCAGACGAACCGCGCCGCTCTCACGCGAACACTCACGCGAACAGCGCCGTGTACTCGTCCGCGGAAAAACCGAGCGACTTGACGCGCCCGTTGACCACCAGCACCGGCCGCTTGATCACCGACGGCTTGTGGATCATCAACGCGATCGCACCCGACTGCGTGTCCGCGGCCGCTTTCATGTCGTCGGACAGCGCGCGCCACGTGGTGCCGCGCCGGTTCAGCAAGGCGTCGAGCTTCACGTCTTTCAGCCAGTCCTGCACGAGCGGTTCGGTCACGCCGTGTTTCTTGAAGTCGTGGAACTCGAACTCGACGCCGTGCTCTTCCAGCCACACGCGGGCCTTCTTCACGGTGTCGCAGTTCGGGATGCCGTAGACGACGGTTTTCGTGCCGCGCGCCATCAGTCGCCTCGCAGCAGCTCGTTCAGGCCGACCTTCGCGCGCGTCTTGGCGTCGACCTTCTTGACGATCACGGCGCAGTACAGGCTGTGCGTGCCGTCTTTCGACGGCAGATTGCCCGCCACCACCACCGAGCCCGCCGGAATGCGGCCGTACGTGACTTCACCGGTTTCGCGGTCGTAAATCTTGGTGCTCTGGCCGAGGTACACGCCCATCGAGATCACCGAGTTTTCTTCGACGATCACGCCTTCCACCACTTCCGAACGCGCGCCGATAAAGCAGTTGTCTTCGATGATGACCGGGTTGGCCTGCAGCGGCTCCAGCACGCCGCCGATGCCCACGCCACCCGAGAGGTGCACGTTCTTGCCGATCTGCGCGCACGAACCGACGGTGGCCCACGTGTCGACCATCGAGCCTTCGTCCACGTACGCGCCGATGTTGGTGTACGACGGCATCAGCACGACGTTCTTCGCGATGAACGAGCCGCGGCGCGCGATAGCGGGCGGCACCACGCGGAAGCCGCCGGCGGCGAAGTCTTCAGCGGTGTAGTTGGCGAACTTCGAGGGCACCTTGTCGTAGAACTGGCTGTAGCCGCCAGCCGGCATCGGCGCGTTGTCTTCCAGGCGGAACGACAGCAGCACGGCTTTCTTCAGCCACTGATTGACGACCCAGTCGCCGTCCTTCTTTTCCGCGACGCGGAGCAGGCCCTTGTCCAGTTGCTCGATGGCGTGGGCGACGGCTTCGCGCACGTCGGCGGGAGCGGCCTTCGGCGACAGTTCGGCGCGGTTTTCCCAGGCGGTGTCAATGATCTGCTGAAGTTGTTGCGACATATGCGTGCTTTATCGAAGAGTTGAAGTCTGAAGAAGGGATGCGGTGCGCGGGGTGGCGATCGACGAAAACTCAACCCGCCAGCGCACGGCAAAAGTCGACGATTCGCTGCGCGCCCTGGGTGCATTCGTCGACGCCGGCGACAAGCGCCATACGCACGAAATTGCGGCCGGGGTTCACGCCGTGCGCGGTGCGCGCGAGGAACGAGCCCGGCAGAACCGTCACATTATAGTCGGCGTAGAGGCGCTGGGCGAACTCCGTGTCCGTGAGGCCCGTGCGCGAGACGTCCGCCCACAGGTAGAACGCGGCGTCCGGCAGGCGCACGTCGAGCACCTCGGCGAGCATCGGCGTAACGGTGGAAAACTTTTGCACGTACTTCGCGCGGTTCTCGCGCACGTGCGCCTCGTCGTTCCAGGCCACGATGCTGGCACTCTGGAACACCGTCGACAAGGCCGCGCCGTGGTATGTCCGGTATAGCAGGAAATCCTTGAGAATCGCCGCGTCTCCCGCGACGAAGCCCGAGCGCATGCCCGGCACGTTGGAGCGCTTGGACAGGCTCGACAGCATGACGAGACGCTCGAAACCGCGGCCGAGCTTGTGCGCCGCTTCAAGGCCGCCGAGCGGCGGGTTGGCTTCGTCGAAATAGATTTCGGAGTAGCACTCGTCCGAGGCGATCACGAAGCCGTAGCGGTCCGACAGCGCGAACAGCTCGCGCCAGTCGTCGAGCGTGAGCACCGCGCCGGTCGGATTGCCGGGCGAACAGACGTAGAGCAGTTGCGTGCGTGCCCAGATGTCGGCCGGCACCGCCGAATAGTCGCAGGCGAAGTTGCGCGCCGGGTCGCTATTCACGAAGTACGGCTGCGCGCCGGCCAGGATCGCGGCGCCTTCGTAGATTTGGTAGAACGGGTTCGGACAGAGTACGATCGCAGGCTCGCCGTCAGCATTCTTTTTCGGGTCGAGCACGGTCTGGGCGAGCGCGAACAACGCCTCGCGCGAACCCGACACCGGCAGCACCTGGGTGGCCGCATCGACTGGCGGCAGGTTGTAGCGGCGCGTGGCCCACTTCGCGATCGATTCGCGCAGCGCCGGCGATCCGATCGTGGCCGGATACGACGACAACCCGCCGAGCGAGGCCACCACGGCGTCGCGAATCAGCGCGGGTGTGGGATGTTTCGGCTCGCCGATGCCGAAGCTGATATGCGCGAGACCGGCGCTCGGCGTGACGTCCGCGAAAAGCGCGCGCAGCTTTTCGAACGGGTAGGGCTGAAGAGAGTCGAGTAGCGGATTCACTGGGCGGATCGAGCCTGATCGAAGATGAGCGAGAGACGGCTGCGGAAAAGCATGCAGCAAAAAGCGGGGCACGCGCCGGCGGCGGTAAAAACGTACAAAACACGCTGAACGGCCGGCAGCAGCGGCGGGCGAATGATTATAGCGTGGCAAGGCCGGCATGGCGGGCATACGGTGGCGTGGCGGTTTGCGGGTATGCATGACACGGCGGCGTCGCGCAGGCGATCCACGGTAGCGCGATGAAGGCAAGTGAAACATTGAGCAGATGAAGGACATCGCGCCGTTGAGTAACGGCGCAACCCGCCAGGCGGCGCAGGCAATGCGCTGCAGCGGGAACGACGCGAGCCGCCGACGGTTCGCGCAAGAAGAAGCAGGAGCAGCAATGTACACAGCAGTCTTGGAGACATCCGGACACAACAGGCGCAGGAGCGCCGCGGTCCACGCAAGGAAAGCCCCCAGCCCCTCCGCAACGGGCATCGCGATCCGCGACAGACACACCCCGAGCACCTCCGCAAGGAGCACCGCACCATGACCAGCTGGCTTCGCAACGGTTGGCCGACGCTCGCGATCACGCTGGGCGCATCGGTGTGGGGGATGATCTGGTATCCCTTGCGCATGCTGAATGCGCTCGGCGTGACCGGCACGGCGGCCAGCGCGCTGACGAGCGGCGCCGGTTGCCTGTTCGTGCTGCTGGTGCGCTATCGCGCGCTCAAGACCGTGCGCTGGCACTGGCTGCTGCCGGCGCTCGCTCTGGCCGCGGGCATCACCAATCTCGGCTTCGTGTGGGGCTCGATTCACGGCCAGGTGATGCGCGTGCTGCTGCTGTTCTATCTCACCCCGGCGTGGACCGCGCTCTTCGCGCACTTCATCCTGCATGAACGCTTGACCTGGGCGGGCGCGGGCCTCGCCGCGCTGTCGCTGGCCGGCGCGATGACCATGCTGTGGTCGCCGCAACTCGGCATCCCCGTGCCCGGCAATCTCGCCGAATGGGCGGGCCTCGCGGGCGGCATGGGCTTCGCCATGAGCAACGTGCTGATTCTTAAGACGAGCCGCGTGCTGCCGGACATGAAACCGGAAATGCGCACCGCGACGATCTTCGGCGGTGCGGCGTTATTCAGCGCCTGCGCTTCCCTGTTCGAGGCCATGCCCGCGCCGCCCACCGGCGCGCATCTCGGCACGGCGGCCTGGCTGGTGCTCGGGCTCGGCTTTCTGCTGGCATCGAACAATATGCTGGTGCAGTACGGTCTCGCGCGCGTGCCGGCCAACCGGGCCTCGATCATCATGCTGTTCGAGATCGTGGTCACGGCGCTGTCCGCATGGCTCTTCGCCGGCGAGACGCCCGGCCCGCGCGAGTGGGCGGGCGGCGTGTGCATCGTGCTGGCTTCGGCGCTGTCCAGCTGGGTGCATCGGACCAAGGCCATGCCGCCCGATCCGGCCATTCAGGAGGTCAGTCTCGCTGACGGACGCGATGCCGGACCCGACGACCGTAAGGACGGCAAAAACCGCCCACGCGCGATGGTATGATTGCCCCTCATTAGCCGGCGCATGCCTCGATGCATGAAGCCGGCACCCGAGGCGCGAGGGTTCGCGGGCCGTATCGCTCTGTCGGCGAACGGCTGGCGCGGCCTTCACGAGCCACCTATTTTTTCCCTTTTCAAACAGCGAAATCGCCGTGCGTCTGACCTCGATCAAACTCGCTGGCTTCAAGTCATTCGTCGATCCCACGCATTTCCAGGTCCCGGGCCAGCTAGTCGGCGTGGTGGGACCGAACGGGTGCGGCAAGTCCAACATCATCGACGCCGTGCGCTGGGTGCTCGGCGAATCGCGCGCCTCCGAACTGCGCGGCGAGTCGATGCAGGACGTGATCTTCAATGGCTCGACCGCGCGCAAGCCGGGTAGCCGCGCCAGCGTCGAACTGGTGTTCGACAACGCCGACGGCCGCGCCGCCGGCCAGTGGGGCCAGTATGCCGAAATCGCCGTGAAGCGCGTGCTCACGCGCGACGGCACCTCGAGCTACTACATCAACAATCTGCCGGCGCGCCGCCGCGACATTCAGGACATCTTCCTCGGCACCGGCCTCGGGCCGCGCGCGTACGCGATCATCGGGCAGGGCATGATCGCGCGCCTGATCGAGGCGAAGCCGGAAGAGCTGCGCGTGTTTCTCGAAGAAGCTGCGGGCGTGTCGAAGTACAAGGAACGCCGCCGCGAAACCGAGAACCGTCTGCACGACACGCGCGAGAATTTGACGCGCGTCGAAGATATCGTGCGGGAACTCAGTTCGAATCTGGAGAAGCTCGAAGCGCAGGCCGTGGTCGCCACCCGTTACAAGGAACTGCAGACCGACGGCGAAGAGAAGCAGCGGCTGTTGTGGCTGTTGCGCAAGAACGAAGCCGGCAGCGAGCAGGAACGCCAGCAACGCGCGATCGAACAGGCCCAGATCGATCTCGAAGCGCACACCGCCAGGCTGCGCGAAGTCGAAGCGCAACTCGAAACGCTGCGCGTCGCGCATTACTCCGCCAGCGACGCGATGCAAGGCGCGCAAGGCGCGCTCTACGAGGCCAATTCGGAAGTCAGCCGGCTCGAAGCCGAGATCAAGTTCATCGTCGAATCGCGCAATCGCGTGCAGGCGCAGATCGCCGCGCTGAACGCACAGCGTGAGCAGTGGCAATCGCAGGCGCAAAAAGCGCAAGACGATCTCGAAGACGCCGAGGAACAACTGGCCGTTGCCGAAGAAAAAGCCGCGCTCGCCGAAGACGAAGCGGCCGCCAGGCACGACGCGATGCCCGCGCTCGAAGCGCGCTGGCGCGACGCACAAACGGAGTTGAACGCCGAGCGCGGCGGTATCGCGCAGACCGAACAGGCGCTCAAGCTCGAAGCCGCGCATCAGCGCAATGCCGATCAGCAATTGCAGCAATTGCAGGCGCGTCACGAGCGGTTGAAGTCGGAAGCGGGCGGTCTCGACGCCCCCGACGAAGCGCAGCTCGAAGACCTGCGCATGCAGCTCGCCGAGCATGAGGAAATCCTGCACGACGCGCAAACGCGTTTGTCCGACGCGCAGGAAACGCTGCCGCGCCTCGACGGCGAACGCCGCACCGCGCAGGAACGCGTGCAGGCGGAAAGCGCCCAGATTCATCAGCTCGACGCGCGCCTCGCCGCCCTCAAGCAACTGCAGGAAAACGTCCAGACCGAAGGCAAGATCCAGCCGTGGCTCGAAAAGCATGAGTTGGGCAGCCTGCCGCGTTTGTGGAAGAAGCTGCATGTCGAAGCCGGTTGGGAAGCCGCGCTCGAAGCCGTGCTGCGCGAGCGGCTCGCCGCGCTGGAAGTGTCGAACCTCGACTGGGTCAAGGCCTTCGCGACCGACGCGCCGCCCGCCAAGCTCGCCTTCTACGCGCCGCCCGTCGCCGGTCAGCCTGCCGCCACGCCGCCCGCATTGCGGCCGCTGCTGTCGCTGGTGCGGATCGACGACGCGGGCATCCGCGCGGTGCTGAACGACTGGCTCGGCCTCGCGTTCGTCGCCGACGATCTGCAGCAGGCGCTCGCCATGCGCTCGCAACTGCCGGAAGGCGGTTCGTTCGTCGTCAAGGCGGGGCATGTGGTGACGCGCGTCGGCGTGCAACTGTATGCCGCCGATTCCGAGCAGGCCGGCATGCTGGCCCGTCAGCAGGAAATCGAAAATCTGGCGCGCCAGGTTCGCGCGCAAGCCTTGCTCGCCGACGAAGCGAAGGCCGCCGCGATCCGCGCCGAAGCCGCTCACACGCAAGCCGCCCAGCTGTTGACCGATGTCCGTCAACAGGCCGAGCGCGCCACGCAGCGCGTGCACGCCCTGCAAATGGACGTGCTCAAACTCACCCAGGCGCACGAGCGTTACATCCAGCGCAGCACGCAGATTCGCGAGGAACTCGCGGAGATCACCGCGCAGATCGAAGAGCAGCGCGCCATGCGCGCGGAGTCGGAAGCGAACTTCGAGCGTCACGATGGCGAACTCGCCGAATTGCAGGCGCGTTTCGAAGATCATCAACTGGCGTTCGAGGCGCTCGACGAGCAACTCACCGCCGCGCGCGCTCAGGCGCGCGATCTCGACCGTGCCGCCACGGACGCGCGCTTCGCGGCGCGCAACATGGCGAACCGCATCGACGAATTGAAGCGCAGCATTCAGGTCGCGCACGAGCAGAGCGAGCGTGTGGCCGCGTCGCTGGAAGATGCGCGCGCCGAACTGGAAACCATCAACGAGCAGACCGCACATACCGGCTTGCAGGACGCGCTCGATATTCGCGCCGTCAAGGAAGAGGCGCTGCATGCCGCGCGCCTCGAACTGGACGATCTCACCGCCAAGCTGCGTGCCGCCGACGAAACGCGTCTGACCGCCGAGCGCGTGCTGCAGCCGCTGCGCGACCGCATCAACGAATTGCAGTTGAAGGAACAGGCGGCGCGCCTGAACGGCGAGCAGTTTATCGAGCAACTGGCCGCTGCCGGTGTCGACGAGGCTGAACTGCAGGCCAAGCTCCCGCCGGACATGAAGCCGTCGTACCTGCAAGGCGAAGTCACGCGCATCAACAACGCCATCACCGCGTTGGGCCCGGTCAACATGGCCGCGCTCGACGAACTGAAGGCGGCGACCGAGCGCAAGTCGTTCCTCGACTCGCAATCCACCGACCTGAACAGCGCGATCGAAACGCTCGAAGACGCCATCCGCAAGATCGACGCGGAAACGCGCACGCTCCTGCAAGGCACCTTCGACCAGGTGAACCAGCATTTCGGCGAACTGTTCCCGCGGTTGTTCGGCGGTGGCCAGGCGAAGCTGATCATGACCGGCGACGAAATTCTCGACGCCGGCGTGCAGGTGATGGCGCAACCGCCGGGCAAGAAGAATTCGACCATTCATCTGCTGTCGGGCGGCGAGAAAGCGCTGACGGCGACAGCGCTGGTGTTCGCGATGTTCCAGTTGAATCCGGCGCCGTTCTGTCTGCTGGACGAAGTGGACGCGCCGCTCGACGACGCCAACACAGAACGTTTCGCGAACCTCGTGCGGGCGATGTCGGACAAGACCCAGTTCCTGTTCATCTCGCACAACAAGATCGCGATGGAAATGGCGCAGCAGTTGATCGGCGTGACCATGCAGGAGCAGGGCGTGTCGCGGATCGTTGCCGTCGACATGGAATCGGCCGCCGGTTTCGCCCAGAATATTGTTTGAGTTTGATTTGAATTGAGCCTCGCGGGTGTCCGCGTTCAGCGCAGCGGCCGGTGGTCGCGCGACACGTGGAGCGGGCGCAAAGCCGCGCAGATAAAAGAATTGCTGATGGAGCATGCATGGACGAGTTGACACTCGGTTTGATCGGCGCGGGTGCCGTGGTGGTCGGGGGCGTGGTCGTGTACAACGCGTGGCAGAGCGCGAAGGTGCGCCGCAAGATGCCGCGGCCGATGCCGGCCGACACCGCCGAAAATCTCGCGCGGGACGATCAGGAGGAACAGAGCCCGTTCATCGAACCGGCCCGGCCGACCACGCGCCGTGAGCCCGTAGTGGGCGCCGAGGCGGCGGATCCAGGCACGGCGGCGCGCGTCGAACCGACGTTCGGCGGTCAGGCAGCCGGCACGGCGCCGCTCGACACGGCCGCCGATATTCAGGCCGAGACGACCACGCCGAACGGCTATCCGGAAGCCGAGGGCGTGGCCGAAGCCGAACGCGACGCAAGCGCCGAGACCGCGCAAGCCCGCCAGTCCGGCGAACCCGTGGAACCGATTCTGCCGGCCGCCACGACGATCTCGTCGGCGCCGCCGGCTATTGTCGATCGGCGTATCGACTGCATCGTGCCGATCCGTTTGAACGGTCCGGTCGCGGGCGACAAGGTGATTCCGCTCGCGCAGCGTCTGCGCCGCGCGGGCAGCAAGCCGGTGCATATCGAAGGCAAGCTCGAAGGCGGCGCGTGGGAACTGCTGCAAAACGGCGCGCGCTATGAAGAGCTGCGCGCGGCCGCGCAACTGGCCAATCGCAGCGGCGCCCTCAACGAACTGGAGTTTTCCGAGTTCGTGACCGGCGTGCAGCAGTTTGCCGACGCGCTGGATGCGTCGCCGGAATTCCCGGACATGCTCGAAACGGTCGCGATGGCGCGCGAGCTCGACGGCTTTGCCGCGCAGTGCGACGCGCAGTTGTCGATCAACGTGCTCTCCGACGGCGCGCCGTGGTCCGCCAACTACGTGCAGGCGGTCGCTTCACAAGACGGCTTGCTGCTTTCGCGCGACGGTACGCGTTTCGTCAAGCTCGACGCGCGGCAAAGCCCGGTGTTCATGCTGCAATTCGGCGACACCAACTTTTTGCGCGACGACCTCACCTACAAGGGCGGCCAGATGATCACGCTGGTGCTCGACGTGCCGGTGGCCGATGAAGACATCCTGCCGTTCCGTCTGATGTGCGACTACGCGAAATCGTTGGCCGAGCGCATCGGCGGGCGGGTGGTCGACGACGGCCGCCGTCCGTTGCCGGAAACCGCGCTGCTCGCGATCGAAAAGCAGTTGATGACGCTTTACGCGAAGCTCGAACAGGCGGGCATTCCGGCAGGCTCGCCGGCCACGCGGCGGTTGTTCAGCCAGTAAATTTTTTTACGTCTTATCGCTGTCTCCGACGGCCGCACAATGTGCGGCCGTCGTCGTTTCAGGCCGCGGCTTCACGTGCGCATTTCGAGCCGACGCGCAACGCGCCTAAACTGGCCATTCGGCCGATGTAAAGGGGCACGCTTCCTGCGATAATCCAATGTCTGAACTTCACTGAAGACCCTTCCGACAGCATGGCCCGAACCTCCGCCTCACATCCCGCAACCAACGCCCCGGCCGAGCGTGCCGCGTGGCTGCGCGCGGAACTCGAACGCGCCAACTACGCGTACTACGTGCTCGACCAGCCGGATTTGCCTGACGCGGAATACGACAAGCTGTTCAAGGAACTGGAGAGTATCGAGACGGGGCATCCGGACCTGATCGTGCCGGATTCGCCCACCCAGCGCGTGGGCGGCGAGGCGGCGAGCGGCTTCGAGCCGGTCGTGCACGACCAGCCCATGCTGTCGCTGAACAACGGTTTCGCCGACGAAGACATCGTCGCGTTCGACAAGCGCGTCGGTGACGCGCTCGGCAAGAACGCGAGCGAGCCGCCAGTGCCGGTCGACTACGCGGCCGAGCTGAAATTCGACGGCCTCGCCATCTCATTGCGTTACGTCGACGGCGCGTTCGTGCAAGCCTCCACGCGCGGCGACGGCACGACCGGCGAGAACGTCACCGGGAACGTTCGCACGATTCGCTCCATTCCGCTCAAGCTCAAGGGCAAGCTTGTCCCGCACGTGCTCGACGTGCGTGGCGAAGTGCTGATGTTCAAGCGCGATTTCGAGCGTCTGAACGAACGTCAGCGGGCCGCGGAACAGAAGGAATTCGCCAATCCGCGCAACGCCGCGGCGGGCAGTTTGCGGCAGCTCGACTCGAAGATCACCGCGCAACGGCCGCTGTCGTTTTTCGCTTATGGCATTGGCGTGCTCGAAGGCATGGAGATGCCGGCCACGCATAGCGAACTGCTCGACTGGTACAAGGAACTCGGCTTGCCGGTGAATAGCGAGCGGGCCGTGGTGCAGGGCGCCGAGGGCTTGCTGGGCTTTTTCCACGGCGTCGGCGAGAAACGCGAGAAGCTGCCGTACGACATCGACGGTGTGGTCTACAAAGTCAACCGGCGCGATGAACAGGATGCGCTCGGCTTCGTGTCGCGCGCGCCGCGCTTCGCGCTGGCGCACAAATTCCCCGCGCAGGAGGCGCTGACCAAACTCGTCGCGATCGACGTGCAGGTCGGCCGGACCGGCGCGATCACGCCGGTGGCGCGGCTGGAGCCGGTGTTCGTCGGCGGCGCGACGGTGACGAATGCCACGTTGCACAATGAAGACGAAGTGCGCCGCAAGGATATCCGCATCGGCGACACGGTGATCGTGCGGCGTGCCGGCGACGTGATTCCCGAAGTGGTGAGCGCGCTGCTCGACCGGCGTCCCCCCGACGCCCGCGAATTCGTGATGCCCACGCAATGTCCGGTGTGCGGCTCGAATATCGAGCGCTTGCCTGACGAAGCGATCGCGCGTTGTACCGGCGGCCTGTTCTGTCCCGCGCAGCGCAAGCAGGCGCTCTGGCATTTCGCGCAGCGGCGCGCGCTGGATATCGACGGCCTCGGCGAAAAGATCATCGACCAACTGGTCGACCAGAACCTCGTGCGTACGCCGGCCGATCTATTCAACATCGGTTTTGCCACGCTCGCCGAACTCGACCGCTTTGCCGAAAAGTCCGCGCAGAACCTGCTCGATTCGCTCGAAAAAGCCAGGCACACCACGTTGGCGCGCTTCATCTACGCGCTCGGCATCCGGCATGTGGGCGAATCCACGGCGAAAGATCTCGCCAAGCACTTTGGCTCGCTGGATCCGATCATGGACGCCTCGGTCGAAGCCTTGCTCGAGGTCAACGACGTGGGGCCGGTGGTCGCCGAGTCGATTCATCAGTTCTTCGCCGAGGAGCACAACCGCACGGTGGTCGAGCAGTTGCGCGCGCCGGGCAAGGTCACGTGGCCCGAAGGCCCGCCCGCGCCGAAAGCGCCTGTGGGCGTGCTGGCCGGCAAGACGGTCGTGCTGACCGGCACCTTGCCGAGCCTTGCCCGCGAAGAGGCGAAGGAAATGCTGGAAGCGGCCGGCGCGAAAGTGGCCGGCTCCGTATCGAAGAAAACGGACTATGTGGTGGCGGGCGCCGATGCTGGCAGCAAGTTGGCGAAGGCTGAGGAACTCGGCGTGCCCGTACTCGACGAAGATGGTATGCGTAAGCTCCTGGAGGGGCAGTTATGATCCGCGAAATTCTCAAGATGGGCGATCCGCGCCTTTTGCGCATTGCCGATCCGGTCGATCACTTCGACACGCCCGAACTGCATGAGCTCGTCAAAGACATGTTCGAGACCATGCACGACGCGAACGGCGCGGGCCTTGCCGCGCCGCAGATCGGCGTGAATCTGCAGGTGGTGATCTTCGGCTTCGGGCACAACGAGCGCTATCCGGACGCGCCGCCGGTGCCGGAAACGGTGCTGATCAACCCGACCATCACGCCGGTCTCGCTGGATATGGAGGAGGGCTGGGAAGGCTGCCTGTCGGTGCCGGGCCTGCGCGGCGCGGTGAGCCGCTTTTCGATGATCAAGTATCACGGCTTCGATCAATACGGCAAGCCGATCGACCGTGTCGCCGAGGGCTTTCACGCGCGCGTGGTGCAGCACGAGTGCGATCACCTGATCGGCAAGCTGTATCCGATGCGGATCAACGACTTCGCGAAGTTCGGCTTCACGGAAGTGCTGTTTCCGGATATGGATCCGAATAGCGACGATTGAGGCGGCTTGTGCTGCTTCGGGCACTGCGGCGCTGGCGTATTCGGCTTGGTGCAGCGCAGGGATAAAAAAACCCCACGCGATCGCGTGGGGTTTTTTGTTGAGGCGTGGGTCAGGCGCGCGGCTTTAGAACGACTCGTCCGGCGACAGATAACGCCATTGGCCCGGCGGCAGCGCGCCCAGCATCACACGGCCCATGCGCACGCGCTTCAGGCCGATCACTTCGAGGCCGACGAGTTCGCACATGCGGCGAATCTGGCGCTTCTTGCCTTCGCGCAGCACGAAACGCAATTGCTCGCCGTTCTGCCAGTTCACTTGCGCGGGCTTCAGCGGCACGTCGTCGAGCGAGAGGCCGTGGCACAGCAATTCCAGACTTTCCGGCGGGAAGTGGCTTTCGACGTCGGTGGTGTGCTCGCCGAATGCCACGCGCACCAGATACTCCTTGTCGATCTCGGAATGACCGCCGATCAGTTGCTTGGCAATCCGGCCGTCTTGCGTCAGCACCAGCAGGCCCGTCGAATCGATGTCCAGGCGGCCAGCCGGCGCAAGCTGGCGCAAATGCGCGACCGAGAAGCGGATGTCCGACTGATCGCCTTCCCAGCGATTCTCCGGCGTGACCAGCGTGATGGCCGGCTGATAACCGTCTTCCGCCTGACCTGAGACCAGGCCCACCGGCTTATGGATCAGCACCGTCACCTGGCTCGATTGCGCGGCCTCGGCGGCGGGGTCGATCTCGATGCGCTGGTCCGGTCGGACCTTGGTGCCCAACGTGTCGATGCGCTCGCCGTCCACCAGCACCCAGCCTTTTTCGATCCACTCATCGGCTTCGCGGCGTGAGCACATGCCGAGTTCGGACATCAGCTTGGACAGGCGCAGCATGCCTGGCGCGTCTTCGTAATCGCGACGCGGGGTGCGCGGAGCGGCATCGATTTCGCCGGCGCGCTCGGCTCGGGCCGCGCCACGCGGCTTGTCGGCGCGCGCGGGACGGTCGTCGCCGAAACGGCGGCCGGCGGCCGGCAGTGTCTTGTCGAAGCTGCGGGCCGGGCGCTCGCCACGCTCGCTGCGTTCATTGCGGTCGGCGCTGCGCGCCGGACGGTCGCCGAATTCGCGTTTGGCCGGGGCGCGTTCGCCACGCTCGTCGCGCGGAGCGCGTGCCGGGCGATCTGTGCGGTCGCTGAAACCGGTTTTGACGGGCTTGGCGAAGCTGCGATCGCCACGATCGGATGCACCGCGTTCGCCTTCGAAACGGCGCGGCGCGCTATCGCTGCGCGGCCCGCGCTCGCCGCCTCGTCGGTCTTGCGGAGCACCACGGTCGCTGCTGAAACGCGGGCGGTCGGATGCGTCGCGTTCATGGCGTTCTGGGCGCTCTCCACGCGGAGCGCCTTCCGACGGACGGCCTGCGCCCGGACGTGCTCCGCTGAACGGACGCCGTTCGCCGTCGTCGCGGCGTGGGGCGCGCTCGCCGAAGCTGCGCGGCGGGCGTTCGCTGCGATCTGTGCTGCCTTCGAAGCGACGGGGCGCGCGTTCGGGTCGGTCGCCGGTTTCGCGACGTGGCGCGCGGTCAGCGCGGTCCGCGGCGCCTTCGAAACGGCGCGGGGCGCGTTCGCCTGCGCCTTCAAATCGGCGCGGCGCGCGTTCCGGTCGATCACCACCGCCCTCGAACCTGCGCGGAGCCCGTTCACCGCGATCGCCGGCACCTTCGAAACGGCGCGGGGCGCCGCCGGTACGGTCACCACCGCCTTCAAACCGACGCGGAGCGCCTTGGCCGCGCTCGCCGTCAGCCCGGCGCGGCGCGCGTTCGCTACGATCGCCGCCACCCTCAAAGCGGCGCGGCGCACGCTCACCATCATCCCGACGCGGAGCACGATCGCCGCCACCTTCAAACCTTCGCGGAGCCCGTTCACCGTCAGCCCGGCGCGGCGCGCGTTCGCTACGATCGCCGCCACCCTCAAAGCGGCGCGGCGCACGCTCACCATCATCCCGGCGCGGAGCACGATCGCCACCGCCTTCGAACCGACGCGGCGCACCACCCGCGCCCTCGCGGCGCGGCGGTCGATCCGATGCCGCGCGCGGCGCGCCACCGGCGTCCCGCTCGCGCGAAAACGACCCTTCAGCCCTGGCGGGACGCGCAGGACGTGCGCCGGCACCGGCCGGCTTGCCAGCGCCCGCCGGCCGCTTACCGCCGCCGGCCGCGCCGGCGCGTTCATCCCGCGCCCCGCCGGGAGCCGGCGTCGCCGGCCTGGGTCCCGCCGGGCGCGTCGGCTTACGCGCCGACGTGCTGCCGGTACGGACAGGGGCGCGTTCGGACGAAGCCGGCCGCGGGTGCTTGGCTGTTAATTTGACTCGCATGAAATCTCACACTGCGATCGCGCGCAGCAGTTCGGTCTCGACCTGAATTTGCAGGCGGCTGTCCGACAGACCGTGTCCATCCAGCAGGAACACGTCTTCGACGCGTTCGCCGAGCGTATTGATCCGCGCCGAAGCGACGCCGACCCGATGCTCGGCCAGCACACGCGCGATCGAATAAAGAAGGCCTGGCCGGTCGTTCGCCGACACGGACAGGATGTAGTATTGGCCGCGCTCGTCGGCCCGAAGGTCGACGCGCGGGGTAACAGGGAAGGTCCGCGACAGCCGCGACAAACGGCCTTTCGACGGCCCGGGGAGCAGGGTGCCGTCACCGGTGAGGCGGGCGGTCAGTTCCTGTTCGACCAGATTGGCAATATCGCGATAATGCACGTCTTCTTCGGTATGCGCGACGAGGAAATTATCGAGCGCGTACCCATGCCGAGTCGTGCTGACCCGCGCATCGAGCACCGACAGGCCGTTGCGGTCGAAATACGCGCAAATGCCGGCAAACAGATCCGGCTGATCCTTCACGTACACCAGCACCTGGAGCGCCTCGCCGATCGGCGACGGACGGGCCCGCACGATCGGCGTGGGCGTTTCCACGTGGCGGTACAGCACCCGTGTTTGCCACGCGATATCCGCCGCGTCGTGACGCAGAAAATAGCCGATGTCGAGCTTGTCCCACAGCGCCTTCTGCGCGCCTTCCGGCACGGTTTCGAGGCGCAGCAGCGCGAGCGCTTCTTCCTGACGCGACTTCAGCTCCGAATGCGCATCCGGGCGCGCGCCGCCCAGCACGGCGAGCGTGGCGCGGTACAGGTCTTCCAGCAGCTTGCCTTTCCACGTGTTCCAGACTTTCGGGCTGGTGCCGCGAATATCGGCCACGGTCAGCAGATAGAGCGCCGTGAGGCGCCGCTCGGTGCCGACCAGTTCGGCGAACCGCTTGATGACCTCCGGGTCGCTCGTGTCCTGCTTTTGCGCGACCTGGCTCATGGTCAGATGTTGCTGAACCAGCCACACGACCAGTTCGCCGTCCTCGCCCTCGATGCCGTGATTGCGGCAGAAGCGCCGCGCGTCGGCCATGCCGAGCGTGGAATGGTCGCCGCCACGGCCTTTGGCGATGTCGTGAAACAGCGCCGCGACGTACAGCACCCACGGCCGGTCGAAGTTGGCGATCAACTGGCTGCAGAACGGATATTCGTGCGCGTGCTCGGCCACCGCGAAACGCCGCAGATTGCGCAGCACCATCAGGATGTGCTGGTCGACGGTGTAGACGTGATACAGGTCGTGCTGCATCTGTCCGACAATGCGCCGGAAGTTCAGCAGGTAACGCCCCAGTACGCTCGTCTGGTTCATCAATCGCAGCGCGTGGGTGATGCCCGCCGGCTGCTTCAGGATGTCCATGAAGAGGCGCCCGTTTTCCGGATCGCGCCGCCAGTGCTGGTCCATCACGTCGCGGGCGTTGTAAATTGCGCGCAGCGTGCGCGCCGACAGGCCCTTTACGCCGGGCGTCTGTTCGTACAGCAGGAAGGCCTCGAGGATCGCGTTCGGCTCGCGCTGGAACACGTCGTCGCTGGCGATTTCCAGCATGCCCTGCTTTTCGACGAAGCGGTCCGACAGCACGCGCGTAATGCCGCTCGTGCTGGGGAAGAGCTGCGCTTCAATGTTCTGGATCAGGATCGTGGCGAGCTGCGTGACCGCCTTGGCGGACCAGTAATAGCGGCGCATCAGCTGCTCGCTCGCGCGCTTGGTCGCGGTCGGCTTGTAGCCGAAGCTCTCGGCCACCGCCGTTTGCAGGTCGAACACCATGATGTCCTGACGACGCCCGGCAATCACATGCAGCCGGGCGCGCAGCGCCTTCAGGAAACTCTCGTTGCGGCGCAACTCGCGCGCCTCGCGCTCGGTGATCAGGCCGCGTGCTTCGAGTTCACGCCAGCTGCTGCCGAAACCGGCCGCCTGGGTGATCCACAGGATCAGCTGCAGATCGCGCAGCCCGCCCGGGCTTTCCTTGATGTTGGGTTCGAGCGAGTAGGGCGTGTCCTGGAATTTCGCGTGGCGCTGGCGCATTTCCAGCACTTTGGCCTGGAAAAAGGCTTTCGGATCGAGCGCTTCGCGGTAACGCTTCGCGAAGTCGTCAAACAGCTCGGCGCTGCCGGTAATGCGCCGTGCCTCGAGCAGCGAGGTGCGCACCGTGACGTCGTTGGCGGCTTCTTCGAGGCATTGCGACACACTGCGCACGCTGCTGCCGAGTTCCAGCCCCAAATCCCATGCGAGGCTGATAAAGCGTTCGATGCGTGGTTCGAGGTGCCCGATCGGCGCGTCGGGCAGCAGGACCAGAATGTCGATATCGGAATGCGGCGCCAATTCGCCGCGCCCGTAGCCGCCTACCGCCACTAGCGCCAGTTCGGGCGGCAGTTCGCAGGTGTTCCAGGCCGCGCGCAGGGAGTTGTCAGTGGCGCGCGCCAAGGAGGCCATCAACGCGTCGACGTTGGTGGCCGTCCTGAAGCGTTCCAGCAGTTGGGCTTTGGCCACTTTGTACTCCGCCTTGAGCGACGTGGCAGGGGATTGGGCGACGGCTGGAACACTACTCATTGGCAGGGAGGCGCAGAGGTGGGAAGTCGGTCAGGCCGTGGCCGCGACGACCGGCGGACGCGCGGGCGTGCCGGCGGAGACGGTCAGCACGTCGTAGCCGGTTTCGGTGACGAGGATCGTATGTTCCCACTGCGCCGACAGGCTGCGGTCTTTGGTCTTGACGGTCCACTGGTCCGGCATGGTGCGAATGTCGCGACGGCCGGCGTTGATCATCGGTTCGATCGTGAAGATCATGCCGGTTTGCAGTTCGAGCCCGGTGCCGGGACGGCCGTAGTGCAGGATCTGCGGGTCTTCGTGGAATACCGTGCCGATGCCGTGGCCGCAGTATTCGCGCACCACGCTGTAGCCGTGGCCTTCCGCATGTTTCTGGATCGCGTAACCGATATCGCCGAGATGCGCGCCCGGGCGCACCTGGTCGATGCCGAGCCACATGCATTCGAAGGTGGTCTGCACGAGCCTCTTGGCCATGATCGAGCCTTCGCCGACGATGAACATGCGGCTGGTGTCGCCGAAATAGCCTTCCTTGATGACCGTGACGTCGATGTTCAGCGCGTCGCCGTTCTTCAGCGTCTTGTCGCCTGGAATGCCGTGGCAGATCACGTCGTTGACGGAAATGCAGGTGGCCTTCGGGTAGGGCGGGTAGCCGGGCGGCTGATAGTTCAGCGGCGCCGGAACCGTGCCCTGTTCCTTCAGCATGTATTCGTGACACAGACGGTCGAGTTCGCCGGTCGTGATGCCGGCGGTGACGAACGGAGTAATGTAGTCGAGCACTTCGCTTGCCAGTTTGCAGGCGACGCGCATTTGCGCGATATCGTGTTCGTTTTTGAGCGTAATAGCCATGAGTCGGGCCTGAAATGCGATTTATTGCAGGATTATCGCACCATATTCCGGCCGCCGCAGGCTTTTGCGGCCGGACCGGCGGCTTTCACGGACTCGCATGCGGGCTCGTTCAAAGCGGCCGGCGCTCGCGCGGGTGCAACCCGCAGGCCATCAACAGGGCTACCGGGCAGGTTGAGTCGTGCAATAGTCGCGTGCTATAATCTTTGGCTAAGTCGATCTCTGTCTTGCAATATTTGTCCACGTGGGCAAAAAAGCGGCACGATTGGCTTCTCATGGCGCCGGTTGCCTGCACTATGAGGTCATGCAGAAGCGAAAGCAGAGCATACGAAGGCAACGAAAAGGCAACAAAAGGCAGTACACGCAGCAGACTCGCAAGCCGGCGCACCCAGGGTGTCCGTCGCGTTCAGCCAGAGAGATGGCAGCGCGGCCGATACGGCAGCCGGCTTAAGACCCAACCCTCGCGGAGATTTTCATGGCAGTTACCATGCGTCAAATGCTGGAAGCCGGTGTCCACTTCGGTCACCAAACGCGCTTCTGGAACCCGAAGATGGCTCCCTTCATTTTCGGTCATCGCAACAAGATTCACATTATCAACCTCGAGAAGACGCTGCCGATGTACAACGACGCGCTGAAGTACGCGCGTCAACTGGCAGCCAATCGCGGCACGATCCTGTTCGTCGGCACGAAGCGTCAATCGCGCGACACGATCGCTGAAGAAGCGCAACGCGCCGGCATGCCGTTCGTCAACGCACGCTGGCTCGGCGGCATGCTGACCAACTTCAAGACGCTGAAGGTCTCGATCAAGCGCCTGAAGGACATGGAAGCAGCGCTGGAAGCCGGTGAAACCGAACGCATGAGCAAGAAGGAAGCGCTCCTGTTCGAACGCGAAATGGCCAAGCTGGTCAAGTCGATCGGCGGCGTGAAAGACATGGGCGGCATTCCGGACGCGATTTTCGTGGTCGACGTCGGCTACCACAAGATTGCCGTGACCGAAGCGAACAAGCTCGGCATTCCGGTCATCGCCGTGGTCGACACGAACCACTCGCCGGAAGGCATCGACTACGTGATCCCGGGTAACGACGACGCCTCGAAGGCTGTCGCTCTGTACACGGCTGGCGTGGCTGACGCGATCGTCGAAGGCCGTGCGAACGCGGTCAACGAAGTGGTGCAAGCTGCACGTGGTGGCGACGGCGACGAGTTCGTCGAGGTCAACTCGGAAGCGTAAAGCTGCCCCGTGTCCGGCAAAAAAGGGGGCTTTCTACAGGCCCCCTTTTTTTAAGCCGCGACATTATAGTGGGGCGCTGCCGGCAGTGTCGGACGCAGCGCTCAACGCGTCCTCCGTAAAAAATACGGTAAACGCTGAAACGAATTCTTGCCGCCGGCATCGAAGTGCGGGCGGTGTGTGACAGACGGAACTCAAGGAGCAAATGATGGCGGCAATTACCGCAAGCATGGTTGCAGAACTGCGCGCAAAGACCGACGCGCCGATGATGGAATGCAAGAAGGCGCTGACGGAAGCCGACGGCGACATGGCGCGCGCTGAAGAGCTGCTGCGCGTGAAGCTGGGCAACAAGGCCAGCAAGGCTGCATCGCGCGTGACGGCTGAAGGCGTGGTTGCCTCGTTTATCGGCGGCAACGCGGGTTCGCTGGTCGAGCTGAACTGCGAAACCGACTTCGTTTCGAAGAACGACGACTTCCTGGGTTTCTCGAAGAAAGTCGCTGAACTGGTCGCCACGCAAAATCCGGCTGACGTCGCAGCGCTGGCTGCACTCCCGCTGGACGGCTCGACGGTCGACGCAGTGCGTCTGGCGCTGGTCGGCAAGATCGGTGAAAACCTGTCGATCCGCCGTTTCGTGCGCTTCGAAACCTCGAACAAGCTGGCAGCGTACCTGCACGGCACGCGTATCGGCGTGCTGGTCGAGTACACCGGCGCGGACGAGCAGGTCGGCAAGGACGTCGCGATGCACATCGCCGCGATGAAGCCGGTTTCGCTGTCGTCGGACGACGTGCCGGCGGACCTGATCGCCAAGGAACGCAGCATTGCTGAGCAGAAGGCTGCCGAATCGGGCAAGCCGGCTGAAATCGTCGCCAAGATGGTCGACGGCAGCGTGCAGAAGTACCTGAAGGAAGTGTCGCTGCTGAACCAGACGTTCGTTAAGAACGACAAGCAGACGATCGAACAGATGCTGAAGGCCCGCAACTCGAGCGTGCAGAAGTTCGCGCTGTTCGTGGTCGGCGAAGGCATCGAGAAGAAGCAGGACGACTTCGCAGCTGAAGTGGCCGCTCAAGTCGCTGCTGCAAAGCAACAATAAGTCTTACCTAAGCAGCAACTGTTGTATCGTTGGACCCGCGGCGGAGCAAGACTTTGCCGCGGTCGGCAGCGCCGCAAGGCTGCGCGCGGGTTGACCCTCGCCGCGCAGCCGCCGCTGGCGAACCCAGGGTTCGTCAATTTGGCGACGCTTGCCCGAATCAGCATTTCACCCCTACATTAGTCCCTTGTTGTTGCCCTGTTCTGCGCGATCTGGATACCCCTATGCCCACTGCCTATAAACGCGTCCTGCTCAAACTCTCCGGTGAAGCTCTGATGGGCGACGATGCCTTTGGCATCAATCGCGCAACCATCGAACGAATGGTGGCGGACGTGGCCGAAGTGGTCCGTCTCGGAACGCAGCTGGCCGTGGTGATCGGCGGCGGCAATATTTTCCGCGGCGTCGCGGGCGGCGCGGCGGGTATGGATCGCGCCACGGCGGACTACATGGGCATGCTGGCCACCATGATGAACGCGCTGGCGCTGCAGGATGCCATGCGCCACGCCGGCATCGAGGCGCGCGTGCAATCGGCGCTGCGCATGGACCAGGTGGTCGAGCCGTACATCCGGCCCCGCGCGATTCGCCAGCTCGAAGAAGGCAAAGTCGTGATTTTCGCGGCCGGCACCGGCAACCCGTTCTTCACGACCGACACGGCCGCCGCTCTGCGCGGCTCGGAAATCGGCGCGGAAGTCGTGCTGAAAGCAACCAAGGTGGACGGCGTGTATTCCGCCGACCCGAAGAAAGACCCGAGCGCGACGCGTTACACCACGATCAGTTTCGACGAGGCGATCGGCCGCAATCTGCAAGTGATGGACGCCACGGCATTCGCGCTGTGCCGCGACCAGAAACTGCCGATCCGGGTGTTTTCGATCGTCAAACCGGGCGCGCTCAAGCGCATCGTACAAGGCGACGACGAGGGTACCCTCGTCCACGTGTAAACTCTCGTTCACATAACGTGGGCTTTAGCGCGAGCCCGAGCCGCCGCATCTTGCGCGCGCTGGCCGGCTCGCACCGTTTTGAAGGTTCGGAGGTTTAAAAATGTCTGTGGCTGATATCAGGAAGGGCGCTGAACAAAAGATGCAGCGTTCCATCGACGCGTTCAAGAACGACCTGTCGAAGATCCGCACGGGCCGTGCACACACGGGCCTGCTCGATCACATCCAGTGCGATTACTACGGTTCGCCGGTGCCCATTTCGCAGGTCGCGAATCTGACGCTGATCGACGCGCGCACGATCGGCGTGCAGCCGTGGGAAAAGAAGATGGTGCAGGTCGTCGAAAAGGCGATCCGCGAATCGGACCTGGGTCTGAACCCGGCCACGCAAGGCGACGTGATCCGCGTGCCGATGCCCGCGCTGACCGAAGAGCGCCGCCGCGAATTGACCAAAGTGGTCAAGAGCGAAGCGGAAACGGCCAAGGTCGCGGTGCGCAATCTGCGCCGCGACGCCAACGAGCAACTGAAAAAGCTCGTGAAAGACAAGGAAATTTCGGAAGACGACGAGCGTCGTGCAGGTGACGACGTGCAGAAGCTGACGGACAAGTTCGTCGCCGAAATCGACAAGCTCGTCGTGACGAAAGAAGCCGAGATCATGACGGTCTGAGGCCGGCCGCTCAGCTGCTCACGTTCTCCACTTCTTTTATTTGCAGTCACTGTCCCGACGGCCATGACCTATACCAGCTCAACCGTGCGCGTGCCTGATGTCGCCGCGGTGCCGCGACATATCGCGATCATCATGGACGGCAACGGCCGTTGGGCCACCCAGCGGCGCTTGCCGCGCGTGGCGGGCCATACGCGCGGCGTCGACGCGGTGCGTGCGGCCGTCGAGGCGTGCGCCCGTCAGGGTGTCGAATATCTGACGCTGTTCGCCTTCAGCTCGGAAAACTGGCGCCGTCCGAACGAGGAAGTCTCGTTCCTGATGCGCCTGTTCGTGACCGCGCTGGAGCGCGAGATCGGCAAGCTGCATGCGAATGGCATCCGCTTGCGCGTGGTGGGCGACCTGGCCCGCTTCGATACGCGCATCCGCGACCTGATCAAGCGCGCGGAGACCAAGACCGCGCGCAATACCCGTCTCACACTCACGATTGCCGCGAATTACGGCGGCCGCTGGGACATCATGCAGGCCACCCGCAAGCTCGCCGAACAGTCGGCGCTGGCGGGCAAGGCGGTCGAGGTGACCGAAGATTCGTTCGCCGAACACCTCTCCATGGCTTATGCGCCCGAGCCGGATCTCTTCATCCGCACCGGCGGCGAGCGCCGCGTCAGCAACTTCCTGCTGTGGCAACTCGCCTACACCGAGTTCTACTTCACCGACACGTTCTGGCCGGATTTCGACGCCGACGCCCTCGGCCACGCCATCGCTTCGTACGCGGAGCGCGAACGCCGCTTCGGCCGCACCAGTGCTCAACTCGAGCCGCAATCGCAAAACGTCGATTCGCTTCCATGCTAAAAACCCGTGTCATCACGGCGATCATCCTGCTGGCAGTGTTCCTGCCGGTCACGTTGTTCGCGCCGGTGGGCGCGTTCGGCGCGCTGATCGCTTTTGTCGTCGTGTTCGCCGCGTGGGAGTGGGCGCGCCTGCTCAAGCTGGGCGGCGCGGGCCCGGTCATTTACGCGCTGATCGCCGCAGTGGCGCTGGTGGCCAGCACGCGTCTCGGTACCGGCATCGAACAAGCCAGACCGCTCTTTGAAGCGGCCGCTATTTTCTGGGTGATCGCCGGCCCGTTCGTGCTGCTGCGCAAGCCCACGCTCGCGCAGGGCGCCTGGCGTTCCTTCCTGTTTCTTGCCGGCATTGTGGTATTCGTCGCGTGCTGGCATGCTCTCGTCGCCGCGCGCGTGCAGGGTGTGCCATTCGTGCTGTCGCTGCTGCTATTGGTATGGCTGGCCGATATCGGCGCATACTTCTCCGGAAAAGCGTTTGGAAAACACAAGCTGGCGCCTGCCATCAGTCCGGGTAAGACCTGGGAGGGCGCGATCGGCGGCTGGCTGGTGGTGATGATCGTCGCGGCGGCGGCGGTCTTTTTGCATGCGTTCGAGCCGACCCTGTATTCTGCGCTGCTGGCGCATTGGGGCGCCGTGCGCACGCTGCTCGCGCTGACCTTGCTGGTGGCATTCAGCGTGGTGGGCGACCTGTTCGAATCGATGATGAAACGCCAGGCCGGTGTGAAAGATTCAAGCGGCCTGTTGCCGGGGCACGGTGGCGTGCTCGACCGCATCGATGCCTTGTTGCCGGTGCTGCCGCTTGCCATGCTGCTGCTCGGCTAGAGAAAGAGATATGCAAAAACGTCTGACATTGCTCGGTTCCACGGGCTCGATTGGAGACAGCACGCTCGACGTCGTCGCGCGTCATCCCGAGCGCTTTTCGGTTTATGCGCTGAGCGCGCATCGCAACGGCGACAAGCTCGTCGAGCAATGCCTGCGCTTTCAGCCCGAAGTCGCGGTGGTCGGCGACGCCGATACGGCTGCCAGCGTCGCGGCGAAATTGCGCGAAGCGGGTTGCAAGACCGAGGTCACGTATGGACCGCAAGCGCTCGTCGACGTGTCGAAGAGCGACGGCTGCGATACGGTGGTCGCGGCGATCGTCGGCGCGGCCGGCCTGGCGCCGAGTCTTGCCGCAGCGCGCGCGGGCAAACGCATCCTGCTTGCCAACAAGGAAGCGCTGGTCATGTCCGGCGCGATCTTCATGGACGCGGTGCGCGACAACGGCGCCGTGCTGCTGCCGGTCGACAGCGAACACAACGCGATTTTCCAGTGCCTGCCGCGCGAGGCCGCGCTGCACGGCGGCGTCTCCAAGATCATTCTGACCGCGTCGGGCGGCCCGTTCCGCACGCGCGAACCGGCGACGCTCGTCGACGTCACGCCGGACGAAGCCTGTAAGCATCCGAACTGGGTCATGGGCCGCAAGATTTCGGTCGACTCGGCCACCATGATGAACAAGGGCCTCGAAGTGATCGAGGCACACTGGCTGTTCGATCTGCCGGGCGAGCGCATCGAGGTGCTGATTCACCCGCAAAGCGTGATTCACTCGATGGTGTCCTACGCCGACGGCTCGGTGCTCGCCCAACTGGGCAATCCCGACATGCGCACGCCGATCGCGCATGCGCTGGCGTTTCCGGATCGCGTCGATTCGGGCGTGGCGCAACTCGATCTGCTGCAGGTCGCGTCCCTCTCGTTCGAAAAGCCGGATTACACGCGCTTTCCGTGTCTTGCTCTCGCAGTGAAGGCGCTGGCCGAGGGCGGCCTGGCGAGCGCGGCGCTGAACGCCGCGAATGAAATCGCGGTCGAAGCGTTCCTCGCGCGCCAGATCGGTTTCATGGCGATCGCCCAGGTGGTCGACGCGGTGCTCAGCGCATTGCCGAACCGCAGCGCGCACGCGCTCGAAGACGTGATCGAAGCGGATGCCGCCGCGCGTCGCGCCGCTGCCGAATTCATCGCGCGTCTGCCCGACGGCGCCCGTCGCACGGAACGCGCCGTCCAGTGAGGCGCTCATGAACCTGCTGATCGAACTGCTCGCCTTCGCGGTCGCGATTGGCGTACTCGTGGTCGTCCACGAATACGGGCATTACAGTGTGGCGCGCCTGTGCGGCGTCAAGGTGCTGCGCTTTTCGATCGGCTTCGGCAAGCCGCTGTTTCAGTGGGTGAGTCCGAAGACGGGCACCGAATGGACCATTGCCGCGCTGCCGCTCGGCGGCTACGTGAAGATGCTCGACGAGCGCGAAACGGGCGCTGAGCCGATTCCCGCCGAAGCCTTGCCGCATGCGTTCAACCGGCAATCCGTGTGGCGCCGTTTTGCGATTGTCGCGGCCGGTCCGGTCGCGAACTTCCTGCTGGCCATCGTGCTGTTCGCGCTCGTCTTCGCCAGTGGCGTGACGGAGCCGGCGGCGGTGATCGCGGCGCCCGCGCCGAATACGCCCGCGGCCGTTGCCGGTTTCGACGGCGGTGAAACGATCGTTGCCGTGCGCGCCGAGAACGCCGGCGAATCCGAGCCGGTGCGCTCCTGGTCGGACCTGCGCTGGAAACTGCTGGGTGCGGCATTCGATCACAAGCGCGTCGTGCTGAGCGCGAAAGATGCGCACGGTACGTCGGATTTCCAGCTCGATCTGCGTGGCCTCAGCGAAAAAGA
Source organism: Paraburkholderia sp. BL25I1N1 (assembly GCF_003002025.1). GTDB lineage: Bacteria > Pseudomonadota > Gammaproteobacteria > Burkholderiales > Burkholderiaceae > Paraburkholderia. The sequence continues at coordinate 351,551 of NZ_PVZB01000004.1, forward strand.
TGTCGACGACGACTTCATGTCGCATCTCGGTTTCGAGCCGGGCGGTGGCAAGCTGACGGTGGCGGGCGTGCAACCGGGCAGCGCGGCGCAAAAGGCCGGCCTCGTTGCCGGCGATCGTCTGCGTGCCGTCGACGGTATTCCGACCGATAACGCCACGGCCTTCATCGCTTATGTAAAATCGCACGCCGGCAAAGCGGTGACGTTGCAGGTCGAGCGCGGCGGTAAGGCGGCGGGCAAGCTCGAAGACGTGAACATCGTGCCGCAGGCACAGCGCGATGAAACGACCGGACAGCAGATCGGCCGCATCGGCGCGGAACTGGCCACGCAGGTGCCGTCGATCGACGTGCGTTACGGTCCGGTTGAAAGCTTGCAGTTGGGCGCGCGCCGCACGTGGGACCTCGCGGTCTACTCGGTGCGCATGTTCGGCAGGATGATCGTAGGCGAGGCATCGCTGAAAAATCTTTCCGGTCCGGTGACGATCGCGGATTACGCAGGAAAGAGCGCACGTCTAGGTCCTTCTGCATTCCTGTCGTTCCTGGCCCTTGTCAGTATTAGTCTTGGTGTACTGAACCTGTTACCAATTCCGGTATTGGACGGGGGTCATCTGTTATATTATTTGGTTGAAGCTGTTACCGGTAAAGTTGTCTCCGATCGCTGGCAACTCGTTTTTCAGAGGGCGGGTCTCGCCTGCATCGTCGCGTTGTCGGCGATCGCGCTGTTCAACGATCTGGCTCGTTTAATCCATTTTTAAAGTGTTCGGCGGCGTTCACGATGGCGACCGCCCGACCTGATGCAGCTATACACACTGGGGAAGCACGTTGTTTAAACCTCATCGCTTTGTTCCAAAGACGGTTATAGCCGCGGCGTTCGCCGCGCATGGGCTGGTTGCTCACGCAACGACGCCCTTCGTGGTGCAAGACATCCGGATCGAGGGATTGCAACGCGTCGAACCTGGTACCGTGTTTGCCTACCTGCCTATCAAGCAAGGCGACACCTTCAGCGACGACAAGGCATCGGAAGCCATCCGCGCTCTGTATGCCACGGGCTTCTTCAACGACGTCAAGATCGCGACCGAAGGCAACGTCGTCATCGTGCAGGTGCTGGAACGTCCGGCCATCGGCACGATCGACTTCGCCGGCATTCATGAGTTCGACAAGGAAAACCTGACCAAGGCGCTGCGCGCCGTGGGTTTGTCGCAAGGCCGTTATTACGACAAGGCGTTGGTCGACAAGGCCGAGCAGGAACTGAAGCGTCAGTATCTGACGCGCGGCTACTACGCCGCTGAAGTCACCACCACGATCACGCCGATCGACCGCAATCGCGTGTCGGTGCTGTTCTCGGTGGCCGAAGGTCCGAGCGCGAAGATCCGCCAGATCAACTTCATCGGCAACAAGGCGTTCAGCACGGGTACGCTGCGCGACGAAATGCAGTTGTCCACGCCGAACTGGTTCTCGTGGTACACGAAGAACGACCTGTACGCGAAAGACAAGCTGACCGGCGACCTCGAAAACGTTCGCTCGTATTATCTGAATCGCGGCTATCTCGAGTTCAACATCGAGTCGACCCAGGTGTCGATCACGCCCGACAAGAAGGACATGTATCTGACGGTCACGCTGCACGAAGGCGAGCCGTACACGATTTCGAATATCAAGCTGGCGGGCAATCTGCTCGATCGCGAGCCGGAGCTGGCCAAGCTCATCAAGATCAAACCGGGCGACCGCTTCTCGGCTGAAAAGCTGCAGGCCACCACCAAGGCTATCGTCGACAAGCTCGGCGAATACGGCTATGCGTTCGCCACGGTCAACGCGCAGCCGCAGATCGATCAGGCCAACCATAAGGTCGACCTGACGCTGCAGGTGGACCCGAGCCGCCGCGTCTACGTGCGCCGCATCAACGTGGTCGGCAATACGCGTACGCGTGACGAAGTGGTGCGCCGCGAAATGCGCCAGCTCGAAAGCTCGTGGTTCGATTCGAACCGCCTCGCGCTGTCGAAAGACCGGATCAACCGTCTCGGCTACTTTACCGATGTCGACGTGACCACGGTGCCCGTGGAAGGCACGCCGGACCAGGTCGATGTGGACGTCAAGGTGGCCGAAAAACCGACCGGCGCGATCACGCTGGGTGCGGGCTTCTCGTCGACCGACAAGGTGGTGCTCTCGGCCGGCGTGTCGCAAGACAACGTGTTCGGCTCGGGCACGAGTCTCTCGGTGAACATCAATACCGCCAAGACGTACCGTACGTTGACGGTCACGCAGGTCGACCCGTACTTCACGGTCGACGGCATCAAGCGCATTACCGACGTCTATTACCGTACGTACCAGCCGCTGTACTACTCCACGGATTCGAGCTTCAAGATCGTCACGATCGGTGGCGACCTGAAGTTCGGTATTCCGTTCTCGGAAGTCGACACGGTGTACTTCGGTGCCGGCCTCGAGCAGAACCAGCTGGATATCGACGCGAACACGCCGCAGAGCTACATCGACTACGTGCATGAATTCGGCCGCGTGTCGAACAACGTGCCGATCACCGTGGGCTGGTCGCGCGACGCGCGTGACAGCGCGCTGGTGCCGAGCCGCGGCTACTTCACGCAGGCAAACGCCGAATACGGTACGCCGATCGGCGGCACGCAGTACTACAAGGCCGACATCAACGCGCAGTACTATTATTCGTTCTCGCGCGGGTTCGTGCTGGGCTTCAACTTCCAGGGCGGTTACGGTAACGGCCTCGGCGGCAAGCCTTATCCGATTTTCAAGAACTACTATGCGGGCGGTATTGGTTCGGTGCGGGGCTACGAGCCGAGCTCGCTGGGTCCGCGCGACGCCAAGACGAACGACCCGATCGGCGGCTCGAAGCTGCTGGTGGGTAACATCGAATTGACGTTCCCGCTGCCGGGCACGGGCTACGACCGCACGTTGCGCGTCTTCACGTTCCTCGACGCCGGTAACGTGTGGGGTACGGAAGGCAACAGTATCGGCGCCAACGGCCTGCGTTACGGCTACGGTGTCGGTCTGGCGTGGATCTCGCCGATCGGCCCGCTCAAGCTCAGCCTGGGCTTCCCGCTCACGAAGCACACCGGCGACCAGTATCAGAAATTCCAGTTCCAGATCGGGACGGCATTCTGATCCGGCGGCGGAAGGCGCCCGGCGGCCGGCCCGGCCAAACTACAGTATCGAGAGGATGACTTTGCTAACCGGTATGTTTTCGAAACGTGTGGCGTGCGCGCTGGCGCTGGCAATGACCCTGGGTGTCGGGGTCGCGCATGGGCAGGAGGCCAGGATCGCGGCGGTGAATTCCGACCGCATCCTGCGCGAATCCGCTGCCGCGAAGGCCGCGCAGGTCAAACTCGAGGCCGAGTTCGCCAAGCGTGACAAGGACCTGGCCGACATGGCGCAGAAGCTGAAGTCGATGTCCGATTCGCTCGACAAGAGCGGCGCGTCCATGTCGCCCGCCGACCGCGCGCAGAAGCAGCGCGATCTGTCGCAACTGGACACGGACTTCCAGCGCAAGCAACGCGAGTTTCGTGAGGATCTGAACCAGCGCCGCAACGAAGAACTGGCGGCTGTGCTCGACCGCGCCAACAAGGTGATCAAACAGATCGCCGAAGCGCAGCATTACGATCTGATCGTCCAGGAAGCGGTGTACGTGAGTCCGCGCATCGATATCACCGATCAGGTGCTCAAGGCTCTGGCGGCGTCGGGCAACTGAGCGTGGCTGCCGGGCTGAACGGCCCCGGCAGCGGATCTGACAAGTCGGACCGAATACCAGGAGACAGGATAGGCATGGCATTTACGCTCGAGGACATCGTCCAGCGGTTCGGCGGTGAAGTAGTCGGAGACGGTTCGCAGCGCGTCGGCAGTCTCGCGCCGCTCGACCAGGCAGGCCCGGACCAGCTGGCGTTCCTCGCCAATCCGAAGTACCTGTCGCAGGTCGAAACGACCCGTGCGGGCGCGGTGTTGATTAACGCCGACGACCTCGCCAAGCTCGCTTCCCGCGAGAATCGTAACTTCATCGTCACGCCGAATCCGTACGCTTACTTCGCGCGCGTCGCGCAAACTTTCATCGACCTCGCTGCGCCCAAGGCTGCACCCGGCGTGCATCCGAGCGCGACCATCGACCCGTCGGCGCAGATCGCCGCGAGCGCGGTGATCGGCCCGCACGTCACGGTGGAAGCGGGTGCGGTGATCGGCGAGAACGTGCGGCTCGACGCCAATGTCGTGATCGGCCGTGGCACGCGCATCGGCGCGGGCTCGCATCTTTATCCCAATGTCGCGGTGTACCACGGTTGCAAGCTCGCCGAGCGCGTGATCGTGCACGCGGGCGCGGTGATCGGCTCGGACGGTTTCGGCTTCGCGCCTGATTTCGTCGGCGAGGGTGAGGCGCGTACCGGCAGCTGGGTGAAGATTCCGCAGGTCGGCGGCGTGTCGATCGCGGCCGACGTCGAAATCGGCGCGAACACCACTATCGACCGTGGCGCGATGGCGGACACGATCATCGAAGAGTGCGTGAAGATCGACAACCTGGTGCAGATCGGTCACAACTGCAAGGTCGGCGCTTATACGGTGATTGCCGGCTGCGCGGGCATTGCGGGCAGCACGACGATCGGCCGCCATTGCATGATCGGCGGCGCGGTCGGAATTGCCGGGCACGTCACGCTGGCCGACTATGTGATCGTCACCGCCAAGTCGGGCGTCTCGAAGTCGCTGCTCAAGCCTGGTATGTACACCAGTGCCTTCCCGGCCGTGAACCATGCAGACTGGAACAAGAGCGCGGCGTTGCTGCGCAATATCGACAAACTCCGCGATCGTATCAAGGCGCTTGAAAACGGCGCGGCTGAGAAGCAGGGCGGCTCAGCAAGCAGTTCCGCGGGCAGCAAAGCCTGAACCTCAGGGCAACTCGCAGGGCAATTGACTCAGCAGACTCAGCATTTCGCCGGGCAACCTGCCGGCACCGCGTAAAATGGCGGGCAAGCAACAGGAAGCAAAGTCGGTTGCCGTGACCGGGTGGCGCGGCCGCCGGGTCACGGCGAGCGCCGGCAGCACGCTTTACCAATCCACCTGCACCAGCATCCGCAGTCATCACCGCGCAGTCAATGCGTGAGCAGAAACACCATGAGCACCGAAAAAATCAATCTCGACATTCATAAGATTCTCACGCTGCTGCCGCATCGTTACCCGATCCTGCTGGTCGACCGGGTGCTCGAACTCGAGCCGCACAAGTGCATCAAAGCGTTGAAGAACGTGTCGATCAACGAACCGTATTTTCAGGGCCACTTCCCGACGCGTCCGGTGATGCCGGGCGTGCTGATTCTCGAAGCACTCGCGCAAACGGCGGCTCTGCTGACGTTTTCGGAAGAGCCGAGCGACCCGTCGAACACGCTGTATCTGTTCGTCGGCATCGACAACGCGCGCTTCAAGCGCGTGGTGGAACCGGGCGATCAGCTGATCCTGAACTGCACGTTCGAGCGTCACATGCGCGGCATCTGGAAGTTCAAGGCGCGCGCCGAAGTGGATGGCGTGGTCGCGGCGGAAGCCGACCTGATGTGCGCGGTGCGGCACACGGACAAAGACGCTTAAACGCACTTAGGCGCGAGGCGCTTAAGCCAGCGTCCGGGCGGTCGGCGGCGTCATGCGCGCGCCGGCCTCCCGCCAGATGCCCATCCAGACAACGCAACAGAATCAGAAGCGAGGACGCATGAGCAGGATTCATCCCACTGCGATCGTCGAACCGGGCGCACAACTCGACGAATCTGTCGAAGTCGGACCGTATGCCGTGATCGGCGCACATGTGACGATCGGCGCACGGACCACGGTCGGTTCGCACAGCGTGATCGAAGGTCACACCACCCTCGGCGAAGATAACCGGATCGGCCACTACGCATCGGTCGGCGGCCGTCCGCAGGACATGAAATACAAGGACGAGCCGACCCGGCTCGTGGTCGGCAACCGCAACACGATCCGCGAATTCACCACGATCCACACCGGCACGATGCAGGACGCGGGCGTCACCACGCTCGGCGACGACAACTGGATCATGGCGTACGTGCACATCGGGCACGATTGCCACGTCGGCAGCAACGTCATTCTGTCGAGCAACGCGCAGATGGCCGGACACGTCACGATCGGCGACCACGCGATCGTCGGCGGCATGTCGGGCGTGCATCAGTTCGTGCGCATTGGTGCGCACTCCATGCTGGGCGGCGCTTCGGCGCTGGTGCAGGACATTCCGCCGTTCGTGATCGCCGCCGGTAACAAGGCCGAGCCGCACGGCATCAACGTCGAAGGCCTGCGCCGCCGCGGTTTCTCGCCGGACGCGATTTCGGCGCTGCGCGCGGCATATCGCGTGCTGTACAAGAACGGCCTGTCGCTCGAAGAAGCGAAGGTGCAGTTGCGCGAACTCGCGACCGCGGGCGGCGATGGCGATGCGCCGGTGCAGACGCTGCTCGCGTTCGTCGAAGCGTCGCAACGCGGCATCATCCGCTAACCGATGGCATTGCAACCCAGTCCATTGCGCGTCGCGATGGTGGCCGGCGAGCCGTCCGGCGACCTGCTGGCGGCCTCGCTGCTCGACGGCCTCACGAGCCGTCTGCCCGCCGGCACCCAGTACTACGGGATCGGCGGCCCGCGCATGATCGCCACCGGCTTCGACGCCCACTTTCCGATGGAAAAGCTCTCGGTGCGCGGCTATGTCGAGGCGCTGAAGCATATTCCCGGCATTCTCGGCATTCGCAACGAACTGAAGCGGCAGTTGCTGGCAGAGCCGCCGTCGGTGTTCGTCGGCGTGGATGCGCCGGATTTCAATTTTGGGCTCGAGCATCCGTTGCGCGAGGCCGGGATCCCAACCGTTCACTTCGTGTGTCCGTCCATCTGGGCGTGGCGCGGCGGCCGCATCAAGAAGATCGCCAAGGCGGTCGACCACATGCTGTGCGTGTTCCCGTTCGAAACGGCGCTGCTGGAAAAAGCGGGCGTCGCGGCATCGTACGTGGGCCATCCGCTCGCTGACGAAATTCCGCTCGTGCCGGACACGCTGGGCGCACGCCGGGCACTGGGTCTTGCGGAAGACGGTCCGATCATCGCGGTGCTGCCGGGCAGCCGGCGCTCGGAGATCGATCTGATCGGCCCGACGTTTTTCGCCGCGATGGAGATGATGCAGCATCAGGAGCCGAGTCTGCGCTTCGTGATGCCGGCGGCCACGCCGGCGCTGCGCGAAATGCTGCGGCCGCTGGTCGATTCGCATCCCGGCCTCGCGCTGACGATTACCGACGGCCAGGCGCAACTCGCCATGACCGCGGCCGACGCGATCCTCGTGAAGAGCGGCACCGTGACGCTCGAAGCCGCGCTGCTGAAAAAGCCGATGGTGATCTCGTACAAGGTGCCCTGGCTGACCGGCCAGATCATGCGCCGCCAGGGCTATCTGCCGTATGTCGGGCTGCCGAACATCCTGGCGGGGCGCTTCGTGGTGCCGGAGATCCTGCAGCACTTCGCCACGCCGCAGGCGCTGGCCGAAGCCACGCTGAAACAGTTGCGCGACGAGACCAACCGGCGCACGCTGACGGAAATCTTCACGGAGATGCATCACGTGCTGAAGCAGAACACCGCGCAGCGTGCGGCGGAAGTCGTGGCGAGCGTCATCGAAAAGCGGAAGGGGCGGCCGTGACCCTGTCACGCGCGCCTCGCCGTAAAACCGTCGCCGGAGCGGCGGCGCAGCAGGTCGGCCTGAACTTCGAGACGCCGGATGACATCGTCTGCGGCGTCGACGAAGCAGGGCGCGGCCCATTGGCCGGCCCGGTCGTGGCCGCGGCGGTGATTTTCGACCCGTCGAAGCCGATGATTCGCGGCCTCGACGACTCCAAAGTATTGACCGCGAAAAAGCGCGACGAACTGTACGACAAGATCGTCGACCGGGCGCTCGCTTACTGCATTGCGTCGGCAACCGTCGAAGAAATCGATTCGCTGAATATCCTGCATGCCACCATGCTCGCCATGAAGCGCGCCGTGGAGGGCCTGTCGGTCGTGCCGACGCTCGTGAAGATCGACGGCAATCGCTGTCCCACGCTGAGCGTGCGTAGTGAAGCCGTGATCGGCGGCGACGCGCTCGTCAAAAGCATTTCGGCGGCGTCGATTCTCGCCAAGGTGACGCGCGACCGGATGCTGCTCGAATTGCACCAGACGCATCCCGTCTACGGCTTCAACGCGCATGCCGGTTACGGCACGCCACAGCATCTCAAGGCGCTGCGCGAGCATGGGCCTTGCGAGCATCATCGGCGTTCATTCGCACCGGTGCGTGAGGCGCATCTGCGTCTTGGCACGGGCGTGCCGCTGCCGGCGGGTGAAGTGATCATCGTGTCCGAAGTGATGTTCGACGACGACGCCTTCGGCGAACGCGGCAGCGCCGCCTGAGCTTCGCACGAGCGCCTCATGAGCGCTGCGTGCGCCCCACTCTTTCCTCATTCTCACTGTCTTCTTCGCTGCCTGTGAAAGCCATCACCTCGCGGGACAATCCGCTCTACAAGCGCCTGAAGGCACTGGCCGGCTCGACGCATCAACAGCGCAAGAGCGGCCACGCGTTGCTCGAAGGGTTTCATCTCGCGAGCGCCTATCTCGACGTCGCCGGGCAACCGGAAATGTGCATCGTCACCGACGGCGCGCTGCGCCACGACGAAGCGCAGGCGATCGTTTCGCGCATCGAAGACCATCGTGTCGTGACGCTGCCGGACGCATTGTTCGGGCAGTTGTCGAATGTCGTGCACGGTGTGGGCATTCTGCTGCTGGTTGAAAAGCTCGATACGCCGCTGCCCGACACGGTCGCGCAAACCTGCCTCGTGCTCGACGGCGTACAGGACGCGGGCAACGTCGGCTCGATTCTGCGCAGCGCGGCCGCCGCCGGCATTCAGCAGGTGTTCTGCGCGCCGGGCACGGCGTACGCTTGGTCGTCGAAAGTCTTGCGTTCGGGCATGGGCGCGCATTTCCTGCTGCAGATTCACGAGGACGTGGAAGCGCAAACGCTGATCGAGCGCCTCGCGCTGCCGATCGTGATTACAGATTCGCACGGCGCCGAGGCGATCTACGATTGCGACCTGAGCGGACCGCTCGCGTGGGTGTTCGGCAACGAAGGCGCGGGCGTCTCGCAAATCTGGCGCGACAAGGTTTCGTTGCGGGTGACGATTCCCCAGCCGGGCGGCATGGAGTCGCTGAATGTGGCGGCCGCGGCGGCCGTGTGCGTGTTCGAGCAGTGCCGCCAGCAGCGCGGCCGTAGCTAAAGCAGCAGACCTGCGCTCCCGCGTTCGTCCGCGCTCGAGGCTGTTTCAGGCCGCGGGGCGCTGATTGTGCCTATGCCGTGGCTCGACAACACGCATGTTCGCGCGCGCGTCCATGTTCAAGGCCGCCGGGCTTGCGCGACCCATGCGCACAGGCTCAATAAGAAGGCCTATCCAGCTTGATTTCCTGCAGGATCGTCGTCGCGATCTCTTCGATCGATTTGTGCGTCGACGACAACCACTTGATCCCTTCACGCCGCATCATCGCTTCGGCTTCGTTGATCTCATAACGGCAATTCTCCGGCGCGGCGTATTTGCTGCCAGGCCGGCGCTCATTGCGAATCTCCGAAAGCCGCTGCGGATCGATCGACAAACCGAACATCTTCTGCCGATGCGCCAGCAACGGCGTCGGCAATTTGCCGCGTTCGAAATCTTCCGGAATCAACGGATAGTTGGCCGCCTTCACGCCATACTGCATGGCCAGATAGAGGCTCGTCGGGGTCTTGCCGCTGCGCGACACGCCGACCAGAATCACGTCGGCGTCCGCGAGATTACGGTTCGATTGACCGTCGTCGTGAGCGAGTGAAAAGTTGATCGCCTCGATCCGGTTCTTGTACTCCTCGGTGTCGGCGTTCTGGTGGCCGCGGCCCATCGCGTGGCTCGACTTCAGTTCCAGTTCCTGTTCGAGCGGCTCGACGAAGGTCTGAAACATGTCCAGCACCAGCGCATTCGAGCCTTTGACGATCTGATTCGACGCGCTGTCCACCAGCGTGGTGAAGACGATCGGACGGCGGCCGTCCTGCACGATCGCTTCGTTGATCTTTTCGAGCGTGGCGTAGGCCTTCTCGGTCGAGTCGACAAAGGGCACGCGAACCAGGCGGAATTTCTGGTCGAACTGGGAGAGGATCGAATGCGCGAAGGTTTCGGCAGTGATCCCGGTACCGTCGGAGACGATGAATACGGTGGGCGGCATCAGTGGGGCTGGGGAACGTGAGCGAAAAAAAGCGCTCGAAAGAAACATCGCTGTGCGGACGGCGCTGCCCGGTGGCTAACCGGAGATTGCAGCAGCGTCCGACCAGCGCGCCGTGGGCACCGCAATTGCGCCCGGATGGCGCCGGGGCCTCGCAAAAGCCCGCTGGCCGGTCCGGGGCGCGATTCGAGGCGCAATTCTCGTCCGACTGTCACATTTCGAGAGTCGGCACGGTAGAATAGCGGCAACCTGTTGGATAAGCAATTGCGGGCGATTGGCGGCTAACTTACCGCGAACGGTCGTTCAACACCTCGCTTTTGGTCGGTATTTCTGGTCGCCATGCGGCAGTCAACGCAAGTGATCGATCGGTAAAATCGTCCATTCGCGTGCTTCGTCGCATATCGGGCGCAAGCCGCGCTGGGGCATTTTGCAACAAGCGATTGCTTCTCCAACAGGTTGTGCAAGACGCGAGGTTACGCTCCCAATGGGCGTCTCGCGTTCGAGCCCACTTGCACAGCCGTGAATTTCTTTCACACTTAGGGGCTTGTATGACTAACGCAGTTACCGTCGCAAAGGATAAGGCGTATGTAGTTCCGTTCGAGCAGTTGCGGATGACCGACGTGGAAATCGTCGGTGGCAAGAACGCGTCGCTTGGCGAGATGATCAGTCAGCTCGCTGAAGCAGGCGTGCATGTGCCGACCGGTTTCGCCACCACGGCGCTGGCTTTCCGCGACTTCCTGCATCACAACAATCTGACCGAACGCATCGCCAAACGTCTCGAAACGCTCGACGTCGACGACGTGAAGTCGCTCGCGGAAGCGGGCAAGGAGATCCGTCAATGGATCGTCGACGCGCCGTTCCAGCCGCAACTCGAGGCGGATATCCGCGCGGGCTTCGACACCCTGCAAAACAGCTCGCCTGAAGAGCTGTCGTTCGCCGTGCGTTCGTCGGCCACGGCGGAAGACTTGCCGGACGCATCGTTTGCGGGTCAGCAGGAAAGCTACCTCAACGTAGTCGGCATCGAAGAGGTGCTCGACCGCATGAAGCACGTGTTCGCATCGCTGTACAACGACCGTGCTATCTCCTATCGCGTCCACAAGGGCTTCACTCACGCTGAAGTCGCGTTGTCGGCGGGTGTGCAGCGCATGGTGCGCTCGGACGTCGGCGCAGCCGGCGTGATGTTTACGCTGGACACCGAATCGGGCTTCAAGGACGCTGTCTTCATTACGTCGAGCTATGGCCTCGGCGAAACCGTGGTGCAAGGCGCGGTGAATCCGGACGAGTTCTACGTCTACAAGACCACGCTTGCGCAAGGCAAGTACCCGATCATCCGCCGCTCGATCGGCTCGAAGCTGATCAAGATGGAATTCACCAAGGCGGGCGAAGAAGGCCGCGTGAAGACCGTCGACGTGGCGCACGAGCAGCGCAACCGCTTCTCGATCACGGACGAAGACGTGATCGAACTGGCCAAATACGCCGTCATTATCGAAAAGCACTACGAGCGTCCGATGGACATCGAGTGGGGCAAGGACGGCCGCGACGGCAAGATCTTCATTCTGCAGGCGCGCCCGGAAACGGTGAAGAGCCAGGCGGCGGGCAAGGCCGAGCAGCGCTTCAAGCTGAAGGGCCAATCGAACGTGCTGGCCACCGGCCGCGCGATCGGCCAGAAGATCGGCGCCGGTCCGGTGCGCGTGATTCACGATCCGTCGGAAATGGACCGTGTGCAGCCGGGCGACGTGCTGGTCGCCGACATGACCGACCCGAACTGGGAGCCGGTCATGAAGCGTGCTTCGGCAATTGTCACGAACCGTGGCGGCCGCACCTGCCACGCGGCGATCATCGCGCGTGAGCTGGGCGTGCCGGCGGTGGTCGGCTGCGGCGACGCGACCGACGTGCTGAAGGAAGGCGCGCTCGTCACCGTATCGTGCGCGGAAGGCGACGAAGGCAGAATCTACGACGGCCTGCTCGAAACCGAAATCACCGAAGTCCAGCGCGGCGAACTGCCGCCGATTCCGGTGAAGATCATGATGAACGTGGGCAATCCGCAACTGGCTTTCGACTTCTCGCAATTGCCGAACGCAGGCGTGGGTCTCGCGCGTCTCGAGTTCATCATCAACAACAACATCGGCGTTCACCCGAAGGCGATTCTCGAGTACCCGAATATCGATCAGGACCTGAAGAAGGCCGTGGAAAGCGTTGCTCGCGGTCACGCCTCGCCGCGCGCGTTCTACGTCGACAAGCTGACCGAAGGTATCGCCACGATCGCGGCGGCGTTCTATCCGAAGCCCGTGATCGTGCGTCTGTCGGACTTCAAGTCGAACGAGTACAAGAAGCTGATCGGCGGTTCGCGCTACGAGCCGGACGAAGAAAACCCGATGCTGGGTTTCCGCGGCGCATCGCGCTATATCGCGGACGACTTCGCCGAAGCGTTCCAGATGGAATGCATCGCGCTGAAGAAGGTGCGCGAAGAAATGGGCCTCGACAACGTCGAGATCATGGTGCCGTTCGTGCGTACGCTGAAGCAGGCGGAGCGCGTGGTCGGGCTGCTGGGCAAGTACGGCCTGAAGCGCGGCGAGAATGGCCTGCGCCTGATCATGATGTGCGAAGTGCCGTCGAACGCGATTCTGGCCGAAGAATTCCTGCAATTCTTCGACGGCTTCTCGATCGGTTCGAACGACCTGACGCAGCTCACGCTCGGCCTCGACCGCGACTCCGGCATGGAACTGCTGGCGGTGGATTTCGATGAACGCGATCCGGCAGTCAAGTTCCTGTTGAAGCGCGCAATCGACACGTGTCTGCGCCTGGACAAGTACGTCGGTATTTGCGGCCAGGGCCCGTCGGATCATCCGGACTTTGCGCAGTGGCTAACCGATGAAGGCATCAAGTCGATCTCGCTGAACCCTGACACGATCGTCGAGACGTGGCAGCAACTGGCCAAGTCGGCAAAGCAGTAAGGCGAACGGCATGCCGCTTCCTAAGCGGCATGCATAACGTGCAATGCGGTAGGTCAAGCGCGCGTCGAATGCACGTGAAACCGTGCTGTATCGCCCGTTGAACGCGCTCGCTTCGTGCTATAAACACCCCGGTAGATCCGGGGTGTTTTGCTTTGTGGAGGTCGACGTGGCGCCAGGTGGATTGTTCTGGTGGATCGGGGCGGGTGTGCTGGTCGTGCTGGAGTTGCTCAGCGGCACCTTCTATCTGCTGATGATCGCATTGGGCTGCGTCGCGGCCGCGATTGCGCACCTTGCAGGCGCCGCAGCCGACGTGCAGTTCGCGGTCGCGGCCGTGGTGGCGCTGGCGGCGGTGCTGCTGCTCAGGCGTTCGCGGTTCGGCCGCAGAACGCGCAAGGAGGCGTCGCGCAACCCGGACGTCAATCTCGACATCGGTCAAACGCTCGCCGTGCCGGCGTGGCACGCACGGCGGGCACGCGTCGATTATCGCGGCGCGGCATGGGACGTCGAACTGGCCGCGGGCGAGCCGGAAGACGCGCCGCTCTACGAAATCACGGAGTTGCGCGGCAGTTGCCTCGTCGTCGTGGCGGCGCGTCATTCAAACAGCCGGGCCACCACGGCCTGAGCACCAACGCGTCATACGCATCACACACAACTATTCGAACTACGGACCGGAGGGCAGTAATGGATTCGACCATTGTCGGGGCGGTGCTTCTGATCATCGTGATCGTACTGGCGGCGCAGACTATCAAGATCGTGCCGCAGCAGCATGCGTGGGTGCTGGAGCGGCTCGGCCGCTATCACCGCACGCTGACGCCGGGCTTGAGCTTCGCGTTTCCGTTCGTCGACCGGATCGCTTATAAGCACATCCTCAAGGAAATTCCGCTGGAAGTGCCGAGCCAGGTCTGTATCACGCGCGACAACACGCAGTTGCAGGTGGATGGCGTGCTGTATTTTCAGGTCACCGATCCCATGAAGGCGTCCTACGGGTCGAGCAACTTTGTATTCGCGATCACGCAGCTGTCGCAAACCACGCTGCGCTCGGTGATCGGCAAGCTCGAACTCGACAAGACTTTCGAGGAACGCGACTTCATCAACCACAGCATCGTGTCGTCGCTCGATCAAGCTGCGACGAACTGGGGCGTGAAGGTGCTGCGCTACGAAATCAAGGATCTGACGCCGCCCAAGGAAATTCTCCACGCGATGCAGGCGCAAATCACCGCCGAGCGCGAGAAGCGCGCGCTGATTGCGGCATCGGAAGGGCGTAAGCAGGAGCAGATCAATATTGCGTCCGGCGGGCGCGAAGCGGCGATCCAGAAGTCCGAAGGCGAGCGGCAGGCGGCGATCAATCAGGCGCAAGGTCAGGCGTCGGCGATTCTGGCCGTGGCCGAAGCCAACTCGCAGGCGATTCAGAAGATCGCGGCGGCCATTCAATCGAACGGCGGGATGGAAGCGGTAAACCTCAAGGTAGCCGAGCAATATGTGAACGCGTTCGGCAATCTGGCGAAGCAGGGCACCACGTTGATTGTGCCCGGCAATCTCGCGGACATGAGTTCGATGATCGCGTCGGCGCTGACGATCGTGAATAAAGGGAAGGGCGTGACCGAAGTGCGTTGAACAGGCTGGCTGCGCTCAACGCGCCGGCAGCGGGGAGTGTACGGGCCAGGCGCAATGTCGTGAATGTCTTGACCATGCCGGTGTGCGTCGAGCGCGTGACTGCGTAGGCTGTACCGAAAGCACAGAAAGCACAGAAAGCACAGAAAGCACAGAAAGCACAGAAAGCACAGAAAGCACAGAAAGCACAGAAAGCACAGAAAGCACAGAAAGCACAGAAAGCACAGAAAGCACAGAAAGCACAGAAAGCGTTGCTCGGCGCGTTTGCCGGCCTGCAAAAAGAAATGGCCCGCGGACTATGCGGGCCATTTGCCTTTCAGCGCTTGTGAGGCGCGTTTCCTTGCCACCCGCGAGCCAGTCGCAGCGAATGTTGGCGGACGAAACGCGGCAAAACAGCACACCGCCTGCCATCAAGTCGGTGAGCGCATCAACCGCGCCTTTTCACGCTCCCAATCGCGCTTTTTCTCGGTCTCGCGCTTGTCGTGCTGCTTCTTACCCTTGGCAAGACCGATCTCGCATTTGACTCGGCCGCCCTTGTAGTGAAAATTCAGCGGCACAAGCGTGTAGCCGCGCTGCTCGACCTTGCCGATCAGTTTGCTGATCTCTTCGCTGTGCAACAGCAGCTTGCGCGTGCGCACCGGATCGGGATTGATATGGGTCGAGGCTTCGGGCAGCGGGCTGATGTGCGTGCCGATCAGGAACAGTTCGTTATTCTTGATAACGACGTACCCTTCCTTGATCTGGCCGCGCCCGGCGCGCAGCGCCTTGACCTCCCATCCTTCGAGCACGAGCCCTGCTTCATAGCGTTCTTCGACCGAGTAGTCGTAGAAGGCTTTTCTGTTGTCGATAATGCTCATGAATGGAAAGTGCCCAACTCGTTTAAAATCACGATTTTAGCAAAGCGGGGCAAGGAAAGCCCGCTGCGCTCGTCCACCCTTGCCACGCGCTGTTCAATTTATGGCAGATGTCCAGAAAACCGTGTTGATCCGCCATTCGGCGGAACAGATGTTCGACCTCGTCACCGACGTCGACGATTACCCCAACTTCCTGCCGTGGTGCGGGGGAGTCGAAATCCGCCGCCGGGACGAAACCGGCATGGAGGCGAAGATCGATATCAACTTCAAGGGCATCAAGCAGCATTTCGCCACGCGTAACAGCATGGAGCGGCCCACGCGCATTGATATGGAGTTCGCGGACGGCCCGTTTCGCAAGTTCACGGGCTTCTGGCGTTTTACGCCATTGCGCGCCGATGCCTGCAAGATCGAATTCGCGTTGCACTACGAATTCACCAATATCATTCTCGAGAAAATCATTGGCCCGGTGTTCAATCACATCGCCAATACCTTTGTCGAATCGTTCGTGAAGCGCGCCGACCAGCGCTACGGTAAGGCATGAGCGGGCGCTTGTCGATTGAAGTCTGCTACGCGTCGCCGAGCGAGCAGGCATTGATTGCCGTTGAGTTGCCCGCAGGCGCCACGCTGCAGCAGGCGTTGGAGGCGAGCGGCATCTTGCGGCGGTTCCCGCAGATCGATCTCGGCGCGCAGAAAGTGGGCGTGTTCGGCAAGCTCAAGCCGCTCGACGCGGTGCTGGCCGACCATGACCGGGTGGAGATTTACCGGCCGCTGCTGGTCGATCCCAAGGTGTCGCGTCAGCGGCGCGTCGAGAAGACCCGCAAGGCGGGCTCGATCGAAGGGCGTCGCTGGCAGAACAAGGATTCGCGGTAAGCGGATCTTGCGTAGGCGGAGACGGGCGAGGACGCCCTGCGCCTCAAGGCGCCGACGCCTGCGGCTTGTCCTTGATCCCGGCAACCCCGGACGTATCGTCGTCCGCATGCTGGCGCACCGACCAGCACACGCCGGCCACCAGCAGCAGAATCGCCGCCAGTTCGAGCGGGCGCGGCAATCGCTGGTCGTAAATGAACGCGTAAAGCAGCGCAAAAAGCGTCTCGAACACGATCATCTGACCCGAGAGCGTCAGCGGCAGCCGTTTCGATGCGGCATTCCACAGCCCGTTGCCGAGCCACGATGCGCCGATCGCGAGCCCCAGATTGAGCATCCAGAAGGTGTGCCAGCGTCCGTCGGCCAGTTCGCCATGCGGGCCGCCCGCCGGCAGCACGGCGATGACGAGCCACAGCGCAGCGCCGAGCGCGCCCGTCACCACGCCCCACAAGACTGACCACTCGTTGCCGCTGAAATGCGTCTGGCGCTGCAGATAGCGGGCGTTTTCGACCGCGAACCACGTCCAGCATCCCAATGCGCCGACCGCGCAGGCCAGCCCGATCAGCTTGGTGATGACGCTGACCGGCGTGCTGTCCGCCACCGTAAACACATCGATGTTGATGCAGGCGATGCCCGCCATCACCATCGCGAGCGGCCAGGCGAGGCGCGCGAGCGGCACGGCGCCGTGATCGCGCCGGCCCAGCAGCGTCACCGTGACGGGCAGCACGCCGACGATCAGCGACGCCGGCGCGATGCCGATCAGGTGCACGGCCGCCGTCAGCAGCAGGTAATAGAGGAGGTTGCCGGCCAGGGCCAGCTTCACCAGCGCGCCGAGATCCTCGCGGGTCAGGCGTTTGACGAGCGAGCGCGCCATGGGCAGTGCGGCCGCCACGGAGACGATGCCGTACATCGTGTAGCGGCCCGCGCTCAGAAGCAGCGGCGAAAAGTCCGGCAGCACGCGCGGCACCAGAAAAACCATGCCCCATAAGGCCCCGGCCATTACTCCATACGCCACACCGCGCTGCATCGACTGCCCCTGCAAAAAAACTGGACTGGTCGGCAGAATAGCCGGTTGGCGGCCCGGGCGTCTTGTTCGATCCTGCAATTCGAGCCCGCCGGCGCCCCGTTGCGCCCGAACGCGCAAACGAAACCCGATCGAACCCGAGGCGAACAGCCAAGCGAAATCCAGGGGCCCGATTGCATGAAAAAAAATCGCCCGAATTCGCTAAGCTGCTGTTCGTGCAGTGAAAACCAGGGAGGTATCGCGTATAATTCGCTTTTGCGCCTATAGGATTTGCCATGCGTCTGATCCAAACAGCACTCACGTTCGATGACGTGCTCCTCGTCCCGGCTTTCTCCGACGTTCTGCCGCGCGACACCAGCCTCAAGACCCGGCTGACCCGCAACATTTCCCTGAATATGCCGCTCGTGTCCGCCGCCATGGACACCGTCACCGAAGCACGCCTCGCCATTGCGATGGCGCAAATGGGTGGCGTGGGCATCATCCACAAGAATCTCACCGCAGCCGAGCAGGCGCGTGAAGTGGCCAAGGTCAAGCGTTTCGAATCGGGCGTGGTGCGCGATCCGATCACGGTGCCGCCGCAAATGAAAGTGCGCGACGTGATCGCATTGTCGCAGCAGCATGGCATTTCGGGCTTCCCGGTCGTCGAAGGCGCGCAACTCATCGGTATCGTGACGAACCGCGACCTGCGTTTCGAAGAGCGTCTGGACGAGCCGGTGCGCAACATCATGACGCCGCGCGAACGGCTCGTCACCGTCAAGGAAGGCACGCCGCTCGCCGAAGCCAAGGCGCTGATGCACAGCCATCGCCTCGAGCGCGTGCTGGTCATCAACGACGCATTCGAACTGCGCGGCCTGATGACCGTCAAGGACATCACCAAGCAGACCGAACACCCGGACGCGTGTAAAGACGAACACGGCAAGCTGCGCGCGGGCGCGGCGGTCGGCGTCGGCGCGGATAACGAAGAGCGCGTCGAACTGCTGGTGCAGGCGGGCGTCGACGTGATCGTCGTCGATACCGCGCACGGCCACAGCCAGGGCGTGCTCGAGCGCGTCAAGTGGGTCAAGCAGAACTTCCCGCACGTCGAAGTGATCGGCGGCAACATCGCTACCGCGGCGGCCGCCAAGGCGCTCGTCGAATACGGCGCGGACGGCGTGAAGGTCGGTATCGGCCCAGGCTCGATCTGCACGACGCGGATCGTCGCCGGCGTGGGCGTGCCGCAGGTCACCGCGATCTCCAACGTGTCCGAGGCGCTGAAGGGCACGGGCGTGCCGGTCATCGCCGACGGCGGCGTGCGCTTCTCGGGCGACGTCAGCAAGGCGCTGGCCGCCGGCGCGAATGCCGTGATGATGGGCAGCATGTTCGCCGGCACCGAAGAAGCGCCGGGCGACGTGTTCCTATATCAGGGTCGCCAGTACAAGTCTTACCGTGGCATGGGCTCGGTCGGCGCGATGAAAGACGGCGCCGCGGACCGCTACTTCCAGGACAACTCCGCGAACATCGACAAGCTGGTGCCGGAAGGTATCGAAGGCCGCGTCGCCTACAAGGGCTCGGTCAACGCGATTCTGTTCCAGCTGATCGGCGGCGTGCGCGCCAGCATGGGCTACTGCGGCTGCCGCACCATCACCGAGATGAACGACAAGGCCGAGTTCGTGCAGATCACGGGCGCGGGCCTGCGCGAGTCGCATGTGCATGACGTGCAAATCACCAAGGAAGCGCCCAACTACCACGTGGACTAAACGCCAATGAAGCCATTGCTGCGCGCTGTACTCATCCTCGATGCCTTGTTGCTGCTTGCGTTCGGCCTGCTGTTTCTGCTGACGCCGTGGACTTCGCTGTACAACGCGCTGCTTCTGGTGCAAACCCAGCCGGCTCTGGTCGGCCAGGGGTTTGGCGTGGCGCTGGTCGGGCTGGCATGGCTGGCCTTTCACGCGTCGATCGACGGCGCGCTTACCACCACCGTCGCCAAGGTGGTCGGCCACGTGAACTGGTTGACCGGCGTGCTGATGCTGATCTGGCTGCTTGGTCTGCATACGCCGGCGCTGACCGGTTTCGGGCAGATCGTCGCGGTGTTGACGGGCGTGGTGCTGCTGGTGATCGGTCTGGGCGGCGTGCGTCTGGCGGGCGCGGTGCGGCGGCGTGAAAGAGTGCGGCTCGCTGAAGCCGCCGCTGCCGAGCGCGCCGAAAAGCAGGCTGCCAAAGACGCCGCGAAAGACGCGGCCAACCGGCGCGAGCCGGGCCGCGTCACCGCGGGCTTTCCGGTCTATCACGCCGAACCGGTCGTGGAGCCTGTCGTGCCGGTTACGCGGCCTGTCAGTGCCACGAGTCCGGTTGCAGGGGCACCGCTTCATCCGGTCGTCGACGAGGCCAGTCTGACGCCCTCCGAACGCGCAGCGCGGGCTGAAGCCGCCGCCGCGCGCGACGAAGCCCGCAATGGCGCCGCTGACGCGCCTGGCGCGCCCCGGCCGCCGTTTCATGGCTGACGCGCCGCGCGCCACGCAATCCGCCGAAGCACCCGGATTTCGTTTGCGTGCGCCGTGGGCGAGCACCTGCGGCGCGGCCCGCGCCAACCCGCTGCATCGTTACGTTTCATGCTCGATCGTTCCCACGTGGACCGCTTTGAATTCAACGCCGCGCATCGCGCGCGGCATTCCGTATCCGCTCACTTTTGACTCCGTCCGCTGCCATGCATGACAAGATCCTGATCCTCGACTTCGGTTCGCAAGTCACCCAACTGATTGCACGTCGCGTTCGCGAAGCCAACGTGTATTCGGAAATTCATCCCTACGACGTCGATGCGTCGTTCATTCGCGACTTCGCGCCGAAGGGCGTGATCCTGTCCGGCGGCCCGAGCTCGGTCACCGAAACGGATACGCCGCGCGTGCCGCAAGCCGTGTTCGAACTCGGCGTGCCGGTGCTCGGCATCTGCTACGGCATGCAGGCCATGGCCGAGCAGCTGGGCGGCAAGGTCGATATCGGCCACCTGCGTGAGTTCGGTTATGCCGAAGTGCGCGCGCGCAATCACACGAGCCTGCTCGAAGGCATCAGCGACTTCACCACGCCGGAAGGTCACGGCATGCTGAAGGTGTGGATGAGCCACGGCGACAAGGTGCTGGAAATGCCGCCGGGCTTCGCGCTGATGGCATCGACGGAATCGTGTCCGATTGCGGCCATGGCCGACGAAAAGCGCCATTTCTACGGCCTGCAGTGGCATCCGGAAGTCACGCACACCGTGCAGGGCCGCGCCATGCTCGAACGCTTCGTGCTGCAGATTTGCGGCGCGCGGCCCGACTGGGAAATGGGCAACTATATCGACGAAGCCGTCGCGAAAATTCGCGAGCAGGTCGGCAACGAGCACGTGATTCTGGGGCTGTCGGGCGGCGTGGATTCGTCGGTGGCCGCGGCGCTGCTGCATCGCGCGATCGGCGATCAGCTGACCTGCGTGTTCGTCGATCACGGCCTGTTGCGTTTGAACGAAGCCGAACAGGTGATGGCGACCTTCGCCGACCACCTGGGCGTGAAGGTGATTCATGTGGACGCCAGCGATGTGTTCCTGCGCAAGCTGGCCGGTGTGACCGATCCGGAGGCGAAGCGCAAGATCATCGGCGCGGAATTCGTCGAGGTCTTCCAGGCTGAAGCCGGACGATTGACCGATGCGAAGTGGCTGGCTCAGGGCACGATCTATCCGGACGTGATCGAATCGGCCGGCAAGGGCAAGAAGGGCGCGCAGACCATCAAGAGCCACCACAACGTGGGCGGCCTGCCTGAGACGCTGAATCTGAAGCTGCTCGAACCGCTGCGCGAACTGTTCAAGGACGAAGTGCGCGAACTCGGCGTCAAGCTCGGTTTGCCGCCGGCCATGGTGTATCGCCATCCGTTCCCGGGCCCGGGCCTGGGCGTGCGGATTCTCGGCGAAGTGAAGCGCGATTTCGCGGACCTGCTGCGCCGCGCGGACGCGATTTTCATCGAGACGCTGCGTACTTTCATCGACAAGGAAACCGGCAAGTCCTGGTACGATCTGACGAGCCAGGCGTTCGCGGTGTTTCTGCCGGTGAAGAGCGTCGGCGTGATGGGCGACGGGCGAACTTACGAGTACGTCGTTGCGCTGCGTGCCGTGCAGACGCTGGACTTCATGACCGCGCATTGGGCGCATCTGCCGCATGAACTGCTGGGGCATGTGTCGAACCGGATCATCAACGAAGTGCGCGGGATCAACCGGGTGGTGTATGACATCTCGGGGAAGCCGCCGGCGACGATTGAGTGGGAATAAATCAGGATCACTCTGCAGTGGTCTGCAGAGGTCCGGCGATTCCCTGGTTTCCCACAAAAAAACAGGGGTTTATCGACTATTTTGGTCCGCTGCCGTCCGTCGGCAGCGCTGCGTCGCCGACGGCACGGGCGACGGTATAGCATCTTTCTCTGCAGACGATCAATTTTGATACCGTCACGGCGCGTGACGGTATCAAACACGGTATCAGTTCACGGAGTATTGCATGCTGACGGACCTCGAATCGCGGGCACTCAAGCCGACCGCCGACGAACTTTCCTTTGGCCTGTCGGTGCGTCTTGCGGAAGCAAGGCTGCTCCTTGAACGTGCTCGTCGGGAAGTTGAGCAGGGCGTCAGCCCGTCGAGAAGCAAGGTTGAAAAGCGTGTGGAAGCGGCCGAAGCGATGACGTTCGGGACGTGAGCGGAAAAATACTTCGCGGAAGCCACGCTCGCAGAATCGACGCGCGCGATGAGGAAGTCCGTCTACGACCGGAATCTTGCAGCGGAGTTCGGGCGGTCGAAGCTAGAGGAGATCACACCTTCAAGACTCCTCACGAGGTGTGAGAAGATCAAGGAGCGGGGTCCGGCTGCACCCCCGTTCAGGCACGCGACAATCGCATGGCAGGCAGCTTTTGCCTTGGACGAATGCTACCGGTAGCTCGCGGTCTCGTGGCAGGGGCCCACGCTTCATAGATCAGGAGCTTTCCCTTAATCCGTGTCCCGAAACCGTCGTGCGAAATACGCAAAAATGGAAGTGGATGACTTTACTTCGTTTTTGGTGACAGATTTACTTCGCTCTACGGTTCGAGACCTCGCAGGGGCTGTCTTCGAAGGATCAACTGCCAGCTTGAAAATTGACACGACCTCGCGCAGCCTGCCGGATTGCGCCGACATCGATTGCGCCGCGGCTGCGGCCTCCTCGACCAATGCGGCGTTTTGCTGCGTCACCTGGTCCATCTGCGCAACGGCCGTGTTGACCTGTTCGATACCCGTATGCTGTTGGAGCGAGGCTGCCGTAATCTCTTCCATCAGGTCGGCGACGCGCTTGACCGCCTGGACCACCTCATCCATGGTCATGCCGGCTTCGTTCACCAGATCTGAACCGGCCTTTACGCGGTCGACTGAGTGCGTGATGAGTCCTTTAATCTCTTTCGCGGCGCTGGCGCTTCGTTGCGCAAGGGTCCGCACTTCTGCCGCGACAACGGCAAAACCGCGCCCCTGATCGCCCGCACGTGCCGCCTCGACTGCCGCGTTGAGCGCGAGAATATTGGTTTGGAAAGCGATACCTTCGATCACGGCGATGATATCGTTCACCTTGGCCGAACTTTCCGATATCGCATGCATGGTCTCGATCACACGTCCTACAACATTGCCGCCACGTTGCGCGATATCGGACGCGTTTGCCGCGAGCGTGCTGCCTTGCCGGGCACTTTCCGTGTTTTGCCTGACGGTGGAAGTCAACTGCTCCATGCTCGCTGCGGTTTCCTCAATCGACGCAGCCTGTTCTTCCGTGCGTTGGCTCAAATCCGTATTGCCTGCTGCGATCTGCGCAGCGCCCGTGGCAATGGTTTCGCTGCCAGTTCGTACCTGTCCAACCAGTTCCGCGAGTCGCTCGTTCATGTGTTTGAGCGCTCGCAGTAGCTGACTCGTTTCGTCCTTGCCGCGTACTTCGATTTTCGAGGTGAGGTCGCCTTGCGCTACCGTTTGGGCAATCTTCACGGACATACGGATTGGGGCCGTGATGGAGCGAGTGATGATGAACGCAACAATCAGGCTCAACGCGACGGCTGTTCCGATCAGCACGCACGTTAAAAGCAACGCGCTGTGAAAGGCGGCCGCAGCCTCTGTACTGGAATCGTCCGCTCCCTGGCTATTAAGGACAATGTCTTGCGCAATGAGGTCAGTGACTTTCGTGAACGCGCGTAAAGACTCGCCCCCAGCGAAAGACCGGGCGTCGCTGAAGTGCTCATCTCCACTGTCGGCAAGCTCGTTCAGCTGTTTGTCCAGGGAGAGATAGCTGCTCCATGCTGCTTTGATCTGGTTCGACAATTGCAGTTCTTCAGCAGAGCCGACCACCGCTTCGTAAAGTGGCCACACCCGCGATAACTCATTTAGCGCGGCGTCGTGTTTCGACCGCTGAAACTGACGTTCCGACGAGCTGGATGCAATCAGATAGCTTAAGGAAGCCTGGCGCATCTCATCAGCCAGCGCCCGTATATTGCCCAGACGCTGGACACTGGGAAGCAGACTGGTTGCAAGGTCTTGCGTACCGGCATAAATGCGGGAAGTTTGGGCGAGGCCTAGCGCGCCTACAAGACATAGCAAAACGAGCGTCACGCCAAATCCAATTCCAAGGCGAACGCCTATCCTGAGACTGCCAATAGTTTTCACGATTTTTCCTTCGCATGTAGGTTGCAACTGTTGACTCAGCGTCGAATCAACACAGACGACCTGTATTGATCAGGAGACCTGCTTTTCCGCGACGTGATTTCTCCTGGTGCTCTTCCCTGGCTACCACCTCAAATAGAGCGGACCGATCAGGGCACCGATACCGGCGGTTATGCTGATGCCCAGTACGTACCAGACACCCCAGAACGGTACCGACATCTCTGAACAATAAAGCGAATATACGAGCAGACCTTGCGCGCCGGCGAGCAGTCCGGCGCCTGTACCTGCCAATATCAGGCGGGTGGGAGCGAGTCCCTTCAAGGCGTGCATCACTGCGGCAAGCGATGGTAGAGACAGCAGAACAATATTAGCTGTGGTGACTCTCCAGGTTGTGCCTAACATCAGTCGCAGGCGATAGCCTGGCGGGGTCGCGAACACCACGAACGCGGCAACGAGCAACATGACAATGAAGGGTAGTGTGACGGCTAACCATGCCAGCTTGACGGGTGCGCCGGGCCGTCCAAGACGTCCGGCGAGGTTCAATGCAGCGATGAGCGTCGTGACCGGAAACGCGAGCCGTACCCAGAACATCGTCGTCAGTAACAATTCAGGCATGTCGCTGCGGATGCCGTAAAGTATCACCAGCAAAGCCGTGCTGCTGGACATGCCAACGCTAAGCGCGCGATTGAGCCGCTTCGAAGAAAAATTCGACTCGATCGGTAGCAGATTTTTAGTTAGCCTAAGTATGAGATCTGAAGTTCTCATGTTGCCCAACGGAAAACGTCCCAACGTTTTGAAAGCGCATCCGCGATGCAATAGGGGCGCCGGCTGTCGGGCGAGCTCTCAGTTTCAGAATTCCCAATCTCCCGAACGGCAGCGCCAGCGCAAGCCGCAGCACGAACTGAGCAATCCACGGTTGCGGGAGTGTCTGGATCAGTCGCTTCGCTATGCCGATCGCGGATATGAGGACGGAAGGAAAGGGCAGCTTCACGCTCTCTGGGTCCGACATCCTGGTCAATCTCCGTGTTGAATGCCGGTGAATACGCCGGCAGAAAGCATTCCTGCCAGATTGGCCTGGATGTCGAAGGAGGGCGCCTCCCGAAAAGCCTCCGTGACCGCCTCGCCCAGCGATGCACCTTCGAAAAGATGGGTCAGGAAGGCCGCACCGCCAGCCGGCAGGCGCGATACCAGCACCTCATGCCCGGGGCGCGTCACGAGCGCATCCTCCGCTTCGCCCGAGCGGAGCGGCGTAACGGGGTCATCGGTCCGGTTCATCGCAAAGATGGCGACGGCGGGATAGCGTGATCGCACCACCCGCGCGGCGGGGTGTGGGGTGAAACGGACTTCAGGGAGAGACGCCGGTTCGATCCCGGCTAACGCCTCGGCAGCGAGCACAGGCAGGTCGGCTGCGTGATAGGCATCCAGCCACGCCCGCTCAATGCGTGCGGTATCCGCAAGCCAGGGCATTTCACGCGCATATTCGTAGGATTCGATGAACGCGGGAAAATCTCGTCCGTACTCGAACAGCAGCGGCGAAGTGGGAGGCGTCGCGCGGAGATGGAAACGGGCCATCGCCCTGAAGAAATCGACGCCAGTGATGCGCTGAATCGCAGGATAGACCGCTGCGAGCGCATCGATAAGACTGACCGTGACGTTGTTGCGATAGACGTTGTACCGCTTGACCACACGCTTGCCCGGCGCGGCGATCACGTCTTCAGGCGCGGTGATCGATGGGTCCGTCAAACCCAGTGCAAACGCAGTGGCGTAGCCGCCACAAGGATTTTCAGGCCGCATGGCTGGCCCCGTCAGCGAGTGATACCGTTTCTTCAACCATGATGTGCCGCGCGGATAGCGCCTGTGCCTGCAATACAGGCCACGCGGGAAGGTTGCTATCCCATTCGATCAGCGTCGGCCTTGGGCCGATTCGCGCAACGAGATCCCGATAGAGACGCCAGACGGGATCGGCAACGGCGCAGTCGTGGCTATCGATGAGCAGCAGTTCGTTTTCATCGTCGCGCTGCTCGCTATGTCCGGCCAGGTGTAATTCGCCCACTTGTTCAAGCGGTAATCCGTCGAGATACGCTTCGGCGGAAAAGCCGTGATTGGTCGCCGAAACAAACACGTTGTTGAGGTCCAGCAACAAGCCGCAGCCGGTACGTTGAACGACTGCGCGGATGAATTCGGTTTCGCTCAATGTCGAGGATGCGAACGCGACATAGGTCGACGGATTCTCAAGAAGGAGGGGGCGTTTGATCGCGTCCTGGACCTGGTCGATGTGTTCGCATACGTGCTCGAGCGTTGCTTGCGTATACGGCAACGGCAGGAGGTCGTTGAAGAATGTGCCGCCGTGTGAGGACCACGCGAGGTGTTCGGACACCAGCATGGGTTCATAGCGCGTCACCAGATCGCGAAAGCGCGCAAGATGCGAGAGGTCCAGTGCTCCTGGTCCGCCGATCGACATGCACACGCCGTGCAGGGAGAGTGGATAGGCTTCGCGAATTGCCGCAAGTGCCCGGTGGGGTGGACCGCCGGCGCCCATATAGTTCTCGGCGTGAACTTCGAAGAAACCATCCTTTAGGCCGTCCGCGAGAATCGCGGTCAGGTGTTCATGTTTGAAACTGGTTCCGGCGAGCCCTTGAGCGCCACGCGTCACGCCACGGGAACAGCCGGGCTCGCAAATCGTCGTTGTCCTTAAGGTATCGTTCATGGCCGCTCCCGTTCATCAAGCTGTGGGGCGGTTCAGGACTTCAGCGGCGTGAGCGATCCATGGCCACCGCCAGGCACTTCGATACTCGTGCAGGTGCCACCTTGGACGAACTTCCACGAGTTACCCTGGAAGTCCATTGCCGATGTCCCTTGGCACGTCGTGCCGGGACCGGCGGCGCAGTCGTTCTGCCCCTTCAGGGCGACGCCATAGCACTTTTCCTTGTGGGCCGCAATGGCTGCGCCTTCTTCCGCTTTTGTGAGCGGTGCTGCGTGGGCGACTGATGCAAGCAGGCTCGCAACAACGCCGGCGAGCAGGGTGGAACTAACAGTGGCTTTTGTGGACATCGAATTTCTCCAGAAGTCAGAAGGTATCCGTGATGGATACGTCATCTAATTCGTGGGTCACAGACGTCCGGTTACAGGGGAGTTTTCTTTTTTTACCTTGGGTAGTCGACATCAGCCATTTGATCAGGGGACACCACTGCATAGTGTCAGCGCTTTGCTCACCAGCGAAGGAATTTGGGACCAAGCACCGCCCCGAGCGCGGCTGTGAGCAACATGCCAGCCATATACCAGATGCTCCAGAACGCCGGGCTCATCTCAGGGCAATGAAAGCAGTACGCGACTGTGGCGATCGAACTCGCGAGCAGCCCGCAGGCAGCACCGGCAAGCCGGAGACTCGTGGGTGCCAAACCTTTGACGGCCCAGAATACGGCGATCAAGCCTGGAACGGCGAGCAGAAGAATATTGAATGGACATGACCGCCACGAGTGCCCGAGTACCGCGGGCAGCCGGTCTTTTGGCGCCGCGGTGACGACGATCATTATTGCAGCGATCCAGACGACTAGCACTGGTATTGCCATGATGGGCCATCCGGCTCCAACCTTGGCACCGGGCCGCGCCAGCCGAACGCTCGCAATCAGGGCACCCATTGCGAGGCATAGCGGCAACGCGAGCTTCTCCCAGAAGATCGGGGTTTTGACGACGCCCCCCAGATCGGGGCGAATGCCAAACACAGCAGCCATTAACGCCGTTGCGCCAAGAGCGGCGACAGGCAGTGAGATGCCGAATCGACGGGCTGTAGTGCCTCTTCCTACAGGTGTTACGCCGGTCGCGAGCAACCCGACAAGATCATCTGTTCTCATGCAATTCTCCGGACGTGCGCGGCCAGAGCCTTGAGTCCCCGATGGATGCTGACCTTGACGGCCGACTCCGATAGCCCTGTCAAGTGGGCGGTTTCGGCAACCGAAAGTCCCTGTAACTTGACATGCAGGATCGAGAGCCTCTGTTTGTCAGGCAGATGACCAAGTAGTTTTCCGACATCACGACGGGCATCTGCCGGCTCGTCGTCGCATTCGGCGAAAATGTCGTCGTGCTCGTCAAGCGGTTCGTGCAACGATTCGCGTCGCGCACGTGTCCTGAAGAAATCCATCAGCTTATAACGTGCGATCGCGTGGACCCACGCGGTGAGAGGTTCGTCCGGGCGGTATGTGTGACGTGCATTGTGCACGGCAAGCAGGATTTCCTGAACGAGATCCTCGACGTCGTCGTGGAGTTGTGGAATCCGCTTGCGAAGATAACCCCGCAGGTGACGCGTCAGTTCGGACAGGAACGAGCGGTATTCGGCGGCGTTACCCGCGAGGCCCGCGACAAACAATGTCTTCAGACGCTGCTCTGCGGAATACACGGTTTTGACCCCTGGCTCAAAGAGCAGAGTGATCCCGAACCGCTTCCTCAAGCACGGCTTTCATGCCGGCAAAGCGTCGGTCGAGTGCGGCAGGATCGTTGCGGTTCAGGGCGATCATCTGCGCGCGCGCCTCACCGCCCCGGATGACCTCGAAGGCGTTTTCTTCAAGCCCCGAGCAGATCGCATCGGCAACGGCTATTGCCGGTTCACGTACGAAGCCTATTTCGGCGCCGGCTCGCGAACTCCGCATCATAGGTGTCTCTGTCGCCCCGGGGTACACCGTCAGGACGTGGATTCCCTCTCCTGAAAGTTCGCGTCGCAACGCCTCACCAAAATGCGCGAGTCCTGCCTTGACTGCCGCGTAAGTCGTATAGAACGGCATGCCGATCAACGCGATTCCCGAAGCAACGTTCACGACGGCGCTGTCGCCGCTCTCACGCAGGCTTGGCAGGAGCGCCCTTGTAAGAAAAATGGGAGCAACAAGATCGACTTCAATCATCGCCCGGATTTCAGACTCAGTAGTGTTCTCGAGCCTGCCGGCCCTTACTCCGCCAGCATTGTTGACCAGTATGTCAACGCCGCCGAGCGTTTCGAGCACCTTTTCGATCGTCGCGGCACGGCCTGATTCCGTTGCGACGTCCGCCACGATGGCTTTCGCTGTAATGCCTGAAACCCGCAAGCTCGCAATGGCATCATCAAGTTTGTCAGTCCGGCGACCGCTGATTGCCACGCGCGCCTTTCAAGCCGAGAATGTGAGCGAGCGCCAGACCAATACCACTGGAGCCA
Source organism: Paraburkholderia sp. BL25I1N1 (assembly GCF_003002025.1). Lineage (GTDB taxonomy): Bacteria > Pseudomonadota > Gammaproteobacteria > Burkholderiales > Burkholderiaceae > Paraburkholderia. The sequence goes on from NZ_PVZB01000004.1 coordinate 380,912, forward strand.
CCCGTAATCAACACGCGCCTGTTCCTGATTTCCATTCCTCATGTTCCTCGTTTGACTCGAACCATTGGCGCTTTAGATCGTCTATACGCAAGGTATAAAACCCCCTGCAATTCCGCGCGTCACGCGGCCGGGTAGTTGGACGGCAAGAGGCCGTGCCGCGCCGGCGCATCCATCTCCTGCTTGAACGTATATCGGTCCCAACCGCCCGCGCGCGAATCGCAGCCGGGCCGCCGTCAATTTCCGCAAACCAGCGTTTGAGTTTGGCGAATGGCGCCCACGGATCATCAGTGCCGGGCAGGATGAAAGCGGCGCGTGCTATCCGACCTCACGCAGACATGTCGGCGATACGGCAGCTGCTCCGGTGCCCGTGCTGGAGTTGTACCGACTGACCCGAGAACGGTCCGACGCCTGAACTAACGAATAAAAGCCACAAGAGCCGTTCCGGGCGATCAGTTGCGGCGCTGAGATCCTTTCCAGGGTTCTCAGCCAGACAAAACAGAATGGCACTCGAATCGAACGCGCTCGCTTCCCTCCCTGCAGGCCCGGCCCTCTCGCCGATTGCAGGAACTTTGCCGTTCGTTTTGACTTTGAGGAACGAGTCGAAGTGCCGTTCGCCCTTCTTGGTATCAATGAGCCGCAGTTCATACTCGAGACCGGTTTCTTCAAGCATCGGGTCAACCTTTGCAGGGTTGGGCGTAGGGGGAAGATAGAAGTCGATCATGATGTACTGTCCGTCGTGTTCAGACCGCCTGATGCCTGCGTAATGGCTTTTCGTAGGACCCCCGAGGTGGTTTGCTATCGCCCCAAGGTCATTTTAGATCGATTGATTTAGAATATCGCAACGCGTGTGACGTTGCAATGCCGATCGGCAAGACGCCACGCGATCGCAGGAGTTGACATGGCCCGACCACGGGAATTTGATGAAAATGCGGTCCTTGATGCAGCCGCCCACCAGTTTTGGATCTATGGCTATAAGGCCACTTCCGTCCGGGATCTTGCGCAGAGTATGGGAATTACGGGGGCAAGCCTGTTCAACGCGTTCGGGGACAAACGGTCGCTGTTTGAACGAGCGCTCGCACATTACATTGAAAAAAGCTTCAGTGACCGGGTGTCGAGATTTGAGCGAAGCCTGCCACCGTTGGATGCCATCAAGGCATTCTTCCGGGAGATTGTCGAGCGCTCGGTCTCCGACAGGGGCCGTAAGGGATGCCTGCTGGTGAATTCAGCGCTTGAGGTTGCGCCACACGACGCCGATTTTCAGGCGATGATCGCAAATGTCCTAATCGAGGTCGAAGCGTTTTTCCTGCGCTGCGCGCGCGCTGGTCAGCAGGCTGGCGAGATTTCGACTGCACAACCTGCTGATGATCTTGCCCGGTTGCTGCTGGGAGCACACCTTGGCATACGGGTGCTCGCCCGGGTAAGACCGGAGCGTGCGCTGCTGGAGGGAGTTGTACGACCGGTGCTGGCGCTTCTTGAGCCCAATATCAATTGACTTTCAGGTAGGCGCTCAAAGACACGGTCTGACCAGGTACCCATGTCTTCGGGCGCCGAGGCAGGTTCAGAAGCGAAACACAGAAACACACAAACGAAATCGAAAGCCGGCCCAGCATCGGCTGCAATCGATAATTTGCTAGTTCCATCTGAAGTCCGCTTTGGTTACATCCGAATGGGAAATGGACCGTCGCTTCATCGGGCGCGCTGGGGTCAATCGAGAACTTCGAACAGGTGCGCGACAGATTTGAGCCGCGCTGTAACCGATGTTGCCGAATATCCGAACTAGGATTGAGGTATCGACTGTTCCCCCCCATCCCAACCGCCAAAGGGTCTAATCATGAACCGGATGCGATTTGTTAAACACATCGTGGGCGCAGCGCTGCTGGGTGCGTCAGCCACTGCATTCGCGGGTGAAGTGCCATTTACTCAGGCAAGCTTCGATCAGACCGTCTCATCGGGCCGGCCGGCGGTTGTATATCTGCATGCGAGCTGGTGTCCAACATGCCGGGTTCAAAAGCCGATCGTCGACCGTCTGTCTGCCGACCCCAAGCTGAAGCAGGTGACGATTTTCATAGCGGACTACGATGCGGAAACGAAACTGAAAAGGGAACTAAAGGTAACCCAGCAGTCGACCTTCGTTGTCTTCAGGAACGGCCACGAAGTGGCACGTTCGACAGGGCAGACCCAGGAGGCCGCAATCCGGACCTTGTTTGAACAGGCTCTGTAATGCAATTCACTGCCGCAACGTACGGGTTAAGTCTGGTCGCCGGGTCGGCATCAGTGCTGTCTCCCTGTGTCCTTCCGCTACTGCCGATACTCGCGACGTCGGCGTTGGCGAAACATCGATTCGGCGTCATCGCGCTGGCAGCTGGCCTGGCCATTTCGTTTGCGGGTGTCGGCCTGTTTCTCGCCACCCTGGGGGCGTCAGCGGCACTGGACCCCGAAGTCCTTCGACGCGGGGCTGCGAGCCTGATGGTATTTTTCGGCCTTGTCATGTTATCGGGCGCCCTTCAAAGGGCTTTTTCCCGGCTCAGTTCCGTCATCGGTGCGAAGGGCCAGCAGGCGCTTGACGATGTGAAAGGAAATGGACTGTTCGGGCAGTTGATGGTCGGGCTGCTGCTGGGGTTCGTCTGGACCCCCTGTGTCGGGCCAACGTTAGGCGCGGCAACGTCGCTAGCGGCACAAGGTCAGGACCTCGGCCATATCGCCATCCTGATGGTGCTATTCGGTTTGGGTGCGGCACTGCCGCTCGTTTTGCTCGGAACGATCTCGAGGGTTTCGCTCATGAAGGTGCGAGGCACGCTTGCCACCTGGGGCAAGACGGCCCGCTGGACGCTCGGTGCCCTTTTCGTGGTCATGGGGACGATCGTCATGACTGGCGTGGACCGTCAGTTGGAAACCTTTCTCCTGTCCGTCAGTCCAGCATGGCTCACCACGCTGACAACATCGATATGAGAATGCGTCCGTGGCACCGGGGCGCAGGGAATTGCTATAAAGAGTCAGCAACTCTGCCTTCGCATGACTCGCCAGGCAAGCGCTGTCACGACAAGCTGTGTAGCTGACCCGTCACGCGCGCAATGAGCGCCAGGTCCGGCGAGGGAGCCAGGTCGGCGGCACTCGCCTTGTTTCCCGTCGGCAGCATGGCGGAGAGCACACCTTTGAACCGGTAGCTTGCTGTGCATGCCGGACAATATACTTCGGCATCCTCAACTGTATCTGATCTGACGACAACAGTTGGTCCGCATGTCTGGCAATGCTGGAGTGGTATTCCTTCATCGCTATGGCCTGCGATGTGGTACAGGTTGACGCTCCCACCCAGTTCCAGAAACATTTCTCCATATTCGCGATTGAACTGCGTGCCGAGATTGTCGCGTACGACAGCAAAGGCATCGTCTATCGGCATCGCCTTACGGTACGGGCGTGTGCTGGTCATGGCGTCAAACGCGTCGCAGATGCCGATGATTGCAGCCATTGGGGTGATCTCATCGCCAGCGATACCTAACGGATAACCTTTGCCGTCAGGTCGCTCGTGATGGGCGTAAACCGCGTCCGCAATGCGTTCACCGAAAGGGTGCTTCGCAAGCAGTCGTTTGCCGACTTCAGGGTGCGTTTTGATGACGGCATACTCCGCATCGGTCAGACGCTCCGTTTTGAGTAAGACCGAATCGGGAACGGCGATTTTGCCCAGATCATGCAGGAATCCACCCACCGAGACGTTCGCCGCATCGCGATCCGAAAGACCCATTCGTCGTGCCAGCAGACCTGCGTAACGGGAGACTCGCCACAAATGGCCGCCGGTGTAGGGGTCGCGGGCCTCTACCACCCACGCGAGGGCGAGCAGACTATCAAGAAGCGCTCGATCCGCGCTATGTGCCGGTTCCGCCTGACCGAACAGACGTGAAGCGAGGCTGAGCATCTTTTTTGGAGTCATGGTCGCAATGGAAGTATTTCTCAGGGAAATTTCGGGCGAACGGGAAGCCGCTACAAACGATGGATTGTCCATTTTGTTTTATGCGGCCGACGCGTCGTGCCGGTTCGACGTTGCCCTTTAAATTCGTCCAACACGTGCTTCAGGTTACACAAACAAGGTTATTTATTTGCGATGGCGATGCGGTTTCCAACTGGCGTACTGACTTGCCGTAAGTTTGGAAGGCTTCTGAAGAAGTCGCGCCAGGTCAACCGGCGGATGAATGGCTCTTTGCCGTTTGCGGGAGGGTGGCGTTGTCGAGCGCACGGAACAGCGTCGAAGTTTGCAAGAGCTCCGGTAGCAATTGCCCTTGCGGCATGCGAGGCCCATATACGACGTCGAGTGGAATGCCGAAACGACCGAAACCCTGAATGTAGGCGAGCACGCCAGGGTTATACCGGCTCCAGTCGGCCCGCATGCGCACGATATTGTCCTGTCTGAGCCGAGTGCGCACGGCAGCCGTGTCGAGAACGGACAGCTCGTTGACCTTGCAGGTGAGACACCAGCTTGCCGTTACGTCGACGAGCACGGTCTTGCCGCTGGCGACCAGTGTGCTGATTGCACTCGGATCGAACGCTTGCCATTCGGACGGTGGAACGCCTCGGTCTCCTGCGCCGGAAGGGGTGAGCGAGGCAATGGCAATAGCGCAGCACGCAAGGAGCGCAGTCGTTGCGCCTGACCATCGGTTGGTCCGCGGGCGGCCCAATCTGGTAACGACGGCCCGCATGGCGAGCATGGCAACCAGCACGATACTGACGAATGACGCGACTGCCATACCCGCGATGTTCCACAACGACGCGATCATCCAGAGCGAAGTCGTCAGCAGCAGTAGGCCCATGATTCTGCGCAACTGGATCATCCACTGGCCGGGGCGCGGAAGCCGCGTCGCGAGCGACGGCGCGAGCGCCAACGTCAGGAACGGGAGTGCCATTCCTACCCCAAGTGCTAGAAGCACCGCCGTAATCTCGACCGGGCTGCGTGCCAACGCAAAGCCGACCACAGTGCCGACGAGCGGAGCCGAGCAGGGTGTTGCAAGAAGCGTGGAAAGCATCCCGCCGACGAATGCCTCGACAAGCGGTCCCCGCTTGGTCGCATCGCTCGCACCGCCAGAAAGAAATGACGGAAGACCGATCGGGAGCCAGTCGAAAAAACTTGCCGCGAACAGGGTTGTGACGACCGCCATGCTGGCGAGGAACCATGGTTGCTGAAACTGTATGCCCCAACCCAGTGACGCCCCCGCGAGTTTGAGCACTGACAGCACGGCTGCAAGCAATCCAAACGACGCGACAATTCCCAGTGCCGTCGCGAGAGCCACCTGCCTTGCCGTTCGGCGCTCAGTGCCTGCGGCTTTCGCCACCGAGAAAACCTTGATTGAAAGAACGGGTAACACGCACGGCATGAAGTTCAGAATCAGGCCGCCAAGGAGTGCGAGGGCCAGAATGACGACGATGCCGTGATCGTCGTCTGCCGTGGAGCCGACCGGTGCGGGCATGAACTCGGCCGCTCTGGATCCGTCCAGCACAGTCAGGCGCAACGGGTCTTTCGCTGCACCGGCAGGTGGCAGTTCGACTTCCAGTGCGGCCCGGTGCCCGTGGTTTGAAAGGTGTACCTGCGGCGCTGCGGGGAGGCCGGCCTCGGCTCCTTCGACGAACAGGTCGGGCGACCGAAACGGGATGCCCTCGCTAAGTAGTTCGACTTTCAGGCGCCGGCCGGTAGAGGTTCGCTCCAGTGTGCTATGCACCACGCCGACTCCAGCCTCGCTGGGCGTCTGCGGCACCCTTTGCAGCGCTGCCGCGATATCTGCGGCTTCGCTTGATGGTCCGTCCGTGCCCGCCGGCAAGGTGAGCGCCAGCTCCGCATGTTCGGGCACACAGACATTCGCGCAGCTCGCGTAGTCGAGCGCCAGCGCAATGCGGGTGGCCTCGTGCGGATGGTCGAGCTTAAGGCTCACCGGCAGAATGAAATCTCCCGTATAGACACTGTTTTGCAGACCTGAAATAACAAGGCGGGAGGGCGCTGGCCAGGACACGGATGCTGACGCGACATTCCTGGACCGGGACCAGTCGAAAATCGGCGCAATGCCGGTGTCGCCGGGTGAGCGCCAGTAACCATGCCACCCGTCCGGATACCGGAACTCGACGCCTATCTGCAGGGTATTGCCCGGTACGCCGTTGGTCGCTGTGATGAGGCGTACACGGGCGCGCTGATCGCCAGTCCAGCTCGAGGACGCCGCACGAGCCGCAAACGATGGAGCGAGAACAAGCGTTGCGACCAGGACAAGGAAGGCGCCAATGCGAGTAAATCGGGGCATCGCCTGCTCCTCATCGAAAAGCGGGTAGGTACGTCGGGTTTTCACGAGCCGTCCGTCCGGGACGCAGCGAAGCCACTTCAAGGCTCATCTGTCACGCGGGCCGCGCCGACAATACGTCCGTCTGGTGCTTCGAGCAGGATTGCGGTCTTCTCACCCGCGGGTATCTGCGGCTCGAACATCACCGGTTTGCCCGTCCATAGGCCAATCGGTTGAAACGAACGAACGATGTTCGACTCTTTCAGCGTCCGCCCGCCGTTTTCACCACGCCCGACTGAGGTCACATGCTGCAAGTCATAACCCACCAGAATCACCTGCGCGCTTCCGGAGCCGGCGCCGACTGAAACGTTGATGACGTTGCCCTTGCGCACGGCCGATACCGGCATGGCCGTTGCATGGGCGTCTTTAGCCTTCTGCATCGCGGCCTCGCCGGTTGAGCGGTCCGATCCCACAAAGCCGATTGTTCCGTCGACGACCATCTCAGGGGTGTAGGAGCCATCGCCGAAGCGTCGAGCGTATTCAGCCTGACGTTGGGTGGCGATATCAAGGGAAAACGGGTCCCTCCACCCCAGACCGTTCCAGTAGGTGACGTGGAAAGCCAAAGGGAGAATGTCACTTCGCTGTTGACTTAACTCCGACAGGTAGGCGTCGGCTGGCGGACAGGAAGAACATCCTTCGGACGTAAACAGTTCGACGACCACGGGTCGGGGCGTCGCCGCGATGACGGGGAGGGCCACAAGCAGTGAAATGAAACCAAGCAGACGGGATGGCATGAGTCGACTCCTGGTGAGAATCATTGATGCATGGGTCGCGGTGGAGCAGGTGATATGACAGCACGAATAGCGTCATCCGCATCTCCAGCTGTATCGTTGAAATGAAATCATGAGCAGGATGCATCACCCTGTCTCGCAGCGCTCGCTGACGCTGTCCCTATGCTAGTTCGATGCGGACCTCGATCGGGTTACACCTTCCTGAAACAAACGTTCAGTCAGGTTGCCTAATTGTGGCAATGGCGGAGGTGTAGTTCTGGCCCGGCTGCCACGTGCTCAACCTCGCGAGCGTCAATCCTCTCGCCAACGCGTGCACGTCAGACTGACGCCAATGATCCGAAAGGCACTGCAAATCTGGCCCTATCGCGATTTATCTCGCGTTATCGGAAAAACGGGATGGCGGAAAAATTCAGGTGCATCTTGTGTCATCTTTCGCGTCGAGCCCCGACTGTAGAAGGGAGGGCAAGTGTCCGTTTCGCCGATCGACGTACCCAAATAAGTCGAGCGGCGGGCGCACGTCGAATCGGAGAATCGTGTCATGTCATTGCAGAAACGTCTCGATGCCTTCAAGGCGATATTCGAGTCCGGGCGACCTCCTTTCAACACGCATCGTTCGGTCGTCGATACGCTCCAGCGGGCGACCGACGAGCTCATCGAATCTGGCCTGGCAGAGCGAGCGAAAAGGGTCGGCGACGTGGCACCGCGTTTTGTCCTGAGGGACCCGGACCACCGGCCGGTCAGTGCGGGCAAGCTGATTGCCGATGGCCCGTTGGTGCTGACGTTCTATCGCGGCGTATGGAGCCCATACTGCAATCTGGATCTTCAGGCGCTGCAAGCGGCACTTCCCGATATCGTCGCGCGTGGCGCGATCCTGATGGCGATTTCGCCGCAAAACGGGGTCAATAGTCGCGTGACGATCCGTGAGAACCGTCTCAGTTTCCCGATACTCGGAGACCCACGCGGTGAGCTTTCGGCAGACTATGGGCTGCGTGTCGCGTTGCCGGACTACCTCGTCGAGTTGTACCTGACCATGTTCGGGGTCGACCTGTCGTCGTTCAACGACGACCCCTCGTGGACGCTGCCGATGCCGGCGAGGTTCGTCATCGACAGGAACGGCATCATCGCCTACGCCGAGGTGAGCCCGGACTGCACGAGACGTCCCGACCCCGCCGAGCTGCTTCCGGTTCTCGACAGACTTGCAGCTGGCGGCCGGACGTGAGAAGTTCTCACCACACGTCCAGAAGAAAAACATCTGTCCGTGAACCGCGTACATGTTCTCAAGGCTTATTTCGCGCGAACTGTAACCAGAACCCGCCATGAACCGAACTACTGAAAATGGACCGGCGCGTCCCGTCGAAGAGCGACTGAAGGCTCTGTTCATACGTGGCCTGGATGGGGATGCGGCGGCTTATCATGCATTTCTCGGCGACCTGACCGGACATCTGCGCGGGTTCCTGAGGAAGCGTCTCTTTTATCTGCAAGACGATATCGAGGACCTGGTTCAGGAGATTTTGATGGCAGTGCATAATGGGCGCCATACTTACCGTCCAGACCAGCCGTTGACGGCCTGGGTGCATGCCATCGCGCGCTACAAGCTGGCGGACTTTTTCCGCGCGCGATCGCGCCGGGAAGCTCTGCACATGCCGCTGGACGACGAGCTCGAGATATTCGCCACCTGCGATGTCGAACCGGCGGAGGCGCGGCGTGATCTGGGCAAGCTGCTCGAACAATTGCCCGATCGACAGCGCCTGCCGATTCTGCACGTAAAGCTGGAGGGGCTGTCGGTGACAGAAACCGCAAAGCTCACCGGCCTGTCGGAGTCGGCGGTCAAGGTTGGCGTGCACCGCGGTTTGAAAGCATTGGCACTGAAGTTTCAAGGCGCATCATGAAGACAGAGGATCTTGTTTCACTGCTGGCCGCGGGGGTGCCCGCTGTCGATCGGAACGTGTCGGCAAAGCGATTCAGCTGGGCCATGGTGTGCGGCGGTGCCGGTTCCACGGCGCTCATGGCAATCGCTTTTGGCGTTCGCCCCGATATCGACGCGGTAATAAAGACGCCGCTGTTCTGGATCAAGCTGGCGCTGCCTCTGTGCCTCACACTTGCCGCGTTACTGGTGACGGCGAGACTGTCCAGGCCAGGAATGGCGGTGGGGCGCGCGTGGGCTGCGCTTGCTGCGCCCGCGCTCGCAGTCTGGATTGCGACGCTCATCCTGTTGTGGTTAACCCCTCCCGACGCTCGCTTGCCCCTGGTAATGGGCAATACCTGGCGCGTGTGCCCGCGCAATATCGCGTTGCTTTCAGTGCCCGTGTTCATCACGGTGTTCTGGGCGATGCGCGGTCTGGCGCCCACCCGTCCCAGGCTGGCCGGCGCCGCCGGCGGTCTGCTGGCAGGAGCGACTGCTGCCGTTGCTTACTGTTTCCACTGTCCCGAGATGGGCGTGCCATTCTGGGCCGTCTGGTATCTCCTCGGCATGCTGATCCCCACGCTTGCCGGCGTGGCGCTGGGGCCCCGGTTGCTGAACTGGTGAGTCGGACCGTTCGAAGGTCAAACTGTGTTCAGTCCGCGCCGCGCAGAGGTGCGTGGTGCCGGCGTGTAACTGATCCCTAATCTTATTTCTTGTGTGGTCTGTAACCCATCCGGGTAGATAGGCGAAATATCTTATGAAGTGCAGGAATAAGCCTGTGCTTGAGCCACCGGCGTCAGGCACTCCCGACTATCTGGAGCGCCAGGACGGGTTGGAATTTGGATAGGTCGACCCATCCCCTTTAGGAGAGTAATGATGAAAGTGAACAAGTTGGTGATGGTCATTGCCGTGGCATCTCTCGGCATCTCGGCGTTGGCGAGCGCGCAGTCTTTACAGCCCCTAGACGCAAACTCAATGGCGGCAGGATCGAATCAAGGTCCGAAGACTCGCGAGCAAGTGCGTGAGGAACTGATCCGCGCCCGCATGAGCGGTACCATTCCGCGTTTCGGCAATCCCGATCCCTATGGGCCTGGAGGCACACCGAATTTCACCCGGCACTAAACGAAGGGCAGGGAATAGCAAGGCAAAGTGATCGTCTTGGTTCAATGCGTTCGCGGTAGTAATACGGGCACGAAAGCTCCGGACGCCAGGCGCGGCGTAGTACGAATGAATCAGATCCACCCGGAATAGATCATGTACGGTATATAGCTATCCTAAGTGTATTGGCGAAAATATGAAATTCCGGTAAGCGGATGTCAGGCAGCAGGCTCGATCCGGGCGACGCAGTCCCGATCGGGCCACCCGTCATTTGGTGCGAATTCGCTCGGTGGGTCATGAAGAACGGATCCGGTATGACACGGCAACGGAGGCAGACATGTCCACTTATCCGAATTTGTCCGCTCCGCCCAGCTTGACCGCTTTTGTGTTCGCAGGCGGCGGCAGCCTCGGCGCGATCGAAGTTGGCATGCTGCGCGAGTTGCTCGATCATGGTGTGCTTCCGGGTTGCGTGATTGGCGCATCCGCTGGTGCCATCAATGCGGCGTATTTTGCTGGCCGGCCCGACAGCGATGGCGTCGCCATGCTTGAATTACTGTGGTGTCGGATCAGGCGGCGGGACATCATGCCGCTCTCCATGTTTGGATTGCTCGAGATGATGCTGCGTCGCCGCTCCCACCTTGTCGACGCCACACCACTGCGCATGCTGCTGGAAAAGAATTTGTCGTTTGCCCGGGTAGAGCATGCGGCCATACCGCTTCACATCGTTGCGACGGACATGCAGAGCGGCAAAGAAATTATCCTTTCATCCGGCCCGCTGGTGGATGCCATTCTCGCGAGCGCTGCAATTCCCGGTGTGTTTCCGCCCGTGCGCATTGGCGGGTTGGATCTGGTCGATGGTGGCGTGGCCAACAATACGCCGATCTCCGTGGCGATCTCACTCGGTGCGACACGCGTCATCGTGCTTCCGGCCGGATTTGCCTGCGCGCTACACAAGCCGCCCGGTAACGCAATCGCGCAGGCTACACACGCGCTGACACTGCTCATTGCGCGTCAGCTTGTGCGCGATCTGGAATCCTACTCTTCCCGCGCGGAGATTTTTGTTGTTCCACCACTGTGTCCGCTCGATGTCTCGCCTTACGACTACACGCAGTGCGACCGCCTGATTGAGCGTGCAGCCGCGAAGACGCGTGCATGGTTGAACGAGGGCGGCCTTGAGCGCGCATTCATCCCTGGTGAGCTGCGTGACCACGCGCATGCTTGAGTAGAGCGAGCGGAATTGCTAAACATCCGTGGCGTCGTTGCCGTGATTCCGTCGCCCTCTCGCGCAGTCGTGCATCGTCATGAAAGCGCCTGACTCCATGACTGGACGGTGCGATACATCGAGGATAAAGGCAGCATTTATGCGTTCGGGAAAAATACGGCTGCGAACTGCGCGTCCTGCGTAAAGCTCAGATATCGCGCATCAAGCAATGCGTCGGCGCAAAACTGCCGACGCAGCAAAATGAACCTGACGTTCCGGAATAACCCCGTCGCCTCCCCGGTCAGCTGTATTCAACGGCTCACGACCTGGGCGACCTGTCGCCAAGCAGATAGTCAATCGATATCAGACCCGGCCCCCAGGCCGCAATTGCCAGTGCCATCGCCAACCAGGTCAGATGGATGGGCCAGCCGTCCGGTACAGTCAGCTCGACGATGCAAGTCATAACTATCAGGCCGGCTGCGGCGAACCGGGTTCCGAAGCCAAGCACGAGCAGCACCGGGAAGATCACCTCGCCGCAGCCCGACAGAAACGCAAAAACAGCTGGGGCAGGAAACGGATATGGACCGCCTGGGAGGTGCAACTTGAACTCGTCCGTGAACAGGTCGATCGCCGTATCGTTCAGTTGAAGGAAGCCGTGCCATTTGAGAACACCCGATTTCCAGAACGGCACAGCCAGAGCAAGCCGCAGTACGAGTTGAACGAGCCACGGCTGCGCGAGCTGCTGGATCAGCCGCCTCGCCGTGCCAATCGCGGATACGACTACGTCCGGAAGCGGCAGTTTTACGTTCTGTAGGTTCGACATCTCTGTGAATCTCCATGTTGGACGACTGCAAACACGCCTGCTGGGATCATCCCTGCCCAGGTTGGCGTGCAGATCGAGGGACGGGGCTTCCCGACACGGGGCCGTGCCCGCTTCGCCTGTCGATGCGCCGTCGAGAAGACTAATGAGGAAGGTCGCATCAACGGCCGGACGGCGCGATACCATCACGTCCCGCACCGGTCGCGTCACAAGTGCATCTTCCGGGTGGCCGCCATTCGACATACGGACGCCGTGAATGCAGAGCGGAAATAGTGCTCACAGATCGCGGCAAGCGTCCGATGTGACCGTCCGCCGACGCTCATATGATTTTCCGCATGAACCTCGAAGAATCTGTTGCTCAGTCGCGTCCGCGAGGATCGCAGACACGTGCTGATGCTTGAAACGGGTCCCGGCGAGCCCTTGGGCGCCAGGTGTCGCGTGAAGGGGGCGGTCTGTTTGGCTAACTGCCGTTGTCATCGTGGAATTGCCCATGGCCGCCCCGTTCCTCTTGTCGCTCGCCGAATCAGGACTTCAACGGAGTGAGCGAGCCGTGGCCGCCACCCGGCACTTGGATACTCGTGCAGGTGCCGCCCTGAACGAACTTCCACGAGTTACCCTGGAAGTCCATTGCGGATGTGCCCTGACACGTCGTGCCGGGACCGGCGGCGCAGTCGTTCTGCCCCTTCAGGGCAACGCCGTAGCACTTCTCCTTGTGTGCGGCGACGGCAGCGGCTCCTTCGGCCGGCGTAAGCGGTGCTGCGTGGGCGACTGATGCAAGCAGGCTCGCGACAACGCCGGCGAGCAGGGTGGAACTGACCGTGATCTTTGTGGACATTGAATTTCTCCAGTAGTTGGGATGGAAGGTACCCGTGATGGATACGTGATCTAATTCGTGGGCTGTAGATGTCTGGTTACAGGGGAATCGCTTTTTTTGCTTTCGACCTGTGGAGCGATGACGTCTGCGCAGAAGCGCCGTGGCCAAACCGCTTGCAGTAGTTCGCTGCCGGTTGCCAGCCGGTTACAGCACACCGCCGTTTTTTATCGACGGTCGACGCGCTGAAGTGTTTCCGGTCGTCGGGGACGAACGGACCGCGTGAGTGCCGCCCGGGTTCGGGACAGATTGGACGACCTGAGTTTTGCATGATTATTTTGTATTGCTAAACGAAAAGGACGATTACGCACATCCAATGTTTCCTCCCGCCTGGCATCTGAGCGGCGAAGAAGATTCTTCGACCGCCGTAACCGTGTGGCCGCCGGAGACGAACTATCAATCGGATGTGGACGGTATGGTTTCGGAGAGCCGTTGACGTCTTGCGGGCAGCCAGCCACGGGCAGGCGCTATGACTGACTTGCCGTCCTGAGCCAATACGTTACCCCATGCATCGGTGCGGCGGTCCGCTCTCTGTCCGCAGTGGAACTCCGAACCGTTCATGGATAGCTGGACGATCTCCCTATGCTACGAAAGACCCTTAAACGTGCCTGCGGTTTCGGCCTCGCGCTGCGCCTGCTATGCATGCCCTGGTTGCTGTTGCTTGCCCGGATCTGGTTTGGGCAGGTCGTCCTCGTGCACCAGATCATGACGATGGCAGAAAGCCCTCACGGGGGTCTGTTTTCCGGCGGCCTGCGCGTCCCGTCCGGGCTCGATGCGGCGCTGCACAGTGTAGTGCCGTTGCTGCTTACCTTGGGGCTGCTGACTCGTCCTGTTGCACTGGTGCTGCTCATCGAGACAATCGCGGACAGTCACGGCGCGCTGGCGGTGGGCGCACAGGGAGCCAAACTCGCGCTCCTTTCGTGGTTCATCGTAAGCGGGGCGGGGGCCATATCGCTGGACAATCTTCTGGGGCGCGGTTTGTCGTGGATCCCATTTCGCCCAGTAAGGCTCACGCGTGGGCTTTACGTCTGGCTCGAACGTCACCTGGGCCCGCTTCTGCAGTTCGTCATACGTGTTGGGCTTGCAGCTTCACTCGTTGACTTCGTATTGCCATTCGGTTCGTGGTTGCAGGGAGGGATGTTGGGCGCCGCTGCGACATCTCTTGTCCATCCGGCGTGGTGTGCGGCGGCGCTCGCGCTGGCGCTGGTGCTTGGCTGTGCGACGCGGTTTGCCGCGCTGTTCATAGCGGCGATGGTGCCAGTGGCTGGTATCGCCATGTCGATGGACGATCGGCTGGCAGTCCTGCTTCTGCTTGCTGTGCTCGTGGCCGCGGGCGGTGGCATGTTCTCCCTCGATTGGCTGTTTGAGCGGTGGACGGGCAATGCGTCGCAGGAAGACGATTCCGCCCCGGAGGATCTTCCACATGTCGTCGTGGTCGGGGGCGGCTTTGGCGGCGTCGCAGCCGCGCAGGGATTGCGCAATGCGCGCTGTCGGGTCACGCTGATCGACCAGCGCAACCATCATCTGTTTCAGCCGCTACTCTACCAGGTGGCCACGGCCGCGCTGTCGCCGGCGGAGATCGCCACGCCGATCCGCAGCCTGTTCCGGCGTCAGCGCAACGTCCAGGTCAGGCTAGGGCAGGTGACGGGAGTGGATGCGGTCGCGCGCGAGGTACACATCGGCGTGTTACCCATGAAATTTGACTATCTGGTGCTGGCGACGGGCGCTCGTCACAGCTATTTTGGCAAGGACAGTTGGGCGCCTTTTGCACCGGGACTCAAGAGTATCGAAGATGCGACCGCCGTGCGCAGCCGCCTCCTGCGGGCGTTCGAGGAAGCCGAAAGCGCGGCCAGCGAGACCGAACGTGCCGCGTGGCTGACTTTCGTGATCGTCGGCGGCGGTCCCACTGGCATCGAACTGGCGGGAGCCATCGCCGAACTGGCCCGGCACGGGATGGCCGAGGAATACCGCATGATCGATCCGGCCGTCGCTCGCGTTATCCTGTTGCAGTCGGGTCCGCGCATTCTGCCCACTTTCGCCGCTACGCTATCGGGCGCAGCAGAACGCTCACTGCGAGCGCTCGGGGTCGATGTCCGGCTCGACACCCGGGTACTGGGCGTGGACAGCGAGGGTGTCGACATTGGCGGGCAGCGCATCGCCGCCCGTACCGTTCTATGGGCGGCGGGCGTTGCTGCGTCGCCCGCGGCCCAATGGTTAAACCGGACCGCTGATCCGTCGGGGCGGCTTGCCGTGGCAGCCGACCTGTCTGTGCCTGACCTGCAACGGATCTATGCGATCGGCGACACGGCATCTTCTCTGGGATGGGGCGGAGCAGTTGTTCCTGGTCTCGCGCCGGCTGCCAAACAGCAGGGCCGATATGTGGCTGGCGTGATTGCGGCCAGTGTGGCGGGGCGGCGCCCGCCGCCGCCGTTTCGCTATCGGCACTTTGGCAGCCTGGCCACGATCGGGCGTCAGGCCGCCGTTGCCGAGATCGGCAAGCTTTGTGTGTGGGGGGAGCCCGCGTGGTGGTTTTGGGGCGCAACTCATATCGCCTTTCTGGTCGGCGGACGGAACCGTGCCATCGTCATTCTCGATTGGCTCTGGGCGTATCTCACCTACCGGCGCAGCACGCGGCTCATTACAGGCGATGCGCGAGACGAAATGATGAATTGATGAAGCTCAATTCCTGGTCTGACACGTCTGTCGGGCAGGCCTTACGTGTCCCTCTTGTCATGCCCTCAAGTTACCGGGTTTGACCCGAAGTTCCTGGCGCTGTCTAGTGACGGGCATTCGACGACATACACGGCAGAATAAAAAACGGTGCGGGAGGCGCTCTACATCGAACTTCGGCGATCGCTAGTTCACCCGTTTGGAGGTTGCAACAAGGCAAGCGCTGGTGCAATCACCCCTTCCAGCAGCACTCTGTCGGAACGAACACGAGCCAGGACGCGAACGCCCATCAAAACGCCAAGAAGATGCCGAGCGAGGACGTCTGCCCGCAGTGATTGCGCGATGGTTCCGTCGGACTGACCTGCTATGACGCAACCTAGAAAAAAATTCTCGATACGGACAAGAACGCCAGCGATGATTTTCTGGAATTCAGCGTCGTGTGGTGCCATCTCCATGGCGGAGTTCACGATCATGCAGCCCTTGTGCTGGCGGTCATTTAGCGAGCGGCGCACGATCTCTTCGAAAAACGCGTGAATCGCCTCAAGGGGAGGCAGCGCTTCACAGCGCTGTATGCGCCTTCCAATGCTTTCGTCCACGTAGCGATCAAGCGCTGCCTGGAAGAGCCCGCGCTTGTCTCCATACGCGTTGTAAAGGCTGGCTGCGGTGAGACCTGTCCTTTCGGTCAGGTCTTTCACCGACGTCGCCTCATACCCGAATCTCCAGAAGCACTGCATGGTCGCCTCCAGCACCGCCCCTTCGTCAAATTCCCTGGGTCTTGCCATCTCTGTCACCTGTCAAGTCATCGCACAGCGCGCTTGCCAGTTTCGCTGCGATGAGTGATTATAGAATGCACGTTCTAAAACGAAAAGGCGTGACGTTTATGAGGCCTTGGGCACATCAGGCTTGCAGAGTTGTCGCACGGAGGAGGAAAGCGTCATGAAATTGCAGGAGCAACTGGACAACTTCAGGGCCGAGTTTGCGCGTACCGCGCCGTCGGGGCGCGCCGCTCTTTACGAGGCCAGGATCGAGGAGCTGCGTGCCCGCTTTGTGCTTGACCACGCGGTCGGAGTCGGCGATGAAGCGCCGGACTTTTCACTGCTGGACGTACACGACAATCCTGTCTCACTGTCCCTTCTGTTGCAGAGGGGGCCCGTCGTCGTTACGTTTTATCGCGGCGGATGGTGTCCATACTGCAATATCCAGTTGCGGGCTTATCAGGCAATCCTTCCCGATGACCACGCTGGTCGCAATCTCGCCACAATTTGCGCACGGCTCGCTGACCACTGTTCAAACAAACGCTCTAACGTTCGATGTCCTGAGCGACGTTGGCAATTCCGTCGCACGCCGCTTCGGGCTTGCTTACGCGTTGCCTGCGGATTTGCGTGAGGCACTTCGCTCGAGCCAGAAGGCGCTGCCTGCGATCAATGGCGACGAGAGCTGGGAACTGCCGGTTCCGGCCACGTATGTGATTGCCCCGGATGGACGCATTGCGCTCGCCAGTATCGAGGTCGATTACCGCAAGCGGCTCGAACCGGATGTGATCCTCGCCGCCCTCAAAGAGCTTCAACCGGCCTGATCGATGGCAAGCGGAAAGCTACCGATCGCGGCGGCCGCTGACGCCGGTCGGGCGAAGCGACGTGCCTCGGGCGCGCGCATGGCGGGGTTTGCCTGGGCAGCGCTGACGGTCATGATCTTCTCGGGCTGGTTCGTCGTGACGCGGTTTGGTGTCACCCGTGAGCTTCGCATCTGGGACATCGCCGCTGCGACCGCCGTCATTGCGCTGCTTCCTGCTGCTGCCTCGCTCCTCGCCATACCTTTCCTCGGCGAAACGCCGTCGCCGGCCGAAGGGATGTCGATCGTCATCATCGTTCTCGGCGTGCTGCTCGCTTCCAGGCCCGCGCCGGCGCGCCGTGCATCGACCAACCGTGTATGAACCCATTCTTAACCCGGAGGGCACCGCCATGATCCGTTTTTACTTCCACCCCACGCCAAACCCGGCCAAGGTCGCGCTCCTCCTTGAGGAAACGGGCCTTCCTTACGAGGCGATCCCCGTCGATACTAGCAAGGGCGAACAGCACACACCGCAGTTCCGTGCGATCAACCCCAACGGCAAGGTGCCCGCCATTGTCGACACGGAAGGGCCGGGGGGCGAGGAAGCGCGCGTCTTCGACTCCACGGCGATCCTGCTCTATCTGGCGGAGAAAACCGGCAAGCTGCTCGGTTCCCCGCAGGACAGGCCTGAGCTGCTTTCGTGGCTCCTGTTCCTCGCCTCCGGTCTCGGCCCGTTCTCGGGTCAGGCCGTGCACTTCCAGTTCGCCGCGCCCGAAGGACTCGACTATGCCGTGAACCGCTATCGACGGGAGGCCGAGCGTCACTACAAGGTTTTGAACGACCATCTGGAAGGGCGGACGCATATCGTCGGCGACACCTATACGATCGCGGATATCTCGGCTTGGGGATGGCTCGATCGTGCCTCGCGCGTGCTCAAAGGGGCCGACGATCCGCTGGCGGCGTTTCCGAATCTCAAGCGCCTGTTCGAAACGGTCGACGCACGTCCCGCGGCGGCCAGTGCCAGAGCCGTCGGTAAGGACCACGCGTTCAAGAAGGTCAACGACGAGGAGACCCGACGTGCGCTCTTCCCGTCCAACTATCCCCCGGCTGCGTGAGCCGGCACTGAGACTTACGGAGAGCCCCATGGCTGATTTACTCGACTATATTCCCCCGAAGGTCTGGACCTGGAACAAACCCAGTGGCGGCACCTTTGCCAACATCAACCGGCCGGTCGCGGGGCCGACGCACGAGAAGGCGCTTCCGGTCGGGCGGCACCCGTTGCAGCTTTATTCGCTGGGCACGCCCAATGGCGTGAAGGTAACGATCCTGCTGGAGGAACTGCTCGCGGACGTCTAGTTGCGTTCGAGCGACGGCGGGGCAGAACGGCTGCTCTGGAGCGCAGTGGCGGCATTCGCAGAAACTAACTGGGGACGGGAAGGGACCGACTCCCGCCGAGCGTCGTCGGACAGAATCCGGCCAATTTCGGCCGCTCGACGCTTCGGCGTAGATCGCTAACAATAGCTAGTCTGTTTCACAGCAACTTTGAAGACGGGGAGCCTCTATGAATTTTGACTGGCACCGAGACCCGATCAATCGGGCCACCAAAATTGACGAGACTTACAAGAACACGCAAAACGTTCGTCGATTTCTGACGAGCGAATGTGGGGAGACGTTCGGGTTCGATCGTTCCTTCATGGCCTGGATTAAAAGCGGAGTACCCAAGAACATGGGGGAGGTGGCAGACGAATGGATCAGGTTGCGCAAGGTGGGTGTCGAAACGTAACTGCCCTATGCTGAACGCATCAGGCAGTGTGCGGCCAATTCCGGTCACACGATCAGTGAACCAAGATGGTCGACAATCGGGCCGCGAGTTCCAATCCGGGTAGATTTCGGTTCTCCCAATCTGGCGTTGGCAAGATGGACACTCAGCTATTGATCATTTGCGGGCTTACGTTCGTAATCCATGTGATCGCGACGCTGGCATATGCCGTACGGATCGCCGGTGTTCGCACGCGACGGATTGCCGTGTCATTTTCACTGTTCGGAATAATCGCTTTGCTTTCCCGGACGGCGAACTCCTTTCAAGGACCATTCATAGCCAAGCGGGTTGAGCTTGATATTGCTCGTCACATGGAGCACGGTTTGCTACGCGACTTTCGGCTTTTCCTGCTGACTGCTACGGTGGCAAGCATTGTCGGTGCATTTCTAATTCCCACGTTCCAGCGCTATTTCAGTCGTGCCGTCGATCACTTTCAAGCAAATCGCTCGATTCCTCGCCTGCTCCTCCATATCTTCAGTCGGGGAGGCGTCAGCTATATTCGGCTTGGAGCACGGTTCCCTTCGCGGCATAACGTCATCCAACTGGCAACGGGCGCAGGCGTTTCCTGGAAAGTTATTGGACTGAACGCTATCGCGATGGGGATCTGGACGGTCGGTGTCTTCGCGTCACTTTATGCCGGATACTTGAAGCCCGATTTGCGGGTTACCTGCGCGAATCTGTCGTCAGTTATCAATGGCTTTGCGACCGTGGTATTGGCCGTGGTCATCGATCCGCAAGTTTCAGTGATGACCGACGATGTAATCGAAGGCCGAATTTCGGAAAACAGCTTCCGGCGGGCCATTACAATTCTCGCGGGCGCGCGCGTTCTTGGGACACTATGTGCGCAGGCGGTGCTCGTCCCAGCGGCATTGGCCATAGTTCGAATCGCCGAACTCATTTAGTGAAAGGCGTTTTGCGAAGCGTCGCTCTGCTGTATCTACTGCTGGAGGGAAAAGCAATGACAAAAATATCCGTTCGCAGGGCAGGTGAACTGGATGTGCCAGCTTTGACGCAAATCCGCAACGATGCGCACGCAAAGAAGGTGGCGCACGGTGACTATGCGTGGGGCAAAGAAGGTGACGGCTTTTCCGAGAGATGGGTTCGAAACAACGTTTCTCAACGGGAGGTGTATCTCGTCGAACAGGATGGCACTTCGGTTGGAACGTTTTTGCTGGATCTGCACGACGACAGCCACTGGGGGCCTCAAGAACCAATCGCCGTATATGTGCATGGGCTTTGCGTGCGGAATGGCTTTAACGGACGCGGGCTCGGCAGCTTCATGCTTGACTGGTGCGCTGAAATCGTAAGCACTTTGAACCGGCGTTTGGTTCGACTCGACTGCGCCGCTCACAACCAGAAGCTATGCGCATACTACGAGTCGCTTGGCTTTTACCGCGTAGGACTGTACCCGGAGCCGGAGCCCGGCGGCTACGTCTGGTCGCTGTACGAAAAGCTGGCCCGCTAGCGTGTGACTCCAACTCGAAAGGGACGTTGGTAAGGATATGGAACCGACTGCTATCGTATTACATGGACCAACCAGCGCGGGGAAGAGCAGCTTGGCTCGGGCGCTTCAAGATAGTTCGGAAACACCCGTCTTTCACATAACGCTCGATGCATTTGTCGAAATGTCGCGTAGACGTGACATGCGATCGGACGACGAGTTGGCGCAAGCGCTGAGACTTCACCATCTCAACTTGCAATCCGCTCTTAGACGGGTGGCGGATAGTCACTTCGAGATCGTTCTCGACCTTGTGCTTAGGGATTCATCCGTCTTCGATGAATGCATTTCGGCCCTTGCCCCGCGCCGCACATATGTAATTGGCGTCTCATGTCCCCTGCATGTTTTGGAGGAACGTGAACGTGGAAGGCCAGACCGTGGAGAAGGAATGGCCAGGTCGCAGTTCGGGCATCCGGCTTACGATAGACCCTATTCGATGCGGGTTGACACGTCTACCTGTACTCCAGAAGAAGGGGCGCTCTTGGTCCGCTCGTTCATCAACGAACGGGGCGACTGACCGTTTTCGGTCAGGGCGGCCGTCGCTTCAGGGTCGGTTGCGGTCCTCTGCCTGACGCGCGGTTTTAGAGTCCTGCGTACGGCGGCGTCGGGCAGAGTTGGCCAAGAGCGGGCGTTCGACAATGCTCAACAGATCGCTGACAATTCGCCGCTGGCTCGTACAATTGCCGATCTGTCCAAACCCACCGACGTTCACCAACGGCATCTGGAGGTTGCTATGCCTGCACCCTACATCGGTAATTGCCTCTGCGGGCAAATCAAATTTGAGCTCAGGCGAGAGCCGCTCACTTTTTATGTTTGCCATTGCACTGTATGTCAGCGCAGGACAGGCGGCGCTGCGCTGCCTGTGATGTGGGTCCGTCGACCGGATTTGCATGTTTTGGAAGGCGAGCCAACGCTGCTGACATTTGACTTCGGTCATGGGCAACGGCGTAGCAAGGCATGCCCGCGCTGTGATACCCGGCTTTGGGCAGAACCAAACGATCAGCCCAACTTGTCCATACTCAGGCCTGGGACATTGCAGAACCAAAGCGAATTTGTCCCGATAGCGCACATATTTACCCGCAGCAAGCAGCCATGGTTTTTGATTCCAGACGGCGTTCCGACTTTTGAAGGCCCGGTCAGCAATCAAGGGGAGTTGCTTCGGTTATGGCGCGAAAGGAATATCAGCGAGCGCCACTGAACGCCATACTGATCCAGTCTGCCGGTGACTCGCTCGCACCCGCCAAAGGTCTGTGCCGACTGCGTCTCATCGCATTGGACGCCGGTCGGCCACGAGGCTCCATTCGACAGGGCGACGCGGATCGTTCTCAATCCCAACGAGATAGCGTCGAGGCCGCAGGATAAACAGACTAGAGCAACTTTTTCATCGATGGCGCTGAGTGAAGTCCGTAGTCTCGGCGCTCATAAAATGGGATAGCTTCCGGTCTTGCATCCAGAAACACCGCGCTCATATCACGCGCACGCGCATCAGCCTCGGCATAATCCAACAGAGCGTGCCCAGCACCGTAGCCTCGGGCTTCCACCGCTACGACGAGATCATCGACATGTAGATACCCTCCACGCGCGAGGGTATGAACCGGTCGGATGCCCATGACCCCGATAAGTTCGTCGTCTACGAACGCACCAACTAACTCATATCCGGAATATGATTGGCGACGCACCCGCTGGAGAAATTCAGCTTCATCAAGCGTGCGTAACTGCGAGATGACCGGGAAAGCCTGCGGCCATTCGGAGGGTGAAAGCCGGCGAATATTTGTTGCGGCGTGGTGACCTGAAATCATGGGGATACATCCGTCTGTCGGGATGGGTCAATTTTTACACACAAGCGGGCAAGCGCCGTCCGTTCAATGTCCGATCTCGAGCAAGGCCAAGGGCCGTTGTGGGGTCGACCGTTGGAAGTTCGACCGGGCGATGCGACCGGCGTTCGCCCGCGGCCCCGGACTTCCATGATCGGCCAATTTGAGACGTTCGACGGCCACCACCAGATTGGCAACAATCGTCGGCATATGGGGCGGCCGAACGTTAGCTGAAGCCGTCGGCCACTATTGCCGAGTGAGCATTAGGTTCAGGTTCTGGACCGCGGCGCCGGATGCGCCTTTGCCAAGATTGTCGAAAACCGCGGACAGCAAGATCTGGCCGTGCTCCACGTTATGAAAAACGCTTAGGTGCATGTTGTTCGTGCCGTTCAGCACTTGCGGATCCAGATGTTTCAAGGCGCTCGATTCGTGCAGCGGCGAGACTCGTACGTGAGTCTTCTCTGCATAGTGGCGTGCGAGGCATGTGTGCAACATGGCGCCAGCCACGCCGGTTGCGAGCAGCCGCGACGCCAGAGGCACCGTTAGCACGATGCCCTGGCGGAACGCTCCATACGCAGGGACGAAAATGGGACGCTGCGCGAGCCCGGCGTGCTGCTGAATCTCCGGCGTGTGCTTGTGCGCGAGTTCCAGGCCATAGACCTGGTACGAAGACGCGTTGGCGGCTCCCGGCCCCTCATGTTCCTCCACGCCGGCCCGCCCGCGGCCGGAATAGCCGGATACCGCGTGAATGCTGATCGGGTAGTGATCCGGTATGAGCCCAGCCTGCACCAGCGGATGCAGCAAGCCGATCGCGCCGGTCGGATAGCAACCGGGATTGGTGACCCGGCGTGCACTCGCAATGAGCTCCGCCTGTCCCGGCGTCATTTCCGGAAAGCCGTATGTCCAGTCCGGATTGGTGCGGTGCGCGGAGCTTGCGTCGATCACTCGGACGGCAGGATTGACAATGGCACCGACTGCCTCGAGCGCGGCGGCATCGGGCAAACAGAGGATGGCGATGTCGCAGGCGTTGATGGCTTCCGCGCGACGCCTCGGATCTTTGCGGTCCGTATCGCCAAGCGTGAACAGCCTGATGTCGGTCCGGTTGCGCAGCCGTTCGTGGATTTGCAAGCCGGTCGTGCCTTGGTCGCCGTCGATGAAAACAATGGGGGAATTCATACGCGGGAATACTCCTGTGACTTTGGGTGGTGCCCAGTGGAACGAGCCCCTATGTTCCTCGGACAGCTAGAATAGAGAAAGTTGAATTTCACAACCTGAATATTCAGTTTTTCTGAATCTGGACGCCGACATGCGAGAGATCAGCCTGGACCGTTTGCGCACCTTGGTCGCCATTGCCGACCGTGGTTCATTTGCCGATGCGGCGCGTGCACTGCACCTGGCGCCGCCGACGGTCAGCCTCCACATCGCCGAACTCGAAGACCGTATTGGAGCGCCGCTTCTGTCACGCAAGCGCGGGCACGTCAGGCCGTCGGCGATCGGAGAGGTGCTGGTGGAGCGCGCACGTCGACTGCTGGCCGACGCGGAACAGGCGCTAGACGATATTCAACGCCAGGTGCAGGGGCTCGAAGGACGCGCGCGGCTCGGTGCGTCGACTGGCGCGATCGCGCACCTGTTGCCGCACGCGCTCGAGGGGCTGCGCCAGCGTCATCCCGGCATCGACATCCAGATTGCCGTGCTCACTTCGCAGGAAACGCTGTCCCGGCTGGCGGATGGAACGCTGGATGTCGGGCTGGTCGCGCTGCCTCAGCCGCCGGTGGCGGGACTCGTGATAAAGCCTTGGCGTCGCGACCCGGTGATGGCCTTTGTGCCGGCGCATTGGCGGTCCCCGGCCCGCGTCACGCCGGGATGGCTCGTCGCCCAGCCGCTCATTCTCAATGACGCAACCACGCGTCTTTCTCGCCTGACGGCAGAGTGGTTCGCTGCCGGCGGACACCATCCTGCGCCGCGCATCCAGCTCAACTACAACGACGCGATCAAGAGTCTGGTCGCGGCCGGTTATGGCGCCGCGCTGTTGCCTCATGAGGCCACTACGCCATTACACGACAAACGCATTGTCATGCGCCCGCTGCGCCCGGCGTTGTGGCGGCGGCTCGGCATTGCCCATCGTGCGGGGTACGTCGAGCGTTCCACGCAACACGTGCTCGATGTGTTGTGGGATCTGCGATTGGCGTAGAAGTCGCCATTTGCCGCTTTTAGCTCGTTCTCATTGGTACTTGGCTGGCCTCATGCACACCACGACGAAGGAATGGCCGGTTCGTAGAAATTTGGCTGACCGAATCGGGTCGACCTAAGCCGGACGCTGTGGGACTCAGTACGGCCAATAAGGGATCTATGCCGACGTCAAAAGAGTCGCTGACAATCCCGCGCGCTTCAAATTCCAGGCGCCAGACCGGATGCGAAATCGCCTTGCCCGAAGGCCCCCACTCACCAGGCGTACAATCCTCTGACAATATCGGGCGCCACATCTATTTTTGGGGCGGAGCGGTCAATGGCGCTTGGCGATACACGCCCCAAGAACCGCCAACCTATAGGCCGGGCGATTTCGTGTCCGGCAGCGGAGGACAAGTGACATGCCCGCTCAGATATCGCCCAATCAACTCGTTCAATTGATCATCCCGGGTGTCACGACGGTCTTTTCACTCGGTTTTGCCTGTGCATGGATCTACGATAGACGACTGCGCTATCTGCGCCTCCTCGCCGCTTCATTTGTCGCTTTCGCAGTCGGCTCGGCAGTGCAGATCTGTCACCTGCCGGATGAGTGGCGATTGAATGCGCTTATATCGGCAACGTTTTATGTGCTAAGTATTCAACTGTTGGCGGAAGGTGTTTTGCGCAGGGCGGGGCTTCATTTGCGGCCGGCGACGCATGCGTCGATGTTCGCGCTGGTGTTGGGGGGCATCTATTACTTCTCCTTCGTGACGTCGAACCTACTCGTGCGCGTCTACATTCTGAATCTCAGCGCCGGGTTGTTGATGATGTTTGCCGCGGTCCGTTTCAGGAAACGCTGCAATGGCCGCACCATTAACCGCGTTCTTCTCTGGGTGCTGCTGATCTTCGGCGCCAGTTTTTTCATCAGGACGCCGCTCACTACGATCCAACCCTTGCCGCATAGCGCTGCGCCGTTCGCGCGAACTATTTTCTGGGTCTTGCTACAGTTGTCGCTCGCCCTGATGGGCGCTGTGTTGGGGCTCGTGCTGCTGGCCGCAGCGATGTCGGACGTGATCGACCGGCTGACTCTCGAACGCGATCTCGACTCGCTCACGGAAACGTTGAACCGGCGCGCGTTTGAACGCCTGGCGGGCCGCCGCGTCGCGGACAAGCGAAGCTATCCGCTCGCGCTGGTCGCTTTCGACATCGACAACTTCAAATCCATCAACGACCGTTACGGGCATGCGGCCGGCGACGCGGTGCTGCGCCAGTTCGCCGCAATCCTGCGCGCTGCGGTGCGCGAGAAAGATGTGGTGGCACGCATCGGCGGCGAGGAGTTCGTGCTTCTGCTTCCGGGCGCCGACGACAAATTCGCGTTTCAGATCGCAGAGCACTTGCGCATCATGCTGGAATCTTCACGCTTCGATGAGATTGAGGCTACGCTTTGCGTCACGACGAGTGCCGGTGTTGCCCGGTACCGGCCCGGCGAGGCGGTCGGGGCGTTGCTGATGCGCGCCGATCACCTGCTCTATGCAGCGAAGCGCGCGGGGAGGAACCGGGTGGTCGCGGAACCGTTAGGTCAGACGTGGGATGCCCCCGAGCTTGATATCGTGTGATCGCCCGAAGGCCGGCGCATCAATGCATCGGACTCCGAGGGGCCATGTACGGTCGTCCGACATCGAATTCGACAAAACAATTGAACGTCTGCCCCATTCGGTCAACGGACCGTCATAGACTCTCAGCACCGTTCGCCGGGGCACGACTCACCACTCGATCTTCAATGGCTCGCCGCGCAGCAGGGGCAACAAGCGATCGCCGACGCCAAGGGCGGTGAAGGCCGAAGCCAGCTCGTCAGAGCTTTCGGTGTTGTGCTTCCAGCCTTCGTTATGCACCGCCAGGATCTTCGCATTAGGGAAGGCATGGGCGGCAGACAGTGCGTCGTTGCTGTCCATCGTCATCTGGAAGCGCCCGCGTGGCTCTGCGGCGCCGGCAAAGACAATCACCACCTTTGGAGAATATCGACGGGCAACTTCGGCAGTGCCCTCATACCAGACCGTATCGCCGGTCACATAGACCGCGTCGCCTGCTTCCTTTTCTCCCAGCAGAAAACCAATGACGTCGCCTGAATACGGCTCGATTCCCACCGGGCCATGTCGCGCCGGCGTCCCGGTAATCAGCAATCGCCTGCCGCCCGGACCTTCGATCATTTCTGTTTCGAAGGGTGCCAGGCCCAAGGCGTTGCCGCCCAGACGCGCCTGCCCGGACAGCGTCGTAAAGGTCGTTTTCGCGGTCGGCAAGATTGTGCGCCCCATTGTATCGAGGTTATCGAAGTGATGATCGTGGCTGAGCAACACGGCATCCAACGATCCGGTTTCCTCGATGGTGAGCGCCGGACCGGTGGTTTTATGAAACGTCACGGGCTTGCCCGGATATGGCTGGTAAGTACCTGGTGGATCAAAGGTCGGATCGGTTAAAAGCCGAAAGCCACCTACCTCTATCAAAGTGGTTGGTCCGCCAATCAGGGTAATAGTTGCACCAGTCATCACAGCGTCCAATGTCGAAGTGGGAATGCGGAGATTATGGCGGCTTGAGTCTCCGCGCGGCACTCCCCACATTCGTTCAGCGGATGCTCAATTTCGCACAGATATACTCGGTGCCGAACTGGTCCGCGCGTGAACAAGTTGCTCGCAAACGACATGCGCGCGGTGACGCAGCAGGATCTATTCGATCAGTTCACGCTCGCTGGAAAACAGGTTCATTAGAAAATCGACGACCGTTTTGGTTGCGAGGTTAGTGACGCCATCGCGGCGAATCAATAGCCAAAGTTCCCTGGATGGTGGCGCTTCCTTCATCGAGCAAAGCACTAAGGTTGCATCACTGCGCCCGATAAAGTGAGGCAACAGGGCGACGCCTGCGCCGGCACGGGCCGCTGCCGCCTGCATCACCTGACTATTGCTTCTGAACGCCATACGGGCGCGTGGATAGGTTTCACTGAGCCAGATGGCCTCCGGCAAGTGGGCGTTGGCATCGTCAAAGCCGACGAATGTCGGGTTTTCGCCGGCTGCCAGGCGTCGCCTCCAGTCTTCCAATGAATAAAAACCGAAACCGAGCACGGCCGCGCGCTTTGCGATGACCTCACCGTCAGTTGGCCGCCCGAACCGCAGCGCAATGTCGGCCTCGCGCCGCTCGAGGCTTACAGCCCGAAAATCGGTAGCAAGATCTACATCCAGAGTCAGATACGCAGCGGTCAAACCGGCCAGTTTCTCGACAAGAAAACATTGGGCCAAACTTGGCGGGGCATTGACCCGCACCAGCCCGCTCGGCACCTGCGGTTCGCCGCCGCGTCCGAATCGCGCTGCTGCCGCTTCCATCTCGCTCGCAGGCGAAAGCGCGCGCACGCCGGCCGCAGTCAGCACATAACCATCGGGGCGACGCTCCACCAATTTCTCCCCTAGCGCTTTCTCAAGCGTCTGAATGCGCCGGGAAATGGTCGCATGGGAAAGCGATAGCGCCCGGGCCGCCGCTGAAAGGCTGCCATAACGGGCCAGAGACACAAAAATGCGGATGTCTTCCCAAGCGAACGATGTGCGAATTTGATCAGCCATTGTCGGATAGTGGCGAATGGTTCAGCGACGACATGCCGATTAGCATGAGCCCCTGGATTGGAAATAGCATCTGGCGATGCACAGACGGCGGCTTTGACATTTGCTCAACGCAAGTGGCTCAAAGCTCCTCAAAGGTGAAAAGGATACGTCATGCGTGAAGGGATCAAGGGTAAAGTCGTTCTAATCGTAGGAGGCGCCGGCGGGATAGGCTCGGCCGCGGCGAAAGCGTTAGCTGCAGACGGCGCAATCGTTGCTGTTGCGGATATAGATCCAAACCGATCGGATTTATTGGTCCGGCACATTCTTGCCGAGGGCGGCGAAGCCAGGCGATACGACGTCGACGTCACCCGAAAGAAAGACATCGAGCTGGTTGTTAGTGCCGTCGTCGCTGATTTCGGGAAGCTCGACGTGTTAATCAACAGCGCGGGTGTCATGCTGATCCGTCCAATGGTCGAGGTGAACACGGAGGAATGGGAAACCACGATCGATTTGAACTTGAAGGGGACCCTCTGGGGGATCGGCGCTGCGTTGCCGGTGTTCTTGCGACGAGGCTTTGGCCATGTAATTAACTTGGGCTCGGTGCATGGATTGAAGGTGTTCTCACCGGGTGGTGCCGTGCATTCCGCATCCAAGTTTGCGATTCGAGCGCTCTCGGAAGGCTTGCGCGCCGAGATGGCCGGCTATCCGATCCGCGTGACCTCGATCACGCCCGGTGCGGTGGACAGTGGTATTCAGAACAAAACCACCGGGACCGACAGCGCGCGTATTCTGGAAATCTACAAAAAAGCGATTTCTCCAACTGCCGTGGCGCGCGCCATTACCTTCGCCATCGAGCAACCAGTTGATGTCGACATCAACGAAATCGTCGTACGTCCCACCGCTCAATTACTGTGATTCTGTATGTCCGTCAAGCAATGACGGTTTGAGCCTTTCATCGCTCGGTTCAAGATGCGGACAGTTGCAACGGCGACTCTTTGCTAATAGCCATTGGCAATGGCTGTGCCGAAAACTCGCTTTTGCTCCGGAGGACCAAGCACAGGTTGCGAAGCCTTTAGTTAATGTAGCGCAATAGACGGTGGGATTCGTGTAATGCCGTCTTATTCGCATCGGCTCAGGAGCTTTGGCTGCGCGTTGACGACCGGCCGCTTTCGGGAGGCGAAATGCCAATGACCGCTTTGCGGCGATGAGTTCGAAGCGCGGATGGACTCAGCCCGACCCATACGAGTCGTTCAGATTCGACTCACCAATGTCCGCTCATAGGGCGGCACGGGACGATCAGTGCCGAAATCTTGTAGTTGTGCCCGAAGAGCAAAATTTGGCCACGCCTTGTGAACGTCAAGCGATAG
>NZ_PVZB01000005.1 GCF_003002025.1 Paraburkholderia sp. BL25I1N1
GGTTCCTGTTCTTCTTTGTCACGGTTGCTTCGGTCATAGGACGTTATTTCCGTTATCGTCTCATGACCTCGGCACACAGAAAATCTGACAGGCTCCCGGCGTCGGAATCCAAGCCGGCCCCGACGCGGCCGTCTCACTCGCGCCCGACGACGAAGCCGGCGTCAAGCCGACCGACCCCCGCCCCGACGCCGGGGCAGCGCTATTCCTGGCCGCATTCCCACTGCCATCGTCGCCATTACCACCGCCGCCACAAGCGGACAGCGCCACGCTGGCGCCCAGAAACGCGCAGCCAAGCGTCTTGTTCAAAGTCGTCATGTTTATCGTGTTGTATAAAGCCGCGCGTCGCTTCATTGCAATTGCTCCACCCGAACCCCAACGGGCACCAGACGCGGCAAATACGCCTTGCCGAAAAACCGGCCCGCACGGCCGGCCGATTCGATATGAAAATCGCCGTTGTGTTCGATCATCGGACCGACGCCGCGCGCGCGTTCGGCGGCGGCACTCGTGAAATTGGGAAAGTAGCTGCCGAGCAGCGCGTTCATGTCCGGGCGCACGGGCCCTTGCCACGTGACGGCAAACACCACATTGCTGGGCAACACGTATTCATGAATCGTGACGCCGTCGGCGCCATACGAAGGACGCATCGTGTACGGCGTGGCCGCTGCGGTCGTGTTCAATGCAGCCGCCGATCGCAGCACCGATTGCGATGCCGTCCCCACACCCGGCGGCCCACCCAATGCCGCATACGAAGCGAGCGGCAACATGCCCGCTACGGCTAGCGCGAGCTTCACAACATTCATTACATGGCTCCCGAAAACAGATCGGAGCATCGTGCCAGCGGGCCGTTATTGGGATTGGGTGAAAAATCCCATTGGAAAATCGGAAACGGCTTGAGGAGACGCCACCAACAGGCAGCGTCTCCGAGTCAGCCATGCTGTCAGTCGTCAGAAGGCGACGAACGGTCCAGTCTGCTTGCCGACCTTGACGTTGCCGATCACGTTATAGATATCGCGGCCGTAGAAGAACGGCAGCCCCCACAGGAACATGTTGTTCCGGCTATTCGAGAAGGACTGGCCGAGGTTATTGAACGCGGTGTTGCCACTGGCCATCAGGCCGGTGACGTTGGCCAGCGGAAATGTCATTTGGAGCGGCGGGCTCGTTCCGTTAGTCGCTTCGATTGTCGCGATCGGATTCAGCGGGCTGGCCGGCGTGTATAAACCTTCGACGGAAGAGGGAATGGTGCTGTCCGGAAACGCGTAAGCCGGGGTGCCGCTATCGATCGCGCTCTGGTTGAACACATGCCCCTGATACTGCGTCGTGAACGTGCCGTATCTGTCGAGCGCGACGACGGTGGCCGTGGCCGGCAACGTATTGTTCGACTGCGTGTTGACGCCGAACACTAACTGGCCCGTCACGTTTGCCTGACCCGTAGCCGGCACGGCGGGCAGACGGATGACTGTGCCGTTGTTGTCGGTCGCGAACGCGGGGACGGGATTGGCAACCTCCTTGCTCGCCAGCATGCGCGTGCTGACGCAGTTGGTCTGCAAAGCGCAATAGTAGTAGAGGCCGGGCACCGCCGTGGTCAGGGCATCGAGCGAGTCGCTCGTGAAGTTGTCGATGCCGAGAATGCCGTTCGCTCCGAGGGTGTCGAAGCGCGTGCTCAAGTCCCCGCCGTTGTGCGCGATGCAGTCGGCCGGCGTGGAAAACTCGCCGTCGGCAATCACCTGGATCGGCAGATTGCTCGCCGTCTTGCTGCCTATCGTGATGTCGGCGCGTTTGACGGAACCCCACGTAAAGCCCGAGGCAAACGGCGCGCATTCGGCAATCGGCGCCGAGCCGATCTTGTCGTCTACCGCGCCGGCTTGCGTGAGCAGCAGCGGGGCCAGCGTCGGTATCGCGTTCGCTGAAATGCGTACGCCGGTCGAGCCGGTGTCCACCAGCATGTTGTCGACGGTGACGCAGCGGCTCGCGTCCGAGGTTCCCGGCACACAAATCTTGATCGACACGAGCAGGCGGTTGAGCCCGTTGGCGTCGCCCGTCGAGGTGCCGACGCGAACAGGCACGGTGTTGTCGCCGGTAGCCGGAGTGGATGAATTGTTCGAGCTACCGGAACCGCCGGAGCCGCCGGAGCCGTTTGGCGCTGGGGTCCAGGCCGGCGTAGCGTTCCAGCCGATGGAGTTGCTCTGGTTGCCGCTCGAACTTCCGCCGCCGCCGCAGGCGCAAAGAGCGATCGTCGCCAGGGCCGCCGCGAGCCCGAGCGTCTTCTTCAATGTGTTCATGTTGTGTTTTTTCATAGCTCGACGCGGGTCCTATTGCAGATCACCAGGACGCACGCCGGCGGGCATCAGGCGCGGCAACCAGGCCATGCCGCTGAAGCGCCCCAAACGGCCGGCGGATTCGATGCGAAAGTCGTCGTTGCCGTCGATAAGCGGCCCCGTGCCGGCCGCGCGGCTTTGGCCGGCATTCACGAAGTTGGGGAAGTAGCTGCCGAGCAGCGCCGTCATGTCCGGACGGATCGGCCCGTTCCATGTGACTGCGAACACGATGTTCTGCGGCAGCACATATTCATGGATGGTGACGCCATTGGCGTCGGCCGACTGGCGCATGGAGTAGGGCGCTGAGCCCGCCGGCTGAGCCGCGGGCGCCGCGGCGCCGGACTGCGGCGTGGCACGCAGCAGCGCCGTGGACGATGCGCCCGTGGATGGCGCCCCGCCCAGCCTTGCATACGACGAGAGCGGCAACAAGGTTGCGGCTAGCATCGCGATCTTCAAAAATCTCATCACATGACTCCCCAAAATATCGGGAGCATGTTGCCTGTGCGATGCTCAGGAAACCGTATGAAATTTCGGAAGCGAATGCACGAAGCGGCGCAACGGAAGCTGGCCGCAAGGTCGTGGCGAAGGACGTGACGTCAACGCGGCGTCAATTGAGCCAGGCCGCGTCGAGGTTGACGACGGCCTGAACTGGGCGGCTGATCAGTACGTGGGAACGGACGGATCGACCTGACGCGACCACGCGTCGATCCCGCCTTGCAGATTGAAGACGTTGGTATGGCCGCGCGATTCGAGGAACATCGCGACCTGGGCGCTGCGCGCGCCGTGATGGCAAACACAGACGATCTGCGCGTCGTCGTCGAGTTCTTCGCTGCGGGCGGGGATCTCACGCATTGGAATCGACAGGGCGCCGGCGATCGACGCCGTTTGAATTTCCCACGGCTCGCGCACGTCGAGCAGCACGGGCGCGGGACGCGAAGTATCGGCGAGCCATTCGGCGAGCGCCGGAGCGGTCAGATTTTGCATCAGCGGAACGTCCGGGATCGTGCGAGTTAGAACTTGAAACGCGACGGCTGCACGGCGTTGATGAGCGGCTCGACATACGTTTCGAACACGTCGGCAATGCGGTATTGCTTCTCGTCGATACGCGTGATGATCTGCGCCTTCATGACCGGCGCGGTGCCGACGAACGCCGCCAGACGGCCGCCGATCTTCAGATGGTCGAGCATTTCCTGCGGCAGCACCGGCAGGCCGCCCGACACGCAGATCACGTCGTACGGCGCAGCGCCGGCCCAGCCGCGCGCGGCGTCGCCGGTGGCGACTTCGGCGTTCAGCACACCGTTGGCGGTCAGATTGCTCTTCGCCAGTTCCGCCAGTTCCGGTTCGATGTCCACCGTCAGCACGTGCTGCCCGCGGTGCGCGAGCAACGCGGCCATGTAGCCCGAGCCCGCGCCGATTTCGAGCACGCTTTCGTGCTTCTTCACCGCCAGTTCCTGCAGCACGCGCGCTTCGATGCGCGGCGCCAGCATGTGCTGGCCGGCCGGCAGCGGCACTTCGAAGTCGACGAAGGCCAGTTCGCGATACACGGCGGGGACGAAGTTTTCACGCTTGACGATCGAAAGCAGATTCAGCACGTCCTGGTCGAGCACTTCCCAGGGGCGGATCTGCTGTTCGATCATGTTGAAACGCGCTTGCTCGATGTTCATGGTGGGTTCGGCTGTATGGTTTGGCGAGTCTCGCGGGGTTTGCTAGGTTTGCTATCAGCCACTGACCGCCGGCCTTGCCCGCGCAACTCGGCACGCAAAGCCTGTCAGGGTAACTGCGGGATTGTACCAAATGACGGTGACGATCCGCGCCTCGGCGGGCAACCGGCGGCGCCATCGCAAGACGAAAATTCGCGATGCCGGGCAGTGCACGCCCCCGTGTTAATCCCTAGCGATCTTTCCTTGCGCTTCCCGCATTCATCGCTCAAGAATGTAATCGATTACATTTTCAAGGCGAGTTCACTTGTCCAGATCGTCATCCAGGACGGCTCCCGCGGCGGTGTCTGCGGCGCGTTCCCAGCCCGGCGTCGCGCCATTGCGCGGCGCGGCCGAAGGCATGTCGATTGCCGGCGTGGCCGAGCAGGCGGGCGTCTCCGTGGCGACGGTGTCGCGCGTGCTGAACGGCCACGAGAACGTGCGGCCCGCCACGCGCGACAAGGTGCTGGCCGCCATCGACGCGAGCGGCTACCGCGTCAATGAACTCGCGCGCAACCTGCGCACTGCCGAGAGCCGGCTGCTGCTGACCATGGTCCCGGACGTGGGCAACCCCTTTTATGCGGAGATCGTGCGCGGCATCGACAGCGTGGCGCGTCAGCACGGCTACTTCATGCTGCTGTGCGACACCGGCGCCGATCCGGGCCGCGAGCGCAGCTACTTCGATCTGCTGCGGCGCCGCCGCGCGGACGGCGCGATCTGTCTCGATCCGGCCACCATCCAGCAGGCGCTGGGCGAGGCCTCCAGCGCGCTGCCGTGGGTCGCGTGCTGCGAGTTCGACCCGGCGATGGGTGTGCCGTACGTCGGCATCGACAACTACCGCGCCGCAGGCGACGCCGTCCGCCATCTGCTCGCGCGCGGCCACCGTCGTATCGGCCTTATCAATTCCGATGTCGATTACCTGTACGCACGGCAGCGTCAACAAGGCTATCTGGACGCGTTGATCGCGGCGGGCATCACACCTGACGAACGCTGGCGCATGAATCTGAACAGCCTCGACTATGAAGCCGGCGCGTCGGCCGCGGCCACCCTGATGAGTCAGCCGCAGGCGCCGAGCGCGATCTTCGCGGTCTCAGATACGCTCGCGATCGGCGTGATCCACGGCTTGCGCAGCGTCGGCAAGCGCGTGCCGGACGACATCGCCGTGGTCGGCTTCGACGATATCTCGCTCGCCGCGCAAATCGATCCGCCGCTCACCACCATCGCGCAACCCATGCGCGAGCTGGGCGAAACCGCGGCGCGCCTGTTGCTGCAACGGCTCGCCAATCCGTTGGCGAACGTGCCGGGCGTGCTGCTGCCGCATCGGCTCGTGATTCGCGGGAGCGCCTGAACCATGAGTCTCGCGATCCGTTTCGACGATATCCGCAAAGACTTCGGGCCCGTGCGCGTGCTGCACGGCGTGAGCTTCGAACTGACGCCGGGGCGCACCTACGGTCTGCTCGGCGAGAACGGCGCCGGCAAATCCACGCTGATGAAAATCCTCGCCGGCTACGAGACCGCAACCTCGGGCACTTTGCTGGTCGATGGGCAAGCGCACCAATTCATCGGATCGCGTGATGCCGAAGCGCAAGGCATCGTGCTGATTCACCAGGAGTTCAATCTTGCCGAGCATCTGACGATCGCGCAGAACATGTATCTCGGTCATGAAAAAAAGCGCGGCTGGTTCGTCGACGATGCCGGAATGAAAACCGAAGCCGCGCGCTTTCTCGCGCAGGTCGGGCTGGAAAAAACGCCTGATACGAAAGTGCGCGAATTGATCGTCGCGGAAAAGCAGATGGTGGAGATTGCGAAGGCGCTGTCGCGGCGCGCGCGGCTGCTCATCATGGACGAACCCACCGCAACGCTCACGCCATCCGAGACCGAGCGCCTCTTCACGCTGATGGCCAAGCTCAAGGCCGACGGGGTGACCATCATCTACATTTCGCACAAGCTGGACGAAGTGGAGCGCATCACCGACGAAGTGATCGTGATGCGCGACGGCCGCTTCGTCGCGCGTGGCGAAACTTCCGGACTCGCGCGCCAGCAGATGGCGAACCTGATGGTCGGCCGCGAGTTATCGGACATGTTTCCCGACAAGATCACCGTATCCGCCGACGCGCCGCTCGCGTTGAGGGTGGAAGGCCTAGTCGTGCCCGATTGGGTGGAAGACCTGAGCTTCGACGTGCGCGCCGGCGAAGTGCTCGGTTTCGCGGGACTGGTAGGCGCGGGCCGCACCGAAGCGTTCGAAGCGATCATCGGTCTGCGCAAGCGCACGGCGGGCCGCATCGAAGTCGCCGGCCGTCCCGCCGATCTGAACAGCCCGCGCGACGCAATGCGCCACGGCATCACGTATCTCAGCGAGGATCGCAAGGGCAAAGGTCTGCACGTGAACCTGAGTCTGCAAGACAACGTCACGCTGATGACCCTCGAACGCTATGCGCATCCATTGCTCGACATGAAAGCGGGACGCGCCGCATTGACCAAAGCCGTGAGCGAATTCGGCATCCGCACGGGCGACCTGTCGAGCCGCGCGCGTATGCTGTCCGGCGGCAATCAGCAGAAGCTCGCGCTCGCCAAATTCCTGCAGCCCGACCCGAACGTGATCGTGCTCGACGAGCCGACGCGCGGCGTCGACGTGGGCGCGAAACGCGACATCTATTTTCTGATTCATCGTCTCGCCGCGCAGGGCCGCGCGGTAATCGTCATTTCATCCGAACTGATCGAGCTGATCGGGCTGTGTCACCGCGTCGCCGTGATGCGCGCGGGTCGCCTGCAAGCCACGCTTACGCTCGAACATCTGACCGAAGAGGAGTTGATCGCCCATGCGACCGGCACCCACTGAAGCCGTGCAATCCGGCCGCGCGTTGCGCTTCGCGCATCGACTGTATGCGCTCGGGCCGCTCGTCGGACTGATCGCGCTGTGCATTGTCGGCACGTTGCTCAACCGCGACTTCGCGACCCTCGACAACATGATGAACGTGCTCACGCGCACGTCGTTCATCGGCATCATCGCGGTCGGCATGACCTTCGTGATCATTTCCGGCGGCATCGATCTGTCGGTCGGCTCGATGGCCGCGCTGATCGCGGGCAGCATGATCTGGCTGATGAACGGACTCGCGGCGGGCGTCGGCGGACACACGTTTCCGCCGCTGATGATTCTCACGCTCGGCATCGTGGGCGCGCTGATGCTCGGCGGCCTGTTCGGTTGCGCGCACGGCTTGCTGATTACCAAAGGGCGCATCGAGCCGTTCATCGTCACGCTCGGCACGTTGGGCATCTTTCGCGCGGTGCTGACCTGGCTTGCCGACGGCGGCGCGCTGACGCTGGATAACTCGCTGTCCGACTTGTATGGCCCGGTGTATTACGCGAGCCTGTTCGGCGTGCCGGTGCCGATCTGGGTGTTTCTTGTGGTCGCGGCCGGCGGCGCGCTGATTCTCAACCGCACGGCATTCGGCCGTCACGTGCAGGCGATCGGCTCGAACGAACAGGTCGCGCGTTATGCGGCGATTCGGGTCGATACCGTGAAGATCGTCACCTACATGCTGCTAGGCATTTGCGTGGGCGTGGCCACGGTGCTGTACGTGCCGCGGCTCGGCTCGGCGACGCCGACGACCGGCTTGCTTTGGGAACTCGAAGCGATCGCCTCGGTGGTGGTCGGCGGCACCGCGCTCAAAGGCGGCGAAGGGCGCGTGATCGGCACGGTGATCGGCGCGATCCTGCTTTCGGTGATCGCCAACATTCTGAATCTGACCAGCATCATCAGCGTGTACCTGAACGCGGCGGTGCAGGGCGTAGTGATTATCTTCGTCGCGTTCGTACAACGTGGACGGCGGTAGCGGTGGCGCTTCATATTGCGCCTTGAATCTGTAATCACGGCGAGTTGAGAATCGGGGCGCACGAACGCCTCACAAACGGAGACACAACCATGAAGCAGGTCATTCGAGCGGTCGGCGCCGGCATGCTGGCGTTGGGAATACTGGGCACGGCGAACGTCGCGCGTGCCGATGAAAAAGTCACGTTGGGCGTCGCGATTCCGACGGCCGATCACGGCTTCACGGGCGGCATCGTCTGGTGGGCGAACAAGGCCAAGACCGATCTGGAGAAGGCGCATCCCGATCTGAAGGTGATCGTCAAGACCGCGGCCGGCGCGCCCGAACAGGCGAACCAGTTGCAGGATCTCGTGACGGTCAACAAGATCAATGCGCTCGTGATCTTCCCGTTCGAATCGGCTTCGCTCACGCAACCGGTCGCGCAGGTGAAGAAGAAAGGCGTGTACGTGACGGTGGTGGATCGCGGCCTGACCGACACCAGCGCGCAGGATGCGTATGTGGCGGGTGACAACACGGCGTTCGGCAAGATTCCCGCCGAGTTTCTGGCGAAGGAGCTGGGCGGCAAAGGCGATATCGTCGCGCTGCGAGGCATTCCGACGACGCTCGACAACGAACGCTGGGCCGCATTTACCGGCGTGCTGAAGGCGTATCCGAACATCAAGATTCTCGATGCGAAGTACGCGAACTGGAATCGCGACGACGCCTTCAAGGTCATGCAGGATTACCTGACGCGCTTCAAGCATATCGACGCCGTCTGGGCCGCCGACGACGACATGGCCGTCGGCGTGATCAAGGCGATCGAACAGGCCAAACGCACCGACATCAAGATCGTGTTCGGCGGCGCGGGCTCGAAGGGCATGGTGAAGAACGTGATGGACGGCGCGCCGATGATCAAGGCCGACGTGTCGTACTCGCCTAAGTTCATCTACGACGCTATCAAGCTCACTGCCGAAGCGCGTCTGAAGGGCGACAAACTGCCGGCCACCACGATCATTCCGTCGGTGCTGATCACGAAGGAAAACGCGCAGCAGTTCTATTTCCCGGACTCGCCGTTCTGAGCTGAGCATCCGGGGCGCGCCGCCGGGCTTTTTGCCGCAGTGGCACGGCGAGCGCGCCCTCCCCGTTCAAGGAGCCGTACGATGAAAACCATCCAAGGGCCGGCGATCTTTCTCGCCCAGTTCATGGGCGACGAGGTGCCGTTCGACAACCTCGCGCATCTTGCCGAGTGGGCCGCGGGTCTCGGCTTCAAGGGGATACAGGTGCCGTGCGACAGCCGCCTGATCGATCTCGAACAGGCGGCGGCGAGCCAGACGTATTGCGACGAGTTGCGCCAGGTCGTGGACGACGCGGGCGTGACGATCACCGAACTGTCGACGCATCTGCAAGGGCAGCTCGTTGCCGTGCATCCGGCTTATGACGCATTGTTCGACGGCTTTGCCGCTGCCCACGTGCGCGGCGATCCGGCGGCGCGCACGCAGTGGGCGATTGAGCAGATGAAGCTTGCGGCGAAGGCTTCGCAGCGTTTGGGATTGAACACGCACGTGTCGTTTTCAGGGGCGCTGGCGTGGCCGTATCTGTACCCGTGGCCGCAGCGCCCCGCAGGTCTGGTCGAAGCCGCGTTCGACGAACTCGCGCGCCGCTGGACGCCGATTCTCGATGCGTTCGACGCGGCGGGCGTCGACGTGTGCTACGAATTGCATCCCGGTGAAGATCTGCACGACGGCGTGACCTTCGAGCGTTTTCTCGACGCGGTGAAGCAGCATGCGCGCGCGAACATTCTGTACGACCCGAGTCATTTCGTTTTGCAGCAGCTCGATTACCTTGCGTTCATCGACATTTATCACGAGCGTATCAAGGCGTTCCATGTGAAGGACGCGGAGTTTCGTCCGAACGGCAAGCAGGGCGTGTATGGCGGCTATAGCGGCTGGGTCGACCGGGCGGGGCGCTTCAGATCGCTCGGCGACGGCCAGATCGATTTCGGCGCGATCTTCTCGAAGATGGCGCAATACGATTTTCCCGGCTGGGCCGTGCTCGAATGGGAGTGCGCGCTGAAGCATCCGCACGACGGCGCGCGCGAAGGCGCAGAGTTTATTCAGCGGCACATCATCCGCGTGGCCGAGCATGCATTCGATGATTTCGCCGGCAGCGGTGTCGATGCCGCGCAGTTAAAGCGCGTGCTCGGCATCTGAGGAGCGCGACCAAACCGAAGGAGTAACGGCGATGCCACAACGAAGGCTCAAACTGGGGATGGTCGGCGGTGGACAGGGCGCGTTCATCGGCGCCGTGCATCGGATCGCGGCGCGGCTCGACGATCGTTTCGAACTGATGGCGGGCGCGTTGTCGTCCGATCCGCAGCGTGCGCAGGCGAGCGCCGACGAGGCGGGAATCGCGCGCAGCTATGCGGACTGGCGCGAAATGGCGCGCGCCGAAGCCGCGCGCGACGATGGCATCGACGCGGTAGCGATCGTCACGCCGAATCATCTGCACGCACCGGTCGCGACGGCGTTTCTCGAAGCGGGTATTCACATCGTGTGCGATAAACCGCTGGCGATTTCGCTGGCGGAAGGCGAGGCGCTGGCGAAACTGGCTCGCGAGAAGAACAAGCTGTTTGCGTTGACGCATACGTACTCCGGCTATCCGCTGGTGCGTCATGCGCGCGAGTTGATCGAAAGCGGTGAGTTGGGCGAGATACGCGTGGTGCAGGTCGAATATGCGCAGGACTGGCTGGCGGAGCCGATCGAAACGAGCGGCACGAACAAGCAGGCGGGTTGGCGCACGGACCCGGCGTTGGCGGGGCCGGCCGGATGTCTCGGCGATATCGGCACGCATGCTTATCATCTCGCCGCGTTCGTCACGGGTATGACGCCGCACGCACTCGCGGCGGAAGTGCATACGTTCGTGCCGGGGCGTCGCATCGACGACCACGTGC
The DNA here is from genome assembly GCF_003002025.1 of Paraburkholderia sp. BL25I1N1. Taxonomy (GTDB): domain Bacteria; phylum Pseudomonadota; class Gammaproteobacteria; order Burkholderiales; family Burkholderiaceae; genus Paraburkholderia. The sequence continues at coordinate 10,769 of NZ_PVZB01000005.1, forward strand.
AGGCGATGCTGCGTTATCCGAACGGCGCGCGCGGCATGCTATGGGCGAGCCAGGTGGCGAGCGGCGCGGAAAATGCCTTGCGTTTGCGGGTGTACGGAACGAAAGCCGGTCTTGCGTTCGATCAGGAGCATCCGAATGAATTGTGGTTCACGCCACTGGGCGGCGCGGCCGAACGTCTGACACGAGGGCGCGTGAAGAGTACGATTGCGGCCCACGCGACGCGCGTGCCGTCGGGACATCCTGAAGGTTATCTGGAAGCGTTCGCGCAGTTGTACAAAGACGCGGCGTTGCAGATCGAAGCGTTGGACGCAGGCCGCGCTTTGCCCACCGAGAGCCTGTTGCTGACGACGGTGGAAGACGGTGTGGCGGGGCTACGCTTTATTGACGCGATGCTCGCGAGTAGCGCGGCGGATGGGCAGTGGCGGGAGATAAAGTCCGCTTGAGCGCGGACGCGTGGCGGACGGGGCCGGGCAGGCGCCGACTAGCTGCCTTTGCTCTTCTTGATCTGCTCTTCAAACGCGATATCCAGCTTGCTGGCCTTGCGCGGCTTCGGCGGCCCGAAAGCGTCGACGAATTTGACGAAGTCGTCGAGCGTCAGCGGATCGGAGACTTTTTTATCCGTGCCGCTCGATTTGTCGACCAGATAAAACAGGCCGCCGGACAGGCTGATCGCGGCGAATTGCGGATTGCCGCTGCGGGTTTTCAACCGCTCGACGGCGTGGATGGCTCGGGTAGTGCGCATGATGGGAAGGCGTCTAACTGAAGGTACGCACTTTAACAGTAATCCAGCGCGTGCCTGACTCCAGCAAGGAACGGGCGGACTGCGATGTCTTCAGTCGCGGACCGATCTTGTACGATTTTTTCGTTGTGTACGATTTTATGATACATTCAATGAAAATCGTACACATGCAAATTTATGCCGCGTGCCGCCCATTCCTTTCTTGAAGCCCAGGTTCTCGCCGAAGCATGCGAGGCCTTTGAGCGCTCTACCGGCATTTACAGGGCAGCGCCTGCTCGCAAGCATGTTTCGTATAGCGACGCCTCGATCTCTTTCGACCTCGCCGGACGGAAATTCGAAATGCCTACGCTCGTCACGACCCGGCTGGGCCTGGCGGAGATGGCAAACACTCTTCTTGCGGAAAGCCGGTCTTCCGCGATGGAGCCTCATCCGCTCTACCGTCGGCTCATGCTGGTCGCTCCTTACATCGAGCCGCAACTCGCCGACCGCCTCATCAAGCAAAACGTGCCATTTCTGGACGCAGCGGGCAACGTCTTTCTGAGCGAACCAGAAGGTATGGTCATGATCAGTGGCCGGCCCAAACCGCAGCAATTGCAAAAACCGCAGACAGGCCGCGCCACGACGCGAAAAGGTTTGCAGGTGATGTTCGCTATTGCGACACAACCGGGCCTTGTGTCGGAACCGTACAGAACTATCGCGCAGGCCGCTGGCGTCGCGTTGAGTACAGTCAACCAGGTGATCGACGATCTGCAGTTCCGTGGGCTGCTCGCCCAGAAGACCAGTGGTGAGCGCATCTTTCCGGACTGGCAGAAATTCGTTTTCGAGTGGAGCAGCCTCTATCAGACCCGCCTGCGACTCAAATTGGGAGCACGGCGCTTCGCCAGCACGACGCCCGAGTGGTGGCGCGAGTTCGACTTCGCAAGTGTCGACGCTCGCCTGGGTGGCGAGTCGGCGGCCGACATCCTGACGAATGAACTGAAGGCCGCGAACGTCACCCTCTACAGCCGCGCACCGCTGGGCAATCAGTTCATGCTGAACGCCAGGCTGCGCCCTGATCCACGCGGGGATGTCGAGATTCTTGAATCGTTCTGGCCGCAGTCGCTGGAGCTTAACTGGGTGGAATCGGGCCGCCAGCCGCTAGTCCACCCGTTCCTCATCTACGCGGACCTCGTTGCCTCGGGCGACAGCCGTAATCTTTCCGTCGCCGCGCAAATCTATGAGCAGTACCTTCCCCAGCCTTAAAGTAGCCGAAGAGCGGCCCGTCCACCCGGCTACCGCTGCGCTGCTTGCCCGCGTCCAGGAGACTGCGGATCAGCTAGGCACGAAGTTCGTTGTCGCCGGCGCAACCGCGCGGGATCTGGTGCTATGGCATGTGCACGGCGTGCGTGCTGAGCGCGCCACGCGTGACGTCGACGTTGCCGTTTGCGCGATCAGTTGGGAAGCGTACGGCGCACTGATTACCGGGCTCGAACGGACAGGCGTTTTCAGGGCGAGTACCCGGGCACAGCACACTCTGGTGTTTGACGATCCGAGCGTCGGTTATTCGATACCGTTGGACCTGGTTCCGTTCGGCGAAATTGAAACTCCCGAGGGCGCGGTCGCGTGGCCGCCCAAAGGAGAAGTTGTAATGAATGTGCTGGGGTTTCGGGAGGCCGTCGACGAATCCGTCGAAATCGATCTGGGCGACGGTCTCATGGTTCCGGTTGTAACTCTGCCGGCGCTTGCGCTTCTAAAAATTCTCGCGTGGCACGACCGGCGAGTGTCGAAGAATACCGACGCATCTGACCTGCTTCTGATCCTTCGCAGCTACGGCGACGCGGGCAACGCGGTCCGCGTCTGGGACGACGGCGCAGACCTTCTCGAGCAGCTCGGCTTCGATGTCGATCTTGCCGCGTCCGCACTACTTGGCCGCGAATCGCGGCAGATCGCCTCACCCGCAACAGCTGATGCAGTTTCGGCAATCCTCTCGAACGAAGCCGTATACGACACGCTGAGACGCGACATGCAGGCGCGTGCCGTCGCGCAGATGCTGGACGACTTCGCCGATGGATCCGACCGGACGTTGTCAGCCTTCCGGAGCGCATTTCTGGGCGTATCGGCCGGCGCCTGATTGGATCACGAGCCGGCCATGAGCCGCCTCACTGACTCAAATAGACAAACTTGCCGTTCTTGATCGTCCCCATCACGCTAGCGCGCTGGTCCAGCCCCACGTGATCCTTCGGGCTCGTGTTGACCACGCCGTTCGGCACGACCAGCTCATGCGCATGCTCCAGCTCGTCACGCAGTGCCGTGCGGAACGCCGGCGTGCCCGGCTGCGCCGTCTTCAGCGCGCGGGCCACCGCGTCCTGCAAACGCGGATACACGCCGGCCGCGTCGCCCGCGAACTGCGTTACGCTGCCCGGGCCGTACTTCGCTTCATATTCGTTCGTGAACGCGAGCGCCGCCTTCTTTGCCGGATGATCGGCCGGCAGCGTGCGCGCCACCACGACCGGCTGGGTCGGGAACAGCGTGCCTTCCACGTCCTTGCCGCCCAGCTTGATGAACTCCGGCGTGGCGATGCCGTGCGTCTGGTAGATCGGCCCTTTGAAGCCGCGCTCGATCAACGTGCGTTGCGGCAGCACCGTCGGCGTGCCGGCGCCCGCGATCAGGATCGCGTCCGGTTTGGCGGCCATCAGCTTCAGAATCTGGCCGGTGACGCTCGCGTCGGTGCGGTTATAGCGCTCGGTGGCCACCAGCTGGATATGGCGCAGCGCCGCGAACTTGCTGAACTCGTTGAGCCAGCTTTCGCCGTAGCCATCCGCGAAACCGATGAAACCCACCGTCTTCACGTTGTGGTTCGACATGTAGCGCGTCATCACGTCGGCCATCGCGCTGTCGGTTTGCGCCATCTTGTAGGCCCACACCTTCTTGCCTTCCTGCGGCTCGACCACGCTTGCCGAGCCGATCAGCGTAATCATCGGCGTCTGGCTTTCGGCGACCGGATCGAGCGCGGCCATCGCCGCCGGCGTAATGTTTGGCCCGACGACCACGTCCACGTGGTCTTCGTTGATCAGTTTGCGGATGTTGCGCACGGCGGCGCCGGGGTCGGAAGCGTCGTCGAGGAAGATGTAGTCGGCTTTCTGGCCGGCGATCGTGGCGGGCCACATCAGCATCGCGTTCTTGCTGGTGATGCCGATCACGGCCGCCGGGCCGGTGCTCGACAGATCGATGCCGACCTTGATGTCGGCGTGTGCAGCGGTGGCGAGCAGGAGCGCGCCAAAACCGAAAGCGGCAGCGAGTCCGCTGATTTTTTTCTTATACGACGTCATCGAAGGGTCTCCGTAGCAGGATGCGAGGGTGTTATCAAAGTTCGTAGCTTTCGTGTTCGCCCTTGAGCGCCTGTTCGATCAGCTTGCGGTTCATGCTCGGCGACAGTAGTTCGACGAGCGTATACACATAGCTGCGCAGATAGGCGCCCTGTTTCAGCGCGACCCGCGTCACATTGCTGCCGAACAGGTGGCCGACCGGCATGGCGCGCAAATGGCGGTCGCGCTCGGCGTTGAACGCGATATCCGCCATGATGCCGACCCCCAGGCCCAGTTCCACATAGGTCTTGATCACGTCGGCGTCGATCGCCTCCAGGACGATGTCCGGATGCAGCCCGCGCAGGCGGAACGCCTCGTTGATCTTGGTGCGGCCGGCGAACGCGTTGTCGTAGGTGATCAGCGGATACTGGGTCAGATCATCCAGCGACAAAAGTTTGCGGTCGAGCAGCGGATGATCCGGTTGCATCACCGCGACGTGGTGCCACTGGAAGCACGGCAGCGAGACCAGTTCCTTATAGTTGGAGATCGCCTCGGTGGCGATGCAGAGGTCGGCCTGGTCGTGCAGCACCATTTCGGCGACCTGGGTCGGGCTGCCTTGCAGAATCGAAAGGTGGACCTTGGGAAAGCGCTTCTTGAATTCGGCGATGGCCGCCGGCAGGGAGTAGCGCGCCTGCGTGTGGGTGGCGGCGATCACCAGATTGCCCTGATCCTGCGCCGCGTAATCTTTACCGACCCGTTTAAGGCTCTCCACCTCCTGCAGAATCTTCTCCACCGACTGCAAAATGATGCGCCCCGGCTCGGTCAGCGAGCGCACGCGCTTGCCGTGCCGCGTGAAGATTTCCACGCCCAACTCGTCTTCCAGCTCGATGATCGCCTTGGAAACGCCCGGCTGGCTTGTAAACAGCGCCTTGGCCGCTTCCGTCAGGTTGAAGTTCTGCCGCACAGCCTCGCGGACGAAGCGGAATTGGTGCAGGTTCATATATAACCTCTCCGCATATCAAAAGAATTTTTTAGTCGTTTGAAATATAAGGGCAGTTTATTACGATCTGTCCATCTTTTTCAATATGGATATCTGTATTTGTCATAAGCAAATGAGCGATGGGTCTAAACGTTCATGAGCCGAGGGTGACAAAGGAATGTATCCAGGGCGCGGCGAAACCGGATCGCCGTGTATCACTGCAAAAAATTGGGGTCCCCGAATGTACCAATACGATCAGTACGACCAGACCATCGTCGATGAACGGGTCGCGCAGTACGCCGATCAGGTTCGCCGCCGCTTGTCGGGCGAATTGAGCGAAGAGGAGTTTCGTCCGCTGCGCCTGCAGAACGGCCTGTACATGCAGCGTCACGCGTACATGCACCGCATCGCGATTCCGTACGGCAACCTGCGCAGCGACCAGATGCGCGTGCTCGCGCAGATCGCCCGCGAACACGACCGCGGCTACGGCCATTTCTCGACGCGCTCGAACATCCAGTACAACTGGATCAAGCTCGAAGAAACGCCGGAAATCCTGCGCAAGCTCGCGGCGGTGCAAATGCACGGCATTCAGACCTCGGGCAACTGCATCCGCAACATCACCGCCGACCAGTTCGCCGGCGTGGCGCCGGATGAAGTGGTCGATCCGCGTCCGTGGGCCGAAATTTTGCGTCAATGGTCCACGTTCCACCCGGAATTCGCGTGGCTGCCGCGCAAGTTCAAGATCGCCGTGTCGGGTTCCAGGGAAGACCGCGCTGCCGTGCAGATTCACGACATGGGTGTGTATCTGCGCAAGAACGAGCAGGGCGAACTGGTGGCCGATATCCTGGCCGGCGGTGGCATGGGCCGTACGCCGATCATCGGCGCGATCATCCGCAAAGATCTGCCCTGGCAACATCTGTTGACGTACTGCGAAGCGGTGCTGCGCGTATACAACCGTTACGGCCGCCGCGACAACATGTACAAGGCGCGCATCAAGATTCTCGTGAAGGCGTTGAGCCCGGAGAAATTCTCGGCGCAAGTCGAAGAAGAATGGCAGCACCTGAAGGACGGTCCTTCGACGCTCACGCAAGCCGAAGTGGATCGCGTGTCGCAGTACTTCCAGCCGCCGGTGTACGAGAAGCTCGCTGATACCGACGCTTCCTTCGAAAAACATCTGCTGGAAAATCGTGCGTTTGCCCGTTGGGTCGAGCGTAATGTGCGTCCGCATAAGGTGTCGGGCTATTCGTCGGTCACCTTGTCTTTGAAGCCGACCACGATCGCTCCTGGCGACGCCACAGACGCACAGATGGAAGCGGTCGCCGATTGGGCCGACGAGTACTCGCTCGGCGAAATCCGCGTGTCGCACGAACAGAACCTGATTCTCGCGAACGTGAAGAAGCGCGACCTGTTCGCGCTGTGGGAAAAGGCCAAGGCACAAGGTTTCGCGACGCCGAATATCGGCTTGCTGACCGACATCATCGCGTGCCCGGGCGGCGACTTCTGCTCGCTCGCGAATGCGAAGTCGATCCCGATCGCGCTGGCCATTCAGGAACGCTTCAACGATCTGGACTACGTGTACGACCTCGGCGACGTGTCGCTGAACATCTCGGGCTGTATCAATGCTTGTGGTCATCACCACGTCGGCAATATCGGCATTCTGGGCGTCGATAAGGACGGCTCGGAGTGGTATCAGGTGACGCTCGGCGGCGAGCAGGGCACGGGCGCTACCGGCGCACACCTTGGCCGCGTGATCGGCCCGTCGTTCTCGGCGGAAGAAATGCCGGACGTGATGAGCAAAGTGATCGATACGTTCGTGGAAAACCGCCACGAAGGCGAGCGCTTCATCGAAACGTACAACCGCATCGGCATCACCCCGTTCAAGGAACGTGTGTACGCCTCGCGTCAACCGGCTCACGCGTAACCGCGAAAAGGATACTGAACAGATGGCTTCTATCATCAAGAATCGCGCGATCGTCAACGATGACTGGACGGTCGTGCGCCCGGCAGAAGATGGCTCGCTGCCCGCGGTGAACGAATTGCCGGCAGGCAAGGTGCTGGTGCCGCTCGCGTTGTGGCAGGCTGAACGTGATGCGTTGACCGCTGCGCGTAGCGCCGCTGAGATCGGCGTGTGGCTCGCGCCGGACAGTGAACCGGCGGATATCGTCGCCGACTTCGACAAGATCGCGCTGATCGGCGTGGACTTCCCGGTGTTCCGCGACGGCCGCGGCTACAGCATCGGCCGCTTGCTGCGCGAGCGCTATGGTTACAAGGGCGAGCTGCGCGCAATTGGCGACGTGCTGCGCGATCAACTGGCGTTCATGTTCCGTTGCGGCTTCGACGCGTACGCATTGCGCGCGGACAAAGACTTCGACGACGCACTGAAAGCGTTCGACGAATTCAGCTTCAACTATCAGGGCGCGGTGAACTCGTCGCCGCTATTCCGCCGCCGTGAAGCGGGCGAACTGACCAAGGCATCGGCATGAGCGAAGTTCAAACCCTCACGCCGGAACTCGCCGCAAAGGTCGAGCGCCTCGATGCGTTGCTCGACTCGATCGCCGCGCGTCACGAGAACGTGAAGCTCGCCAGCAGCCTCGCAGCGGAAGACATGCTGCTCACGCATGCGATTCTGTCGCGCGGCGTGAAGATCGGTATCTTCTCGCTGAACACCGGCCGCTTGCATGCGGAAACGCTCGGCATGCTCGATCGCGTGAAAGAGCGCTACGGCTACGACATCGAACAGTTTCATCCGCAAGCTGCGGCGGTCGAGGAATACGTCGGTTCGCACGGGCTGAACGCGTTCTATGAAAGCGTCGATCTGCGCAAGCGCTGCTGCGAAATCCGCAAGGTCGAACCGTTGAACCGCGCGCTGTCAAATGTTAGTGCATGGGTCACGGGCCAACGTCGCGAGCAATCGGTGACGCGTGCCGAGTTGCATGCGGAAGAGCACGACGCCGCACGTAATATCGCCAAGTTCAATCCGCTGACCGAGTGGACCGAGGCCGAAGTGTGGGACTACCTGAAAGCGTTCGATGTGCCGGTCAATCCGCTGCATGCGCGTGGTTATCCGAGCATCGGCTGCGAGCCTTGCACGCGCGCCGTGCGCCCCGGCGAAGATAGCCGGGCAGGGCGCTGGTGGTGGGAGTCGCGCGATACGAAGGAATGCGGACTGCACATCACGACGATTACGCCGATCGCAGTAGAGCGCGGCGCAGACGTCCAGGCCTGAAGTTGAGCGAGCGGGCCTTGGTTTTTGGCCCGAACACCGCACATACCGATTTGAATACCTGCGCGACGCGAGCAACCGCTTGCGACGCGAACCAACGAAGGACCCAGATATGAGCACCACGCTCGATTCCACTGTGAACGCACCGCTCGCCAACACGGCAAACCGTATGGATCACCTCGACTGGCTCGAAGCCGAGTCGATTCACATCCTGCGCGAACTGGTCGCTGAATGCAGCAAGCCCGCGCTGCTGTTTTCGGGTGGCAAGGATTCGGTCGTGGTGCTGCACCTCGCGCTGAAGGCTTTCGGCATTGGCGCGAATCGCAAGACCGTGCTGCCGTTCCCGCTCGTGCATATCGACACCGGCCATAACTACGAGGAAGTGATCGATTTCCGCGATCGTCGCGCGAAAGAGATTGGCGCTGAACTCGTGGTGGGCCACGTGGAAGATTCGATCAAACGCGGCACGGTGCGTCTGCGTCGTGAACTGGATTCGCGCAACGCCGCGCAAGCCGTGACGCTGCTCGAAACCATTGAACAGTACGGCTACACCGCGCTGATCGGCGGCGCGCGCCGCGACGAAGAAAAGGCCCGTGCGAAAGAACGGATTTTCTCGTTCCGCGACGAATTCGGCCAATGGGATCCGAAGGCACAGCGCCCGGAACTGTGGAGCCTGTATAACGCGCGTCTGCATAACGGCGAACACCTGCGCGTGTTCCCGATTTCGAACTGGACCGAACTCGACGTGTGGCAGTACATCGCTCGCGAACAGCTCGAACTGCCGTCGATCTACTACGCGCATCAACGGGAGATCGTGCGCCGTAATGGCCTGCTGGTGCCGGTTACGCCGCTCACGCCGATGCGTGAAGGCGAAGTCAGTGAAACCGCGCTGGTGCGCTTCCGTACCGTCGGCGACATTAGCTGCACCTGCCCGGTGGAAAGCGACGCGGACGATCTCGAGAAGATCATCGCCGAAACGGCCGTGACCGAAATCACGGAACGCGGCGCGACGCGGATGGACGACCAGGTCTCCGAAGCCGCCATGGAACAGCGTAAGAAGCAAGGTTATTTCTAAGCACACGAGGGCAATGCAATCATGAGTATTCATCAACCAGAAGACCTCGGCGTGCTGCGTTTCATTACCGCAGGTAGCGTCGACGATGGCAAGAGCACTTTGATCGGCCGCCTGCTGTACGACAGCAAGGCTGTGCTTTCAGACCAGCTCTCGGCGCTGTCGCGCGCGAAGAATAAGCGTACCGTCGGCGACGAAATCGATCTGTCGCTGCTGACGGACGGCCTCGAAGCCGAACGCGAGCAAGGCATCACGATCGATGTCGCGTACCGTTACTTCGCGACTGCGAAGCGCAAGTTCATCATCGCCGATACGCCGGGCCACGAGCAGTACACGCGCAACATGGTGACGGGCGCGTCGACCGCCCATGCGGCGATTATTCTCGTCGACGCAACGCGCGTGACTTTCGTCGATGGCGTGGCGCAACTGCTGCCGCAAACCAAGCGTCATAGCGCGATCGTCAAGCTGCTCGGTTTGCAGCACGCGATCGTCGCCATCAACAAGATGGACCTGGTCAATTACAGCGAGCAGCGTTTCAACGAGATTCGCGACGCGTATGTCGAACTCGCGCGTCAACTGGGCTTGAGCGACGTGCGTTTCGTGCCGGTGTCGGCGCTCAAGGGCGACAACATCGTGACGGCGAGCGAAAGCATGCCGTGGTACGCGGGCGAGCCATTGCTGGATCTGCTCGAAGCGTTGCCGGTGGAAGTGCCGACGGGTCAGGCGCTGCGCTTCCCGGTGCAATGGGTGGCGCGCCAGGACGGTAGCCAGGCCGACGATTTCCGCGGCTACATGGGCCGTGTCGAAGCCGGCGAAGTGAAGCTCGGCGATACGATTGTCGTGTTGCCGGCCAATCGCGAAGCGACGGTTGCGGAAATCATTGCGCCGGTGCCGGGCGGCACGGCCGCGGTGGACCGCGCGTTCGCAGGGCAAACGGTGACGATTCGTCTCGCGGAAGACGTCGACGTGTCGCGCGGCGACACCTTTGTGTTGCGTGAAGCGGCGCCGGAGCCGGCGAAGAAGCTGGAAGCCGATCTGTGCTGGTTCGATGACACGCCGCTGTCGACGCAACGCAAGTATTTGTTGAAGCAGACTACCAATACGGTGTTCGCGCGGATCGGTGCGATCAAGGAAGTGCTCGACGTGCACACGCTGTCGCAGGCGACCGATCGCAAGGATCTGACGATGAACGACATCGGCCGCGTGGCGCTGACGTTGCAGAAGCCGCTGGTGTGCGATGTCTACGACTCGCATCAGGGTACGGGTGCGTTCGTGCTGATCGACGAAGCGACGCACCACACCGTCGCTGCCGGGATGATCCGGGCGTTTTCGGCTTAAGCGGGCGAGGGCGCATGGTTCGCGCCCCAACCAACAGGTTGATTCAAATGGGTAAGGTTTATCTGATCGGCGCAGGGCCCGGCGCTGCGGACCTGATTACGGTACGCGGCGCGCGGCTGCTCGGCACCGCCGACGTGGTATTGCACGACGCGCTGGTCGAACCGGCCATGCTCGATTACGCGCCTGCGCATGCGCGGCGGATTGCGGTGGGCAAGCGCTGCGGGCAATTGTCGACAGCCCAGCAGTTCATCAACAAGCAGATCGTCGACGCCGCTTTGGAGCACGACGTGGTGGTGCGCCTGAAAGGCGGCGATCCGATGCTGTTCGGCCGCGCTGATGAGGAAATGCGGGCGCTTGAGGCTGCCGGTATCGAGTATGAGATTGTGCCTGGGATTACTGCTGCTCTGGCGAGTGCGGCTTCTTTGAAGCGGTCTTTGACGCTGCGGGGTGTATCGCGCAGTGTTGCACTGGCTACTTTTAGTCGGGCGCCTGGGTCTGATGAAATTCGCGAGCAGGTTAACGCGGATTCGCTGGTGTTTTATATGGGCCGGGATAGTGGCGTTGAGATTGCGCAGCAGTTGATTGAGGCCGGCAAGCCTGTTGCCACGCCGGTGGCGATTGTCGAAGCTTGCAGCACCGAGCGCGAGCGCATGCTGACGCTCACACTCGAAGAACTCGCAGCCGGCGACGCCCAGCGCTGGGTCGATGCATCGCAGCCGAGCCTGCTGATGATCGGCGACGCGTTTGCCGAGCGGCGGCTCGACGTGGTGCGTGCGGCCGACGGAATGCGGGTCGCCGCGTAAGCCATCGTCCCCGTCATCCGCCCCGCAACTCCCCCGGCCCTTTCCCTGTCCAGCGCTTGAGTGCCCGCCGGAAATTCGCCGGGTCGCTGAAGCCGAGCAGCATCGCGATGTCGTCGGTGCTCATCTTCGTGGTCTTCAGATATTCGGTGGCAAGCGAACAGCGCACGTCGTCGACGATCGCGACGAACGACGTGCCTTCGCTCTCCAGCCGTCGTCGTAACGTGCGGCTCGTCATCTTCAATGCTTGCGCGGCTTCTTCCATCCCCGGAAATTCGCCGGGCTTGCGCATCAGCATCTGATACACCTCCCCCGATACGCCGACCGAAGTCTTTGCCTGCCCGATCAGCCGGTCGCAGGTTTCCTGCAATAACGTGGCGGTGAGCCGGTGCGCGAGCTGCGGCTTCTGCTCGAGAATGCTGCTGTCGTAATGAAGCTCGCATTGCGGCTGATCGAAATAGCACGGACAGCCGAGGTATTCGCTGTAGATGTTCGCATGCGCGGGCGCCGGATAGGAAAAGCAGGCTTTGGTCGGCGGACAGCTTCGGCCCGCAACGTCCTGAAGATGCGTGACGTGCTGCATGAACTGTTGTTCGAGCAGGAACTGGCGCAGTTCGGGCGACGGACTGGAGATGAAAGCGTCCGGAAAGGTCCAGATGCCTTCGTCCGGATATTCGGTCCACTCGATCGTGAGCGTCGGCGTCGCAAGCTGGTGATACTTCACGCCCAGCCGGAAGTAATCGCGCAATGACAGGCAAGACATCAGCGCGTAACCGTACATCCCGTACGCGGACAGATGCAGCCGCGAGCCGGTGATGAACGGCGTCGCCGGACTGCATGACAGCAAGATCGCATTGCGGCACACGGCAACGTATTGCCGCACCGAAGTCAGCGCCGCCGCATCGTTGATCCGCTCGGCGTCCACACCGCTGCCTTTGAGGCAGTCCTCGGGCGCAATGCCCTGTTCGCCGAGCACTTCGACCAGCGCGGCGATCTTGTACGGTGCGTAAATACGCTCGTTCTGCAACGGCAGCTTCGACGGCATCGCTTCACCTCAGATTGTCCCGGAACAACATCCGTGTGTCCGAAAATGACCTTACGGGCGGGATCGTATCCCACTAACATCGGTATCACAACAGGCAGTTCATTCGTGGATCGCCGCCGATAAGGAGACACCCTTGCTCAGCCGCAAAGTCATTATTTCCTGCGCAGTGACCGGCGCGACGCATACGCCGTCGATGTCCGAATATCTCCCTCTGACGCCGGCGCAGATCGCTGCCCAGTCGATCGAAGCGGCCGAAGCCGGCGCCGCGATCCTGCATCTGCATGCGCGTAATCCCGCCGACGGCAAACCGACGCCTTCGCCCGAAGTGTTCCGGCAATTCGTGCCTGCGATCGTCGAGGCCACCGACGCGGTCATCAACATCACGACCGGCGGCAGCACGCGCATGACGCTCGCCGACCGGCTCGCCTACCCGCGCCTCGCGAAGCCGGAAATGTGCTCACTGAACATGGGCTCGATGAACTTCTCGATCCACCCGATCGCCGCGCGCATGCCGTCATGGCGCTATGACTGGGAGAAGGACTTCATCGAAGGGATGGAAGACACGATCTTCCGCAATACCTTCAAGGACATCAAAAGCATCCTGCTCGAACTGGGCGAGACCGGCACACGCTTCGAGTTCGAATGCTACGACGTCGGGCATCTGTACAACCTTGCGCATTTCGTCGACCAGGGTTTGATCAAGCCGCCGTTCTTCATTCAATCGGTATTCGGCATTCTCGGCGGACTCGGCGCGGACCCCGAGAACATGACGGTGATGCGTTCGACCGCCGACCGGCTGTTCGGCCGCGAAAACTACCAGTTCTCGATTCTCGGCGCAGGCCGTCATCAGATGGCGTTCGTGACGATGGGGGCGATCATGGGCGGCAACGTGCGCGTGGGCCTCGAAGACAGCGTGTATCTGTCCAAAGGCGTGAAAGCGGAAAGCAACGCGCAGCAGGTGCGCAAGATTCGCCGCATTCTCGAAGAGCTGTCGTTCGAGATCGCGACACCGGCCGAAGCGCGACAGATGCTCGGCCTCAAAGGTGCGGACAAGGTCAGCTTCTGAGCCGGCCCCCGCGCAATCCGCCGACCCGCTGAACCGGCGAGCCGGTCAAACCCAATCGATAAAAACAACAACACGCCTTCATAGGTGGAGACATCATGACAACCCAGAGCGCCGGCCTTGCCGGCAACGCGCTGCATCGCATCGCGACGCATAAGGCGATGCTGAGACTGATCCCGCTGATGTGCGTGATCTATTTCATGTCGTACCTCGACCGCACCAACGTGTCGCTCGCGAAGGCGCGGCTTGCCACCGATCTCGGCATCAGCGCGGCCGCGTACGGTCTCGGCGCGGGCATCTTCTTCATCGGCTATGCGCTGCTCGAAGTGCCGAGCAATCTGATCGCGCACCGGGTCGGGCCGCGTCGCTGGATCGCGCGGATCGCGGTGACGTGGGGCGCTCTCTCCGCGTCGATGATGTTCGTGCAGGGCGAGTGGTCGTTCTATGCGATCCGCGTGCTGCTCGGCATCGCCGAAGCGGGTCTATTCCCGGCGCTGATGTACATGGTGACGATGTGGTTCGCGCCGCAGGATCGCTCGGTGGCGGTGGGCTGGATCTACACCGCGCCCGCGCTGGCGCTCGTGATCGGCAATCCGCTGGGCGGCGCGTTCATGCAGATGGACGGCTTGGGCGGCCTGCACGGCTGGCAGTGGCTGTTCCTGCTCGAAGGCTTGCCGACCATCTTTGTGGGCATGTTTCTGTGGTTCAAGCTGCCGGAAAAGCCGTCCGACGCACGCTGGCTGTCCGCCGACGAAGCGCGTGCACTCGAAGCGCGCGCCGTGCCGGATGCCGCGCATCCGGGAATGTTCTCGCAAGACTGGGTCGCCGCGTTGAAGCGTCCGGCCACGATGCTGATCGGCCTGATCTACTTTCTGAACCAGGTCGCGTTCGTCGGGCTCGTCTTCTTCACGCCCGCGATGATTCAGCAGATGCATGTGCAATCGCCGCTAATGATCGGCGTGCTGTCGAGCAGTGTCGGGATCGGCTTTCTGCTCGGTGTGCTGGTGCTGCCGCGCATACATCGCCGGGTGACGAACGACTGTTTCTATCTGGGTGTGCTGACCCTGGGGCTGGTGATCAGCGCGATCCTGTTCATCTCGTCGAGCGTGCTGTCCGTGCAACTCCTGCTGTTCGTCGCGACCGCGTTCTTCGCGGGCGGCGTGTTGCCGCTCTACTGGGCGATCGCGATGAAGCGGCTGCACGGCATCCAGGCCGCGGCGGGACTCGCGTTCATCAACACGCTCGGCCTGATCGGCGGATTCGTCGGGCCGTATCTGTTCGGCCTCGCGGAAAGTGCGTCAGGTCATAGCGCGTCCGGGTTTTCGGTGGTCGTGGGCGCGTCGATTCTCGGCCTGGCCCTCGTGCCTTTGCTCGCGAAGGCGATTCAGTCAGAAGGACGCGCGGCGAGTCCCGCCGAACCGCTGTTGAACACTGAGTCATAACTGCAGCGCCATTCCGGCGCTGCCGATTACGAGAACAAACAATGAGATTGAATGGAAAGGTCACCATCGTGACGGGCGCGGGGCAGGGCATCGGCGCTGCGACCGCACTCAAATTCGCGAAAGAAGGCGCGCGCGTCGCGGTGTGCGACGTGAATCACGACGCGGTGTCTCAGGTCGCGGCCGCGTGCCACGCGGCGGGTTCGCAGGCGCTCTGCTTCACGCTCGACGTGACGAACCGCGCGGCGGTGGACGGCATGGTGGCTGACGTGCGTGAGCGGTTCCGGCAGATCGACGTGCTGGTGAACAACGCCGGCATCACGCGCGACGCGCGCCTGCAAAAGATGACGCTCCAGCAGTTCGACGACGTGATCGACGTGAACCTGCGCGGCGTGTTCCATGCGGCTCAGGCGGTCGTCGAAACAATGATCGCGCAGGGCTCGGGCGTGATCCTGAATGCGAGTTCCGTGGTCGGCCTGTACGGCAACTACGGGCAGACCAACTATGCGGCGGCGAAGTTCGGCGTGATCGGCTTTACGAAGACATGGAGCCGCGAACTGGGACCGAAGGGCATTCGCGTCAACGCGATTGCGCCGGGGTTCATCGACACACCGATTCTCTCGACCGTGCCGCGGGAAGTGCTCGCGAAAATGCGCGAGCAGGTGCCGCTGCGCCGGCTCGGCACGCCCGAGGAGATCGCCAATATCTACGCCTTTCTCGCGAGCGACGAAGCGAGCTATATCAACGGCGCCGTGATCGAAGCATCCGGCGGCATGACGCTTTAAACATTCGAGGACCTGCATGAAAACCATCGACCTTCTCAGACCTGCTGCCGGACTGCGCGTGCTGATTTCAGGCGCCGCGGCGGGCATCGGCGCGGCGATCGCGCAGGCGTTTCTGGATGTCGGCGCGAACGTCTATATCTGCGATGTCGATTCCGCCGCGATTGACCGCGCTAAAACCGCGCATCCGCAACTGCACGCCGGCGTCGCGGACGTGTCGGATAGCGCGCAGGTGGACCGCATCATCGACGACGCGCGCGCGAAGCTCGGCGGCCTCGATCTGCTGATCAACAACGCGGGCATTGCCGGACCCACCGGCGCGGTCGAAGACCTCGATCCGGCGGAGTGGGAGCGCACGATTGCCACGAACCTGAACAGCCAGTTCTATTTTCTGCGCAAGGCCGTGCCGCTGCTCAAGGAGACGTCGGCCAACCCGGGCATCATTGCGATGGCGTCGGTCGCGGGACGCCTCGGTTACGCGTTCCGTACGCCGTACGCGGCGACCAAATGGGCGATTGTCGGGATGGTCAAGTCGCTGGCCATCGAGCTTGGGCCGAACAACGTGCGCGTGAACGCGATCTTGCCGGGCGTCGTGGAAGGCGAACGGATGGACCGTGTGATTTCTGCACGCGCCGAGTCGCTCGGAATCGGCTTCGATCAGATGAAGGGCGAATATCTGCAGAAAATTTCGCTGCGACGGATGGTGACCGTGCACGATGTCGCCGCGATGGCGCTGTTCCTCGCTTCGCCGGCGGGGCAAAACATCTCGGGGCAGGCAATCAGCGTCGACGGGAACGTCGAATATCTTTGAGCGGTGAAGCGGGGCCGCTACGAGGCGAAGTGCCTGAAGGAGTAGGGGCGCTTTTCTTTAGCAGCGGTTTGCAGGCGTTATCCAGCCTGGCGCTGGCAATACTGCGCGACCGCATCGAGAACCGCTTCGTCCTCGCCGACCGCCGTTGCGCAGTCGATCCGCACGTCCGGCTGCGCCTCACGGCAGCGCTCGATCAGTTCGGGCAAATCCTTCCTGATATGCCCCCCTTGCCCGAAGAACACGGGCACCACGGTAATCACATCGCAGCCCTGAGCCACGAGTTGAGCCACCGCCGTAGGGAGACTCGGTTCCATCAATTCGAGAAATGCCAGGGAGACCGGGCCGGCTGTCTCGTCCGTTGCACGCAACGCGCGCAGCTTTTCAGCGAGCCTCTCAAACGGCTCGCGCCAGCGCGGGTCCCTTGCGCCATGGCCAAACAGAACCAGCCCTTGCGTAGCCATTTCATCAGCTCCTAATGCCGATCAACCCACTTCAACCCAACCAACCCAAGCACCAGATAAACCAACCCAGGCGTAGCCGCAGTCAAAGGAGCAGGCCAGGTATTCAACGTGCCGATATGCGAGAACAAGGTGTTGAACAACTGAAAACTCATCCCCAGCATGATCCCGCCGAAAACCTTCATCCCGACGACACCAGCCCGCGTATGCAAATACGCAAACGGCAACGACAAGACCAGCATCACGAACACAGCAAACGGATACAGCAACTTGCGCCACAACGCAATTTCATACCGCTGCGTATCCTGATGATTCTCAGTCAAATGCTGGATATACCGGAACAGATTGAACATCGACATCCGATCCGGCGACACCAGCAGCACCGACAGAATTTGCGGCGTCAATTCCGAGCGCAGCGAATACTCCGGCATCGCGACTTCCTTCGCCCGATACACCGGATTCAGCGCATCGGCGGGCGTGCCTGGAGGAGGGGGCACGTCAATCAATTGCGTATCGGTCACGCCTGTCAACTGCCAATGACCCGGCGGCTGATACTTGCCACTCTTCGCGGTCCGCACATTGGAGAGCCGGAACTTCGAATCGAATTCATAAATGCGCACGTTGCTGATCGTCGCATCCGGCTTCAATTCGCCGACGTTCACGAAGCGCGTCACCTGCTCGCCGTCCGCGCGCGCCGTGAGCGTATCTTTCACCCACACGCCCGACTCAAAATTGCTCGACACCGAGGACCCGAGCGCCTCGAGCCGCACACGCTCCGACAACTGATCCGTATAAGGCCCGACCACCTCGCCAATCAGATAAGTCAGCAAAACCAGCGGAATGCCGATCTTCAACAGCGAACGCAAAGCCTGATTCGTAGCGAGCCCGGACACGCGGAAAATCGTGTACTCGGAGTTTGCCGCCATCTGCGCGAACACATAAATCGCGCTGATCAACGCCGCGACCGGAATAATTTCGTAGAAGCGCGACGGTGTTTGCAACGCAACCCGCAACACCGCGTACTGGAATTTGTAGTTGCCGTGCCCAACCGAATTCAATTCGTTGATCAGGTCAAAGAAGAAGAACAGACCTGAAAAAGCAAACAGAATGAAGATGAACGTGAGATAGATCTGACGCGCGAAGTACCTTTCATAGATGCGCATCGGTCAGGCTCCCTGCGAACGGCTGAACATCGCTCGCGTGAAGAGCGGCCGGTTGCGCACGCGCAGCCAGAAAATAAACGTGACGATCGCCGCGACGATCACGTGCAGACCCACCAGTCCGACCGGGAACGACATCTTGCCCTGCTCGATCCACGACTGCACCACGTTCAACAGATTCGAATACGTTAGATAGATCAGCACGGCCATCACGAGATTGATGGTGCGGCTGCGCCGCGGATTCTGGTGCGCGAGCGGAATGGCCAGCAGCATCAGATTGATCGCGATGAGCGGTAGCCCCGCACGCCACGCGAATTCGGCGAGATTGTCGTTGGTCGGGTTGCGCAGCAGCGTGAGCGTGGGCGTGCCGGTCGTACTGGGCGTATTGACGACCGGCTGGCTCTGGATCTTCACGCCATAGCGTTCGAACTCCATGATGCGGAAATCGGGCTGCCCCGGCTGGCCGTCGTAACGGCGGCCATTTTCCAGCACGACGAAGCGATCGCCGTTCTTACGCGTTTCCGTATGGCCGGTCTTCGACACGACCACGTTGACCTTGCCGTTCTCCGTGCTGGTCACGAACACGTTTTCCACGCGCGCCTGGTCGGGCGACATCTTCTCGATGAAGAATACGCGGTGGCTGGTGGCCGATTCGCGGAACTGCCCCGGCGCGAGCAGCGAGACCTCGTCGCGTTGCTGGAAGCGCGCGCGGATCAGCTTGCTCTGCTGGTTCGACCACGGCCAGCCGACGAACACGAAGAACATGATGAGGATGATGATCGGCGTGGCAAAAATGCCGATCGGCTTGATGAAGCGCGTCAGACTGACACCCGAAGAGAGCCACACGACCATCTCGGAGTCTTTGTACCAACGGGTCAGGACGAACAGGATCGACACGAACAGGGTCGCGACGAGCATGATCGCCAGGTAGCCGATCACGGTCAGGCCGATCAGGACCAGCACGTCGCGCGGGTCGATCTCGCCCGAGGCTGCGAAGCCGACGATGCGGATCATCATCGTCGTCAGCACGAGCGTGAGGAGAACCATGAACACGGCACCAGCCGTATACGCGAGTTCGCGCTGGAGGGAGCGTTCGAAGATCATTATTGATGATGAGAGGGGGCGCTCTCAGTGGCGCACGGGTTGCTTCCCGTCACACCTCCGGTGCAGCCGCCGCAGGAAAAATAGCGGATAATTGCGGCTTTCATCCTAAGCCCAGATTTTATCCGAGGACAAGCGCGATGGACTTTAGCATAAAAGCCTGTGATTGGACCAAAGGCTCGTCAAACGGTTTCCTGACTGGGAAATCCGATTGCATCGTAATCGGCGTGTTCGAGTCGCAAACCCTGTCGGGCGCGGCTCTTGAGATCGACGAGGCCACCCGCGGCCTGCTGACCCGCATCATCAAGGCCGGCGACATGGACGGCAAGGCCGGCACCACGCTGTTCCTGCATGAAGTGTCGGGCATCGGCGCGTCCCGCGTGCTGCTGGTCGGCCTCGGCAAGCAGGACGCTTTCAACCAGAAAGCCTACGGCGACGCCGTGCGGGCCGCCTGGCGCGCGCTGCTCGGCACCAAGATCGTCCAGGTCACCTTCACGCTGGCGCAACTGCCGATCCTCGAACGCACGGCCGATTGGGGCGTGCGCGCCGCGATCCTCGCGCTGCGCGAGCTGACCTACAAGTTCACGCAGATGAAGAGCAAGCCGGATAATTCGGTGCGCGCCTTGAAGCGCATTGTCTTCAGCGTCAATACCGGCGACGAGAAGACCGCCAAGCTGGCCGCGAAGCAGGGCGCCGCGCTCGCCAACGGCATGGACCTGACGCGCGACCTCGGCAATCTGCCGAGCAATGTCTGCACGCCGACCTACCTCGCCAACACCGCCAGGAAGCTCGCCAAAGACTGGAAGCTGAAGGTCGAAGTGCTGGGCGAAAAGCAGTGCGAAGCGCTCAAGATGGGCTCGTTCCTGTCGGTCACGGCCGGCTCGGTCGAACCGGCGCAGTTCATCGTGCTGCAGTACCAGGGCGGCGCCGCGAAAGCCGCGCCGGTGGTGCTGGTCGGCAAGGGCGTGACGTTCGACACGGGCGGCATTTCGCTGAAACCCGGCGAAGGCATGGACGAGATGAAGTACGACATGTGCGGCGCCGGTTCGGTGCTGGGCACGTTGCGCGCCGTCGCTGAAATGGGCTTGAAAATCAATGTGGTCGGCATCATTCCGGCGGTTGAGAACATGCCGTCGGCCACGGCCACCAAGCCGGGCGACATCGTCACCAGCATGAAGGGCTTGACGATCGAAGTGCTGAACACGGACGCCGAAGGCCGTCTGATCCTGTGCGACGCGCTGACCTACGCCGAGCGCTTCAAGCCGGCCGCGGTGATCGACATCGCCACGCTCACGGGCGCGTGCATCATCGCGCTGGGCCACCACAACAGCGGCCTGTTCTCGAAAGACGACGCGCTGGCGGGCGAGCTGCTCGACGCATCGCGTGAAGCGTCCGACCCGGCCTGGCGCCTGCCGCTCGACGACGAGTATCAGGACCAGCTCAAGTCGAACTTCGCGGATCTGGCCAACATCGGCGGCCGTCCGGCAGGCAGCGTGACGGCGGCGTGCTTCCTGTCGCGCTTCACCGAAGCCTATCCGTGGGCGCATCTGGATATCGCGGGCACAGCGTGGAAGAGCGGTGCGGCGAAGGGTGCGACAGGCCGTCCGGTGCCATTGCTCGCGCAGTTCCTGATCGACAGGGCCGCTGACGGTCGCGCCGCGCAATGACGCATTGCAGTAACGGTGCGGGCGCGGCTGCGAATGCAGCCGCCAGGCGGAGCCGCCGATGACGAGAATCGACTTTCACTCGAACGTCGGCGATTCGCTGCTGTATGCGTGCCGCCTGATCCGCAAGGCGTATCAGGCGGGCCAGCCGACCATCGTGCTGGCCGAGCCCGCGCGCCTGAAGGCCTTCGACGAACAGTTGTGGACCTTCGCGCCGCTCGACTTCGTGCCGCACTGCATGGCGGGCACGCCGCTCGCCGCGCAAACGCCGATCGTGCTCACTTCCAGCCTCGACGATGTGCCGCATCATCAGGTGCTGCTCAATCTGGGCGCCACGGTGCCGGCGCAATTCGCGCGCTTCGAAAGATTGCTGGAAGTGGTCGGTAACGCACACGAGGAACTCGCGGCGGGCCGCGAACGCTATCGCTTCTATCGCGATCGCGGCTATGCTCTGAACAACTACAAGCAAGGCAGCTAGGTCCCATTCGGTCCGCGTCGCGTGTGTCGGGTCTCAGGCATTCGGCGCACGCGGGCTGCTTCAGCTTCGACTCAAACACGGAGAGTGCACGTGTCCGATCCCAACGACGATTCGATCCCGGTTCTGCACGAGGTTCTCGTGCAGGGTCATCCTGTGCAGCCGCAGCAAACGTCGAGCGATGCGGCCAAACTGGACGGCCCGCGCGAACCCAGTTTCAAGGCGGAGCCCGTGCTCGCGCCGCAGCCGGTGCTGACGCCGGAGCAGGTGAGGTCGGCGGAACCGGTGCTCGCGGCGCAGCCGCTGCACGCACAGGAACCGACCTTCGCAGCGCAGCCGGCGGTGGCGCCGCAACCGGCCGATCCGCGGCAAGCGGCCGACCATCACCATCCAAAGAAGCGTTCGCGCTCGCACCAGGCCGCCGAACCGCGGCATGCGCATGACCACGCATTCGCGACGTCGGCGGGCGTGTTCGATCGGGCCGAGCCGATTACGCCGCTCGAGGCGGGCTCGACTGTACCGCCGGATATCGCGCGCGAAGGCGCGGGCGAGCCGCCTGTGGATCTCGATCTGGATGCCGACGTCATCGCCGAACGTCTGCGCCGACGCATCGCGGGTTTCCTGGCAGGCGACGGGCGCAGCGTAATCGAGGAACGTTGTCGCGAAACCTTGCACGCGCACACGGGGTGGCTCATCGACCAGATCACGCGCGAAGTGGCGCTCACGCTGGAGAATGAGATGACGAGCTGGGTGCGGGAAGCGGTGGTGGAAGAGATCGCGCGGCGCGCCTCAGGCAGCGCGTGATCCTATGAGATGAAGCGCGGGCGCGCCAAGCGGCGCTCGCGCGCAGCGCTCCTCGCCTGAACAGGCTTATTTGAGCGTGAGCACCCAGCTTGCGAGCGTAGCTGCCTGATCGGGCGTGAGTTGCGTATTCGCGGGCATCGGCACCTCACCCCATACGCCCGTGCTGCCATCCAGAATCTTGTGCTTCACATAAGTGGCGGCGTCTTCGCGGCCGGCATATTTCGCCGCGACATCATGCAGCGCCGGTCCCATGAAGGAACGCGCGACCGAGTGGCAACTCATGCAGTTCTGCTGCTGGGCCAGCGCGAGGCCCGCGGCCTCGGCGTGCGCCGCCGGGCTGCCGGCACTCAACGCGGCGCCCAGCACGACGGCCGCTGCAAGCGCTGTGTGCGACTTTGATTTCATTCTGGTCTCCGTCGGTGCAAGCGCCCGACTTGTGGTGCCAGCATTATAAAAGGAAAGGGGCGCACGGTTTTCCGTGCGCCCCTTTCGCTTTTACGTAGCTTTAGGCCTTTTCACAGGCGGGTCGCCGCGATACCGGACGACTTGCGTTCATCACGCTAACCATAGCCATAGCCGTCGCTCAGCCCGTTATCGCCCCCTTGTTGGCCGGCTGTGCCAACGCGAAGTACTTCGCCATCACGCCACGCGTGTAACGCGGCTTCGGCTGCTGCCATGCGGCGCGGCGCCGCTCCAGTTCGGCGTCGTCGATATTCAGTTGCAGCAGCAGCTTGTGCGCGTCGATCGTGATCGAGTCGTCTTCCTGCACGAACGCGATCGTGCCGCCCACGAAGGCCTCCGGCGCGACGTGACCGACCACCATGCCCCACGTGCCGCCCGAGAAGCGGCCGTCGGTGATCAGCCCGACGCTTTCGCCGAGACCCTTGCCGATGATCGCCGAGGTCGGCGCGAGCATCTCCGGCATGCCGGGGCCGCCCTTGGGGCCGAGGTAGCGCAGCACCACGACGTCACCGGCCACGATCTTGTCGGACAGAATCGCTTCGAGCGCGCTTTGCTCGTCGTCGAACACGCGCGCCGGACCGGTGATAACCGGGTTCTTCAGGCCGGTGATCTTGGCGACCGCGCCGTCGACGGCCAGGTTGCCCTTCAGGATCGCAAGGTGGCCTTCCTTGTAGAGCGCCTTGTCGATCGGGAAAATCACCTGCTGATCGGCGCGCGGCTTGCCCGGCACGTCCTTCAATTCTTCGGCGATGGTCCTGCCGGTGATCGTGATGCAATCGCCGTGCAGCATGCCCGCGTCGAGCAGGATCTTCATGACTTGCGGAATGCCGCCGGCCTTGTGCAGGTCAGTGGCCACGAACTGACCTGAAGGCTTCAGATTGCAGATCACCGGCACCTTCTTGCGCATGCGCTCGAAGTCGTCGATGCTCCACTCCACTTCGGCCGCGTGGGCGATCGCGAGGAAGTGCAGCACGGCGTTGGTCGAGCCGCCGGTGGCCATGATCACGGCCACGGCGTTTTCGATCGACTTCTTCGTGACGATGTCGCGCGGCTTCAGATCCTTCTTGACCGCTTCGACCAGCACGCGGGCCGATTCGGCCGCCGAGTCGACCTTTTCCTGATCCGGATTGGCCATCGTCGACGAATACAGCAGCGACATGCCCAGCGCCTCGAACGACGAGCTCATGGTGTTGGCGGTGTACATGCCGCCGCACGAACCCGTGGACGGGCACGCGTTCTGTTCGATCCCGTCGAAATCTTCCTGCGACATCCGGCCGGCCGTGAACTCGCCCACGGCTTCGAACGACGACACGATGGTCAGGTCGGTGCCCTTCCAGTTGCCCGGACGGATCGTGCCGCCGTACACGTAGATGCTCGGCACATTGGTGCGCAGCATGCCGATCATGCCGCCCGGCATGTTCTTGTCGCAGCCGCCGATCACGACCACGCCGTCCATCCACTGACCTTGCACGCAGGTCTCGATGCAGTCGGAGATGACTTCGCGCGACACGAGCGAGTACTTCATGCCTTCGGTGCCCATCGACATGCCGTCCGAGATGGTCGGCGTGCCGAAGATCTGCGGATTGGCGTCGGCGCCCTTAATCGCGGCGACGGCGGCATCGGCGAGACGCTGCAAGCCGGCGTTGCACGGCGTGATGGTCGAATGGCCGTTGGCGATGCCGATCATCGGCTTGTCGAAGTCGGCCTTCTCGTAGCCGAGCGCGTAGTACATGGAGCGATTCGGCGAGCGCGCCACGCCCTGCGTGATGTTCTTCGAACGACGGTTGTATGCCATGGGGGAGCTCCTGTCCTTTTGTTTTGATCCGCACCGCGCTGCGGGTTTCAGTCGCGCCGGCGTGGGCTGCCGGCGGCATCCGTCCAGTGTAGACCGGCGTGCCGCGCAACGACGCAGTTTTGCGATGCGCGCGTCCAATGTATTATTCGTGGCCCATTAGGTCGTAAAATGTATCACTCATGCTGCCAGCCATTCCTGATCTGCGCCAGTTGCGCTATTTCGTGACCGTCGCCGAAGAGAAGCACTTCGGGCGCGCGGCCGTGCGCCTCTCGATGACGCAGCCGCCCTTGTCGCAAGCGATTCGCGCGCTCGAAGAGACGCTCGGCGTCGAACTGTTCGCGCGCACCAAGCGCTCCGTCGAACTGACGTCAGTGGGCGCAGATTTGCTGCCCGAGGTGCAGCGCCTGCTGGCGAGCGCCGAGGGCCTGCGACCGCTCGCGCAGAGCCTTGCGCGCGGCGAGGCGGGCGTGTTGTCGCTGGCTTTCGTGTCCACGGCTGACTACGGGCTTCTGCCGCTGTTGCTGCGCGATTTCGGCGCGCGTCATCCGCGCGTGCGGCTGGAATTGACCGAAGCCACCAGCGACATACAGGTCGACGAACTGGTGGCCGGGCGCATCGACGCGGGTCTCGTGATCGCGCCGCTGCCGTCGCGCCACGCCACCCAGCTCTCGTGGCTGCCGATCGCGCGCGAGCCGCTGGTGATCGCCATGTCGACGGAGATGGCAGCGCGCGTGGCCAGCGCCAGCGGCGACCATGCCGACCCGCGCGCCGAATGGCTGGACACGCCGATCAGCCTGCGCGATGTCGCCGACGCGCCGCTCGTGGTCTTCCCAAGACGTCTGGCGCCGGGCTTTTATGACATCATTATGGATTGCTACGGCGTGGCGGGCCTCGCGCCCCGGGTCGGCCAGGAAGCGATCCAGATGCAAACGATCGTGAGCCTCGTGTCGGCCGGCATGGGTGTCGCACTGGTGCCGCAATCGTTACGTAATCTGCGCCGCACCGGCGTGGTGTACCGGCCGCTTTCCGAGTCGGTGCCCGCGATCGAGACGGGCCTCGTCTGGCGGACCGCGGAGGTGAGCCCGGTGCTGGCGGGTTTCATCGACATCGTGCGGGCGCATGCGGCGACCGTCGAGGCGCAACAATCCGCCGCTCCGCGCCTATAGACGCGTCCGCGCGAACGCATTGCCGGCCGGACCGTCCAATGCATGCACCGCAAGCTGCGGGCAGCGCCGCCCATTACTAGACATTTCGCTTCTGAACCTGAACTGCCCATAACAACACGATGCTCATTCACCCCAATTTCGACCCCATTGCCATTCATCTGGGGCCGCTCGCCGTGCGCTGGTATGGACTGATGTACCTCGTCGCGTTCATCGCGGCGATCGTGGTCGGCCGGTTGCGGCTGCGTTTGCCGTATGTCGCCGCGCAAGGCTGGACCGTCAAGGATATCGACGACATGCTGTTTTACGGCGTGCTGGGCACGATTCTCGGCGGCCGGCTCGGCTACGTGTTGTTCTACAAGGCGAGCTTTTATTTCGCGCATCCGCTCGACATCTTCAAGGTCTGGGAAGGCGGCATGTCGTTTCACGGCGGCTTTCTCGGCGTGACGCTGGCCATGGTGCTGTTCGCGTATCAGCGCAAACGCTCGTGGTTGCAGGTCACCGATTTCGTCGCGCCGATGGTGCCGACCGGCCTCGCGGCAGGGCGTCTCGGCAATTTCATCAACGGCGAGTTGTGGGGCCGCGTGACCGATCCGTCGGCGCCGTGGGCCATGTTGTTTCCAGGCGCCGCGCCCGACGACGCCGCGTGGCTCACCGCGCATCCGCAACTGGCCGCGCAATGGCATCTGAACGAAGTGTTCGCGCAATATCACATGCTGCCGCGCCATCCTTCGGAACTGTATGAAATCGCGCTGGAAGGCGTCGCGCTGTTCTTCGTGCTGTTCTTCTTCTCACGCAAGCCGAAGCCGATGGGCGCGATTTCCGCCGTGTTTCTGATCGGCTACGGCCTCGCGCGCTTCACGGTCGAATTCGCGCGCGAGCCGGACGACTTCCTCGGCTTGCTGGCCATGGGACTGTCCATGGGGCAATGGTTGTCGCTGCCGATGATCGTCGTCGGTATCGGCATGCTGGTGTGGTCTTATCGCCGCGCGCGCCACGAACCGGCACAGGCGGTCAGCGCGAACTGACCGCTACGGTTTATCGTGGCGAGTGGTCAAATGAGAAAAGCCGCGCGAGCGGCTTTTCTTTTACTGCGTCGAAGCAGCGCCTCTAACACCAGGAAGCGTTATTTCATCTGCACCGAGCCCGACACGTTGACGGTCACCGTCGACGTTCCGCCTTCGATCGGCACCGGCGCCGCGGCCTTTGCGTCGGCGCCCATGGCGCGCGCGCTCATCATCATCACCGGACGCGGCATCACGCCGTTGTGGCCGACGTTGACCTCGCGAATCGAATAACCGCTGTAGCCGAACGCCTGCGCGGACGAAGCGGCCTGCTCGCGGAACGACTTGATCGCTTCGCCGGTGAGCTTCTGCTCCGCGGCGCGCTGCGCTTCAGGCGAGAGCGAGAACTGCACATTGCCGACCTGCATGATCGATGCCATCTGACCCGCGAGCTTTGACACCGCGGCGAAGTCGTGCGATTCGAGCACGATCTCCGTGCGGCCGCGCCATGCGGAAATGCGCCCGTCACGGTCGGTGGACGGATAGATCGAGAACGAGCCCGTGCGCGCCGTCACGCCGCTCACACCCTTGGCTTTTTGCAGCGCCGAATCGGCGCGCTGGTTCAGCGTTGACGTGAGCGCCGACGGATCGCTCGCTTCCTGCTCATAGAACAGCGTGATATCGACGACGTCTTGCGGCACTTCAGCGCTGGCCTGCGCGTTCAACGACAGCACGCCGGCCGGCTGATATTGGCCGGTGCTTTGCGCGCGTGCCATGGCCGGCGTGAGTGCGAGCGCGGCGGGCGCGGCGCAGACGAGAGCGAAAGCGAGTGCACGTGCGGTGTTTTTCGTCATTGTTGGACTCCTTGCTTGAACAGGTTGTGCACGATTGGTGCAAACGCCGCGCCGTGGCATGGCGTTTGCGAGATCGTTAGGCGCTTGTAACCTGAGCTTGGTTCCCGGGTTTGACGTTGCTTTAACGTTTGCGTGTACACAAATACGCGCCACGCATTCATCGTGCATGCACGATCAGGCGAGCCGTTTGGTGATGAATCGCCATTCGGCCTCGGTCACCGGTGTGATCGACAGGCGGTTGCCTTTGGCGAGCACGCGCATGTCCGCGAGTTCGTCGTGCTCGCGTAACGCAGCGAGCGGAATAAGCGGAATCTTCTTCTTGAACACCACATCGACGAGCACCCAGCGGGGCGTTTCCTGCGACGACTTGGCGTCGTAGTAGGGGCTCTTCTTGTCGAACTGCGTCGGGTCGGAATACGCAGCGGACGATACCTCCGCAATGCCCGCGATGCCAGGCTCCGGACAGCTCGAGTGATAGAACAGCACACCGTCGCCGACCTGCATCATGTCGCGCATGAAGTTGCGCGCCTGATAGTTGCGCACGCCGGTCCACGGCAATGTGCGATGCGGTGCGTTGGCGAGATGGTCGATGCTTGCTTCGTCCGGTTCGGACTTCATTAGCCAGTAGCGCATGAATCGAATTGAACGTTAGGGGTTGAAGATGCGGAAGAAATCGGCGAACGAAAAACAGCGCCCAAAGAAAAACGGCACCGAACCGAAGTCCGATGCCGTTCTAAATAAGGTCCCCGCCTTAGCCGCTAGGCCGGCATCCTGAACCGGGGGTTCAGAATTGGTCGCAGTTAGCAACACTTCGGGTACATCAGACAGAGTGACGCGCACACCCGTGCTACAAATTTCCGCAACCGTGCACATGGCATTGGTTCAAGGAATATATGACCTTGGCGAACCAGGCAGGGAAGCTAAACCGATGAAGCTAAAAAAACGAACTACCGATTGACCTCAAACGTTTGCTGAATCTTGCACGCCTTGTGCTCACACATTCCGTTTGAATCCGCCGCCGATCTCAGGACCGGCAGCACGATAACACATGTACCTTATTGCACGCTGTACTGCTCAATCACAGTACCTAGTTGTTCGTTCATTTGATGCATTGTACGCCGGATTTCTTCAGCGGGAAATGCTTCTCCGTGTCTCACGCTCGATTGCAGTCTAAGCAGTTCCGATGCCAGCGACAGGGCAGCCATGACGGCAATGCGATCCGTGCCGCGCACGTTGCTGTTATTGCGGATCTTCGACATTTCGGCGTCGACGCGTGCAACCGCTTCGAGCAGCGCCGCTTCCGTTTCCGGCGAGCAGGCGAGGCGATAGGGCACGCCGAGAATCGATACTTCGATCTGCTTGGTGGTCATGCATTTTCTCCGTGGCGGGTCACGTCGCTCCCGGCTTCGGCTACTTGCTGAGCCGGCTCGAGCAGATCGAGCTGGTTGTCCGGCTCACTGTGCGCGCGCGCACGCGGTAGCTTCTCGAGGATCGCGTTCAGGCGCACTTGTGCGTCGTCGATCTTCGCCGAAAGCGCGTCGCGTTCCGCCTGCAGCG
The DNA here is from genome assembly GCF_003002025.1 of Paraburkholderia sp. BL25I1N1. Classification (GTDB taxonomy): domain Bacteria; phylum Pseudomonadota; class Gammaproteobacteria; order Burkholderiales; family Burkholderiaceae; genus Paraburkholderia. Next base: position 39,841 of record NZ_PVZB01000005.1, read on the forward strand.
CGTTACGTTCCTCGCGCAGCATTGCAAGTTCCGTGCGCGTGGCTTCGGCGTCGGCGCGCGATTGCGCGAGTTGCTCTTCGAGCGCGAGTCGCGCCTCATTGTGGCGCTGGCTGATCGCGATCAGCTTGCCGATATTTTGTGAAAGTGTTTCGAGTTCGGTGAGCATCTGCTGCGTCCTCTAAAGACATCGCATTTTAGCGCGGAATGTCGCAGGTTCCGACAATTGTCTCGTTTCGAGACGTAACAACATCGCTTTGTGCAGGCTTTTTATCGACCATATGATGAAAAAGTACTCACGTGTCGGACAAGAGCCTGCACTTAACAGAACACATGGCCTGCGATCTCGCCATTCTTGACGGACTCCGAGGCCGCTCCTAAACTGCCCGCACTCTGGTGCCCGCGTGCGGCATTTTTTCAACGGCCCACGCAGTTAAACGGGAAGCAGGGCGCGCGGTTCATCTGGATTCAGCTAAACGCGCCAACCTGCGCTGCCCCCGCAACGGTAAGCGACCGCATTCGTCATGCAAGTCGATCCCGCTCGCGAGCTGGAAGTTCAACTCGCGAGTGTGCCACTGCGCGTCTCGCGTGGGAAGGCGGGATCGATGCGTCGCCAGCCCGGATACCGGCCAGAGGGAGAGGCACGTCCCGCGCGAAAATGTTAAATACGCGGGCGCCTCGTTACGCATCGGCCTGCGGGGAAGCGGGCCGCGCACGCTATCCACAGGACGTTCACCCCATGCTGTCCCCCTTCGCCCGCGCGGCGCTGCTCGCCTTTTCGAGCCTGCCGATCGTGGTGCACGCGCAAGCTGCGTCTTCATCTTCTGCTTCATCTGCTTCGTCTCCGTCGGCGGATTCTTCGGGCCCGGTGTCCTCTTCGGCGGTGCTGTCGCCCGTGGTGGTGACCGCGGATCGCACGCCGCAAGCGCTCGCCGACACGATCCCGCAGACCTCGCTGTTCGATCAGCAGGATATCGCCGACACCACCGCGACCGATTTGCCCGGCCTGCTGCAATTCGCGCCCGGCGCGCAAATCTCGCGCACAGGTGGTCCCGGTTCGACGACGAGCCTCTCTTTGCGCGGCGCGTCGTCGACGCAATCGCTGCTGCTGATCGACGGCGTGCGCGTCGATTCGGTGAGCCTGGGCGCCCCGCAACTCGCGCAGATTCCACTCGACCAGATCGATCACGTGGAGGTGGTAAACGGCAACGTGTCGGCGTTATATGGCTCGGGCGCGATCGGCGGTGTGGTGCAGGTGTTCACGAAAAACGGCGGCGATCACCCGCCGCGTTTCAATTTTTCGCTCGGCTACGGCAGCTATCACACGCAGACGCAGCAGGCGGGCGTGAACGGTGCATTGGACAAGGACGGCAACACGACCTTCAGCATTTCGCTCGCGCGTTCGAAGGACGACGGCTTCTCGTCGCTGAACACGAAGGAGGCGCCCAGCGCCAATCCGAATGCGAACGGCTATCTGAACGAGAGCATCTCGGCTTCGCTGCGCCACAAGTTCAACGACAAATGGGACGCCGGCGCCAGTTACTTTCAGTCGAATGGCAACAACAGTTACGACAACGCGTACGGCGTGCCAACCGATGTGAACAACCTGTATAGCAAGGTGCGCCAGGTCTCGGTGTTCGCGAACGGCAGGCTGACCGACTGGTGGACCACGCACTTCATCGTCGCCGAAGGCGACGACCGCAGCGTGTCGAACACCAACGGCGTGTACAACGGCCGCTTCGATACCGACAATCGCCAGTACACATGGCAGAACGATTTCGCGCTGGCCGCGCAGCAGAAACTGCAGGTCGGCTATGAGCATCTCGATCAAAGCCTCGATTCGGACACGTTCGCGGCGCCGGACCGTCATGTGGATTCGGGCTTCGCCGGCTATACGGGACGCTTCGGGCGCAACCAGTTTCAGGCCAACGTTCGGCGCGACCAGTATTCCGATTTCGGCGGAGCGAACAGTTACTATCTCGGCTACGGTTTCGACGTCACCGGCCATTGGAAGGTGACCGCAAGCTATTCGGATTCGTTTCGCGCGCCGAGCTTCGACGATCTGTACTATCCGATCAGCGGCAATCCGGCGATCCAACCGGAGCGCAGCCATTCGATCGAAGCCGCGCTGCAGTACGCATCGAATGCGCTCGGCGTGATGCGCCTTTCCGCATTCCAGACGCGCTATTCGAATCTGATTAACTATGAGCAGGTGACGCCCGGCATCTATCTGGCCGAGAACGTCGGGCATGCGAAGGTGCAGGGCATCGAAGGATCGTGGAGCGGCCATGTCGGCAAGACGGACGTGCGCGCGTCGCTGACGCTGCAAAATCCCGTCGACCTCGACAACGATGCCGACCTCGTGCGGCGCGCCCGGCGCTTCGGCGCGCTGACGGTGAACCGCAGCATCGCCGGGTGGCGCGTGGGCGGCGAGTGGATCGTGAGCGGCCCGAGCAACGACAGCAGCGGCAAGCTGGGCGGCTATGGCGTGGTGAATCTGTCGGCGCGCTACAACATCACGAAAGCATGGTACGTGGCCGCGCAAATCCAGAATCTGTTGGACAAGGACTATGAAACGGCCTACTCGTATAACTCGCCACGGCGCGGTGCGTATCTCACGGTTGGTTGGCAGCAGCAGTGACGCTTGCGCCCTCCTGTTGAGTTCGCGCGGATGAATCGCCATTCGAGTTCGATGCCCGCGACACTGCGCGTGATGAGCGCGAAGCGCGCGGCCGCGATCTGGCTGGCGCTCGCTTTGATTGCGCTGGCGGTGCTGATGGCGTCGCTCGCGCTCGGCAGCGTATCGCTCGCGCCGATGCGCGTGCTGGCGGCGCTGATGCCGTCGCATGCGCCGTCTGTCGGTGCCGCCGACCTGACTGCGGAAATCGTCCGCACGTTGCGATTGCCGCGCGCGGTGGCCGGCTTCGCCTGCGGCGCGTTGCTCGCGTTGGCCGGCGCGTTGCTGCAGGTGCTGTTGCGTAATCCGCTGGCTGAGCCCTACGTGTTGGGCGTATCGGGCGGTGCGGCGAGCTTCGCGCTGGTCGCGATGATCGCCGGTTGCGCATGGTGGATCGTCGACGCAAGCGCATTCGCCGGCGCGTTCGTATCGATCCTGCTGGTGCTCGGCCTCGCGCGCCGCGAGTTGTGGCGCGGCGAACCGCAGGACACCTCGCCGCGTTTGCTGCTGACCGGCGCGGTGATCGCGGCGGGCTGGGGCGCGCTGATTACTTTGCTGCTCAACCTCGCGCCGGATAACCGCTTGCGCGGCATGCTGTTCTGGCTGACCGGCGACCTCAACGGCGGCGCGATGCCGTGGACGGCGCTCGTCGCGCTTGTCATCGTGCTGGTTGCGATCGTGCCCGCCGCGCCGCGTCTGAATGTGCTGCTGCGTGGCGACGCCGCCGCGCAGGCGTTAGGCGTCGCGGTGATGCCGCTGCGTCTGCGGGTGTATCTGGTGGCCTCGCTCGCCGCGGCCGCGGCGGTGACGACGGCGGGCACCATCGGCTTTGTCGGACTGGTCGTGCCGCACATGATGCGGCTCGCGTTCGGCAACGATCAGCGCATGCTGCTGCCGGCCGCCGCGCTCGGCGGCGGCGTCGCGGTGATGGGCGCGGACCTGATCGCGCGCACCGTGATCGCGCCGGCGCAGTTGCCGGTCGGCGTGATTACGTCGATCATCGGTGTGCCGGTGTTTCTGTGGATGCTGCTGCACAGGCGCCGATGATGCAAACCCGTCACGCTCCTTCTCATGAAGCTACCCTCAGCGCGCAACGTTTGACCTTGCGTGTCGGCGCGCGCACTTTGCTCGATGCCTTCACGCATACCTTCTATGCCGGCGAGATCTGGTGCATCGCCGGCCCGAACGGCGCGGGCAAGACGACTTTGCTCTCCACGCTCGCGGGTTTGCTGCAACCGTCGGCGGGACATGTCGAACTCGATGGCGTGCACCTCGCCGACTGGCCGCCAATGCCGCTCGCGCAACGGCGCGCGCTGATGCCGCAAAGCGCGCCCGACGCATTCAGCGCGAGCGTGCTCGATATCGTGATGCTGAACCGCTTCCCGCATCTCAGCGGCTGGGGCTGGGAGCGCGAAGCCGATCGCGAAGCGGCGCACGCGGCGCTGGATCTGTTGGGACTCGCCGCATTCGCCGCGCGCGATGTGCTGTCGCTTTCAGGCGGCGAGCGGCAACGCGTGGCGCTGGCGGCGGTGCTGTGCCAGGACGCGCCGTTGCTGTTGCTCGACGAACCGTTGTCGCATCTCGATCTGCATCATCAGATCGACTGCCTCGAAGCGCTGGCCACGTGGACGCGCGAGCCTCGGCGTACAGTGATGTTTTCGTGCCACGACCTGAACCTCGCGCGCCGCTTTGCCACGCATGCGCTGCTGCTCGACGGCGCGGGCGGCGTGTATGCCGGACCGGTGCACGACGTGCTGACGCCCACGCTGGCGAGCCATGCATTCGGCTACCCGTTGATTCTGATTCGCGATGGCGAACACGAGGCGCTGATTCCCGCACCGCGCACGCGTCACGAATCGCCTGCCGGCCATGACACGCCGGCAAGCTGACCGCTTCATTCCAACATTCTCTTTCAGACACGCTCATGACTTCATTGCCACGCTTGCCCGGATTGCCCGAAGTCGAACCGCTTGATCAAACGCTGCGTGACGAGTTGCAGCACATCATCGATACCAAGACGAAGCCGCCCGGCAGTCTCGGCCGGCTCGAAACGCTCGCGCGTCAGATGGGCCTGATCCAGCGCACCACGCATCCCACCGTGACGCGCCCAGCGATGATCGTGTTCGCCGGCGACCACGGCGTTGCCGAGGAGGGCGTGAGCCCTTATCCGCAAGCGGTGACCGCGCAGATGGTCGCCAACTTTCTCGCGGGCGGCGCGGCGATCAATGCGTTGAGTCGCGTCTCGGGCATCGAACTCGAAGTCGTCAACGCGGGCATTGCGACGCCGTTGCCATCCACCGCGGGTCTTATCGACATTCCGATTATGGCTGGCACCCGCAACTTCGCGCGCGAACCGGCCATGAGCCGCGACCAGGCAATCGCCGCGATGCAGGCGGGCGCGGCGCGCGTGCGGCATCACGCGGCGCTCGGCACCAATGTGATCGGCTTCGGCGAGATGGGGATCGCGAACACCTCGGCGGCCGCGTGTCTGATGAGCCGCTTGTGCGGCGTGCCGATCGACGAATGCGTCGGCCGCGGCACGGGGCTCGACAACGCGGGGCTCGCCAGGAAGCGCAACGTGCTGGCGTCGGCGCTCGCGCGTCACCCTGTGTCCAGCGATCCGCTCGACGTGCTCGCCACTTTCGGCGGCTTCGAGATCGCGATGATGGCAGGCGCGTATCTCGCGGCCGCCGAGGCGCGCATGACGATTCTGGTCGACGGCTTCATCGGCACCTCGGCCTTGCTGATCGCCGACGCCTTCGCGCCGAGCGTGCGCGAGTACTGCGTGTTCGCGCATGCGTCGAACGAAGCGGGGCATCGGCGCATGCTCGATCATTTCGGCGCGCTGCCGTTGCTGTCGCTCGACATGCGGCTCGGCGAAGGCACCGGCGCGGCGCTCGCGGTGCCGTTATTGCGCGCGGCAACGGCGTTCGTCAACGAAATGGCGAGCTTCGAATCGGCCGGCGTCGCGAATCGCGATGCGTGATCCGCTCGATCGCTCAGACAGAAGCGCACGCCTCGCTCAATCATGAATCCGCTCGCTGAACTGCGGTACTTCTTCACAGCGCTCGGCTACTTCACGCGCGTGCCCGTCCCGCGCTGGGTCGGCTATGAGCCGCACTATCTGAACGCGGCGGCGCGTTATTTTCCGCTCGTCGGCGTATTGATCGGCGGATTGAGCGCGCTGGTCTATCTCGCCGCGCTGCGTGTATTTCCCGCGGGCGTGGCGGTGCTGTTGTCGATGGCCGCGTCACTGCTCGTGACCGGCGCGTTTCACGAAGACGGCCTCGCCGATTGCGTCGATGCGTTCGGTGGCGCCTATACGCGCGAAGACGTATTGCGAATCATGCATGATTCACGCATCGGTGCTTTCGGTGCTGTCGCGCTCGTCGTCGCACTTGCGTTGAAATGGCAAACGCTCGCCGCATTGCCGCCGATGCGCGCCGCAAGTCTGATGATTGCCGCGCACGCGGCGAGCCGCACTTGTGCGATCAGCTACCTGGCCACGCTCGATTACGTGCGCGCCGAAGGCAAGGCCAAACCGGTCGCGCAGCGCCTGAGTGTAGGGGCGTTCATGTGCGCCGCGATGTTCGGTTTGCCGTGGTTGCTGTGGCCGAATGGGCTCGCCGCGCCGGACTGGCGCTTCGCGGGTTCGGTGGTTGTGGTTCTGGTCGTACTTCGTATCGCGATGGGCCGTTATTTCGTCAGACGCATTGGCGGGTATACCGGCGACTGCCTCGGCTTCGCGCAGCAAGTTTTTGAATTGAGCATCTACCTGGTGGGGCTCGCATGGATATCGTCCTGATTCGTCATCCCGCGGTCGCGCTCGACGCGGGCGTGTGTTACGGCCACAGCGACGTGGCGCTCGCCGAAGATGCCGAGGTGTCGTCGACGACACTTGCCCTGAAGCTCGCGACCTTGCAGGTGCCCGCGCCACGCGTGCTGATGTCGAGTCCACTGAAGCGCTGCTCGGCGCTCGCCGCCGAGTTGGCCAACGACTTCGGCAGCGTGGTCAGTCACGACGACCGGCTGATGGAAATGGATTTCGGCAACTGGGAAGCGCAGCGCTGGGATGCCATCGATCGCGAATTGCTCGACGACTGGGCGGTCAACTTCGAACACGCGCGGGCGCATGGCGGCGAAAGCGTCGCGCAGTTCGTCGCGCGGGTGCGGGCATGGCTCGACGCATTCGCGCTCACGCGCGAGTTGTCGCCGGCTTATGTGGTCACGCATGCGGGCGTGATGCGGGCGATTGCGTCGATCGTGCTGGACGTGCCGCTGGAGCGTTGTTTGCGATGGTCGCTCGATACGACCGGGATCGTCTGGTTGCGCAGAAACGATGAAACGCAGCAGTGGGTGCTGGTGCGGTGGAATGCGTGAGGCGCGTTGCGGTTGATGGTCCTCGCGTTACTGCGCGCCGGGCTTCCTGCGTGAACGCGCCACTTCGAGGTCCTCGCACATTTGCTTCGCGCCTTGCGCAATGCGAGGCGCGGGGCGGTTGATCAGATCGCCGTCGATCGCGAAGAGGTTGTTATTTGCCACGGCGGTCAGGCTCGGCCATGCGCGCCATGTGCCGAGTTGCGGCAAGGTGGTGTCCGGCCTGGTCGCGCCCGGTGCTGCGGTGACGATTGCTTCCGGATTCGCGGCGAGCACCGCTTCCGTCGACACCGTCGGCACCAGCGGCTCGAGTCCGGCGAACACATTGCGGCCACCGCATAGCGCGATGACGTCGCTGACCATATGCTTGCCGTTGAGCGTCATCAACGGTTGATCCCACACCTGATAGAACACGCTGACGGGCGGCCGGTTCGTGTACTGGTTGCGCAGTTTCGCGATGTCCTGGCGGTAGGCGGCCGCCGCCGCATCCGCGGTCGATGACGTGCCCAACAATTGTCCGAGTTTCGTCAGCGACACGGCGACGTCGTCGAGATGATGCGGCTCGCTGAAGAACAACGGAATGTGCATCTCGCGCAGGCGATCGAGCTGACGCTGCGCATTGCCATGCCGCCACACCACGATCAGATCGGGTTTGAGCGCGACGATGCGTTCGAGATCGAGCGCCTTGTTATCGCCGACGCGCGGCAACTGTTTCGCCTCGGGCGGATAGTCGCTGTACGAGACGACGCCGACCACTTTCGCACCAGCGCCCGCGGCGTACAGCAATTCGGTGACGTGCGGCGCGAGGCTGATGACACGTTGCGCGGGAGCGGGCAAGGTGACGGTTGCGCCGGTGTCGTCAGTCACGGAGATGGCGGCGTGAGCGTGATGTGCGGTGATGAAGAGTGCGAAGGCGAGGGCGAGTCGGTTCATCGGGCGAGGCCGCGAGGCGCGTAGTTATTGTGGGAGCGAGTTCGTCTTCTTTGAATCAGCCCGCTCGTTGGGATCGATTTCTCGTACGGCTTCGCGCATGCTTTCTTCGAAGCGTGCCCATTCAGCTTCGCTTGCGGGCAAGCCGAATCGGACGCTGCCCGACAATGTGAATAGACGCGTCCACACGCCGCGTCGCGCGAGGGCTGCATGCAGAGCGGCGGCGCGTGGGTCGTCGGTCCACGCGAAAAGCGGCGTGCTGCGGGTGTTGAAACCTTGCGCATGCAACAGACCGGTCAGCCGCGCGCTTTCGGCTCCGAGTCGTGTGCGCATATCACGTTGCCAGGCTTCATCGGCGAATGCGGCTTTGACCACGTGACGGGCTGGACCACTGACCGTCCACGCGCCGAGCGCGCCGCGCAACCTTTGGAGCAAAGCAGGCACGCCGAGTACAAATCCCGCGCGTACACCGGCGAGGCCGAAAAATTTTCCCGGCGAGCGCAACACGATCAAGCCGTCGCGGTGCGTGCTCGCCGCGAGCGAGGCAGCCGGCATCGTATCGGCGAAGGCTTCATCGACCAGCAGCGTGCCGCCGCGCGCGCTCAGCTGCGCATGCCAGTGCAGCAGCCTGGCGGTGCTCAGATGTGCGGCGGTCGGATTGTTCGGATTCACGACGACTACATGCATGAGCGCTTCGGGCAACGTTTCCCATGCGACGTCGAGCGGCATCACTTCATGGCCGCTGCGCGCGAATGCGGGCGCGTATTCGCTATACGTAAGCGGCGCGATGCCGACGCATGCGCGCGGTAGCAGCGCGGGCAGCGCGCGAATCGCCGCCTGGCTGCCCGCGACCGGCAGCACATGTGCCGCGTCGGGCGCGCCGTAATAGCGCGCGGCGTACGCGGCGAAATCGTCGCCTTCGTCGGGCAGACGGCGCCAGGCATCGGCGGGGACCGGCGGGACCGGATAGCCGTGCGGATTGATACCCGTCGACAGATCGAGCCACTCCGTGTACGGAATGTCGTAGCGCCGCGCCGCTTCGTGCAGATTGCCGCCGTGCACGACTGCATCTATCGCGGCGAATGTTTCGCCGCCCACTTGGACGTTCACTGAATCAACCATGAAACGGCACGCTTAACAACGCCAGCACGATCAACACCGCAAGCCACAGAATCACCGTGCGCTCGACCAGCATCAATGCGGCGCTCACGTGACTGGCTTTCGCGGTATGCCCGAAGCCGAGCGTCGGCCGGTGTTCCAACGCGCCGTGATACACCGCCGGCCCGCCGATTAGCACGTTCAGACTGCCCGCGCCGGAAGCCATCACCGGCCCGGCGTTCGGGCTGTCCCACCTTGGCGCCTGCTCGCGCCAGCAGCGCCACGCGGTACGTGTGTCGCCGAGCAACGCGTAGCTCGCGGCGGTCAGGCGCGCGGGAATCCAGTTGAGCACGTCGTCGATACGCGCGGCGGCCCAGCCGTAGCGCAAATAGCGCGGCGTGCGATAACCCCACATGGCGTCGAGCGTGTTGGCGAGGCGGAACGCGAGCGCGCCCGGACCGCCCGCAATGGCGAACCAGAACAGCGCGCCGAAGATCGCGTCGTTGCCGTTTTCGAGCGCCGATTCGACGGCGGCGCGCGATAGCGCACCTTCGTCGGCGTCCGCGGTTTCGCGCGAGACGATGCGCGCGGTCAGCAAACGCGCTTGCCGGAGGTCACGCTGCACCAGCGCCTGCGCGATCGGCGCGATGTGCTCGTGCAGACTGCGCGCGCCGAGCGCGAACCACAGCAGCAGCACATGCACCACGCAGGCCGCGTAGAACGGCAGCACGGCGATCAGACACCATGCGATCAGTACTGGCGGCATGACGGCCAGCGACCAGGCCAGCAGACCTTTGAGCCGTAAGCGCCGCCCGGTGTTGTAGCGTTTTTCCAGGCGCTTCGCCCAGTTGCCGAAGCCCACCAGCGGATGCGCCGCGCGCGGCTCGCCGAACCAGCGGTCGACGGCGACGCCCGCGGTGGCCAGCGTCACGAGAAGCGGGAGCGAGAGCATTACGCGTGGCTCGCGGTTTTCAGCGCGAGCGGCAAACCGGCGACCAACATCGTGGCCTGAGTGCTCAACGCGGCGATGCGCTGGTTGAGCCGGCCGAGTTCATCGACGTAAAGACGCGTGGCCGCGCCGAGCGGCACCACGCCCAGGCCGATTTCATTGCTGACCACGATGAGCTTGCCTTTGGCGTTGATGAGGGCCGCTTCGAGCGCGGCGACATGCGCGTGACAGCGCTCGAGCGGCAGGGCGTCGCCTTCTGGCGGACACAGCAGATTGGCGAGCCACAACGTGAGGCAATCGATCAGGATGCAGTGGCCGGACGCGTCGTTTTGCGTCACGGCGCCGGCGAGATCGACGCCCGCTTCGAACAGTTGCCAATGCCTTGGACGCCGTTCGCGATGATGCGCGATGCGCGCGCGAAATTCGGCGTCGTCCGTCACGCGCGCGGTGGCGATGTAGGTGACGGGGAGGGCGCTGTCGGCGGCAAGCTGTTCGGCATGCAGGCTTTTGCCTGAGCGGGCGCCGCCGAGTACGAAGGTGAGGTCGCGGGGAGTCATCGCGTGATTGTACCGGCGTGCAGCGCGGGCCGGCGCGATGGGATAATGCCGCGTTTGATGGGTTTGGTGCGAGCGATGCGAACGACGCGACGCGAGTTGCATGCATGCGTTAGCCGCGTTCCACACCCTGCGCGCAGTGTCGCGGCATTGCCGCTTGCTTCACTGCTTAACCCGATTGACTCACTGTTCACCGCCAAGCCCGAGATTCCGTGACCACCACTTCGACCCCGCCTGTCGCCGTACCCGTGCCGCGCGGCACGCTGATGATTCAGGGCACCACGTCCGATGCCGGCAAGAGCACGCTGGTCGCCGGGCTGTGCCGCCTCGCGCGGCGCGCCGGAGTGCGGGTCGCGCCGTTTAAGCCGCAGAACATGGCGCTCAACAGCGCGGTGACGGTGGACGGCGGCGAGATCGGCCGCGCCCAGGCTTTGCAGGCGATCGCCGCTGGCATTGCCGCGCACACGGATCTGAACCCGGTGCTGCTCAAGCCGACCAGCGACCGCGGCGCGCAAGTGATCATCCATGGCAAGGCGCGCATGAATCTCGACGCGCGGGCCTATCACGACTACAAACCCGTCGCGTTCGAAGCGGTGCTGCAATCGTATGCGCGTCTGCAGGCGGCGTACGAGACGATATTCGTCGAGGGGGCGGGCAGTCCCGCGGAAATCAATCTGCGTGATCGCGATATCGCCAACATGGGTTTCGCGGAGGCGGTCGATTGTCCGGTCGTGCTGGTCGCCGATATCGACCGCGGCGGTGTGTTCGCCCATCTCACGGGCACGCTCGCGTGCCTGTCCGAGAGCGAGCAGGCGCGGGTGCGCGGGTTCATCATCAACCGTTTTCGCGGCGACGTCAGTTTGCTGAAGCCCGGCCTGGATTGGCTCGAAGCGAAAACCGGCAAGCCGGTGCTCGGCGTCGTGCCCTACCTGCACGGCCTCACGCTCGACGCCGAAGACATGCTGCCGCCTGAGTTGCGCGCGGCGCACAGCGGCGGCGCGGGACGCATGCTGCGAGTGGTTGTGCCGGTGCTGCCGCACATCAGCAATCACACGGATTTCGACGCGCTGCGCGCGCATCCACAGGTCGATTTTCATTACGTGCGTAGCGGCACGCCACCGCCGCCGGCTGATCTGATCATTCTGCCGGGCTCGAAGAACGTGCCGGGCGATCTGGCGTTTTTGCGCGCGCAAGGTTGGGACGCGGTGCTGCAAAAGCATTTGCGTTACGGCGGCCGCGTGATCGGCATTTGCGGCGGCATGCAGATGCTTGGGCGTGAAGTGGCCGATCCGCATGGTGTCGAGAGCGCGCCGGGGACGTCGGCGGGACTCGGCTGGCTCGATTACTCGACGGTGCTCACGCGCGACAAGACGCTCAAGAATGTCACCGGACACCTCGCGTTGCCGGGCTCGCCAGAAGTGGCCGGCTACGAGATTCATATGGGCGAAACGCGCGGCCCCGCGCTCGACAGGCCCGCGTTACGCTTGGGCGATGCGCACGCCGCGCATCCCGACGGCGCGATTTCCGCCGACGGCCAGATTCTCGCGACATACGTCCACGGTTTGTTCGACACGCCGGCCGCGTGCGCCGCGTTGCTCGCATGGGCGGGATTGCGCGAGGCCGAGGAAATCGACTATCCGGCGTTGCGCGAAGCGTCGCTGGAACGCCTTGCGGATACGCTTGCGCAGCATCTCGATCTGCCGAAATTGTTTGCGGCGATTGGGTGAGCCGGAGTCCGGCGCGGCGGGGGTGGGGTGGGCCAATTAAATCCTATTGAGAAATAATCAAAGCCCGCAGGACGGTTTTTTGCCTCATACGGTTCGAATAGAGTTCCGATATCGACGGCCGGTTCCAGGCTGTCCCTCTCTCAAGGATCTCGTCATGAACTCGAATCGCTCCGCCGATCTGGCCGCTCTGCTTCTTCGCGTCGCCTTGGGCGTGCTCTATCTCGCTCACAGTCTGCAGAAGATTTTCGTCTTCACGCTGCCCGGCACGGCACAGTTTTTCGTCTCGCTCGGCTTGCCGGGTTGGCTCGGCTATGTGACGGCCTTCGTCGAACTGTTCGGCGGCATCGCGCTGCTGCTCGGCGTGCAGGTCCGCTGGGTCGCGCTGGTGCTGCTGCCGTTCATGCTTGGCGCGATGTCGCAGCATCTGCATAACGGCTGGGGCTTCGCGTCGCCGCATGGCGGCTGGGAGTATCCGGCGTTCTGGGCGGTGACGTTGGCGGTGCAGTCGCTGCTCGGCGGCGGGGCGCTGGCGTTCGGTGGGGCGAAGGCGCCGCGGGCGGTGGCTGCCTGACCGGCCAGGCCCAGTAAGGCCAAACCCAGTCAAAAAAAGCACGCGTCCGGAAGGCCGCGTGCTTTTTTCATGGCGCGGCGCTCGTGGCGCCGGCTTCACGCAATCAATACAACACCATCTGCGTACAGCGAAACAGCGCCATCGTCTTGCCGTTCGGATCGGTGACCGTGGCATCCCACACCTGCGTGCTGCGCCCAAGATGCACGCCCGTCGCGACCGCGCGGATCGTTCCCTCCGTCGCCGTGCCGAGAAAATTGCTTTTCAGCTCGATGGTCGTGAAATTGCGCGCCGTCTCCGGCAAGTGGGCGAGGCAGGCGTAACCGCAGGCGGTATCGGCGAGACCGATCACGGTGGCGGCGTGCAAAAAGCCATTCGGCGCGAGCAATTCCGTGCGCACGGCCAATTCCGCGGTCAGGACGCCTTCTTCCAGCGACAGCACATGCACGCCCAGCAAGCCGGGCAGCGAGCCTTTCTGGCGTTCGTGGAGACGTTCGACGGTGTATTCCGGGCGGAGTTTGCTCATGAGATTCGGGTCCTCAATGGAAAAATCGGCGGGCACGGCGGCCGATTAGCCGTTTGGGGGCTTCGGCCAACGTGCATTTCTCGATATTATCAACGGCTGGATCAGCAGGTGGCACTGAACCCGGCACGAATCCGGGCACACTTGCGCATGTCAAAGCAACTACGCGGCAAACCGGCTGGCGGCGCCCAGCCTTCTTTCCGGGAGAATTCATGACGGTGATCGTGGTGGCGAATCCGAAGGGCGGCGTGGGCAAAAGCACGCTGTCGACCAATCTGGCCGGCTATTTCGCCGCAGCCGGCGAATGGGTCGCACTGGCGGACCTGGACAAACAGCAGTCCGCGCACGCGTGGCTGTCGTTGCGGCCCGACACGCTGCCGGCCATTGAAACCTGGGAAGTCAATCAGGACGCGCCGGCCAAACCGCCCAAAGGGCTGGAGCACGCGGTTATCGACACGCCGGCCGGGCTGCACGGCAATCGTCTGGGTATCGCGCTGGATCTGGCCGACAAGGTGATCGTGCCGCTCCAGCCGTCCATGTTCGATATTCTGGCCACCCAGGAATTCCTCGAACGGCTGGCCAAGGAGAAGGCCGTCAGGAAAGGCGCGATCGAAATCGGCGTGGTCGGCATGCGCGTGGATGCGCGCACCCGCTCGGCGGAACAACTGCATCGTTTCGTCGAGGGTTTGAAACTGCCGGTGCTGGGTTTTTTGCGCGACACGCAGAATTACGTGCAACTGGCGGCCCACGGGCTGACCCTGTGGGACGTCGCGAAAAGCCGTGTGGAGAAGGATCTGGAGCAGTGGCAGGCGATCCTCGAATGGACTAACGGGAGCGGCAAGAAAGGATGAAGCGGGCAGGCGGGCCGTGGCGCCCGCTACACCGTGATGCAGCCCACGTTATAAGTATTTGGTCGCTTCGCGAAGGGCGCGCGCCGGTGGTTTTACAAGGGGCTCAAGTCCAGACTGACGTTTGACGCCCACGCCTTAACCCGGCCAAAAAGAAGCGTTCAGCGCCGCGACCAGACGAGGGCTCAAGGGAACTACAAGGCGTTCAGGTCCAGTTCTGCGTCGGCACGTGATCGCGGCTGCCCTTGATCTTGTTGTTGTCGTCTACGAATACCAGGTCCGGCTTCCAGCCGGCCTTCAGTTCCGCTTCATCCACTACCGCGAACGCCGCGATGATCACCAGATCGCCCAGCTGCGCGCGCCGCGCGGCGGAACCGTTCAGCGAAATCATGCCGCTGCCGCGCTCGCCCTTGATCGCGTAGGTCGAGAAACGCTCGCCATTGTTGATGTTCCAGATGTCGATCCGCTCGTTTTCGACGATATTCGCCGCTTCCAGCAAGTCTTCGTCGATCGCGCACGAGCCTTCGTAGTGCAACTCGCAGTGCGTGACCGCGACGCGGTGGATCTTCGACTTCAGCATGTTGCGTTGCATGACCAATCCTGTGTGATTTCTCTTATGCGTGTCTACGCTATCTGAGACAGCTTCAGATTTCGAGGTTGTCGATAAGACGGGTGGCGCCGAGCTTGGCGGCCGCCAGCACGACCAGTTCCGCGTTCGCGTCTTGCGGACCCGGCGGCAGCAGATTCGAGCGCTTGCGCACCGCGATGTAATCCGGCTGCCAGCCGCGCGCGGCCAAGGCCGCCATCGCCGCCTGTTCGATCTTCGCGAAGTCGCGCTCGCCGGAAAGCACGGCGTCGCGCACGCGATTCAATTCAGCGGCCAACTTCGGCGCTTCGGCGCGCTCGGCGGCCTGCAGATAGCGATTGCGCGAGCTGAGCGCGAGCCCGTCGGTGTCACGCACGGTTTCGGCGGCGATGATGTCCGTGGGCAGCGCGAACTGGTTGCACATGCGGCGCACGATCATCAACTGCTGGTAATCCTTCTTGCCGAACACGGCGACGCGCGGCTGCACGCACGACATCAGTTTCATCACCACCGTGCACACGCCCTGGAAAAAGCCGGGCCGGAATTCGCCTTCGAGAATATCGCCCAGATCGTGCGGCGGATGCACGCGATACTCCTGCGGCTCCGGATACAGATCCTTTTCCGTCGGCGCGAACAGCACGTAGACGTTTTCCTTCTGGAGCTTTTCGATATCCGCTTCCATGGTGCGCGGGTATTTGTCGAAATCCTCGTTCGGACCGAACTGCAGCCGATTGACGAAAATACTCGCCACCACCGGATCGCCGTGCTGGCGGGCGAGACGCATCAGCGACAGATGGCCCTCGTGCAGATTGCCCATGGTCGGCACAAAGGCCGTGCGATTCTGGCCGCGCAACTGGTCGCGCAATTCATGGATCGAGCTGATGACTTTCATGATCGGACAGGGATTTCCTCGCGCGGCGCGAGACGGGCTGGACGCAAAACCCTACGGAATCGCGCGGGCCGCCGCCTCACTGGTAATGACAGGTTCGGAGCGCGGGATTGTAGTGGATTTGCGTGGCCGCCGCACCGAAAAGAGGCGGCTTTTCCCATCGGGTGAAATCCTGATATGCGGGATTTCGCCCCGTTCGAGGCCGTCAGGCGGGCAGATAGGCGAGGCGCACATAAATCGGCGCGAAGGGTTCTGCCTGGGTGATTTCGACGAGCGTTTCGCGGCACAGCTCGAGCACGGCGATGAAATTCACTACCACCACCGGCACGCCCTTGCTCGTGTCGAACAGGTCGGAGAACTCGATGAAGCGCGCGTTCTGCAGCTGCCGCAGGATCGAGCTCATATGCTCGCGCACCGACAGCTCTTCGCGCGAAATCTTGTGATGCTGGACCAGCTTGGCGCGCTTGATCACGTCGGCCCACGCGGCGCGCAGGTCTTCGCTGTTCACGTCGGGAAAACGCGGCGTGATGCTTTGCTCGATGTAGACCTCGGCGCGCAGGAAATCGCGCCCGAGTTGCGGCAACTGGTCAATACGCTGCGCGGCGAGTTTCATCTGCTCGTATTCGAGCAGGCGCCGCACGAGTTCGGCGCGCGGATCTTCGGCTTCCTCGCCGCTGTCGGCTTTCTTGACCGGCAGCAGCATGCGCGACTTGATCTCGATGAGCATCGCGGCCATGAGCAGATACTCGGACGCGAGTTCGAGATTGGTCTGGCGCAACTGGTCGACATAGCCGAGGTATTGCACCGTGACGTCCGCCATCGGGATGTCGAGCACGTTGAAGTTCTGCTTGCGGATCAGGTACAGCAACAGATCCAGCGGTCCTTCGAACGTTTCGAGAAAGACTTCGAGCGCGTCCGGCGGAATGTACAGGTCCGTCGGCAGCTTGAAGAGCGGCTCGCCGTACAGGCGTGCGAACGCAATGCCGTCGACGGTGTCCGGGGTCGAATCGGTGGCGGGCGCGGCGAGCGCGGCGTCGGCCGGCGGTGCGCCGTGGGCCTCGTCGGCGTGACTCACGCGCTTAGAAGTTTTGATAGTACGAGTAAGGCGTCTGTTCCACGCGCGAGGCTTTCTGCTCGGCGCGTTCTTCCAGGTCGATCGGCTGTTTGTCCCACAGCAGAGCGCGGCCGCGGCGCTGTTCGGCTTCCAGATTGGGTTTCTGTTGCTTGAGCTGGTTCAGGAACTGGGTGATGTCCGATTGATACATGGCTCGACGTCCGTGGTATGGGAATTGGCGGCTGCCCGGCGCGCATTTGCGTAGCTCGCATCTGGGTTGTTTCGTCGCACGGTGCCGCTGCTATTCCATAATTTTACCGCATGCGCGGCGCGGGGGCGAAAAACGGCGGCATAGCCGGGCGGGCGGCGCATGAAGATAGCTGGAACCCGCGTGGCGCGGCGCGCGTCCAAGGCGGGCGCGTTGGCGGCTGGCGTGCCGCGGACGTTGTTTTAGAGATCTGGCGGCGTCGCGCCGATGTGGTCAAATAGCGTGCTTCGGCCGCCGCGGCGCGCCTGAGCGACAAAATTCATCAACCACGGCCGGAGGTCCTGTTTGGCGGGGTGCGCGATCGACAAGCCGCGGCTGCGGCGCGGCAAGGCCGGTTCCGGGTCTGGGCATCGCACGCCCATGCGGCACTGGCTGCGCACGTGGCTGGCATTTGGCCTCGTCATGCTGACGCTGGCAACCGGCAACGCCCATGCAGCGAAAGCGGCGGCCAGCTACAAGGTCGACATCGAAGCCACGCCGCGCTCGCTGCGCAAGCTGCTCGAAGCGCATCTGGATATCGCGCGTTTCGCCAAACGTCCCGACATCAGCGACGACCAGTTCGAGTTTCTGATCACCGCCACGCCCCAGCAAGTGCGAGATCTGGCTTCCACACAGGGCTATTTCACGCCGATCGTGCGCACGGATGTGCGTACCGTCGATGATGCGAAGCGCGTCACGGTGAGCGTCGATCCCGGTCCGCAGACCGTCGTCTCATCGGTTTCGCTGTCGTTTCGCGGGCCGGTGCTGACCGAAGATCCTGAGCAGGAAAACACCGCGCGCTTCGCATTTTCACTGCACGAAGGCGATCCGTTCTCGCAGGGCGATTGGGACGACGCGAAAAACGCGTCGCTCAAGGCCTTGCAGGCGCGTCGCTATCTGGGCGCGAAGGTCTACCACTCGGAGGCACGAGTCGATCCGCGCACGCACGAGGCCAAACTGTCGGTCACGTACGAGAGCGGGCCGACCTTCACGATGGGCAAGCTGGACGTATCGGGCACGCGCCGCTATCCGGAACAGATCGTCGAGAACGTGAATCCGATTTCGGTGGGCGATATCTACGACGTTCAGCGCATCACCGAATTGCAGAGGCAGTTGCAGAACACGCCTTACTACGCGAGCGTCGCGATCGACGTGAACAGCGACCCGGCCAAGCCGGTCGAGACGCCGGTGCACGTGAAGGTGTCGGAATATCCGTACAACAGCATTCGAGGCGGCGTCGGCTATTCGACGGACAACGGTCCGCTGGTCCAGGGTTCCTATTCGTATCTCGACACGTTCGGCAAGGCGTGGCCGTTCACCATTCAGGGTCGCGTCGACCAGATCCAGCAATACGGACAAATCCAGCTCGCCATGCCGCCGGGGCCGCGTGCGTGGACCAATAGCATGCTGGCGTCCTACACCACGACCGACGTATCCGACACGCGTATTTACAGTATCCGCGGCGGCGTGCAGCGGGCCCGGACCTCGCAATTCATCGACTACAACTACTCGCTCCTGTACTACCAGGACCGGCTCGATCAGAATGCGGCGGAGCCGACCACGAGCCGCGCGCTGGTGCCGTCCTGGTCGTGGACCCGGCGCCATACCGACGACCCGTTGTTTCCGCGCAGCGGCAACCTGATTCACGTCGAGGCGGGTTTCGCGGTGAAAGGCGTGTTGACCGACCAGACCTTCATTCGCGGCTACGCGCGCGGTCAGCAGTATCTGCCGATCGGCAAGCAAGACCTCGTGCTGATTCGCGCCGAACTCGGCGGCGTGTTCACGAGCGGCCCTTCGAGCGGCATTCCCGCGTCGCTGCTGTTTCGCGCGGGCGGATCGAATTCGGTGCGCGGCTATGGCTATCAGAGCATCGGTAACAGCGTCGATGGTTCGGTGCTGCCCACCAAGTATCTCGTCACGGGCTCGGCCGAGTACCAGCACTGGTTCAATCACGACTGGGGCGCGGCTGCGTTCTTCGACGTCGGCACCGCCACGGACACATGGGGCGAAAAAGTCTTTTATCCCGGCGTCGGCGTCGGGGCGCGCTGGCGCAGCCCGGTTGGCCCGGTCAACGTCGATCTCGCCTACGGCATTCGCAACAAGAGCGTGCGGCCGTATCTGACGCTGGGCATTGCCTTCTGATGAAAACCTGCTTCCACATGATCCACGCATGACCACGGACGTTTCCACTCAACCTCCCGTGCAGCCTCCCGGCGCTAATCCGCCAGGAGAGCCGCCGGGACAGCAGCCGCCGCCCGGGGCGCCGCCGCCCAGGCGCCGCCTCGGCCGGTTGCTGCTGAAAACGTTCGCGTGGATGGTGGCCGTGCTGGTGTTGTTGCTCGCGTTGGGGGTGGGCTTGCTGTACGGCGCGCTGACGACCGAGCGCGGCACCGCCTATGCCTGGCAGGCGGCGGTGAAGCTGCTGGGCGGCAAGCTGAGCGGCACGCTGGAGCGAGGGACGCTCGCCAATGGCCTGCAATTGCGGCAAGTACGCTGGCGCAGCCTCGACGGCAGCGGTACCGATATTCAGATCGACCGCGTGGCGGGCCGCTGGGCGCTCGCGCGTGAGCCGTGGCGATTCACGATCGACTATTTGCATATCGGCACGGTGGACGCGCGCATCGGTTCTTCGTCGTCGAGCAGCAGCGGGCCGGTGAAATTGCCGCAGGATTTGCGCTTGCCGATGCAGCTCGACGTCCGCGACGTCCAGGTCGACAAGCTGCTGCTGCATCAGGGCGCGTCGACAACCGAATTCTCGCGCTTCGTCTTTCATGGTCGCAGCGACGGGCGCCATCACGAAGCCGCGATCGAGCGGCTGGATACGCCGTTCGGCGCGGTGACGGCGGCCGCCAAACTCGACGGTGTGCGGCCGTTTCCGTTGAGCGGGGAGATCGGCTATTCGGGGAAGGTGAACGACGAAGCGGTGCAGGTGGGCGGCCATCTGAGCGGCTCGTTGGAGAATCTCATCGCGGAACTCGACGCTAGCGGCATGAAGCTCGCCGGTCATGCGCGAGTCGAGGCTACGCCCTTCGGTGACGTGCCGCTGCAGCGCGCCACGCTGACTTTCGATCACATCAATCCGCAGGCTTTTGCGCCCGGTGCGCCGCTGGCCGATCTGGCCGTGCGGGCGGAATTGCAGCCGGTGGGGCAGGATGCGGCGGGGGAGGTCGTGCTGGGGGCGAGTGGGGCAACGGGGGCGAGTGGGGCGAGTGCCGCGAGTGCAATAGGCGCTGCGTCCGGGACAGGTGCGGCAAGTGGGGCGAAGGCAGTGAGAAAGCCCGCGAGTTCGGCGAGTGCTGGTCGTTCGGCGACTGCTAGTAGCACCGCGAACACCGCCAGCGCAGCCGACACCCGCAGCCGCGCGGCCAGCCAAAGTGCCCTCACAAGCGCAAGCCAGGCCGCGAGCGCAGCACAACCGCCCGTGGCGAAAAACGGAAAGAGCAACACCCCACCCGCCGCGACTTTCGCCGTCGCCGGCCATGTTTCGATCGTCAACGCCAAACCCGGCGCGATCGACCAGAACCTGCTGCCGCTAATCGACGCCAACGCAAACGTGCGGCTCGACGCCCAGGCGCAGCGCATCTCGAACCTCGCCGTGCGGATCGTGAAGAACGCTACGCTCACAGGCGGCGGTACGCTATCCGGCAAGCGCGGACAGTTCGATCTGCGCGTCGCCAATCTCGACCTGAACGCGCTGCAGGCGACGGTGCGGCCCACGCAGCTGTCCGGCCCCATCGGCGTGCGCCTGAACGACGATGTGCAGAGCCTCACGCTCGATCTCGCCGACCCGAAAGCGGCGTTGCGCGCCCAGGGCAAGGTTACGTTCGATCCCGCCCGCATGAGCTTCAACGACGTGCGCATCACGTCGGGCAAAGGCCGCATCGACCTGTCCGGGGCGCTCAAGCACGACGCGAATTCCACCTACAACCTGAAAGCGCAACTGACCGATTTCGATCCGTTGACGCTGACTTCGCAGATGCCGTCGCGCAAGCCGATAGCCGAAGCGGCGCCGGCAGCGAACCAGGCCAGAAACAGCAAAACCGCACAGGCCGCGGCCGCGCAAGCGGGCAGCACGGCCGGCGCAAAATCCGCGGCGCCCGCCGATAAAGCCGCCGCCGCCGTGAAAAACACCGCCAAAGCTGCGGTCAAAACCGAAGTAGTCGAGCGCAAAACGCCGCCGCCAAAGAAACGCGGCGCCCCGCCCGCCCGCAAGATCGAAGCGCGCGTGACCGGCACGCTCACCGCCGCCGGCATGCTCGGTCCAGTCTTCACGACCAAGGCCGAATTCAAGCTCGGTCCGAGCGTCTACGACGGCCTGCCGCTGACCGGCGGTGGAACGATCCAGTTGGCGGGCTCGCGGATTTTGCCGAGCCGCGCGAACCTCTCGGTGGCGGGCAATCAGGTGGATCTGCAGGGCAGCTTCGGCGCACGCGGCGACCGGCTGAAGTTCCACGTCGACGCCCCGGCGCTGGAACGCCTCGGCTTCGGTCTCGCGGGACTTATCGCGACCGATGGCGACGTCACCGGCTCGTTCGCGCATCCGAATGTCGTGCTGAACTACAAGGCGGACAGCGTGGTATTCAGCAGCAACCACATCGGCCATGCGGAAGGGCACGCCGAATTGCGCGACGGCGCGAACGGCGCGCTCGTCTTCACCACCGACGCGCGCAATGTCAGCGCGGGCGGCGTCGATCTGAGCACGCTCACGGCACGTCTGTCCGGCACGCGCGCCAATCACACGCTCGAGGCCGCGGCCACCGGCAAGTTGCAGGAGCGTCCGCTCGATCTCACGCTCGCCGCCAACGGCAAGCTGACCGAAGCGCGCGACGGCACGCGCTGGGACGGCACCGTCACGCGCTTGCAGAACCGCGGCACGCCGGCGTTGAATCTCGAGTCGCCGCTCGCCGTCAGCGCCGGGCCGGACCGCCTGACGCTGGGCACGACCCGGCTCACGCTCGAAGGCGCGGTGTTGAGCCTGAAAACCTTTGTCTTCGACCACGGCAAGCTTCAGTCGGCAGGCAGTCTGACCGGCATCCCGGTCGCGCGTTTGCAAGACCTGCGGCGCGAGATCACGGGCGAGCCGCCGCACGTCAAAACCGATCTCGTGTTCGACGGCGACTGGGACTTCGCGCTCGGCAGCACGGCGACCGGCCACATCCAGTTGCAGCGCCGCAGCGGCGACGTCACGGTTGAAATCGGCCGGGGGCTCGCGTCTCTCGGTATTTCGAGCATCGCCGCGCGCGCCGAGTTCAGCGGCGGCAACCGGCTCAACGCCACCGTGCACGCGCAGGCGAGCCGCATCGGCGTGATCGACGCCGACGCGCACACCACGCTGGTGATGCGCGACGGCTTCCTGACCCTCAACGAAGACGGCGCGCTCACCGGCAATGTGAACACCAACGTGCCGTCGCTGAAAACGACCGGCGGCCTGTTCGGCCCGAGCTATCTGCTCGACGGCCACCTCGCGCTCAAGCTCGCGCTCGGCGGCACCGTTGCCAAACCGAACCTGACCGGCTCGCTGCTCGGCGACGGCCTGTCCGCGACCATGGTCGATCAGGGCGTGCAGTTGAAGGACGGCGTGGTGCGCATCGCGCTTTCGCACAATCTGGTCGACTTCCAGCAGGTTGAATTTCACGGCGCAAGCGGCACCCTGCGTGCCACCGGGCGTGTGCGTCTGGACGGCGCGGAGCCCGATCTGACCGCGAGCATCGTCGCGGACAAGCTCGAATTGTTTGCCGCGCCGGATCGTAACTTGTCGCTGTCGGGCAGCGCGAGCGTCGCGAACGCGGGCGCGCAGGGCGGCATGGCGATCAACGGCAAATTCGTGGTCGATCATGCGTTGTTCGACATGCCGGAGCAGTCCGCGCCGAAGCTCGGCGACGACGTCGTGGTGGTGCGCCCGGACGGTTCGGTGGCGGGCGAGCGGCCGCGACCCGTGCCCGGCACCAACAAGCCGATCGGTCCGTTTGCGCCGCGCGCCAATATCGACATCAGCCTTGGCAACAACTTCCGTTTTCGCGGCCAGGGCGCCGACCTGGGCCTGACCGGCACGATCACGGCGATGAGCGCGCCGGATCTTCCGCTGCGCGCGGTGGGGAACGTGCGCGTCACGCAGGGCTCAACCTACACGGCGTTCGGCCGCAAGCTCAACATCGAGAACGGTTTCTTCACGTTCAACGGGCCGGTGGCCAATCCAGGCATCAATATCCTGGCCATGCGCCGCAATCAGCAGGTCGAGGCGGGCGTGCAGGTCACGGGCACGGTTCAATTCCCGACGGCGAAGCTGGTGTCCGAGCCGAACGTGCCGGACAACGAAAAGCTCTCGTGGCTGCTGTTCGGCCACGGCACGGATCAGGGTAATAACCTCGGTCAGCAAAGCACCATGACGACGGCGCTCGCGCTGCTCGGCAGCGCGAGCGGCAAGCGGATCGCGCAGACGTTCGGGCTTGACGAATTTTCGGTCGGGCAGAGCGAA
This sequence comes from Paraburkholderia sp. BL25I1N1, assembly GCF_003002025.1. GTDB lineage: Bacteria > Pseudomonadota > Gammaproteobacteria > Burkholderiales > Burkholderiaceae > Paraburkholderia. The sequence goes on from NZ_PVZB01000005.1 coordinate 63,340, forward strand.
GTCGGCTTGACTGATCCGCAAGTGGTGATGGTGTCGAAGGCGATCAACGAGCGGCTCGTGATCGGCTACGAACAGGGGCTGCAGTCGGCGAGCAATGCGATCAAGGCGACGGTCAACCTGACGCGGTACTGGTCGGTCGGGGCTTACGGCGGCACGTTCACCGGCGTCGAACTGTTTTACACGCGGCGCTTCGACCGGATTCGGTGGTGATGGGTTGATTGGCTGCGCTGGAATCTTCGCGCCTGGGTCAAAAAAACGGCACGCCTTTTTAGAGCGTGCCGTTTTTTCATGCTTGCTTGCTGCGTGAGACGCCGCGCGCTTCTTACTTCACGCGCATGCCCGGCTTCGCGCCGCTGTGTGGCTCCAGAATGTACAGGCCCGGTTCCGCTTTCTCGTCGGTGGCGGAGGCGGCCAGCACCATGCCTTCGGACAGGCCGAACTTCATCTTGCGCGGCGCGAGGTTCGCGACCATCACTGTCAGCTTGCCGACCAGTTGCTCCGGCTGATACGCCGACTTGATGCCCGAAAACACGTTGCGAGTTTTCTCTTCGCCAACGTCGAGCGTAAGCTGCAGCAGCTTGTCCGATCCCTCCACCGCCTTGCACTCGACGATCTTCGCAATGCGCAAATCGATTTTCGCAAAGTCGTCGATCGAGATGATGCCGGACGTTTCGTCCTTGTCGGCGGCTGCTGCTTTCGCTGCCTTCGACTTGCCTTTGGCATCGGCCGGCGCGGTTGCTTCCGGCGTGGCTTGCAGCGAGTCGCTATTGGCGGCGATCAGCGCGTCGATCTGCTTCGAATCGACGCGCGTCATCAAATGCTTGTACGCGTTGATCGGGCGCGTGGAGCTAAGCGGCACGTTGGCGTCGGCCCATACCAGCGGTTCGATGCCGAGGAAGCCTTCGACCGCTTCGGCGAGCTTCGGCAGCACCGGCTTGAGCGCCAGCGACAGCAGACGGAACGCTTCGATGCTCACGCTGCAGGTTTCATGCAGCGCGACGCCGTTCGCCGGATCTTTGGCCTGATCCCACGGCTTGGCGGTATCCACGTATGCATTCACGGCGTCGGCCAGTTCCATGGTCTGACGCAGCGCGCGGTTGTACTCGCGCGCTTCGTAGTTCGCGGCGATTTGCGGCACGGCAGCGCGCAGCGACGCGAGCAGCGGATGCTGCATCGCGCTGTCCTGCACGCGGCCGTCGAAGCGCTTGATCAGGAAGCCGGCGGCGCGGCTCGCGATGTTCACATACTTGCCGACCAGATCGCTGTTCACGCGCGCCTGGAAGTCGTCGAGGTTCAGGTCGAGGTCTTCCATCGTGCTGTTCAGTTTGGCCGCGAAGTAGTAGCGCAGCCATTCCGGATTCAGGCCCGTGTCGATCACGCTCTGCGCGGTGATGAAGGTGCCGCGCGACTTCGACATCTTCGCGCCGTCCACGGTCAGGAAACCGTGCGCGAACACGTTGGTCGGCGTGCGGTGACCCGAAAACTCGAGCATGGCCGGCCAGAACAGCGTGTGGAAATACAGAATGTCTTTGCCGATGAAGTGGTACTGCTCAGCCGTCGAACCCTTGCGAACCCACGCGTCGAAGTCGAGGCCGCGTTTTTCGGCGAGGTTCTTGAAGCTCGCGTAATAGCCGACCGGTGCGTCCAGCCACACGTAGAAATACTTGCCCGGCGCGCCCGGAATCTCGAAGCCGAAATACGGCGCGTCGCGCGAGATGTCCCAGTCGGCGAGCTTGGCTTCGCCGGCGTCGCCGAGCCACTCGCGCATCTTGTTGGTGGCTTCCGGCTGCGCCAGGCCGCCCACCCATGCGCGCAGGAAATTCTCGCAACGCGGATCGGAGAGGCGGAAGAAATAGTGCGTCGACGTCTTGCGAATCGGCGTGGCGCCGGAGACGACCGAGTAGGGATTGATCAGCTCGGTGGGCAGATAAGTCGAGCCGCATACTTCGCAGCTGTCGCCATACTGGTCTTTGGCGCCGCATTTCGGACATTCGCCCTTGATGAAGCGATCCGGCAGGAACATTTCCTTGACCGGGTCATACGCCTGTTCGATATCGCGCGCGTCGATCAGGCCCGCTTCCTTGAGCGCGAGATAGACGTTTTCGCTGAGAACGCGGTTCTCTTCGGAGTCGGTCGAGTAGTAATTGTCGAACGAAATTCCGAAGCTGTCGAAGTCGCGCTTGTGTTCCTGCCAGACGCGGTCGATCAACTGCTTCGGCGTGAGACCTTCCTTCTCCGCGCGCAACATGATAGGCGTGCCGTGCGTGTCGTCGGCGCCCACGTAATAGACCTCGTGTCCGTGCATTCGCAACGTCCGGACCCAGATGTCCGTCTGGATATATTCGACCAGATGGCCAATATGGATTTGCCCGTTCGCATACGGAAGGGCCGACGTGACGAGAATCTGGCGACGGCCTGACGGCGCGCCTGCGGAGAGATCGGTTACGGGTGCTGACATAAGGATGGTGGGAGCCTGCGGTGGGACGAAAGGTTGATTCTAGCAGGGCAGGCGCCCGGCGCGGGGCGGGCCGCCTGGGCGCGGCGTGAGTCGCTGCGGGCCGGACGGTGTGTAAACCGAGCGCCCAAAAAAAACCGGGGCTATTAACCCCGGAGCAACAACGACAAGAGGAGAATGGTGACGCGGCGGCTTCGCCAGCCACGTACCGTAAAGACAGACAGCGGATTTTCGGCAGAGTTCGAAATTTTTTTCGTTCCCCTGCGAGTTTCTTTCCCGCCGCCTTTCACGGCTTTCCAAAGCATAACGGTCGCCGAAGGTCCAACCCCGGCGACCGGCTTTCTCAATCTCCCTCGGTCTCGTCCTTATTGCGTGGTGTGCTGAGCCGTAGCGCGCAGATAGATTTCCACGCGGCGGTTCGCGGCACGGCCGGCTTCGGTATTGTTGTCGGCGATCGGCTGGTTCTGGCCCATGCCTTGTGCCGACAGGCGTTGCGGCGCGACGCCACGTTGGCCCAGGTAACCCGTCACGCTTTCCGCACGGTTCACCGACAGCGTCTGGTTGTAGGCCGGCTGGCCCGTGCTGTCCGTATAGCCGATCACTTGTGCGATCAGTTCCGGATTCTGCTGCATGGTTTGCGTCAGTTGATCCAGCACCGGCGCGAACGACGGCTTGACTGCGTAGCTGTTGGTGTCGAACGTGACCGAGCTCGGAATGTTCAGCTTGAGCGAACCGTCCGGCTGTTCGGTGATCTGCGTGCCGGTGCCCTTGGTGGCGCCCGACAGCTTGTTGTGAATGGCTTGCCAGTTGTAGCCGGTGATGCCGCCCACCGCCGCGCCGACGCCCGCGCCGATCGCCGCGCCCTTGCCGCCGCCGAAGATCGCGCCCAGCGCCGCGCCAGTGCCGGCGCCCACACCAGTACCGACAGCCGTGTTCGTGCCCTGTTGGCTGGCGCAGCCGGCCAGCAATGAACCGGCAACCGCGAAGACTGCCAGGCGAGTCATGATTTTTGCATTCATTTTTGATTCCTCTTGAGTGAAGCGAGTCAGGCGAGCAAGGCGCGGCCAAACAAATTTATCTGGCGAAGATGACGGCCATGAAGCCGTCGGTTCACCAATACGAAAAGTCTTACGCCCTGTTCAGCCTCGGTCCGACAGTAAAAAAGGGTCTTCCGGCACGCCGTGGCGTCAGCCACTACAATAATGACTGAAGCACGCAGCGATGCGGCCCCCATGGCGTTCCGCCTGCCCGAAGGGTGCCCGGCACGCCTGGTTTTCGCAATGCTGTCTAACAATTTCTTTCAAATTCCGGCGCGTGGCCGAGACTTCGATTCCGCTGCGCCGCAGGTGTTCCCCACGGAGTGTCAATGAGTATCGATCGGGCATTGGTCGACGCTGCCCTCGCAGCCGTCGCTGACCCCAACACCGGCCGGCCGTACGCAGCCGCCAAGAACATCAGGAACGTCGCCGTGCAGGGTGACACGGTCAGTGTCGAGGTGGTACTCGGCTATCCGGCCATGCGCCAATTCGACGCGATCCGCGCGCAATTTTCCGATGCGCTGCGCGCCGTGCCAGGCGTGGCGGACGTGCGTGTCCAGCTGTCGCAGCAGATCGCGGCGCATACCGTGCAGCGTGGCGTGAAACTGTTGCCGAACGTTAAGAATATCGTCGCGGTGGCGTCGGGCAAGGGCGGCGTCGGCAAAAGCACGACCGCTGTGAATCTTGCGCTGGCGCTGGCGAGCGAAGGCGCGTCGGTCGGTATTCTCGACGCGGACATCTACGGCCCGTCGCTGCCGATGATGCTCGGCATCGTCGGCCGCCCCGAGTCGCCGGACGAGAAGTCGATGAACCCGATGACCGGCCACGGCTTGCAGGCCAATTCGATCGGCTTTCTGATCGAGCAGGACAACCCGATGGTGTGGCGCGGTCCAATGGCGACTTCCGCGTTGGAACAACTGCTGCGGCAGACGAACTGGAACGATCTCGACTATCTGATCGTGGACATGCCGCCGGGCACCGGCGACATTCAGCTCACGCTCTCACAACGCGTCCCGGTGACGGGCGCGGTGATCGTCACCACGCCGCAAGACATCGCGCTGCTCGACGCGAAGAAGGGCCTCAAGATGTTCGAGAAGGTGGGCATTCCGATTCTTGGCATCGTCGAGAACATGGGTATGCATATCTGCTCGAATTGCGGCCACGAAGAGCATATTTTCGGCGCCGGCGGCGGCGAGCGCATGGGCAAGGAGTACGGCGTCGACGTGCTCGGCAGCCTGCCGCTCGACATCGCGATCCGCGAGCAGGCCGACTCGGGCAAACCGACCGTGGTGGCCGACCCGCAGGGACGTATCGCGGAGATCTATCGGTCGATCGCGCGCAAGGTGGCGGTCCATATCGCCGAACGCGCTCGCGACATGACGTCCAAGTTTCCCAATATCGTGGTCCAGAACACCTGAGGAAACGCGCGCTGCACTAAGTTTTTTGCCGCGCGAGAAGGCTCCTCGAGGATCACGCCCTCCGGCTGGCGTGACGCGCCGGGTTCGAGAGGCCGCGCTTGATCAGCCGTTCGGACAAGGGGCCAAGGCGTCTGTTTTGGCCTGGTCTCGCGGTATCATGTCGACTTCACAAGTTCGGCTCGGCGGCCGCAGGGGCGGCCACCAGGCCGGCAAGAGGATCGCATGGGAAAACGAATCGACGGGCAGGCGGTGCATGCGTTCATCGTCCTGGCTGCCAGCAGTGTGCTGTTATGCGGCTGTAGCGCGTTCCTGAGACCACAGGAAAAACGTGCGGACGCGCAGTTGCTGCCCACCGTGGGCAATCAGGCGCGCGGTCTCGTCACGTTCATCGAGCGCTCGGACGGCGTGCAGGTCACCTACAATCTCGCGGGCATGCAGCCCAATAGCGACCACGCGTTGCAAGTGCACGAGCGCGGCGACTGCAATGCCGCTGACGGTTCCAGCGCCGGTCAGGTGTTTTCGCCGGCCGCGGAGCGTCTGAAATCGGGCGCGCGCGTCGAGGGCGACCTCGGCAATATTCACGCGGACGCGAACGGCGTGGCCACGGGCTTCATCGTTGCGCCGGACGTCTCGCTCGACGGCATCCGCTCGGTGTTGCAGCGCGCGGTTCTGCTGCACCACGACGCGACCGATCCCTACGCCTATCCGCAACATGGCGCGGGCCCCGCGCTCGCCTGCGGATTGATTCGCCAGTGAGCGTTGGGGCAGCTGCGTGATCAAGGCCCAGGTACAGGCTGCCAGCGTCCGGTCAGGCGGTCTTGAAACAGGCATCGGACCGCTTCTGAAGCCAACCTGCGGCAGCATTCTCACGATCGCGTAAAATGAGCGCCTTTCGTTCGGCTGGCTCGCCGGAAGGCCTGTTCTGCCGCATGGGCGGGAAGCCCCGCAGGGCAAGCGTAGGGCGCCTGAACGGCACGCCGCCCGGACCGCTTCCGCGGAGTCAGCGCAAAGCAGGCGCGCAGCAAGCCGAAAGTGACCCGGCAGTTACCGGGTTGTTATCCGTCACATCTCTGTCATTCACGTCGAGCAGCGTTCACCTATGACTATCAAATCCGACAAGTGGATCCGGCGCATGGCCGCGTCGCACAACATGATCGAGCCGTTCGCGCCCGATCAGGTTCGCGTCTCCGAAGACGGCCGGAAGATTGTCAGCTACGGCACGTCGAGCTACGGCTACGACATCCGCTGCGCCGACGAATTCAAGATCTTCACGAACATCAACTCGACTATCGTCGATCCGAAGAATTTCGACGAAAAGTCGTTTGTCGACTTCAAGGGCGATGTCTGCATCATCCCGCCGAATTCGTTCGCGCTCGCGCGCACGGTGGAGTATTTCCGCATTCCGCGCAGTGTCCTGACCGTGTGTCTGGGCAAGTCCACGTATGCGCGTTGCGGGATCATCGTCAACGTGACGCCGTTCGAGCCGGAATGGGAAGGGCACGTCACGCTCGAATTCTCGAATACGACACCTTTGCCTGCGAAAATCTACGCGAACGAAGGCGTCGCTCAAGTGCTGTTTTTCGAAAGCGACGAAATTTGTGAAACGTCGTACGCGGATCGCGGCGGCAAATATCAAGGTCAGCACGGCGTCACGTTGCCGAAAACGTGACGTCGGCGGCGCACTGACCCACCAGCTATACCGGGTGACCGCTGCCATTGACAGAATGCAGCGGTCGTTCTTTTTGGAGAATCGCCCATGAAGTTTCGTTTTCCCGTCGTCATCATCGACGAAGATTTCCGCTCCGAGAACATCTCGGGTTCCGGCATCCGCGCTCTGGCCGAAGCCATCGAGAAAGAAGGCGCGGAAGTGCTCGGGTTGACGAGCTACGGCGATCTGACCTCGTTCGCGCAGCAGTCGAGCCGCGCCTCGTGCTTCATCCTCTCGATCGACGACGACGAGTTGCTGCCGTACGTCGATAACGTGGTGGTGGAAGGCGAGACGCCGGAGCTGGCTGCGGCGATCGTCGCGCTGCGGGCGTTCGTGACCGAAGTGCGCCGCCGCAACGCCGACATTCCGATCTTCCTGTACGGCGAAACGCGCACCTCGCGCCACTTGCCGAACGACATCCTGCGCGAACTGCACGGCTTCATCCACATGTTCGAGGACACGCCGGAGTTCGTGGCGCGCCACATCATCCGCGAGACCAAGGTGTATCTGGATTCGCTCGCGCCGCCGTTCTTCAAGGAACTGGTGCAGTACGCGGACGAAGGTTCGTACTCGTGGCACTGCCCGGGACACTCGGGCGGTGTCGCGTTCCTGAAGAGCCCGCTCGGCCAGATGTTCCACCAGTTCTTCGGTGAGAACATGCTGCGCGCGGACGTGTGCAATGCCGTGGACGAACTCGGCCAGTTGCTCGACCACACCGGACCGGTGGCGGCCTCCGAACGCAACGCGGCGCGCATCTTCAGCGCGGATCACGTGTTCTTCGTGACCAACGGCACGTCGACCTCGAACAAGATCGTCTGGCACGGCACGGTCGCGCCGGGCGATATCGTGCTGGTGGACCGCAACTGCCACAAGTCGATCCTGCACGCGATCACGATGACCGGCGCGATTCCGGTGTTCCTCACGCCTACGCGCAACAACTTCGGCATCATCGGGCCGATTCCGCGCAGCGAGTTCGAGCCGGAAAACATCAAGAAGAAGATCCTCGCGAATCCGTTCGCTCGCGAGGCGCTCGCGAAGAATCCGGATCTCAAGCCGCGCATTCTGACGATCACGCAAAGCACGTACGACGGCGTGATCTACAACGTCGAAATGATCAAGGAGATGCTCGGCGACTGGCTCGACACCTTGCACTTCGACGAAGCCTGGCTGCCGCACGCGGAATTCCACGAGTTCTATCAGGATATGCACGCGATCGGCGCGGGGCGTCCGCGGATCGGCGCGATGGTGTTCGCCACGCACTCCACGCACAAGCTGCTGGCCGGCATCTCGCAGGCTTCGCAGATCGTCGTGCAGGATTCGAAGAACAGCCGCTTCGACAAGCATCGCTTCAATGAAGCGTATCTGATGCACACGTCCACGAGCCCGCAGTACGCGATCATCGCCTCGTGCGATGTGGCCGCGGCCATGATGGAAGCGCCGGGCGGCCCCGCGCTCGTGGAAGAATCGATTGCCGAAGCACTCGATTTCCGCCGCGCCATGATCAAGGTCGACGCCGAATACGGCGACGACTGGTTCTTCAAGGTGTGGGGCCCGGACCAGTTCGCCGAGGAAGGCATCGGTTCGCGCGAAGACTGGATGCTGCGCCCGAATGACGCGTGGCACGGCTTCGGGCCGCTCGCCGAAAACTTCAACATGCTCGACCCGATCAAGGCGACCATCGTCACGCCGGGTCTGGACATGGGCGGCGGCTTCGGCGAGACGGGCATTCCGGCTGCGATCGTCACGAAGTATCTGGCGGAACACGGCATCATCGTCGAGAAGACCGGGCTGTATTCGTTCTTCATCATGTTCACGATCGGCATTACGAAGGGCCGCTGGAATTCGATGGTTACCGAACTTCAGCAATTCAAGGACGACTACGACAACAACCAGCCGTTGTGGCGCGTGCTGCCCGAGTTCGTCTCGCATCATCCGATGTACGAGCGCATCGGCCTGCGCGATCTGTGCCAGCAGATTCATAGCGTCTATCGCGCGAACGACATCGCCCGATTGACGACGGAGATGTACCTGTCGAGCATGGAACCGGCCATGAAGCCGTCGGATGCCTTCGCCAAGCTCGCGCACCGCGAGATCGACCGCGTGCCTATCGACGAGCTCGAAGGCCGCGTCACGTCGATCCTGTTGACGCCGTATCCGCCGGGTATTCCGCTGCTGATTCCGGGCGAGCGCTTCAACAAGACCATCGTCAACTATTTGCGTTTCGCGCGGGAATTCAACGAGCGCTTCCCGGGGTTCCATACGGATATCCATGGACTTGTCGGCGAAACGATCAATGGGCGTATCGAATACTTCGTCGATTGCGTTCGCGGCTGATGATGTTGCGGGTGACGTCCCTGTTGGCGGCCGGCGCTGGCGTTCGCGGCGCGCGGCGCGCGTTCGGTACGTTGGCGCTGGCTTCGGCGGCGGTGTTCGGCGCGGCGTCGTTGCCGGCGCATGCCGAAGTCGCCGCGGCCGATCCGATCGATGCGTCGATGCGTACGTGCCTTGCGCGCGGCGACATGTCGTCGACGACGGGGCAAGTGCAGTGCATGGACAACGCGCGGATCGGCTGGAAGACCGCGCTCGATAACGCGTGGCAGCAGCTTCAACAGAAGTTGCCGCCCGCGCGGCGCAAGCAGTGGGAAAAGAGCCAGGCGAGCTGGCAAGCTTCGCGCGATGCCGAGAAGCAGTTGCTCGCAGCCGTGTTTGCCACGACGCACGGCTCGATGTACGTGCTTGCCGAAGCTGACATGCAATTGCAGCCGGTGCGCGACCGCGCGCTCGTGCTGCGCAGTGCGCTGGCGAAGGCGAGCGCCGGCGGCGACCCGCCGCGCCGTGTGCGCGCGTGCAGCGCGGACGCACAGTGTGAGCATGCGATGTTCGATCTGAACCGCTATTACCGGCGTTTGCAGTCGAAGATGCCGGTGCGTACGCGTCCGACGCTGACACGCGCGCAGAAGGCGTGGACCGCATATCTGAATGCTACGACGCCGGTGGTCGATGAGCGTGGCCGTATCGATATTATTGGCGCGCGGGTGGCGACGCTCAAGCGCTTGTCGGAGACGGTCGGCAATAGCTGAGCGTTGAGCGACCGACGATCCGCTTTGGCCGAAGCGATGCTCAATCGAGCATAAAGCCTTCTGCTTCTGGGCTTGGCAACTTGATGGCTGGTTCGCCGAGCAGGTCGCGCATTGAGTCCTCGATCACTACGGACATCATGTTGAGCGCGAGGTCGTTGTCGTCGGTGCCGAAAGGCTCTTCGATTTGCGATGCAATGGCTTCGTGCGCCATGAACGTGTACGCCACGAAGACCGCGAAGACGGGCGTGAAGATGCCGATGCTGTCCACCAGGCCGAACGGCAGCGACGCGCAGAAGAAATACACCGTGCGGTGAATCATCACCGAATAGGCGAACGGCAGCGGCGTTGAAGCGATGCGCTCGCATCCGCCGATTACATCCGAGATTCCATTCAGATTTCGATCGAAGGCGATGACGGCCATTGGGTCGATCGCGCCTGTTTGGGCCTGGCGTTGCACCCATTCGCCGAGCGAAAGCAGCAAGGCGGCCGGTTTGTAGCGCGATGCTACGACGCGGGCGAAGAGGGCTGGCGGCAGGCGTTCGGCGAGGTCTGCGGTTGGGTCGCTTTTGCGGAGTTGGTGACGCAGCGCGTGCGGGAGGGCGCTGAGTGCTGCTGTAAATTCTTTGAGGTCTTCTTTTTGCAGCTGTTTTGTCGGCAGGGTGAGCGCCTGGCGGATGAGTGAGCGCGATTCGTTCAGCAGTTGACCCCACAGTTTGCGGGCTTCCCACCAGCGGTCGTAGCTGGCGTTGTTTCTGAAGCCTAGAAATACCGCTAACGCTATGCCTATTAGCGAGAAGGGCGCTGTGGTGTTGAGGTTTAGCGAGATCGGGAGCAGGTGGTCGTGGGCTGCTACGGCGACTATCGAGATGCAGAAGATCAGCGCGAGGCGCGGTAGCAATTGCGGGAGGACGGAGCCTCGCCAGGCTAGCAGCATGCGGAACCAATGGACGTGGGGGCGGATGATCATCTGGTTTTTTTGCCTGCGGCGCTTCGGGGTTTCTATTATCGCTTTTTTGGGTGTTGGGGGATGTTTGGGCATCGTGCTTCGTGCTTTGGGCTTGGGCCTTTCCTTGATTTGTTAGTGGTCCATTAGTGTTGCCCCTGTGCGGGGCGGCACCTACTTTTCTTTGCCGGCCGCAAAGAAAAGTAGGCAAAAGAAAGCGGCTCACACCGCTAGTTCTTAAGCGGGTCCCCCGCGCAGTCGCGGTAGTGGTGCATCTGGAATCTGTGTTCTCGCACATTCCGCGTGAGTGACAAGGCGCTCATTCTTCCGGCGGCGCTGCGCGCACCGTCGCGGTCGTTCATTTGCCCCGTTCGCTTCGTTTTCGCTCAGCGTTTCCCTACCGCTGTAGTCCTCGTATTCGGGTGATGGTTGGGAAATTTCAGAAATCTTGCTGGTGGGCGGCTTTTAGCTCGTGCGGGTGATCACTCGTCAATCGATACGTTTTAGACTCAGTTCGCCGTCGAGACAACGACGGCCAGGCTTGGCGGCCTGTGTGTAGAGTAGAACCCGTGCGCCTGCGCAGTCAGGCGTGCGTTAGCCTTCGCACGCTATCTTGTTATGGGCGGGCCGTGGCAAGGAGACCTTCGAGTCTGCCGGTTCTGGTTCTACGCCGGCCGCCAACCTTGTCACTGTGCCCGCTCACCACCTTGCAAGCGCGTGTCGGGCGATCCAGGTAAGTTTCAGCGAGATCGCGCCATGAGTAAATCCATCAAGAATTCACGCACTACGTCGCGTCCGCCCGTTGATGCACTTCAATACGAAAAACTGGCTTTGTCCGCATTCGGACTCGTTGAACGGCAGCTAGGTCAATTGGACAAGCTGGTCACGTTTGTGGCTTCAATAGTTAGGAGTCCGGCGGTGACAAGAGAGGAAAGGCACCGCCAGCGGAAACTGCTGGAACTGCTGTTGGACACCGTCGAGGACTACCACCGCGAAGTCGAAATTGACCGCGAGTTATACCAGGTCATGGCACTCGACGCGAAGGGCATTCCGGAAAGGCGGATCACGGCGCGCCGCGCAGCGGACCTCCTGGCAAAGGCTGCGCGGACAGCGGCGGGTAGCCGTGAGCGTATCGGCGCAACGAGGCGGACGGAGAACAAACAGATGCAATTCAAAACGGTCTCGCGTCGCACGGCGACAGCACACTGACGGCGAGCCACAAGCCACAAGCCACAAGCCACAAGCCACAAGCCACAAGCCACAAGCCACAAGCCACAAGCCACAAGCCACAAGCCACGAGTCACGAGTCACGAGTCACGAGTCACGAGCGATGAGCCACGAGCCGTGACCCGTGACCCGTGAGGTAGGAGCCAGGAGACACGAGACACGACCCGCGACCCGCGACCCGCGAGTGGCGACCTGCGGCGTCGCACTGCGGCCATGAAGGAAGAGGCATGTATCTTTCGCATTCCGAGGGTACTGCGGTGCGACGGGATGCGCGTGCTGCGGTGATCGCAAATGTGCTGGGTCAACGCTGACATTTTCCCGAGCAACCCCGCTTAAAGATCCGAAAGCCTCCAACAGCACATCGCCGAGGCGAAGCCGACGGCCCGCACCGCGTACGGCGAAACCCACGGACTTCAAGCAGACCCTTCCGGCGAGCGCGTTGCGCGAGGCGGGAAGAATGAGCGCTTTGTCACTCACGCGGAATGTGCGAGAGCACAGATTCCAGATGAACCACTACCGCAACTGTGCGGGGGGCCCCGCTTAAGAATTAGCGGTGTGAGCCGCTTTCTTTTGCCTACTTTTCTTTGCGGCTGGCAAAGAAAAGTAGGTGCCGCCCCGCACAGGGGCAACACTAATGGACCACTAACAAATCAAGGAAAGGCCAACACCACAAAAAAACACCCAAACCCGCGGCGCAGACCAAAAACCTCAATCCTCAAACCTCAATCCTCAATCCCTAGCCGAAGAAGCCGCCCCATGACTCAACCAATCCAGCACAGCACTAGCATCATCATCAGCCCCTTGCCTGGCCTTAGCCACAGTCTCAGCCACATCAGCGCTAGGCACAGCCCGCCGAATAGCCACACCCACAGCAAGAATATCAATCATAACCAGATGCAAAATCCGCGAAATCATCGACAACTGCGACTCACGAATTTCAATATGATCAGTCTCAAGCGCGACAGTAGCCCGCTTAGCCAAAGGCGTATTACTCGAAGTAATAGCAATCACCTTAGCGCCAGCCTGCATAGCCACATCAAGAACGCGCAACAACTCAGGCGCGCGCCCTGACTTGGACACAGCAACGATCACATCCCCCTTCCCAAGCAAAGCAGCCGACGCCGCCTGCATATACAAATCGCCGTAGGCGATAGTAGGAATGCCAAACCGGAAGAACTTGTAATGCGCATCCTGAGCGACGATATTCGAATTCCCGAGCCCATAGAACTCGATGCGCCGCGCGCCGTTCAGCAGATCAATAGCCCGCTCGACCTGATCGAAATTCAAATGCTCGCGCAACTGCAAAATCGCCGACACGGTGTTATCGAGCACCTTCGCGCCGAAGTCCGTCGCCGTATCGCCGAGATGCACCTGACTATGGCTAACAGGAATAGTGCCCGTCAACCCAGTCGCCAGCTTCAGCTTGAAATCCGACAGCCCCTGGCAACCCAACGACCGACAAAACCGGATCACAGTCGGCTGACTCACATCCGCCTTCCGCGCGATATCCACAATCGGATCATTGATAATCGACCGCGGATGATTCAGCGCAAGATCAGCCACACGTCGCTCGGCCGGCGTCAACGCATCGCGCATCTGCCGAATCCGCTCGAACACGGCCGATGAACTGCCCCCGGCGCGATTCGACAACTGCTCGGCAAGAATCGCGGAAACACCCAGAAACGCCGGATATTCAGCGGTAATCACATAAGTCGGCACGTTCTGCAGATAAGCCTCGAACCGGCCTTTAGCCTCGAAGCGCTTGCGAAACGACGACCGCGAAAAGAACTCGCCAAGCCGCGGCACGACACCACCGCCAATATAAATCCCGCCCAACGCCCCGAGCGTCACCGCAATATTGCCCGCGAAGGTGCCGAGAATGCCGCAGAACACATCGACGGATTCCGCTGCCAGCGGTTCGCCTTCCAGCGCACGCTTGACGATCTCGATCGTGTCGACATTCGCCGCCACGCGTTTCTTGTCGCGGCCCGCGAGCGCGCGATAAATCACTTCGATACCAGGCCCCGCCGCCACGCGCTCGAACGACACATGCGACCACTTCTTGCGCGCGTACTGCAACACGATATCTTCGCGTTCGTCAGCCGGCGCAAAAGTCGCATGACCACCTTCACTGCCAAGCGCGATCCAGCGATCATCAGCGGGAATCAAACCGGACACACCCATGCCGGTCCCAGGCCCAAGCAAACCAATCACGCTATTCGGCCGACGCGCACCACCGCCCACCTGCACGCGCTGCGCGTCAGTGAGGCCAGGCAGCGCCATCGCCAGCGCGGTAAAGTCGTTCACCACCAGCAGCGTGTCGAAACCAAGCGCGCGCCGCGTCGCCTCGATCGAAAAGCTCCAGTCGTGATTCGTCATGCTCACCTGATCGCCATCGACCGGATTTGCAATAGCAATCGCCGCATGATTCACGCGGCCGATCTTGGTGTCCTTCAGATACTTTTTGATGACTTCGGCAACGCCCGGATAGTCCGCGCACGGATAGACCTTCACCGAGCCGATTTCGCCGGGGCTCGTCTCCAGCGCGAAGCGCGCATTCGTGCCGCCGATGTCGGCCAGCAGCCTCGGTCCATCGGCGTGCTGGCCCGCGCCCGGAACAGCCTTAGTTTGCACACCAGTAGACATCGAGTCTCACTCCCTTGTCGTTTGCCAACTGCGAGATGGCATTTTTTTGTAGCGAAGCGGACGCGGCATTCAGCACGTCCATCTTGCGCGGTCCTGCAATCAGCAAAAACAGATGCTTCACTTCCTTCAACGCGGACATCGACCAGCTCACGCGCGCATGAGGCGCGCTGCCAGGATGCACGGCAACGAAGCGATCGGTGGTGGTGATCGCATGATCCCATTCGGGCGAGTCGGCGAAGATCGACGCGGTGTGGCCGTCTTCACCCATGCCGAGAATCGCGACGTCGGGCACGCTGCTAAAACGCGCGTCCGCGTTCAGCGCGGCGACGTGCGCGTTGAGATCCTGCGTGGTGTCCACGAGCGGCCAGAACGTGGTGTCCTTCGCGGCGTTCTGCAACAGCGTGGCGTGCACCAGCTGCGAGTTGCTCGCGCTGTCCGTTTCCGGTACCCAGCGGTCGTCGACCAGCGTCACGGCAATGTGCGCCCAGTCGAAGCTTTGCGTCGACAATGTCTGCAGGAACGGGCGCGGGCTGCTGCCGCCGGACACTGCAAGCATTGCTGGGCGCGCGCCAGTGGTGGAGCCGGCGGCCTGCGCGGCGAGCGACGCATGTAATGCGTCGCCGACCGCTTTCGCCAACGCGTCGGATTGGGCGCGTTGGTCGTCGAAAGTGTGAAGCTGGATCACTTCTCCTCCGTGCTGCTTTTTTGTGTGATCTGCGGAATGTGCCGTACTGCTCTCACGCGATGCCTGCACAGTGGATGACTTGCAGGCGCCCTCGTGATACCGGCGCCATTCCGTTCAGTTCGTCGGTGGGTCTTACGGGCGGCGCGCCATATTCCATTCAATACGACGTGCCGCCGTGATTCAATTCTCTTCTTCGAGCCAGCAGGTGCCGTGCTGCGCCAGCATCGCGCTCGAAGCGGCCGGTCCCCACGTGCCCGACGCGTACGGTTTGGGCGGCTTGTTCGACGCCTTCCATTCGTTCAGGATCGGTTCGACCCAACGCCACGCGGCTTCCTGCTCGTCGCGCCGCACAAACAGCGCGAGGCGGCCGTTGATCACGTCGAGCAGAAGGCGCTGATACGCTTCCATCTGTCCTTCGCGGAAGAACTGGTCGAACGCGAGGTCGAGGTGAACGCTGGCGAGGTTCATGCCCTCGCCGGGCTGCTTCGCGAGACAGTACAGTCGAATGGTTTCGTTCGGCTGCAGTCGGATCACCAGGCGGTTCGCGCCGGCACGCAACGCGGAAGCGCCGAGCGCCGAATGCGGCACCGCACGAAAGTTCACGACGATCTCGGCGACGCGATCCGCCAGGCGCTTACCGGTGCGCAGAAAAAACGGCACGCCGGCCCAACGCCAGTTTTCGATCTCGACCTTCAGCGCTACGAAAGTCTCGGTCGTGCTGTCCGGCCGCACGCCGGGCTCGGTTGCGTACGCAGGCACCGCGGTGCCGCGGATCACGCCGGAATGATATTGGCCGCGCACGGCGACCTTGCCGATATCGCGCGGATCGATAGGCTTCAAAGCGCGCAGCACGCGCAGCTTTTCGTCACGTACCGAATCCGAATCCATGGAGTGGGGCGGTTCCATCGCGACGATGGAAAGCAGTTGCAGCAAATGGTTCTGCACCATGTCGCGCAACGCGCCGGTGTTGTCGTAGAAGTCGCCGCGCGCTTCCACGCCGAGTTCTTCGGCAATCGTGATCTGAATGCTCTCGACCCACTCGCGACGCCACAGCGGTTCGAACAGCGCATTGCCGAAGCGCAGCGCCAACAGGTTCTGCACCGGTTCTTTACCGAGGTAGTGGTCGATCCGGTAGATCTGTTCTTCAGCGAAGATTTCGCCGACGGCATCATTGATGGCATTCGACGACTTGAGGTCGTAGCCGAGCGGCTTTTCCAGCACGATGCGCGAATTCTCGTTCAGCCCAACCGATGCCAGCGCATGGCAGATCGGCACGAACAGCGACGGCCCCGTAGCCAGATAGAACACGCGAATGCCAGGCAGGTTCTGTATGGCGTCGCGCAAGTGCACGAAGTCTTCCGCTTTGCCGAGGTCGATGTTCACGAACTCGATGCGCTCCAGAAAACTCGACCATGCCGCTTCGTCCACACCGTTCTTCGACACATGCGGTTTGACGTGCTCGTTCACCCAGTGGATGTACTCGCCGCGATCCGTTGCATGCCGCGCCACCGCAACGATCTTGCCGCTGTCGGCCAACATGCCGCCTGCACGGTGCGCTTCAAACAGTGCGGGGAGGATCTTGCGCATCGACAGATCGCCGGTTCCGCCGAAGAGAACGAAGGTGAAGCTTGAATCGGTTTGCATGAGTCTCCGTCGATGTCCTGGGGCCGCGGAAGATGAGCGAAAGCGCGACCGTAGTCCGATAAAATATTTTTTGACACTGAATTGTAGTTTAACTACAATCCAAATCAAGAGGTAGCGCTAATTCGATGAAAAAAGCGTGCGCTGTGAGTCAAGATGCGCGTTTTCCCGAATCGGCAGGCGTCCCCTGCATGTTAATGGACATTGCGTGTCGGCACGCGCCAGCATGCCCCGGCGGCCTTACGGAAAGCCGGGGAGTTGAGCGGCTTTCCGTAATGGTCGGCACCAGGTTGACATGTAAGGCACCTCGAGTCTGCCGCGCGAAACGCGGGCAGGCAAAAATCAAAAGAGGAGACAGTCAGTTGCATCCCGAACCACTCATCTCTTGAGCTTCCAGCGGCCGGACATTGGTCCGCCGGCACATGCCTCGCGCATGCGCCCGACCGTGCTCGATCGCCCAGTGTTTTGCCTGTTTGAACCAACCACAGCACCCTGGCGACATCAGGGGCCATTTGTTTTTTGTTCAGGTGTCTGGAGGAGATAAGCAATGAAATTTCGCGCGATCATGGGCGCTTTGTGCGCCGCAGGTCTGATGTGTGGCGTCTCGGCCGTGCAAGCCGCCGAGTCGGTCGAAGTGTTGCACTGGTGGACTTCGGGCGGTGAATCGAAAGCCGTCGGCGTCCTCAAGGACGACATGACGAAGCAGGGTTACACGTGGAAGGACTTCGCGGTTGCGGGTGGCGCCGGCGCGGCTGCCATGACGGCACTCAAGACGCAGGTCATCTCGGGCAACGCACCGAGCGCTGCGCAGATCAAGGGTCCGCTGATCCAGGACTGGGCGTCGCAAGGCGTGCTGGTGCCGATCGACTCCGTCGCGGGCGACTGGAAGAAGAATCTGCCGCCGGAAATCGACAAGATCATGCACGCGGACGGTCACTACGTGGCAGCGCCGTTCTCAGTGCACCGCGTGAACTGGCTGTACATCAACAAGGCAGCGCTGGACAAGGCAGGCGGCAAGGCGCCGACCACGTGGCCTGAGTTCTTCGCGGTGGCCGACAAGATGAAGGCCGCGGGCATTCAGCCGATCGCGATGGGCGGCCAGCCGTGGCAAGACCTGACGCTGTGGGAAGACGTCGTGCTGTCGCAAGGCGCGGGCTTCTACAAGAAGGCGCTGGTCGACCTCGACGAGAAGACGCTGACGTCGGATCAGATGGTCGGCGTGTTCGACACGGTCCGCAAGATCCAGGGTTACTTCGACGCGGGCCGCACGGGCCGTGACTGGAACCTGGCAACGGCCATGGTCATCAACGGCAAGGCCGGCATGCAGTTCATGGGCGACTGGGCGAAGGGCGAATTCGCCAACGCCGGCAAGAAGTCGGGCTCGGACTACATCTGCGCCGCGGTGCCGGGCACGGAAAAGTCGTACACGTTCAACGTCGACTCGTTCGTGTTCTTCCAGCAGAAGGGCGCGAAGGCGGCCACGCCGGGTCAGCTCGCGCTGGCCAAGACGATCATGTCGCCGGACTTCCAGGAGCAGTTCAGCCTGAACAAGGGTTCCATCCCGGTTCGTCTGGGCGTGTCGATGGCCAAGTTCGACGACTGCGCGAAGAAGTCGTACGCGGATGAACAAGTGGCGATCAAGTCGGGCGGCTATGTGCCTTCGCTGGCACACGGCATGGCGCAACCGGATGCAGCAGCCGGCGCGATCTCGGACGTGGTCACGAAGTTCATGAACTCGCAGCAGGATTCGAAGAGCGCAGTTGCCGCGCTCGCGAAGGCAGCGAAGACCAAGTAAGTGAAGTAAGCGAAGCGGCGCGCCCGGCGGTTCAGCAACGGGCGCCGGGCGCGCCCTTCACGTCGCTGATTGCACTGGTTGCACTGGTCACAAGCGGCTTCACCCCTGGTTTCATAGAGTCACACCTATGCCGTTGCGGCCTCGCGTCTGTCAGGCGTGAATCTCCCGGCGGTACAGTTTCAGCAGGAGTCGAGTAGTGACTGCTTCTATCAGCGGAAACGGGAAAACGGCTAGCGCCGCCCGCCGCGCGTCGCCCATGGCGGCCCTTGCCGATCGCTGGATTCCGAAGCTGGTGCTCGCACCCAGCGTCGTGATCAGCCTGATCTTCGTCTATGGCTTCATTGCAATTACCGGCTATCTGTCGCTGTCCAATTCGCGACTGATGCCCCGTTATGAATTTGTCGGTCTCGATCGTTATCGCGAACTGTTCGATAACGATGTGTTCTGGACCTCGGCTGCGAACCTCGGCTGGTTCGGCATCCCGTTCATCGGTATCTGTATCGGTCTCGGTCTGTTTCTCGCGATCCTGCTCGATCAGCAGATCCGCAACGAAGGCGCGCTGCGCGCCGTGTTCCTGTACCCAATGGCGCTGTCGTTCATCGTGACGGGTACGGCGTGGCAATGGATCATGACGCCGAGCATCGGCCTCGAAAAAGTATTCCACGACTGGGGCTGGACGAGCTTTTCGTTCAGCTGGCTGGGCGATCCGGACAAGGCGATTTTCTGCGTCGTGATCGCGGCCGTGTGGCAGTCCACCGGCTTCGTGATGGCGCTGTTCCTTGCGGGCTTGCGTGGTGTCGATGGTGAAATCTTCAAAGCCGCGCAGATGGACGGCGCGGGCTTGCCCACCATCTACCGCAAGATCGTGATTCCGAGCATGCGCCCGGTGTTCTTCTCCGTGCTGCTGATTCTCTGCCACATCACGATCAAGACGTTCGACCTTGTGGTTGCATTGACCGCGGGCGGTCCGGGCACGTCGTCGTCGCTGCCGGCTATTTTCATGTACACGTTTTCGTTCAATCGCGGGCAGCTGGGCGTCGGCGCGGCATCGTCGATGATGATGCTCGCCACTGTCGTGGCCGTGCTCGTGCCGCTCATGTATCTGGAATCGAGGAGCACCCGCAATGCAGCCTAAGATGACGATCAGCCGTGCCGTCATTTATGCGGCCCTGTTCCTGTTCGCCCTGTATTTCCTGTTCCCGCTGTACGTGATGCTGTCCACGTCGTTCAAGGACATCGATCAACTCCGCACCGGCAATCTGCTCACGCCGCCCACGCACTGGACCGTCGATCCGTGGATCAAGGCCTGGAGCGGCGCGTGCACGGGTGTGCGTTGCGACGGCATGCAGCCGTTCTTCATGAACTCGGTGCGCATGGTGATTCCCGCCGTGCTGATCTCGTCGATCATCGGCGCGTTCAACGGTTATGTACTCACGCACTGGCGTTTCCGTGGCGCGGATCCGATCTTCACGATGATCCTGGTCGGCTGCTTCATTCCGTTCCAGGCGATCCTGCTGCCGATGGCGCGTTTCGAAGGCTTTCTCGGCCTGTCGAACACGACCACCGGTCTGGTGGTGGTGCACGTGATCTACGGTATCGCCTTCACCACGATGTTCTTCCGCAACTTCTACGTCAGCATTCCGGCTGAACTCGTGAAAGCGGCGCGTATCGACGGCGCGGGTTTCTTCACGATCTTCACGAAGATTCTGCTGCCGGTCTCGCTGCCGATTTTCATGGTGTGCCTGATCTGGCAATTCACGCAGATCTGGAACGACTTCCTGTTCGGTATCGTGTTCTCCGGCGTCGATTCGATGCCGATCACGGTGGCGCTGAACAACCTCGTGAACACCTCGACCGGCGTGAAGGAATACAACGTGGACATGGCCGGCGCGATCATCGCCGCGTTGCCCACGCTGCTGGTCTATATCATCGCCGGACGCTATTTCGTGCGCGGCCTGACGGCCGGCGCGGTGAAGGGCTAAAGGCCAGGCTAAATCATCCGAGCGCGGCGGCTTCTGTTCGATTCGAAGCCGCCGTCACCCGACAAAGTTTTCAAGCAGTACCAGAGACAAGAGGATTCACAGCATGGCAAGCCTTTCCATCCGTGACGTGTACAAGACTTACCCGAACGGGGTGCCGGTTCTGAAGGGTGTCAATATCGACATCGAAGACGGCCAGTTCCTGATTCTGGTCGGCGGTTCGGGCTGCGGGAAGTCGACGCTGCTCAACATGATTGCCGGCCTCGAGACCGTGACCAAGGGCGAGATCCAGATCGACGGCAAGACGGTGAACAACCTGTCGCCGAAAGATCGCGACATTGCGATGGTGTTCCAGTCGTACGCGCTGTACCCGTCCATGACGGTGCGCGAGAACATCTCGTTCGGTCTGAACATCCGCAAGGTGCCGAAGAACGAGCAGACGCAGATTGTCGACCGCGTGTCGAACACGCTGCAGATCACCCATCTGCTGGACCGCAAGCCGGGCCAACTGTCCGGCGGCCAGCGTCAGCGCGTGGCCATGGGCCGTGCCTTGGCGCGCGATCCGGTCATGTTCCTGTTCGATGAACCGCTGTCGAACCTCGACGCGAAGCTGCGTATCGAGATGCGCTCGGAAATCAAGCTGCTGCATCAACGCCTCGGCACGACGATCGTCTACGTGACGCACGATCAGATCGAAGCGATGACGCTCGGCGACCGCATCGCGGTGATGAAAGACGGCGTCGTGCAGCAGTTCGGCGCACCGCAGGACATCTACGACTCGCCGTCGAACCTGTTCGTGGCCGGCTTCATCGGTGCGCCGCCGATGAACTTCATTCAGGGCAAGCTGGTGGAGCAGGGCGCGGGCGTGGCGGTCGAGCTGGATACGGGTGTCGCACGCACGGCGGTGAATTTGCCGTTCGACTCGGCGAAGGTGAAGTCGCACGTGGGCCGTGAGGTGATTCTCGGCCTGCGTCCGGAGCGCATCACCGACGCGCGCGGCGCACACGGCGACAACGCGAAGCTGCAGCCGATCGAAGTGAAGGTCGACGTGATCGAGCCGACCGGTCCGGATACGCTGGTGTTCGCGCAGGTCAACGGCAAGCGCATTGTGAGCCGCGTGCACCCGGCGTCGAATCCGCAACCGCTGGCGAATACGACGCTGCTGTTCGATACGTCTAAGGCGGTGCTGTTCGATCCGTCGAACGAAGAGCGGATTGCCTGATCGCGAAAGTCCGATTGCATGAGAAGAGAAAAGCCCCATGCGTTGCAAGACGCATGGGGCTTTTCATTGCGGCGACCTTGGCTTACTGCTCCGGAATACGCAGATCCGGATTGTTGCGCGCCAGTTCCGTCACCCACTCGATGAAAGCACGCAGCCGCGAACTCAGATTGCGGCGATGCGCATACAGCACCGAAAGCGGCGTGCCGGGGCTCGTATAGCCGGTGAGGATTTCCTTCAGCGCGCCTTGCGCAATCAGATCGGCGACCATGAAGCGTGACGGCTGGATGATGCCGTGACCGAGCGCCGCCGCGCCGATATAGACGCTGCCGTCGTTGACAGCGAGCACGCTCTTTAACGACACCTTGGCAATATCGCCGTCCACCTCGTATTCGAATGGAAACGTCCTGCCGGTGCGCGCGGACACGTAGTTGACCGCGCGGTGCTCGCTCAATTCTTCGAGCGTGGTCGGCTCGCCGTGTTTCTCCAGATATGCCGGCGACGCGCACGTGACAATGCGCGCCTGGCCGATGCGCCGCGCGACGAGACTCGACTCTTCCGGCGTGCCCATACGGATCACGCAATCCACGCCGTCCTGAATCAGATCGATGTTGCGGTCGGCGAGGCCGAGCCGCACGTCGATCTCCGGGTATTGCCGGTAGAAATCGTCGAGCGCGGGCAGCAGCAGCGCGCGCGCCAGCGTGCCGGACGTATCCACGCGGATCGTGCCGGCCGGATTTTCGCGCTTGTTCGACAGCGACGACTCGGCATCGGTGACCTCAGCGAGGATGCGCACGCAGCGCTCGTAGAACAGCGCGCCGTCTTCGGTGACGCTGACCTGGCGCGTCGAACGATTCAACAGACGCACGCCGACGTGTTCCTCCAGCGCCTGGATGGTGCGGCTAACTTTGGCGCGCGGCAGGTCGAGCGACTCGGATACTTTGGTGAAGCTGTTCGCCTCGACCACACGCGTAAATATCTCCATGGCTTCGAAACGGTCCATGTTTTGCCTTAAGGTTGATTGGCGGAAGTAGGTTTCGAAGTGAAGTGTATAGGCTGGGAAATTTGTTGTCGCAAACCGTTAGGGTCGACGTGGCGCGGACGCTCGTCTTTTGCGCGACACGGCCACGCCGTAGCCTTCAATCCCGGTCCGGCGCGCCGAGCGGGAAATACGAACGATAGGGCCGCGCTTCGTCCACCGCGCGAGCGAACGACGGCCGCGCCAGCAGGCGCTTCCGGTAGGCGAGCACGTGCGGAAACGCCGGGCCGATCGCGTGCGTCCAGTCGGCGTAAAACAGGAACGGCGCGGCGCCGCAATCGGCGAGGCTGAACGTGTCGCCGGCCGCCCATTCGCGCTCCGCGATCACCTTGTTCAGCCAGCCGTACGCGGTATCGAGCATGGCGCGCGCATCGGCGACGGCTTGCCGGTCGCGCTCCGGTTCAGGACGCATGCTGTCGTAGACGATCTTTTGCTGCGGCGTCGAGATGTAGTTGTCGAAGAAGCGATCCATGCTGCGCACTTCCAGCGCCGCGCGAGGATCGGCCGGCAGGAGTTGAACCGGCCCGGCGTGATAAAGGCCCAGATACTCGATGATGATGCTCGCCTCCATTACCGTCCGGCTGCCGTCCACCAGCACCGGAAAGCGCTTGATCGGCCAGAGCGCGGCGAATTCGGCCATGACTTGCGGGTCGTCGTGCGCCAGTAGGCGCAGTTCGAACGGCGTGCCGTTTTCGTAGAGCGCGGTCAGGACCTTCTGGCAGTACGAGGAGAAGGGATGGGCGTAGAGCTTCAGGGTCATCGTGGTCACCTTGGACGGTTGGTGAGTTGCTGTGGCACGAAAACGGCCGGAGCGACCGTTTTATCTCACGACGAGTGGGAGCCGCGCAAATCGACAGCCACGACCCTTGGCATCACCATTCGCTACGTTAAAACGTCACAAAGCCATCAAGAAAGATGGTGTAACATTTGAAAACTTTGTAAGAGACCGCGACGTGACCGGCTAGACGGCGCATTAGCAACGAGCCCGGGGCGTCACTCAACCAAAAACGAATAATTCGACGCACGGGGAGCTTCACATGTCCAGCATCACGTCCTCGGTGAACAGCGCGACGGCCAACGCGCAGAGCCAGGTTCAGCAGGCAGCGCAATCCATCATCAGCGGTTCGACCGGCAATTCGTCGATGGATGTCTCGACCCTGGTCTCGGCACTCGTCAACGCCAAAACGGCGGGGCAGGCGGCGGCGTTGCAAGCCAGGCAGACCAGCGACAACACCACGTTATCCGCCTACGGCGCGCTCAGTTCGGCCTTGTCCGCCTTGCAGGCGGCGATCAAAAACCTGTCGGACGGAACGACGTTGTCCACCTTCGCGGCCACCGCGAGCGCCAAGGGCCTTGACCCGAAAGCGGGCCCCGGCGCGGTGGCCGGCAGCTATACGATCGACGTGACGCAGATCGCTTCGTCGCAAAGCCTGTCTTCGGCGGCGTTCGGCGCGACCACGCAACTCGGCACAGGCACGTTGAGCATCTCGGTCGGCGGCAAGTCGATGGATGTCTCGATCGACAACACCAACAACACGCTGAGCGGCATCGCCGCCGCGATCAACAAAGCGTCCAGCAATCCCGGCGTCACGGCTACGATCGTGACCGGCACCGGCGGCGCTCACCTCGTGCTGCGCTCGGCGGCCACCGGTTCGGGCAATACGATCAACGTGACCACTAGCAACGTCCAGAACGACGCAGGCCTGTCGAGCCTCGGCGTGACGTCGACGCCCGGCGCGAACGGCGGGGCGTCCACGATCGTGTCGTCGGATGCCGGCAATGCGTGGCATCAGAGCGAAGTGGCGCAGGACGCGCTGCTCACCATCGGCGGAATCGCGGCGCGCAGCGCCAACAACGCCGTCACCGATGCCATTGCCGGCGTCACGCTGAATCTGTCGAGCACTTCGGTCAACAATCCGCAGACGCTGACCATCGCGCCGGACACCACCGCGCAGAACACGGCCATCACGAATTTCGCCAACCTGTACAACACCGTCGTCACCACGATCAGCAAGCTGTCCTCGTACGACAAATCGTCGAAGCAGGCCGGCGCGTTGCTCGGCGATTCCACGCTGTTGACGGTCAAGAACGCGCTGGCGTCGATCGTGAGCGGCGGGGTGGGTACGGGCACGTCGGTGGTGAGCCTTGGGCACATCGGCATCACGCTGAAAGGCGATCCGGCGGACGGCACGCTGGTGGTCGACAACGCGAAACTCACTACCGCGCTCAATACCAGCCCGGCGCAGGTTGCCGCGCTATTCAACTCGACCGATGGTCTCGGCGCGAAGTTGAACAAGAGCATCAACGAGTTCACGCGGACGGGCGGCATCATCGACACGCGCAATACCGCGTTGAATGCCGACCTGAAGAGTGTCACCGCGCAACAGACCAGGCTCAGCGATTACTCCACGCAATTGACGAAGCAGTATCAGAGTCAGTTCACCGCGTTGAACACCTTGATGGCGACCATGAACAACAATTCGGCCTATCTGACGGCGCTGTTCGGCGGCTCGAAGAGCGCGGGGGCGTTGGCGACCAACAAGTGAGTTTGAAGCGCGGCGCGTTGCAGTTTACGGGCAATGCGCCGTGCGACCTCGCGAGCCACGCCGCGTCAGTCAATGCGGCAAACGCACATTGAACCTGAACGTCACCAACCTCGCGAGCAGGATAAAAGCGGTGGCAATCAACACGCTATACACCGTGTCGAAATCGATGTAATCCAGCAGCACGTACAGCCAGCAGCCCACGAACGCACACGTGGCATACGGCCGCGAATCGCGCAGGATCAGCGGCACTTCATTGCACAGCACGTCGCGGATCACGCCGCCGAAAACGCCCGTCAGCACGCCCATCATCACCGAGGTGAACCACGGCATCTGCGCGTCGTGCGCGATCGATGTGCCGCCTATGCTGAACAGTCCCAGCCCGATCGCATCGGCTACCAGCAGAACCCGCTCTGAAAACAGCCGCGAGGTCATCTTCAACAGCGTCGGCGCGAATAGCGACATAACGAAGATCGCGATCAGATAGCCTTGATGTTCGACCCAGTAAAAAGGCCGCCTCTCCAGCAGCACATCGCGCAACGTGCCGCCGCCGAAAGCCGTGGCGATCGCCACCAGAAATGTCCCGACGGCATCAAGCCGGCGGGTTTTGGCTTCGATGAAACCTGAAATGGCGTACGCGAAAATCGCCAGCGCCTCCATGATGGTCAGCGCGAGCGTCAGCCTTGGATGGATCACCGTGGCTCCGTCAGGCTTTGGCGTGAGCCGGCGCAGCGCCCGGCTGCAACAGCACGACCACCGCGCCGGCGCCGCCGTCATGCGGACGCGCCTGGCAGAATGCGATCACTTCGGACTTCTGCACGAGCCACGCGCGCACTTTGCCTTTCAACACCGGCTCCTTGCCGATCGACCCCAAGCCCTTGCCGTGAATCACGCGCAAACACCGCAAGCCGCGCTTCACCGATTCGCGGATGAACTCGGCCAGCGCCTCGCGCGCTTCCTCGCGCCGCATGCCATGCAGATCGATTTGCGCTTGCACGATCCAGTCGCCGCGCCGCAGTTTGCGCACGACTTCCTGGCTCACGCCGGGGCGGCAGTAGTACAGCGTCTCATCCGTTTCGAGCAGAATCTCGGGATCGAACTCGTCCGAGATTGCTTCGTGCAGCACGGCTTCTTCGTCGAGTTTGGTCTGTACCGGCAGCGGCGGCGGGGGATTGCGCGGCTGCGTGGCGCGCGGCGGCACGGCGAGCGGCGCGACGGAGCCGATCTCGCGGCGGAACAGATCGGCGTCCGCCGAGGCTTCACGCTGCGCGGCAGCAGCGGCTACCCTTTCACGCTCGCGCCGTTGCGTGTCGACTTTGAGCGCGTCGCGCAATGCGCCGAGGCCGGCGAGACCGGCCGCCGGATCGAGCTTCGGTTTGACGGCAGGCGCAGCCGGTTCGGGCGCGGGCCGCGCGACGGCTCGCGCGCGCTTCGGTTCGCTCGGGTGAGGCTGATTCTTCGGCATATCGCTAGTAACAGGCAGAGAAAGGAGATCGGTCGCGCGACGTTTCCTGGCGACCGGAAGACCTGAATGCAAAAAGGCCGCCGGCTTTGCAGCCGCGGCCTTCTTTCAAGCGGGCGGCCGGGCGATGCCCAGCCGCCATTTTACCGTTGCACTCAGTCTGCCGACGCGGTTCGCAGACTGGCGCGGCCGCCGCCGTGAATTAACGCTCGGCTTCCTGGCTCATCGCGTGCTCGCCGACCATCTCGTCGATGGTTTCCAGGTAGCGTTGCGCGTCGAGCGCAGCCATACAACCCGTGCCGGCGCTGGTGATCGCCTGACGGTACACGTGGTCCTGCACGTCGCCCGCGGCGAACACGCCCGGCACGCTGGTGGCGGTCGCGAACCCGTTCAGGCCGCCCTTGGTGATGATGTAGCCGTTCTTCATCTCCAGTTGGCCGGCGAAAATGTCCGTGTTCGGCTTGTGGCCAATCGCGACGAACAGACCTTGCAGCGCGATGTCTTCGGTGGCACCCGTTTTTGTGTTCTTGATGCGCAGGCCGGTCACGCCGGACTGGTCGCCGGTGACTTCGTCGAGCGTGCTATCCCACTTGATCTCGACCAGGCCTTCCTTTTCCTTTGCCAGCAAACGGTCGATCAGGATCGGCTCGGCGCGGAACTTGTCGCGGCGATGAATCACGGTCACCTTCCTGGCGATCCCGGACAGATAGAGCGCTTCCTCGACCGCGGTATTGCCGCCGCCGATCACGGCCACATGTTGTTGCTTGTAGAAGAAGCCGTCGCAGGTGGCGCAAGCCGACACGCCTTTGCCCATGAACGCTTCTTCCGACGGCAGGCCGAGATACTGCGCCGATGCGCCGGTCGAGATGATCAGCGAGTCGCAGGTGTATTCGCCCGAGTCGCCGATCAGGCGGATCGGCTTCTCATCGAGCTTGGCCGTATGAATGTGGTCGAAAATGATTTCGGTGTTGAAGCGCTCGGCGTGCTCCAGGAAGCGCCCCATCAGTTCCGGGCCTTGCACGCCGTTGGGGTCCGCAGGCCAGTTTTCGACGTCGGTCGTGGTCATGAGCTGGCCGCCTTGAGCCAGACCCGTGACAAGCACCGGCGCGAGGTTGGCGCGCGCCGCGTAGACCGCCGCCGTGTAGCCGGCGGGACCGGAACCGAGAATCAGAACCTTGGCGTGTTTCGTGGAAGTTGCAGGCATGATCGAATCCTTTTACGGCGCCCGGCTCGCCCATGCGAGGCCGCGCGACTTGAGCTGAAACTATAGATGGGTATCAGCGCGACATTATAAAGGGCGGGGCGCCGGCCTGCTCCATGAAGCTTTCCGATCACGCCGATAGCGTCGGCGGCGGGCCTCGCCACACCTTTCTGTGGCCAAACGGCCAAGTTACCGTCATTTACAGCCTCGCGCGGGACACTGCGTTTACAATAGGCCGGATCGAAGTTCCCGGAAGCCGGGATCGGGCCCGAAGCCGCGCTGGGCGAGGCTTAAGCACGACTCAGGCCGGAGCCGGGCACACACCGGGCACACACGCAACAGGATCAATGGCAAAAGCTCCCTATTCCGCGAGCGCGCAGGCATTGCCGCACCGCATGTCGCGCCTTTTCACCGAAATCCGCTGGATCCTGCAGGTGGCGCTCGGCGTTTTCCTGCTCATGGCGCTCGTCAGCTATAGCCGGCGCGATCCGAGCTGGACCCACGCCGCGCAGGTGGACCATATCGCCAACTGGGCGGGCCGCGTCGGCGCGTGGACGTCGGACATCCTGCTGCTGCTGTTCGGCCTGTCCGCCTACTGGTGGATCGTGCTGCTCGGCCGCCATATCTCCGCGAACTACAAGCGCATCACCCATCACGAGGAAGAGCAGGAAGACGTGCCGCGCGAGAGCTGGCTCGCCGACGCGTTCGCTTTCATGCTGGTCCTGCTGGCCTGCGACGGCATCGAGGCGCTGCGCATGTGGTCGCTGAAAGTGCAGTTGCCGCGCGCGCCGGGTGGCGTGATCGGCGAGGCCGTCGCGCGTGGCGTGTCGCATGCGCTGGGCTTCACGGGCGGCACGCTGGCGCTCCTGATCGTGCTCGGCATCGGTTTGTCGCTGTATTTCCGTTTCTCGTGGCTGTCCGTGTCGGAGAAGGTCGGCGAATCGATCATTTCCGCGGTGACTTTCGCCAAGCTGCGCCGCGAGGCCGGCCGCGACCGCAAGCTGGGCGAAGCGGCTGCGGTCAAGCGCGAGGGCAAGGTCGAGAAGGGCCGCGTGCGGATCGAGGAGCACGAGCCGGTCATGATCGTGCCGCCGGTCGTCACGCCGGCCAAGTCGGAGCGTGTCGAGAAAGAGCGGCAAGTGCCGCTCTTCACCGACCTGCCGGGCGATTCCACCTTGCCGCCCATTTCGCTGCTCGATGCCGCGCCCGTCGCGCAGGAAACTATCTCCGCGGATACGCTGGAATTCACCTCGCGCCTGATCGAGAAGAAGCTCAAGGACTTCGGCGTCGAAGTGAGCGTGGTCGCGGCGTATCCCGGCCCGGTGGTCACGCGTTATGAGATCGAGCCGGCCACCGGTGTGAAGGGCAGCCAGATCGTCGGTCTTGCCAAGGACCTCGCGCGTTCGCTGTCGCTCGTGTCGATTCGCGTGGTTGAAACCATTCCGGGCAAGAATTTCATGGCGTTGGAGTTGCCGAACCAGCGTCGTCAGACCGTGAGCCTCTCAGAGATTCTCGGCTCGGCGGTCTATGCGGATGCCGCGTCGCCGCTGACCATGGGGCTCGGCAAAGACATCGGCGGCAAGCCGGTGTGCGCCGACCTCGCGAAGATGCCGCACTTGCTGGTGGCGGGTACGACGGGGTCGGGCAAGTCGGTCGGTATCAACGCGATGATCCTGTCGCTGCTCTACAAGGCGAGCGCCGAGCAGGTCCGCATGATCCTGATCGATCCGAAGATGCTCGAAATGAGCGTGTATGAAGGCATTCCGCATCTCTTGTGTCCGGTCGTGACGGACATGCGTCAGGCCGGTCACGCGCTCAACTGGGCAGTCGCTGAGATGGAGCGCCGCTACAAGCTGATGAGCAAGCTCGGCGTGCGTAACCTCGCCGGCTACAACAACAAGATCGACGAAGCCGCCAAACGCGAAGAAAAACTGCCGAATCCGTTCAGCCTCACACCGGACGATCCGGAGCCGCTCACGCGTCTGCCGAACATCGTGGTGGTGATCGACGAACTGGCCGACCTGATGATGGTGGTCGGCAAAAAGGTCGAAGAACTGATCGCGCGGATCGCGCAGAAGGCGCGCGCGGCCGGCATTCACCTGATTCTGGCGACTCAGCGTCCGTCGGTGGATGTGATCACCGGCCTCATCAAGGCTAACGTGCCGACGCGGATGGCTTTCCAGGTGTCGTCGAAGATCGACTCGCGCACCATTCTCGACCAGCAGGGCGCGGAATCGCTGCTCGGTATGGGCGACATGCTGTATCTGCCGCCGGGCAGCGGCTTGCCGGTGCGCGTGCACGGCGCGTTCGTGTCGGACGAGGAAGTGCATCGCGTGGTCGACAAACTCAAGGAGCAGGGCGAGCCGAACTACATCGAGGGCATTCTCGAAGGCGGCGTGACGGGCGAGGGCGACGAAGGCTCCGCGGGCGCCGGAGGAACCGGATCGGGCGACGGCGAGTCGGACCCGTTATACGACCAGGCGGTCGACGTCGTGCTGAAGAACCGCCGTGCGTCGATCTCGCTGGTGCAGCGGCATTTGCGCATCGGCTATAACCGTGCGGCCCGGCTGCTCGAGCAGATGGAAAACTCGGGCGTGGTGTCGGCGATGTCGTCGAACGGCAATCGCGAGATTCTCGCGCCGGCGCGGGAAGCGGAGTAAACCGCGGGCAGCGAGGCGGCAAATGCGCCTTCGGCCGCGAAACGCGGCGCCTGTTTAGCGCAACCGAAAGCAAGGCAAGCCACGCGTTGTGGCGTAGAGGCGTTGCCACCGCGTCAAAGGCTCGTTTGGGCGAGCGATGCTTTTCGGCATCAAAGGGCCGGTCGCTCTACCCTAAGGCTCGTTTAAGGCGGGGTGGCTAAGCTGCCCATGACCCGTCTGAGTACGGCGCCGATGGGAAACAGGCTCGCTGGCATCGCGGCAGCCCCTCGCCAAATATGGGCACCCAAGGCATTGCCCAACGCGCAAGCAAGCGGTCACGACCGCTCAACGAATTCAATCAAGGGAGAAAACCACATGCAGCTATTCGCGCAGCAGCACGCACGAGAGAATGCTCAATCCAACCGATTTGGCCAGTTCGCCCGCAGCTTTGTGCGCGGCGTCGGCAGCTTGGCGATCGGCGCGTCGGTGCTGTTCGCGTCGCAGGCGTTCGCGAGCGGGACCGAGCAACTGAAGGCGTTCGTCGCGCAAGTGCATTCGGCGCGCGGCACTTTTGTCCAGCAGGAAGTGCGGGCGCCGAGCAAAGCGCAAGGCGCAAGCGGCGCGTTGTCGACCCAAGGGACGGGCAAAACCGGCACGTCGAGCGGCACCTTCACGTTCGCGCGTCCCGGCAAGTTCATCTGGCAATACGAGAAGCCCTATGCGCAACTGTTGCAGGCAGACGGCGACAAGCTCTATGTCTACGACAAGGATCTGAATCAGGTGACGGTGCGCAGCCTCGGCGGTGCGCTCGGTGCGAGCCCGGCGGCGATCCTGTTCGGCAGCAATGATCTCGACAAGAACTTCACGTTGCGCGATGCGGGCGTGAAGGCCGGCATCGACTGGCTCGAACTCACGCCGAAAGCGAAAGACACGCAGTTCCAACGCGTCGGCATCGGCTTCAAGGACGGCAATCTCGAAGCGATGGAATTGCACGACGTGTTCGGCAACGTGACGCTGCTGACCTTCTCGAACATTCAGAAGAATCCGCCGCTGCCGGCCGACGCGTTCAAGTTCACGGTGCCGAAGGGCGCGGACGTGATCAACGGATAAGCCGATACGCAGTTGGCGTGCGATCGTTAAAAAGCCATGGCATGCCGTGGCTTTTTTATTGCAGTGTTATTTGGTCACCAGTCGGCCACTATTCGTCCACTTCCAGAACCTGCACCGGATGCGCGGCCTTCATATCGTCGATAAACGCTTCGACGATATCCGTACGATGCTGCCGCGCCCGTGTGACCATGTGAAACGCGACGCGATAACGCATCTGCGCCGGGTTCAGCGCGGCGAGCAACCCTTGCTTGACGAACGGCGCCGCGAAATGTCCCGGCAGATAGCCGAGATGATGCCCGGAGAGCACCAGCATCGCGACCGCTTCCATGTTGTCCGCGACTGCGGTGACGTTCTGCGGCGTGGTCGAACTCTCGGCTTCGGGCAGCGGATAGCTGCGCCACGCCCATTCATGCTGCGCGGCCTCCGCGGGCGGCACCTCACCGGCCTGAGCGAACAACGGATGCCCTTTCGCGCAATAGGCGAACTGATCTTCCGCGAACACCTCGGTGTATTCGAGCGACGGCACGCGATGCCAGAAATAGCCGATGCCGATCTGAATGCGCCCATTGAGCAGCAGTTCTTCGAGTTCGCCCGGCGAGCGCACCAGAATCGAAAATCGCACGGACTGATCGCGCGCCCGGAACCGGCCGATCGCGTCGCTGATGCGCGCGCTCGCCGACACCGGCGTGTGGCCTATCATGCCTATATCGAGCGTGCCGACCAGCTTGCGGCCCACGTTGCGCGCCTGCATGCCGAAGGTATCGACGGCTGACAGCAGGGCGCGCGCCGCGTCGATGAATTGCTCGCCGCGCGCGGTCAGGCTGAAGCCGCCGCGACCGCGCTCGCACAGCCGGTAGCCGAGGCGGGTTTCCAGCGTGGCGAGTTGCGTGCTGATGGTCGACTGGCCGACGTTGAGCGTCGCTTGGGCCGGGGAGACGCCGCCCGCATCGACAATGGCGAGAAATACGCGGATGAGCCGCAGGTCGAGATCGGTGAGTTGGGAGAACATACGTCAGGATACATCGCTGAAGATCAATGTGAAGTTTATTCCGTCGGTATTTTAACTTCTAGGAAACTGCTCAAGAATCGAGATTCGTCCGGCAAGGTGCGGTTCTGATGCTTCTCCTCGGCCGGTCCGCATGTTTTTGCTTGCTGCCCCCTTTTCATTGCCGAGACACGATGAATCCCTCTTCCTTCATTTCCCCAGAAGCCGGCGAACGGCCGCAACCGCTGTCCGGCAACGCCATGCCCCGCTGCGGCGGCATCGCGACGATGATGCGGCTGCCGAACGTCGGCTCGGCCGAAGGCTTCGACGCCTGCTTCGTCGGCGTGCCGTTCGATCTCGGCACCTCGAACCGCACCGGCGCGCGCTTCGGGCCGCGCCAGATCCGCAGCGAATCCGTGCTGCTGCGTCCGTACAACATGGCGACGCGCGCCGCGCCGTTCGATTCGCTGCGCGTGGCCGACCTCGGCGACGTCGCGATCAATCCGTATAACCTGCACGATTCGATCAAGCGCATCGAAACCGCCTACGACGAAATTCTTCAGCACGATTGCAAGCCGATCACGCTGGGCGGCGATCACACCATCGCGTTGCCGATCCTGCGCGCGATTCATCGCAAGCACGGCAAGGTCGGTCTGATTCACGTCGACGCGCACGCCGACGTCAACGACACCATGATGGGCGAGAAGATCGCGCACGGCACGCCGTTCCGCCGCGCGGTGGAAGAGGGCTTGCTCGATTGCGACCGTGTCGTGCAGATCGGCTTGCGCGGCACGGGTTACGCAGCGGAAGACTTCGATTGGTGCCGCGATCAGGGTTTTGAAGTGGTGCAGGCCGAGGCGTGCTGGAACCAGTCGCTCGTGCCGCTGATGGCGCGGATTCGCGAGCGCATGGGCGACGGTCCGGTGTACATCACGTTCGACATCGACGGGATCGATCCGGCTTTTGCACCGGGCACGGGCACGCCGGAAATCGCCGGGTTGACGGTGCCGCAGGCGCTGGAAATCATTCGCGGCTCGCGTGGGCTGAATATCGTCGGCTGCGATCTGGTCGAGGTCGCGCCGCCTTACGATCCGTTCGGCACGACCGCGCTGCTCGGCGCGAACCTCGCGTTCGAGTTGCTGTGCGTGCTGCCGGGCGTCGAGTATCGGGCGTCCACACGCTAAAACGATTCGAGCGATAAGAAAAGGCCTGCATTTGCAGGCCTCTTTGCGTTTTATCTGACGCAGACGCTAGCTCGTATGAGCCTCACGCATACGCCGTCTTGCGCGCCGACACGAACACCAGATAGCACACCGCGCCGATCACCAGCGCGGGCAAGGTCGCGCCGAGATTCGGCAGCCATTGATTGATCACCTGATACGCGACGATGCCGATCGCCCACGCGAGGAACGCGCTCAGATGCCAGCCGCCCGAGAAGCCATAGCGGCCGCGCACGTCGGCGAGCGCGGCAACTTCGATACGGCGCTTGCGCACGATGAAGTGATCCACCAGCACGACACCGAACAGCGGCGCGAACACCGAGCCGATGAGCAGCAGGAAGTTCTGATACTTCGCCATTGGCACGGCAAGGGCGATCAGCGTGCACAGCGCGCCGAACGCCGCCGACAGCATGGGTACGCTGCCGCGCGTCCAGAACGTGCCGGTCGACACCGCCGCCGAGTGGATGTCAGCGAAGGCGTTGTCGACTTCGTCGATCAGGATCAGCAGCAGCGCAAGGCCGCCGCCCGCTTGCGCCAGCGCGCCGGTCAACAGCGTGTCGCCGCCGCCCGCCGCGAGGCCGTAGATCGCACCGAGCGCGTAAAACCAGATGTTGGCGATGCCGTAACCGATCAGCGTGCCGCGGAAGGTTTCGCCGGGCTTCCGGCCGAAACGCGTGTAGTCGGCGATCAGCGGCAGCCATGAGAGCGGCATGGCCACCACCAGATCGATCGCGCCGCCAAACGACATCTCACCTGTGCCGGGGCGGCGCATCAGCGCGGCCAGATCGTGCTTGGCGAGCAGATTCCACGTGAGCCACGCCGCGCCCGCGAGCAGCAGCCAGATGCCCCACGTGCGCAGAAAGCGCCGTACGAACGAGAGTGGGCCGCTGATCGCCAGCAGCGTCGCGAGCAAGCCGAAGATCACCGTCCAGATGAGCGGCATGGAAAGGCCGAAGGCCTGTCTGGCGAGCGCGTCGGCGGAATCGCGCATCACGATCACCTCGAACGAGCCCCAGCCGACCAGTTGCACCGCGTTCAGCACGGCCGGCACCGACGCGCCGCGCACGCCGAGCGTCGGCCGCAGCGACGACATGGCCGCGAGCCCCGTATCCGTGCCGATCACGCCGGCCAGCGCCAGCAGCACCACGCCGATCACGCTGCCGATCACGATAGCCAGCAACGCGTGCGGCAGCGACAATCCCGGCACCAGCAGCGCGCCTGCCTGCGCGACCAGCAGGCCTATGCCGAGCGAGAACCAGAGCGCGAAGGCGTCGCCAGTGCGGAACGCGCGGCGCGCGTCGGGCACCGGCGTGAGCGGTGCGTAGGTGGAACCGGCGTCGCCGGTGAGTGGATCTTGTGCCATCTGGTCTTGTCCCTGTTGATAGTGCTTGCCGACTTATTTGCAAACCTGTTTGCCGACTCAGTTGCCAACTCAGTTGCCAATCTAGCTGCGAAGTTGTGTCGACGCTTGTGTCTGCTGTTATGTCCGCGGTCAGGTCATGCATTGCCTGCCCTGTCCGCTCGATCTTCCAATTGCTTCAACCGTTGCCGGATTGCGACCGGGCGAGTCGTTCCCGGCGCGCCGCGTGTGTTCGTCCGGGAGCCGGGCGATTCTTGCCCAGGCGCCGTCACTGTCATAATGCAGGACGTTGCCCGCACTTTCGCGTGCTGGCGTGGCTCACCGGCAGTACGCCGCCTTCACACGGACCGCGTCCGGAAAAGCCGAGATTATCCCCAAAACGTCATGTTTGAAGAAACCCGTGCCAATGTTCCGCTCGCCGAACGCCTGCGGCCCCGCAATATCGACGAAGTGATCGGCCAGAAGCATCTGCTCGGCCCGAACAAGCCGCTGCGGGTCGCGTTCGAATCCGGCGAAGCCCATTCGATGATCCTCTGGGGCCCGCCCGGCGTCGGCAAAACCACGCTCGCCCGGCTCATGGCCGATGCGTTTCACGCGGAGTTTATCGCGCTGTCCGCCGTGCTCTCGGGAGTGAAGGATATCCGCGAGGCGGTCGAGACCGCGCAGATTCATCGCGCGAACGGGCATCAGACGCTCGTGTTCGTCGACGAAGTGCACCGCTTCAACAAGAGCCAGCAAGACGCGTTCTTGCCGCACGTCGAGTCCGGGTTGTTCGTGTTCGTCGGCGCGACGACCGAGAATCCGTCGTTCGAGGTGAATAGCGCATTGCTCTCGCGTGCCGCCGTCTACGTGCTGAAAAGCCTGACCGACGATGAGCAGCGCGAGTTGCTCGAACGCGCGCAGCAGGAGCTCGGCGGCCTCACGTTCACCGACGAAGCCCGCGACGCGCTGATCGGCTCCGCCGACGGCGACGGCCGCAAGCTCTTGAACAACCTCGAAATCGTCGCGCGGGCGGCGGCGCAGCAAAAAACCACCGAAATCGACGGCGCGCTGCTCGGCAGCGCGCTCGCCGAAAATCTGCGCCGCTTCGACAAAGGCGGCGACGCATTTTACGATCAGATCAGCGCGCTGCATAAATCGGTGCGCGGCAGCAGCCCGGACGGCGCGTTGTACTGGTTCTGCCGCATGCTCGACGGCGGCGCGGACCCGCGTTATCTGGCGCGCCGCATCGTGCGCATGGCGTGGGAAGACATCGGCCTCGCCGATCCGCGCGCCGCGCGCATCGCTCTGGATGCCGCCGAAACCTATGAGCGCCTGGGCACGCCCGAGGGCGAACTGGCGTTGGCGCAGGCGATCATCTATCTGGCGGTCGCGCCGAAGTCGAACGCCGGATACAACGCGTACAACGAGGCGCGGCGCTTCGTGAGCAAGGACCAGTCGCGCGGCGTGCCGGTGCATCTGCGCAACGCGCCGACCAAGCTGATGAAGGAACTCGGCTACGGTCACGAGTACCGCTACGCGCACGACGAACCCGATGCCTACGCGGCCGGTGAAACCTACCTGCCGGACAACATGCGCGATCCGCACTGGTACGAGCCGACGCCGCGCGGCCTCGAAGGCAAAATCGGCGACAAGATGGCGCGTCTGGCCGAGCTCGATGCGCAGTGGCGCAGCGAGAACAAACCGAAGAAGGGCTGACGGTTTCGAGCGCCTCTCGCGCTCCGGCTCGCTTTGCGCGCGGTTTCGCGCCTCGCTTTGTGCTTCGATGTACGCGTTGTTTCATGCCTCGCCGTGCGCCTCGACCCGCTCCTCGTTCCGCGCCTTAGCGCGCGCCGTGTCGGCATTCCGCACACGCCGGCCATCTAACGCACCGGCCGCCCGCGCCGGTGCGCTAAAATCCCACCTTCATACAACGAATACCCGCCCCATCCCATGCTCGACACTCAGCTGCTGCGCAAAGACCTCGACGGCGTCGCCAAGCGCCTCGCCGACCGCGGCTATACCCTCGACGTGGCGGCCTTCGCCGCGCTCGAAGCGGAACGCCGCGATACCCAGACCCGTACCGAAGAGATGCAGGCGCGCCGCAACAGCCTGTCGAAGCAGATCGGCGCGATGAAAGGCAAGGGCGAGGACACCTCGGCGGTGATGGCCGAAGTGGGCGGGATCGGCGACGAGATGAAGGCGTCGGCGGCGAAGCTCGACGACATCCAGAAGCGTCTGTCGGAACTGCTCCAGGGCGTGCCGAATCTGCCGCATGAAAGCGTGCCGGTGGGCGAGGACGAAACCGGCAACGTCGAAGTGCGGCGCTGGGGCACGCCGCGCCAGTTCGATTTCGAGGTGAAGGATCACGTCGATGTCGGCACGCCGCTCGGGCTCGACTTCGAGACCGGCGCGAAGCTCTCGGGCGCGCGCTTTACGATGTTGCGCGGCCAGATTGCGCGGCTGCATCGCGCGCTCGCGCAGTTCATGATCGACACGCACACGCAGCAGCACGGCTATACGGAGGTCTACACGCCGTACATCGTGAATCCGGAAATCCTGTACGGCACCGGCCAGTTGCCCAAATTTGCCGACGACATGTTCCGCGTCGAAAAGGGCGGCGACGAAAACACGGTCACGCAGTATCTGATCTCCACGTCGGAGATTTCGCTGACGAACACGGTACGCGACAGCATCCTCGAAGCGGACGCGCTGCCGGTCAAGCTGACCGCGCATTCGCCGTGCTTCCGCTCGGAAGCGGGCTCGTATGGCCGCGACACGCGCGGTCTGATTCGCCAGCATCAATTCGACAAGGTCGAGATGGTGCAGATCGTCGCGCCGGAAACGTCGTACGCCGCGCTGGAAGAGATGGTCGGCCATGCTGAGACGATCCTGCAGAAGCTGGAATTGCCATATCGCGTGATCACGCTGTGCACGGGCGACATGGGCTTCTCGGCTGCCAAGACGTACGACCTGGAAGTGTGGGTGCCGGCACAAAATACGTATCGCGAAATCTCGAGCTGCTCGAACACGGAGTCGTTCCAGGCGCGTCGCATGCACGCGCGTTATCGCAATGCGCAGGGTAAGCCGGAGCTGGTGCACACGCTGAACGGCTCGGGTCTGGCCGTCGGCCGCACGCTCGTGGCGGTGCTCGAGAACTTCCAGAACGCCGATGGTTCGGTCACTGTGCCGGTTGCGTTGCGTCCGTATCTGGGCGGCATTGAACGACTGGAAGTGGCGGCTGGATGAGCGGTTCCATGAGCGGCGGCATCGTAATTGCGTCGATACTGTGCTGATGTTGCATCGAGACATGTACGGCGTACCAGGCGCTTCTGAAGTTTTTTTGGGTCAAGGGGCTTGGCAAACCGAAATAGGCTGTTTTATAATCTTTTTCTCCCAAGCAATCGACCCGCTTGGTACTGATGAGGCGGTAGTCAACGTGATTCAGTAGACCCGGAAAGGTGGCAGAGTGGTCGAATGTACCTGACTCGAAATCAGGCGTACGGTTTTCCCGTACCGTGGGTTCGAATCCCACCCTTTCCGCCAAATTTAAAAACCCCGCAGAGCGAACGTTCTGTGGGGTTTTTGCTTTGACGCAACGCGACTTCGGACTGTTCGTCGAACAAAGCAGTCACCTCAAACCAGTCACCTGCCAGCCTCAGCACAATTCCCGCTTGCTGCATCCAAAGAGATCCGCGCTGCGTAAATCCCCTCAAGGACCGCAAGCCCCGCACACCTCTTGAATTCAACGCGTGTCCCCCGCTCAAGGAGACGCGCCCATGCCCGATTCCGCACCGACCTCACCACTACCGCGCGGCTCGCGGGTCGCGGTCATCGGCGCCGGCATCTCGGGTTTGGCCAGCGCCTATCTGCTGACGCGCAACCATCGGGTCACGCTGTTCGAATCGGCCGGCTACCTGGGCGGCCACACCAACACAGTGGATGTCACGCTCGACGGCCACACGCATCCCGTCGACACCGGCTTCCTGGTGTTCAACGATCGCACCTATCCGAACCTGATCGCGCTGTTCGCCGAACTCGGCGTGCAGTCGCATCCGAGCGACATGACCTTCTCGGTCTCGCTCGACGAAGGCCGTCTCGAATGGGCCGGCACCAGTCTGAACACGGTGTTCGCGCAGCGCCGCAACCTGTTTTCACCGACCTTCATCGGCATGCTGCGCGACATCATGCGGTTTAACGGCAGCGCGCAAACCAACCTCGAACTGGCGATTGAAACGCGCGCGTCGATGGGCGAGCTGCTGACGGAAGGCGGCTACGGCGGCGCGTTCCAGCGACAATATTTGCTGCCGATGGCCGCCGCGATCTGGTCGAGCGCTACCGCCGACATCCTTGCGTTCCCGGCCACGACTTTCCTGCGCTTCTGCCTGAACCACGCACTGCTGCAAGTGAATCGCCGGCCGCAGTGGCGGACCGTGGTCGGCGGCGGCCGCGAGTATGTGAAGCGTCTAGCCGGCACGCTCGACGACATCCGCATCGGCACGGCAGTGCGCGGCGTGCGGCGTGACGCCGATGGCGTCAACGTGTTCACTGACCACGGCACCGAGCGCTTCGACGCGCTGGTGCTCGCCACTCACGCACCGACCACGCTACGCCTGCTGGAAGACGCCGATCATGACGAGCGCGGCGTGCTTGCCGCCGTGCGCTATCAACCGAACGTCGCGGTGCTGCATACGGATACGAATCTGCTGCCGCGTCGTCAGCGCGTGTGGTCGGCTTGGAATTATCTTGGCAGCCGCGGTGTCGACGGCACGCATCCAGTGTGCGTCAGTTATCTGGTCAATCAGTTGCAGCCGCTGCCGTTCAGGACACCGCTCGTCGTCACGCTCAACCCGGTCACCCAGCCGGCGCCGGGCACCGAACTGCGCCGCTTCGTCTACGATCATCCGCTGTTCGATCTGGCCGCCATCGACGCGCAGCATCG
The DNA here is from genome assembly GCF_003002025.1 of Paraburkholderia sp. BL25I1N1. GTDB lineage: Bacteria > Pseudomonadota > Gammaproteobacteria > Burkholderiales > Burkholderiaceae > Paraburkholderia. The sequence continues at coordinate 103,653 of NZ_PVZB01000005.1, forward strand.
TCTGCCTTCACTGCAAGGCAAGCGGCGCACGTGGTTCGCCGGCGCGTGGACGGGCTACGGTTTCCATGAGGATGGTCTGAAATCGGCGCTACGGGTCGCCGCCGATTTCGACGCATCGCCGGCATGGGCCAGGCTATGAACCCGTCGAGCGACAATGCCGGCGCCGATCCAGCAGGCTGGCTGTTGACCGGCAAGGTGATGCACGAACGTCTGCGCCCGAACCATCATCGCTTCACGTATCCCGTGTTTTACGTGCGATGCGACCTGGATCGGCTGGCCTCGCTCGATAGCGGCTGGTTCGGCATCGACCGCTGGCGGCCGCTCAGTCTGTATCGACGCGACCACGGTCCGCGCGACGGCAGCGACCTCGCCGCATGGATGCGCGAGCAACTACGTGTCGCAGGCATCGAGGAAGCCGACGGCCGTATCTGGCTGCAGGCTTTTCCGCGCGTGTTCGGCTACGCGTTCAACCCGATCAGTTTCTGGTACTGCCACGACCGCGACGGCCGGTTGCGCGCACTGCTGGCCGAAGTGCGCAATACATTCGGCGAGCGCCACAGCTATCTGCTCAGCGCAAACGGCAACGCGCCGATCACCACGAACACGCGGCTCATGTGCCGCAAAGTGCTGCACGTGTCGCCGTTTTGCCGCGTGGAAGGCGGCTACACCTTTCGCGTGAAGGAAGCGGCCAGCAGCGCGTCGGTTTCCATCGACTATCACGATGCCGACGGTCTGCTGATCCGCACCGCACTCGGCGGCCGTCTGACGCCGCTCACGCGCGCGGCCGCGTTCGCCGCGCTGCTGCGTCAGCCGCTCCTGACCGTCGGCGTTGTCGCCAGAATCCATTGGCAGGCCGTGCGCCTTGCCCTCAAGAAAGCGCCGTTCCACGGCAAAAACCCCGCGCCGGCCCGCACCGACCACGCGTCCACCCACCACGCCGCAGCCGCCAAACCATCCGCCGCCGCGCGCCCCATTTCGTCCGATTGAGGAGATTCAGTCATGGCGCTTTCAAGAACCCTGAGCGGGCACCAAACCGCCCCCGCGTCAGGCCGTCTGTTTCTGTCCTTGCTCGAGCGGATCCAGGTGGGGCATCTGATCCTCATAACGCCCGATGGTCAGCAGCGCGTGTTCGGCGATCCGCACGCGGCGCCCGGCGCGCGTCTGGAGATGCGTGACTGGCGCGCGTGCGGCGCGATTCTGCGCAAAGGCGATATCGGTTTTGCGGACGCATGGCGCTCTTTCTGGGTCGATACGCCCGATCTGGCCGCGCTGCTGCGCGTCGCGATCCGCAACGAGCGCGCGCTGCAACGCACCGTGTACGGCGGCTGGCTCGCGCGGCTCTGGTACGGACTGCGTCATAAGCTGAGGCCGAACACACGTTCAGGCAGCCGGCGCAACATTCACGCGCACTACGACATCGGCAACGCGTTTTACGCGCAGTGGCTCGACGCGACTTTCACGTATTCGAGTGCGGTGTTCGACGGCCATTTCCATCAATCGCTCGAAGACGCGCAGCACGCGAAGTATCAACGCATCATCGATAGGCTTGGTTTGCGCGACGGTATGCGCATTCTGGAAATCGGCTGCGGATGGGGCGCTTTTGCGCTGCATGCGGCGCGTCTGGGCATTCACGTGCATGGCGTGACGATCTCGCCGGCGCAACTCGAATTCGCCCGGCAGCGTGTGAACGAAGCAGGCCTGAGCGAGCGCGTGCAACTCGAACTGCGCGACTATCGCAGCTTGACCGGTCAGTACGATGCCGTCGTATCGATTGAAATGTTCGAGGCCGTCGGCGAACGATTCTGGCCGACGTACTTCCAGATTCTGCGCGAACGTCTGCGACCGGGCGCTCGCGCGCTAGTGCAAACCATCACGATCGACGACTCGCACTTTGCCGCTTATCGGGCGACCAGCGACTTCATTCGCGAGTTCATTTTTCCTGGCGGCATGTTGCCGAGCCCGCAACGTTTCACGCAAGCCGCGCGGCGCGCCAAGCTCACGGCGCGCACGTCGCTGGCGTTCGGCCGCGATTACGCGGAGACGTTGCGCCGCTGGCGCGGCGCATTCGAAGCGCAACTCGATACGATCCGCGTGCAAGGCTTCGATGAGATTTTCGTGCGCACGTGGCGGCTGTATCTGGCGTATTGCGAAGCCGGCTTCGACGAAGGACGCACGGATGTCATGCAGTTCGTGCTTTCGCAAGCGGACTGACGTGCGCGCCTTCGTCGCTCTCGTCCTGGCGTTGTGGGTGAGCGCCGCTTGCGCGGACTGGCGCGGCGACGTCCAGTCCGCGCAACTCGTCGGCGAAGGCGATTTCAGTGTGCTTGGCTTCCGGCTCTATCGCGCGCAGATGTGGAGCGAACGCGTGCCGGTCGATTACGACGCCCGTTTCGCGCTGCATATCGTGTACGCGCGCGGCATTAAACGCGAACGCCTCGCGGACACTGGCATCAGCGAGATCAAGCGTCTGGCGGGCGCGCCGATTCCGGCCGACACGCTGGAACGCTGGCGCGCGGACATGCTGCACGCTTTCGTGGACGTCAGCCCCGGCGACCAGTTGAGCGCGGTGTATCTGCCGGACAAGGGCGTGCGTTTTTATGCCGGCGAGCGCATGACCGGCGAGTTCGACGATCCAGCCTTCGCGCGCGCGTTCTTCGGCATCTGGCTCGACCCTTCCACGCGCGCGCCCACTTTGCGCAAGCAATTGCTGGGTATGGAGCGGTAGCTACCGCGGGTTGCAGCGGCGCTATTCGTTGACGCCCCGGTTGCTCTGCTTCTCGCAATCGGAGCCGGCGGCGGGCGCTCCTGTGGATGCCGCATTGTCACCCGGCGCAGCGGTGGCCTTCGCGCTGCCGACGCAATTGATAAACGTTGCCCTGTGCATCGAAAGAGGCCGGCGACGATTGCGCATCACCGCATGCGGCGGCGCCACGCGAACGCCGCGCTTCATTGTTCGCCTGCGCGTCGATAAACGCGCTCGCATCGTCGAGCACCGGCGCAAAGCCGCGCAACGGCCCGGCAAACGCGCCCACCAGCAGCGCATGCCCGACGCGCGGATAGTGCTTCACTTCGACATCCGCATCGCCCGACGCACACAGTTTCACCGCGAGCCGGTCGGTGTTGCCCGGATCGACGGTCGTATCGCGCTGGCCGGCGGCGAGGAACATCGGCGGCTCGTCGCCGGCGACAAAGTTGATCGGCTGACTTGCGGCACGCAATGCCCGCGGGAAAATTTCCTCGAGCGTCGCGTCGTGCAACGGCAGAAAATCATACGGGCCAGCCAGGCCGATCACGCCGCTGATATCGGTTTTGCTCATCTGCTGCGCGGCCAGATAGCGGCCATCGGTGGCGAGCAGCATCACGATGTGCGCGCCCGCGGAGTGTCCCATCAAAAAGATTCGCGACGGGTCGCCACCGAATTCGGCCGCATGGTCGCGTGCCCAGCGCACGGCTGTGGCCGCGTCGTCGACGAAGCCGGGGAACGCCATGTCGGGCCACGTCCGATAGTCGGGCAGCACGGCGACGAAGCCGCGCGAGGCTAATGCCGCGCCGACGAACAGATAGTTGCTGCGCGAACCGTTCTGCCAACTGCCGCCATAAAAGAACACCACGATCGGACGGCCGTGCGAAGAAGCGGCTGGCGGCGCGCCGGCGGCGGGCACGTAGACGTCGAGCTTCTGGCGCGGCGCGCTGCCGTAAGCAAGGCCGTTTTCGGCGCGGAACTGCTTGTGCGATACGGCGGCGTTCAGCACGCCGGCCGCGCTGCAGCCGCCGAGGGCGGCGAGCGCCAGCGTGGCGGTCAAGGTGAGCAGGCGTCGAGGCATGGGAGTCGAATCCGTCCGAAGAGATGCGTTCGAACAATGTACGCGCCAACCCCGCGAGCGGATGCAGGTCGCGCTATGACCCGGCCGGCTCACGCGGCATGAAACGGCGGCCACGGCGAAATCCCGGCCGCTTGCAGCAGCAGAATGAGATTGAGCGCCAGCACGACCACCGTGCCGAGGATCGCCGCGAGGGTCGTCACGCGACGATTCCGGTAGCGGCCCATCAGATCGCCGCGAGGTGAACCACACGAGCGCGATCATCGTCGCGGCGCCCCGATGCCGGTGCAACTGACACAACGCGTAACGCAGCTCAGACGCTCATATTCAGCGAACCGTTCACGCCGTTCGGGAAGAAACCGCCTTTGGTCGCCGCCGAACTCGTCAGATAGACGATGTTGAGGACGTTGCTGTAGTTGCGGCTGAATGCGAGCCCATTGCTGTCCAGCGGCACGATGTTGGACGTGCCGGCGGTCGCGCCGGTGATGCCCTGATCGTCGTGGCCGTTATGATCGAGGCTGTTACGTGCAGCCGAAATCGCATTGGCGGCCGTGACGAGACCCGTCATGTCGATACCTTTCGAGTACAGCACCGTGCGCACCAACCCGGCGTGATACGCCTCGGCCGCGAGAATGCCGGCCGCCGCTTCGAGAAACGTCTTGTTGGTGATGAGCGGCGAGGCGCCTTTATAAGCCGTCACGCCGACGTCCTCGAAGATGTACGCGCCGAGCAGGAAGTTGTTGTCGTTCGCATACGGGTTGAACGGGGCGCCGGCAGGCACGAGGCCCGCAGCGCGCGCCGCGCTCGAAAACGCGCCGTTCGGATCCGTGCCGCCGATGTCGATTGCCGGCATGGCAACCGCGGCCGAACCCAACGCGCTGCGCAGGAAGGTGACGTGCTCGCGCTCGTCGTTGGCGATCTCGTTGGCGTACGCCTTCACCACCGGATCCTGGAAGGGCACTTGCTGCCCCGGAATCACCGTGCCCATCGTGCCGACGCCGGCCGTCATGCTCGCGGCGAGCCCGGCGCCGGTCGTCGCGTACGTATAGAACTGCGATTCGAGGTACTCCAGATTCAGCGCGAAATTCAGGATTTCCGCGTCGGTCGGCGCACTCTGGGCCGACACGTTCGAAACCGAGCCGCCCCCGCCGCACGCGCTGATCAGCGTGCCGCCGACAAGTCCCAGACTCAGGCCGCCGGCGTTGCGAAAGAACTGTCTGCGTTGCAGGCGGCGCGTGGCGCGTCGATCGAATGCATCAATAAGGAATGCTGATTTAGTGCTGGACTCCGACATGGCGATGCTCCTCAAATGGTTCGCTGCGGATGCCGCGGACTCGCGGCGCACACGCGGGGACAGCCGTTGCTCTCGCGCTGCAAAGACGCAAAATCGCGGACGCAAAGAGGCCTCCGTTCTTCTGAGAAGAACTAAATGATCAAGGGAGAAGAGCGAGTCCTCATTCGCCTTTACGGGGCGAATACTCGGCTAGATGCAAACCCCGCAAAAGATTTCTGTTCGCGTGTGCAGCATGAAGTGCGCTGCATGTGAGGAGCTGGTCGGGCATGCCGCCCGACATCGCCGCGGATCGTTTCGTCCGGCAAGTTTGGCGCGGCTCGCGGAGGATCGGCTGCGATCCTCTGTACAATTGGCCGATCGATTGAACATCGACCTTCCATTCGACCCATATCGACCGAATTCATGGCTATTACCTACAAGACTCCCGACGACATCGCCAGGCTGCGCATTTCCGGCCGCCTCGCGGCCGATGTGCTGGCGATGATCGGCGAGCACGTCAAGGCCGGCGTCTCCACCGACGAGCTGGATGCACTGTGCAACGACTACATTGTCAATACGCAAAAGTCGATTCCGGCAAATGTCGGCTATCTGGGTTTTCCGAAGACGGTGTGTACCTCGGTCAACTCAGTGGTGTGCCACGGCATCCCGAATCGCGCCGAGATCCTGAAAGACGGCGACATCATCAATATCGACGTCGCGATCATCAAGGACGGCTACTTCGGCGATACGAGCCGCATGTATTGCGTCGGCCAGCCGAGCACGGTGGCGCGCCAGCTGGTCGACACGACCTATGAAGCGATGCTCGCCGGCATCCGCGAAGTGAAGCCGGGCGCCACGCTCGGCGACGTGGGCCATGCGATTCAGAAGGTGGCGCAGCGCGACGGCTTCTCGATCGTGCGCGACTATTGCGGGCACGGCATCGGCAAGGTCTACCACGAAGATCCTCAAGTGCTGCACTACGGCCAGCCGGGGCAGGGCGTGCGTCTGAAGCCGGGCATGGTCTTCACGATCGAGCCGATGATCAACGCCGGCCGCGCCGGCACCGCGGTGCAACGCGACGGCTGGACCGTGGTCACCAAGGACCGTTCGCTGTCGGCGCAATGGGAACACATGATCGCCGTCACCGACGACGGCTATGAACTCCTGACACCGTGGCCGGACGGCACCGGTAGCTACGAAGCGCCATGACCCCGCGTGGCGCGTACCGCGTCCGGCCACTTGCGCCGGAGCTGGGCGCGTAACGTGCTGCTGAGTCGGGATACGCTCCGTATGTCGCTTCCCGAGGGGAGTTCCTGCGGCGCATACCCTGTTCCGGTAAAGAATGATTTGACTCTCGCGCCGGTTCGGTTAAAGCTACGCCTTAGGGTTTCAAGGGGTTTTCGTCTGCATGAGTCCGTCATTGACCGTTCGCCGTATCGCCGCTGATCAGGGCGCTGTTTTCCGCGAACTCCGTACTGCGTCGCTGCGGGAGGCACCGTATGCCTTCGGCGCCACGCTTGAGGACGCGTTGTCGGCCGACGCCGCCAGTTTCGACGCCACCGCCGCGGATCATGCGGTTTCCTTCACCTCCACCACCTTTATTCTCTACACCGAGGGCCATCCGGCGGGACTGATCGAAGCGTACTTCGACGATACCGCGGCGCGCCGCGCATTCGTTTGCGAACTGTGGGTGGCCCCGGCCGTGCGTCATTTGCGCGGCGGCGAGCTGCTGGTCGACTCGGCCGCCGCCTGGCTCGCGAACGAAGGCGCCACGGAAATCTACGCGTGGGTCGCCGACGCCAACCGCAATGCCATGCGCTTTTACGAGGCGCTCGGCTTCGGCCCGACCGGCGAGCACCGTCGCGTCACGCGAGCACCGGACCAGGCGGAAAGCCTGCTGGTGCGCCATGTGCCGACCACGTCCCAGGTGTTTCAGCAGTGATCTCGCGAGCGGCGCGACAGTCTGCCGCTCGATTCCCTTCCGCGTCTCTTCAGCGTCGGTCGCCAGTTTGTCGGCGCGATGCGCGGCCTGAACGTCCGCTGCAAGGCCGTCGCGTTGCCGGTGCGGGAGCGCGTCGTGATGGCGGTGGCCCGTTCTCCCGGCGAAAAAGCTGGCCGCGCGCGTCGACGCCTGTAAAATACGCAAAATTTTTTGCCGAACGCTATGTCGCCCAAGAAATCGCCCTTTTTCGAACTTCGCAGCGGCTCTGTCGACACGCTCCTGTTCGTGGTCAAGACAACCGACCTCGACGCCATGCGTGCCGAACTGACCCGGCGCTTCGAGGCGACCCCCGAATTTTTCGCTAACGACGTCGTCGCGATCGACGTGCGCCGTCTCGCCGAGAACGAACGTGTGCCGCTCGCCGACATCGCGCAACTGCTCGACAGCGTACGCATGCGCCCCGTTGGCGTGGTCGCCAACGCGCAGCAGGCGTGGGCGGCGGAGTCGCAGCTGCCGTTGCTCGAAGCGCGTGACCGCCGCGGCGCCGCTAACGCTCCCAAATCCGCAGACGAAGACACCGCTGCCGCAGCCGCGCCGGCTGTCACCGCCGCGACGGCCACGCCGCCTTCCGATCTGTTCGAGCTCGCAGCCGCCGCGCCGGAGAACGGCACGCCAGCCACGGCCGCGGCCGTCGAACCGGCTCCCGCCGCGGAACCGGTGCGTCTCGCCACGTCGTCGCAAACCATGGTGGTCGACAAGCCGCTGCGCTCCGGTCAGCGCATTTACGCCAAGGGCGACCTGGTCGTGCTCGGCCTCGTGAGCTACGGCGCGGAAGTGATCGCGGAAGGCAACATCCATATTTACGCGCCGCTGCGCGGCCGGGCTTTGGCCGGCGTGCAGGGCAATCACGACGCGCGCATTTTCTGCACGTGTCTCGAGCCGGAACTCATCTCGATCGCAGGCATCTATCGAACGACTGAGAACCCTTTGCCGGCCGACGTGCTCGGCAAGCCGGTGCAGATCTGGCTCGAAGAAGAAAAGTTGATGATCGAACCGCTGCGGCTCACCTAAGCGACGTGAAGCGCGCCGCGTCGATCAAGCCGATGCACGCGGCGTTTCACGGCAAATATGGCCGCACATAATTGACGAATTTGACGAACACAAGGTAAGGGTAATGGCAAAAATCATTGTGGTGACTTCGGGCAAGGGTGGCGTGGGCAAGACGACCACGAGCGCGAGTTTTGCATCAGCCCTCGCTCTGCGTGGCAGCAAAACCGCCGTGATCGACTTCGACGTCGGCCTGCGTAACCTCGACCTCATCATGGGTTGTGAACGCCGCGTGGTGTACGACCTGATCAACGTGATCCAGGGCGAAGCCAATCTGAACCAGGCGCTCATCAAGGACAAGAAGTGCGAGAACCTGTTCATCCTGCCGGCCTCGCAAACGCGTGACAAAGACGCGCTGACCATGGAAGGCGTCGAGAAGGTCATCAACGACCTGATCGCGATGGACTTCGAATTCATCGTGTGCGATTCGCCGGCCGGTATCGAATCGGGCGCGCTGCTCGCCATGCATTTCGCCGACGAAGCACTGATCGTGACGAATCCGGAAGTCTCGTCGGTGCGCGACTCGGACCGCATCCTCGGCATTCTGTCGTCGAAGACCAAACGCGCGATCGAGGGCAAGGAGCCGATCAAGGAACACCTGCTGATCACCCGCTACAACCCGAAGCGCGTCAGCGAAGGCGAAATGCTGTCGCTGACCGATATCCAGGAAATTCTGCGCATCGACCTGATCGGCGTGATTCCGGAATCGGAAGCGGTGCTGCACGCATCGAACCAGGGCTTGCCGGCGGTGCATCTGGACGGTACCGATGTGGCCGAAGCCTATAAAGACGTCGTGTCGCGTTTCCTCGGCGAGCAGAAGTCGCTTCGCTTTACCGATTACCAGAAGCCCGGGCTGCTGCAGCGCCTCTTCGGCACCAAGTAAGGGGAGCGCACGTAATGTCGATTCTTTCGTTTTTGCTGGGCGAGAAGAAGAAGTCCGCGTCGGTAGCGAAGGAACGCCTGCAGTTGATCATCGCGCATGAGCGCGCCGGCGGCCATGCGCCTGCCGATTACCTGCCTGCGTTGCAACGCGAACTGGTGGCCGTGATCTCGAAGTACGTGAAGATTTCCCATGACGATATTCGCGTGAGCCTCGAACGTCAGGACGATCTCGAAGTGCTCGAGGTCAAGATCGAAATACCGCAGGCCTGATCGTTTAAAAGGTCTGTTCCGTCTCGCGGCCGGTTTCTTATGACGTGCTGCGCGCTTCGCTGCGTTGCGTCGAGATGACGTGATGCAGGGCGGCGCGCGAGTGCGCCGCTCCGTTGTGCCTCTTTGTCATTCCTAATTCCCCTCTGTGTTCGTGCGCATGGGCATGCATGGGCTTTCTCGCGCGCGTCAGCGGCGCGTCGAAATAATCCGTTGCACTTCGGCGTGTGGCGTTACATGCCCACGGTCAGCCGCTGCGTCCCCTCGCGCATTAAATGGATAACGCCGCCTTCGGCGCCTATCTACAGAGGGATAACATGAACAAGACCTTTCGTTTGCTGCTTGCCAACACCGTATTGATCGCCGCCGGCGCAGCCGCCGTGGCATCGGCTTCGGCCGCGGAAGTCGTCGTGATCGCGCCGTCCGCGCCGCCGCCGGTGCGCTACGAAGCAGTGCCCGCGTCGCGCGTCGGCTACGTGTGGGATCACGGTCATTGGCGCTGGGATCACGGCCGCTATGTGTGGATCGGCGGTCACTGGCAAGCCGAGCGTGTCGGCTATCACTGGGTGCCGGGCCACTGGGTCGCGCACGGCCCGAATTATCACTGGGTTGAAGGCCACTGGGCGTAACGCCATGTGCTTCGGCATGCACGGCGCGGCGAGTGCCGCGCATGCCATCCCTTCCGTTTCGACAAGCACGGACAAATGCATGCACCGCGCCGCGCGTTCGGCGTAGCGCTCGCCCGCGCGCGCTTCAGGAAACCCTGTGATGAAAAAGAATCTGCTTCTGATCGCCGTGCTGGCGGTCATGCTGGCCGGCTGCGTCGTCGTGCCGGCGCGGCCGATGTATCTGCGCGCCCCGGCCGTCGTCGTCTACTGACGCGGTGCGCTGCCGTTGGCGTCGTCGACGGGCGGCTCACCGTCGACTTGCGCAACGGGCTGCCCGGGCGCTTCGACCTCGGGCACTTCCGGCGTCGGTGCGGGCGCGGGTTGCGGCAACGGCGTCATATAGCGCGCGGCCAGCGACTCATACAGAGGCGGCGCAAAGAGACGCGACACGCGGCTCGCAATCAACGCGGTGGCCATCAGCGAGATCACCAAAGCGTGGCCGTTGATCATCTCCATCACAATCACGAACGACGTAATCGGCGACTGCGTGACGGCGGCCAGGTAGCCGACCATGCCGAGCGCGATCAGCATCGGCAGGTCCATCGAGTCGAACACCCGGTGCAGCAGATCGCCGAAGCCCGCGCCGATCGACAGCGACGGCGCGAAGATGCCGCCTGGAATGCCCGGCAAATAGGAGCCGACCATCGAAATCATCTTCATGAACGGGTAAAACACCGACAACTGCTCGTGGCCGTCGAGCAAACCGCGCGCTTCGGCGTAGCCGCTGCCGAAGGTCGTGCCGCCCGAAATCAGGCCGACCACCGCGATCACGAAACCGCACACGGCGGCGAACGCGACCGGCCGCTCGCTGTGCAACTGTCGCAGCGGCGCCGGAATCCAGCGCGCGGTATTCAGCAGGAGCCAGCCGAACAAACCGCCCGCGAGGCCCGTGACGATCGCCGTAAGCAACACCGCGAGCGCCAGCACATTAGGAAAGTGCGCGCCGATCTGGATGGTGCCGAAATAGGTGTAGTTGCCATTCAAGCCGAGCGCGATCACGCCGGCGATGATGATGGCGGTGATCAGCACGCCGCTCGCGCGCGCCTCGAAACTGCGCGTCAATTCCTCGATCGCGAACACGATACCGGCGAGCGGCGTGTTGAACGCCGCGGACAAGCCCGCCGCCGCGCCGGCCAGCACGAGTTGCCGTTCGATCAGCGCATTCGAGCGGGGATACAGCCGTCGCAGATTGAACATCAAGGCGGCGCCGACCTGCACGGTCGGCCCTTCGCGGCCGATCGTGAGGCCGCCGAGAATCGCCAGAAACGACACGACGATCTTGCCGAACAGAATCCGGAAGGTGAGCAGCCGTGACCCGTATTCGCTCGTCCGGGAGTGAAGGGTGGCGATGACCTGCGGAATGCCGCTGCCTTCGGCGCCGCGGAAGAACTTGCGCGTGAGCCAGACGGCGAGCGCCGCGACCGCGGGGGTGATGATCAGCGGTGCCCACACATGGCGTTGCTGCACGGAGCGAAACTCGTTGTAGCCCCAGTCGATCAGCCTTGCGTACAGCACGGCGGTCAGCCCGACTGCGATCGCACCGAGCCAGAAGACGCCGTATTGGCGCCACAGTCGTCTCGCGCGTCGAACGATGGCGGAAGATCGGATCGGGATGGGCCGGGACATGAGCGTGTGTGGCGCAAAAGGGTGCAGTATAAGTCGCGCCGCGCCCATCACCTGTGTGAAAGTATTCTGAAATGATGTAAAAGGGCTGCGTGTCAGCCGCTGAACGTAACCCGCCGTAGTAATGACCGAAAGGCGCGATGTCCGATTCGGCAAAGGTTATCGGATTCGTCGGCTAAAATACTGTGATGTCCGAACAACTCACAGGTCCTCAATGAAGCGCGTCCTTATCGTCAAGGTCACTTCGCTCGGCGATATCGTGCAAGCCTTGCCCGTGGTCGCCGATATCAAGCGCGCGTTTCCCGGCGTTCAGGTGGATTGGGCCGCGGACGAAGCATTCGCCGAAGTCGTGCACTGGAGCGAGAATGTAGACCGCGTGTTGTGCGCGCCTTTGCGCCGCTTCAAGAAAGCGCGCCGCTGGGCCGATTTCAAGTCGATCTGGGCGTCCATCGCCGAGTTGCGCGCCTATCGCTACGATTTCATCCTCGACATTCAGGGCGTGTACAAGAGCGCGATCATTGCGTTTCTGGCGCGCTCGTCGCGACGCATTGGCTACCGGGCGCCGGATCTCGGCGAGCAGGGCGCGGCGTTCGCTTATACCGGCCGATTCGGCCCGCGTCCGAAATGCAATGCGTGGCATGGCATGCGCATCAGCGCGGGCGAGGCACTCGGCTACGAGATAGAAGGCCCGGCGGTCTTCAATCTGCGCTTGCCGGAACCGGCCACGCTTCCGTTCGAGGCGAACGGCGCGCCGGTCGCGGCGTTCTTTCACGCCACCTCGAAAGACGACAAGAAATGGCCGGTGAGCCATTGGGTGGCGATCGGCCGCGAACTCGCGCAGCGCGGTTTTCAACTGGTGCTGCCGTGGGGTTCGGAAGGCGAGCGACTCGAAGCGGAGCAGATCGCATCGCAACTGCCGGGCGCGACCGTCCTGCCGAAAATGAGCGTGACGGAAATCGCGCAGATGATCGACGCGTGCTCGCTCGTGGTCGGCACCGACACGGGCTTCGTCCACCTTGCGCACGCGCTGCAGAAGCGCACGGTGATGATCTTCGTGGCGACACCGCCGTCGCATTACGGCATTGAATCGCCATATCGCTCCGTCTCCATCGGCGACGGCCAGTCGGTGCCGCCCATCAGCGCAGCGCTCGAGGCGATCGACTACGTTCACACCGAGGCGCACGACGTGACGGCGCAGCACGGGTCCACAGCCGTCTGAACGCGGCGTCCCGACGGCTTGCGCAATCGTTTGCTCGAAAAGAAAAGAGGCGCGACGCGCAGTCCGCTCAAACAACCGAGCGCCGCCTCGTAACGCCTCCGAAAACGCCCGTGTCGGGGAACAGCGGGCGGAGAGGAATCGCTGCAATCAATACATTCGGCTACGCATTGAGCGGTGACATCGCGTACACGCTCGGTGTCGACGCGACGACCGCCGCCTGGCGACTGGCCGGGGTGCATCTCCGGTTCATCTGCGGGATAGGGTGCGAATGTCCACACGGTTTCGTGCAGCACCTAAGCTTCCCCGCAGCCGCAAATTCAAAAGGCGCCGCGCATTACACGCCTGTTAAATCTGTCGCTTTTCGTTGAGCGCCGACTTGGCCATTCACGCATTATTCGCGTGACCAAGGCGACGGCGCGCTGCATGCCTTCGTGGGCACCTTGTCCGGCAGATTCACCTTGCGCCGCGTATGCGCCGCCAGCAAGGCACGCGTCGTACCGGCACATTCAAACCAGTATAGGCGGTGATTTCCTCCGATGTGAATTCGACGTGATCGCGCCTCGAGCGCAGTGCGTGACGCGCGTCGATCATGTAACACCTTGGTGATTTTCCCTTACAAATCGCAACGCTCGCGCAGCGCGCCGTCGTGTTCAATCGAGTCATTCGGGGTTTCGGCTCGAATCACTCTGACACGATGGAGAACAACAATGAAACGCTTGATCCTCAGCCTGATCGCAGGCACGTTGCTCGCAACGGCACTTGGTGGTTGCATCGTCGCGCCCGCGCCGGGCTACTACGGCGGCGGTGGGTACTATCATCACGGCGGCTATTACTACCGGTGATCCAACTGACCGAGGCCGCGGCGCCTGCGATGGCGCCGCGGCACCCGTCCGCATCAGGCCAGCAGCATTTCGAACGCGATGACCGCGGCGATGGCCGCGGCATTCGCAGCTAGCGCTTCCACCACGATGCCTTTCCATGTCGCCGGACGAAAGCGCAATGCAAGCAATAGCGAACAGAGCAACGCCAGTGCAATGATCATCACGACGTCCGCGTTGTGAAGGTGAACGTTCATCCCTGCCTCCCTGCTGCCTGAAGGGTTATTTGAGTCGAGTATAGGCATGTCAAAAAGACGCGCAAGGCAGGGAATTTACTCAGCAAATGCTCGGCTGGCGAAGGGCGCTCCTCGCGTTACATCAGCCGTGTGTCGCGTGTTTCGCGCATGCACAGCACGCCGATCATGCTGACGGCCGCGGCGATCGACACATACGCGCCCACCCATGGCAACCCGCCGCGCGCGGCGAGCATCTGCGCGATATACGGCGCGACGGACGCGCCGAGAATCCCACCGAGGTTGTACGACACCCCGGCGCCGGTATAGCGCACATTGGTGGGAAACAACTCCGGCAGGAGCGCGCCCATCGGCGCGAACGTCACGCCCATCAAAAACAGTTCGATCACAAGGAACAGCAGCACCAGCGACGTCTGTCCGCTGCCGAGCAACGGCGCCATCGTGAAGCCCGACAGAATCGCCGCGATGATGCCGACGATCAGCACCGGCTTGCGTCCATAGCGGTCGGCGGCCCAGGCCGACAGCGGCGTGGCGAGCGCCATGAACACCACGGCGATGCACAGCAGACCGAGGAACGTCGGCCGCGGAATATGCAACACGGAGACGCCGTACGACAGCGAAAACGTGGTGGCGTTGTAGAACAGCGTGTAGCAGACGACCATCGCGAGCGCGCCGAGCAGGGTCGGCACCCAGTGTTGCGACAGCAGCGTGGCGATCGGCACCTTCACGCGTTCCTGACGTTCGATCGCCGCCTGGAATGCCGGCGTCTCGGCGATTTTCAGGCGCACGTATAAACCGAGCGCGACCAGCACCGCGCTCACGAGGAACGGCACGCGCCAGCCCCAGCTGCGGAACTGCTCGTCGCTCAGGGACAGCGCGAGCGCGAAGAACAGGCCGTTGGACGCAAGAAAGCCGATCGACGGCCCGAGTTGCGGGAACATGCCGAACCAGCCGCGTTTGCCCGGCGGCGCATTCTCGGTGGCGAGCAATGCCGCGCCGCCCCATTCGCCGCCGAGGCCGATACCCTGGCCGAAGCGCAAGATGCACAACAGGATCGGCGCGAGGCTGCCGATCGAGTCGTAGCCGGGTACGAAACCGATCAGCGTGGTGGACACGCCCATCACCAGCAGCGACGCCACCAGCGTCGATTTACGGCCGATCCGGTCGCCGAAATGGCCGAACAGGAACGAGCCGATCGGCCGTGCCACGAAGGCGATGCCGAACGTGACGAAGGCCGACAAGGCCTGCGCCGTCGCCGAGCCATGCGGGAAAAACACCGGTCCGATGACGAGCGCCGCGGCGGTCGCATAGACGTAGAAATCGTAGAACTCGATCGCGGTGCCGATAAAGCTCGCGAAGATGATCCGCGAACTCTTGTTCTGCCCGGCCGCATTGGGCTGGGCCGCGGAAATCGGCGAAGTGGACATGCAGGGTCTCCCTATGTCGTGATGCCGCCGGACGCCCGGTTCGTGAGCCGGTGGTGCGTGTGAAGACGGCATCTTTGTTCAAATTCGTGGGCCTCGCTTTGTCCGCGGGCCGGCGGGCGGCTCGTGTAACGCAGGCGACGCAAACAACGAAGCAACAGCTTACAACGGCAGCCGGCGAAGTTCGCCCGCGAAAGCGGCCATACCAGGGCAATAACCAGGCGGGAGGCGTGCGGCGGGCGAGGTAAGGCGGGGCGGCCGGTGCGGCGCGGAGCCGGGATGTTTTGGGATCCGGGCAACGGCGGGCCGCATCATGCATCGAGCAGGCGGCGCTCGCGGATGGCGCGGCGGCGCTGCAATCGGGCTCATGCCGCGCCGGCGGGTGAGCGGGCGGGGTGAGCCATGCCGGACGGCTCCGGCGCGGGGAATCGGAAAATTATAGCGAGCGCGGCCGCGCCGCAGCAAGGCAGCGCTGGTTTTGCCGCGCGCTTTGGACGACACGAACCGCGTTCAATCGATGGTCTGCGCTTGCGGCGAGGCGAGCTCGCGGAGCTGAAATTTGCCGTTGTCGTTGAACAGCCAGTCTTCGAATAGCTCGAGCTGGCCTCGGCCGTTCAGCAATTTGCCCGGCGGTTGCGGCAGCGGCGCGGCGCGCCGCAAGCTGGCGAGCGCGGTGCTTTCGGCTTCGTCGTCGCCGTTGGTGCGATACACCGCTGACTCCAGCACATGGCCATTGCCATCCACTGTGAACGACACGACCACCAGCGAGCGCAGCATCGCTTGTGGCGTGCCGCGCAGCACGTAAGACGGATTGCGTTCGATGATGCGTCTGGCCACGGCCTCGCGGTACTGGTCGAGCGTCGCACTGTTGATGGCGGCCGCGGGCGTCGGCACGCTCGCGCGTGGCGGTGGTGTGATGGTGCAGCCAGCCATGCCGATGACCAGGCCGGCGACGAGGAGCATGCCGCGCACATGCGCGGGCCGTACGCCGACGCTGCAAACGCAGCGTCCGTTGCAATGGCGAAGATGACGCGTGCGAGTGAACATGATCAGGGAACCACAAAGACAGAGCCTGATTTGATGGTAGTCAAAATCCGCCAGGAAGCAATTGGCGTTCGCCCGCTCTATGTGGTCCAACCGACCGTAATAGGCGGAAATATGAGCGAATTGGTTGGCGGCGAAAACACGCCTACACTTCGATGGCCTCTTTCGAGAGGCATCGGTGGAAGTCTTTCATTTAGCCCGCTTCGCGCGGGCTCTTTCTTTTTTGCGGCGCGGTTCGCGGGAGTGCGTGCGGCGCGAAAAACAAAAGGCGAACCCGATAGCGAGTTCGCCTTTATATCCGCAAGCTGCGTGCAGGACCCAAGCACGAGACGAGCGCAGAATGCGCGCTCACCGCATGCCGCGCGTCCGCTTACTTCAGCGCTTCACGTGCCGCCTTCACCGCCGCGAGCACCTGCTCGGGCGCCGTGCCGCCCGGATGATTGCGGCTCGCCACCGAGCCTTCCAGCGTCAGATACGAGAACACGTCTTCGCCGATCAGATGCGCGACGTTCGGCAGTTCCTGACGCATTTCCTCGAGCGTCAGATCCGCCAGATCGCAGCCGCGATCCGCGCAGACGCGCACGGCCAGCGCCACCGCTTCGTGCGCGTCGCGGAACGGCAGGCCGCGCTTGACCAGGTAGTCGGCCAGATCGGTTGCCGTGGAGAAGCCTTGCAGCGCGGCGTCGCGCATGGCTTGCGGCTTCACCGAAATACCGGCGACCATTTCAGCGAAGATGCGCAGCGTATCCGCAACCGTATCGACGGTGTCGAACAGCGGTTCCTTGTCTTCCTGATTGTCCTTGTTGTACGCAAGCGGCTGGCCTTTCATCAGCGTGAGCAGCGCGATCAGATGGCCGTTCACGCGGCCGGTCTTGCCGCGCGCGAGTTCGGGCACGTCCGGGTTCTTCTTCTGCGGCATGATCGACGAGCCGGTGCAGAACCGATCCGCCAGATCGATGAAGCCGACGCGCGGGCTCATCCACAGCACGAGCTCTTCGGAGAAGCGCGAGACGTGCGTCATGACGAGCGCCGAGGCCGCCGTGAATTCGATCGCGAAGTCGCGGTCCGACACCGCGTCCAGCGAGTTCGCGCAGATGCCGTCGAAGCCCAAAGTCTTCGCCACCGCGTGACGATCGATCGGATAGCTGGTGCCGGCGAGCGCGGCCGCGCCCAGCGGCAGGCGGTTCACACGCTTGCGGCAGTCGATCATGCGTTCGGCGTCGCGCGAAAACATTTCGACGTAGGCGAGCAGGTGATGGCCGAACGTGACGGGCTGCGCCACCTGCAAGTGCGTGAAGCCCGGCATGATGGTCGAGGCGTTCTTCTCCGCCATGTCGAGCAGGGCCGTGCGCAATTCCGTCAACAAACCGCCGATCCGGTCGATCTCGCCGCGCAGCCACAAGCGAATATCCGTCGCCACCTGGTCGTTACGCGAGCGGCCGGTATGCAGGCGCTTGCCGGCGTCGCCGATCAGCGCGGTCAGGCGCGCTTCGATATTCAGGTGGACGTCTTCCAGATCGAGTTGCCACTCGAACTCGCCTCGCTCGATTTCGCCCTTGATCTGCGCCATGCCGCGTTGGATCGCGGCGAGGTCGTCGGCGGCGATGATCTTTTGCGCGGCCAGCATCGAGGCGTGCGCGAGCGACCCTTCGATGTCGACGAACGCCAGACGCTTGTCGAAGAAAACCGACGACGTGTAGCGTTTGACGAGTTCCGACATCGGCTCCGAGAAGCGAGCCGACCAGGCTTCGCCTTTTTTGTGCAGTTGGGACGTCATGGTGTTGGGCAGTTAAGCGGCAGTTGAGCGAGCGGTGAAGAGGCTGGCGACGCGAATGCACATGCCGTGCAAAAGTGACGCCGAAGCGAGGAAAGACAGGGATTTTAACACTCGCCGGGAGGCTTAAAGACGCCGTGCGCCGCGGGCGTTTCCCATCACCTACTCGCGCACCAGCACTACCAGCTTCAGATCTTCGCGATGCGCGGGTTTGAACGTGATCTGGTCGTAGACGATACGGCCGTCGCGCGGATGGTTGAACTCGCGCCGTCCGCCTTCGCGGCCGCCCACGTCCTGCGAGGCCCAGAAGCGCGCGAACGCGTCGCTCGCGGCGGTGAGCGAGTCGATCAGCGCGCGGGTGGGCGCGTCGTTCAGATGGCGGATCGAATCGGCGCGGAATTCGGCGGCGAGTCGCCGCGCGCGCGTTTCCCAATCGACGATCAGCTCACGCGCGGCCGGTTCGGTGAACGTATAGCGCAGCAGATTGCGGTCGTGCGCGCCGTCCAGCCAGCCGACGAACAGGTCCGTGGCACGCTCGTTCCACGCGAGTGCATTCCACTGACGGTCGAGCACATAGGCCGGCGCACTGACAAGCTGCACGGTTTGCAGCAAGGTGGCGGGCGCATCGGCCGCGGCCGGATCGGGCTCAGCCGGGTCGCGCTGGGCGGCCAGTTCGAACAGATACGCCCGTTCGGCCCGCGACAGTTGCAACGCGACGGCGATGCGCGCGAGCGCGTCGGCGGACGCGGAGACCGGGCGCCCCTGTTCGATCCACGTGTACCAGGTCGGACTCACGCCGCACAGTTGCGCGACTTCCTCGCGCCGCAATCCCGGTGTGCGGCGGCGCGGACCCGGCGGCAAGCCGACCGCTTGCGGCGAGAGCCGCTCACGGTGAGCGCGGATGAAGTCGCCGAGCGCGCGGGCCGGGGTGGCGTCGAGCGGCGGCGGGTTGTCGGCGGAAGACGGCGTGGTCATGCTGAGCGGGCAAATAGGTCGACGAAGGCAGGGAGGTAATGGCGATACCAGAATAATCGCTTAACTTGTACCGGTACACAGCCGGCCCTATTGTAACGGCTGGAATCGCACAACGCGCTTCCAGCGCTGCCCCAAATACCTAACCGGAGCCTCCCATGAAGCATCACGATCAGGTCGCCGACGCCTTTGGCTCGACCGCCGCCGCCTATTTGACGGGCCCGACCCATGCCACCGGCGCCGATCTGCGGACGCTGGCCGAATCGATCGCGGCGACGCCGAATGCGACGGTGCTCGACATGGGTTGTGGCGCCGGCCATGCGAGCTTCGCGGTCGCGCCGCACGCGCAAGCCGTGGTCGCCTACGACATCGCGCCGCAAATGCTGGCGAC
Organism: Paraburkholderia sp. BL25I1N1; assembly: GCF_003002025.1. Classification (GTDB taxonomy): domain Bacteria; phylum Pseudomonadota; class Gammaproteobacteria; order Burkholderiales; family Burkholderiaceae; genus Paraburkholderia. Next base: position 123,132 of record NZ_PVZB01000005.1, read on the forward strand.
GGTGGAAGGCGCCGCGAAAGAACGCGGTCTTGCCAATATCCGCACGCAGCAAGGCGCGGCCGAAGTGCTGCCGTTCGCCGACCATTCGTTCGACTGGGTGATCAGCCGGATGAGCGCGCATCACTGGCACGACGTGCCGCTCGCACTCGCCGAAGTACGGCGCGTGTTGCAGCCGGGCGGCAAGGTGCTGTTCATCGATATCGCCGGCAGCGATCATCCGCTGCTCGACACGCATATTCAGGCGATTGAGTTGTTGCGCGACGGCTCGCATATTCGCGATTACCGCGCCGACGAGTGGCTCGCATTGTTTGCGGCAGCAGGCTTTACAGCATCGATTCGCGAGCGCTGGCGTATCGACATCGAGTTCAGCTCGTGGGTGGCGCGCATGCGCACGCCGGAAGCGCGTGTGGTGGCGATTCGTTCCATGTGGGCGAATTCGCCGGACGAAGTCCGCCAATATTTCGACGTGCAGGAAGACGGCTCTTTCAAGCTGGACGCGTTGATGATCGAGGCACAATAAAAAGCCGGGCGCGACGAACAGCGTCGCGCCCGGCTTGTGTGCTCAAAGGCGTGCAATCAACCGCGTGCGTGCTTAGCCCGTGTTGCGCAAGCCCGCCGCAATCCCGTTGATGCTCAAATGAATCCCGCGCCGCACGCGCGCGTTGGTGTCGCCGGCGCGGTGACGCTTGAGCAACTCCACCTGCAAGTGATTCAACGGATCGAGATACGGGAAGCGATTCTTGATGGAACGCGCGAGCAGCGGGTTCTCCGCGAGCCGTTCGCCCTTGCCGGTGATCTCCGACAACACCTTCGACGTGCGCTCCCATTCCGCGACGATCCGCTCGAACACGTGCTTGCGCAGCTTCTTGTCGGACACCAGCGCGGCGTAGCGCGAGGCGACCGCGAGGTCGGTCTTTGCCAGCACCATGTCCATGTTCGACAACAGGTTGGCGAAGAACGGCCACGTCTTGTGCATTTTCTTCAGCAGCGCGAGACGGGTCTTGCGTTCAGCGTCGGTCGGCGCGCTGTCCAGATGCGCGGCCACCGCGCTGCCGAAACCGTACCAGCCGGTCAGCAGCAACCGGCATTGGCCCCATGAGAAACCCCATGGAATTGCGCGCAGATCTTCGATCTTGCGTTGCTTCGGATCTTGCAGTTTGCGCGAGGCCGGCCGGCTGCCAATGTTCAACTCGGTGATCTCCGCGATCGGCGTCGACTCGAAGAAGTACTCCTTGAAGCCGGGCGTTTCGTAGACCAGCGCGCGGTAGGACGCCATCGCCGCGTCGGACAACTGCTGCATCGTTTCCTCGAACGCGGGCAGTTGCGCCGGTGCAATGCCGTGCGGCAGCAACGACGCTTCGAGCGTGGCGGCGACCACCGTTTCCAGATTGCGCCGGCCGATTTCCGGATTGCCGAACTTGCTGGCGATCACTTCGCCTTGCTCGGTCAAACGGATCTGGCCGTCGACGGTGCCCGGCGGCTGCGACAGAATCGCCTGATAGGTCGGACCACCGCCACGGCCCACGGTGCCTCCGCGTCCATGGAACAGACGCAGCGTCACGCCGCGTTCGTTAAAGAGCGACACCAGCGCGAGTTCGGCGCGGTACAACTCCCAGTTCGACGTGAGGAAGCCGCCGTCCTTGTTGCTGTCCGAATAGCCGAGCATCACTTCCTGCTCGTTGCCCTGATGTTCGATCAGCGCGTCGACGCCCGGCAGCGCGATCAGGTCGCGCATGATGTGCGGCGCGTTGCGCAAGTCGGGGATCGTCTCGAACAACGGGATCACCATCAGGCCCGCTTGCGCCGGATCGTTCGCGTCGCCCAGACGGCCGTGCAGCAGGCCGGTTTCCTTTTGCAGCAACATCACTTCGACCAGATCGCTCACGGTTTCCGTGTGCGAGATGATGTAGTTGCGCACCGCGCGCGCGCCGAATTTCTCGCGCGTGATGCGCGCTTCCTCGAGCACGCCGAGTTCGCTCTTCACGAGATCGGAGTAGTCCGCGTACGGCAGGCGCAACGGACGCGGCTGCGCCAGTTCGGCGAGCAGCACCTTGAGCTTGTCTTCTTCCGTGAGCGCCGCGTAGTCGTCCTCGACGCCGGCGCGCTTGAGCAGTTCGGCGATCACCGCTTCGTGAATGTCGGAGCTCTGGCGCAAGTCGATGCTCGCCAGATGGAAGCCGAACACTTCGGCGGCGCGCGCGAGCGGCGACAGACGCGGTGCGGCGAGCGGCGCGCCATGATGCTCGGCGAGCGAATCGATCAGCACGTGCAGGTCGCGCACGAATTCGGCCGAGTCGCCGTACGGCGTGGCGCGGATCGGCGCTGCGCCGCGGCCCGCGCTGCGCACCGGCACGCTGCCTTCGCCGAGGCGCACGCGCGCGCTCGCGGCGAGCCGCGTGTACATGCCGATCAAGGCCCGGCGATACGGTTCGTCGGTACGATGCGGCGACTGGTCGGGCGAGGCGGCGGCGAGTTCCTTCAGGGCGTCGCTGGCGCCGGCCAGCAGGTTCGACACCGACAACTCCGCGCCGAGCTTGTGCACCTGCTCCATGTAGTGCTCGAAGATCACCGCGGCCTGGCGGGTAATCGCGTTTTCGAGCGTCTCGGCCGTGACGTTCGGATTGCCGTCGCGGTCGCCGCCGATCCAGCTGCCCATCTGGAAGAACGGCGGCAGGCGCGCGTCGATGCCGTGCTCGACGAGCGCTTCCTCGATATCGGCGTAGAGCGCCGGGATTTCAGAGAGGAAAGTGGCGCGGTAGTAGGACAGCGCGTTCTCGATTTCGTCGGCCACGGAGAGGCGCGAATCGCGCAACATGCGCGTTTGCCATAGCGACGTGACGCGGGCGCGCAACATCGCTTCGTTGTGCGCGCGCTCGCGGTCGGTCAACTGCTGATCGCGTTCGGCGAGCAGGCGCGCGACGTCGTGCTGCGCGTCGAGAATGCTCTTGCGTTGCACTTCGGTCGGGTGCGCGGTGAGCACGGGCACGATCAACGCGTCGTTGAAGAACTGTTGCAGGACCGGCGTGGCGGCCGCGTTGGCTTCGACCAGCCGTTCGAGCGCATGGGCAATCGTGCCCGGTTGCGAAGTCGAACCGGCCAGTTCGTGAATCCGGTGACGGCGATTACGGTGGCGGTCTTCAGCAATGTTCGCGAGATGCGAAAAGTAACTGAACGCGCGCACCACGCTGACCGTTTGCTCCGGGCTCAGCGAGCGCAGTTTCTTGTCGAGCGTTTGCGCGGCGGCGCTGTCGTCTTCGCGGCGAAAGCGCACGGCGGTCTGGCGGATCGTTTCGACGACATCGAACACCGCGTCGCCTTCCTGTTCGCGCAGCACGTCGCCGAGCAGGCGTCCGAGATAGCGGATGTCCTGGAACAGCGGATGGTCCTTGTCTTCGCGCGTGCGGCCATTGTTCTTCGGCGCGGAAGCGGAAGCCGGCGAAGACGATTCCTCCGGCACGGCCGGCAGGGCGGCCGCTTGCGGCGTGTCGGCAACGACCTTGATCTTCACGGAGCCGCCCTTGGCGGCTTTTTGCGTCTTGGCGGCGGACGCGGCTTGCGTCGTCTTATCCATTTTGACTGCCTTTACGGCCTTGTCCGTCTTGACGGGCGCGGAGGTCTTGGCGGCCTTGCCGACTTTGGCGGCGTGAGCAGCCTGAGCGGGTTTGCCGGCGCGTTTGACCGATGTGGACTCAGCAGCGCTTGTGGCCGAGGCGGCGGCAGAAGCGGCGGGCTGGGCGGCGTCGGCCGCGCGAGCGTTGGGCGATGCAGTGTTGCGGCGGGCAGGGCGCGCCGATCCGGAAGACGTCACGATGGGTTTCCTCAGGGAAGCCAGGGTCTGTTGAGTGATGAACTGCTACTGCGGAACTGCACTATGAACTGCAACGTGAACTGCAAAGGGAACTGCGCGAAACGGTATGCGCCGATGGCGATACGCCTGAGAGGAGGCTGTGCGCCAGAACGGTGCCGCGCGTTCGCACGACACTCGTTCGAGGCACCCGCGGCACCTGAGCGATGTCAGACGGCATCGCATCATCCCGCATGCGGCGGCCCGGTGCGCGAACGACCGTGCGTGAACATGCCGGGATGGGGCAGGCGCGCACCGCGCGAAGCCCGTCTCCTCTATCGATACCGCTTCAGCACGGTGCCTGGCTGCGTCTTGGGACGCAAGGCCGCGTGCTAACATTGTTTGTTATTACATCCCGTCATTCGATCAGCAAGCTAATGAACACCGAGACGTTTTCCACGCCACCCCACACGCTTGTGATTGCGTCGCGAGAAAGCCGCCTGGCCATGTGGCAAGCGGAGCATGTGCGATGTGCGCTGCACAAATTATATCCATCTTGTGACGTAAAAATCCTCGGAATGACAACACGTGGCGATCAAATTCTCGATCGCACTTTGTCGAAGGTTGGTGGTAAGGGCCTCTTCGTGAAGGAACTGGAAGCCGCGCTCGCCGACGGCCGTGCCGACCTCGCCGTGCACTCGCTGAAAGACGTGCCGATGGAATTGCCCGCAGGCTTTGCGCTGTCCACCATCATGGAGCGCGAAGATCCGCGCGACGCGCTGGTCTCCAATGATTACGACTCGCTCGCGGCACTGCCGGCCGGCGCCGTGGTCGGCACTTCCAGCCTGCGCCGCGAGGCCATGCTGCGTATGCGTTACCCGCATCTCGAAGTGCGGCCGCTGCGTGGCAATCTGGACACGCGTCTGTCGAAACTCGATCGCGGCGATTACGCGGCGATCATTCTGGCCGCAGCCGGTTTGAAGCGTCTGGGTCTGGGCGAGCGCATCCGCGCGCTGCTCGATCCTGAAGACAGCCTGCCCGCAGCGGGCCAGGGCGCGCTCGGCATCGAGATTCGCGCCGATCGCGCCGACCTTGCTGCATGGCTCGCACCGTTGCATCACGACCACACGGCAGCCGCCGTCGAAGCGGAGCGCATGGTCTCGCGCGCGCTCGGCGGCAGTTGCGAAGTGCCGCTCGCCGCGTATGCCATGTGGCGCGACGGCGCGCTGCATCTGCGCGGCATCGTCGCCACGCCGGACGGGCAACGCGTGCTGAGCGCGCAGGCGTCGGCGCCGGCGCCTAGCGTCGAACGCGCGGTCGCGCTCGGCCAGGAAGTGGCGAACGCGCTTGAACAGCAGGGCGCAATGGACATCGTGCGCGCGCTCAGCACCGCCAGCGGTCCCGCCGCGGCGAAGCAGGGCACGGCGGAACACGGCGCGGCGGACAGCGCGGCGACCGGCGAGTGATGGCGGCCGATATCCCAGGCAACACTCCTTCACCCGTCGCCAAGGCGGCGTTCACGGTCGTGATTACGCGACCGGCCGGTCAGTCGAACGAACTGATCGCGCGGCTCGCCGCCGCCGGCATCGCCACGCTGGACTTTCCGCTGATCGACATCGCGCCCGTCACCGACGACGCGCCCTTGCGCGCCGCGTTGGCGTCGCTCGAACGCTATGCGCTCGTCGTGTTCGTGTCTCCGAATGCCGTCGATCATGCGTTCGCCCATAGCGACGCGATCTGGCCGCATGCGCTGCCGATCGGTGTGGTCGGACCGGGCAGCGTGCAGGCGCTCGCGCGCCATGGTGTCGCCGCGCCGGCGTACAACGTAATCAGCCCGCCGGCCGGTTCGGATGAAGACACCGCGCGCTTCGATTCCGAAGGTCTGTTCGCCGCGATCGATACGGCGCTTGGCGCAACCAGTCTCGAAGGCAAGCGCGTGCTGATCGTGCGCGGCGACGGCGGCCGCGAATGGCTCGCCGAACGGCTGCGCGAAGCCGGCGCCGAAGTCGACACGGTCGCGGCATACCGGCGCCTCGTGCCGGAACCGTCGATCGGCGCCTGGGCGCGCGTGCACGAGTTGCTCGCAGGCGAGCCGCACGCGTGGCTGCTCACCAGCTCCGAAGGCGTGCGCAATCTGCACGAACTGGCGCAAGACCACCTCACCGCCGACGAGATCGCGCAGCTCAAACGCGCCGCGCTTGTCACGCCGCATCCCCGTATCGCGCAGACCGCGCGGGCATTGGGTTTTGATAGCATGACGGTGTCCGGCGCGGGAGATGACCGCATTGCCCGTGCCTTGATTGCCGCCGTCCCGCCCGTCGTCCAACCGGTATCGTCCAATCCGGCTCATTCACCGGCTAAATCACGCATGACTGAAACGAACGCATCCACGAACGCTTCACCCCAGCCGGCCGCGACCACTGCGTTGCCGCCGAATCAACCCTTCACGCCCTACGAAGCGCAAAAGCGCCATAGCGCGAGCGGACCGCTGCTGTGGTTTGTCGTCGTGATCATGGCTTGCGCCGCGGGCGTGGGCGGCTATGCGCTCAATCGCAAGGTCGAGCGCACGGAGCAGCAGATCGTACAGCGCCAGCAAACCAACGACACGCAGACCAACGAACTGCGCATCAAGACCGAGCAGGCGCTCGCCACGGTGCATCAGTCGGAGTCGCAGGTCGCGCAACTCGAAGGCAAGCTCGCCGATGCGCAAACCTCGCAGCAGGCGCTGCAACAGCAATACGCGGACCTCGCGCGCAATCGCGACGACTGGACGCTCGCCGAAGTCGGCCAGATGCTCTCGGCCGCCAGCCAGCAGTTGCAGCTCACCGGCAACACGCAGCTCGCGCTGTTCGCGCTGCAAAGCGCCGACACGCGTCTCGCCGCATCGGACAGCCCGCAAGCGGTCGCCGTGCGCAAGGCCATCGCGCAAGACATCGACAAGCTGAAGGCCGCGCCTTCCACCGATCTCACGGGCATGGCCATCAAGCTCGACAACGCGATCGACCAGGTCGACAACCTGCCGCTTTCGGGTGAAGCGCCGATCGCACACGCCACGCCGCGAGCCGCGACATGGGCCGACACGGCCAAGGTGGCCGCGGCCACCGGCGAGCCGCGCTGGAAGGTGTGGTGGCGTGAAGTGAGCACCGGCATCGGCCAGCAGTTGACGAGCCTCGTGCAGGTGCGCCGGATCGACAACGCCGACGCGATGCTGGTCACGCCCGATCAGGGCTACTTCGTGCGCGAAAATCTCAAGCTGCGTCTGCTGTCGGCGCGTCTCGCCTTGCTGTCGCGCAACGAGACCACGCTGAAGTCCGACCTGCAGGCGGCGCAGAATGCGCTCACGCGTTACTTCGACAACTCGTCGAAGAAAACGCAGACCGTGACCGATCTCGTCAAGCAGGTGGAAGCGGGCTCGGCCGCCGTCGAACTGCCGAATCTGAACACGAGCCTGCAGGCCGTCAATCAATACCGGAGCCGAGGTTAATCATGGCGATCCGGGGACTTCTATGGCTTGCGTTGCTGTTCGTCATCGCGGTGGTGCTGGCGGTGGTCGGGCGCTTCGACATGGGCCAGGTGCTGCTGATCTATCCGCCGTACCGCGTCGATATATCGTTGAATCTGTTCGTGGTCGGGCTGGTGGTGCTGTTCATCCTGATCTATGCACTGTTGCGCATCTTCCGCAATATCTGGCGCATGCCACAGCGCGTGGCCGCTTATCGCGCGCGCTCGCGTGTCGCGAAAGCGCATGCCGCGTTGCGTGACGCGATCGGCAATCTGTACGCCGGGCGTTTTTCGCGTGCGGAGAAAGCCGCCAAAGACGCGCTCGCGAATGGCGATAACAAGGGCGCGGCCGGGTTGATCGCGGCTACGGCGGCGCATCGCATGCACGAATATGCGCGGCGCGACGAGTGGCTCGCGCAGATCAACGAGGCCGACTGGCAGGATGCACGTCTGATGGCCACCGCCGACATGCGCGCTGACGGCCGTGACGCGGACGGCGCATTGACCGCGCTGACGCAGATGCAATCACAGGGCGGGCGGCGCATCCACGCGCAGCAGATCATGTTGCGCGCGCAGCAGCAATTGAAGAACTGGGGCGAAGTGCTCAAGCTGGTCAAGACGCTGGAAAAGCGTGAGGCGATTCATCCGGCGGTGGCGGTGCGTTTGCGCCAGCTCGCGGCGGAAAACCTGTTGCGTGACCGGCGTCACAATGCCGATGCGCTGCTGGAGTTGTGGAATTCGTTGTCGGCTACTGAGCGTCATTCGCCGCGTCTCGCAGATCTTGCTGCGGAGTTGCTGGTGGCGCTGAATCGTCCGCAGGAAGCGCGCAAGATCGTCGAGGAAGCGCTCGCGCAAAACTGGGATGCGCGCCTGCTGCGCCGCTATCCCGATACGGCGGGCGGCGACGCGTTACCGCTGATTCAGAAAGCCGAAGGGTGGCAGAAGGATCGTCCGGAAGATGCGGATTTGATGTTCGCGCTGGGGCGCTTGTGTCTGCATCAGCAGTTGTGGGGCAAGGCGCAGTCGTTCCTTGAGCGCGCGTTGAAACTCGCGGACAACGAGACGCTGAAGATTCGCTCGCATCGTGCATTGGCGCGTTTGCACGAGCAACTCGGCGATGCGGATAAGGCGAGCCAGCATTATCGTGAAAGTGCGCTGGCGATGAATATTGTTTGAGGTTTTTTGAGCGGCGCGTCTGTTCCTGGTGCGTGGCTTTGAAAGCGTGAAATTGCGGGTTGATGAGTGGATGGCCGCAGCGGATGCTGCGGCCATTTTCATTCATGCTCAGCCACCCTTGTCCTGGCCGACTCACGCGATACTAACTTTTACTCGAAAACAAATCGGCCACAACGGATCGCAACCAGCGATTGCCGGCCTCGTGATGGTACTTCGCGTGCCAATGCTGCCGCACCGCGAATTTATCGACCGGGAAAGGACAGGAATGGACCGCGAGGCCGTTCACTCTCGCCAGCGTTTCCCCGATGTTCCGCGGCAACGTGGCAATAAGATCCGTCGACTTTATGATTGACCCCAACCCGAGCATGCCCGGAAGTTCGAGCACGACATCGCGTTCTATGTTCTCGCGCAACAGCGCCTGCTCCAGCAATTGCGCGCCTGTCCCCGCGGCGATGATCACGTGTCCCTCGCTACAGTAGTGCTTCATGCTCAGTCTCGAGCGCACGCGCGGGTGATTCGGATTGGCGAGGCACACCCAGTCCTGCATATAAAGCTGTTGCTGATACATCCCGCTGCCAAGCCACGGTACATGCCCGATCGCCAGATCGGCCTCGCCGGATTCCAGCGCGCGCTCCGTATTTCCATCGATTCTCGCGGCTTCCAGCCGAATGCCCGGCGCATGCGCGCGCACGTGCGCCAGCATGCGCGGAAGCAGGGTGATGTGGCTCGCATCGGTCATGCAAATGCGAAAGCGGCGCTTTGCCGTTGTCGGATCGAATGAGATTTCCCACGCGGAAAATCGGCGAAGCGACTCCAGGATCTCCCTGCACGGTCCGATCAGCGCGTCCGCCTGAGGCGTCGGAGTCATGCCGCCCGGCGTCCGCACGAACAGTGGGTCCTGCAGATGTTCGCGCAAACGTCCCAGCCAGATACTGACCGTGGGCTGACTCTGTCCGAGTTGATCCGCGGCCCGCGTGACGCTGCGCACGTCGTACAGCAGATCGAATAGCTGGAGCAGCTTGAGATCGGGTAGCTCGGATGTGCTCATGGCAGTATTGTCCAACGCAATGCCGTCATTGTATCCATTGCATTGCGCCGGCGGATGCATCCCCGTATCTTGATTTTGGGCACGAATGCGCGCCGTCGCGTGCGACCGGCCACATTCCAGCCGCCAGAGATGCAGCCGACGATGCTGCTCCAGTCAACTCAGAATCAGGAGACGTTCATGGACAAAGGAATGCTGCGGCAAGGCGGCGCAATAGACGGGCGCCAGGATGAAAGAGCGCGCAAACAGGCACGCAAAGCGAGAGCGAGCGGCTGGATAGGGTCCGCGCTCGAGTATTACGACTTCTTTATTTACGCGCAAGCCGCGGCGTTGATTTTTCCTCAGATCTTCTTTCCCAAAGGCGATCCAAAAATCGCGATCGTGGCCTCGCTGGCGACGTATGGCGTGGGCTATGTGGCGCGGCCCATCGGCGCGTTCGTGCTCGGACATTGGGGCGACACCCACGGGCGCAAGACCGTGCTCCTGATTTGCATGTTCCTGATGGGCTTTTCCACGATGGCCGTCGGCTTATTGCCCACGTATCAATCGGTCGGCATGTTCGCGCCGGCGCTGCTGGTGATTTTGCGCCTGGTTCAAGGCTTTGCCGTCGCGGGCGAGATCTCAGGCGCCAGTTCGATGATTATGGAACAGGCTCCGTTTGGCCGGCGCGGCTACTTCGCGAGCTTCACGTTGCAAGGTGTGCAAGCCGGTCAGATTCTGGCCGCCGCCGTCTTCCTGCCGCTTGCGTACTACATGCCGGAAGATGCCTTCGTCGCATGGGGCTGGCGCATTCCGTTCCTGCTCAGCGCGATCGTCCTGATTGCCGGCTTCATCATTCGACGTGAAGTCGACGAGACGGCCGCGTTCGCTAAGGAAGACGCGAGCGGCCGGGTCGCGCGCGCGCCAATCCTCGAAGCGTTCAAGTACAGCTGGCCTGACATGTTTCGCGTCCTGTGCATGGCGTTCATGAACGTGATACCGGTCGTCACCACGATCTTCGGCGCTGCGTATGCGGTGCAGCCCTCCTATGGCATCAACTTCCATGCGAGCGTGTATTTGTGGATTCCGGTGGTCGGCAACATCGTGGCGGTGCTCGTCATTCCGTATGTCGGCAATCTCTCGGACCGCATTGGACGGCGGACGCCGATGATCTTCGGCGCGCTCTCTTCCGGTCTTCTTTCGTACGCGTATCTGTATGCGATCAGCGTTCACAACCTGCCGGTCGCCTTTGTGATGTCGATACTGATGTGGGGCGTGGTGTACCAAGGCTATAACGCGGTCTTCCCCGGCTACTATCCGGAATTGTTCCCGACGCGCTTTCGCGTCTCCGCCATGGCGATCGCCCAAAACATCGGGACGACCATTACCGCGCTGCTTCCCGCGCTGTTCGCGGCTGTCGCGCCGCCGGGATCGCACAATGTGCCGCTGATGATCGGCTCGATCACGCTGGGCGCCACGATTATCTCGGCGCTGGCCGCATGGAGCGCGCGCGAGACGTACCGCGTGCGTCTCAACGACCTTGGGATGAAAGACGCCGCGCCAATGCCTAAAGAACAATACGACGAGCTTCGCGAGGAAGCATTGGGCGAAGCAAAACTCGCGAAAGCGGCCATGCAGACGCGTTGATTCGAAATGAACGGGCGCATCTGCGATGTGCCCGTTCTTGCCCTGTCGATATCCGCCGCGCTCCTGCACCGCGCACGGGCCGACACATGAAAGGTCAGGCGGCGGCCGACACCGCCGCGCGCAGTCCAAGCGAATAGCTTTCGATACCGAAGCCGCAGATCTGCCCCTTCACGATTTCGGCGAACACCGAATGATGGCGGAAGGCTTCCCGCGCATGGATGTTCGACATATGAATCTCTACGATGGGCACCGTCAGTATGGCGAGCGCGTCGCGGATGCCATAGCTATAGTGCGTCCACGCGCCGGCATTGATGAGCACGCCATCCACATTATCGACGAAGGCTTGATGGATTCGCGAACACATGTCGCCTTCGCTGTTGGTCTGATAGCTCTCGACCGTGACGCCAAGCTCCTTGGCTAGCGCCTGGAGCTGAGCATCGATGTCGGCGAGCGTGGCCGTGCCGTATTGAGCGGGATCGCGCTTGCCGAACATGTTGTGGTTGATGCCGTGCAGCATGAGGAAAGATTTCATCAGTTATCCGTATCCAGGTTTAGAGTGGCGTTGTCTCGACGACGGCGCCGGTTTTCGCGGCTTTGCCGATGACGATCGCGAGCTTGTAAGCCGCGGCCGAGCCGCGACAACGGAATGCCGTCGAAAAAGCCTCGGCGAAATAGGCGGGCTGTCGTCAATCGAGCGGAACGGTGAGACGGTCGATGATCGCGCGCGTGCACGGACGCGCGCCCCGCCACCATGCGAACGCTTCGGCGGCCTGTTCGACCAGCATGCCGACGCCATCGGCGATACCTTGCGCACCCGCGTTGCGCGCGAGCCGCAAGAACGGCGTGAGGCCCTTGCCGTACGCGAGTTCATAGGCGGTGCTGCCCGCGCTGAAGACGGTCGGTGGAACAGGCGGCAGTTGCCCGGTCAGGCTGGCAGACGTTGCGTTGACAACGAGGTCGAACTGTTCCATCGATTTGAGCTCCGCGTAGCCGCACGCGGTGAGCGTTGCGTCCGCCGCGACCTGTTCGACTAGCGCCTTCGCTTTCTCCACATGCCGGTTAGCGATGACGAGTTGCGCGGGCCGCGCCGCAATGAAGGGGAGCAACGCGCCGCGCACCGCACCGCCCGCGCCCAGCACGAGCACGCGCTTGCCCGCAATCGGCTGATGCAGGTTGATTTCGATGTCACGCACAAGGCCCACGCCGTCGAAGTTCTCCGCCACGATGCGGCCGTTCTCGAACTTCATCGCATTGACGGCGCCCGCGAGCGTAGCCCTTTCGCTGCGCTCGTCCGCTATGGCGAACGCCTGCAGCTTGAACGGCGCAGTGACGTTCATGCCCTTGCCGCCCGCGGCGATGAAGGTTCTCACCGTATTTTCGAAGGCGTTGGCCGGTTCCAGCGGCGCTTCGATGGCGCCATACGTCATGTCCTGTCCGGTCTCCTCTGCGAAAAGACCATGGATCAGGGGCGATTTCGTATGCCCGATCGGATTGCCGATTACCGCGTATCGATCGCTCATCACGCCCCCGGTTTCGAAAACAGCACGCCATCGGTCTGCATCGCGTCGATTTCCGCTGCGCTAAAGCCCAGCGATTGCGCGACCTCCGCGTTGTGCTGACCGAGATCGGGGCCGACCTCGTGGATGGACGTGTCACAGTCGGAGAAGCGGAACGGCAGGTTCGGAAGCCGCAGTTTTCCGAAGCGCGGATGCTCCTGCTCGATCACCATGCCACGCGCGACGATCTGGGGATCGGCGACGACCTCGTCGATGCGCTGAACCTTCGCGCTCGGAACATCGACGCTGTCGAGCAGCGCCAGCACTTCCGCAACCGAGCGCGCGGCCACCCACGCTTTCACGACCGTGAGAATCTCCTCGCGATTGGCGTTGCGGCCGTTCAGGCTGTGAAACCGCGCATCGGCGCCAAACCCCGCCGGACCGCCGTGCTGCTCGACGACCGTTGCGAATCGCTTCCAGGAATCATCCACCTGGGCGGCGATGACGAGATCGCCGTCGGCCGCGCGAAACACGCCGTACAACGTCGATGTCGGCATGTCGTGACCCGTTTGCTCCGGCACCACGCCTTGCATCGTGTAGCACTGGACCGCATATTCATGCATGGAGAAGAGTGTGTCATATAGCGCCATGTCGATATGCTGACCGCGTCCGCTCTTCACGCGGCCGAGCAGCGCGGCGTTGATGGCGGCGACCGCGTGAATGCCGGTGTACATGTCGCCGAGCGAAATGCGCATCAGCGGCGGCGGCTCGCCCGGATTGCCGATCATCTGCATGATGCCGCTCTTCGCCTCCGCGATGAGACCAAAGCCCGCGCGATGCGCGTCCGGTCCAGTGTGTCCATAAGCCGAGATCGAGCAGTAGACGAGGCCCGGATTGCGCCCGGACAACGCGGCATAACCGAGGCCGAGCTTATCCAGCGCGCCCGGCCGATAGTTCTCGATGAACACATCCGCTGAATCGCACAGACGCTCCATGAACGCCTTGCCGCGCGGATCTTTCATGTCGACGCTGACGCCGCGCTTGCCCATGTTGAGTTGCAGGAAATAGGCGCTTTGCTGATCGTCGAGAATCGTGGCGTGCTGACGGCCGGCATCGCCGCTGCCGGGACGCTCGACCTTGATGACTTCCGCGCCGAGTGCCGCGAGGCAGCGTCCGACATAAGGGCCGGCAAGAAAGTGGCTGTAATCGACGACGCGAATACCTTCGAGGGGACGGGCTTGCATCAGTTCGCTCCCGGGCGGCGCGGGATCATCAGCCGATGCTCGCCACGTTGAACGACTTCGCCGTTCTGATTGATCAACTCGGAGGGCAATACGACGATGCCCCAATCCGGCTTGCTCTTGCTCGCACGCATGGAGCCGACGCGGAACTTCACGTGCAACACGTCGTTGACCTTGATCGGCAGCAGAAAGTCCCAGGTCCAGCCGAGCGACATGCCGGGCAGAAAGCGATAGGCGCTCTGCGTCTTCAGGCCATCGGCGATCGACAAGCCAAACAAACCGTGCGCGACGATGCAGCCGAAATGGCTCGCGTTCGCGTATTCCTCATCGACATGGACAGGCGTGTGATCGCCCGTCAGATCCGCGTACGCGAGGATGCGTTCTTTCGTGACGGTGTAGGGGGGGCTTACGCACTCGTCGCCTTCGCGCGCATCGTCCCAGTATTTTTCAGTGATGTTGATGGTGCTCATGCTTACGCCTCCGCGCGTGGGTTAATCGCCAGCGCCTGCGTGACGCACACGGCAGGTTTAGCCTGAATGAGTTCGACGGCGAGGCCATCGGGCAGACGCAGCCAGTTGCGACCCTGCGGCATTTCGGTAACGCCGAACGCTTGCGCGGCGGCCAGTGCGGCCTCCAGGTCCTCACACATCACGCCGAGATGCGCGAGCCGGCCTTCGGGGCCTTCATGCTGCGGCGCGCTGACCAGCTGCAGACCGCCCAGCGTCCAGTATTGACGCGGCTCCTCGCGCGTGCCGTCGACTTCTCGCATCGTCATGCCGAGCACGTGTTCGAAGAAGCGGATATGCCAGTGGATGTCCTTCACCCGGATGGCGACGTGCTCGAGATAAGCTTTCGGTGCGCTCATGCTGCGGCTCCTTCGTTCTGGCGGTCCGTCATCGCGCGTTCGATACCCTTGATGCAGGCGACGAGCGTCGAATTCACCGGCGTCGGCACGCCAAGGCGTTCGCCCCAGCGCACAACCGCGCCGTTGATGAAGTCGATTTCGGTAATCGAGGACTTCTCGAGGCTTTGCAGCATCGAAGTCTTGAATGCGGGCGAAAGGCCTTCGGCGGCCATATTCCAGGCGTCTTCGGCATTGGAAATGGAAAGCGTGACGCCGGCGGCTTTGGCGGCAGCCATCGCTTCTTCGATCGCCGCGAGCGACGTCGCTTTCAGAATGGGCTCGTCGTAGAGCTGCCCGTAGGTGAGACGCGTGATGCCCGTGATCGCGCCCGTCGCGACGTTTATGAGCAGCTTGTCCCACATCGTGCCGAGAATGTTGTCGCTGACCGTGGTGGTCAGGCCGGCGCGGTTGAATGCATCCGCGATCGCTTGCGCGCGAGGCGTGATGCGGCCGTCGAGTTCGCCGATGATCGTGAGCTTGCCCGTTACGCCGGACTGGATATGGCCCGGCGCGCGCAACACGCCGCCGACATACGTCTTGCCGGCGAGCACGCGCTCACGTCCGACGATTTCGCTCAGGACGTCTTCGTGACCGAGGCCGTTCTGCAGCGACAGCACGAGCGTTTCGGGACCGACGAGATCGAGCGCGCCGCGCATTGCCTGATCGGTATGAAAGGACTTGACCAGCACGATCACGAGGTCGACGGGGCCGACTTCTGCCGGATTCATCGTGGCGCGGACCTTGACGCGCCGCGTGCCGCGCTCGTCATCGACCTGGAGGCCGTCGCGGGACATCGCTTCGACATGCGCGGCGAACCGGTCGACGAGCCATGTCTCATGGCCGCCTTCGGTCAGCGCGGCACCGATGGCGCAGCCTAGCGCGCCGGCGCCCAGAAATGCGATTTTCATATGCGTCTCCTTGAATGGAAACGAAGATACGGCTCCGCGGTACATGTTGGCAATGCAATGGGTTTAATAGCGGCATTGTATTTCGCAATATCGTGCAGAGTCCGGAGCCTGACATCGCCGGACTGAACATTGAGCTTTTGGGGTTAGGGATCGGTAAAAATCAGAGCTGTTTCGAGTCCTCGCCCGCGTGCTGCCTGTCGGCGTGTCGGCGTGTCCGGTAGCGGCACGCTTTAACAGCCTATTCAGCAGTGGATTAGTTGCTCCTTCGCATACCAAGGCAAAGCCTCAGCAGTGAATCACCGCCAAGGCCCGCAACTCAATCCCTCACTTATTCACCATCTTCGCCGGCACGCTGATCGCCAGCAAGCCGCCGAGCACCATGAACGCCGCCAGCATATACATGCCGGAGTCGTTCGCGGCCGTCGCCTGCTTGAGCCAGCCCACCGCATAAGGGCTAAGAAACCCAGCCAGATTCCCGATCGAATTGATCATGGCGATGCCGGCAGCCGCTCCGGTCCCTGCCAGAATCGCCGTAGGCAAACTCCAAAATAGCGGCAAGGTCGTAAGAATGCCCATCGTCGCAAGCGTCAGCGACGCCATGGCCAGCACGGTGTTATGCGCCCAAACCACGGAAAGCACCAGCCCGATCGCCCCCGCAAACGCAGGCAGCGCAATGTGCCAGCGCCGCTCGCGCTTACGGTCGGCGCTACGCGACACGAACACCATCGCGACCACAGCGCCCGCGAACGGAATCGCCGAAAGCAATCCGACCATGAACGCATCCGTCACACCGGTCGCCTTAATGATGGTGGGCAACCAGAAGCTCACGCCATACAAGCCCATCACAAACGAAAAGTACGTAAGACTGAGCATCAACACACGCCCGCTCGTGAGCACCTGGCGAATCGGCATGTCATGTTTGGTCGCTTCCTCCGCGGAAACGTGCCGCTCAAGCAACTGCTGCTCCTCCTTGGTCAGCCACTTCGCCTTCGAAATCCGGTCGTCCAGCATAACGAACACCATAATCCCGACGATCACCGAAGGAATCCCTTCGAGCAGAAACAGCCACTGCCAGCCATGCCAGCCGTTCAGGCCGTTAAAGGTCTTCAGGATATAACCCGAGACCGGCCCGCCGATCACACCCGACAACGCAATCGCCGTCATGAACCACGTTGTCATGCGGCCGCGCCTATGCGCCGGATACCAGTAAGTGAGATACAGAATGATGCCTGGGAAGAACCCCGCCTCGGCAAGGCCAAGCAAAAACCGCATCACATAGAACATCGTCGGCGTAGTAACGAACATGGTCAGCATGGAGATCACGCCCCACGACACCATGATCCGCGCAATCCACACTCGCGCGCCGACCTTATGCAGGATCACATTGCTGGGAATCTCGAAGATGAAATAGCCGACAAAGAAAATCCCCGCGCCGAAACCGTACACCGCATCGCTCAGCCCGAGGTCGCTGGTCATTTGCAGCTTGGCGAAGCCGACGTTGACGCGATCCAGATACGCGACCACGTAACAGAGCATCAAGAGCGGCGCGAGCCGCCAACTGACCTTGCGGTAGGTGGCCTCTTCGAAAGTCGAAGGCGGCGCACCCGCGCCGGGATGGTGGAGCGGATTTGCGGGACTAGCCATGGTGTCTCCTCTTTTCTTGTGGAATTGAAGTACCGCCGTCGATCGATTCTATCCGCGCTGCGTGCTCTGCATGACGAATCGATACCCGGGGAAAACACTGACTGCGGCGACGGCCGCTGCACGCGAAACCCTCGCGGGCCAGATGCGGCCCGGCGCTACACGCAGCGCCCGCCGTCCACTTCCAGACACACGCCGGTGATGAACTCCGCCTCGTCCGAAGCCAGGTAAAGCGCGGCGTTGGCAATGTCCTGCGGCGTCGAGAAACGCCCGAGCGGAATGCCGGCGAGAAAGCGCTGGCGGTTTTCCGGCGTATCTTCGACGCCCATGAATTCGGACAGCAGCGCCGTTTCTCCGATCACCGGATTCACGCAGTTCACGCGTATGCGGTCCGGACCGAGTTCGACCGCCAGCGACTTGCTCGCGATAATCACCGCGCCTTTGCTGCCGTTGTACCAGACGAGCCCAGGCCGCGGCCGCACACCCGCCGTGGACGCAATATTGATGAAGCAGCCGCCGCCTTGCTCGCGGAAATACGGCACGAATTCCTGCACGCTCCAGTAGATACTTTTGACGTTCACCGCATAGACGCGGTCGAATTCGGCTTCCGTCACATCCATCACCGGCTTGTTGCGGTGCGTGGTGCCGGCGTTGTTGACGACGATCTGCACGCTTCCGAAGTCTTCAAGCGCTGCCTCGCGCAGCTTTTGCCAGTCTTCACGTTGAGCGACGTTGCCCGCCACCGCGATCGCCTTGCCGCCGGCCAACGCGATTTCGCTCGCCACGCGTTCGGCGGCGGGGCCGTTCAGATCGTTGACCACGACGTTCGCGCCTTCGCGCGCGTAGGTCTTCGCAATGCCTTCACCGAAACCCGAGCCGCCACCCGTGACGATGGCTGTTTTACCTGTCAACCGCATAATGTCTCCGCTGTTTGTTGTGGATGGTGATGCGTGTGCCTGCTAACCATGTTTGATCGCGATGGTCTTGAGCACGGTGAAGCCATACAGCGCTTCAAAGCCCTTTTCACGCCCGTGGCCTGAATGCTTGACGCCGCCGAACGGCAGTTCGACGCCGCCGCCCGCGCCATAGTTGTTGATGAACACCTGGCCGGAGCGCAAACGTCGGGCGAGCCGCATCTGCCGTGCGCCGTCCCGCGTCCAGATGCCGGCGACGAGGCCGAACGGCGTGCCGTTGGCGAGCTTCAACGCTTCGTCTTCGTCGCTGAACGACATGGCGGCCAGCACCGGTCCGAACACTTCGTCGCGAGCGAGGCGGTGGCTCGCCGGCACGTCGCGCAGCAGCGTGGGCGCCTGATAGAAGCCGCTTTCCGGCGCATCCGGAATCACCTCGCCGTGCGCCGCCATGGCGATGCCGTCGTGTTGCGCATCCGAGAGGAAATCCCACACGCGCCGCTGCTGTTTCGCATTGATCAGCGGCCCGCAGTCGAGGTCGGCCTGCGAAGGGCCGACGCGCAACGCGTGAAACGCGCCGCTTAGCCGGTCGAGCAAGGGTTCGTAAATGGCCCGGTCGATCAGCACGCGGCTACCCGCCGAGCAGGTCTGCCCGGCGTTTTGCACGATCGCCGACACCAGCACGGGCAGCGCCGCGTCGAGGTCCGCGTCGGCGAAAACGATTTGCGGCGACTTGCCGCCGAGTTCCAGCGTAACCGGCACGTGATTCTCAGCAGCCATTTGCGTCACGAGCTTGCCGGTATCCGGCGAGCCGGTGAACGAAATGTGATCGATGCCCGGATGACGAGCGAGCGCCGCGCCCGCTTCATGGCCGAAGCCGGTGACGACATTCAGCGCGCCGGCAGGCAAACCCGCTTCAGCAGCGAGTTCGGCGACGCGCAACACGGTCAGGCACGCATCCTCGGCCGGTTTGACGACGCATGCGTTGCCGGCGGCAAGCGCCGCGCCCACGCTGCGCCCGAAAATCTGCATGGGGTAATTCCACGGCACGATATGGCCGGTCACGCCGTGCGGCTCGCGGATGGTCAGCACCGTATAGCCGGCTTGATAGGGCAGCGTTTCGCCGTGCAACTTGTCCGCCGCGCCGGCGTAAAACTCGAAATAGCGGGCGAGGGCGGCCGAATCGGCGCGCGCCTGCTTGAGCGGCTTGCCGGTGTCGCGCGCTTCGAGTTGGGCCAGTTCTTCCTGGCGCGCGGCGACCAGCATGGACAGCCGGTACAGGATGCGGCCGCGTTCGGCGGCGCTGGCTTGACCCCAGGGGCCTTCGAACGCGCGGCGCGCGGCGTGCACCGCGGCGTCGATATCCGCCGCGGTGCCGCGCGCGAGTTGGGTGAAGGGCTGGCCGTCCGAGGGATCGAGTACGGCGATCGTCTCGCCGCCTGATGCGGCGGACCATTCGCCGCCGATGAAATGCCGGGCTTCTTCCATGCATGCTCCTTGAGGTGTCACGAGCACCGCGCTGCGGTGACGTGGTGTTCACAAACGAGAGGCACAATCGAGAGACGCCAGACGATTATCGCCCCGATCCAACGAGGGATGCCATCGGCCGATTGGCTATAATGGCGTATTCCTCACTGTCCGGCCGCAGCGCCGCCGCTCGAGGCGAGTTTCACGTTGCATCCCGTTCGAGCGAGCGCGCCGCACGCCGTGTTCCGAATTCCATCCCGACCAGAGAGCGCTTATGAGCTTCAATAACGTCCCCGCAGGCAAAGACCTTCCGCAAGATTTCAACGTCATCATCGAAATCCCGGCGCAAAGCGATCCGGTGAAGTACGAGGCGGATAAGGAAACGGGCCTGCTCCACGTCGATCGTTTCATCAGCACGGGCATGCGCTATCCGGCGAACTATGGCTACATTCCGCAAACGCTGTCGGGTGACGGCGACCCGGTCGACGTGCTGGTGATCACGCCGTTCCCGCTGCTGGCCGGCTCGGTGGTGCGTGCCCGCGCACTCGGCATGCTGCAAATGACCGACGAATCCGGCGTGGACGCGAAGCTGGTCGCCGTCCCGCACGACAAGGTCTGCCCGATGACCGCCAACCTGAAGTCGATCGAGGACGTCCCGGCGTACCTGAAAGACCAGATCAAGCACTTCTTCGAGCAATACAAGGCGCTCGAGAAGGGCAAGTGGGTGAAGGTCGAGGGCTGGGCGGACATCGAAGCCGCGCACAAGGAAATCACCGAAGGCGCCGCGAACTACAAGAAGTAAGCTGCGTCGCACCTGGTGAATAGAAAAAACCGCGCGAGCCTGCAAAGGCCGCGCGGTTTTTTCATGGCTAGTCGAAACACGTGGCCGGCGCGCGCCGCGTAGTCCTGGAGGGCGGGCACATAGACGCAGTGCATCGACAGGATGAACCGAAGCCATTTTTATATCTACGTGTAAACCCGTATTATTGGCCGCCTGCATGCGCGTGCCTGGCGCCAGCCCTCACGCTGCGCTGACGCAGCGTCAATCCGCGTTTCCTGGAGCCCATCTTTCGGATGCTGAATCGCAAGTCCAACCCGTCGTCTTCGTCGCAACGCTGGTCGAACTGGCTGTATGCCGTCGCCAGCGCGATCTACCGCAAGCGGCCGGTATGGATGGTGTCGTTTTCGACCAGCGAAGCCAGCCTCTCCGAAGGCTTGCGAGCGGCCTGTGCGTCGACGGCGATGCTCGCGCTCGGCAACGTGCTGCACGAACCGTTATTCGCGTGGGCGGCGATCGGCGCGTTCTGGACCTGCCTCGCCGATGCGGCCGGCTCGAACCGCGCCCGCTTTGCTTCGATGATGGGCTTCGCCGTGCTGTCCACGCTGTGCGGCGGCCTGACGGCTTACGCTTCCGGAGCGGGGGCCGTGTTCGCCGCGCTCGCGGTGCTGGTGTTCACGACACTCGGCGCGTTCGGCAGGATCTGGGGCGCCGCCACGTCACAGGTGACGATTCTCGCGGCCACCGCATGCGTCGTGATGGTCGACCGGCCGATGCATAGCGTTCGGCAAGGCATGTCGTTTCTCGGCATCTATCTGGTCGGATGTCTGTTTGCCGTGGCGCTCAGTCTGACGGTCTGGCGCATCCATCCGTTCGGCACGAGCCGCTCGTCGCTGCGCGCCGTGTACCTGCGTCTCGCCGATCTCGCGGTGGACAGCGCGCGGCTGCTCGAACGGCGCGCGGCACGCGGCGAGTGGGCCACGCACGCCGCGAAATTTCGCGCCGATGCGCGCGCCGCGCTGGAGCGCTCGCGCAAAGTGCTGGCGCGTGTACCCGCGTCGAGAACGGGCGGCCGCGAAACCTACGACACGCTGCTCGGCTTGCTGACCGACAGCGAAGCGTTGTTCGCGTATCTGATCGCCGTCTCCGGCGCATGTGAACGAGTTCCGGACCAGGCATGGCGCGCGCAACGCGCGGCCCGGCTGCTGACGGTCATGGGCGACGTGCTGCGCGGCATCGGCGCGGCCGCCAACGACGCACAGTGGGCCCGTCTCGCCGATTTGCAACTGCGCTTGCGGCGTTTTGCGCGGCGGCTCGAAACCGCCTTGATGGAACCGGTGACGCTGAAGTCCGATTTCGAACTGGTAGACTTCGCGCCGGTGCACGCGCCGCCCGAAGGCTGGCGCGACAGCGCCGCGCGGCTTGTCACGCGCGTGTGGTCCACCTTCAAGGCCAACCTGTCCGTCGAGTCCGTGGGCTTGCGGCATGCGGCCCGCGTCGGCGTGACGACCACCACCGGCTTTCTCGTGATCCGCGCGCTCGGTCTGCCGTTCGGCTATTGGGCCACCATGGCGACGCTGCTGATCCTGCAACCGTCGATCGCCGCGACCTGGCCGCGCAGTATCGAGCGCGCGGCGGGCAGCATTGTCGGCGGCGTGCTGGCGGCGGCGATCGGTTACGCGATCCATTCGCCGCTCGGCATTTCGCTCGCGGTGTTTCCGTTGGTGATGGCGACCATGGCGCTGCGTCCGGTGAGTTACAGCCTTTTCGTGTTGTTCCTCACGCCGACCTTCGTGCTGGTCGCCGACTTCGCGACGCCGGGCGCCAGCGAATTCGCCTATGCGCTCACGCGGCTCGGCAACAACGTGCTCGGTTGCGTATTGGCGCTGCTGGCTACGTTCTATCTCTGGCCGACGCGCGAAAAGATCGACTATCGCGCGTATCTGGGCGAGGCGGTGCGCGCCAATCTCGCCTATCTGAGAGCCGCGCTGGAATCGCCTCACCGCAGCGAGAAAGAGATGGAGCGCTTGCGACGTGCCGCGGGCCTGGGCAGCAATAACGCAGAGGAAGCCATCGGGCGCATGCGCCTCGAAAAACTCGAGGACACGATGGTCGACACGGTCACGCTGACCGTGTTGAGCCTCTTGCGAAGAATGGCTGGCACCGCGACGCAACTGCGCCTGAGTACAAACCGGCGCGACATGCACGATGAACTCGGCGCGTGGATCGCGACCGTGAGCGCGGACATCGACGCCGCGTTGAGTCGCACTTTGCGGCCGGTGCGCCTTGGGCTCCCCGCGCGAGAAGGGCTGACTTCACTGGAAGCCGATGCGGTGGGCGAGCTTGCGCTGATGCATCGGCTGCTCAATGAGCGGATGCGCGAGGCGCGGGGATAGCACGCGGCGGCGCGAGGAAGAAGGACGAACCTGAAGCGTTTTCAGGACGCGCCGGTTTTTTCCTCAGCTTGTTCTTCGTCGACAACCGCTTCTGGCTCAGGCAAGGGCATCACCGATTCGAGCGTGCGCAGGCCCGCTGCAAGCGCCCGCTTCTCGGAAGGCGACAGCCGCTTGACCCAATACTCCGCGCGCGACGCGGCAGACCGATCCGTCAATTCGAACGACGCCAGCACCTGCACCGGCTTGCGCGAACGCGTATAACGCGCGCCTTCGCCACTCACGTGTTTGTCGAAGCGCGCCTGCACGTCGACGGCGATGCCGGTATAGACGCTGCCGTCCGAGCATTCGAGCAGATAAAGAAACCAGGCCATGAATGCGCTTCAGCCTTTGAACGGATTGTGTTCGCGCAGCTCGTCCACATACGCGTGGATGCTGTTCTTTTCGTTGTCGAGAAAGTGGCCGACGGCATCGGCGAAAGCGGGATGCGCGAGCCAGTGCGCCGAACGCGTGACCGTGGGCAGGAAGCCGCGGGCCATCTTGTGCTCGCCCTGGGCGCCGCCTTCGAACGCGCCGAGCTTTTCCTCGATGCAGAATTCGAGCGGCTGGTAATACGCGGTTTCGAAGTGCAGGCACGGCACGTGTTCGAGCGCGCCCCAGTAGCGGCCATACAACGTGCCGCCGGTTTTCGCGTCGCGCTGATACACCACCAGCGAACTCGCGATCGGCTTGCCTTCGTATTCGGCGATCACAAGCAGCAGATTCTCCGGCATCGACGCGCCGATCATGCGGAAGAAATCGAGGTTCAGATACGGACTCGAAAAGTGCTCGCGGTACGTCTGCCGATAACATTTGCTAAAGAAGCGCCAGTCCGCGTCCTGAATGTCCTCGCCGCGAATCCGGCGCATCGTCACGCCGGCCTCGTGCACTTTACGACGCTCGGCGCGTATGTTCTTGCGCTTCTTCTGTTCGAGCGTGGAGAGGAAATCGTCGAAGTCGCGATAGCCGTCGTTGAGCCAATGAAACTGCACGCCTTCGCGTTGCATCATGCCCATGTCGGTCAGCGCTGTCGCTTCCGTTTCGGTGGGAAACAGCACGTGCAGCGACGACACGTCGGCCTGCTCGGCGAACGCCATCAGCGTCGCGGCCAGGTGCCTGAGCGCATGCGTATCCGCCGACAACAGCCGGTTGCCTTGCACCGGCGTGAACGGCACCGCGCACAGCAGCTTCGGGTAATACGGCAAACCGTTGCGCTTGTAGGCGTCGGCCCAGGCCCAGTCGAACACGTACTCCCCGTACGAGTGACCTTTCAGATACACCGGCGCGGCGGCCACGAGCTTGTCCGTGCGCGGGTCCGTCAGCGTGACGAATTGCGGCGCCCAGCCTGTATCCGCGACCGCGCAACGAGTCGCATGCAAGGCGCTCAAAAACTCATGCCGCAGAAACGGCGTGGGCTGCGACTGCTGCGCGAGCAGGGCATTCCATTCGGCGGCGTCCACCTCGGAGGGCGACGCCAGAATGCCCGTGCGATAATCAAAGCGTTCCTGGTTCAATCTGTGTGACTGTTCCCAATGAGCGGCGCGGCGCGCTAGTGGTAAATCAGGCGCCACGCCGTTCGTTTATCCGATTTGTCCATTCCGTCGAGCTAACCAGCCGCGGTACTCGCAAGCCACGTCGGCTTGCCTGTCGATCCTGCCATGAAGACCCGAATCGCTCTTGCTCAAATCAATGTCACCGTCGGCGACTTCGCCGGCAACGTCGCGAAAATCGTCGCTGCCGCGCGTGCCGCGCACAACGATGGTGCGAAGCTGCTGATCGCGCCTGAACTCGCGCTGTCCGGCTATCCGCCCGAAGATCTGCTGCTGCGTCCCGCGTTCTATGCGGCGAGCGCGGCGGCGCTGGCCGACCTCGCCGCGCAACTGAAGCCGTTCGCCGGCCTGCATGTGATCGTCGGCCATCCGCTGCGCGACATCACGCATAACGCGGCGCACGGCCATGGTAATGCAAACGCGCCGATCGAGCGCGGCGTGCCGCCGGTCGATACGTTCAACGCGGCCTCGCTGATCGTCGACGGAGAAGTGCGCGGCACGTATCGCAAGCAGGATTTGCCGAACACCGAGGTGTTCGACGAGAAACGCTACTTCGCGTCGGATCCGCAGCCGTTCGTGTTCGAACTCGATGGCGTGAAGTACGGCGTCGTGATCTGCGAGGACGCGTGGCATGCGTCGGCTGCGCAAATGGCGAAGGCGGCGGGCGCGCAAGTGGTGCTGATTCCGAACGGCTCGCCGTATCACCTGAACAAGGAAGCGGTGCGCTTCGACATTCTGCGCGCGCGGATTCGCGAAACCGGTCTGCCGATGGTCTACGTGAACATGGTCGGCGCGCAGGACGAACTGGTGTTCGACGGCGGCTCGTTCGTGCTCGACGCGCAGGGCGAACTGGTCGCGAAGATGGCGCAGTTCGAGGAAGCGACCGCGATCGTCGAATTCGAAGACGGCAAGCCGCTGCGCGCGCCGATCGCGCCGGAGCAGTCGATCGAAGCGCAGGTTTACGCCGCGCTCGTGATGGGCGTGCGCGATTACATCAACAAGAACGGTTTCCCGGGTGCGCTGATCGGCCTGTCGGGCGGCGTGGATTCGGCGCTGGTGCTGGCCGTCGCATGCGACGCGCTCGGCGCGGACCGCGTGCGCGCGGTGATGATGCCGTCGCGCTATACGGCGGACATTTCCACCACGGACGCCGCCGAAATGGCGCGCCGCGTCGGCGTGCGCTACGACGAAATCGCGATCGCGCCGATGTTCGACGCGTTCCGCAGCTCGCTCGCCGAAGAGTTCGCCGGCCGCGCCGAAGACGCGACCGAAGAAAACATTCAGGCGCGTATTCGCGGCACCTTGCTGATGGCGCTGTCGAACAAGTTCGGCTCGATCGTGCTGACCACCGGCAACAAGAGCGAAATGGCCGTGGGCTACTGCACGTTATACGGCGACATGGCCGGCGGCTTCGCGGTCATCAAGGACATTGCGAAAACGCTCGTTTACCGGCTGTGCCACTATCGCAACCAGGCGACCACTTTCGCCAAACAGGACGTCATTCCCGAGCGGATTCTGACGCGCGCGCCGTCGGCGGAACTGCGCGAGAACCAGACCGATCAGGACAGCTTGCCGGAATACGACGTACTCGACGCGATCATGCGCATGTACATGGAAGAGGACCGCTCGCTCGCCGAAATCGTCGCGGCGGGCTACGCGGTCGACGACGTCAAACGCGTCACGCGCCTCATCAAGATCAACGAATACAAGCGGCGTCAGGCGCCGATCGGCATTCGCGTCACGCATCGCGCGTTCGGGCGCGACTGGCGTTATCCGATCACGTCGCGCTACACCGAACCGGTGGAGTGAGCTTAAGCGAACCTCTGCGGACTTACCCGTAGCACGCGCCGGATTGCCGCAATGCATCCGGCGCGGCGTAGAATAAAAATCATCCCTTTCCCTTTCACTCTTCCAGACACGAGACGAGGTTCGCCATGAAGCGCATCACCGCAGTCATCAAACCGTTCAAACTCGACGAAGTGCGCGAGGCGCTCGCTGAAGTCGGCCTCACCGGGCTGACCGTGACCGAGGTCAAAGGCTTCGGCCGCCAGAAAGGCCACACCGAGCTCTATCGTGGTGCAGAGTATGTGGTCGACTTTCTGCCGAAAGTGAAGATCGAAGTGGTGGTGGCGGACAACCAGTGCGACCAGGTGATCGATGCGATCATCGGCGCGGCACGTACCGGCAAGATCGGCGACGGCAAGATTTTCGTCGCGGACGTGGAGCGCGTGATCCGCATTCGTACCGGCGAAGAAAACGAAGCAGCGGTTTGACGCAGCTGAGTTTGTTGTCTTAAAGCAGGAACCGAGCGGCGGAATGTGCCAACCGTAGTCCGCTGTACGACATCAGCCATGAATGCACCGCCCCGGTGCGCTCAGGCAGTGGCGAAACCGCGCGCTCAAATAAAAAACGGTGCGATACCCTTTCGGACATCGCACCGATACGCGCCTCTCGCAGCAGCGTGAAAAAGATTCTCTTGAAGAACTCTTGACTACACCCCGAAGGAAATCCCTTCGGGGAACACCGTTCGATTAGAACGAGTGTTGAATACCTGCGTACACGCCAGTCTGGCTATGACCCGGCAGCGGGTTGTCCGTGGCGGTCGACGTACCTGCATTGTTTGCATTCAGGCCGTAGTTAGCCGTCTTGCTGTTTTGCGTCGTTGCGACCTGGATGTCCAGCAGCGTGCGCTTGGACAGGTTGTACGAGCCGCCGACCGTGTAGATCGTCGCGTTGCCTGCGCCATTGTTGCCGTTCACGTGGTAGACCGCTGCAATCAGCGCCGCAGCCGGCGTTGCTTGCCACGTCACACCGCCCCATTCGTGATCCAGAGTTGTCGGCTGGCCCGGCAGAACGCCCTGGGCACCTGCCGAACGGACGGCTTGGTAAGCCGCCTGAATCTTGAACTGGCCGAGGAACACGTTCACGAGAGCCGAGTATTCACGCGATGCCGCGAACACGCCGTTGCCGATGTTGCCCGGGTTGACCGTGCTTGCGTTCGGGCCGTACAGGACGCCGTTAGCCGGGTTGCGGATTTCGTCGTACAGACCGCGAATCTGGAACAGCGAGCTCGTGTAGGTGATCTGCGCGCCAGCTTCGCGACCTTGAGCGGTCGTGCCGTTGCCGTTCCAGCTCGTTGCGTTCGACAGCGCGTATTGACCGTAGAAGTCAAAGCCGGCGATCTTCGGCGACTGGTACGCGAAGTTGTTGCTCGATTGCGGCCAGTTGCGGCCACGCACCAGCGACGCCGACGACCAGTTCGATTGACCGAACGGGTCGAAGTCCCACACGCCGTTCGAGATGTACAGCATGCGGCCCATCGTGAACGTACCGTACTGGTCGTTCGACAGGCCGACAGTTGCCCAACGATTGAAGAGACCGCCGCCGCCAGGGCCTGCACCCGTCATGGTGTTGAAGGAGCCTTCCAACTGGAACAGGACCTTGTTGCCACCACCAATGTCCTCAACGCCCTTCAAGCCCCACAGGCTGGTACCCCAGTCACCGCTTTCCGCGCGCCAACGGTTCGTGCTGCCCGTTGCCGAGCCAGCTGCGTTCGAGCCTTGCGGAACGCCCGTCATGTATTCGATACCGGCGTCAAGGCGGCCGTACAGCGTCACGCTGCTTTGGGCGTGCGCAACAACACCGGCTGTCATCAGCGCAGCGGCGAGCAAAGCTTTCTTCATCTTCTCCTCCATACCCTGTCAAAAAGTGAAACCCAGTACTGCGAATGGTGCTCGGCCGCGATTGCGCCGAACAGAAATCGGTACCAGGGAGATTAGCGGGTGGATTGGGTCTCCTGCCGTGACGTGTAGCCTTGGGGCTATCTGGTCGCCATGCCGATCCCTCGCCGACCGGTTCTCCTCTGTGCTTTGAAGTGAAACTACTTTTAATGAACTTTGTTTTGCTACTTTGGTTACTAATTTATCAAAAATACCCTGAACTGGGAGAAGAAATTAGTACCTGCCTTGATCGATGTCTCCAAATTGCAATAACAACGTGCGCGACGACCTGCTGCAAGCGCTTCGAAAAACGCGGAAACCCTTACGTGACAAGGGAATCACGGATCGGCCAGGGTAAGGTTAAGGATTGCCACTATTGACGCTTGAAATGCGGCAGAGTAGGGCGAAAGAGCGGGGGCGGACGGCTCGCGGAGAGCGGTTTTGGCGGCGGAAATCGCCGGAATGCACAGGTGAGCGAAACAAAAAAGGCGCTAGAAAGCGCCTTGTAATACTACTTTGACTACAACCCAAATAGCGGGCTGCGTTTAAGTCATTATTTGAGCCTCTATTTAAGGCTGCCGGAGAGGAACTGCTTGAGCCGGTCGCTCTTCGTGTTCCTGAATACTTCGTCCGGGTGGCCTTCTTCTTCCACCCGGCCTTGATGCAGAAACATCACGTGATTCGACACGTTGCGCGCGAAGGCCATTTCGTGCGTGACGACGATCATCGTGCGGCCCTCTTCGGCGAGCGTCTGCATGACCTTGAGCACTTCGCCGACCAGTTCGGGATCGAGCGCGGAAGTCGGCTCGTCGAACAGCATCACATCCGGATGCATGGCCAGCGCGCGGGCAATCGCCACGCGCTGCTGCTGGCCGCCCGACAGATGCGACGGATACTGTTTCTCCAGGCGCGGCGCGAGCCCGACCTTTTCCAGATATTCGCGTGCGCGGTCTTCGGCTTCCTTGCGCTTCAGACCCAGCACGTTGACCGGCGCCTCGATGATGTTCTCGAGCACGTTCATGTGCGACCACAGGTTGAAGTGCTGGAACACCATCGACAGCCTGGTGCGCACCCGCTGCAGTTGCTTCGGGTCCGACACGCGCAGCGCGCCGTTCTTGCCGATCTGCGTGCGCACCTCTTCACCGTCGACGAAGATGCGTCCCGAGTTCGGCTGTTCGAGAAAGTTGATGCAGCGAAGCATCGTGCTCTTGCCCGAGCCGGACGAGCCGATCACGCTGATCACGTCGCCGGCGTTGGCCTTGAGCGACACGCCCTTGAGCACTTCGTTGTCGCCATACTGTTTGTGAAGCTCGTCGACGAATAGCTTCTGCTTCTTGGTGGTCATCAGGATCCTTGGGCGTGCTTACTTGCTGAGGGCGCGGTGCCTCGGGTTACTTGCCTTGCGGCCGCAAGTAAGCGAGCCAGCGGCGCTCGGCGCGGCGGAACAGCCACACGAGCGCGAAAGAAATGCACAGATAGAGCAGGGCGGCAATGCCGAACGCGTTGAACGACTGATACGTCGCGGAGTTCACATCGCGCGCGATCTTGAGGATGTCCGGCACGGTCGCGGTGAACGCGACCGTGGTGGCGTGCAGCATCAGGATCACTTCATTGCTGTAGTAGGGCAGTGCGCGGCGCAGGGCCGACGGCAGAATCACGCGCCGGTACAGCGTGAACGACGACATGCCGTACGCGCGCGCCGCTTCGATTTCGCCGTACGGCGTCGCCTTGATCGCGCCGGCGAAAATCTCGGTGGTGTACGCGCAGGTGTTCAGCGTGAAAGCGAGCAGCGTGCAATGCATGCCGTCGCGGAAGAACGCATTGGTGAGTTCGTGATTGCGAATGATCTCAAGACTGTACAAGCCGGTGTAGCAGAGCAGTAGTTGCACATACAACGGCGTGCCGCGAAAGATGTACGTATACAGCCACACCAGCGTGGAGAGCCACTTCTTCTTCGACACGCGGGCCACCGCGAGCGGAATCGACAGACAGAAGCCGAGCCCGATCGACACCACCAGCAGCCACAGCGTGATCGCGACGCCGGTGATGCGGTAGCCGTCGGTGTACAGATAATTGCGCCAGTATTCCTGAATGATCTCGATCATAGATCCGCCTTTCGCACGCCGGTCGAGTAACGCTTTTCGAGGTACATCAGCACGAAGTTGGACACTGTGGTGATGACGAGATAGATCGCCCCCGCGAACAGGGTGAAGAAGAAGAACCGCAACGTGCCCTTGCCCGCGTCCTGCGAAGCCTTGACCACGTCGGCGAGGCCGATGATCGACACCAGCGCGGTGGCCTTGACCATCACCTGCCAGTTGTTGCCGATGCCGGGCAGCGCGAAGCGCATCATCTGCGGGAACATCACGCGGGAAAACACCTGCCAGCCGGTCATGCCGTAAGCGGCGCCGGCTTCGAGCTGGCCGCGCGGCACCGCGAGGAACGCGCCGCGGAAGGTCTCGGTGAAGTACGCGCCGTAAATGAAGCCGAGCACCGCGACGCCGGCCACGAAAGGATCGATGTCGATCTGGTCCCAGCCAAGCAAGTCGGTCAGGTTGTTCAGCCAGATCTGGATGCTATAGAACAGCAGCAGCATCAGCACCAGGTCGGGCACGCCGCGCACGAGCGTGGTGTAGACGGTGCCGACGCCGTAGGAGAAACGGTTTTTCGACAGCTTCGCCGCCGCGCCGAGCAGGCCCAGCACGAAAGCGAACGCCAGCGACAACACCGCCAGCTTGACGGTCTGCCAGGTGCCGTTGAGGAGCAGCGGGCCGTAGCCTTGAAGGAACATAGGGGGTCCTTGACGATGTGTTTGCGACACACCGCGAAAGACGCGGCCAACTCTGCGCCGCGTTTGCCGCGAGCTTGGGGCTCGCTGTGACCTGCGGCGCACAGCGCACCGCTGTGCAAATCATGACTGCATGACCGTTGCCGGTCTTGCAGCGCGCTTTTCGACTCTTGTTGTGAAACTGCGGGTAAATCTACTGCCGACTGTATTACGAAGCCTCGCGAAAGCCCATGCGGGCGAGCCCCGAGTTTCGTGCGTGCTGCGTGTGTTTCCTCGATTCAGCGTCTGGACTTAATTGGCCGTCGCTATTCTAGGCGGTCAAAATTGTCGCGCCGCCCGGGCTTGCGGCT
The DNA here is from genome assembly GCF_003002025.1 of Paraburkholderia sp. BL25I1N1. GTDB lineage: Bacteria > Pseudomonadota > Gammaproteobacteria > Burkholderiales > Burkholderiaceae > Paraburkholderia. The sequence goes on from NZ_PVZB01000005.1 coordinate 154,449, forward strand.
TCGGAGCGCGACGCGTCCATTCGATGCAACGAGACAGTCTGACGCGGGTCTGAAACCGGCCGCCGACCCACCGCGGCCCGCCATGCCGGACCCGCCGGTGCACGTTCGGCGCCAACGCGATCGCGAAAAGGGCGGTATTTTACCCGAACAGGGACGAGGCGCCAGTCCGGGACGCCGCCGGCGGCAAACTGGCGTGCGCGGCCGTTGTGCGAGCGCGACGTTATCGCGTTCCTTCACCACGCCCGATTGCACGGATTTATGAAACGATCCGGTGCACCCGCGCGGATTGTTTAGTGCAGGCCATGCCCATACATTCCCGGCATCACTGTTTACTCACCAGGAGTCCTTCCATGTTCGAGATTCGCCGCTCCGAAGAACGCGGTCACGCCAACCACGGCTGGCTCGACTCGTATCACAGCTTCTCGTTTGCCGACTATCGCGATCCTCAGCACGTGCATTTCGGCCCGCTGCGGGTCATCAACGAAGACCGTATCGCCGGCGGCGAGGGCTTCGGCACGCACGGCCATCGCGACATGGAAATCGTCACCTATGTGCTCGAAGGCGCGCTGGCCCATCGCGACAGCATGGGCAACGGCTCGACGATCCGTCCGGGCGACGTGCAGCGCATGAGCGCGGGGACCGGCGTGCAGCACAGCGAGTTCAACGCGTCGCAGGATGAGTCCGCGCATCTGTTGCAGATATGGGTGATTCCGCAGCGCGCGGGCGACCCGCCGAGCTACGAGGAAAAGCGTTTCGACGCCGCCGACAAGCGCGGCCGCCTGCGCGTGGTCGCTTCGCCCGACGGCCGCGACGGTTCGGTGACGATCCATGCGGACGCGTCGATCTACGCGGCGCTGATCGATGGCGAAGAAACGGCGACCTTCGCGCTGCCCAAAGGACGCCTCGCGTATGTGCACGTGGCGCGCGGCGCGCTGACGGTGAATGGAAAAGCGCTCCATGCAGGGGACGCCGCCAAGCTCAGCGACACGGAGACCGTTACCCTGGAGAAGGGCGAGAACGCTGAAGTGCTGCTGTTCGATCTGGGGCAGCTCAACGGCTAAGCCGTTGTCGCTCGGTGACGCTTTCACTGAAGGAATAGTTGAAGGCGCAACGAGCACGCCTCACGCATGCATCACGGCAGTCCGCGCGCATCGTGCCGCGCTGTAGTAAAAAAACGCCACGGAGGGCAAGCCTCCGTGGCGTTTTCGCATTCAGCAGCACAGACGGCCGACGACCACGCGAGCCGCCTGCGCATCTACACCGAGCCGCTTACTGATTGGCCGCCGGCGCCGAAGCCGCACCCTTACGCTGCTCCCAGTGCTCGCGCATCTTTTCATGACGCGACTCCATCTTCGCAAAGCGCTGTTTGAGCGCCGTGCTGACGGTGGTCTTTTGCTGGTCGTTCAGGCCGTTGTAGAACTTGAGCCACGCATCCGAGGTTTGCTGACGCAGTTGCGCGTCTTTCTGTTCGACCTGCTGGTGCGTGGCGGCCATGGCGTTCAGATCCAGGATCGGCTGCTGCTGCGCGGCCTTGAACTGGTTCTTGATCTGCTCATGGTTGGCGCGCATGGCTTCGTGGTTCTGCTTCATGGTGTCGAGCGCGGCCTGCCACTGCTTTTCCTGATCCGCGTTCAGCTTCAGCTGATCGTGGAGTTGCGTCAGTTCCTTCATGAAGTGACCGTGCCAGCCGCCAGGGCCGCCATGGTCGGCGGTGGGTTGTGCGGCATAGGCAGCGCCCGCGCCGATGGCGAGAGCAGTGGCGGCGACGGCGAGAACGCGCGAGATCTTTTTGGTAGACATGTGAGACTCCCTGTAATGGAATAGCCGACGATGCAACCGGTTAAAGTGGACGGCGTGCACTCGGTAAGACAGAGCGTAGAGAACTGCGCAGGTCGCTGTGTTACGTGGCAGGATGCGGCTGTTACGGGGGATTACGCACAGCTTTCACCGTAACACCCGGTAACCCTTGGGGCCGGTTTGAAATCCAAAACCCTTCCTGCCGCGCGTTAAACTTCATCCCATGGCTACTCAAATACTTGTTGTCGACGACGACGTCGAATTGCGCGATCTGCTCCGCGACTATCTGGCCCGCCAAGGCATCGAGGTTTCGGTGCTGCACGACGCGGGCTCGCTCGAGCGCAGGCTCGAACGCGAGCGTCCGGATTTGATCGTGCTCGACCTGATGATGCCGGGCGTCGACGGGCTCACCGCCCTGCGCAAGCTGCGCGCGTCGGGCGACGACATCCCCGTGATCATGCTCACGGCGCGGGCGGACGACGTCGACCGGATCGTCGGGCTGGAACTCGGCGCGGACGACTACCTCGGCAAGCCGTTCAATCCGCGCGAGCTGCTGGCGCGCGTGCAGGCCGTGCTGCGCCGGCGCCGCACGCTGCCGTCGGCGGCGGCGCCGGAACAGCGCGAGCCGTTCAACTTCGGCCGCTTCAAGCTCGACTTCCAGTCGCGCACGCTGCATCTGGAAGACAAGCCGCTCACGTTGTCGGGCAGCGAATTCGCGCTGCTGAAGATTTTCGTCAACCACCCAATGCGCACGCTCACGCGCGAGCGCCTGCTCGAACTGCTGCACGGTCCGGAATACGACGGCACCGACCGCGGTATCGACGTGCAGGTCTGGCGTCTGCGCCGCATTCTCGAAACCGACCCGTCCACGCCGCGCTTCATTCAAACGGTGCGCGGCCGCGGCTACGTGTTCGTGCCCGACGGCGAACAGAATGCGCCGGCCCATTGATTCGCTGTTCGGGCGGCTAGCGCTGCTGGTCGTCGCCGTGCTGCTGCTGTCGCATTTCGCGTGGTATGCGCTCATGCGCCTCGAACGCAGTCAGCTGCAAACACGCTACGCGGTCGAAGAAGCCACCTTTCTCGTCGACGCGGTGCGTCAGCACGTCGCCCGAACGCCGGATCAACCCTTGCCGTCGCGCGTCAAACTGGTCGACCCGGCGAGCCCGGAAGTGCCGCCGGAGGTCGCGGACATGCCGCCGCCACTCGAACGTTTCGTCGAAGACGTGCGCGATCGCATGCCGTCCGGCACGCAGGTGCGCATCGGCCAGCCGGGCCGCCCGCCCACGCTATGGGTGCGCGCGCCCTCCGACCGCAGCTGGATCGTCGTGCCGGTGCAGCCGTTGCGCACGCCGCGCTCGCTCGACCGCACGGTGCTGTGGCTTGCCATCATTTTCTCGTTCGCGGTGATGGCGGCGCTGTTCGCCGCCTGGGCGCTGCAGCAGCCGTTGCGCTCACTCGCCCAGGCGGTCGCGCGTTTTGGCCGCGGTCAGCCGGTGCCGCCGGTGCCGGAGCGCGGGCCGCGCGAGTTGCGTCAACTCACGCACGGTTTTAATCAGATGGTCCAGGAAGTGGCGCGCACGGAGAACGACCGCGCCGTGATGCTGGCGGGCGTGGCGCACGATCTGAAAACGCCGCTCGCGCGTTTGCGGCTGCGCGCCGAAATGATGGACGAAGCAAAGATGCGCGACGGCGTGGTGCGCGACGTCGATTCCATGACGCATATCGTCGAGCAGTTTCTGGTGTTTGCCCACGACGGCGCCGATCGCAGCGAGGCGGTCGAAGTGGACGCGCAGTGCGAACGGATCGTGCGCAGCTATCGCGCGGTGGCCTCCGGTACACCCACCGTGCAGACCGAACTCAACGCGGGGCCGGCGTTCCTGCTGCCGGCCGCCACACTCGACCGGATTCTGTCGAATCTGCTCGACAACGCGCATGCATACGGCGCGCCGCCGGTCGTCGTCGCCACGGCGCGTACTGCGGAAGGCTTCACTTTGTCGGTGAGCGACAACGGCAGCGGTATCGCGGCCCAAGATCTGATCAATGCGAGCCGGCCGTTCGTACGGCTCGATCCGGCGCGCGGCGGCAACGGCCATAGCGGTCTCGGGCTTGCCATTGTCGAACGGCTGGTGCGGCGTGCCGGTGGCGAGTGGGAAATCGGCAACCACGGCGGCCGTGGTTTGCGAGTCTTGATGAGCTTTCCGCTCGAAGTGTTGCCGCGGGCCGCGGCAACTTCGGAGAATGCCTGGGGTTAATCGGTGCGCGGCGCGGGCTCGGCAGTCCGTGCCGCGTCTTGAGATCCGGGCGCAAGATCCAGAAGGCGCCGCCGGAAACCGGCGTGCTAATCCGAGAACAACGTATTCAGCGCATTCGCCGCGTCGCTATCCACCGTATTCCACGTGACCGTTTCCGCTTCGAAAATATAGTGGGTGGTGTATTTGCCCAGACGTGCCAGGATCTCCTCCTGAATCAGTTCCGGCGCGACGGCCAGTTTCAGATACCACGCGGTGGACGACAGGCGCGTCTGGAACGCGCCGTATTCAGCCAGCAGATGGTCGAACGCGTCAGCATCCTGATCGCGGCAGACGATGACCAAATTTCCCTTCATGCGAATCTCCCGTTAAAGCGGTAGCGGCAACCTCGATATCAGGGTTGATGATACCTGCTTCGTCCGAGATGCCTGAGGGCGCGTCTTGCCCTGCGTCAGACGGCGGACTGATTGAGACGCCGGTGTCCGGCTTCTGCCGGACGCATCACCAGACGTTGGCCATTGTGCGGGCAGGCGGCGCGGTGTCGTCGGGCGGCAGGGCCTCGGTGCGGTCGCGGCCGCCCGATTTCGCCGCGTAAAGCGCCATGTCGGCGCGGCTCATGATCCGCTCGGGCAGATCGTCGGGCGAGAGTTCGGTAATGCCGATGCTCACACTCAAGCCCACCGAAGGCGGCAACTTCGGCGAAGGTATCGCTTTCAGGCGCAGCCGCAAGCGTTCGACGACTTCGTGGCCGCCGGCCAGATCGGTGGCCGGCAGCAGCAGACCGAACTCCTCGCCGCCCAGGCGGCCGATCGCGTCGGCGCCGCGCAGTTCGGCGCGGCAGGTATCGACGAAATGTTCGAGCGCGCGGTCGCCGGCCGCATGGCCAAAGCGGTCGTTGATCTGCTTGAAGTGGTCGAGGTCGGCGATCGCCATGCACAACGGTTCGTTGCCTGCGTGCGCGCGTTCGATCTCGTGGCGCAGCAGGTCGAGAAAGTAGCGCCGCGACAGCGCGCCGGTCAGCGCGTCGTGGCGCGCCTCAGCCGACAGCAGCGTGTTGGCGGATTGCAATTGTTCAGCGAGATCGCGCGTGGCGCGATGGTGGCGCCGCTCGCGCACATACGACACCGTGATCACCCACGCCAGCGCGACCGTGCCGGCCAGCGTCAGAAACACCAGCAAATGATCGCGCTTGTGATTGCGCAGCAGTTCCGGCCAGGCCACGAGCGGATCGACCAGATGCGCCGACAGTCCCGAGTTCAGGCCGCCGCGCGTCTGATAGAGCGACGGCATGGGTCGCTCGGGCATGCCGAATAGTTGCCCGGCCACGGCGGACGGCACCCACGGCGCCTGTTCGCGTACTTGCGAGTCCACGCTGATCTGGATGTCGGGAATCGTGTCGCGCAGATACGTGATCTTGCGCTCGGCCGGCGTCATGTGCGTGACGCGCGAGTTCGGCAGTGCGCGGCCTTCGAGCTCGCTGTTGTGCGCCATGATGATGACGCCGTTGTCGTCGGCGACGAAGGTGCCGGCGTGCGCGACCCAGTGGCGCAGCCGCGCGATGCCGACCTTCGCGACGACCACGCCGACCAGCAGGCCGTCCGCGTATGCGGGCGCGGCAATGAAGATGCCGGGCTCGCCGCTTGAGCGGCCGACGCCATAGGCTTCGGAGAACGCGCCGAGCAGCGCGTTCGTCAGATAGCCGCGCACCCGCATGTCGGTGCCGACGAAAGAGCGCTCGGCCGCGAGGGGATTGTCGATGGAGTTGCTCGAGGCGACGCAGACGCCGTTGGCGTTGACGAGCCAGATCTGGTCGAGCCCGGAGAAGCCTTGCGCGTCGTGCAGGAAGTTGCTCACGGCGCTCATCTGCGCGTCTTTGAGCAAGGCGGCGCGCAGGACGGGTTCCGTCACTCCACTCTTCACGGCATAATTCTGGGATTGCACCAGAGCGCGCTGGACCACGTCCATTTCGGCCATGGTGGCGGGGATGGCGCGAGACATCGCAAGGTCGCTGGCGATCACCTCCGCCATGTTGTCCACGATCGAGGTGGACATCTGCCGCTGCGCACGCAGGGCTGCGTCCAGCTCTTGCTGTACCATCCGGTCCGCAACCGTGCCGGCCACGAACCAGCAAACCAGGACGATCAGCATGAAGCTGACCGGTCCGGCTGCCTGGCGCAAGGTTGTCCTGTTCATCGACCCTCTGATCCGTCTGGCTGTGGCATGCAACTAGCTCATTCGTGGCAGCGCGCTCGCGCAGTTTCACCGCTGTGGAAGCGGTCGGCAATACGCCGTCGCTGTGGCCCGGGATAAACCGATAACAGGCGTCGTCTTCTGATTTTAACCGTCATGGGGCCAGACGCCACCGTTATTGCGGGAATGCGAAGTGCGTCCACCGCGTCCATCGGGTTCTTAACGGCAGCCCGGCCGGATTCTTGACGGTTGTTCGGGTTTGTCCGGTGAGTTCCAGGCCATCGAGGCAGCCCCGCAATGGTCGACGATGTGGCCGGTGCGCCACGATAAAAGATCGGCAGCAGGGTCGGCGCATGCTGACTTAAAGGGCGGTGAAAGCAGGTTCTCCGCTATTTATCGCTATTTGCCGCGAAAGGTTGTGCCTGAAACATAGGATGGTGTAGTGTCGTGCCGTCCAAAACAAGGAAAGCTCGCCAGCCCTTACGGGCGGCGCCTGCGGCGACAGGAGTCTGGCTTGACGGTTGAGGTCCTGGGCGGCTCGTCCACGGCACATTCGTCACCGGTTCACGTGTCTCCAACGCTAACGATTTACCGCGCATACGCGTTTTGCCATGCCTGATTTCCGCTTTCCGGACCGACCTTCAGATCGCCGCGCCGAAGCCGCATCCTCCTTGCTGGGCTTGAACGCCTGGTTCGTCGGGGAGGGTCTCTGATGGACTTCAGCTTCAATCTGAAGCGCACCGCCAATGCATCGGCATGGCGGGTGCTGCCCAATCGCTGGGACTTCGTCGCCTTCCCGCTGATCATCTGTTTGATCGCCATGGCGGCGATCGGCTTTCACGAGACCTTGGCGCCCATGTCGACGCTCAAGACTCAAGCCATCTCGCTCGATCCGGCCAACCTGCCTGAATATGCGATGCGCACCACGCTGCGCATGCTCGCGGCCATGGTCGCCTCGCTGATCTTTACGCTGGTGTATGGCACGCTGGCCGCCAAAAGCCGCCGCGCCGGCCTCGTGCTGGTGCCGATTCTCGACATCCTGCAGTCGGTGCCGGTGCTGGGCTACATTTCGTTTACGGTCACCTTCTTCCTGGCGCTGTTTCCAGGCCGCGTGCTCGGCGCCGAACTCGCGGCGATCTTCGCGATCTTCACGAGCCAGGCGTGGAACATGACGTTCAGCTTCTATCAGTCGCTGCGCACGGTGCCGCGCGATCTGGACGAAGTCTCGCGCGGCTTTCACCTGACTTCATGGCAGCGCTTCTGGAAGCTGGAAGTCCCGTTCTCGATGCCGGGCCTCATCTGGAACATGATGATGTCGATGTCGGGCGGCTGGTTCTTCGTGGTCGCCTCCGAGGCGATCACGGTCGGCAACAGAACGATCATCCTGCCGGGCATCGGCGCCTATCTCGCGCAAGCGATCTCGGATAAGAACCTGCACGCGATCGGCTGGGTGATCCTCGCCATGACGGTCGTGATTCTCGCCTACGACCAGTTGCTGTTCCGCCCGCTCGTCGCGTGGGCCGACAAGTTCCGCATGGAAAACACCAGTTCGGGCGACGCGCCGGAATCGTGGCTGCTCGATCTGATTCGCCGCACCCGCCTGATCCACCGCTTGCTGGTGCCGCTCGGCTGGATGTTCGCCAAGGCCGCGCGCGTGCCGTTCCGGCTGCCGGCGTTCCAGGGGCCGCGCTTCCAGATTCCGCAGATGCAGAAGAGTTCGCGCGTCGGCGATATCGTGTGGGCAGCGCTGGTGCTGCTCACGACCGTCTACGTGGTGTATCGCGTCGTGATCTATGTGCGCACCGGCGTGTCGCTGGACGAAGTCTGGCACGTGTTCGTGCTCGGACTGATCACGCTGCTGCGGGTGGTGGTGCTGATCGCGATCGCCTCCGTGATCTGGGTGCCGGTGGGTGTGCTGATCGGCTTACGCCCGGCGCTCGCCGAGAAGATCCAGCCGCTCGCGCAGTTCCTCGCCGCGTTCCCGGCCAATCTGCTGTTCCCGGTGTTCGTGATCGCGATCGTGCGCTTCCATCTGAACCCGGACATCTGGCTGTCGCCGCTGATCGTGCTCGGCACGCAGTGGTATATCCTGTTCAACGTGATTGCCGGCGCGACCTCGTATCCGAACGACTATCGCGAGGCGGCCAAGAACTTCCACATTCGCGGCTGGCAGTGGTGGCGCCAGGCGATTCTGCCGGGCATTTTCCCGTACTACGTCACGGGCGCGATCACTGCGTCGGGCGGCGCGTGGAATGCGAGCATCGTTGCGGAATTCGTGCAGTGGGGCGACACCAAGGTGGCCGCGCACGGACTCGGCGCCTATATCGCGCAGTCCACCGCCGCGGGCGATTATCCGAAGATCATCGTGGGTATCGCCGTGATGTCCCTGTTCGTGACTCTGTTCAACCGCCTGCTGTGGCGTCCGATGTACGCCTACGCCGAAGCCAAGCTCCGGCTCGATTGAAGAAATAAAGGCAAAACGCGATGCAAAATCCTAAAGCTGCTATGACCGCCGCGCCGATCCAGATTCCGCCGAAGCCGCCGCGCCTCGGCGAAGAGATCCTGCGCGTCAAGGACGTGTGCCGCGGGTTCAACAAGTCGCAGGGCGAACTGCTCGTCCTCGACGACGCAAACCTGTCGCTGCGCGAAGGCGAGATCGTGGGATTGCTGGGCCGTTCGGGCTCGGGCAAGTCGACGCTGTTGCGCATCATCGCCGGTCTGATCGAGCCGACCGACGGCGAAGTCACCTATATGGGCAAGCCGCTCGACGGTCCCGCCAAGGGTGTCGCGATGGTGTTCCAGACGTTCGCGCTGTTCCCCTGGCTGACCGTACTGCAAAACGTGGAAGCGGGTCTCGAAGCGCAAGGCGTCGGCGCGAGCGAGCGGCGTACGCGCGCGCTGGCGGCGATCGACCTGATCGGTCTGGACGGTTTCGAAAACGCCTATCCGCGCGAGCTGTCGGGCGGCATGCGCCAGCGCGTCGGATTTGCGCGCGCGCTGGTGGTCGATCCCACGCTGCTGCTGATGGACGAGCCGTTTTCCGCGCTCGACGTGCTGACCGCCGAAACCCTGCGTACCGACCTGCTCGATCTGTGGACGCAAGGCCGCATGCCGATCAAGGCCGTGCTGATCGTCACGCACAACATCGAGGAAGCGGTGTTCATGTGCGATCGCATTCTGGTGTTGTCGTCGAATCCGGGCCGCGTGATCGCCGAGATCAAGGTGCCGTTCAAGCATCCGCGCAATCGTCTCGATCCGGCGTTCCGTAAGCTGGTGGACGACATCTACGCGAAGATGACCGCGCGTCAGACCGACGAAAAGACCCGGAAGGGGCTCGAGCTGCACAGCTGGCTGCCGCACGTGTCGACCAACCTGATGGCCGGTCTGATCGAAACGCTGGCCGCCGCGCCGTACCACGGCCGTGCGGACATGCCGGAAATCGCGCGCTCGCTGCACCTCGAGGTCGACGATCTGTTCCCGGTCGCTGAAGTGCTGCAGCATCTCGGTTTCGCGGATATCCGCGAGGGCGACATTTTCCTGACGCCGCCGGCGCGCGTGTTCTCCGAGTTCGGCACTCAGGAACGCAAGATGATGTTCGCCGAACATCTGCTGCGTCACGTGCCCCTCGCCGCGCGAATCAAGACGGTGCTCAACGAACGGCCGGGGCATCGCGCGCCGCGCGTGCGCTTCGAGCAGGAGCTGGAGGATTTTCTGTCGGACAGCGCCGCGGAAGAGACGCTCGACGCGGTCATCAACTGGGGCCGTTATGGCGAGATCTTCTCGTACAACGACCAGACCGAAATCTTCAGTCTGGAAGACGTGGAGTCTTGAGCGCGCCCGCGTTGCGCGTTTGAGTCGATCAAGACGCGTGAGGCCGGTTCGAAGCAAAAACGGCAGGGGCGACCCTGCCGTTTTTTCATTGCCGTGCAGTTATTGCAGACTGCCCCAGCGCGTGACGGCCGGTTCCGCGGACGCCCACTTCCAGCCCTTTTCCTGCTGACACGCGCTCGCCGTATACCAGTCCTCATGCGCGGTCGGTCCGTCGCCGTCCTGTACCGAGAAGACGAATTCCTTGCAGAGCGCGAGGGCCGAGCCGAACGCGCGCGTTACGCGCACCTGGCCGTGGCCATTCTCGATCGGCAACGTGTGCTTGACCGCCCACGGCCGTGTCTCGCCGACCGGCATGGCGCCCGCCAACGCGGCGATCATGTTCTGCTGATCGGTGTGCATGACGCGCATGTAGTGGCCGACGGCCTCGTCGGTCGCAGCCTGCACGGCAATGCCGACACCGATGGCAATGGCCGGATTGGATGTCACCAGCCCGGACGCGACGCCCGCTGCCGCGCCGCTCGCCGCGCCGACCGACGAGCAGCCGCTCGTCAGCACACTTGCGCCGACGCACAACGCGCCGGCCAGCACCAGCCGCAGCCGGCTGCCGGACCAGGCGGCGAGGCGAGGGCGGCGCGCCGTGAGGGCAGCCGTATGCGAACGCGCCGTCATTGCAACGCGCCCCAACGTTCGGTAGCGGGTTCGGCCGACGCCCATTTCCAGTTGTCGCCGTCGCGGCAAATCGAAGCGACGTAAAACGCGCTGCTTGCCGGCACGTTCTTGGTGGCCGTCTGATCGACCGAGAAGACGATTTCCTTGCAGTCGAGCGCGCCCGCGCTGATTGTGCGGCTGACAGTAACGCGGCCGTGCTCGTCGTCTTCAATCGGCATCGAGTGGGTCACACTCCACGGGGCGATTGCGCCGACGTCGAGCGGCCCGGCGATTTTGGCGATGCCGTCCTGCGTATTCTTGTGAACCACGCGCTCGGAGTACTGGACACCCGCACGCGCTGCGGCCACTGCGCCAAGACCGATGCCGGTCGCGACGGCCGCGTTGCTGGTGACTTTCGCCGCGAGCGCGGCGCCTGCGATACCGGCTCCGGCGGTCGCGCCTTCTGAATAGAGCGAGCTACAGCCGCTCAGCGCCGACGAGATCACCACGGCTAGAGCAACGAGCGCCGTTGCATTGGGACGTCCGCGCCCGGCGGTTCTTTTTGCCCATTCGGCCCACACCATACTTTTTTGCATTTCCCTGTCTCTGCTCCTGCAAGTGCCTTTCATTCACGCTCGACAACCGTTACGCGAACGAGCAACACGCGTTCCCCACCTAGCAATGCGTGTGCCGCATTTTGCAGGATGCTATTTGTAATTGGCAGAGGGAAAATGCAAGCAATTGCAAAAGATGGTGCGAGACAAAAGGATTTCTGTTTGGGCAGAACCCATTTTGATTGGCGGTGCGAACGGATTTGGTTTGCTTTTCAAGACGCACGAAGTGGGCTTGCTTGCAGCGTTTGGTCAGCCGCTGAAGCCCGGCGAGCACTTGATCACTCCGGCACGCGAGGCACGCACTCATGCCGCTTCACTCCATGAGTGCCGCGGCATAAGTTCATTGGTCGAGGTCCTCTTCGGCGCTTTCGTCGCCGTAAGCGCTCAAGCGGTTGTACAAGGTTTTCAGACTTACGCCGAGCGCTTTGGCCGCGCGCCGTTTGTCGCCGCCGCAATATTTGAGCGTGCCGAGAATGATCTGCTTTTGCGCGTCGGCGAGCGGCGTGCCGATCCATACGCTCATCGCGTCGCCCTGCGTTGTCGGCTTTTTCACGCGCGACGCGAGATGCGGATGCGGCAACTCCACGATCTTTTCCGCAAGAATGAATGCGCGATAGACGGCGTTTTTCAACTCGCGCACGTTGCCCGGCCATGACCAGGTGCGCAGCGTTTCGATTGAGCGCTTGCTGAAACTTTTGCTCGTGCCTTCCTGCTGATTCAGCAGCGCGAGGAAGTGTTGCGCGAGCAGTTCGCGGTCATTCTCACGTTCGCGCAGCGGCGGCGCGCGCAGCGGAAAAACCGCGAGCCGGTACATGAGGTCTTCACGCAGACCGTTTTCCTTGACGGCCACCGCGGGGTCGCGATTGGTCGCGGCGATCACGCGCACGTTGCCGCTGATCAGGTCGTTGCCGCCGACCCGATAGAAGGTGCCGGTTTCCAGCGCGCGCAGCAGCTTGACCTGGCGCACCGGCGCCATCTCGGTAATTTCGTCGAGGAACAGCGTGCCGCCGTTCGCGTGTTCGAAGTAGCCGACGCGGCCCTGGACGGCGCCCGTGAAGCTGCCTTTCTCGTGGCCGAACAGTTCGGCTTCGATGAGTTCGTCGGGAATCGCGCCGCAATTCACCGCGACGAACGGTGCTTCCCTGCGGTTGCTTTGATCGTGAATCGTGCGGGCGATCAGCTCCTTGCCCGTGCCCGATTCGCCGATGATCAGCGCGGTCGCGTCAGTGCCCGCCACGCGCTCGATCTGCTGGTACAGATCCAGCATTACCGGCGACGAGCCATACAGCAAGCCGTACGATTTGAGTCCCACGATGCCGTCCGCGACGCGCTGCTTCGCCATTGCCGAAGCATTGCCTCCGCCGGTGACGGTGGGCGAGGCGAGGTCGATTGACGCCATAAACGGGGGTCCTGTGCAAATGAATGTGTTGTTACGGCGCGCAGGCCTGGAACGAGATTAACCAGCGAGGCCGCTATCTCTCAAACGTTGATTTAACCACTTTGGCACCGTTTTCGGCAAACGATCTGAGGGTTGGAAAACTACGTGGCGCCAGATCGGTCGAAACTGCCCGGCTCGCGGTTTGCTCGCTATGAGCAAGGCGAACTTACCGGGCACGGCGATTGCGAAACCGATCCGACACGCGTGTGCTTTTTCATGCGATCGCATGGCATATGTTGCGCGACGGCGGCGATCGGCATTCGCCAATTTGCAGCGTTATGCGCACTCGCCGGAACGCACACGCAACGCCGAACTCAGACCAGGAGTGAATGATGACTGACACCACGCAACAGCTTGCACTCGGCGGCCAGAAGATTGTCGAGGATCTGCGAGTGCTGCTGAAGGACTCGGAGGAAATGCTGCGCCTTGCCGCCAATGTGCCGGGCGAAGGCGTCGGCGCATTGCGCGACAAACTCGGCACGCACGTCGAGACCCTGCAATCGGCGCTTGGCGACGCACAGCAGAATGCGCAGCGGCGTTATCGAGCCGCCACCATCAATACCGAACGCTACGTGCGGCACAACCCGTGGCGTTCGATCGGCATTGCCGCGGGCGTCGGCTTTGTACTCGGCGTGCTCACCGCGCGCTAAGGCGCTTCACAGTTTTAATCCGCTTCATGACGACAAGGAGTTCACGATGGCACGACCCAAGATCGGCATCTTCGGCGCACTGATGGCGCTCGGCGGCTTTCTGGCAGTGCGCTACGTGCAGCAGCGCAACCGCGCCGCGCAAGTCCCGGTGGCGCGCGAGTTGAACCGGTGGGAAAACGAGGGCGGTACGGTCGCGGCGCCGACGGCCAATCAGGCGACCACGACGGGTGGCGCAAGCCCGAGCGCGCATGGCGCCAACGGCTCCGCTTACCCGAACGGCAACGGCGGCCCCTGGCCGTTCCCGCGTAGTTGAGCCATTTGTCTGCACTGCATTGCCGGCTCGCCGCAGGGCCGGCGGCGCCCGGTATGCATTGCTAATTTGTCTCTGTAAAGCCGTATAATAGGTAAATAAACAACAATGACGGTTTGGGCGGGTGGGTTTGCCCTCATATTGTTGCAAGATTGAATCAAGTCGTTCGGCTTGGCGTGTTGGGTTGGAGTTGGTGGGCGCTCACATTAGCGCCCGCGGCAACGGCCAGACGACAGGTCGACGGCACGCATTTCAACATGCGCCTTTGCATGTTTTCCCACACCCACGCTTGCAGGCTTTCGAGACGCGATGCCACATGTACTGATTGTCGATGACGATGCCGGTACCCGCGAGGCACTTTCCGCCATCATCGGGGAAGATGGCCTGACCACCGCCACCGCGGGCGATTTGCGCGAAGCGCGCATTCAACTGGTCCGGCAGATGCCGGACGTCGTTTTTACGGACCTGAAGCTGCCGGACGGCAGCGGGGTCGACCTGTTCGAAGATCTGGATCCGCGCTCCGGCGTGGAAGTGATCGTGATTACCGGCCATGCCACGGTGGAGTCGGCCGTCAACGCGCTAAAGATGGGCGCCACCGATTATCTGGTCAAGCCGATCAACATGCAGCGCGTCAAGGCGATTCTCTCGCGCTTGCCGCGCGCCGGCGACCTGAAGGCGGAAATCGGCACGTTGCGCGGCGAACTGCGCCGCATGGGCCGCTTCGGCCTGATGCTCGGCAATTCGCCGGCCATGCAGGAGGTCTACGACCAGATCGGCCGGGTTGCGCCGACGGCGGCCTCGGTCATGCTGGTGGGCGAGTCGGGCACCGGCAAGGAAGTCGCCGCGCAGACGCTGCACCAGCTCAGCTTGCGTCGCAAGCACGCGTTCCTCGCTGTGAACTGCGGCGCGATTTCGCCGAACCTGATCGAATCGGAAATGTTCGGCCACGAGCGCGGCTCGTTTACCGGCGCGGATCGTCAGCACAAGGGCTATTTCGAGCGCGCGAACGGCGGCACGCTGTTCCTCGACGAAATCACCGAGATGCCGATCGAGTTGCAGGTGAAGCTGTTGCGCGTGCTCGAAACCGGCATGTTCATGCGGGTCGGCACGACCAAGGAAATCGAAACCGACGTGCGCCTGATTGCGGCGACCAACCGCGATCCCGAGCAGGCCGTGCTGGAAGGCAAGCTGCGGCTCGACTTGTACCACCGGTTGAACGTGTTTCCGATCAGCCTGCCGCCCTTGCGCGAGCGGGGCAAGGATGTGGAACTGCTGGCCCAGGCGTTCCTCGACGAACTCAACGAACGCCACAGCACGAAGAAGCATTTCCCCGCAGCCGTGAAGGACATGCTGATGTCCTATCCGTGGCCGGGCAATGTGCGCGAATTGAAGAATTACGTGCAGCGCGCGCACATCATGTCCGGTACGGATTCGGACAGCACGGCAACGGTGCCGCTGCAGATCACGCTGTCGAAGCCCGCGGCCGGTACGGCGATCACGATTCCATTCGGCACGTCGCTCGCCGAAGCGGATCGTCAACTGATCCTGGCCACGCTCGAGCAGTGCGGCGGCGTGAAGACGCGAGCCGCCGAGATTCTCGGCATCAGCTTGAAGACGTTATATAACCGCCTCGTCGAATACGGCAACGACGCGCGTGAAGACGGCGACGCCGCCGACGAGTCGCGCGCATTGGGCGGCGCGGACGCTTAACGCCGCCAGCGCCGCTGACACATCCGGCGCAACCAGCCGGCGCAACCAGCCGGGGGCGCAACCGTAACGGCACAAGCCTTGCTGCGAACCAATGGAACGCAAACGAGGATAAATAATATGCCGGACTACGCTGCCGCCCCCGCGCTTCCCCTGCCGATTCAGGCTCATCGTCCCGAGCCGATCGAGCCGCCGTCGCCGCCTCCGATTGCGCCGCCGAGTCCAGGCGAACCCGACACCATTCCGGTTCCAGGTCCCAGTCCCGATCCGAGTCCGCAACCCATCGAACCGATCGAGCCCGTCGCTCCGCCAATCGGCGATCCGCCGCCGCAGCCGACCCAAACGCCACAAGCCGGTCAGCGTTAGCCGTCGCGAATGCCGCGTATGCAACTCTGACACGTTCTTCGGTTGCGCCGCAGTATGGCGCGCCGAATTTATGTATTTGTTACAAAGCCGGCGCATCTTTTACCGGCAATTTACCGTCGCGACCCCTAGACTGTATTGACGCCGCCAATCTGGCGGCGGGCTTCCCGCGGAGGCGTGGATCATGAGACATCCAGCATTGCGACGTTCAGCGCGCCATTCGAAGCGCGACTCCCGGCCGGCCGGCACCAAGGAGAGTCCGCCTGAATTGCACGATCCCGCAGGGCAGAACCGCATCGCGCCCGACGCGCCACCGGACGGCGAGCACAACCAGGGCGGCGTGCGTCAGGAAGGGCTGGAGTACCAGCGCGACCTCGGCTCGGAACAGGACGCCTGAGCCGATTGACGACCGGTAAGAGGCCTTCCGGTTTCGTCATACAAAGCAGAAAAAATTTCTTCGCGGCCGGGTGGCGCCGCGCGTTTTTGCTCGTCAGTCACATTTGCATACATTTTTATTTCTGCGACTGTTAAAAACGGCACGCGACTTGCATGCATCTTTTCGACACATATCCGTATGCAACGAAACAACTGAACTAGGTGGAGCACCAATGAGCAGACTGATCGTGGTATCGAATCGTGTCGCGCCGACTCAGGAAGGCCGTCCCGCAGCGGGCGGTCTCGCTATCGGCGTGCTGGACGCGCTGAAGGAAAGCGGCGGGGTCTGGTTCGGCTGGAGCGGCGAGACGGTGAGTGAGCCCAGCGCTCCGGTGATAGAAAAACAAGGCAATGTGACGTACGCAACGGTGGGCCTGACCAAGCGCGACTACGACCAGTATTACCGCGGCTTTTCCAATGCGACGCTGTGGCCGACGTTCCACTATCGCAATGACCTGTCGCGCTACGACCGGCAGGAATACGCGGGGTATCAACGTGTCAACGCGACGCTGGCCAAGCAGCTCAAGGCGCTGCTCAAGCCCGACGACATCATCTGGGTTCACGACTATCATCTGCTGCCGTTCGCGCGCTGCCTGCGCGAACTCGGCGTGAAGAATCCGATCGGCTTCTTCCTGCATATTCCGTTTCCGGTGCCGGAAGTGCTGCGCACGATTCCGCCGCACGAAGAACTGGTCAAGGCCATGTGCAGCTACGACGTGATCGGCTTCCAGACCGATGCGGATCGCCAGTCGTTCGTCGACTTTATCGAGCGCGGCCAGCACGGCACCTCGAGCGAAGACGGTATGGTGCACGCGTATAACCGTTTCCTGAAGGTGGGCGCGTATCCGATCGGGATCTATCCAGACGCGATCGCCAAGGCCGCCGAGCAATTCACCGACCGTAAGCCGGTGCGCAGCCTGCGCGATGGCATGCGCGGACGCAAGCTGATCATGAGCGTCGACCGCCTCGATTATTCGAAGGGTCTGGTGGAGCGCTTCCAGGCGTTCGAGCGGTTGCTGCTGAACGCACCGGGTTGGCACGGTCGCGTGTCGCTCGTGCAGATCGCGCCGCCGACGCGCGCCGACGTCACGACCTACCAGCGGATTCGTCAGACGCTCGAGGGCGAAGCGGGCCGCATCAACGGTCGCTTTGCGCAACTCGACTGGACGCCCATCCAGTACCTGAACCGCAAATACGAGCGCAATCTCTTGATGGCGCTCTTCCGTCAGTCGCAGGTCGGCTATGTGACGCCGCTGCGCGACGGTATGAATCTCGTCGCAAAGGAGTACGTGGCGTCACAGGATCCGGCCGACCCGGGCGTGCTCGTGCTGTCGCAGTTCGCCGGCGCGGCCGAGCAGCTGCCTGGCGCACTCGTCGTCAATCCGTTCGATCTGTCACAGATGGCCGAGGCGCTGGAACGCGCGCTCTCCATGCCGCTCGCCGAGCGTCAGGCACGGCATGCCGACATGATGGCGCCAATGCGCGAGAACAATCTGTCGGTGTGGCGCGATACCTTCCTCGCGGATTTGCGCAACGTCGCGACGGCATCGTCGGTGGCGGCCAAAGCGGTAAAGCGCGCTGACGTGACCGCGCCGTCGTTGCCGGAGTAACGGTCGCGCGGCTAGCGTGAGAGCCGCGCGTGCTGGTCACGTCATCTGATTGGCGGTGTGAAAGTAGAAGCGAAGGGCGTGGCTCGCACAACGTGAGCCACGCCCTTTTTGCATTCGTACGGCTGAAAAAATCCCTTGCGCTGAACTCAGTCAGGCCGGCTGCACATTGGCATGGTGCCTGACGCGCATCGTGCTGATCACCGCGGCGACCGCCGAAAAACACGCGGCCACGTAGAGCGCGATGGTCGGTCCATGCTGTGGCGCGATGCCGAAGATCAGCGCGACCAGCGCCGCGCCGAGCGTCTGGCCGGTCAGGCGCGCGGTGCCGAGCATGCCGCTCGCGCCGCCGCTGCGCTCGCGCGGCGCGGCAGACAGCATGGTGCGATTGTTCGGCGACTGGAAGATGCCGAAGCCGGCGCCGCACAAGGCCATGCGCCAGGCGATTTGCATGGCGTCCGGATGCGCGCCGAGTGTGGCGAGCAGCAGCAACCCGGCCGTCATCGCGGCAAGTCCGATGCCGCCCAGCCATCCCGACGACACCTTGTCCGACAGTACGCCCGCAATCGGCGCCGCGATGATGATCACGGCAGGCCACGGCGTCATGAGCAGACCGGTTTCCACCTGCGACAAACCCAGCGAGTCCTGCAGCATGAACGGCAGCGACACGAAGGCGAGCATCTGCGCGCAGAACGAACAGACCGACGTGCCGATCGAGAGCGCGAAGATGGGAATCCTGAGCAAATCGATCGGCAGCAAGGGCGCGGGCTGCGTCAACTGACGGCGCACGAAGAAATAGCCGATCACCAGCGCGCCGAGCGCTTCGAGCGCGACGTAGCGGAATCCCTCGCCGTGGCCGAGTCCGTCGACCGCGAAGATCAGCAGGCCGAAGACAAATGCGTTCATCACCGCGCTCAAATAGTCGTACGGCGATTCGTGGCCGGGGTTCATCGGCAACGCCTTGAAGCCGCCGACGATTGCCGCGATGCCGATCGGCACGTTGATGGCGAACAGCCACGGCCATGAGGCGACCGCGAGCACGCCGGAAGCCACGGTCGGCCCCACCGCCGACGACACCGCGACCACCATCGCGTTGATGGAGACGCCGCGTCCGAGCTGCGCGGGCGGATAGATCATGCGTACCAGCGCCGTATTCACGCTCATGATGCCGGCCGCGCCGAAGCCTTGGATCACGCGAGCGAGCGCGAGCGTCGGCAGCGAAGTCGACAACGCACAACCGAACGACGCCACCGTGAACAGGATCAGCCCGGCCAGATAAATGCGCCGGTAACCGATGCGGTCGCCGAGCGAGGCGAGCGGCAACAGCGAGATGGTGATCGCGAGCTGATAGGCGTTGACGACCCAGATCGAGCCGGCCGCGCTGGCGTGCAGATTGCGCGCGATAGTCGGCAGCGCCACGTTGGCAATCGCGCTGTCAAGCACCGCAAGCGTGAGGGAGAGCGCGATAACCAGCATCGCCCAGTAGCGCTGCGGAATCGGCAAACCTTGTTCGGTGTCCTTGCGCAGCGATGTGTCGAGGGCGAGGGTGTCGGCCGCTTCGGCGGCGATGGTGCCGTCGGCGCCGTCCTTGCGCGGTGGTTGTGCTTGCATCGATTGTTCGAGTTTTAGTGGGGCGGCTCGCCGCTCGCGCGCGCCGCGTGCCGCTTTCAAGGAGCCGGCGCAGCCTGAGCGCGCCGGCCGGCGCGTCTCCCGCGTTATTTGAGTTCGTACAGACCGGTGTGAGTGGTCGAATCGAGTTCGTTCAGATGCGTCATAAAGCGCGCCACCGCGTTGGTGGTGTCCGCGTTGATCGGCAGACTCGGCACGCGCAGCGCATGCAGACGGAAGATGTAGCGATGCGCCTTGTCGCCCCGCGGCGGCGCGGCGCCGCCGAAGCCGACCGTGCCGTAGTCGTTGCGCACCTGCAGCGCGCCTTGCGGCAGCAGCGAGCCGTCCGACTTGCCGGCGTTGCGCGGCAGCGAACGGGCGTCACCCGGAATATTCACCACGACCCAGTGCCAGAACCCGCTGCCGGTGGGCGCGTCGGGATCGTGAACGGTGAGCGCGAAGCTTTGCGTGTCGGGGGGCGGCGCCTCCCAATGCAACGCGGGCGAGATGTTCTCGCCGTCCACGCCAAAGGCCTTGTCGTGATATTCGTGGGCTTTCGGCATGAAGCCGTTGGTGGGAAATTCGTCGGACCAGAGACGGAAATCTGCCATGGTGTGCCTCCCTTCTTGAGTGGTTCTGGGATGGTCGGGGCGGGCGGTTTTGCGGCCGGTTTGCAGGGCAGGGCGCCGTGCGGAAGTACCCCGAGTTAGCCAATCGAGTGTATCACCAGCGGCCTGAAGATTCGTGCGGCCGGGCGGACTACAAGCGGCTTTCAGCCGCGTTCCTCGAAGCTCGGCGCGTCGCTCTTCAGCCACTCGACGAGCCGCTGCAAGACACCTTCGATATCGCGATTGGCGCCACGCAAAGCGCATTCCCATACCACCGCGACGCGCCAGCCGCTGGCGAGCAGCGCCGCGCAAACCTTGTCGTCGTTGCTGCGATTGCGGCCGATCTTGTCGCGCCAGAATTCCGGCCGCGTTTGCGGCCATTTGAAAAGATGACAGTCGTGGCCGTGCCAGAAGCAGCCGTGCACCAACACCACGGCGCGGTAGCGCGGTAAGACGATGTCCGGGCGTCCGGGCAGATCGCGCGCATCCAGCCGGAAGCGAAAGCCCTGTCGATGCAACAGGCTGCGGATCAGAATTTCCGGTTTGGTGTTGCGGCCGCGAATGCCGGACATCATCCGGCTGCGGGTGGCGCTATCGACGATGTCGACCATCGCTTCTAGCGCTTGAAAAGCGGGTCGGCGCGCCGGCTATTCACACCGACTGACCGATCACGCGTAGAGCGAGAGCGTTTGCTTCGAATCATGGCGAGTTTCCTCGGCGAGCAGAGCTTGCACGTGCGGCAGCATGATGCGCGCCACTTCGCGCATTACCGGCATCACGACGCTGTTGCCGAACTGCCGGTAGGCTTGCGTGTCGCTCACCGGGATTCTGAAGGTATCGGGAAAGCCCATCAGCCGCGCGCATTCACGCGGCGTGAGGCGGCGTGGGCGCAGCGACTCGCCCTGATAGACCAGGATCTCGGAGCCGTCCTTGTGATAACGCGCCGACAGCGTGCGCGTCACGCTGGTCGGATAAGCCATGCCGAAGCCGAAGCCGTTGCCCGCCGCACGATGTTTCTCCGCGTAGTTCTGCAGGTAAGTCCAGAGATTCGGCGTGAGTGTGTACTTGGGTTGCACGCGTCGGCCGGCGTGGTCGAAGAAGCGGTCGTGGTCCCACGGCAGCACCGGCTCGCTGCCATCCGTGCGATGCAGAATCGAGCCGAGACGCGGGCCTTCTTCCGGCAGGCGCAGGTCGTCCCACGAAAACAAAGTCTTGCCGCGAAAGCCGACGATGATGATCCGTTCCCGATGCTGCGGCGTGAAATGCTGGCCGTCGACCACGCGATAGTGCACTTCGTAGCCGAGTTCGTCGCGCAAGGTTCGCAGGATCACGTCGAAGGTGCGGCCCTTGTCGTGCGAGAGCAGGTTCTTCACGTTCTCCAACAGGAACGCGGCGGGTCGTTTGGCTGCGATGATCCGCGCGACATCGAAAAAGAGCGTGCCCTGGGTCGTGCATTCGAAGCCGTGCGGCCGGCCCAGCGCATTCTTCTTGCTCACACCCGCGATCGAAAACGGCTGGCACGGGAAGCCGCCGAGCAACACGTCGTGGCTCGGCACGTCCTCAGCCGGAAACGAGACGATGTCGCCGATCAGCGCATGCTCGGCGCCGCCGGGATAATTCTCGCGGTAGGTCCTGGTCGAAAAGTCGTTCCACTCGCTCGTAAAGACGCAGTCGCCGCCGTGCGCCTCGAAGCCCATGCGAATTCCGCCGATGCCGGCGAACAGGTCGATAAAGCGGAACTGAGCGTCGCCGCCCACGCTGCCGCGGGTTCGCACGCGGTTTCGCAGCAGATCGCGCAAGGCCGGTTCAAGCATCGCCGGGCACTGCGTTTCGCCTTTTTCCCAGCGACGTACCGTCTTGATGTCCTTGCCGACATGCGCGGCGATTTCGCGTTGAGTGAAGCGGGCGCGCGCTTGCTTGAGCAGTGCGAGCGGTGCGGCGACGGTCACGGGTATCCTTGCTGGGAATTTTTGCGGACATTATGACCTAAGGTCGTCCCATTTCCCTATTTTTTGCGTGGCTTGGGCAGAAAATTTCGCACGTTTGAAACACTGCACAGGCGAGTCCACGGCTAAATGCGGCTGTCACAGTTGCGCGTGTACGCTTATAACGTGACGCGAATTCCCCGCGTTGCGACGTGTTGAGGCCGCGGCATGGTTCGCGGCCTTTTTTTATCGCGAGCAAATGGAATGCCGCCGGCCCGGAACGAACCGGAGTTCAGGCTCAGCCGGTCAGACCCGGTGGCTGGCGCTGGCCGGGTACGGCGGCGGGAACAACGCGGCGGAGGCCGGCGCCAATGCGTCCCAGGCCAGTTGAGGTTCGGCTTCGTACTGATCGAGCTGGAGCAGGAGGCTGTCGACCGTGCACAGTTGCGCGTGGGAAAGATTGCCGGCGTCGAGCAATTGGTACAGACGCTTGCGCCAATACCCGGCGGGCAGGATCGGGCCGCCCAGATCGCCGTGTAAAGACGGCCGCATCACCCGCGCAATATGGGTAATGTCGCGATCGATCAAAGCGGCTTGGGATGATCCCGAAACGGTGATGGCTGTGCGATCCATGGCGCCTCCTTGGCAGCTTTACGGCGCGCCGCAGCGGGACTTTAGGCCTGTTTGAAAATATTTTCTTGCGATACGTTCTGAAGAAACCAAACCACGCGCGGGCACGGGCACACCCGTTGCTCACTACGGATACTGGCGTAATGTCGCGCCGGCATTCCAAATAGTGGAGCCGAACATGAACAAGGACCAGGTGAAGGGTGTGGCCGAGCAGGTTAAGGGCAAGGTCAACGAAGCAGTCGGCAAGGCCACGGACAACCCGGGCAAGGAAATCAAGGGCGATCTGCAACAAGGCGCGGGCAAGGTGCAAAAGGCCTATGGCGACGCGAAGGAAGACGCCAAGAACAATGCCAAGCGCAACGCGCCGTAATTTGGTTTGCGACGGGGGTCGACGGAAAGGGCGCTGCGGCGCCTTTTCCTTTGCCGATGCCTTTGCGTCGCACATCGGACTTGTTCGGCCGATGGCGGATTTTGCCTGGGAGTAACCCGGGGTTGGGGTCGGGAGCATTCCGCATGCCGTGCGCCGCCTTTAGACTTGGCGCATCCAATACGGAGACGGCGCCCATGACACCCGAAAAAGTTCTTTCGATGTTCGAACGGCAATACCTCGAGGGCAAAACGCCCGTCGACCTGGAACAGACCTGTGCGAGCTTCGCCAGTTGGCTCGCGGCCGCCTGGGACTTGCTCGACGGCGAGCAGAAGACGCTGTTGCTGAGCGTCGGCGCGTCCTTGTGGCGCGAAGGTTATAACTCGCGCGCCGGCACCGCGACCAAGGATCTGTGGTGAGTGCCGGTTAGCGTGCACGTTTTACGTTCGCGAGCCGCCGGTAACGTCGGCTGTAAAACCTTGAGTGCCGATATACGCGTTGGGCCGCGCCCGCACGCGTTGCGCCGAGTCGGTTTATATTTGGCGATCCTGGGTTGGGATCTTCGCCACCGGTCGTCCGGCCGGCAGCGAAGGCCCGATTCTCTTTTCAGTCGCCGCATTCGCACAAGGGTTACACCGCCAGATGACCGACCTATCCGCTTTTCCGATCACGAAGAAATGGCCTGCCGAGCATCCGGACCGGATTCAGCTTTACTCGCTGCCCACGCCCAACGGAGTGAAGGTGTCGATCATGCTGGAAGAAACGGGCTTGCCGTACGAGCCGCATCTCGTGCGCTTCGATACCAACGATCAGATGACGCCGGAGTTTCTGTCGCTCAGTCCGAACAACAAGATTCCGGCGATCATCGATCCGAACGGACCTGACGGCAAGCCGTTGCCGCTGTTCGAATCCGGCGCGATCCTGCTTTATCTCGCGGACAAGAGCGGCCAGTTGATTCCACAGAATGCCGCCGGCCGCTATGAGGCGATCCAGTGGGTGATGTTCCAGATGGGCGGTATCGGGCCGATGTTCGGCCAGGTGGGTTTCTTCCACAAGTTTGCCGGCAAAGAGTACGAAGACAAGCGTCCGCGCGACCGCTATATCGGCGAAGCGAAGCGCTTGCTCGGCGTGTTGGACCGGCAACTCGAAGGACGTGACTGGATTCTGGGCGATGCCTACTCGGTCGCCGATATCGCCACGTTTCCTTGGGTACGCAATCTGATCGGCTTCTATGAAGCAGGCGATCTCGTCGGCATTCAGGACTTCTCGAACGTGACGCGCGTGTTGGCCGCGTTCGTCGCGCGTCCGGCCGTGGCGAAGGGACTGGATATTCCTAAGCGTCCGTCGTAATCGATTCATGCGGCCGGGCTGCGAGTCTCGTCGGCCGGCCGCCGTTAGTCTAAATCCGCCATGAATTCCTTTGCGTGGATCTTGCGTTGCCTCTCTGTCTTCTGTCGTTCGCGTGGCGGCGCGTCGATAGCGTCATCATTGTTCGCGAAGTCCTCAACCATGTGATCGACGAACGCCCGCACTCTGTATGCGGTGAGACATAACGGTTCTTTTCAATTGAGCAGTAGAAAGTCTGTGCGTAATTTGCACTGATCGCCCGGCGCTCGTTGCCGTCCTCGAATGACTTTACGTAGGGCAGGTAGCTTTTACGACTATTGCCCAGCGAGAACGAAAAGATTTCCGTGCAGTGGAGAAGCGAGATGATTTGTTGAACTTCTCGTAGCCGAATCCTTACCAACCGTTTCAGAGCTTATCGGCTATCAATACCCGCGCGGCGAGCTATCCGCCCCGCCTTCTCCAAACAGGCATGAGTCACATGCAACACACCCGGATTGCCGGCCTCGACGGATTGCGCGCGCTTTCCGTCATCGCCGTATTTCTTGCGCATACGGGTCTCGCAGGCGTCGTGGGCGGCGGGTATGTCGGCGTCGACGTATTCTTCGTATTGAGCGGTTACCTGATCACGAGCCGGCTGATCGCGGAACATCACCGTAACGGCCGCATCGATTTGCCGAGATTCTACTGGCGGCGCGCTCGCCGGCTTTACCCGGCTTTGTTATTGATGCTTGCCGGGGTCACGCTCTATTGTCTGGTGTTTCCCGGCTCCCTGAGAGTGGGGTTCGAAGTCCTGCCCGCTTTTTTCTACGTGATGAACTGGGTCCGCGCGTTCGGCATTTACGACGCGCATCTCACGGGACATACGTGGACGCTCGCGATCGAAGAGCAGTTCTACCTCGTCTGGCCGCTCATCCTGTTGGGCGTGTTGAAATTCTGGCCACGCCGGCTCGTGCTCGTAGTCGCACTCCTTGCGGTTGCAGTGATCGCGTGGCGTTCGTTTCTGATGTCGCAGCACCTTTCGATGGCGCGCATTTACTGCGGCTTCGATACGCATTCGGACGGGCTGCTGATGGGGGCTTTGCTGGCGGTGATGCCGCGCCAATGGACGGCCTGGGCCGGCAAGTTATGGCCCCTTGCCGTAGCCTTTCTGTTTATCGTGACGTTTAGCGAAACCGGACTCGAATTTTCGTTGCTGGCGTGGGGTTACCCACTTACGCCGTTAGCCGCGGCGCTCACTATTGCGAAGGTCGTCACGGCCCAGCAGTCCGCGTTGGTGCGCTCGCTCGATATCGCACCTTTGGCCGGGCTCGGTCGAGTTTCGTACGGGTTTTACCTGTGGCACTACGTTGTCCTGCAGTCGATGCTTTACGGTGGGCATGAGAAGATGGGCGCATTTTTCGGTCGTTTCTCTCACCCGAATATCGCCATGGTGACCATCACATTTGTCGTATCAATGGCGCTCACGTTGGTCTCCTGGTTTGCCGTCGAAAAACCGGCGATGCGATTGCGGTTTCCGTGGCGGCGAAACGCGGCGATGGCCTGAGTCGCCGCCGCGGCGAGAAACGCAGTCAGCCGCGAGTCGATTGCTTCAGCGGCGGTGTACGACGTGCCAAATTGCACTGTTGCCTGTTCTAACGCCGAGAGGTAGTTCATGAATCTGGTTACGACGCTGCGCCGCGGGCATCTGCTGAAACATACCGATCTATCGGGAGTCGGTCTTGAGATAGGACCGTATGATCAGCCGACCGTCTTCAAGTCGGAAGCAGACGTACGATATCTGGACTGGAAAGACAGGGAGCAACTGGTCCGGGAGTGCACGCACCCGGACATGATCGCCGACATACCCGAAATCGACTACGTGGTTCACTCGAACCGGTACGGCGAGTACATCAGCGATAAGTTCGACTACGTTATCGCGAATCATGTGATGGAGCACGCGCCCAACATGATTCAATGGCTATCCGATCTATGCGACATGATGCGGCCTGGCGCAGTGCTGTTTCTTGCCCTGCCCGACAAGAAGTTCAGTTTCGACAAATACCGACAGGACACGGCGCTAAGTCATTTCGTGGCCGAATATATCGCGAGTGTCGAGGACATTCCGCGTGAACATCAAATCGAATGTGAGATCTATTACGACGAAGCCTTCGTCAACAAGCCGATGCATGTGGCCGATAAACTCGATATGAACCGTATCAGGCACAAGCTGAAGGCGCCTCCGCATGTGGGCATTCACAGCCACGTTTTCGAGAGCAGCACGATTGTTTCCAAAGTCCTGAAGCCGATCCTGATGATGGGTTTCTTCGAATTCAATCTCATCGATTTTGTGCCGGCGCGCGGCGAAACCGGCGGCGAGATGATCATTGTGCTTCGCAAGGAACCGCCTCGCGTTGAACTCACGACGGCGGAGTTCTACAGCGCCCCAGTGGATGCTGAGACAGCGGAGCGCCTCGCCGAGGCCGAGACAGCGCTTGCGGAAACGCGTCAGAAGTTCGCGGCGACACAGGAGCAGGTTGTGACGATGCAAGAGGCGGCTGCTGTCATGCAGGAGAAAGTTGCCGCGATGCAGGGCGAAATTGTCGCGATGCAGGAGGAGATTGCATCGAAGGATTCGACGATCAGGGCGTTGGAGTCGTCGACATCGTGGCGGATCACGGCGCCGTTGCGCGCCGCGGTAACCAGGTTTCGAGGGCGTGGCTCGAAAGAGCGAAACATATCGTATTGAATGCGCGCGTGGGCTTGTTTTTAAATTCTCCACGTCTCATGGCCGTCCCGCGATCGACGCGGATCGCCTTCGCTGGAGATGCTGGCACTGGCAATACCGCTTCTTTGTGTGATATTTGCTGAGACATCCTTCACCATTTATCGGAGAGGCCATGAAACCGATCAAATTGCGTGTGCCGCGCGAGGAAGCGGCCGATCTGCCGGACGATCTCACGGCGTGGGCGAGCGTGTCCGGTATCGACCCCGGACTGACCGTGTTGAGCGAGCCCGGGTCCGCGACCGACCGTAGTTCGCCGGTCCTGTATCAGATCTACGTGAGTCAAAGCTTCTTCGAGCAGTTTCCGGAATGGCGCATGTATATCGAGCAGTAGCGGACGACGGGCCCAGGAAGTGTGCGTCGTCGCCGTGCGGTAGAAATGCCGCGACCCGCGACCGTACTGCCTGCCGATTGCAACCATCATACGAAATCCCTGGTTATATTTGCCGATAGGTGTATGTAAGATAACGGTTCACATCAGCGCCCCGAGCGCGGTGTGTGTGTTTTGAGCCGCAGCATTGCTGCGGCTTTTTTTTGGCCGCTTTTTTTTGCGCAGTGGGTTTGAGCGCGGATGGTGTTTTCCCTGGCGTTCAATCCTGGGGCACGCGGGTTGCGCGACGTTGACTGCATACGCGGACCGCCGCGTCGGGAGAGTGATCATGCCTTGCCAGTCCTATGCACCTTATCGCGGGTTCGGAATCGACGTTCAGGTCACGACCGGGAAGACGTTGTGTTTGCACAACGTCGGACGCCGGTACAAGGTGTCATGGACTATCAGTTCGTCCAGTCAGCCCGCACAAAAGGTTGCAAGTTTTCCAGAGCAACTGGAATTCGTGTCTGAGGTAGATGCGTTTAGGTATGCGGAGAAGCGTGCGCGGACGTTCATCGACTGCATGCTCTCGAGGAATTCGGCTGTTGCGTCCGGTCGTGATTGGGGTGGCGTTCGCGAGGAAGCGCCGCGCGTTTGATGTTGATGTCTGAGTTTGGCCCGATGTGAGCGTTCGGCGTGGCACGTGGGTATTCGTGTGTGTGTCGGCGTGAGTGGACGATTTGGCTTTGTTTATTCGGGCAAGGATGGCAGGCAGGAAAAGGCCTCGTAGTGCGAAGGCTTGCGGGGGGCTTTTTCTGGGCAAATCTAGCAGATGCTGGGACGCTATCTGGTCCCCTGACAGCCGCTCCCCGCGCTGGGGTTTTTTCATTTATGCCTGCGATTACGTGCGTATAGTCGCGATCAGCCCAACCCGTTCGGTTCGTCATCCATCGCCCTGAGCAGATCACGTGGGAATTCATCGGTGGCGTCTTCGCGATCGGCCGAGCCGGCCCGAAGGTCTTCGGGATTCTGTTTCCCTTGCGCGCCTCTGGCCGGCGGCGAAACGCGATGCCGGATGCCGCCTTCACGCATGTTACGATCCTCGGCGTCAGGCCGTCCGACGGACGGTACGCACACGCGGCACAATTGAGCGTTCAATATGCCCATCAACTATCTTCGCGGATTTACTGCACCGGAACGGACCGATGTGACCAACCGTCGTTTGGGGCGGTCGCTGGCATTTGTCGCCGGAGCGGCGAATGCGGGCGGATTTCTGGCCGTTGGTCAATACACTTCGCACATGTCCGGGATCGTCTCGTCGCTCGCCGATAATGCGGTGCTCGGGGATGCAAGCCTTTTCGTTTCCGGGCTCAGTTCGCTTTTTTCGTTTCTTGTTGGCGCGGCTGCATCCGCCATCCTGATCAATTGGGGGCGTCGGCGGGATTTGCACAGCATCTACGCGACACCGCTTGCGATCGAGGCAATTCTGCTGCTGTGCTTCGGGCTGCTGGGCTCCAACCTTGAACACCATCGGGTTCTTTTCGTGCCTGCCACCGTCTGCGTCCTGTGCTTTGTCATGGGTCTACAGAATGCGATGATCACGAAGATTTCGCGATCGGAGATTCGTACGACCCACGTCACCGGCCTGGTAACGGATGTCGGCATCGAACTGGGCAAGATGCTCTACTGGAATACGCGGTCGATTGCCGGGGAAGGGGCCGTCAGGGCGGACAAGCAGAAGCTCGCGCTGCTCGGTTCGCTGCTTCTTTCGTTTATTGCCGGCGGTCTGGCGGGGGCCATCGGTTTCAAATATCTCGGATTCATATCGAGCGTGCCGCTCGCTATCGTTCTGCTCACGCTAGCCGTTGTGCCTCTGGTCGATGACGTGCGTGGTACGCGCTGCTAGTGCGCACTTAGCGACCGTGCCCATGGCTCCCGCGTAAGTCCGAACGTTTCCATCAGCTGCGCGTCAACTCACCTGCTATCTGCCTGAGCGCGATCCGCTGCTGCCAATCGAAGCGCGCTCCATTTGCCTTGCAGCAGATGCCCTGATTCAACCAGGTGGTTGGTGCGCAGCCAGTCGCAGATGCGGGCCATCGCGACGAGTTGCGCGACGACGAGGTAGCAAAGTAGCTCGGCGCGTAAGTCGTCACCGAGGTTATTCGCTGGCGAAATCAAGTTCTTGTTGACCACCGAAACGAGTGGTGATCTTCGGTTCGCGAACTTGGGAGATGCTGGGAGGCTATCTGGTCCCCTGACAGAATTCATACGTCAAGGCTGGTGGGGTGTTTCGGCTTATTTTTCAAATTTTATACCCCCACCAGTACCCCTAAAATCCGTCTCCTGAGGATATACGGGTGCGATTCCGAGACGAGTTGCCGGAATGCATGATTGGCATTATTCCTGTGCGTCTCACTCTAGGTCGGGCTGAAATTCGAGGCCTAAGTATTTCCGCACCTTTTCTCGCGCTCTATCGAGTTCACTCTTTGGGTCGGAACTATCTAGGTCTATTTCATCGAAAACCTTGCTGAAATAGTCACCTCTGACCAACTGCATATTGATCCATTTACGCAACTCGACGGTAGGCAAGCCCTGCCCAAGAGTCCTAAACGTAGATCTTACCCGGACAGTATGGGAAGCTGCGGAATAGTCTAGATATGCATCTAGAAGCTGCTCATGATTGATGTCGTTGATGATCGAAAGCATCGCTCCGATCTGCACATCTCTGTCGGTCCGGCGTACGTGGGAATAAGCTCTAACCAACGCAGAATCTTCGTGACAGAAAAGCACAAGCAACCATGGGTCCTTGACGTCTTCATCTGAAAACGCGAGGTGCGTTACCGTTACATTTTTTGGACTTTGCTCTGGCAGGCTATCGGGAACGTTGAATGAGATACCCAAGCCGGTTAGAGTGCTGCGTAACAGGTCGGTATTTGGCTGGGTTTCTTCGATAGCCGTTGAATCTGCCATGATTGATTTTTAACTCTGGAAAGATTGAAACCTGGTCGGTGCCAATTGCGGTCAGCGCTGACTCAATTACGCCTGTCGCCCAAACCATGTCCGGGTTGTGGATTGGATATGACAGCTTGAATAGCGTCCCCGGAACCTTGTTTCGAGCAGTGATTTCGGGGATTTTTTCCACAGCCGCTTCCGAGATGCGGTTTGTGATGGCGACGTCGTCTCGCAGACGCTTGAGTTCTACCAGCGAGGCCGATTGGACCAAGCGAACCCGATCGATTGTGTCCGGCCACACGTACATCGTCTTCAAGAGCAGCTCGCCAGATCTGCTCATGCTTACCGATTCGGACTCGTATCTCGAAAATGCAACCTCTCCGCCACCGAGAATTTCGGACGCGTCTCGTTGAGACCAACCAAGGTGTTCCCGAATCTCCTTGATCATGCCTCCGGAAAGCGTGCGTTCACCGGCTTTCAACTTACGTCGAAGATCGGCGACGCGGCGATCGGTAGCTTCGGCCTGTTCAGGGGTGACAAATTCTTCACCGCATGCCGCGCAGACGGAAACTACGGCTTGGTATGTCCCAACGCCATATTTAGTTTTCAGTTCCCGCGATTCTTCGCGGACAGAACCTGCGAACCCTTCGCAGAATACACACTGACCAAACTTGTCCATCGAATGTCCTTAAAGCTTTCCGGTGTCTAGATGAAAGCGTTCGATTACGAGCGTGTCCGAAGCGTTGACGTAGAGTTTGACAAAAATTAGATCACTTCGATCGCATTCGTCATTTTCGTCATACCATTCGAACCGAGCTTTGTAACTGTCATGAATCTTTCCGTCCGGATACAGGTAACACCATCGGAAATCGTGTTCAATCAATTGTGTGATACAGGCGCAGGCGCCTTTCCTGTCCATGCCCAAATTAGTGTAATCACGTTGAGCGCTTGGCGAGAAAACGTACCGCCCGGCGCTCAACCTTACAGGGAGGTCTGCCAAGCACCAGTTTGCCGGCTTCACCTTCTGCGGGTCAGCTGAGGTTATCATTATGATAAGTGGCGTGCAAGGACCGCCGTGTTCGATATCGTACGTACAGACGGGGCAAATTATAGGGCCGATACGTGCGCGGCCGGCGCACGGGCCGCATAGGATACCCCATAAAGGCATCTGCCCCTAAGCAGCAGTGCCATTATTCCGACTTCTATTCTGTCCAGATGCTAAAAAAACGGTCCATGGGAGGAGTGACCTGCCGATCTGTGCCAAGTCTACTTAAGCGAAAACTTCTTCGAGCAGTCCCGGGCTGGCGGACGTATATCGAGCAGTAGCCAATGGCTCGCGCCATAAAAAAAGGCCGCACATGACGGCCCTTAAGGGATTTTGTGACATCGCCGAGCTGAGAGTACTGGCGACGATGACATCGTGCCAGCACGCAATGTATGTCGAAAATCAGGATTTCCTGATGTCGCGGCCTGTATTTCCATGTACCTTGGCGATGCTATCTGCAGCGAGCCAGGCGAGTCGCACATGCCTCGTGGATGCCGCACACCACTGGCGACGCGTAGTCGGGCATCCAGCTGTCGCGAAATAGTGGCACTAACGACCGCTCTCGCGTAAGTCCGAACGTCTCCATGATCTGCGGCGCCGTCTCAGCCGCTATCTGCCCGAGCGCGATCCGCTCCTGCCAATCGAAGCGCGCTCCATTTGCCTTGCACCAGATGCGTCCTGATTCAACCAGCTGATCGGTGCGCAGCCAGTCGCCGGTGCGGGCCATCGCGACGAGTTGCGCGACGACGAGGTAGCAGAGCAGCTCGGCGCGAGCATCGTCGTCCGATCTCGTCGGACCATCGCCGTCGGACATCAGTTCTGCCGCATCCGGTTCGCCTCGCTAAGCACCGCGGAGGCGACCACATGGAGGCGCAAGATGGCTTCCCTAATCTCGCAGAGTTCGGAGTGGGCGCCAATTGCGTCAGCCGCGTCCATCATGGCGGCGCAAACGCGGATCGCTTCGCTGCAGCCCTCGTCGATAGCGGTCGCCGCTTGGTAGCGACCCTCTGCGGACCCCTGTCCCTCGTTTGCATCATTCACAGCGCCTCCAGCAAGAGTTTAAGGCGTGCACCCGACGATCTGCCTCGTGACCGATTGGAAGAGGAGCTCGGCGCGGGCGTCACCAAGAGTCGGCGCCTTCATAATTCGTCGATGGGTATATTGAACTGCGTTCTGCATGTGGGGCACTTCACGGGTTCGACACGTCCCTGCGCCGGCAATGCGGCAAGTGGCTGTTCTTCGCCCGCGAGAAAGCAGACGGGGCAGGGGAATGCCTCGTGCGGTTTCAGGCGGTGCCAACGGTCGACAAACCGTTGGATTTCCATGGGCGGCGCGTCGATCGCCTCTAGATGATCCAGCAAGACGTGGAAAAGCGGACCGTTCTGCATGTCGCCTCCATAGGCGGTATGCGTCATGTTACCCGGCCGTGCACGCAAAAGTCAGTTCCGCCTCTTGAGGCGTCCAGCCGCGAACGCCGTGCGTCTGCATATCGACCTGATGCATCTGCTTGCCCTGTTGGCTGCAGTACTCGTCGGCGCGCTTCAGGCTCGATGCTTTCACTTCCCCCCACGGCGTCATGCCGCCGCGGACTTGGGTCGTCACTGTGTAGTTGCCGTCGCCGGCCGGCGTGACATTCGTGACTGTGGTGCATGCGGCGAGCGTGGCTAACGCTGCCACAGTGAGAGTTTTTTTTTCATTGTGGTCCCCATTGATGGCGGAATTTTGCAGGGACGCGGTGCGGACCGCAAGTGCGCGTTATCATCGTGACTCACGAAACTCTTCCACGAGGGTTGCCGATGAAAATCCGACTCGATAAGTGGCTTGAAAAGGAATTCGACCCGCCGCCCAAGATTCGCACGGCGCGCCTGTGGATCAACGCGGGGAAGATATATCCGCCGCCCGTGAAGGTCGGACGCTCGTACTACGTAGAGCAGGACGCGGTATTCGCCGATGGTCGAACGCGTCCGACTCTCGCAGAGCGGGTGATCGCAGCTCGGAAGGCGAGAGGCTACGACGATTGACCTTCAAACTCCTATCTCCCGAGGACCTTCGGTCGATTACCGGCGCGCAGCGCTACTCTCTTCAGGCGAAGTGGTGCGAAGAGAATTAACTTCACTCGCAAAAGCGATGACAATTCTAACCAACGATGAACTTATTCAGCTCACGGGCGGCCTGAAACAGGGCGCAGCTCAGTGTCGATGGATCGAGCGAGAGTTTGGGTTCAAGCCGCCTCGAAAGATCGACGGTCATCCTGTCATTACGTGGGAACAAGTCAATCGGGTTCCAGAGCAAGAAAGAAAAAAGCCCCAATTCAACTGGTCGAAGGCCATTTAAATACGGCGCGCGCGGCTGGCTGGCGCGTCAACCCATGCCCGGGAACAGACATGCGGCGGCTCTTTGCTAAGATTGCTTTCGCGACCGTGCAAGCGCCATGTCGATCTGCTCGATAGGAATCCTGCCGCATCTGTTTAGGCGAAACTCACCCGCCTTCAGCTTCTTGCTCACCGTGTGGCGGCTCAGACCGAGTATCGCCGCCGCTTGCGTGATTGTCACGTGCACAGGACGTGGGGGCTGCCTCTCG
Organism: Paraburkholderia sp. BL25I1N1; assembly: GCF_003002025.1. Lineage (GTDB taxonomy): Bacteria > Pseudomonadota > Gammaproteobacteria > Burkholderiales > Burkholderiaceae > Paraburkholderia. The sequence continues at coordinate 188,422 of NZ_PVZB01000005.1, forward strand.
TAGACATCCATGGCGCGCTGCATGAGCACTAACATCTGCTCTTCGGTGAGGTGTGCATCGCGGCCGCCGGATGCTGCATCAGTCCAAGGAAGCTCCTCGATTTTTCGCACCAGCTCGTCGACGTCCCGTTTCAGGCGAACTGCGGCGGCGCGTAACTCATCTATCGCTTTGGTCATGATGCTCTCCCGAAAGACTCTTTTCCTATCTTCCCAAAACCGTCCAGATTTGCAAAATCTCACTTGACGTTCTCACACTGGACAACTAACCTTCAGTCATCGTTGAGACAACAGCGATCGGGCCTGGAAACCCGGAAGACACAGGCGGACGACCGCCAGCAGGCGGTATTTTTTCGTCCGTAGTATCATCGCGCACCCACAGTTTATGGGTGGGCCATGGTGGGGGTGCGCTTGCGCACGCCGGTTCCTGTGTTCCGGTTTTCCAGCCCTGCCATGTGCCTGCCCACCCCATCTGGAAATGGGGCGCAGGCTCTTGTAAACACAGGAGTCCAAGCCATGCCCTCCAAAGCCCCTGCTCGTCCTGAGCAAAGTAACGAACCTCTCGTCAATTTGGCCTCGCTTCCTCGTGAAGATGCGCTCGAACGCGCTCGCGTCGCCGGCCGCGAAATTCTCGGTCACGAAAATGCTCTTCAAGCCGTGAGCGATGCGTTGTGGATGAACTGGATCAACGTCAATATGCCCGTCGCCGTCGGTCAAACCGATGACGAGTTCGGCGAACTGGTCGATGCGATGGGCGACCAGTTCTTCGATGGGCTAGCGGAGAGTGTCAAGCGGTTCGCCGCGGACACCCGTACGTTGGACCGAATCTCAGAGTTCCTCATCAAAGAATCGGGACTGGCCTGGAAAATTCACAACATGCTCGCCTTCATGGAGGCGGCGTTGGACGATGACACTCAGGGAAGCTTACCCATTCGCTGCGCGGTAGCCGACTTGCGCGTCGACCAGGACAGGCTCGCGACAGCCCTGATGGATCTCGTATGGAGAGCCAGCCATGCTTAAGAAATTGCCCACCACCGACGCATCGGGCGTCGACAATTCATCTGCGGCTGATTGCCGTTCCCCTGGCCTTGGCGAGCTAACAATTCTCCTGCGGCCTTCGGATATCGCGATGGCCGTATATGTCGGCACGCGTGCTCAGCTGGAGGGAGAGGGTGTGATCCCGCCTGGGACCGAATGGCCGACCGGCTTCGCCAGCGTTTGCTGGCAAGCGAATGGAATCGACTTCTGTCTGAAGCGGGAGCGGCCGGAAGGTGCGAAAGGTCGGCAGCGTGAATTTGTCGAGTGTGACAACTGGTGGTTGCGCGTGACGAATCCGCGTTTGAATTGGCCAGACGAGTCTATCCGGCTTCAGTATATGAAGCTGGGAAGGTTGCTGTACCAGCGAACTCAGGAGGGCATCGCTGCGTTAAATCGCCAGCACGAGATGTATTGGTCTGCGAGACGCGACGAAAAATACCAGGCATTCAAGGCGCTTATTCCGGGCCTTGTGCCGCCGCCGCGCAAACGTCGCAACCGCCGTACGCAATCCGGGGTGGGCCATGACTAACAATGTCCATGTGCTGCCAACCGGACGGAAGGCGGGGCGCCGCAGAACGCGGCCAGTCCCTGGCGCGGCCATCGCGACCGTGCTGAGTTTCGAACCACAGAACGACACCTTCGAAACGGCAGAGCAGCGTCTCGCGAAGATCGATGAGGCCACAAGACGAATGGCGCGTCACTTATTGTTTGCGATCCGGACTCTCCGTGAAATCGACGACGTTCTCAAGGACGAGTAAGAATCTTGGCATAATCGTTTCCAATCGCGCCTAGCCCGACGGGGCGAAAGCAGGGCTCCCTTACCCTGTTGGCGCGGTTCCTAACACGAGGGACGCGTTCAAGGGGCGCGAAATGCCATACGAAGATCTCTATCGGGCGCACGCGCTCACCGGCTCGCTTTTCCAAACGGTACCCATCCGGAAAGCAGCGTTTCTAATCGCTTTGGACAATGATGTTCGCGATCAGTCTGAAATTGATGCTGACCTACCGAACAACGGCGACTTTGCACATTGGTGGATGGCTTCAGAACTTGAGCCCAGCGGCAAGCTGAAAGCGTCGCGCGACAAATTCGAGCGTGCGCTGTTGAAGTCAGTGGAAACGGGCCGCCTGAGCGCGGCGATTGTTGCGCGAAACATCGACGATGAAATCGATCCAATCTATACCATTGTGCCGATCAACGACATCCGCGATTGGTGTCTAGAACGTGACGTTGATACCGGGGACTGGATTGCGCATCACGAGGAAACAGAAATCGAATTTTCCGACGCGATTATCGACGAGATAGCTACGCATTACTCTCCTGGAACGGCCGCCCTAGGCACGTACGACGCCGCCGCTCTCGAGACGTACAGATCATCGGATGAAAGTGAGCGGGCGGATCAGTATCGGCGCCTGCTTCAGGAAGTGCAAAAGCTCCGTTCTGAAACTTCGCAAGGCATAAAAGCTGAGCCTGATGGGCCCATCAACACAAGAGAGAAAAACTCACTTCTGACTGTGATCGGAGCGCTGATCACTGCATTGAGTGATCGCCTACCAGAGGGATACAAGCGCGCGCAAGCAGTCGCGAGTCTCACTGACCGAATCGGTGCATCACTTTCTGTGAACACAGTGGACAAAATTCTTAAGCAGATTGATGCGGCAGTCGACCGCCGGCGTGGGGCAAATAGGTAACCACAAACTCAATTGAGTCGAAATTTACCTCAATTGAGATTTCCGGAATTGATCGCCGCATAGCATCTGTCCATCCCAACTCTCACGATTGCGGCGGACAGATGTCAAACCTCCAACAAACCCCTTCCGCGCAGCCTCCGGTGCTGCCGACCACCGGCCTTTCCAAATGGCCGCAGATCAAACCATTTCTGCCGATCGGCCGCGAGACGTGGCGCAAGCTCGGTCTGGAAGGTAAGGCGCCGCGAGCTATCAAGCTCTCGGAAACCTGCGCCGTATATAAAAATTCCGACGTTTTACGCTGGATCGCGGACCCCCTGAATTACACCGAAGACGTCGCCTGAGGTCCGCCATGGCGACCATTCTGAAGCGCGCCGTCATGGCCGCACACAATCACGGATTTCTGCCGTTTCGGGCCGTATCGCCGTTGATCCGTCTTCTGGGTCTGGAGGCTTCCTGATGAGCCTCGAACTGCATCCGTTGTGCACGCTGTTTCCTCGTCTCGAAGGCGTCGAGTTCGAATCGCTGAAGGCTGATATCGAAGCGAACGGCCAGTTGCAGCCGATCGTTCTGCACGACGGGATGATTCTCGACGGTGGGAATCGCTACCGCGCCTGCGTGGAACTTGGTATCGAGCCGCTGACCTCGGACATGGATCTGGGCGACTACGATCTGCTGTCGTACGTGCTTTCGGTGAACCTTCACCGCCGGCACCTTACCCCGGGCCAGCATGCCGCGATCGTGGCCGCAGCTACTGACTGGCTGAATTCTCAAACTGTGGGGCGCCCGGTAAATCCGGCAACGTTGCCGGATTCCCTCGGTCAAGCGGCAACGTTGCCGCTTGAAACGGTTGCTGACCGAGCGGCAAGGTCAGGCGCCAGTGAGCGTACCCAGCGCATGGCTGACAAAGTGGCAAAGGCGGATCCCGATCTGGTCAAGCGGGTCGCGCACGGCGAAATCAGTCTGCCCAAGGCGGTGAGACAGATCGAACGTAAAGATCAACCTGAGGCAGGCACAACCTCCGATTTTTCGCGTCACGACTCCGCTCAGGAGTCCTCATCGGAGAGCGACTACGGTCCCAGCCCGGAAGAAATCGCTTTTCTCGAGCAGCAGGAACGTGCCGACCGCGAGAAGTATGACGCTCTTGTTGAGGTTTCCTATGCGGATGACAAGATCGCCGCAGCCCTGAAGCTGGTCGATACGCAGGCTCAGGAGATCGCCCGGTTGCGCGCTGAGATCGCTGTGTTGCGCGAACGCCAGACGGGCCTGATGAACGAAAAGGTTGCGCTGGAATCGGCCGCGAAGCGGTGGAAGAAGATCGCCGAACAGCACGGCTACAAAGACAAGGGGGGAAAGTGAACGCTCCTTTGTTCAGTTTTCTCCCCGACTACGAGCGCGCGACATTTCCTGAGCCACGTGGCTTTCAGGATCCCGCTATCGAAAAGATCATCGCTGGCCGACGTGACGGACATCGTCGTCAGATGCTTGTTGCCCCGACCGGGGCGGGGAAGACATACCTGGGTCTCAAGCTGGCCCACGCCACGTTGAAGATCGGCAAGAAGGCCACCTTCGTCTGCGACCGCAAGTCGCTCATCAAGCAGACGAGCGAGGTCGCATCTGCCTATGGCCTCCATCAGCACGGCATCATCCAGGCGCAAAACCCGAGGTTCAACATGGATCTGCCGTTCCAGATCGCCAGCGTGCAGACGATCATGGACCGCGGCTGGCACGACACAGACCTGATCGTCGTGGACGAGGCACATACGATCTACAAGACGCTCAAGGATCACATTCTCAGCACGCGTGCGACGGTTATCGGTCTGTCTGCAACGCCTTTCACAAACGGGCTGGGAGAGATTTTCACGAATCTCATCAACGCCGCCACGATGTCTGAACTCACGCAGTCCGGCGATCTGGTGCCTATGCGGGTGCTTTCCTGCACGCGCATCGACATGGAGGGCGCTAAAACGTCTGACGGTGAATGGACAGACAAGGCCGCCGCCGAGCGGGGCATGCAGATAGTAGGCGATGTCGTCTCGGAGTGGTCTCGTTACGCCGAGAACCGCAAGTCCATTGTCTTCGCTTCAAACATCAAGCATTGCGACGAGCTGTGCCGGCAGTTCAACGAGTGCGGCATCCTGGCGGAGGTATTTACCAGCAAGACGAAGGACGACGATCGGGACCGCATTCTCAATGAGTATCGGAAGCCCGACTCTCTGATCCGCGTCCTGATCAGCGTTGAGGCTCTGGCGAAAGGTTTCGACGTCAAGGACGTTTCCTGCGTCGTCGATTGCCGTCCGCTGCGCAAGTCCCTGAGTACCGCCATCCAGATGTGGGGTCGCGGTCTGCGGGCATCGAAGGAAACAGGCAAGACAGACTGTCTGTTGCTCGATCACAGCGGCAACATCGTCCGGTTCATCGAGGACTTCACCGAGTTTTTCCATGACGGTCTGGATTCGCTTCATCAGGGAGAAAAGCTTGATCGCATCGTTCGAAAGGATGTGAAGGAGCGGGAGACAGCAGAGTGCCCGAAATGTGGCTACAGGCCGTTCTTCAAGCGGTGCATGTCGTGCGGACACGAGACGATAACTGGCCCTGCCGTAGCCGCTCGCGCAGGCGAAATGAGGGAGATCGTCATTGGCAAGCAGACGGTCGCACGCGATCAACGGCACCTCTGGGACCAACTGAGCGCGTACGCGCGTGAGCACAGCCGTTCTGAGAAACAGTATTGGCGCGCATTCCACCTGTTCCGCAAGATCGCAGGCTCGGAGCCGCCCAAGGCTTGGGGTCTTTCCACCGAGCCGGTGCCCGTTGATGCCGCCATCGTGCGGAAAATCAAATCGATGGACATCGCCTTTAAGAAGGCCAGGGAAGCGGCATGAGCGATTTTGTTTCGTTCGCCGCCGCCCATGGCCTGCTCATCGGAAGTCTTGATGATTCCGGCCGCATCCGCCGATGCGCGACTGAGTCGCATCCGCGCAAGAAGAACGGCTCGTACATGTTCGACGGCCGCCGCGGCTGGGTGAGGGCGTGGGATGGGCAATCAGAGGTCATCTGGTTCGACGATCCCCATGCCCGTCCGTGGACAGAAGAGGAAAAGAAAGCCTGGGCCGTGAAGCGACGTGCCGAGGAAAAGGCACTGATCCGTCGCCGGCAGAACGCTGTTGCGCAAGCCGAAAAGCTGATCTCCGCAGCAATCGTCAGCGAACACAACTATCTCCACTACAAGGGGATTCCTGAGGCTCGTGGACTTGTGGCTCCCGATAACCGATTGATCGTCCCGATGCGCTCGCTTGATGGCGAGCTGCGTGGCGTTCAGTCGATCTGGTGGGACTACGACGACCTCAAGTGGCGCAAGAAAATGGTTTTCGGCATGAATGCAAGTGGGGCGGTGTTCCGCATTGGTCCTTCCCGGGCGACGGAAACGATTTTGTGTGAAGACTACGCGACCGGCCTCTCGATCGAGATGGCGGCGCGCCAGCTCCGTTTTAACGCAGCGGTCCTGATCTGCTTCAACGACTCCAACATGGCAGCCGTGGCGCCCTTGGTGATCGGCCGGAAGTACCTCTTCGCCGATAACGACGAGTCGGGCGCAGGGCAGCGGGCGGCGATCAAAACCGGGGTGTCATGGACGATGAGCGACCGGGTAGGAGAGGACGCCAATGATCTCCACAAGCGCGCCGGCGTGATGGCCGTGTGCCAGAAGCTCATGGAGGCTCGACGAGGCTCCTGAAGGCAGCAAGGCACCGCGCTGGGCGGACACGGTTTAACACCAGCGGCGCGGGAAGACTCGGTACTGGGGGATAGGTCTGAAATACCGATAAGGGTGGCGAAGCTAGCGCCCGAGACCGAACGGCTGGCGAGTCAATGCGATCCGACGGACAGGTCACGTTGTAAAGGCTCTCCCAGGATGGGCTGAGTCTGCTCACCTCGGGACAGAGATCGTAGGGATGTGGTGTTGGGGTTGAAGAGCAGGTCCTACTGAGCAGAACTAATGGCCACGGTTGGTCAAATTTTACGATGGGGAAAACATGGCAAAGCTCGAAGTCACCGAATCGATGATCACCGAAGCTATGGACACCGGCTCGCAGCGCGGATTGCTCGTGCAGGGAGTCAAGCGAACAGACGTGGCCGAACTCCTTAGGCGGACGCTAGCTCTTGCTGGCTCGCGCGACGGGAGCCAGTGGAACTGTCGGGTTGTGTACCGCGGCAATCCGGAGCGGGGAAGGCTTGTCGGACCGTCGACCGAGCAACGCGGCTACTTCTATGTCGAGGTCGAGAACGGTCCCCGCCTGCATGTCCACGGCAACGAGATTTATCCGAATTCGACGTACAAGGCGAGCCGTTCATGAAGCAGATCGAGCGGAAAGGTTCTCCGCAACGCGCAATCTGTGCGCTGCTCGGCGCCACGCCCGGAATGACCATCGCGGCGATCGCGGCGGCGCGCGGCGTTCATCCTCGCGCGATCGCACGTCAGGTCCAGGCGCTGATGAAGGAAGGGTTCGTTTGCGGCGGCGGCTACCCGCGCCAGTACCGCATGACATCGAAGCCGATGCCGGCCCCGGTGGCGAGTACTTCGCAATCAGCCGTCGTCACGCGCGCGCGGCGGCGCGAAAAGGAAGCCACTGACAAACCGTTCGGCATTCCTTCGGTCGGAGAACTCGAGCGCGTCGTTTCGAGCTGGGTGGGGTCCTGATATGCCAACCATCCGCGAACTCTACCGGAAGGATTCGAGCACCCGGGCAATATGCGCGTTGCTCGACGCCGCGGGCCCTCTCACCCAGACGCAGATCTGCGCAGCCGGCGATTTCACCGGTGGTTGTGCGTGCAAATGCCTGAAGTTGCTCATAGCCGAAGGCTACGTTGTCCGCGGGGCGCGCGCGATGAACCGGCACCGGACGTCGATCGGTCCGCGTCCATGGACGTACGTGCGCACGTCCAAGGTGCTGCCGCAGACCGGAACATCGCGGCCCGTCGCGCCCACAGCGCAGGAGCTATGCGACGTCATGAACAGCATCATCAGACGCACCAACGTCGCTGCCTGAGAGCAGGAAATATTCGTAGAGTGTCTTCGTCTCCAACGCTCGATGAGAGTTTAGCCCCGCAGGTCGGGGCTTCTTTTTCGATGAAGCCTGATTCCGTTATCTGCCCGTCGTGCGGCGCCGAGTGGCAACTGACAACGATCGAGATGGTTCGCCATCGTGGTCCGTTGTGGTGTGTCGCATGCGTCGAACGTGCAGATGCGAGGCTCGTCGAAGCGCTCAGGCGCCATCCGCAGAAAGATGCCGCGAATAGGTCAAGCGGGGTAGAAGGAAGGCCGAGCGGGGGCCATTAGCCCAGCCCTGAGATTCACCGGTGTCGCGCCGGCTCAATAAACATGGATGAATGGCGGAGTCGCCCCGCCACGACCGACCGGAATGGCTGAACGCACAAAGGCGCAGCAGGTCGACGAGTCCGGATATACCGCCCGCGGCTTAGCAAACCACTTTTTTTAGCGGGTGGGAAGTCACGCCCTGTGCAGAAGGTCAGGCATTCGAATAATCTCCGCCCGGTCCCGCTCCACCAGTCGCATATTTGCTGTTGATCACGAAAGAGCGGTGATGATTGCCCGGCCAACCGGGAACATCCTTTCTTTCCCACCATCCTGCTTTGACATGGCGGAGCGGAAGCTTGCTGAGAAGCTTCTCGAATTTGAACGGTCCACGATCCTGAATCGCGTTGTCGGTGACGTAGATGTGCACGAACCCGGGATCGCCTTCATAGGCAATCATGGCCAGCTGAACCCCATCCAGATCAACAAGCAAGCGCCACGAGCGCTCGTCACCGTCGATAAGCGTTGGGTGAGCATTCAGGTGGCGAGCCACATCATTGATCGGGGAGTCCAGCACAATCGCAGGCTGCATGTCCCCCGGGTCTCTGAGTTCGCTGATCTTGAGTATTCTGTATGACATTAGAAGACTCCAGTAACCGAGATCGGAACGATAATCGTATCGACCGAGGAGGTATTGCCGTACTTATCCGTCACCGTCATCGAAACAGTTGTGGTGCCGGACGTTCCATCTTCCCATAGCGCAGTTTTCGAGCCAAACCATATCGCCGAACGCGTAGGTGCTACGCTCGTATCGAATTCGACAGCCTTCTTTGACCCGGAGTTTAAAAGTGCCGGGTCGTGCGAACCATGGTACGCCCTGGCAGTGGGCTTGCCGACACCTAGCGCGCCCACCCTACCCCAAAGTTCGTTTGTCGCCTTCATATTAGCGGCTACCGCTGGATTCGCGTAATGAGTGAACATTCGTTGTTTTTTGAAGGTTGGGCTCGACTGCACGGATACGTCGCCTAACGTTACACCGATCACACACCGAAAATATTACATCTTCTGTGCGTTTGCGACCGCACAACACTTCAATGCAGCGGCGCGTAAGCGATTGAATCAGCGCCCGACACTTCCACCCATTCGTCACGATCCGCGAAGCCGTTGATCTCGGCGCAATGGTCTGCCATCTGCTCCAGAGTCGGCGGCACCTCTGACGAGTAGTAGGCCAACAGCTCGCCGCTCGGCGTGAAGATCGCGTAGGTCATCATCGCAGGCTCCGGTGTGAACCGCGCCATCGTACTGCTACGCAACGGAGACCCCACCGCTGGAAATAATCCCGTCGAGCCGTATCGCCTCACGCGCACGCACACGCGCGAGGAAAGGCTCGGACAGGAGGGATCGAAAGAGGGCAGAGGTGGCCGGTTCGGGTGCCGTGTCAGCCCGGAAAACACGCATCCGGCCGCCATCGACAACGCGCCACACCGCAGCAGATCGGCCCGCCAAGGCTGCACGACATTATAAAGATAATGTCGTGTAATAGCCTGTTTTGTACGGGTTTACCCTCGGTAAAACGGCTCTGAACGAGAACGATTCGCAACTCTGGGACCACCCGGGGCCCCGCCGGACGGGGTGCACAGAATTCGGGGGACGCCTCTCCGATCTGCGCACAGGAAAAACACCGATGATCCTTCGCAACGGAGGATTCGTATGAGTCTCAGCAACGCCGCCTTGCTCAAGGCGATTTCCGAGGATCGGGCACTCGCGTCAGCGATGATGTTTCCGCATCGTCATCCGCAGGCCTCACCAGCATTTCACGTCGAGGTCATGGACCTGTGGCGTGCGGAGGATGAGTTCGTTCTCATTGAGGCATTCCGGGAGGGCGGCAAGTCGACGCTGTCGGAGGAGTTCCTGCTGCTCGAAGCGGCCTTCGGCAATTTTGGATACTGCCTGATTATCGGCGAGACCTACACCAAGGCCTGCCAGCGTCTTGAGGCGATCAAGCACGAGGCGCTGCGCAACATGAAGTTGCAGAGCCTTTTCGGCAGACTCAGGCAGGACGGGCGGAAGTGGAACGAGCATCAGATCGAATTGCCGAACGGCGTGCTGCTCGAGGCGCATGGATGGGAAGAAGAACTTCGGGGCTTCAAGTGGCATGACCTGCGGCCGGACCGCGCGTACCTCGACGACATCGAGAACAAGGAGCGGGTGAAGGACGCGTCGGCGGTGAGCGCGTCGATGAACAAGCTCTATCTCGAGTTGATGCCGGCAATGGACAAGGTGAAGGGAAAAATCCGCTTCACGCAGACGCCGCTTGCCGAGGATTGTCTCGTGACGAGGCTGCGCGAAAACCCGGACTGGACGACGCGGCGCTTTCCGATCTGCAACGGCGACATCGATGATCCGTCGACCGTGGCGCTGTGGCCCGATCGCTATCCGATGGAGTGGGTGCGCAAGAAGCGCGACGAGATGGAGCGCGCCGGCCAGCTCCGCGGCTTCATGCAGGAATACATGCTGCTGGCGATTGGCACGCAGGACAAGCCGTTTGAGACCGAACAGATCGCCGAATGCGCGGTTGACCCGGCGCCGTGGTTGCCGAAGGTGGTCATCACGGATCCGGCCCGCACGACGAATGTGAAGAAGAGCGACCGGTCGGGGCGTGTGGTGGTGAGCCGGCTGGGGACAAAGATTCTGGTGCATTCATCGATCGGCGCGTTCTGGAAACCCGACGAGGTCATCGAGGATGCATTCGCGACATCGTCGCGCTTCGGCGACGCGGCCGTGGCGATCGAAAAGAATTCTCTCGACGAGTGGCTTCTGCAGCCGATGCGCGCCGAAATGCTACGCCGCGGCGTGACGCTTGCGCTCAAGCCGTTGAGTGCGCCGCAGGATCGCGACAAGACGCAGTTCATCATGGGGATTCAGCCGTTCCTGCTCGCCGGCGACATCGTGCTCGTCGGCGGCCGCGGCGCGCACGCCCAGCTCGTCGCCGAGATCCAGAATTTCCCTTCCGGCAAGCGCGACATCCTGAACGCGCTCGCGTATTTCCAGCGCGTGTTCTCGGGGGTCCCCGTGTACGAAGACTTCGGCCAGTGGAACATCGTGTCCTACTACGAGCCGTCGCAGCAGCATCCGATGGCCCTCGCGTTCAACTCGAACGGCGCCGATACGACGGCCGCACTCATCTGCATCGAAGGGCAGCGCATGGTGGTGGTGGCCGATTGGATCTCGCCGGTACCGCCCAAAGAGGCGGTGAACGACATCGTGCAACTGGTGCGCGCGATGTTCCCGCGTGCGCGCCTCACCGCATGGGTGCCGGCCGATGTCATGGATCAGGCCGACCGCATGCCGGTTGTCGCGGCGCTGCGCGCTGTCAATCTCTACCCGATGCGAGGTGAGTATCTGAACGTCTCCCGGGGCGCACTGTCGCCTCTGATCCGCACAGAAGCGAAGGCGCGGCGCCTCTTCCAGGTTGATCAGGAAAGCGCGAAACACACCCTCAATGCTCTGGCCGGTGGATACAACTTTCCAATCGATCGCGCGGGAAATAAAGGTAATGTCCCCGAGACCGGGCCGCACCGAACGCTGATCGAAGGGCTGGAATCCGCGGTCCAGGCGCTTAGCTCGCAACGGGACACGGCCTTGCCGGAAGGCATCCATATGGCCGTCAATCCGCAAGGCGCCTCGTACGTCACAACCCTGCCACGGAGATGAACATGGCTATCGACCGCAAGATTACCCCGAAGGCCCCCACGCAGAAGCCGACGGACTTCTATCAATCGAAGCAGCAGGGCGGCGCCTACGGCAAGCCCGAGAAGGTGGGTGAGCGCCTGAAGGGTGGGCCGATGCGCGAGAAGATGGGCCGCAAGGGGCTGTGATGAAAAAGCGCCGCGAATATCAGGGCACGCGCTCGGTGTCGCGCGACGTCAACGAATTCTTCGGCAAGTCGCCGTACAAGTCGAACGTCGACGACCGGCCGAAGCGTGTGCCGAAGGACCGGAACACCGGGACGTCGGCTGAGCGCCGGCTTCGCGGCAAGGTGATCGGCTAATCCATGGCGCGCGCGAAAAAAGATAAAAAGAAGGATGACAGCCCCGCAGTCGAAACACAGGACTCGCGGGCGCTTGACGCTGAAAAAACGGGTGAAGAGGTAGAGAACTGGGCCGACAAGCCCGACTCGGAAGCGTACATCGAGGCGGCGAAGCTCTACCCCAAGATCGCGAAATGCTACGAGAACAAGCAGGAGCAGATGGACCGCTGCCAGGAGTATTGGGCCATCTACAACGCCCAGCCTGACGAAAACGCCCAGTATTCCGGAAATTCGCAGTGCTACATTCCGGCGGTGCGTAACGCGGTCAATGCGCGCATGAAGCGCACGCTTGCGCAACTGCTCCCGGTCAATCACAAGCACGTGGGCGCCACCGGTCCAGACGGCAATATCCCGTTTTCGCAGATCAGCCTGCTCGAGCATCACATCCGCTCGGCGGGCGTGAAGGATGCGGTTCGAGCCGACTTGATCGCGGGCGACGTGACCGGCCAATGGAATCTGTACATTGACTGGTCGAAGACTCAACGTCGTGTGCGCGAGCTCATCAGGAAGCCGCCGATTCTTGAAAACAGCGAACTCGGTCTTGAGGTTCAGGATGTCGCGGCGGACGACGACGACTGGTCATGGGAAACCGAAACGAAGGACGTGACGATCGAGGGTCCGGATATCGTTCCCTTCGCGACTGAGGATCTCGCCGTCCTGCCACCGACCTGCAACAGCATTGAGAAAGCCACCGCCACGACGATCCGGTTGCGACTCGACAGGGAAGCGGTTCAGCAGTTTATCGACGAGGGCATTTTTCTCGGGCATTCGGCGAAGGATCTGGTCGACAATCTGGCCAAGCCTGACGGCGGCCGGGAGAAGTACGTTCCGCCCAAGCGCCGCACCGGCGACGCCGGTATCCGCACTGAAGGCACGTTCAAGTACGCGCTGATCTATGAAACGCACACCAACCTCGACCTCGGAAATGGTCGGGAACCCTGCTACGTCTATTTCGCAGGTCAGGACGAAATTCTTGGCATTATCCGCAATCCATTTTGGTCTGGAAAACGCCCGATCCTCTCAGCCCCGATCGAGCGCATCACCGGATCATTCTTCGGCATCTCCAAGATCGAACCCGTCAAGTTCCTGCAGTGGAACCTGAATGACTTCTGGAATATGGGCCAGGATTCGGCGCAATACAGTCTGCTGCCGATCACGATGGTCGACCCGCTCTCGAACCCGAACTATCAATCGATGGTGGTGGGCCTCGCGGCCGTCTGGCTGACCGATCCGAACAAGACGAAGTTCGCGAATTTCCCGGCGATCTACAAGGATGCGATTCCGCTCTGCGAGAACCTGAAAGGGCAGATCAACGAGTCGATGGACGTCAACGATGCCATGCTCGGCAAGGCGCCGCAAGGCCGGAAGAATCAGGCACAGATGGCCGCCCAGGCGCAGGCGCAGGAATCGAACATCATCGACAACGCGAAGCGGTATGAGGAAGTCATGCTCAATCCGCTTCTCGAATGGATGTTCGAGCTCGACCGTCAGTTCCGCACGGAGGAGTTGACCGTCGAAGTACTCGGCGAGGTCGGCGCGCGCGCGAACCTGCAGGTCATTCCGCCGCAGGCCTTCGGTGAGCGCTATTTCTTCCGCTGGTGCGGTACGTCCTACCAGCAGAACCTGCAGCGCATGCAGCAGATGATCGCGTGGATGAACGTCTTGCGCGGCATCCCGCCGCAGCAACTCGACGGTCGGCGTCTGAATATCGGCCCGATCCTTGAATTCGGCACGGAGCAGATTTTCGGCCCCGAAGTTGCGCCGCGGATCCTGATCGACGAACGCAACATGTTCCACCTCGAGCCTGATGACGAGAACCTGATGATGCACAACGGCTTGGCGGCCGAGGTGCATCAGGCCGACGACGACCGCGCGCACCTCGCCTCGCATCTGCGTGCCGCGCAGCTCACCGGCGATCTGGCAGGGCTGTTCCGCGCGCACATCCAGCAGCACCAGCAGGCCATGCAGGCCAAACTCCAGGCGCAGCAGCCGAAGCCTCAAGGTCAGCCCGGTGTGCCTGGCGGCGCGGCACCTGGAGTTGCCGGTACGCCGCGCCCGGGTGCTCAACCGGGGCAGCCGCGGCCGCAGGGACCGCCCGGCATGATTCATCCGGATCAGCTTGCGTCGCCTGATGCGGGGCCGCGATGAAACGCTACGTCGCCCGCTGCACGCCATGGGGCACCATCCAGACCGGAGAATTCTTCACGCGCCTGACGGATGAGGAAAAGTCTGCGGTGCTCGCGCATGAGCAGGGACATCTGCGCAATTGCGACCCGTTGCGCCGTCTCTGGTGGGTGCTCTCGCTTCAGATCCTGTTCCGCCCGACGTGGGTGTTCGAGCAGTGCCGTCGGCAGGAATTCGCCGCCGACGCGCACGCGGTCGCGCTTGGCCACGGCGTTGGCCTGCGTCGGTTCCTGCTGCGTTTTCCGCAAACGTCGAGCCCGATCTATCCAAACACACGGCAACGTCTGGAGGCACTCGATGGCTGACGCTTTCCGCATCATCCCTCCGCAGGTGCGTGCCGAAGGCAAGGACGTGCCCCCGGAGCAGATTCAGGCGGGCTTCAACGCGCTTGCCAATCAGGTGACGAACGAGAGAACAGCGTCGCGAGCGATCCGACCGGGCCGGCGGGTGGGGATCTGTCTGGCTTCTATCCGAACCCAACGGTTTCGAAGGTCAATGGCGTTGCCGCCGGGACGATGGCGAACCAGAATGCCTCGAACGTGGCCATTACCGGCGGCACGATTGCGGGCGTTACTGCGTCGCTCAGCACGCCGCTTGCGGTGACGAGCGGCGGGACCGGGCAGAACGCGCTCAGTGCGCACAACGTGCTCATCGGCGAGGGTTCGTCGGCGGTGGGATTTGTCGCGCCCGGCGCGAGCGGCACGTTACTGGCCTCAACCGGCACGGGCGCAGATCCTTCGTTCCAAAGCGCCGCGACGCTCGGGCTTGCGGTGACGAGTGGGACGCTCGCGCAATTCGCCCCGACGACATCAGCACAGCTCGCCAGCATCGTTTCGGACGAAACGGGTAGCGGATCGCTTGTGTTCGGCACAGCCCCGACGATCAGTAATCTGAACGCCACCGGCACGCCTACTGCGCCCACCGCAACGGCCGGCACAAGTACCACGCAGATTGCGACGACCGCTTTTGTTCAGGCAGCGGCCGGCAGCGGCCGGCTTCTCAACGTTCAGGTATTCACTTCAAGCGGAACGTACACGCCCACTGCAGGCGCAAGCTCGGCCGTCATTGAATGCGTAGGCGCCGGCGGCGGTGGCGGTGGTGTCGGCGCGACGTCGTCAACGCAGGTTGCTGTCAGTGGTGGCGGCGGATCGGGCGCATTTGGCCGCGCGCGGGTGACGTCGCTTTCATCGCAAACGGTGACGATCGGCGCTGCCGGCGGTGGCGGTGCTGCTGGTGCCAATGCCGGCTCGGCGGGTGGCCAGACCAGCATCGGAACCTGGCTCGTATGTCCGGGCGGCGCCGGTGGTCCGGCTGGCACTGCACAGACATTGACGAACGCACAGGCCCTGGCCGGTATAGCTGCCGGTGGCGCAATCGCTACCACGAGCGTCACGTCGATTTTCCTTTCAAGGGGCAGCGCAAGCACGTTCGGGATAAGCGTCTATAACACCGGCGGCGGTGTAAGTGGTGGTGGTGCAAGTAGCATTTTCGGAGGAGGTGGCCAGGCTTCAAGTGGTGGCGCCAACAATGCTTCCGGTTTTGGTGCGGGCGGCGGTGGCGCAGCCAACAACATTTCATCGTCGGCGCTGGGCGGAGGCAGTGGAACCGCCGGACTGATAATCGTCTATGAGTTTTCCTGATGAAAAACTATGCGCTTGTCGAAAATGGTGTCGTCGTCAACGTGATCGTGTGGGACGGCCAATCCGAATGGCAACCACCCGACGGACAGACAGCCGTGCAGATTCCGGACGGTACATACGCGGGAATCGGGTCCACGTATTCGAACGGAATATTTGGTGAGCCGCCACAACCGTCATCGACTGTTTGAGCAGTCCGGGAAATAAACGTACCGTTTGCGCAACCCTGATCAGGAGATCACCGTGCGCAAAACGATTCTGGCCAAACTGATTGGCCTTCTCTTCCCGGAAATCGGCGCGGGCAATACGCCGATCGTTCCGGACAACGGAGCATTGCCCGACCAGGTCGGGTTGTTGAATGCCATCCTGGGCATGAATCCGTTCCAGGAAACCGGGTATAACGCGGCGACCAACACGGCGGGTTTCACCGCTGTGCCCCAGCAGGTCTCCGGGGCTGCGCAGAACTTCCTCAATCTCACCGGTGCGCTCGGGGCCGCTGCAAACATGCAGCTTCCGACCGTTGCGGCACTGATCGCCGCACTGCCCAGCGTTGTCCAGAACAACCCGGTCGGGCTCAGCTTCCAGCTGCGCGTCATCAACAGTTCATCTGGCGCTTTCGCGTGGACCGTCACAACGAATACCGGCTGGACGCTGGCCGGCACCATGTCGATGGCGCAAAACACGTGGCGCGATTTCATCATCACGATCACGAGCGCGACGACCGCGACGATCCAGTCGGTCGGCACTGGAACACAATCGTAAAGGTCAACATGAGCAAGCTCCTGAAATTGCTTCTTGGTCTTCTGCTTCCTGGCGTTGATGATCCGGCCGCAGACCCTGTTGATCCGGTCGATCCCGCAGCGGATCCGGCTGACCCGGTCGACCCGGCGGGAAGCGAAACCGATGACGAAGACATCGACTTCGATTTCGTCGAACCGACGCCACGCGCCGCGCCGAAGCGCACTACCGATGACCGCCTCGCGGGAATCGAAGCGTCCATGGCGGAAGCACGTCGTATCGCCGAAGAGCGCATGCGCGGCACTGGTGCTCCGACGGCGCCGGTCGATGTCGAATTCCAGCGCGAGGAAGAGCGCCTTCGCGCTGCGGACCTGAGCGAAACCGAACGCTGGCAGATCAATTCGAATCGGGTGCTGCGTGATAGCCAACGCGCGGCCAATGCGGCGCTGTTCCAGGCTCAGGATCTGAATGACCGGACGACGTTCGAATCGAAGGTCGCCGCCGATCCACACCGCGCGCGCTATCGCGACAGGGTGGAAGCTGCGCTCGCCGAAGAGCGCCGGCACGGTCGCAACGCTTCGCGCGAGGCGATCTACTACCACATGCTCGGCAAGGACATTGCCGACGGCAAGCTCAAGCCGAAAGCCAAGGCGAAGACGCCGGCCGCAGATGTGCCGCGCGGCCGCACGCCGGCGGTTCGTTCCAATGTCCAGTCCGGGCGCGGATCAACCGAACACCAGAAGCGCGCCGCGCGACTGGAAAACCTCAATATCTGACCAGCAAGGGGAAATCCATGTTGACCAAAATCACGGCCCTTCTGCTGGGCCTCCTGCTCCCGGGTGTGACGAATAGTTCGTCGAGCTTTACGGCTGACGTCGAGGCGTACATCCAGGAAGAAGTTGAACCGCTCGCGCGCCGTCAGCTCGTCGCCTACCAGTTCGGCAAACCGCTGAAGCTCGACTCGAACCGCGGCACGACCTATACCGCGTCGCGCTACCAGCGCCTGCCGCTGCCTTATGCGCCGCTGCAGGAAGGCGTCGCGCCCCCGGGCGAGTCGATGACTCTGCAACAGGTGAGCGCCACTGCGCAGCAATGGGGCGATCGCGTGATCATCACCGACGTCGCAAACCTGACCATCAAGCATCCGCTCTTCCAGCAAGCCTGCGAACTGGTTGGGCTGCAGATGCCGGAAACGCTCGAACGCAATACGCTCAACACGTTGCTCTCGGCACCTCAGGTGAACTATGCAGGGGGCGTTGCGAACCGCGCTGCGCTGGTCGCGGCCGACGTTATGTCTCCGCACGAATCGAACCGTCTGTTCGCTTCGATGTCGGCTTACGGCGTTCCGCGTTTCAATGGCGACGAGCGCGAAGACATGATGATCGAGGCGGGCGCCTACCGCGATCCGTCGAAGTCCCCGGCGGTCAAGCAGCACTACGTCGCCCTGATCAGCCCGTTTTCGGCGCAGGACATGCGCGAGAACTCGTCGGTCCAGCAAGCCTGGGCGTATAGCGACGTGAACCGTCTCTATAACAACGAGCTCGGCGATTTCGGCGGTATCCGCTTCGTCGAGACGAACATGATGCCGTACTGGACCGGTGCTGCCCAGATCAACGGCGCGGCGTCGACCTCCGGCGGCCAGCTGGCCACCGGCACGTATTTCATCCAGGTCACCGCCGCGCCGGCCCTGACCTCCGTCGAGCAGACAATCTACCAGGTATCGGCCTCGATCAACGTGACGGGCCCCACCGGATCGATTGCGGTCACGCTGCCGTCGTTCCCGAACTACATCTTCAACGTGTATATCGGCACGACCAGCAGCCCGTCGAACCTTGCTACCGCGATCGGTAACGGTGTCCCGGTGACGGGTGTCCTCGCCGGTCAGGCTACGCAGTTGCAGCCGGGCCAGACGGTCACGCTGACGGGTGTTGGCGTAACGCAGACGCCGCCGGCCGCCCCCGCTAACGGCGTGTCAGTGTTCCCGGTGATCTTCATCGGCAATCACAGCTACGGCCAGGTGCTGCTCGAAAACCCCGAGTTCCATTACCTGACGGGCGCCGACAAGTCGGATCCGCTGAATCAGACGCGCGTCGTGTCGTGGAAGGTCTTCTACGGCTCGATTCTTCTCAACACGGCCTTCCTGGCCCGCGTCGAATGCAGTTCTGCATTCGCGCCGGGCTATCAGGGCGGCACGATCACGACCCCGTAAGGAGTAACTGATGGTCGCACGCAATACGCAGGAGCCGGCCAAGCCGTCGGCTCCGGAAATGACGGAAGCCGATGTCGGACTGTCTGCGGACCAGGGTATCACCCGCGAGAATCCGGACGAGATGGTCGACGCAGCGGCTCGGGGGGAATCGATCGAGTCGCTTCGCGCGCGCATCAAGGCGCTGGAAGCGGACAACGAAAAGCTGAGTGCAGCGAAGGACGTGGCCGAGGAAGAGTCGGCCCGTCTTTCGGCTCAAGCCCAGTCGTCGCTGCTCACGACCTCGGTGGTTGAGCGCTTCGCCGGAAAGTCCGAGGACGGCAAGGATCTGTGGTGGTACCGGGTCGACCTCGCGCCGTGTGGTGGAACGGATCTGCGCATCAATGGCAAACCGTACCTGCACGGCGAGACGTACAAGTTCGATACGGACACGCTGCGCACGATCAAGGAAATGGTTGCGCGCACGTGGGTTCACGAAAACGACATCAACGGGCACGCCTTCAATCCATACCGGAAGGCACAGAACAAGGTGCTCGGTGCTGGCGCGGTGCCCTCGTGGGCCCGGCAGTAATTTCTCATCAACTCTCAGGACAAACCATGTCTGAAAAAATGTCGGCCTCTCCGGAAGTTACGGCTGCACCTGCAACTGTGATCGGCAATTTCTCGATCACACTTCCTGCTCCGAATCAGGCACAACTGCAGGCGAGCGGTTATCTGCTCGATGGCGAAGACAAGGATTCGCTGGATGCGCGCATGGACCTCGTACGTGAGTCCCTGCAGCGTCAGCAGCGCATGCTCGAGATCCCGGTTATCGAGGCGCATATCGAGCAATACTCGAAAGCCCGGGACGACATCGCGAAGGCGTACGCGGATCTGCTCGAACGCAGCAATGCGAAAGCAGCAGGCAAGGCGGGAGCAAAGAGCCTGACGAGTCAGGAGCAGGCGAACCTGAAGACCTACCCGGCGCAACTCGACGGCATCGAGCGAGAACTCCTGAAGGCGACCCAGAAGATCGCCGACGCTCGCGCCGGGGTATGAAATGGCCTACCTCCAGGCCAGTCAGATCGTCGCGCGCGCCTGCGCGATCGCAAAATGCGCTGGCTTCATCCAGCAGGGCGGCATCTATCTGAACATGGTCCTGGAGGACCTTTGGCTGCATCGTGACCTGAAGATCAACCGGGTCACCGAATTCGTCACGGTGCAGGCAAATAACTACGGTCCGTTCACGCTGCCGCTGAACTACCTGCGCACATACGATCTGTTCTTCCAGCAGAACAACCTTCCTTATTTCCTGAATCCGATCTCGACCGAGGAATGGGACCAGGAATTCAAAGACCCATCGATTGCGAACTATCCGTACGAGTACATGACGATTCTCCTCGACGAGACGAGTGCGCAGGCGGCCGGCTCGGCGGGCAGTCTTTATATCTATCCGCAATCGTCAGGGCAGATCGTGCTGACGCACCGCTACATGGTCAAGCAGCCGGATATCACCACGCCGGAGACGTCGACGGTCATTCCGTGGTTTCCCGATCAGAACTACCTGATCAAGGCGACGGCCGTGGAACTGATGGGCGAAACGGACGATACCCGTCAGGAGTCGTGGCGCGCGCAATGCGAAGCCATGCTGCGCACGCACCTGATCATGGAAGGAGATGAGCAGGCTGTGGTCAAGTCGGTGCGTCTCGATCCGCGGCGCTTCCATTCAAACCGGACGCTGAAGCCGACGAAGATCACCGACTAGGGGATGCCATGGCGATTCGAAATGGCAAGCCGGTACAGTTCACGCCCAAAGGGCTCTGTGATGCGTTCGATTCCAGTCAGGCCTTTCCGGGCGCCTGTCAGCTTCTGACGAACCTTGTTTTCGACCAGGCGAATCCTGAGCTGGTGGTCTCCCGGCCGGGCGTTGGCGCTGCCTCCACCACGTTCTCGAGTTTCACCACCCCGACTTTCGTCTCGGTCTTGATTGTCATTGGTGTGGTCGCGTACGGCATGGTGTCGAGCGGCCGCAATGCAGGCAAGGATGAGCCTTTCGCGTACAACATCCTGACGAACACGTTCATCTCGATTTCCGGCGTCACGTCCGCGAATACGCCGACGTCCCCGGCGACGAGTGGTGCGTGGACCCCGCCGACAATGGCCGTCGTGAGTACAAAGATTCTCGTCACGCACCCGGGTTTCAGCGGAACGGGTAGCAACTTTTTCGGGGTGATCGACATCACCAATCCGGCCGCGCCGGCGTGGTCTTCGTCGAACCTGGCGACCAACGCGCTACCTGGCGTGCCGACCGCGGTCGCGAACTACAACAACCGGGCGCACTACGCGGTGGGCAACGTCGACTATTTCAGCGACGTGCTGGTGCCGACCACGCGGACCAATGCATCCCAGTCAATCACCGTCGGCGACACAACGCCGATTACAGCGTTCTCCGGATTGCCGATTCAGACAACATCAGCTGGCGTAATCGGTGCATTGGTCATCTTCAAGAGTTCGCAGATCTGGCAGGTGACTGGAGATCCAACGACGAGCAATCTCGCGTTGAACTACATCACGCTGACGACCGGATGCATCGCGCCGCGCAGCATCGTGCAGGGGCCGTTCGGGATATTCTTCGCAGGGCAGGACGCGCCGTACATCCTGAACTTCCTCGGCACGCTTGTACCGCTATCGAGCCGGCCGGGTACAGACTTCCCGGCTGACCTTCAGGTGCCGTTTCAGAACACCACGGAGCCGTCGCGGATTTCAGCAGCGTTCTCGGGCAACATCTATCGCGTGTGCGTGCCGACGCTGGTCCAGGGACAGGCGCAGACGAATGACTACTGGTACGACATCCGGCGCAAACGCTGGACCGGACCGCATTCGTTTCCCTATGACTGCGCCGCACAATACGGCAATCAGTTTGTCATTTCTGGCGCCGCGTCAGGGGCGGCTCTGTTCGTCAGTTCGACCATTCCGAATTCGAACAGCACGTTCAATGACGCTGGCACGAATCTCACCGGTCATCTGCGCTCTTCCACGTTCCCGAAGACCAACCACATGGCGGTAGTTCAGGTTGTGGAATCGACGATCGAGCTGTCATCGTCCGGCCTCTCCACGACTTACAACATCACAGCGTACGACGACCAGAACAATACGCTGGGCTCGACCTTTGTACAAACGCCGCCTGTTGGCTCTCTTTGGGGCAGTTTTCTCTGGGGCGCGGAGAGTTGGGCATCGAGTTTCAGCATTCCTCACGTGTATAGCATCCCGTGGACCTCCGCTCTCGTGTTCCAGAAGATGGCTATCGATGTGATGGTGACGTCCGCAGAGGGCGTCCAGATCGGCACCTTCTACGCGCGGTATGCGGACACCGGATATACGAATCAGGGGTAAAACATGTCGATCATCGGAGCTCTACCAGTCACGTTGGCGAACGGAAACACAGCTGACGCATCCCAGGTGATGACGAACCTGAATTTCATCATCAACGCTGTCAATGCGAATGCCCAGCCGGCCGGATCGTACCAGCCGGCCGGATCATATGTGACGACGGGCACGCT
The DNA here is from genome assembly GCF_003002025.1 of Paraburkholderia sp. BL25I1N1. GTDB lineage: Bacteria > Pseudomonadota > Gammaproteobacteria > Burkholderiales > Burkholderiaceae > Paraburkholderia. The sequence goes on from NZ_PVZB01000005.1 coordinate 210,847, forward strand.
CCCCGCGCCGTCGGGCACCCGGATGGCGTTTCATCAGGCAGCAGCGCCGACAGGTTGGGTCAGCGACACGACGATCGGCAATCACGCGGTCATCATTTCGTCAGCCGGTGGAACCGTACAGAGCGGTCTGACCAACTTTGGCGGCTTTCTCACCGGCAGTGTCTCGACGGCTGGCCACACCCTCACGGCGTCGGAGATTCCGCAGCATACCCACGGCATTGGACTTTTCCAGAATGGCGGCGTGGGATTCGGTCCTCAATATGTCGGATCGGCGAGTGGTGTTGCCACGCAAACCACCGACGGAGGTACCGGGGGCAGTGGGTCGCATTCACACGGACTCACCACGCAGTACAACTACGTCACTATGGTCATCGCGCAAAAGTCATGAAAAAGTGCCCGCTCATCAAAAAGCCCTGTATCGAATCGGGCTGCACGTTCTGGACTCATCTGCTGGGCACGAACCCGAACACGGGTCTGCCCGTCGACGAGTTCGGCTGCTCGATCGCATGGCTTCCGATTCTGCTGATTGAAACGGCGCGTCATACGCGGGGCGTGCAGGCGGCGGTCGAATCGACGCGTAACGAGATCGTGTCGCGCCAGGACATTCTGAATAGCGCAGTCCGGTCAGCACAGCGGCAGGTGAGCCACACCGATACCAAATCTTTGCCAGACGGGGAAACAAATGGACGATAACCGCACTTTGACAGAGGCTGATGTGAAGGCGATCGCGGCGCAGATCGAGGTCGGTATTACTCAGCGTTTTCAACTGAATGTCGGCCGCGGCGTGCTAGCACTCGTGTGGAAAGTCATCCTGTACGCGCTGATTGCCACGGCGGCGTATGGCGCCGGCGGCGGATTCAAGAAGCTTTTCTAGGAGAAGGTCATGAGCATCTGGACTGGAATCGAAACGGAATTTAACGCGATCGTCGCTGACGCCCGATCGATCCCTGAGAAGCTGGCGGCGCTGGTCGATTTGCACGGCAAGGCGCAATCGCTCTCGACGATCGAAAGCACGGTGACGTCGATCATCGAAGACGCGGCGAAGGCTACCGCCGACAAGGTGACCGAGATCCTGACGGCGGTCGGAAAGCTGTGAGCTCGTTCGACGACGCCTTCGTTGCTCTCATGGGCAATGAAGGCGGTTATTCGGATAATCCCGCCGATCCGGGCGGCGAGACCATGTGGGGAATTACCGCCCGCGTGGCGCGTGCGAACGGGTACGCCGGCGAGATGCGCATGCTCCCACAAAGCACGGCGAAACAGATCGCGAAGATGGTCTACTGGAATCCGTACTACTGCGACCAGTTCGATCCGCGCGTTGCGTTTCAGGTGTTCGACGCTGCATACAACGGTGGAAAGCCCGTAACCTGGCTTCAGACGGCCGCGGGTGTGAAGGTCGACGGCAATATCGGACCCGTGACGATCGCTGCGGTTAATGCCGTTGATCCTTGCCGGATCGTGATGCGCTTCCTTGCCTACCGCCTGCAATATCTCGGTGATCGACCCACCTGGCCGACGTTCGGTCATGGCTGGGCCAACCGGATCGCGAATAACCTTTTAAAAGGAGCTGCGTGATGGCTGCGCTCGACCCCATTACCGCTGTCACTAACGTGGTCGGCGACGTTATCGACCGGATCTGGCCAGACCCTGCTCAGGCTGCGGCCGCGAAACTCCAGCTCTTGCAGTTGCAGCAGACTGGCGAGCTCGCGCAGATCACAGGCCAGATGCAGATCAATCAGGCCGAAGCGCAGAGCGCGGATCCGCTCCAGCACTGGCGCGGCGGAATGGGCTGGGTGTGTGTGGCGGGTTATGCGTGGAATTTCGTGCTGCAGCCGCTGACAAACGCCGTCGGACAGATGGCGGGCCACCCGCTCAATCTGCCGCCGATGGACTTGAGCGAGCTTTCGACTCTCACGCTCGGAATGCTCGGTCTGGGCGGCCTGCACGTTGCTGAACGGATCAAGGGAGCCGCATGAGGAATTTCGTGAAAATCGGCGCCGGGATCGATACGGCGCCCACGTTGCTCGCCATTGCCCGACAGCCCGGCCTGTGGAACCGTCACACGGAACGCACGGCGACGGAAGGCTCTCCGCACGCCGACGTGTCGGACATATGGCTTCGTTACAACGACATCAAGCCGTACAGGAAAAGCGGCGACATGTCGGGGTTCAACGAACCGCACGACGCCGTCTGGTACCCGGAATGGTATGCACTGCCGCAGTTGCGGCCGATCGTGTTCGGGCTCATGGCTCGAGTGGAAGGCACGCGCCTGGGCGGTGTGATGATCACGAAGATTCCGGCCGGCGGCCGGGTTTTGCCGCATGTCGACGACAACTGGCATGTCCACCACTACAACACGAAGCTTTACGTCGTGCTGCAGAGCAATCCCCAATGCTGGAACCGCGTGGAGGATGAGAGGGTGGTGATGGCGCCCGGTGACATCTGGTATTTCGACAACACGAAAGAACATGAGGTGGTCAACGAAGGGGACACCGATCGCATGACGCTGATCGTGTGCATCAGGTGTGAGAAATGATCAAACATCACTTCTCGGCCGGCGGCGTGTACGCGCGTGAAGAGGTCCTGCAGATGGGGCAGGAGGTCGAGAAGCACGTCCACGATTACGACCATCTGAGCTATCTGGCGCAGGGGCGCGCGCTGCTCGAGGTGGACGGTGAACTGAGCGTGCTTGACGGGCCGTGCATGATCGAAGTGAAGGCGGGCCGCGTACATCGCATCCAGGCGCTGACGGACCTGACGTGGCTGTGTATCCATGCGGAAAGCGTGGCCGATGCCGAAACATTGATGAAGGGGTGAGCCATGCCTTGGGGATTTGCGGCAGGAGTTGTCGGCAGTGTTGCGGGCGCCGCGGTGTCGAGCGCCATCTCCCCATCTACGTCCGGAGGTTCGGGCGGGAGTTCCGGCAGCGGCCCCAGCTACTATGTGCCCACGGGTCTTGGCACTGCTGACCAGACCTGGCAAAGCCTGCTGTCGGGGATCAATGGCGTTTATGGTGCGAACAACCTGAACCAGTACGCTCTGGGCTCGTTGCAGGGCGGTGTCACCGCGAGTAACCAGTACGGACCTGCGTATCAGACCGCCGCGAACGGTGCAGCATCGAACTACGGCAACCTGGCGGGCTTGATGGAACAGCAGGCGTACGGCAATTACGGAACGCAGCAGTCGCTGCTCGGCGCAGGGCAGCAGGTCTATGACCTGGCGCTCGATCCGCAAAGCGCGCTTTACAGCCGCACGGCCCAGCAGCTTCAGGATCAGACTGGCGCGACCAATTCGATGTACGGCTTGGGCTCGTCGGCGGCAGGAGCGGGCGTTGCGAACCAGGCGATGTCGAACTTCAATATCGACTGGCAGAACAATCAGCTTTCGCGCGCAACGCAAGGTTTGTCAGCCTATACCGGCGCGGCGAACACCGCCGGCAACTATGGGCAGCTGGCGGATCAGCAGGCCGCGTCGGTGCCAGGGTATCAGCTGCAGTCCGGCGCACTGCCATATCAGACCGCGCAGACTATCGCTGCAACTCCGGGAAACCTGGCGAACACGTACGGCTCGTTCCTGAACCAGAACGTGTACGGACCGGCCGAAGGGATCATGGGTCAAACCATTCCTTATATGAACTACGGACAGGGCGCGCAGAGCGTACCGTTTCAGGCGCAATCGCAGGGTGCGGGGGCGCTCGGTAGCGCCGTCTCCCAGGGAATTAGCGGCGTGGGAAATGCCGTGCAGAACGCGGGCGGCTTTAGCAATCTGTTCAGCGGCACGACTGGATCTTTTGGTGGTGGCGATTTCAGCGGCGCGTTCAATTCGAGCCCCTACTATTCCGGCGGCGGGAATTCGTACGGCTTCACGCTGCAATGAGGTGAATCATGGCCGGACTTTCAGGACTCCCGTATTTTCTGCAGTACCAGGAGCAGGCTCAGCAGCAGGCCATGCAGCGTCAGTATGCGCAGATTCAGATGGCGCAGTTCCAGCAACAGCAGCAGGACCGTCAGCGCCAGCAGGCCGCGCTCGCTGCGGCGGGCAATGCGCTGCCGCAGTTGCTCGCCGGACAGCAGCAGCTTCCGCCGCCACCCGGGCAGGCTTCGCAACCCATGCAGGCGCCGCAAGGCACCCAACCCGCACCGCAGGCCATGCAGGCTCCGCAGGGAGGCGTGCCGCTGCCGTCTGGACTGGTTCCTGGCCAGATGAGTCGGCCGCCGTTGCCCGCAGGTGGTACTGCCGGCGCAATGCCGGCGCGCGGACTGCCGCCTTTCCGGCCGCTGCCGACCAGCGCATCGCCGACACAGGCGGCGTCTCCGACATCGATTCCGGCACCGCCGACGGCTTCTCCCGGTTCACAGCAGCCTGCCCAAGGCCCGTTGACGCTCGAAAGCGCGGTTAAGGTGCTTCAGGATCAGGGGCTGAGCGGCGCTGATCTGATGGCGGGACTCGCGCAGCTCACGCCGATTCTGGACTCGCAGGCCAAGAGCCAGGCCGCGCAGTTGCAGCAGCAATTCCAGCATCAGTTGCAACTCGCGCAACTGCAGGAGCGCTACGACTCGCTGCGTCAGCGCGCGGAGGATAACTCTGCCAATCGCGCGGATCGGGAGCAGGCTCACCGCGATTCGCTTGGTATCCAGCAGCAGATGCTGCAACTCCGTCGCGAGTCGTTGAACAGTCGCCTGCAGGGTGATCCGAATTCGGCGCTCGACAAGGAAGATCTCAGCTTCATGGCCCAGCAGTATCTCGCCGGCGACCGTACGGTGTTGCAGAACCTTGGCCGCGGCGTTCAGGGCTCTAAGAACATCGTCGCTCTTCGCAACGAAGTCAGAAGGCAGGCGCAGGAACAGGGCATGACGGGTCGGGATCTCGCCGCATCGGTGGCGGAATTCGAGGGCGTCAAGTCAGGCGAGCGCGCACTCGGCACACGCACCGCGCAGGCCGGCATGGCCGTCAACGAAGCAAGCCAGTTCGCCGACATCGCGCAGGAGGCGTCGCAGGCTGTACCGCGTAGCCAGTTTGTGCCGGCGAACAAAGCCCTCAATGCGTATCAGACAAATACGGGCGATCCGAAGATCGTCGCATTCGGTGCGGCCACGAACTCGCTGATCAACGCATACGCGCGCGCGGTGTCGCCGAGCGGCACGCCGACGGTGAGCGACAAGGAGCATGCGCGCGAGATGCTGAATACAGCGCAGACGCCGGAGCAATACGCTTCGGTGGTGTCGATGATGAAGCGCGAGATGGCGGCCGCCCAGCAGTCGCCGGGGCAGGTGCGCAGTGAATTCCGCGAGGCAGTGACACGCAAGGCGCCGATGGCCAATCCGCCACCGCCGGCCGGAGGTCTGCCCGCCGGGTGGTCCGTCACGGAGCACTGATGCCCAAATTCACGTTCACATCGCCCGACGGGAAGAACTACGACGTGGAGGGTCCCGATGGCGCGACTAAAGAACAGGCCTTTGCGATCCTGCAGCAGCGTATCGGATCGCCTGGTGCTGGCACTTCATCTCCAACGCCGGGCGGCGCTCCTGCGCCTGCTGCAAAGCCTGCAGCAGATCAATCGCCGCAGAGCATGACCGGCTTTGTCGGTGGAAACCTGGCGAAGGGCGTGGCGGGGGCAGTCGGGCCGGTTGCGGAGAGGGTGCAGAGCCTTGTTGATCTGCCTGCGAGGGCATTCGACAAGGCGCTCGACATCGTGACCGGAGGCATGTCCGGCAAACAGAAGCCGGCCGCGCCATTGCCGAAGACGGCGGACAAGCTACCCGTCGGTGACGATGCGCTTCAGGCCGCGATGAAGAAGATCGGCATCATCGGGCAATCTGCCGAGCCGCGCACAACGGCTCAGAGATACGGCGCGGCCGCGCTGCAGGCGTTGCCCGCTGCTGCTCTACCGGGTGCTGGTGAGGGCGTGCTCGGCCGTGTTCTCCCGCAGCTCGGCGGCGCGCTGGGCGGTCAGGCAGGACAGGACACCGGCGGCGCGCCGGGGCGTCTTGCGGGCACGTTACTGGGTGGCGGCGTTGGTGGCCTCGCTACCACCCGTCCGAGCCAGATCGCGCGGCCGCCGCAGTCGGAAGCCGTGCGCGCAGCGGAGTCCTCGGGCATCCCACTCACGCTGGGGCAGGAAACCGGGAGTTCGTCGCTTCAGTTCCTGGAGAACCGGCTGCGCGAGCTTTTCCCGTCGAAGGGCACCGCGCAGGCCGACGAGGCGGAGCAGGTTGCGGCCGGCGCGGCGCGCGTGAATCAACTCGCGGACCAGTTGAGCACGCAAAGCGTTGCGGATCCGGAAGCGATCGGTAACCGGCTGCGGTCTGCCTACGTCGACACCGTGGGCAAGATCGCGGCACAACGGGATAAGCAGGCATCTGCCGACTACGGCAAAGTGCGTGCTCTCGCTGGTAACAAGCCGGTGATCAAATACCAGAACGTCACAGACGAACTGCAGAAGATCATCGAGGAAAACAAAAACGTGCCCGCCGGCGATGCAAAGAAGATCGCCAGTCAGGCGCGCGGGCTCCTGGATCAACTCACCGAAGCGCAATCAGGTCAGTCTGCGTCGCCTATCGTCCTGCCTTCGGGTCAACCTGCGCGCCTGCCGACTCCGCCCACGCCCGCGGCGAAGGCGGCGACCGTGTCGGATGCGATGAAGACGCGTGCGGCATGGGGAAAGGCGGCCCGCCGTACCGGCAACATCTTTTCCGACATCGATCCGAACGCGAACCAGATGCTGGCTCGCCGTCTTTTCGGCGCGATCAACAAGGACTTCGATGCTGCCAGTACGGATGGAACGCCGATCGCGAAAGCCCTGAAGGATGCGAACCAGAACTATGCGAAGGCATCGAAATCGATCGAATTCATCGATCAGTCGGCGCTTGGAAAGCTGCTCGGCAAGGACGTAACGGACGCCGCGTTTTCCAACGAGACATTCTCGACGAAGGCGCCCGAGGCGATCGCGAAGCGTTACCTCACGATGCAGCCGAGCCAGGCGGCTCAGGTGACCGCGATCCTGCGCGAGCACGCGCCGCAGGTTCTGCAGGACGCCAAGTCGTTCGTGCTGCGCAATGGCTTGGAGCAGGCGACGAACAGTGGTCCCGGTACATCGGGAATTTCGTTTGCCAAATTCCGCAAGGAAATCGAGAGAGTGCAACCCAAGCTCGAAGAGATGGGATTCACCGCGAAAGAGATCAAGGACATCAAGGACGTCACCGATACGATGGCGCGCGCCGGCGATCGCACGGGAGCGAATCCTTCGGGCACGTCTGCCGCCGGTCACATGCTTGGCACCGCGGCGATCGCGCTGGCACATCCAGTCGCGGCCGGTGCGTCCATCGTCACGCCGTGGATCGCATCAAAAGCGCTGCTTTCGGAGCCGGGCCGCGAGCTGCTGCGCAAGGCTTATGCAGCAGGTACGCCGGCGGCGCGCAATGCAGCCCTGGGCGCGCTGCGCGCGAAGTTTGGCCAGACGGTAGTGGGTCAGAACGGGCAGAAGACAGATGCGAACGCAACGACGCCGCCAACCGCAGCCAGGTTTTCCAGCCCATGAGTGCCGGGAACCAGCCAGGCAGCTAGCGCCCCGGTCACGAGCCAACTGCAGACCTTATAGGTGCGCATGTGAGTCTCCAAGGGAGTTACGACAAACATAGCAGGCGAATAATGAGAATTCTAGCAATCGACGTCGGTTCCAACTGTCTGGATTGGCTGATGCGCTGCCAGGACCATGGTCATCAGGTTGCATGGTACGACCAGCCGCGCGCGGACGGCACCGACCGTCACGCCGGCGAAGGCATCGTGCCGAAGATCCGCGATTTCGACGAGTTGCGAAAGAAATGGCTGGGATGGGCGGACCTGATCTACACGCCGGACAACGTGAAGTATCTGACCATGCTCGAACCGTACCGAGCGATGGGCTACCCGATTTACGGTTGCAATCTTGCGGCAGTCGAATGGGAGCTCGACCGGGAAGTGGGACAGAAGATCATGGAAGAGTGCGGCATGCGCATCATCCCGGGCAAAACGTTCCACGATTACGACTCCGCGATCGCTTACGTGAAGAAGGAGTGCAAGCCGTTCGTTTCCAAACCCTCCGGCGACGGCGAGCGCGCCATGTCGTATGTGTCGAACAGCGCGGCGGACATGGTCTACATGCTCAGCCGCTGGAAGAGGATCGACAAATACCGCGCCGCGGCGCGCGCGGACGGCTTCATCATGCAGGAGAAGATCGACGGCATTGAGATGGCCGTGGGCGGCTTCTTCGGCCCCGACGGCTGGTCGAAGGTCTGGATCGAGAATTGGGAAAACAAGAAGCTGATGAACGGCGACCTCGGCGTGAACACTGGCGAGATGGGCACGACTGTGCGCGCGGTGCGCCGGTCGAAACTGGCCGACGAGGTGCTGGTGCCGGCAACGGAACATCTGAAGCGGATCGGCTATGTCGGTTACGTGGACGTGAACTGCATGATCCCGACCGACGGCAAGGGGCCATTCCCGCTTGAGTGGACGATGCGCGACGGCTGGCCGATCCGGCACAACCTGACCGCGCTGATCGAAGGCGATCCTGCTCAGTGGATGAAAGACAAGATCGACGGGCGCGATACGCTGAAGATTCGCATGGACGAGGTGTGCATTTCGGTGCTGATGGCGCTGCCTGATTTCCCTTATTCGAAGATCACGAACAAGGAGTTGTGCGGCATCCCGATCTACGGCGCCGAGGATATGGAGCACCTGCATTTTTCGGAGGTCATGATGGGCACGGCGCCACGCGAAGTGAACGGGAAGATCGTGGATCTGCCGGGCCCGGTGACGGCCGGCGATTACGTGCTGATTGCCACAGGTACCGGCGAGACGATCACCGGCGCACGCCGCTCGGCATATAGCGCGATCAAGAAGGTCAAGATTCCGAACAGCCCGTTCTATCGAACCGACATCGGGGTCGGTCGGCTGAAGAAGCAGTTGCCTGATCTTCAGCGCATGGGCTATGCGAAAGGTTTGAGCTACTGATATGAAACGAGCCAAACGGGCCGGACTGATCTCCGAACAGTCCATCAAGGAAGCGCTAACCGAAGCGAAGGGAGACATCTTCCTCGCATCGACGACACTCGATTGCACGGCGCGTGAGTTAGACGGCTATGTCCGTGCCTCGGCGGAACTCCAGCAATTTGCGGCTGCAATCGAGAAGGTCAAGATCGACCCTGCGTACTCGCGCATGAGCGTCGAGCAGTTCGAGAACCGCCTGGCGGATCTGAGCCTCGCGTACAAGGTGGTTGGCATCGAAGAGTTGCATGATCTGGCCACTATGGATCACGGAGACAGCGCTGCAATGGCGAAGGTCAAGCTGCAAGCGGCTATCGCGCTTCGTGGCGGTCATCTGCAGGTTGCCGGCGACCGCGAGATCGAACATGCTCTTTCCGAGTTGAATCAGCTGTACCACCAGAACGCTCCGCGCATCAAAGAGATCCGGCAAACCACGATCAAGCTTGAAGATGGTCGGGAAGCGACTGAACGAGTGATCGAACTGCGGCCAGATCAGCAATAGCGTCCGCTCGTTTCTTTTCGAGGCGCGACCAATCCGGGTCGGCGGTCGGATAGCACTGGTACTTCTCGAGCGCAATGTGTCCGAGTCTCGCCATCTCCTTGACCGCTGCTCGATGTCCGGCTTCGCGAACAACCTTCTTGCTGGCGCTGCGACCCGCGCCCACCCATTCCCAGGCAGCTTGGAAGCCGGCGAATTCCGGCTGCAATCGCGGCTTCATCACCCATTCTTCGGCCGGCTTCAGGCTATTTCGCATGTACATCACATGCTGTCTGGGCAAATCGGCGGCTTCCGCCAGTTCGGCATCCGTCATCCGCGCGCCGCGACAAAACCTCCACAGATGCTGCAACTGCTCGACGGCCGGCGTACGCAGATCAATGCATTGCTCGTGCACGCGCCACGTGTGCGGGCGCGGAATGACCGTGTATTCAGCAATGTGCTGGCTGGACCGCACGATCCGCTGCATCGTCATCGGGCATTCGACGAAAACGAGAACATCGGCGGGGCCGGACTTATCCGAGAACGCGTATTCATCAATCAGCACGCCGCCGTTCTTCCGCCAGTTGGCGTGCTGCCCGTGCGTGGCGGTCTTCCAGAATCCCCACTGATACACAGGCAGGTCGGCAATGAGGATAGACCTGAAAAACACCGGCTTGATCGTGGTGTATCCGCGGTTCACCAGAACGTGGGTGAAGTCGACGTGAGCGCGGCGGACTGAGGTGGCGATATCGCTTGTCGCAAACAATTTCATCGCGGCGCAGAAACACGGTGAATGTGTGCGGTCGGGCTGTTTGTGGCGCGGGGGCCCAGGGACGCCGCGTCGAAGCCGCGTGCGCACAGAGGCAATACTTGCGACAGCATGGCAATCATCCGCATGGCCGACCTCACGGGTGGAGCAACTTCGGAATGCTCCAATTTTTTCTTGTCGTTGTAACCGTGGGCGGCCGATAGGCTTCAGCGCTTGTCGTCGAGGTAGTCAGCCCATCGCTGCATCATCTGGCGCCGCTCCGGCAAGTACTCCGCGTGGACGTAGGCGGCCGTGACCTGGTTACGCTCAGCGTGTGCCAGTTGGCGATCGACGACGTCGCGGCTGTAGCCGAGTTCGCGCAAGACAGTGGCGGCGAGTCCCCGAAAGCCGTGGCCGGTCATGCGTGACTTGTAGCCCATGCGATACAGCGCAAATAGCATCGTGTTGTTGGAAATGGGACCGCGGCTACGGCCCTGCACGCCGTAAAACACATGTTTCTCGGCGCCGTTCAACTTCCGCAACTCCTCGAGCACTTCAAGCGCCTGCCGCGACAGTGGCACGATATGCGGATCCCGCATCTTCATGCGCTCGGCGGGAATCCGCCATTCGCGAGCCTTCTCGTCGATCTCGGTCCATTCCGCGTTGATCATCTCGGTCGTGCGGACGAAGGTCAGCGCCATGAAGCGCAACGCGAGACGCGTCACCACGTCGCCCTGATATTCGGCGATGTCCTTCATGAGCTGGGGGATCTCGACCGGCTTGACGCGGGCCATGTGCTTGACGCCGGTCCCTTTCTTCAGCACGGTTTCGGCGTCAATGTCGGCCGCCGGATTGCGCGAGCACCGTCCCGTCATGATTCCGTACTGGAAAACGGCTCGGGAGCGCTGGAGCACCCGCTTGGCCGTCTCGCGTACGCCGCGGGCTTCGATCGCACGCACGATTTCCAGCATGTGAGGTGCTTCAATGTCTCCAATCGGTTTGGCACCGAGTTTCGGGAAAACGTCCACTTCGAGCGAATTGATCACCTTGCCGCCGTAGACTTCTGTCCAGCCAGTCTTCTGTGACTCGAACCACTCGCGGGCCACCGCCTCGAACGAGGACACCGCCTCAAGCGCCCGCGCGCGCTTCACTTCCTTTTTTTCCTCAGACGGGTCTTTACCCGCGGTCAGCAATTGCCGTGCAGCAAGACACGCTTTGCGCGCATCCGCCAGGCTGACTTCGGGGTAGACACCGAACGATGCGAGTTTTTCCTTTCCGTCAAACCGGTACTTCATGCGCCAGTAGCGCGAGCCGTTGGGCATCACCTGGAGATAGAGCCCCTTGCCGTCGGCGAGGCGATAGGGCTGTTCGGCCGCCTTGGCCTTGCGGACTTGAAGCTCGCTCAGAGGCGCGATCTGCTTGGGCATGATGTGGGGGTATCGAATTTGGGGGTATTCGGCGATATCCCCACCGATACCCCCAAAGAATCTGGCTTGTGTTGGAAAGATATGGGCAATGATGGCAGCAAAAAGCCCCGCAGCGCAAGGCTTACGGGGCTTTTATGGGCAAACTTGGAAGGTGTTGGGAGGCTATCTGGTCCCCCTGACAGGAATCGAACCTGTATCTAGCGCTTAGGAGGCACTTGTTCTATCCATTGAACTACAGGGAGATGGATATTTGCAATGGGACGACCGCGCCCTTGATGCTATTGGCTGCGGCCTCATCCCGTGGGCGTTTCCGGCTTTTATGCTTCTTCCTAAATGAAGCGCCGCGACCGCCCGCGAAGCCAGTTTACAGCAGTCTCTGCTACCGTTTCGCTACTGCGTGACCCTGTAGCCGCGAAACGAGGCTTGGCACTGCAACAGTTCGGAACGAAGTAAACATGGCTTCAGTCCTGCCAGTCGGCAGTTGCTGGCGTGCCGCAGTACGCCAGCGAGGGCAGAGTATAACAAAATGCGATTAAATCTAGAGACGCCGCAATAGCCCGGACACGGCGAACACGAGGTCGAGACCGGTGCTCACGGAACAGGGCGGCCACTTCTTCAGATCTAGCCCCGACAAAGCCGTCCCACAAAGCAAACGGCCCAGCAGTCAACGCCTGCTGGGCCGCACGAACCTCCAACGCCTGCAACGAACCAAAACAGCAAAGCAGCGTGCCGGCAATCCGACAAATCCGCCTCAGAACTCCACGACGGCGAACTCAGCCTTGCCCACGTCGCACAGCGGGCATCGCCAGTCATCGGGAATCGCGGCGAAGCGCGTGCCCGGTGCGATGCCTTCCTCGGGCAGGCCTTCTTCCTCGTTGTAGATCCAGCCGCAAATCAGACAGACCCAGCTCTTATATTCAGTCACTTCAATTACTTCGCTCACGACGCACTCTTCTCTAGTTCAATGCAAAACCCGCTCAGTCTGCCCCTTTTCTGGGCACGGCGGCGACCCGCAATATTACCGGAATTCGTCAATCCGGCAGAAAACTCCCGATGCGGCAACGCCACTGAGCGTCCGCGTCAAGGCCGTACCCGCTTCACGAACCCGGTCATACACAGCGTGTATGCTCTGATCCGCAGCTGATCTTTTGGACCGGCGCGCCGGCGCGCCCGGCATGAACTGCGACGATCGGCCTCAGGCTCCTCAGGCCACTCAGGCCACTCAGGCGCCGTCGTCGCCGGCATAGCCCGCGCGTGACTCTCGTTTCCCAAAAAAGGAGAAAAACGATGTTCAAGAACAAATGGTTGGTCGGTGCGGCATTGGCCGGATTGCTCACGGTATCCGCCGCGGCGCAGGCCGCCGGCGTGTCGTTCGTGCAGCCGGCGGACGGCGCGACCGTCAGCAATCCCGTCCACGTGGTGTTCGGCGTCGACGGCATGAAGGTCGCGCCGGCCGGCACGATGACGGAAGGCACGGGCCATCATCATCTGCTGGTGGACGGCAAGCCGCTGCCCAAGGGCGAAGTCATTCCCGCGAACGACAAGTCGCTGCACTTCGGCAAGGGCCAGACCGAAACGGATCTGACGTTGCCGCCGGGCGACCACACGCTGACGCTGCAGTTCGGCGACGGCGCGCATCGGTCGTACGGTCCGGAAATGAGCAAGACCATCACGGTGCATGTGAAGTAAGCCGCCGCGCGACACAGCCGGGCGCGTGCCGACGTGCTCCGGCTTCTCGACCCTGCGCGGCGGGCTTGTTCGCGGTCCGCAAGCCGGCCATTCGATCTATCTCTTCCGGCATACGGGCACCCGCCCGCGCGCCCGGTACAATGGGCAGTTCCGACCCATCGCTGTCTTCTCCAATTCTCCATGTCGCTTTACACCATTACCGGAGCCCAACTGGCGTTCGGTCACGTCGCGTTGCTCGATCACGCGGATTTCTCTCTCGAAGCGGGCGAACGCGTCGGCCTGATCGGCCGCAACGGCGCGGGCAAGTCGTCGCTGCTGAAGATCGTCGCCGACCTGAGCAAACCTGACGACGGCCTCGTCACGCGTCAGCAGGGCCTGACTTCGGTCTATGTGCCGCAGGAGCCGGAGTTCGACACGGACGACACGGTGTTCGACGCGGTCGCCGCCGGCCTCACGCACGCCCGCGCGCTGCTGGACGAATACGACGCGGTCGCCAACCAACTCGCCGACGAGCCGGAAGGCGCGGAGCACGACGCGCTCATGTCGCGCATGAACACGCTGCAATCGTCGCTTGATCATTCGGACGCCTGGAACTGGAGCACGCGCGTGGCAACCACGCTGCAACAGATCGGCCTGAACGGCGAGGCACGGGTGGGCTCGCTGTCGGGCGGCATGCAAAAGCGCGTGGCGCTGGCGCGCGCGCTGGTCGTACAGCCCGACGTGCTGCTGCTCGACGAGCCGACCAATCACCTCGACTTCGACGGCATCCGCTGGCTCGAAGACCTGCTGGTCTCGCTGCGCGCGGGCCTGCTCTTCATTACTCACGATCGCGCATTTCTCGATCGCGTCGCCACGCGCATCGTCGAACTGGATCGCGGGCGTCTGCTCTCGTATCCGGGCAATTTCTCGGCATATCAAACGCGCAAGGCGCAACAGCTCGAAATCGAGCAAGTGGAAGCCGCCAAGTTCGACAAGCTGCTCGCGCAGGAAGAAGTGTGGATCCGCAAGGGCGTCGAGGCGCGCCGCACACGCAGCGTCGGCCGGATCGCGCGGCTCGTGGAGATGCGCAACGAGCGCGCGGAACGCCGCAACGTGCTGGGCAACGTCAAGCTCGACGTCGGTCAGGGCGAGAAGTCCGGCAAGATCGTCGCCGAATTGACCGATGTGACCAAGCGCTACGGCGCGCGCACGGTGGTCGACAGCTTCACGGCTACGGTCATGCGCGGCGACAAGATCGGCTTTGTCGGTCCGAACGGCGCGGGCAAGACCACGCTGCTCAAGATGATCCTCGGCGAATTGGCGCCGGACGAAGGCACGGTGCGCATCGGCACGAATCTGCAGGTCGCGTATTTCGACCAGATGCGCGCGCAGCTCGATCTGGAAAAGAGCCTCGCCGACACCATCAGCCCGGGCAGCGAGTGGGTCGAAGTCAACGGCCAGAAGAAGCACGTCATGAGTTATCTCGGCGACTTCCTGTTCGCGCCGGAACGCGCGCGTTCGCCGGTCAAGTCGCTGTCGGGCGGCGAGCGTAACCGCCTGCTGCTCGCGCGTCTGTTCGCGCGTCCGGCCAACGTGCTGGTGCTCGACGAACCGACCAATGACCTCGACATTCCCACGCTCGAACTGCTCGAAGAGCTGCTCACGGAATATGACGGCACGGTGCTGCTGGTCAGCCACGATCGCGCGTTCCTCGATAACGTCGCGACCTCGGTGATCGCGTCGGAAGGCGGCGGAAAGTGGCGCGAGTACGTCGGCGGCTTCACCGATTGGCAGATCCAGCGCGACCGTTCGCAGCAGATGGCGCTGGACGCACAGAAAGAAGCGGGCAAAGACACGGCCGCGGCCAAAGACACGGCCGCGGCCAAAGACAGTTCCGCGGGCCGCAATGCGCCGCAACGCGCCGTGAAGCTGTCGTTCAAGGAGCAGCGCGAGCTGGATGCGCTGCCGGAAAAAATCGCCGCGCTCGAAGCCGAGCAGAAAACGATAGGCGCACAACTCGAAGACGGCTCCGTGTTCGCCAAAGACGCGCAGGAAGGCACGCGTTTGACAGAGCGCTATGCGGCGATCGACGAAGAACTGCTGATCGCGCTCGAACGCTGGGACGAGCTGGAAAAGCGGCGCAAATGAGGTGCGGGGGCGGCGCGGGATTGGAGCGTGCCACCGCCGTCCCTCATCCAGACGGCCAATCCCGTGCATCGTGAATTGCCGCGCGGATCGAAATCAGTAAAATACCCCGCGAACAGGCTTCCCCGGCGTTCGCACCGGCGTCGACGTTGCCCGCCCCGCCATATGCGGGACAGGCTTCGAGCCGCCGTCGAGCGCGCCAACGGGAAGCCATGCGACAAACAGTTTGCCCGCACGGCGGGCACCCCACCTAACCCCGTTGTTTCGTTTCGCTTTTTTTGAAAACTCAACGCATTGTCCACAGCTTTCTGAACAGGACCTGTGGACAACGATGAACCGACGCATCCGAGTCAACCATGTCTACGAAAAAGCCAAACGCCGCGTATAGCGAAGCGTCGATCAAGGTGTTGAAGGGCCTGGAGCCGGTCAAGCAACGGCCCGGGATGTACACCCGCACCGAGAATCCGCTGCACATCATTCAGGAAGTCATCGACAACGCATCGGACGAGGCCCTCGGCGGCCACGGCCGGCAAATCACCGTGACGCTGCACGCGGACCATTCGGTCTCCGTCGAAGACGACGGCCGCGGCATTCCGTTCGGTCTGCATCCCGAAGAAGGCGTGCCGGTCGTGGAAATCGTGTTCACGCGCCTGCACGCGGGCGGCAAGTTCGATAAGGCCGCCGGCGGCGCGTACACGTTCTCGGGCGGCTTGCACGGTGTCGGCGTGTCCGTCACCAACGCACTGTCCACGCGCCTCGACGTCACCGTGTGGCGCGACGGCAAGATCGCCGAATTGAGTTTCGCCAACGGCGACGTCGCCAAGGAACTCGAAGTGCGGCCCGCCACGAAGGTCGACAAGAAGTCCGGCACACGCGTCACCGCGTGGGCCAATCCCAAGTACTTCGATTCGCCGAACCTGCCGCTCGGCGAACTGCAACGTCTGCTGCGCTCGAAGGCGGTGCTGCTGCCGGGCGTCGAAGTCACGCTGATCAACGAGAAAACCGGCGAACAGCAAACCTGGAAATACGAAGACGGTCTGCGCGGCTATCTGCTCGAAGGCATGAACGGCAGCGATCTGCTGATTCCGCTGTTCGAGGGCGAGCGTTACGCCGAAAACTCCCGCGCGAGCGAAGAGACGTTCGCCGAAGGCGAGGGCGCCGCATGGGTCGTCGCGTGGAGCGAGGAAGGCACGCTCATGCGCGAGTCGTACGTGAACCTGATTCCCACGCCCGCGGGCGGCACGCACGAATCCGGCTTGCGCGACGGTCTGTATCAGGCGGTGAAGAGCTTCGTCGAACTGCATAACCTGCAGCCGAAGGGCGTCAAGCTGCTCGCTGAAGACGTGTTCGCGCGTGTGTCGTTCGTGCTGTCGGCGAAAGTGCTCGATCCGCAATTCCAAGGGCAGATCAAGGAACGCCTGAATAGCCGCGACGCGGTCAAGCTAGTGTCGTCGTTCGCGCGGCCGGCGCTGGAATTATGGCTGAATCAGCACGTCGAGCTCGGCAAGAAACTCGCCGACCTCGTCATCAAGCAGGCGCAGGCGCGCACGCGCGCCGGGCAGAAGGTCGAGAAACGCAAGAGCTCGGGCGTCGCGGTGTTGCCGGGCAAGCTGACCGATTGCGAATCGACGGAAATCGGCCGCAACGAACTGTTCCTCGTCGAGGGCGACTCGGCGGGCGGCTCCGCGAAGATGGGCCGCGACAAGGAATATCAGGCCATTCTGCCGCTGCGCGGCAAGGTGCTGAACACGTGGGAAACCGAACGCGACCGGCTGTTCGCCAATAATGAGGTGCACGACATCTCGGTGGCGATCGGCGTCGATCCGCACAGTCCGGACGACAAGGTCGATCTGTCGAACCTGCGCTACGGCAAGATCTGCATTCTGTCGGACGCTGACGTCGACGGCTCGCACATTCAGGTTCTGCTGCTCACGCTGTTCTTCAAGCATTTCCCGCAACTGATCGAACGCGGACATGTGTGTGTGGCGCGCCCGCCGCTGTTCCGGGTCGACGCGCCCGCGCGCGGCAAGAAGCCGGCGCAGAAGCTGTACGCGCTCGACGAAGGTGAACTCGAAGCGATCCTCGACAAGCTGCGCAAGGACGGCGTGCGCGACACGCAGTGGTCGATCAGCCGTTTCAAGGGCCTCGGCGAAATGAGCGCGGAACAGTTGTGGGACACCACGATGAACCCCGACACGCGGCGCTTGAGCCCGGTGGCGCTCGGCGCACTCGACTACGACGCCACGGTCGCGCGCATGACGATGCTGATGGGCAAGGGCGAAGCGGCATCGCGCCGAAGCTGGCTGGAAGAAAAGGGCAACGAAGTGGAAGCGGATATCTGAGCGAGCGCTTTTGTGGGCATTTTTGCCCGCGCTCTGACTTCGCCTGACAACTTCACGCCAAACACGGATACGGAATCTAGATGGACGACGATAACACTCTCGACCTTTTCACCGAGCCGCCGCCCCCGGAAGGCGACTTTCTCACGCTCGGCAATTACGCGGAACGCGCGTACCTCGACTATGCGGTGAGCGTGGTCAAGGGCCGCGCGTTGCCGGATGTGTGCGACGGCCAGAAGCCGGTGCAGCGCCGCATCCTGTTCGCCATGAACGACATGGGTCTGTCGGACAACGCGAAGCCGGTCAAGTCGGCGCGCGTGGTCGGCGACGTGCTCGGTAAGTATCACCCGCACGGCGACCAGTCCGCGTACGACGCGCTGGTGCGTCTCGCGCAAGACTTCTCGATGCGCTATCCGCTGATCGACGGCCAAGGCAATTTCGGTTCGCGCGACGGCGACGGCGCGGCGGCGATGCGCTACACGGAAGCGCGCCTCACGCCGATCGCGAAACTGCTGCTCGATGAAATCAACGAGGGCACGGTCGATTTCATGCCTAATTACGACGGCTCCTCCGAGGAGCCGCGGCTGTTGCCCGCGCGCTTGCCGTTCGTCTTGCTGAACGGCGCATCGGGTATCGCGGTCGGATTGGCCACGGAAATTCCGTCGCACAATCTGCGCGAAGTCGCGGCTGCGACGGTCGCGATGATCCGCAATCCGAAGATCGAACACGCGGAATTGATGCAGCACATCGCCGGGCCGGATTTCCCGGGCGGCGCGCAAATCATTTCGAGCGACGCCGAGATTTCCGCCGCGTACGAAAGCGGGCGCGGCAGCCTGAAGGTGCGGGCCCGCTGGAAGATCGAGGAACTCGCGCGCGGCCAGTGGCAACTGGTGATCACCGAACTGCCGCCGAACACGGCCGCGCAGAAAGTGCTCGAAGAAATCGAAGAGCAGACCAACCCGAAGATCAAGCTCGGCAAGAAAGCGCTCACGCCCGAACAACTGCAAACCAAGCAGACCATGCTGGCGCTGCTCGATGCCGTGCGCGACGAATCGGGCCGCGACGCGCCGGTGCGTCTCGTGTTCGAGCCGAAGTCGAGCCGTATCGATCAAACCGATTTCGTCAACACGCTGCTTGCGCATACGAGCCTCGAATCGAATGCGTCGCTCAATATGGTCATGGTCGGCGGCGACGGCCGACCGCGTCAGAAGGGCTTGAGCGAAATCCTGCACGAGTGGATCGCGTTCCGCTTCGCCACGGTGACGCGCCGCACGCGGCATCGTTTGAGCAAGGTCGACGACCGGATTCATATTCTCGAAGGCCGGATGATCGTCTTCTTGAATATCGACGAAGTCATCCGCATCATTCGCGAATCCGATGAACCGAAGGTCGCGTTGATGGCCGCGTTCGGCTTGTCCGATCGTCAAGCCGAAGACATTCTTGAAATCCGGCTGCGTCAGTTGGCGCGGCTCGAGAAGATCAAGATCGAGAAGGAACTCGCCGAGCTGAAGGACGAGAAGGCCAAGCTGGAAGAACTGCTCGGCAGCGAATCGGCGATGAAGCGTCTGCTCATCAAGGAAATCGAAGGCGACGCCAAGCAGTACGGCGACGAGCGCCGCACGCTGATCCAGCAGGAAAAACGCGCGACGTTCGAAGCGCGCGTGGTCGACGAGCCGGTGACGGTCGTGGTGTCGCAGAAGGGTTGGGTGCGCGCGTTGAAGGGTCACGGACTCGACGTCGCGGGCTTCACGTTCAAGGCCGGCGACGGGCTCTATGCGGCGTTCCAGTGCCGCACGCCGGACACGCTGGTCGCGTGGGGCAGCAACGGCCGTGTCTATTCGGTCGCGGTGGCGACGCTGCCGGGCGGCCGCGGCGACGGTGTGCCGGTCACGTCGCTGATCGAGCTGGAGTCGGGCAGCCATCTGATGCATTACTACGCGGCGTCCGCGGATCAGGCGTTGCTGCTGGCGTCGAGCAACGGCTTCGGCTTCGTCGCGAAGGTCGGCGACATGGTGAGCCGCGTGAAGGCCGGCAAGTCGTTCATGACGATCGACGCCGGCGCCGTGCCGCTCGCGCCAATGCCGATGCTGCCGGACGCGACGCACATTGCGTGTCTTTCGTCGGGCGGACGTTTGCTGGTGTTCGGCCTCGACGAGATGAAGACTCTCTCGGGCGGCGGCCGCGGCGTCACGCTGATGGCGCTCGACGACAAGGAAACGCTCGTACAGGCGCTCTCTATCAACAACGCGGGCGTCGTGTTGATCGGCACGCGCCGTGGCGGCCGTGTCGATGAAGAGAAGGTGAGTGGCGCCGCGCTCGCGCCGCATATCGGCAAACGGGCGCGCAAGGGCCGCGCGCCTGAGAGCAAGATGAAGCTCGAAGGTATGCGTCCGGTGCTGGCCGCTTAACGAAGTTTGACGTTGGAACGTGGCAAGCGTCTGCTAGCATGCGAGACGCTTGTCGTGCGGAGTGAGAGTACAAAACCGGGGAGCAGCATGGCCATCAAGGTGGACATGCTGCGATAACAACTACAAAAACGGCGCGAAAGCCACGGGCGTCATGGAACTGCGTGCATTGCACGTGGTCGAATGCGCTCAATAGCCGCTTGCTCATAGCACTCGTTATAAGCGGCGTGGCGTCGTCGGGAGAGGAAAACAACATGAACAAGGCTATCGAACTCGCGCTCTTTCTCCATTTGCTCGCGGTTGCCGTGTGGGTAGGTGGGATGGTGTTCGCGCATTTCTGTCTGCGCCCGGCTATTGCCGATCTCTCGCCGCAATTACGCTTGCCGTTGTGGGAATCGGTGTTCGGCCGTTTCTTCAATTGGGTCGCGGCCTCGGTGCTGGTGATTCTCCTCACCGGCGGCTTCCTGCTCATGCAATTCGGCGGCGGCCATGCCACCTGGCCGTTGCATGCCATGGCCGGCCTCGGCATCGTGATGATGCTGATCTTCGGGCACATCCGTTTTGCCGTATTCCCGCGCATCCGCCGCGCGGTGCAGGCGCAAAAATGGCCGGATGGCGCGCGCGCCGTCGGCACGATCCGCCGTCTGGTGCTGATCAATATCGTGCTCGGCGTGGTGACGATCGGCGTTGCGGTGCTGTCGCGCGGTTTTTAAGGCGTCTAGATCAGCGAGCCATACGCGAGCCACAGCCCGCACACCACCGCTACCGTCCCGTACACCAGGTACACCGGCACCTTCAGCTTGGCGAAGCACATGGCGGAGAACAGTGCGGTCAACAGATAGATCGGCTTGAACGGCACATGCGCGGCAATGCGTAGCACGGCCACCGCGAGAAATGCGGTGGTGACGGCGCGCAGGATCCGCATGCCGTGCTCGAAGCGCGGATTGGCCTTTAACTGATGCAGATGCCGCTGCGCCAGCACGACGAGGCACCCCGACGGTACGAACAGCGCGAGCGTGGCAATCAGCGCGCCCACCCAGCCGTCCACCAGATAGCCGAAGAACGGCACCACGTTCAACAGCGGTCCGGGCGAGAGCGGCGACAGCGAAAACGCCAGCGTGAAGTCGTTATCGGAGACGCCGATCGCCGGCGTGACGAACAGCGTCTTGAGCACCGGCAGCGCCGAGAAGCCGCCGCCGAACAACGTCATGCCGGCGCCCGCCAGCCGCGGCCACAGTAGCGCCAGCTCATAGCGATGCGGCAATGGCATCGCGAACAACGCGAGGAAGATGGACAGAGCGCTCAGCATCTGCCAGTCGCCGCGCGCGAACGACACGACGACACGCGCATTGCGCACCGGGCTCACGAACCACCCGGTGCCGAAGGCCGCCCCGAGCATGACGACATAAGCGGCCGGACTGCGCGCATAGAACAGCGCGACGCATCCCAGCACCGCCGCGCCCCATTCGAGCTTGCCGCGCACCAGCGCACGCGTCTGTTTGTACCAGGTGATCGCGATCAGCGTGGCCAGCACGACGCTGAAGTGAGCGAGCAAGGTTTGCGAGGCGGCGGCGCGCACGAACGGCGTGCGGTAGAAGATCGCGAACAGCGTCATCAGCATGAAGAAGGGCAGGACGCTGGCAATGCCCGCAACCCAGGCGCCGGCGCGTCCGCGCAGCGCATGCCCGAGTTGCACGGCGACGTTGCAGCCCACCGGGCCGGGCACCATCCAGGCGAGCGCGATCAGATCGGAGAAGGCGATACGTGAGAGGCGTCCTTCGCGTTCGACATAATGGTTTTCAAGTTGCGCCATGAGCGCGAGGCCGCCCCATGACAACGCGGACAGGCTGAACACGACCCGGAACAGCGTCCATAGCGGTTCCCGTTCGCCTCGTCTGGCAGCATCGTGGCTCGTGATCGTCTGCATGGCGCCAAGAGCGCCCGGTACGCGGGCGCTAGTCCTTTGAGATCATCGTTTAGTGGTCCGACGCGGCCGGCGGGCGGCATCGCGCTGTGATGCAGTAAGCGAGAATGTAGCCGGTTTTGCGGCGCTGCGGGTGACGACCCGCGACGCCGCGCAACGGGCGCCGCGCTCAGGTGTTGGTGCTGGATACGCTGCTGGTGCTGTCCGCTTCGTGCGCGATGCGGCGACCCGTCATGCCGCACACGCCGAAGCGGTCCAGCAGCGCCGCAATCGCGTCCACCGGCACGGGACGCGAGAACAGGAAGCCCTGCGCCTCGATATGACCGAGCGCGGCGAGCCACGCAATCTGCTCTTCGGTCTCCGTGCCTTCGACCACCACCGTGAGGCCGAGCGAACGCGCCAGATTGACGATCGCGGTGACCATCACGCAGACGCTGCGGTCGCCCGGAATTGCCTGGATGAACGAACGGTCCACCTTCAGCGTGTCCACCGAGAAGCGGTTCAGATAGGACAGCGACGAATAGCCGGTGCCGAAATCGTCGAGCGCGATGCGCACGCCGAGGCGCTTCAACGCGAAGATTTTCTCGGAGACCAGTTCGGGATACTCCATCATCGCCGTTTCGGTGATTTCGAGTTCGAGGCGGCGCGCGGAGATGCCGCTCTCCTCAATGGCGTGCGAGATCGTTTCGTACAGGTCGCCGCGCCAGAATTGCACCGCCGAAATGTTCACCGCGAGCGACAGCGTGTCGTAGCCCTGTTGCTGCCACAGCGCGAGTTGCCGGCAGGCGGTCTCGATCACGAAGTCGCCGATCGGCACGATCAGGCCGGTCGATTCCGCAACCGGAATGAACTCGTTGGCCGGAATCAAACCGTGTTGCGGATGATTCCAGCGCACCAATGCCTCGAAGCCGGTAATGCAGCGGCGCGTCAGATCGATCTTCGGCTGATAGGCGAGGAACAGTTGCCCTTCGGCGAGTGCCACGCGCAACTGCTGTTCCCACTTCATCAAGTGATCCGCGCGGTGCGACAGTTGCGGCGAATAAAACTGATAGCAGTTCTTGCCCGCGTCTTTCGCGCTGTACATGGCGAGGTCGGCTTTTTTCAGCAGGTCGATCTCGCTTTCGTTGGCGACCGAGTAGAGCGCAATGCCGATGCTCGCATGCAGCACGAACGAACTGCCGCGCACGTCGAACGGCTTGGCGAACGCTTCGGCCGCGGCTTCGGCAAGCGCGACGGCGCGCTTCTCGACGTCGTCGCCCTTGATCACGACGACGAACTCGTCGCCGCCGATGCGGCTCAGCGCGCCGCCTTCGCCGACCGCGGCGGCGAGCCGCGAGGCCGTCATTTGCAGCACGATGTCTCCGGCGTTGTGACCGAGCGTGTCGTTGACGGTCTTGAAGTTGTCGAGGTCGATAAAGAGAATCGCGAGGCGGCCGAGGTTGGTCTGTTGCGCCACGTCGTGCCGCAGGGTCTGCAGCGTCGCGTAGCGATTACGCAGACCGGTGAGCAGATCGTATTCGACCAGATGCGTCATCTCGCGCTCGCGGCCGAGCAGCTTGCCGATCAGGCCGGTGGCCACGGCGAAGAAACTCAGCATGGCGAACGAGATGAAACCCGCCATCATCAGATAGACGTTGCGCGTGTGGTTGTAGTCGGCGAATTCCTCGGCTTGCGAGAGACCCACCAGCACGCCGAGCGGATAACCGTCGATATGCCGGTACGACACGATGCGCGTGACGTTGTCGATCGAATCGACGTAGGTGCCCGACACATGTTCCGAGTTCGGATACGAGCCGCTCGCCGAGAACACGCCGTTAGCGGTTTCAGTGCTGCCGGTGCGCCGCGCGAGCACGGTGCCGTTGTCCGAGATCACCGCGATCACACCTTCACGGCCGATCGCCGCGTTGTTGTAGAAGTCGGTGGTGAAGTAGCTGGGATCTTCCGAGACCACCACGACACCCGCGAACGAGCCGTCCGGATGATTCAGACGCCGCGTCATCTGCAGGGTCCAGTGGCCGGACACACGGCCGAGCACGGGCTTGCTGATAAACAACTGGTCGTCGTTCTCGTGTTCGTGAACCTTGAAGTGTTCGCGGTCGGACAGGTCGATGCGCTTGGGGTTGAGTTCCGCCGTGTTGGCGATCAGCGTGCCGTGTTCGTCGATCAAGGACACCTGTACCAGCGTCTCGCTTTGCACGACGCCTTTTTCCACCGTGCTCGCCAGATCGAAATGATTCGGCGTTTTCTCGAACTCGAATTTGACGAAGCGGGTGATCTGATCGACCTGGTGAATCGCCTTGACCGTGTGCTGCTCCAGCGCCGCGGAGAGTATTGCAGCAGAGGCCATGGCCTCGCGATACGTGGCTTCTTTCTCGACCGAGAGGCGCGCGAAGATCACGGTCCAAAGCAGGATCAGGACCAATACGCCGAGCGCGGGAATGGCGAGCAACGCACGCCGGCGCGACACTGCGGGGTCGCGGCGGGCTTTGGCATCGCGCTGGTCGGAGAAGCGGGATTGGCTCATCGGGCGGCCCGTGCCTGGGTGCCGGCCGGTTGCAAACGAGCGAACGTCGACTGCGCTGAATTCATGGGTGGCTGCATGGTGACCAAGGTGCCGGAACTGCTGCGCAGAAGAAATAAGCGTGGCGCCGTGCCTGACCATCCGCAGGTCATCGGGTACGTCTTGATATTACTTAATGCCACTGGATTAAGGAAGAGGCCCGGCATCGGGTATACGAGGGCGCGGCCAGATGCCCGTTGCGACGAATTTGGCATCCTGTGCAATCGCTCTCGAGGCCGCCGCATCGCGGTCATATTCGGATATTTCATCGGGATTCGGCGGCGAGGCGCGCCAGCATTCAGGTGTGCCAGGCCTTTAACAGGCCTCTCCCGATGCGAGGCGCATTTAATAGTGCAAACGATGCGGCGTTTTGTGGTCAAGCGCGGCCAGGAAGGGCGAACCCTATGCCGCCTCCTGTTGCGTGCCCGGCGCACGAGTGAGGCAAGGGGCGTGCCGGTCAGGGCAGGCGAAACGTGCCGTCGACAATCGTCACCGACGAGCCGCCAATCCACGTCTTGCCGCGCGCGTCGTCGTAGCGCACCGAGATCTGGCCGGCCCGGCCCAGGGCGGTGCCTTGACGGGCTGAATAGTGCGTGCCCGGGCGCAACCGCTGGGCGCTCAGCAGGCCTGCAAGCGCGGCATTGGCGCTGCCTGTCACCGGGTCTTCGCCGACGCCGAAACCGCCACCGGCCATCAGGCAGCGCACCTCGAAGGTCGCCGGCCCGTTGGCCTCGTGCGGACCATACACAGCGAGGCCGTGCGTACCCGCCGAATGCGCAATGTCGGCGAGCGCGCCGGCATCGGGTGCTAACGCGAGGCATTCACGCGCCGAACTGACGCGCACCACGAGCCACGGCGCACCATTGTCGACCGCGCAGGGCGGCGCGCTGAAATCGATTGCATTGCTACGTAAAGCCGTAGACAGTGCCGCGTAGCGATCCTCGGCAAGCGGCGTGACGCGCGCGAGCGGCGCGGCGAAGGCCCACGCGCCGTCCGAGCCCGGCAGCGCCTCGAGTTCGACGAGTCCCACGCCGCATTGCTGCACGAGCTTGCCGGCCTGCTTCGGCTGATAACCGCTTTCGAGCAACGCGTGCGCGGTGCCGAGCGTCGGATGACCCGCGAACGGCATTTCGCCGAGCTTACTGAAGATGCGCACACGATAGTCGGCGGCCGGGTCGGTCGGTTTTACCAGGAACGTCGTTTCGGACAGATTGGTCCAGTGAGCGATGGCCTGCATCTGAGTCGTATCGAGTGCGTCGGCATCGAACACGACGGCAAGCGGATTGCCTTTGAACGGCACCGACGTGAACACGTCGACTTGTTTGAAACGGACAGTGTGGGCGGGCATCGGGCGCAGTCCAGCGAATCAAACGAATGGATAAGATTGGCGGATTCTATCCGTTGACGACGTAACGATCCACCTCTCACAAATGCAAAACGCGCCGCGGGTGGCTGACACCTCGCGACGCGTTGCTGTCTCGCTGCGCCGGACGGCCGGCGGCTCCGACGGCGTTACTGCGTTACCGCATTACTCGACTTCGGCGATCATCTCGATCTCGACGCACGCGCCGAGCGGAATCTGCGCGACGCCGAACGCCGAGCGCGCATGCTTGCCGCGTTCGCCGAACACGTCCGCGACCAGTTCGGACGCGCCGTTGGTGACCAGATGCTGTTCGGTGAATTCGAGCGTCGAGTTGACGAGACTCATCAGCTTGACGATGCGCGTGACGCGGTTCAGATCGCCGACATGCGCGTGCAGCGTGGCGAGCAGGTCAATGGCGATCGAGCGAGCGGCGGCTTTGCCTTCCTCGGTGGTGAGCGTGGCACCGAGCTTGCCGGTCCACACCTTGCCGTCTTTCTTGGCGATATGTCCGGAGAGATACACCGTGTTGCCGCTTTGCGCGCTCATCACATACGCGGCAGCCGGCGCGCCGGCGGTCGGCAGTTCGATGCCCAGTTCCTTGAGCTTGTCGTACACATTCGTTTGAGCCATGGTGTGTCCTTCGTCAGTAGTGGAATTCCGTGGATGCGGGCCGGGCGAAAATCATGCAAACGGCGCGCATGAAAATCGCCCTCAGCGCGCGGCGGCGTTCAGAGCTTCGCGCGGATCAGCGCGCCGAGACGCGACACGCCTTCGTCGATTTTTGCCGGCGGCACCGTCACGAACGACAGGCGCAGCGTGTTGTGTTGCGGCTCGTTCGCGAAGAACGGACCGCCCGGCACGAACGCGACGTTCTGCGCGACCGCTTCTTCCAGCAGCTTCATGCTGTCGATCTGCGCGGGCAGATTCACCCACACGAACATGCCGCCTTCCGGGCGATTCCAGCTCACGCCTTCCGGCATGTAGCGTTCGAGCGAAGCCAGCATCGCCGCGCATTGATCACGATACAGTTCGCGGATGGTCGGCACGTGCGTGTCGAGGAAGCCGTCCTTGATCACTTCGTACACGATCCGCTGCGTGAAGCTCGGCGTGTGCAGATCAGTCGCTTGCTTGGCTTGCACGAGTTTAAAAATCAACTCTTCGGGCGCGATGATGTAGCCGACCCGCAGGCCCGGCGCCAGCACCTTCGAGAACGAACCGAGATGGACGACGTGGCCCGGCGCCATCGACAGCATGGTGGGCAGCGGTTCGCCGGCGTAGTCAAGCGCGCCGTACGGGTCGTCCTCGATCACCGGGAACGGCGCGGTCTTCGCGAACTCGGCGAGCGCGCGGCGGCGCTCGACCGGCAGACGGCGGCCCGTGGGATTCTGGAAATTGGGTTGCGCGTACAGCAGGCGCGCGCCGGCGGTTAGCTCGGGCGTCAGGCCTTCGGGAACGAGGCCATGTTCGTCGGTCGGCACTTGCACGTAACGCGGCTCGTACATCGAGAACGATTGCAGCGCGCCGAGGTAGGTCGGCGTTTCGACCAGCACCGGGCTGCCCGGGCACACCAGCACCTTGCCGAGCAGGTCGAGCGCCTGCTGCGAGCCGGTCGTGATCAGCACCTGAGTCGGACGGATCTGCGCGCCGTTCACCGAATAGCGCTTCGCGATCCATTCGCGCAGCGGCAGAAAACCTTCGGTCGCGCTGTATTGCAGCGCCGCGGCGGGTTCGTCGCGCAGAATGCGGTCGGACGCGGCGCGCATGCGTTCGGCCGGAAAGGTAGCCGGCGAGGGCAGGCCGCCCGCGAACGAAATGACTTCGGGCCGCTCCGTGACCTTCAGAATCTCGCGAATCGCCGAGCTCGTGAGCTTGCGTGCGCGTTCGGACAACTGCCACGTGGGGGCTTTCAAGTCGCTTTGGTCCATGGTCTCCTCTGCTGGTACTGGAACCGGTCAAAACTTCGATTATCGCGCGAGTCGGCGACCCGCGCGCGCTGCTTATTTAAGGGTCCGTAGACCGTCGGGCGTTTCAAATTCGGCGATGAGCGCCGGCGCGCCTTCCGTGGGCTGCAAGGCGATCAGATGCGTCGCGCCGAGCCAGCGCAGTTGCTCCGCCACCGTGTCGGCTTGCGGATGCAGGCCTTTCAAGGCTTGCAGCGAAATCCCGGTTTCCGGCAAGGACGTCGACGGATGCTTCGTCGTGTCCCACTGAATCAGCGAGGGCAGTACGCCGTCGCCGATGCCTTGCCAGGCGGGAAACGCGCCGTCGTCCGGCACGGTGAGGCCCCACGTGAAATCGCCGCGCGTCAGCGGCACGACGGGGGGAATGCGCTGCGGATACTGCGCTTGCCACGTCGGCAGGTGTTTCGGCCGCTCCACCCGGGCCACCCAATGCGACAGATACGGCCCGTTTTCGAGCCGCGCGTGTGTTGCCGGGTCGTCGAGCGCGAACAGTCGAGGGCGCGGCGCGTTGCCGTCGGCGGGCGCATTGTCCTGGGACACGGCTTGCGGATCGATCGCGATCACTTCCAGATACACGCCGCCCCACAGGTTCAGCAGGCGGTTATGCGTGCGCATCAGCGGATGCGCGCCGCCGCCGGACGGGGCGACGCCGAGCGTATCGGCGACGTACTGCGTGCCTTCGTCGAGGGTGCGGGCGGAAACGACGAGGTGATCGAGGCGGAGCGGATGAGCAGTCATGACGGAGCGGGGAAACGGTTTTCTGCGGTAAACCGGGGCGGGCCGGGTGTCGCGGCAACGCTGCCGGGGCCGTTAGCATAACCGTTTGCCGGATCGGCGGGCCATGCGGATGGTGTTTGGCAGGGATTTGCCCGAGAGCGTAGGCGGCGTCGTGAAACCCGCTGTGCCGCCATCCCATCCTTTAACTTGTCTCAAATGTAGCGACGCCGACCGGCACAGTAACGGTACAATCAATTCGATACTGTTCGGTACAGTTGGAGCCCGCCATGTCCGTCCCGCTTGCCCAGATTCCCACCCCTCACGACACCGCCTCGCTCACGCTGGTCGAGCAACTCGTCCAGTGGGCGCGCCGCCGCATCGAGGAGCGCGTGTTCCGCCCCGGCATGCGCATGCCGTCGATCCGCAAGCTGGCGCTCGACAAGGGCGTGTCGCGCTTCACCGTGGTCGAGGCGTACGAACGGCTCGTGGCGCAGGGTTTTCTGGAGTCGCGGCGCGGCTCCGGGTTTTACGTGCGCGAGCGGCTGGGCGGCGCGGCCAGCGCTACCGCCGAGATTCATCCGCACGCCGCGGCGCCGGCGCCGGCCACGATCGACGTAGTCTGGCTGCTGCGCAACATGCTGCACACCGGCGCGCGGCCCGAGCGCAGTCCTGGGCTGGGTTATCTGCCGGCGCGCTGGCTCGACGGCGACCTGATCACCAACGCGCTGCGCACGCTCGGCCGGCAGAGCGGCGCGCAGATGCTCGGCATCGGCACGCCGCAGGGTTTTCTGCCGCTGCGCCAGCAATTGCAGACGCGGCTCGAGGAACTGGAGATCGGTGCGTCGCCGGATCAGATCGTGATGGTGTCCGGCATCACGCAGGCTATCGACCTGATCTCGCGCATTTACGTCAGGCCGGGCGATGCGGTGATCGTCGGCGATCCGGCGTGGTTTCAGATGTTCGGGCGTTTCGCGTCGCAGGGCGCGCGACTGGTGGGCATGCCATACACGCCGGACGGCCCGGATCTCGACGCGCTCGAGTCGCTGGTGCAAACCTGGCGGCCGAAAATGCTGGTGATCAATTCGGTACTGCAGAATCCGACCGGCACGTCGCTCACGGCGGCCCAGGCGTTCCGCATTCTGCGCCTTGCCGAAGCGTACGATTTCATCGTCGTCGAGGATGATATTTACGGCGATCTGTGTCCGCCGAGCTATCCGGGCACGCGCCTCGCGAGTCTCGACCAGTTGAAACGCGTGATCTATCTTGGCAGCTTTTCGAAGACGCTCGCGCCGAATCTGCGCGTCGGTTTCATTGCCTGCGCGCCAGAAGTGGCGACCGCGGTCAGCGACCAGAAAATGCTGGTCGGCATGACGAGCCCGGAACTGAACGAACGTGTGCTGTACAAGATTTTGACCGAAGGCCACTACCGGCGGCATGTCGAACGGCTGCGCGTACGGCTCGACGGTGTGCGCGAGAAGTCCGTGCGGATGCTGGAGAAGACCGGCCTGAAGCTGTTCCTCACGCCCATGGCCGGGATGTTTTTGTGGGCCGACACGGGCGTCGACGCCGACGCGCTGGCGGCCGCCGGTCACGAAGCCGGCTTTCTGCTGACGCCCGGCAGCCTGTTTTCCCCGCAACAGTCGTCGACTACCTGGATGCGCTTCAATATTTCCAACTGCGGTGATCCGGAACTGGCCACTTTTTTGTGCCGCTATCTCGACAGCGTGGCGCGCCGCGCCTCTTGAAACCGCGCCGGCTTGCCCCCAATTAGGCGGACAATCCGGCGGGCCGCGCATCCAGCGGCCGACGGCAGGCCGAGGTCTCCGGCGAACCGCAACGCACGGCGCCGCGCCCGACTTGAACCCCCATTCGCAACAGAGAGGAAGTCCGACCATGGCACAAGAAACCATGAGCTTTCAGGCAGAAGTGAAACAGCTTCTGCACCTGATGATCCATTCGCTGTACAGCAACAAGGAAATTTTCCTGCGCGAGCTGATTTCGAACGCCTCCGACGCGGCCGACAAGCTGCGCTTCGAAGCAATCGAAAACAGTGCGCTGTACGAAAACGATCCGAACCTGCGGATTCGCGTGTCGTACGACAAGGCCGCGCGCACCATCACGCTCGACGACAACGGCATCGGCATGAGCCGCGACGAAGCGATCGCCAACCTCGGCACGATCGCCCGCTCGGGGACCAAGGAATTCTTCGGCAAGCTCTCCGGCGACCAGCAGAAAGATGCGGCGCTGATCGGCCAGTTCGGCGTGGGCTTCTATTCGGGCTTCATCGTCGCGGACAAGATCACGGTCGAAACGCGCCGCGCCGGTTTGCCGGCCTCGGAAGGCGTGCGCTGGGAAAGCGCGGGCGAAGGCGATTTCGCGGTCGAGCAGATCGAGCGTGCTGCGCGTGGAACGACCATCACGCTGCATCTGCGTGCGGATGAAGACGACCTGCTGTCGTCGCATCGTCTGAAATCGATCATCCAGAAGTACTCCGACCACGTTGCGCTGCCGATCCTGATGCAGAAGGAAGAGTGGGACGCGGAAAAGAGCGAGATGGTCACGAAGGACGAGGACGAGACCGTCAATCAGGCCAGCGCGCTGTGGACGCGCTCGAAGAACGAGATCACCGACGAGCAGTACAAGCAGTTCTATCAGCACCTCTCGCACGACCATCAGGATCCGCTCACGTGGACGCATAACCGGGTGGAAGGCCGCAGCGAGTACACGCAACTGCTGTACGTGCCGACCCACGCGCCGTTCGACATGTTCAATCGCGATTATCGCGGCGGCCTGAAGCTGTACGTGAAGCGTGTGTTCATCATGGGCGACGCCGAGCAACTGCTGCCCGCGTATCTGCGCTTCGTAAAGGGCGTGGTCGATTCGGCGGATCTGCCGCTGAACGTGTCGCGCGAAATCCTGCAGGAAAGCCGCGACGTGAAGGCGATCCGCGAAGGCGTAACCAAGCGTTCGCTGTCCATGCTCGAAGAGCTGGCCAATTCGGATAACGAGGCCGACAAGGAAAAGTACGCCGGTTTCTGGAAGGAATTCGGCCAGGTGCTGAAGGAAGGCATTGGCGAAGACTTTGCCAACCGCGAGCGGATCGCGAAACTCGTGCGCTTTGCGTCGACGCATACCGAGACGCCGGAGCAGACCGTGTCGCTGGCCGACTACGTGGCGCGCATGAAGCCCGAGCAGACCAAGATCTACTATGTGACCGCCGACACCTGGCAG
This sequence comes from Paraburkholderia sp. BL25I1N1, assembly GCF_003002025.1. Classification (GTDB taxonomy): domain Bacteria; phylum Pseudomonadota; class Gammaproteobacteria; order Burkholderiales; family Burkholderiaceae; genus Paraburkholderia. Next base: position 242,837 of record NZ_PVZB01000005.1, read on the forward strand.
GCCGCGACCCACAGCCCGCACCTCGAAGTGTTCCGCAAGAAGGGCGTGGAAGTGCTGCTGCTGACCGATCGTGTGGACGAGTGGATTCTCTCGTTCCTGAACGAATTCGAAGGTAAGCCGCTGCAAAGCGTGGCGCGCGGCGATCTCGATCTGGGCGCGTTGAACGACGAAGAAAAGCAGGCGCAGGAAAAGGTCGGCGAAGAGTTCAAGCCGCTCGTCGAGAAGATGAAGGAAGCGCTGAAGGACAAGGCCAAGGACGTGCGTCTCACGTTCCGCCTGACCGATTCACCGTCCTGCCTCGTTGCCGACGACGGTGAAATGAGCGGCTATCTGCAGCGCATGCTCAAGGCCGCGGGCCAGACGGCGCCGTCGTTCCATCCGATTCTCGAAGTGAATCCGGAGCACGCGCTGGTGAAGGGCCTGCACGCGGACAGCGCGAACTTCGACGACTGGTGCCATCTGCTGTTCGATCAGGCATTGCTCGCCGAAGGTGGCGCGCTGGACGATCCGGCGAGCTTCGTGAAGCGCACCAATGCGCTGCTGCTGGCGCGCGCGAATTGAGCGTGGGTCGAGTTTGATGCCACGGCGTCACACTGACGCTCAAGGTTGAAAAATGCGCTGCTTCGGCAGCGCATTTTTTTTGCCCACGGCGTGTGATGGGACGTGACTTAGCGAAGTGCGCTTTGCTCCGCCTCGTCCGCTTCAGGGCGAACCTTCAACGCGCCAGCGCCGGCCCCTCCAGATGACGTACCTGCGAGAGCACGCTACCGGCCAATTCCTTGGCCTCGTGACATGAAGTGTGATCGGCCAATACTTTCGCAGCGAGACTGCCGATAGCCCTGCTGGTCTGTTTCGACGTGTGATGTTGGGCCAGCGCTGAGCCCGCCAGTTCCTTCTCCAGTTGCGCGACGCCCGCGCGCCGTAAAACGACCGCAGCGAGATGAGCAATGCTGTCGGATGTTTCCTTTGATTTTCCAGTACTCAAAGCTTGCTCCATGTTGTAGTTGATCGATCGGATCGACTAACGGCGGCTACTCATAGTCGACTTGAATTAATTATGGTTAACTAACTAAACACAATCAACGGAATTAAATCGAGATTGGTTTATGAGATGTAAAAGCGCGGTTTTGTCTTATGCTCGCGCGATTTTCATTCGGAGACTTGAAGGGTTATTTCCAGTCTTTAAGCATTGAAAGCACCAAGTCCTATTTTTGTGATTACGCCTTCGCATGCCAACCACAACACACTGAAATCCCATGTCCGATTCCGCTCTGGCAGTCCCTCTCGATTCCGTTCATCTCCTGTGGTCTATCCTGCGCGAGCAAGGTTTCGATGCCGCCGCGCGGCACGCAGTCGAAATGGCCGTGGCAGGCGCGACGGCGCAGTTGCACGCCGACCTGTGCGCGAGCGCCGGGCGTTTCGAAGAGGCGTATCACAGCGCGTCGCAGGCGCAGGCGTGCGCTAACGGAGCGCGCCATGGGCGGGTCGCGTTGTTCGCCGACGCGCTCGGCTATGCCGCCGCCGCGCAGCGAAACAGCGAGCGGGCGGTGGCCGCGCAGCCGGTCGAGACGACGATCGAGTGGGTCGCCTGGCTGATGTCCACGTGCGGCGCGCACTCGGCGGCCGCGCGAATCTTGCGTGCCTATGAGCGTCGCGCACCGCACGACGCGCGCGCGCCGTGGTGGTTGTCGATCGCGTTGGCGGCGCTGCCGGAGACGAGCGCGCGGGACGAGCGTCGTGCGGCGTTGTTGCGGGCGTATGCGCTCGACCACGCGATCGATCCGGCGTTGCCCTTGCAACTCGTGCTGGCGTTGCGCGAGATTCGCGATTGGCCGATGGTCGAGCGTATCTGCCGCGAGTGTCTTGCGCGCAATCCCGCCGATGCGGAGATGGCGTGGCAGCTCAGTCACGCGCAATGGCAGTGCAACGACGCTGCGGCAGCGGAGACCACCATGCGCGCCGTGGACGCCGTCGCGCCCGGCAACGCGGACGTGCTGGCGGCCATCGGCATGTATCTGAACGAGCAGGCGCGCTATGAGGACAGCGAGGCGGCGCTGCGCGCGGCGCTCGCAATCGATCCGTCAGCGGTGCAGGCAGCGGTCGATCTGGCGGACCTGGAACTGCGGCGCGGCGATTGGTCGAGCGCGTGGCCGCGTTTCGAGGCGCGTCTTGCGCGCGAAGACCGCGAACAGAACAATGTCGTCAGCGTCATGACGCGCTTGTGCCCGCGCTGGCATGGCGAAGCGCTCGCCGGCAAGACCCTGGTCGTGCACAGCGAGCAGGGCAACGGCGATGACATCCAGATGGTGCGCTTCGTCCCGCAACTGGCGGCACGCGTGCGTGACGAAGGCGGACGGCTGGTGCTGGCCGTGCGTCGCGCGCTTCAACCGCTGTTCGCGCGTTGCTACGCGAATTGCGTGTCGATCGAAGAAGGCCCGCTCGGCGCACCGGATTACGCATTGCCGCTCATGAGCCTGCCGCTCGTGCTCGGTCTCGAACCGGAGCAGGTTCGCGGCGCGCCCTACCTGCAGGCCGATACAACGAAGGCGGCGGCCTGGCGCGAACGGATCAGCGCGCACGCACCCGATGCGATGTGGCACGTCGGTCTCGTCTGGTCGGGCAGCCCGACGCATCGGCGCGACGCCATGCGGTCGATCCCGCTTGCGGCGCTGACGCCGCTGCTGGCGCTTCCGGATGTCGTCTTCCATCCGCTCACGCCCGGACGTCACGCCGATGTGACGGCGCTCGCCGCGCAGGGACATCGCCTGTGCGATCTGACCGGCGATTACATAGACGGCTTCGACGACGTGGCGGCGCATCTCACCGCGCTGGACGCGCTGGTGACGATCGACAGCGCGCCGTTGCATCTCGGCGGCGCATTAGGGCATCGCGTGCTGGCGATGCTCGATCACGTCTCGCACTGGTCGTGGGGCAACGACGAAGCGCAGCCCTGGTATGACTCGGTCGAGCTATTCCGGCAGCCGCAGCCTGCGCAATGGGCGCCGGTGGTCGAGCGGGCCGCCGCGCGTCTGAAGACGATGATGGCGGCGAACCGGACGGCCCGAGCAGCGCAATCCACGCCAGCTTGAGTCACTCACGCAACTGATCCACATCGATGCACGAACCCGATTTCTCTCTCCCCACCAGCGTCTCCCACGATATCGGTGCAATCACCGCGCACGCCGACGCCTGCTTCGCGGCAGGGCGTCATGACATGGCGATTGTCGACTACGAACGCGTTCTCGCGACGCAGCCGCACAATGTGCACGCGCTCCATCGCCTTGGCCTCGCCTTGTTTCGCGTCGATCGGCTCGACCGCTCGCGCCTGCATTTCGATCAGGCATTGAACGTCGCACCTGAGCGCGCGGACATCTGGGAGCATCGCGGCTTGATCGCCGCGCTGGGCGGCGAGTTGATCGCGGCCGAAGCGTTCTACCATCGCGCTGTGGCTTTGAGTGGCGGCACCGCGAGCCTGCATCGCAATCTGGGCGATTGCCTGAAGCTTTCGAAGCGTCTCGTCGAAGCACGCGGACATTACCTCGAAGCGCTCGAATTCGAGCCAGGCTTACATCATGCCGTTCGCTCGCTCGCGCGGATCAGTACCGAGCTCGAACGCTATCAGGACGCAGCGGACTACTGGCTGCGTGCGTGGTCGCTCGAGTCGACGCATCTGCCGGACGCGCTTGAATTGATCGCGGCGTTGTCGAAAGCGCAGCGCGGCGCGGAGATCGACAGCGTGCTCGCCGACCTGCGCATTCGCTTCGCCTCAGATGCGTCCGCGTTGCGACAGTTGGCCTTTGCGTTGAACGAGGCAGAGCGTTTCAGGGACGCGATTAGCGTCGCCATTGCAGCGCTCGCCGTCGATCCTCTCAATGGCTGGCTGCATCACAACGCGTCGTTTGCGTTCAACATGCTGGGCGACTTCCCGGCCATGCATGCGCATGCCGTCGAAGCCGCGCGGCGGATGCCCGATCATCCGCTGATGCAATTCAACCTCGCAGCCGCGCAACTGCGCGCCGGCGACTACGAAAAGGGCTGGAAGCAATATCGATGGCATGAAGCCCTGCCGGAAAATCACGATCTGGTTCGCCCCGCTTACCCAGAATGGCAAGGCGAGCGGGTAACGGGCCGCCGTTTTCTGCTGGTCGGCGAGCAGGGGCTGGGCGATCAACTGCAGTTCTTGCGTATGGCCGACTGGTTGCATCGGCGCGGCGCACAGGTCGACGTCTGGGTCGAGGCTCCGCTCGGCGAAGTGGCGCGAAGCGCGGCCGGCGTGCGTGCCGTGTGGACGAGCGCGCCGCCCGGTCCGTACGACTACTGGTGCCGCATGCTGAGCATGCCGGAGTCCATGAAGCTGGAGCTGCCGATGTTGCCGCTCGCGACGTCTTATCTGCGAGCGGAACCGGCGCAGGTGCAACGCTGGCGGACCAGGCTCGACGCAATCGGTGCAGCCGATGCGCGCGATCCACCTGGAAAACGCGTCGGCATTGTCTGGGCCGGCAATCCGGCGTACGAGCTCGACCGTTATCGGTCGATTCCGTTGCGCCAGTGGCTGCCGGTTTTGCAGCAGACCGGCGTGCAATGGTTCGCGCTGCAAAAGGGCGAGACGCAGAACGACGTCGTGGCGTCGCGTGCGGATAGCAGCGTGCACAGACTCGGGCCGGAAATCGGCACGTTTGCCGACACGCTGGCGATCGTGCAGTCGCTCGATCTGCTGATTACGGTGGACACGGCGGTTGCTCATCTGGCCGGCGCCTGCGGTACGCCCGTCTGGGTGCTGGTGCCCACGTTCACCGACTGGCGGTGGCTGACGGCGCGCGACGATAGTCCGTGGTATCCGTCCGCGCGACTGTTCAGGCAACGCGAGTTGGGGCGTTGGGATACGGTGCTCGACGAGGTGGCGCAAGCATTGCGCGATTTTGTCGCTGACTGAAAACCGGGCGGTCTGACAGCGCCCGGTTTTTCAGTTGAAGATGGCCGCGAAATAGCTTCGCTTACTTCTTGCCCATCAAGGTATCCATCGTCTCGCCACGCACGACGATCTCGGTACGGCGGTTCAGCGCGCGGCCTTCGGGCGTATCGTTGGCCGCTACCGGGTTGTTGTACGCGTTGCCCTTCGTGCGAATGCGGTCCATCGCAATGCCGCGCGCCACGAGCGCATAACCTACCGCGGTCGCGCGCGCTTCGGACAGTTGCTGGTTGTACTCGAGTGTGCCGACATTGTCGGTGTAGCCCTCGACCACAATCGGTTTCTTGCTGCGCTTGAGCAGCACGGCCGAACGATCGACGACTGCGGCCGCGTCGCCGCGCACGTCGGATTTGTTGAAATCGAACAGGGCGGTTTCGGGCAGCTTGACCGCGACACCGCCGGCGACCGGCGCCACCTCGATACCAACAGCCTTGTTCAACGACGTCTCCGTGTCGCGGTTCAGTTGCGCCGCGCAGCCTGTCACCAGCAGGACCGAGATCGCGCATGCGGTAGTGCTCAGAATGTTCTTCATCTTCGTGTCTTTTCCTTGGTTGTGCGTTCGTGTGGCGCGCCGTTCGATTGCGGGCGGCCGGCTTTGCAAAGCACGGAGGTTTTATCGCGCGACGCGAGTCGGGGAGAATCGGAACTATCTGAAATCGACACGCCGGTGAGAGCGCTTCGCTACCTCTGTCGTAATCGATGAAATCTGCTGAAGGGCAAGGCCTGGGCGTTGGCGAATGGTCCGACAGCCGCGCCGTTATAATCCGACACCATGTCCATCCGTTTCGATGCCGCCGACGCCCACTGGCGCGTCGCGCCCTTACCCGGCTTCAGCGCCGCCCAGAAAGACTGGCTGACCCGTGGCGGTTCACTGACCGCGCATCTGCGTGCGCTCGGTGCCGTCGCGGTACGCGTCACGCACGAAGGCGTCGCGCTGCCGTGGGCCGACGAGCGTGCGGCGCTCGGCCTCGTGTCGCGTGCGCCGGTCTGGGTTCGGGAAGTCGCGCTGTCGGTCGACGGCATACCGTTTGTCGCCGCGCATAGCGTCGCGCCGCTCGCCGCGAGCGCCGGTGTCTGGCAGGCCATGCGGCGTCTGCGCACGCGGCCGCTGGCTGAGTTGCTGTATAGCGATAGCAGCGTGGCGCGTTCGTCGCTGGTGAGCCGCAGGTTGACCGCGCGGCATCCGCTTTATGGTCTGGCCGCGCGTGAAATTGAAGGGTTGCCGCCGCACGCGTTGGTCGCGCGCCGCTCGGTATTCGAGCGCCATGGCGCGCCGTTGATGGTCACCGAATGCATGTTGCCCGCGTTATGGACGCATCTGGCAACCTTGTCCGGCGCGAGCCGGTCGGACGAGCGGCTCGCGCATCCGCGGGTGCGCGAACACGGCCGTCCGCTCGAGCACACCGCATCGCGCGCGCATCCCGCGATGCGCGCGTCCGACGAAGGGAGCCGCTGATGCTGCGCGGTTTTCCTCCGGTCGCCGCAGCGGATACGCATACGCTGATTCTCGGCAGTTTTCCCGGCGAGGCGTCGCTCGCCGCGACACAGTACTACGCGCATCCTCGTAACCAGTTCTGGCGCCTGCTCGGCGCCGTGCTCGACGAACCGCTCGCCGAACTCACTTACGAGGAGCGTTTGCGCCGCCTGCTCGCGCACGGCATCGGCGTGTGGGACGTGCTGGCCGCCTGCACGCGCGAAGGCAGCCTCGATGCCGCGATTCGCAACGCCAGTCCGAATGATTTCGCTTCGTTGCGCGCGCACGCGCCGAAGCTCGCCAAAGTCTGCTTCAACGGCAAGACGGCGGGCCGCTTTGCGCCGGTGATCGGCGCGGCGGGCTATGCCACCCTCGTATTGCCTTCGTCGAGTCCGGCGAATGCTATGCTCTCGTTCGACCAGAAATTGCGTCTTTGGCGCGACATCCTTACATGACGAAATTGATCAGGCGCGCTTCCGCTGAAGCGCGTGCCTTCCGCAACCGCGACGCTGACGCCGCCGGTGGGAAACAGAAACTGCAGAAATCGCAGAAATCGCAGAACGCCGCGCGCAACAAAACGCGCGTTTCGCACGACGACGATCTGCACGACGCGCCGCAAATCGAAGCGCCGCGCAAGCCGCGCTTCGCGCCAGTGACGTTCTCCGAAGAGGGCGGCGTGCGCTTTCTGCATTTCGGCACGGAGTGGGTGCAAGGCGCGATGCGTCTGCGTAAGCCGGATCACATCGAACTGGAATACGCGCAGCAGATGATGGCCTGGCTGCTGTTTATCGAAACGCCCAAGTGCATCGTCCAGCTCGGTCTGGGCGCCGCGGCGCTGACCAAGTTCGCGCATCGCTTCCTGAAACGCGCGAAGGTCGAGGCGGTGGAAGTGAACCCGGCGGTCGTCGTGGCCGCGCGCACGATGTTCGAGCTGCCGCACGACGACGCCCGTCTGACCGTGCACGAAGCCGACGCATGGGATTTCGTCAACGATCGCGCCAACCACGGCACGATCGGCGCGTTGCAGATCGACGTCTATGACGCGACGGCGCGCGGTCCGGTGCTCGACAGCGTCGGCTTCTATCGCGCGGTGCGTGCGTGCCTGACCGACGCGGGCGTGATGACGGTGAACCTGTTCGGCGATCACCCGAGCTTCGTGCGCAACATGAAGCGTCTGAACGAAGCCTTCGACGGCCGCGTGGTCGCGCTGCCGGAAGTGCACGACGGCAACCGCATCGCGATCGCGTTTTCGGGCCCGGCGCTCGAGGTGCCGTTCGCGGCGCTGCAGGCGCGCGCCAAGCTGATCGAAGCGGAACTTGGTCTGCCTGCGCGCAAATGGATCAAGGGCCTGCAGGAATCGACCGGGCAAAACGGCGCCGCGTTCTCGATCTGATTGCAACGACCCATGCGGTCGGGCCGCGCAAGCCGGCCCGATCCCAAGCAGTGCACGGACCAAGTGTCGCAGGTGGCGCGCCGTGCGCCGCGCGCCGTTGCGCCCACGCGACGTTCACGGCTCTCATCCATCGCGCATTGAACAGCCGGCCCTCTTCCTCGCGATGCGGGCCGGCCTGCCAGACCCAAGCGGCACGGCCTGATGCGCCTCGCCGCAGCGCTTTCACTCCTCTTGCTGGAACACCTCCACGCCGACCTCGAAAGCGCGAGCGTGCTGGGGTCGCCCCTGCTTGACCGCGCTCTCGCCGCTCCTATACTCTTTCGAAGCTTTCGGGGCGCCCGTGGGCATTCGCGGGGCCACCCCTCGCAGCGGGATCCACCACCCGTCAAACACGGGCCAACATTTCAATAATAGGGAAGAGGAGACGTCATGGCTCACGACGCCGACGCGAACAAAGCCAGCAAGCACTGGCTCTGGTTGCTGCTGTTGCCCTGGATCGCGATGATCTGGGTGCCGTCATATAACAAGGTCGAACCGGTGCTGTTCGATTTCCCGTTCTTCTACTGGTATCAGCTCCTGTGGGTGCTGATCAGCGCAATCATCACGGCGCTCGTGTACTTCAAGACCAAGACGCGCTCCAGCGGCCGTCCGCAGGGGGGCGCACGATAATGAACGCCATTGCAACTTTCGTCTTCGTTCTGTTTTTCATCGGCGTCACGATTCTCGGCTTTATCGCGGCCCACTGGCGGCGCGGCGATCTGGCGCATCTGGAAGAGTGGGGCCTCGGTGGGCGGCGCTTCGGCACCATCGTTACGTGGTTCCTGCTGGGCGGCGACCTGTACACCGCGTACACCTTCATCGCCGTGCCGGCGCTGGTGTTCGGTGCGGGCGCAACGGGTTTCTTCGCGCTGCCTTACACGATCCTGATCTATCCGTTCGCGTTCGTGGTGTTCCCGAAACTGTGGAGCATCGCCAAACGTCAGGGCTATGTGACGTCGGCGGACTTCGTGTCGGCGCGTTATGGCAGCCGTATGCTCGCTCTGGCGATCGCCGTGACCGGCATCGTGGCGACCATGCCGTATATCGCGCTGCAACTGGTCGGTATCGAAGTGGTGATCGGCGCGCTCGGTTTCGACACCAAGGGCTTTGTCGGCGATTTGCCGCTGATCATCGCGTTCGCGATCCTGGCGGCGTACACGTACACCTCGGGTCTGCGCGCGCCGGCCATGATCGCGGTGGTCAAGGACGTGCTGATCTACGTCACGATCTTCGCCGCGATCATCGTGATTCCGCCGCAACTGGGCGGCTTCGGTCACATCTTCAGCGTGGTGCCGCCAGCCAAGCTGCTGCTGAAGGCGCCGGACGTCTCGAGCCTGAACGGCTACAGTGCGTACGCGACGCTCGCGGTGGGTTCGGCGCTCGCGCTGTTCCTGTACCCGCACTCGATCACGGCGGTGCTGTCGTCGAAGTCGGGTAACACGATCCGCCGCAATATGGCGATGTTGCCGGCTTACTCGCTGGTGCTCGGCCTGCTCGCGCTGCTCGGCTTCATGGCGTTGGCTTCGGGCGTGAAGGACATGCCTGAGTTCGCGCCTTACTTCAAGGCGTTCGGTCCGAACTTCGCGGTGCCGGCGCTGTTCCTGCATTACTTCCCGTCGTGGTTCGTGGGCGTGGCGTTCGCGGCGATCGGCATCGGCGCGCTGGTGCCGGCGGCGATCATGTCGATTGCGGCGGCGAACCTGTACACGCGCAACATCCACAAGGAGTTCGTCAACCGTAACATGACGCATGAGCAGGAAACCAATGTCGCGAAGCTGGTCTCGCTGATCGTCAAGGTCGGCGCGGTGGCGTTCATTCTTGGCCTGCCGCTCACGTACGCGATCCAGTTGCAATTGCTCGGCGGTATCTGGATCATCCAGACGCTGCCGGCCATCGTGCTCGGTCTGTACACGCGCGTGCTCGACTATCGCGGCCTGCTGGCGGGCTGGGCGGTCGGTATCGCAACCGGCACGTGGATGGCGATTTCGCTGAAGCTGGCCGGCTCGATCTTCACGATCCACCTGTTCGGCATGGCGATTCCCGGCTACGCCGCGGTGTGGTCGCTGATCGTGAATCTGGTGGTGGCGGTGGTGGTGAGCCTGCTTGTGCGCGCGGTCGGCATGCAGCGCGCCGAAGACCGTACCCGTCCGGAAGACTATCTGGACGTGGTCGAAAGCTGATCAAGGCATGCTTCATGTCGTGCCGCACTACGCGGGCGGCAGCCTGAAAACAGCAACGCCCGCACACGAAAGTGTGCGGGCGTTTGTCTTGATGAGGCACTCCAGGGCAGGATAGCGGAACCGTCCTTCACCGTATCGAGCGCGCCGCCATGGCTTCTGCCGGTTCCCACACTGTGATTCCACGCCGCTCGGCGCTCAGCCGGATGGTTCGCGCGGTTACGTCACCTTACTACCGCTATCGCCACGCCAAGGTGCTGCACAGCCTGCGTGTCGGGCTGGCCATGCTGGTGTCGATTCTGGCGACCACCGGCATCGACATTCCGCACGGCATCTGGTCGTCGGTCACTTTGCTGGTGGTGATCGGCGGCTTGCAGCATCACGGCAACATCCGCAAGAAGGCGGCGGAGCGGGCGGCGGGCACGCTGCTCGGGGCGTCGATCGGGCTCGCACTGATCGTGTTGCAGAACCTGACCGACTCGCCGCCGCTCACTTACGTGCTGATGTCGATCGCCGCGGGCATCTGCGCGTGGTTCGCGATCGGCTCGTCGGGCTATATCGGGCTGTTGACGGCGATCACGATGTGCATCGTCGCGGGCCACGGTGACAACCAGATCGACGTCGGCCTGTGGCGCACGGCGAACGTGCTGATCGGCATTGTGATCGCGCTGGCGTTTTCGTTTGCGCTGCCGCTGCATGCCACCTATTCGTGGCGCTATGGGCTCGCGACCAATCTGCGCGAATGCGCGCGCATCTACACGCGGCTGCTGGAGGGCGAGACCATCAGCGAGGAAGAGCAGGTCAAGCGCTTTCTGGCGATCAACAAGCGGCTCGTGCAATTGCGTTCGCTGATGCCTTCGGTGGCGAAGGAAATCGAGGTGCCGCAGTCGAAGCTCGAAGAGATTCAGCGGCTGCACCGCTCGGTGCTCAGTTCGCTGGAGTTGCTCGCCACTGGTCCGCTGATGCACGCCGACGCCACGGCGCGCGCCGCGTACGCCGAGCAATGCGGCGTCGAGGTGCGCACCGTGCGCGCGATTTTGCTGGCGATGGCGCGTGGCCTGCGCTTTGGCCGGGCGACGCACTTCGGCATTCCGTCCGCGTCGGCGCTCGCGCAGACGCACGGCGACGCGGCGCTGAGGCTGCCGCCCGAATTTCAGGGGCCGTACTGGCTTGGACAACGGCTTGCCGAACAGGTGGACCGCCTGCGCGAGCGGTTGCTGGAAACCGAGCCGAACTGGAACATCGAACGCCGTGCGCGGCCCTTACTGAAGATTTGAGCCGGTCGGCGCCCACTCCCAGGGGCGCCGTGGTCGCCTGACCGGACCGAGCGCGGCAACCGCGGCAATCACCGCGAGCGCGCGCGCTCATTGTCGTGCACAGCGCCGTGGTTCAACCTTCCGGCACTGTCACCATCCACATGAGACCGAAGCGGTCGACCACCATCCCGAAGCCTTTGCTCCAGAAGGTTGGCTGAAACGGGAATGTCACCTGGCCGCCGTCGGCAAGCGCGTTGAAGAACTGTTCGGCGGACTTGGCGTCGTCGGCGGTCAGCGAGAGGCTGAAGCCATTCATGGTGGCGGCGGGATCGCAATGACCGTCGGAGGCCATCCAGTCCGTCGAGCCCATGCGCACATTGGCGTGCATGATCTTTTCTTCGAGACCTGGGCGCGGCTGGTTTTGAGGATCGGGCGGCGCGTCCTTGTAGCGCATTTTGAGGGTCACCTGAGCGCCGAGCTTCGCGCAGTAGTAGTCGAGCGCTTCCTCGCACCGTCCATTAAAAAATACGTAAGGCTGAACCACCATGATCGTCTCCCAAGGGTAAGCGACTATCTCCCGACAAAGAACAACGGAAGGGCCAATGGATATATGAAGTACCGCGACGGCGCGCGCAGCGCCGCCGGAAGAATGAGCGCCTTGTCACTGACGCGGAGTGTGCGAGGACACAGATTCCAGATGCGCCACTACCGCAACTGCGCGAGGGGCCCGCTTATGAGCTGGCGGTGTGAAGCGGCTTTCTTTGCCTACTTTCTTTGCCGCGGCAAAGAAAGTAGGTGCCGCCCCGCACAGGGGCGACGCTAATAGACCACCATAAAGCGCCCATGCAGAGGATTCTAGACGCCGACGAACGCCCAATTGTGACTAAATGTCGTAACCCCAGCGGCGCCCCCACCGCGCATCAAATGCAACAGCAAACCGACGCCGCAGGCGAGTAAACGACACACGGCCCTGAACCGCAAAGTCCAGGGCCGCGTACACGCAGCGCCGACAAAAACCAGCGCAACCGAACCTTACCGCAATGCTTCGATCAACTTCTCCAACTTAACCGCATCAGCGGCAAACGCCCGAATCCCTTCCGCGAGCTTCTCAGTCGCCATAGCCTCATCATTGACGAGAAACCGGAACGACGCTTCATCAACCGGCACGCGTTCGATATCCGCATCTTTAGCGCTATCCGGCGACAGCTTCCGCTCCACCTTTTCCGTGCTCTCATGCAGCTTCTGCAACAAATCCGGACTGATAGTCAGCAGATCGCACCCCGCCAGCTCGAGAATCTGCCCCGGCGTGCGAAAACTCGCGCCCATCACCTCGGTCTTGTAGCCGAACTTCTTGTAGTACGCATAAATGCGGCGCACCGATTTAACGCCCGGATCATTGGCGCCGCCGTCTTTCGCTTCGTCCCACGCGCTGCCGGCGTTCTTCTTGTACCAGTCGTAAATCCGCCCGACGAACGGCGAGATCAACTGCGCGCCAGCCTCAGCACAGGCCGCCGCCTGAGCGAGCGAGAACAGCAGCGTCATGTTGCAGTGAATGCCTTCCTTCTGCAGCACTTCCGCCGCGCGGACACCTTCCCAAGTGGAAGCCAGCTTGATCAGCACGCGTTCGCGGCCGATACCGTGCTCCTTGTACAGCGAGATCAGTTCGCGGCCCTTGGCGATCGACGCTTCGGTGTCGAACGAGAGGCGCGCGTCCACTTCCGTCGATACGCGGCCCGGAATGATCTTGAGAATTTCGGTGCCGAAGGCGATCAGCAACTGGTCGATGATCGCGCCGACCGGTTTCGACGCGTGAGCCTTCACGGTCTTTTCGAGCAGCGGCTTGTAGTCGTCTTTCTGCACCGCTTTCAGAATCAGCGACGGATTGGTGGTCGCGTCCTGCGGCTTGTATTGGGCAAGCTGCTGGAAGTCGCCGGTATCGGCCACGACGGTGGTGTATTGCTTGAGTTGATCGAGTGCGGTTGTCATGTTCGAGCCTTCAAGGCGCGTGCGCGCCGTGGTTCAGGAGAAATGAGGTTGCCACCGGTCTGAAACGCAAACCAGTTCCGGCGGCCGCGGGTCACGCTGCAGCGCTGCCCGTCATCGTGCCGGGAAATTTTGACGGAAAGCACTGCCGGATGCTTCTATTCTATGGCGGATCGGCTAATGCAGTATTGACACTTGCCCATGGCGATCCGTTCACATCGATTTCACGCGGCATTTTCCGCCCATCGATCCAGCGCTGACCGATTCTGCCGAGCGGATTTTACCGACTGATTATTGCCACTCGATTTTGCCGGCAGCAGGCAACAGGCGGCCGGAGGCCGAGCCGTTGTCTCGCGCAGCGGGCGCATCAAGCGCGCAGGGCGTTCAGCACCCGCTCCGCAGCAGCGCGGCTGTCGCCCGCCGCCGGATCACCAAGCCGCCGCCTCGCGCCGCAGGCGCATCAAGCCCGCCGCGCATTCAACACGACTTGCGTCAGCACACCCGCCACCAGGCCCCAGAACGCCGAACCGATGGACAGCAAAGTCAGCCCCGACGCCGTCACCATGAACGTGACCAGCGCCGCCTCGCGCTGCTTCAGGTCTTGCATCGCGTTGGCGAGCCCGCTCGTGATCGAGCCGAACAACGCCAGCGCCGCGACGGACACCACCAGCGCCTTTGGCAAGGCCGCAAAAAGCGCGGCGATGGTCGCGCCGAAAACCCCGGCGATCAGGTAGAAAATGCCGCACCATACCGCCGCCATATAGCGCTTGTTGCGGTTTTCGTGCGCTTCGGGGCCGGTGCAGATGGCCGCCGTGATCGCCGCAAGATTGATGCCGTGCGAACCAAACGGCGCGAGCAGCAACGAGGCGATGCCGGTGGTCGAAACCAGCGGCGCCGAGGGCGTGGTGTAGCCGTCCGCGCGCAACACGGCGATGCCCGGCACGTTCTGCGACGCCATCGCCACGACGAACAGCGGAATTCCGATGCTGACGCCGGCCGCTACCGAAAACGCCGGCATCGTGAACACCGGATGCGCCAGCGCGACGTGAAAGCGGCTGAAGTCGAGCAGCCCAAGTCCGCCGGCAGCCACGGTGCCGACGATCAGCGTCGTGACGATCGCGTAGCGCGGCGCGAGCCGTTTGACGATCAGATAGGTGAAGAACATCGTCAGCACGAGCGCGGTCTGGAATTGCGCGGCGCGGAAAATCTCGATGCCGATCTCGAACAGGATGCCCGCCAGCAAAGCCGAGGCGATGCCCGCCGGAATCTTCTTCATCAGCGTGTCGAACCAGCCGGTCAGGCCGACCAGCGTAAGCAGCAGCGCGCAGACGATAAACGCGCCGATCGCCTCCGCATACGGCACGTGCGGCAGCGACGACACCAGCAGCGCCGCGCCGGGCGTCGACCAGGCGATCACGATCGGCGCGCGAAAGCGCAGCGACAGCCCGATCGTGCAGACCGCCATGCCGATCGACAAGGCCCAGATCCACGACGAAATCTGCGCGTCGGATAGATGCGCGGCCTGGCCGGCCTGGAACATCAGCACGAGCGAACTGGTGTAGCCGGTCATCATCGCGACAAAACCGGCCACGATGGCGGACAGCGACGTGTCGGCGAAAGGATTGAGGCGCCCGGGCGGCGCGGCGGCCGGGGACAGATGGGGCGTGCTAGACGGACTCATGCAGATGCTTTCTTATCGAAGATGGTAAGGCGAGGGTAGAACGCGACCCGGCTATTTGCTCAGCATGCGCATGGCGGCCTCGAGGCCGGCGAGCGTGAGCGGGTACATGCGATGGCCGAGCACTTCGCGGATCGCGCTGACCGACTGCCGGTACGCCCACAAGCCTTCCGGTTCGGGATTGAGCCACGCGTGATGCGGGAAATGATCGGCGAGCCGGCGCAGCCACACCGCGCCGGCTTCGGCGTTGTTGTACTCCACCGAGCCGCCCGGCTGCAGGACTTCGTACGGGCTCATGGTCGCGTCGCCGACGAAAATCAGCTTGTAGTCCGAGGTGAATTTGTGCAGCACGTCCCACGTCGGCATGCGCTCGGCGTGACGGCGGCGGTTGTTTTTCCACAGAAAGTCGTACACGCAGTTGTGGAAATAATAGAACTCCAGGTGCTTGAACTCGGCTTTGGCGGCGGAGAACAGCTCCTCGGTGCGCTTGATGTGATCGTCCATCGAGCCGCCCACGTCGAGCAGCATCAGCACTTTCACCTTGTTGTGCCGCTCGGGCACCATCTTCAGATCGAGCCAGCCGGCGTTCGCGGCCGTGCTGCGGATCGTGTCGGGCAGATCGAGTTCTTCGGCGGCGCCTTCGCGAGCGAAACGGCGCAGGCGCCGCAGCGCGATCTTGATGTTGCGCGTGCCGATTTCGACCTGGTCGTCGTAATCGCGATAGGCGCGCGCTTCCCAGACCTTGACGGCGGTGCGGTTGCCCGCCGCGTCGCCGCCGATGCGCACGCCCTCCGGGTTGTAGCCGCCATTGCCGAACGGCGACGTGCCGCCCGTGCCGATCCACTTGCTGCCGCCTTCGTGACGCTCCTTCTGCTCGTCAAACAGTTCCTTCAGGCGCTCCATGAGCTTGTCGAGGCCGCCCATTGCCTCGATCTGCGCTTTTTCTTCCGGCGACAGGTCGCGTTGCAGCTTCTTTTTCAGCCAGTCGAGCGGGATGTCGAAGGCGAGCTCCGAAGCTTGCGCGACGCCTTTGAAATACGCGCCGAACGCCTGGTCGAACTTGTCGAAGTACTGCTCGTCCTTGACCAGCGTGATGCGCGCGAGATAGTAGAACTCGTCGAGCGACGGCGCGATCACGTTGGCCTTGAGCGCCTCGAGCAGCGTCAGGTATTCCTTCACCGACACCGGCAGTTTGGCGGCGCGCAGCGAGTAGAAGAAGTCGATCAGCATGCTGGGTCCTCTGCGGCGGCGGGTGGTCGGGGCGGCGCGCTTTTCAGTGGCGGCCTCGCGACCATCCGGCTCCTGGTCACGATCATCGGCGCTCGTTGAACGCTCGATCAACGGTTATTGCGGTTCATGAAGATCAGCCGCTCGAACAGGCTCACGTCCTGCTCGTTTTTCAGCAGCGCGCCATGCAGCGGCGGAATGATCTGCTTCTGGTCGGACGAGCGCAGCGCTTCCGGCGGAATGTCTTCGGCGAGCAGCAGCTTGAGCCAGTCGAGAAGTTCCGAGGTGGACGGCTTCTTCTTCAATCCTGCGACGTTGCGCAATTCGAAAAAGCTCTGCATGGCGGCCGCGAGCAGTTCCTTCTTGATGCCGGGGTAGTGCACCTCGACGATCTGCTGCATGGTGACCGGATCGGGGAACTTGATGTAGTGGAAGAAGCAGCGGCGCAGGAACGCGTCCGGCAGCTCCTTCTCGTTGTTCGACGTGATGATCACGAGCGGGCGCTGTTTCGCGCGGATCAGCTCGTGCGTCTCGTACACGTAGAACTCCATGCGATCGAGTTCACGCAGCAAATCGTTCGGAAATTCGATGTCGGCTTTGTCGATCTCGTCGATCAGCAGCACGGTTTGCTCGTCCGACTCGAACGCCTGCCACAGCACGCCCTTGACGATGTAGTTGCGGATATCCTTGACGCGCTCGTCGCCGAGTTGCGAATCGCGCAGGCGCGACACCGCGTCGTACTCGTACAGACCCTGCTGCGCCTTGGTGGTGGACTTGATGTGCCATTGCAGCAGCGGCATGCCGAGCGCGGCGGCGACTTCTTCGGCGAGCATGGTTTTGCCCGTGCCGGGCTCGCCCTTGATCAGCAGGGGGCGCTTAAGCGTCATCGCGGCGTTGACCGCGAGCTTGAGGTCGTCGGTGGCGACGTACTGCGATGAGCCTTCGAAACGCATGGCGGGCTGCTCTTTTCGGGAAAAAACCCAGTATAAGTCAGAAGACCTGTTGGCCTGAAACCGCCTCGCGTAAGGTGTCATCCGCAGTGCCGTGGCGTGAAGCGAGTGCGCACGCGGCGTCCGCGAGCGGGCCGAATGCTCGTCCGGCGCGCCCGGTGGGCGGGCGAGCCGGGCGAGAGCCGGCTGGGCGGGCGTCGGTTGCCGTGCTGGCCGCGGTATCGAACCGGTGCGCACCGGCGCAAGCAGCCCAGATGCGACGGTGGCCGCCATGCCCCGCGGATTGGCTGCGGCGAAGCAAAGCGGCGCTAGCCGTGGCTTTGCGGCGGTCGGACGCGCCGCGGCCCCGCGCGGTGGACGTTCGGCGCGGCGTCGCGGTACAATTAGCCCGATTTTTTTGGCCTGCGTGGCTACCCTATAAGAATAACGGCGCGGGCCGTTGCCTTCTGGTCGCCCGTTTCCCCTCAAGCCAGGTTACATGCTATGAATAAATTCGTTGGCAAAAACGTCGTGATCGCAGCGCTGTCGGTGCTCGCGGGCTATACGGCCAGTGCGCAGGCAGCGGATGTCGTCGGCAACGCGAAGGCGGGCCAAGGCAAGGTCGCGATGTGTATTGGCTGCCACGGCATCCCTGAATACCGCACGGCTTACCCTGAGGTCTACCGCGTGCCAATGCTCGGCGGGCAGAACCAGGCGTACCTCGAGAACGCCCTGCATGGCTACAAGAAGGGCGACCGCCATTTCGAAACAATGCGCGCCATTACCGCGTCGCTGTCGGATCAGGACATCGCCGACATCGCGGCCTACTACGCAGCGCAAAATTCCTCTTCGAAGAGCAATCCCGACAAGTGACCGGCTGCGGCTCGTCCATCCAGTCACTCGGCTAATAAATTCGCGGGATAGGAGAATTCATGAATAAGCCCCAACAGGCACTCCACACGGTGTTCAAGGCTGCATGCGCGTCGGCGGCAGTGATCGGTCTGGTTGCAGCGAACCTCGCGCACGCGGCCGACGCAGGCAACGGCAAGGTGCTGTCCGACAGCCACAACTGCGCGGCGTGCCACGGCGTCAACCTGAACAAGCCGGTGAGCCCGGAATATCCGAAGCTCGCAGGTCAGCATTCCGACTATGTGTACTTTGCGCTGCGTCAGTATCAGATGGGCAACGGCAACCCGCATTTCGGTCGCAACAACCCGATCATGCAGGCGCAAGTGCAAAGCCTGTCGCAAAGCGATATGAAAGACATCGCGGCTTATGTCGAATCGCTGAACGGCGATCTGGTGCAGAAGAAGTAAACGCGTCGCATCATCTTCGCGCTGCTTTCGGATTGAACGACACCCCGCTTCGGCGGGGTGTTGTGCTTTTGGAGCCGCGGTCTTTGCCCGCTCGCCCCCGCTCGCCCCCGCTCGCCCTTGCACGCGCGACGCCGGCCTCAATCGCGCGTGGCGCGCCGCTCGATGCGTTGCAGATACGCGTCCGTGTCCGGCGGCGTGCCGGTGCGCTGCGCTTCCCAGATGGTTTCGCCGAGGCAGTCCATGATCGCGTGCTGCGCTTCGTGGGTCGAGCCGAGGCGTGCGGCGAGCCGTTCATGCGCCGCGCGAATACCGGGCGGCTGGTCGATCGAGAGCTGTTCGGTGATCGCCAGATGCATCGACAGATGCAGAAACGGGTTGGTCTGGCCGCGTTCGGGCGAGTAGTCCTGTGCCTGGGCGGCGTCGCCGTCGGTCAGGTCGGCGTGGTATTCGGGGTGTTCGACGATCCAGTCGGCGGCAATGGCCTCCAGCGGCGTCAGAATTTCGCCTTTGCGCTGCTTGCGCCAGGTGTCGGTGAAGAAGAGACGGACTTCGTCGCGGCTGGGATTGAACATCGTGAGACCGTGCGTTGAGTGGGCGTGGGACGTGAGCCTGTGAAGCGTCAGTTCGTGAAGCGGACGAGCCGACGAGGCAGGGCGTCATTTTACGCCGGGGCGGCGCGGGCTGCTGGCGGCGCTCCGGCGCTGCGCGAGGCGCCGGTTGCGCTTACAGATCCGGCGGCGGCGTTTTCGGCCGGAACTCGCACAGCGGCTCGATCACGCAATGCCAGCATTCAGGCCGGCGCGCCTTGCACACATAACGGCCGTGCAGGATCAGCCAGTGGTGCGCGTCCTGTTTGAACTCGGCGGGCGTGAATTTCTCCAGCGCCACTTCGACCGCGCGAACGTCCTTGCCGGGCGCGAGGCCGGTTCGATTCGCAACCCGAAAGATGTGCGTGTCGACCGCAATGGTCGGATGACCGAACGCGGTGTTCAGAATCACATTGGCCGTTTTCCGGCCGACGCCCGGCAGACTTTCCAGCGCTTCGCGATCCTCGGGCACTTCGCCGCCGTACTGGTCGAGCAGAATGCGGCACGTCGCGATGACGTTCTTCGCCTTGGTGCGATAGAGGCCGATAGTCTTGATGTAGGCGGTCACGCCTTCCTCGCCCAGATCGAAAACTTTCTGCGGCGTGTTCGCGACCGGGAACATCTTGCGCATGGCCTTGTTGACCGACACGTCGGTGGCCTGCGCCGACAGCAACACGGCGATCAGCAGTTCGAACGGAGTGGTGTACTCGAGTTCGGTTGTCGGATGAGGATTGAGACTCTGAAGCGTCTCGTAGATGGCGCGGCGTTTGTTCGCGTTCATGCTGGGCGTGACAGTGCGGTTAGCGCTTGTCGGACGGCGTACCGGTGTCGTCCGCGGCGAGGCCGAGACGGCGGCGGCGCGCTTCGGCGGCGTCGATCTGCGCCTGCACGTCCGCGCTCACGCGCTCGGTGTTGAGTGGGCCCTGGCCTTTGGCGGCCAGTTCCTCTTTCTTCTTGCGAGCACGTTCGAGCGCGGCCTGGATAATCGCGCGTTTCTTTGCATCGGCGTCGTCCGCGGCGGGCGCAGCCGATGGCGTCGCCTCGCTGGCCGCAGTTGTTTCGGTAACCTGAGCAGTGAGAGTGCTGCCTGCTCGCCGCGCTGCAGCACGTGCTTCGGCAGCCTCGCGCTCGCGTGCGAGACGCGCTTCGCGCCGGTCGTGGCGCGCGCGCGCGGCGTCGGCCTGCGCCTGGCTCCATGCATTCCAACCGGTCGCTTCACCCGTGACCGGCGGCAAGGCGATGCAGTCGACGGGGCAGGGCGGCACGCACAGATCGCAGCCGGTGCAAAGCTCGACGATCACCGTATGCATCTGTTTCGGTGCGCCAACTATTGCATCGACTGGACAGGCCTGCATGCACAACGTGCAACCGATGCAAACTTGCTCGTCGATAACCGCCAACGGGCGCGGCCTTTCGACGCCATTGGCGGAATTGAGCGGAATCACCGGCTTGCCGAGCAACGCGGCAAGCCGCGCGATGCCTTCGGCGCCGCCCGGCGGGCACTGGTTGTAATTGGCCTCGCCGCTTGCAACGGCTTCGGCATAGGGACGGCATGCGGGGTAACCGCACTTGGTGCATTGCGTCTGGGGGAGCAGATCTTCGATGCGGTCTGCGAGGGTTCTGGTATCTGTCACGGTCACGGCGTGGGGCTCTGACTGGTGCTTTGGCTTGCGGCCGCACAGCTTGAACTAAGTAGCACATTATCGCCGATTTCCCCAATTGCCATCCGCAATCCATGTGCCATAATCGAAGCGCTTTTTCGAAAGACCGCAGAAGGGTATTCCCCCAACCAGCCCGTTCAGTGCTGTCGGTGCAGGGCCCGAGGAGAGGCCGGCGGCGCGATCCGGATAACGCGGCTCACGAAGACGATGCCACCATGAATCAGCCGAAAATCAAAAGAGATCCTGAAGGCACACGGCGCCGCATTCTGCTTGCGGCGGCCGAAGAGTTTGCAAATGGTGGGCTATTCGGCGCGCGCGTCGATCAGATCGCTCGCCGCGCGGAAACGAATGAGCGCATGCTCTATTACTACTTCGGTAGCAAGGAGCAACTGTTTACCGCGGTACTCGAGCACGCGTTCAGCGCGCTCAACGAAGCGGAGCGCACGCTCGAACTCAATGGCATTGCCCCGGTCGAGGCCATCACGCGTCTCGCGCATTTTGTTTGGGATTACTACCGCGATCATCCCGAGTTGCTGCGTCTCATCAATAACGAGAATCTGCACGAAGCACGCTATATGCAGAAGTCCACGCGCATCCGCGAAATGATCTCACCGATCGTCGCCACGCTCGGCGGCATTCTCGAACGCGGTCAACGCGCGGGGCTGTTTCGCACCAATGTCGATCCGCTGCGCTTCTATGTCACGCTGTCCGGCATGGGCTATTACATCGTGTCGAACCGCTTCACGCTCGAAGCCACGCTCGGCCGCGATTTCAGCAGCGCGAGCGAGCGCAGTGAAGTGATTCAGATGAACACCGAGTTGCTGCTCGCCTATCTGTTGCGAAAATAACCTCGCGCCGCGCCCCGAGGCTTCGGGATCCTCATAAACGACAACGGCCTCCGAAGAGGCCGTTGTTTATCGACTATGCGTGCGACGCTCAGGCTTCGACTTTTTCCTTCGCAACCTTCGGCGCCTTGTTGTGCTCGAGGATGAAGTCGCGCAACTGCGGATAGATGATGGTGCGCCAGCGGCGCCCTGAGAAAATGCCGTAGTGCCCGCACTTTTCCGCGGTGAAGTGACGCTTGTTCGCTTCCGGAATGCCCGTGCACAGATCGTGTGCGGCATAGGTCTGGCCGTCGCCGGAAATATCGTCGAGCTCGCCTTCGATCGTGAAGAGCGCGGTCTTCGTGATGTCCTGCGGTTTCACCCGTTCGCCGGAGACGTCCCACGTGCCTTCGGCAAGGCTGAATTCCTGGAAGACCACGCGGATCGTGTCGAGGTAATAGTCAGCGTCCATGTCGAGCACGGCGTTGTACTCGTCGTAGAAGCGGCGGTGCGCTTCCGCGTCGTCTTCGTCGCCGCGCAGCAGGCTCTGGTAGTAATCCCAGTGTGATGCCGCGTGGCGTTCCGGATTCATGGCCACAAAACCGGTGTGCTGCAAAAAGCCCGGGTAAACCTTACGGCCCACGCCCGGATAATTCGGCGGCACCGTGAAGATCACGTTGTTCTCGAACCACTCGTACGAGTGCTGTGTGGCGAGCGAGTTGACCGAGGTCGGGCTTTTGCGGGCGTCGATCGGGCCGCCCATCATCGTCATGGTGCGCGGCGTGTCTTCACCGCGGCTCGCCAGCAGCGAGATGGCGGCGAGCACCGGCACGGTCGGCTGACACACCGAGATCACGTGCAGATTCTTCGCGCCGATGTGACGGATGAATTCCTGAATGTAGGCGACGTAGTCGTCCAGACCAAACTCGCCGGCTTCGAGCGGCACCATGCGTGCGTCGATCCAGTCGGTCAGGTAGACCTTGTGATCCTGCAGCAGCGTTTTAACGGTGTCGCGCAGCAGCGTGGCGTGGTGTCCTGACAACGGTGCGCAGACCAGCACGACCGGCTCATCTTTCAATTGGGTAACAGCGTCGCTGTCGTCCGCGAAACGCTTGAAGCGCATCAGGCGGCAAAACGGCTTCTCGATGATCGTCTGTTCGATGATCGGGATGTTATGGCCGTCTTTGACAATCTGATGAAGATTGAACTCAGGCTTTTCGTAATCTTTACCAAGCCGGTAGAGCAGTTCGTAACCGGCTGAGAGGCGCGTGGCGCCAGGCACGTAGGCCAAAGGGCTGGCGGGATTCGCAAAGGATTTCGACGCGGCCTGAGCCCAGGCGGTGAGAGGGCTCAACATCGCCCGTTGGAATTCGTGCAGTTGGTAGAGCATGGGTGCTCCGTTTTAAGCGGTTCGCATGGGGCTTCGCAAACACGCCTGTGGCGTTGCAGCGGGCCAAATTGTTTGTAGGCACATTGTTTTTCGGCCGACAGTCTCGTCGATCATATCGAACAAAGCGTACTTGTGCAATGCAGCATTTTGCGCGCACACGGCACGCAAACTGTCATTAAATCATGCTACTGGCGATGTTGCCGCGCCGCTATCCGGGGTTGCAGCAGCATCAAGTTCCGTGTCTCCGGTGCCGTTATGCGAGGGGTGCCCGGTCGCCTGCGCCATGGCCTGTTCATGTTTCATCAGGTTCAGGCCGGTGTGGACCAGCGCCACGTGCGAAAACGCCTGCGGAAAATTGCCGACAAGACGCTTCGCAGCCGGGTCGTATTCCTCCGCGAGCAAACCGACATCGTTGCAGAGCGCGAGCAGCCGTTCGTACATCGCGATCGCTTCGTCGATACGGCCTTGCAGCGCCAGGTTGTCCACCATCCAGAACGAACACGCTAGAAACGTGCCTTCTCCCGGCGGCAGGCCGTCGTCGTATTCGGTCGTGCGATAGCGCATCACGAAGCCGTCGTGCATCAGGTCGCGTTCGATCGCCGCCACGGTGCCTTTTACGCGCGGATCGTTCGGCGGCAAGAAGGCGACTAGCGGCATCAGCAGCACGCTCGCATCGAGCTGGTCGGTGCCATAGCACTGCGAGAACGCGTTGAGCGCGGGATTCCAGGCCTTCTCGCAGACTTCCGCATGAATTTTCGCGCGGGTGGCGCGCCATTCGTCGAGCGGCCCGTCGAGCTTGAACATTTCCGCCGACTTGATGGCGCGGTCGTAGGCGACCCACGCCATGACCTTCGAGAAGGTGAAATGCTGCCGGCCGCCGCGCGTTTCCCAGATGCCTTCGTCGGGTTCCTGCCAGATCGTGTCGAGGTGCTTCAGCAGCGCGCGCTGCACGTTCCATGCGGTGTCGTCCGCCTGCAGGCCGCCGACGCGCGCCAGATGCAGCGCATTCATCACTTCGCCATAGACGTCGAGCTGGCGCTGGCCGACCGCGTTATTGCCGATCCGCACCGGTTTCGCGTCCTGATAGCCCGGCAGCCAGTCGATTTCGAATTCGGGCAGGCGCCGCTCGCCGGCGATGCCGTACATGATCTGCAACTGGTCCGGCGCACCGGCCATCACGCGGCCGAGCCAGCTGCGCCATGCGCGTGCTTCGTCGTAGTAGCCGCCGCGCATCATCGCGAGCAGCGTGATGGTGGCGTCGCGCAGCCAGCAGTAGCGGTAGTCCCAGTTGCGCGTGCCGCCGAGCTGCTCGGGCAGCGAAGTAGTGGGCGCGGCGACGATGCCGCCGGTCGGCTCGTAAGCGAGCGCCTTCAGCGTGATCAGCGAGCGGCGGATCGGTTCGGCCCAGCGTCCTTCGACCGTGCTGCGCGCCGACCATTCGAGCCAGTGATTCTCGGTGCGCGCCAGCGAGGTGTGCGCATCGCGCGCCGGCGGAATGCGCAGATGCGAGGCCGCATAAGCCAGCGAGAACGGCACCCGTTCGCCTTCGCTGACGGTGAATTCGGCAACCGTCTTCATGTCTTCGCCGCGCAAGTCGACCGGCGTGCGCAACACGGCGGTATCCGGTCCGACGATCGCCTTGATGCCGCTGTCGTGCTTCAGGCGGTCAACCCACGGAATCGAGAAGCCGTAATCGAAGCGCAGCACCAGCTCCATTTTCATGGGCACCCTGCCGCGTCTGCCGACCACGAGCCGGACCATTTCCGACCAGCCGTTACCCGGCGGCATGAAATCGATCAGCGTGACGGCGCCCTCGGGCGTCTCGAAGTCGGTTTCGAGGATCAGCGTCTCGCCGCGATAGCGACGTGTGATGGTCGGCGGCGTGTCCGAGACCGGCGAGATCAGCCAGCGGCCGTTTTCGGGCGTGCCGAGCAGGGCGGCGAAACAGGCGCCGGAATCGAAGCGCGGCCAGCAGAGCCAGTCGACGGATCCCTCGCGGGAAACGAGCGCGGCCGTATGGCCGTCGCCGATGAGCGCATAGTCTTCGATAAGTGCGGGCATGGGAGCGAGTCAGTAGTGCGCGCGGCGAGTCGCGCCCGCGCGAGATGTCGTTGAAGTGTCGTTGCCTTTACCCGACTGGCTGGATGCGTTTTGGTTCATCACGCAACGCAGCAAAACGCGGGTTGGTAATTGTCAAATCAATGCCTACAATCAGATTTCATACCGACGCCCCGGAGCTTTCCGGATTATGACCCAGCCCCGCCCATGGCGCATACAGACGCCGTTTCCGAGGACTAAAGCTATGCTGAACCCGTCGAAATCTGATTGCATCACGATTCTCTCGGCCGCCAGCGAACTTGCCGACGATTCGATGCTGCCACTCGATCATGGCCGCCTGGGCCTGACCCGCAACGGCTTGATGACCGCCGCCGCCTTTCTGGTCGAACGGGCCTGCTTCCGCCGTTATCAAGCAGGCGACGGCCATTATGCCGTCGGCGCGCTGTCGCTGCAGGGACGCCTGCGTCTCGACCAGCTTTCGAACGGTTGACTGACGGCGCTTTATGCACACCGGACGGTGACGTCAGCGCACTGACCGCAGACTCACCATGCATCGGCCGAACGAACCGTGCTTCGCCATGCCGTCCGGGTTCATCGCTTGCACCGAGCTTCACGGCCAGTCGGCGCGTGAAGCTTTCGCACATCTCATGTCCTGCCTCGATACGGGGCGCAGCCGGGCCGGCGCTGCGCCCGGTCGCGCGTTGCATGCTTGCGTAACCCTTGCGTAAGCGCTTGCCGCCGCTCAGAAGTGCGACGACCCCACGCCGAAGATCCCAATGATGCCGATGATGATCAGATAGAGCGCGACGATGTAGTTCAACAGGCGCGGCATGACGAGAATCAGAATACCGGCGATCAACGAAACCAGCGGGCCCAGGCTGAGTGTGACGTTCATGAAGACTCCGTAGTGTGAGACGCGATTAAAAAAACGCCCCGTCAGGCGGGACAATTGCTACTCATGCTGCCGATTGCCGTCGGACCGGATGCCGGTCGGCGGATTCGCTGCATGATCCGACACAACGCTTTTATACTTCTTTCGATAAGAACAACGCTCGACGATTGCGCGGCAGACCAGCGACACCATGACAACCGATTCAACCAAATAACCGCTGTCCGAGGAGGTCATATGCTTCGTCGTCACCGAGCCGCCGCGATGCGTGCCGTTGCGGATTTCCACTTGCCTTCTGCTGCTGATCCCACTTCACGGCGCGTAACGCATGCTCCACTGCGCTCCGCCCGCTCGATAATAAAAGGTTTCGTGCTCATGGTCTCGATTGTTGCTTCGCATGCGTTTGCGCAAGATTCCGGCCCGGCTCCCGCCGACGGCGTCTATGACATGCTGGTCGGCACCTATACCGGCCCAAAGAGCGAAGGCCTGTACGTCTATCGCTTCGACACGAAGACGGGTGAAGCGACACGCGTCTCGGTCGCGCAGACGGTCAATCCGTCCTACCTCGTGGTGAGCCGCGACCGCCGCTTCGTCTACGCGGTCAACGAAATGCCCGGCGACAACGGTCCGGCCACGCAACGCGGCGGCATTAGCGCGTTTCGTTTCGACGCCGCGAGCGGCCAGCTGACCTTTCTTAACAAGGTTTCCTCGGACGGCAACGATCCGTGCTATCTGAGCCTTTCGCCGGACGGCAAGTATTTGCTGACCGCGAACTATTCGGTGGCTGCGGATCCCGGCGGCAGCTTCGCTGTGTTCCCGTTGCAGGCCGACGGCCAGGTCGGCGCATCGGTGCTCACCGTGCACCACGAAGGCGGCGGTCCGGTGAAGGGACGTCAGGACAACTCGCACGTTCACTCCACGGTGTTCTCGCCGGACGGCCACTATCTGTTCGCGCAGGATCTCGGCGCGGACAAGCTGTACTCGTATCGCTACACGCCTGACGGCAGCCGCGGCCTGTTCGGCCCGACCGACTGGCGCTACAACCAGGAAAAAGCCGGCTCGGGTCCGCGCCATCTGGTATTCGGCGCCGACGGCAAACACGCATATCTGACGAGCGAAATGGCCGCCACGGTCAGCACGTTCAATTACAACGAGGGCAAGCTCACGCAGGTGCAAACGCTGCCGCTGACCGAACCCGGCTTCAAGGGCGCGGTGGGCGCGGCGGCGATTCATCTGTCGCCGGACGGGCGGTTTCTGTATGCCACCAATCGCGGCGACGCGAACGACATCGTGATCTTTTCGGTCGATCCCACCAACGGGCACCTGAAGAAGATCGGTCATCAATCGAGCATGGGCAAGTCGCCGCGTGAATTCGCGATCGACCCGACCGGCAACTGGCTGATCGTCGGCAATCAGAACAGCGATACCGTGTATGTGTTCAAGCGCGACCAGCAGAGCGGTTTGCTCGAAGCGAATCCGAAGCATTTCGAACTCGGCGCGCCGGTCGACTTCAAGCTGGTCTCGCCGTCGTGACACGAGATGCCGACGACGCGGTGAAAGACGAGGCGGGTGATATCGACGCGCCGCGCGCGCGATGAAAAAACGGGCCGCTTTTGTGAAGCGGCCCGATTCCTTTTTTGTGGTCGATTTCGCGGCGAGGTTGTTTGCGCTTGCGTCTTGCGGCCCTCGGTAGCGCCGGTGATCAGCTGCAATCAGCGGCGTTCACCGGCCAGTCGCCACTTATTCCGCCGGCCCCGGCGCCAGCACTTCGCGGCTGCCGTTGATGCCCATCGCCGACACGAGGCCCGCGGTTTCCATCTGCTCGACGAGCCGCGCCGCGCGGTTATAACCGATGCGCAACTGCCGCTGCACCGACGAGATCGACGCGCGCCGCGTGCGCACCACGAAGGCGACCGCTTCGTCGTAAAGCGGATCGGCTTCCGCATCAGGCGATTCGCCGAACAGGTCTTGCGCCGCGCCGCCGTCGGTGGCCGGGCCGTCGAGAATACCTTCCTCGTACTGCGGCTCGCCGAACTGCTTCAGATATTCGACGATCCGATGCACTTCCTCGTCAGCGACGAAAGCGCCGTGCACGCGCTGCGGATAGCCGGTGCCGGGCGGCAGGAACAGCATGTCGCCCTGGCCGAGCAGCGACTCGGCGCCCATCTGATCGAGAATCGTGCGCGAGTCGATTTTTGACGACACCTGGAAGGCCACCCGCGTCGGAATGTTCGCCTTGATGAGGCCGGTGATCACATCCACCGAAGGACGCTGCGTCGCCAGAATCAAATGGATGCCGGCGGCGCGCGCCTTCTGCGCGAGGCGCGCGATCAGTTCTTCGATCTTCTTGCCGGCCACCATCATCAGATCGGCGAGCTCGTCGATCACGACCACGATCAGCGGCAATGGCGCGAGCGGTTCGGGCGCTTCCGGCGTCAGCGAGAACGGGTTGCCGAGCTTCTTGCCCTTGGCCTCGATATCGCGGATTTTCTGGTTGAAGCCGGCCAGGTTGCGCACACCAACCGCGGACATGAGCCGGTAGCGCTTTTCCATTTCGCCGACACACCAGTTGAGCGCATTGGCCGCCAGCTTCATGTCGGTGACCACGGGCGCGAGCAGATGCGGAATGCCTTCGTAGACAGACAACTCCAGCATCTTCGGGTCGATCATGATCAGGCGCACTTCTTCCGGCGTCGCTTTGTAGAGCAGCGAGCAGATCATCGCGTTGATCGCCACTGACTTGCCGGAACCGGTCGTGCCGGCGACCAGCATGTGCGGCGCCTTCGCCAGATCGGCGACGACCGGATGGCCGGTGATGTCCTTGCCCATGGCGAGCGTCAACTGCGAATGCGAGTTCTGATAGACGCTGGCTTCGAGGATTTCAGAGAGGCGGATCGTCTGGCGCCGGGCGTTCGGCAATTCGAGGCCCATGCAGGTCTTGCCGGGAATCGTCTCGACCACGCGGATGGACGTGAGCCCGAGGCCGCGTGACAGATCCTTCATCAAGCCGACGATCTGACTGCCGCGCACGCCGAGCGCCGGCTCGACTTCGAAGCGCGTGATGACCGGGCCGGCCGATGCGCCGACGACCGTGACCGGCACCTTGAATTCCTGCAGACGCTGTTCGATCAGCAGGCCGGTTTCGATGAGTTTTTCTTCGGAGACCGGTTCGACGTCGATGTCCGCGGGCGCGAGCAGATCGAGCGTGGGCAATTCGACCATCGATGCCGCGGGCGCGCGGAACTCGAAGCCGTTGGCGGGGCTGTGGCCGCGCAGGGGAGGGCGTGGTTGGACGGCGGGTTCGGTGGGCTCCGTGGCCTCGGTTGCTTCGGTTGCCTCTACGGATGGGGCCGCGGTTGTGAATGGCGCCGCGAGCGATGCCGATGCTGCCGGCGCTTGCGGCGGGATAGCGGCGTCGTTGGTACGTTCTTCAACGGCGAAAGATTCGTCATCAGCGAGATCAGATGCCACGGGCGCCGTCTGAACGACGAAGCCCGGAAAGCGAACCACGTTCGATGCTTGCGGCGCGAGGCTCTGCGGCGACACCGCGATGGGCAGGTTCGACGCATGCGCGTTAGCCGACGAGCCCGAAGTCTGTGGCGCGATGCTTTGCGGCGCCGCTGTGGTGCTCATGTTCGCCGCGTGTGCGGCGGTCGGTGTCTCCGAGACGTGCGGCATGACATTCTGCGGCGGCGTTGCGGCGGTTATGTTCGCCGCGTGCCCAACGGTTGCCGAGTCCGATGCTTCAGGTACGCCTGACAGGGCAGGGGCGTGCGCCGTTTCGGTTTCGACGAGCGTGGCGGACTCGACTGCGCGCGCCATGTTCAGCGATGGCATGGCGTTATGCGTCAGGCCGGCTCCGCTCGATACGCCGACGCGGCTGACACCCGGCACGCTCGATGACGAAGCCGTGTGTTGCGCCAGTACCGCGTCGAGTTCGGCTTCCCAAGGCGCGAGAGTTTTTTCGATTACGACTTCAGCGGCCGACGCAGGCGCGGCGGGCTGCGGTTCGACGAACGGTGCCGCCTCTTTCACCTGTTCGGCAATTGCTGGCGCAGCGAACTGCCCGGCGACGCGCGGTGCGATGACTTCTGAATGGTCCGCAGGCTGGCTGAGCGTCTGTGCGGTTTCAACGCTCGGGCTCGTGTGATGGTCGGCGTGTGTTGTCGATACAGTCGGATCGTCTTCGAACGGCGCTTCATCTTCGTGCGCGTCCCTTGCTTGCAACTGCGCAGCGAAAACCTGGAACGGCGTCGGTGTAGCGGCCGGCGGCACATACTGCGGTGCAGGTGCAGGTGCAGGTGCAGGTGCAGGTGCAGCAATTGGCGCGCGCTCAACCTCTGGCGCAGTTATTGGCGCAGACGCAGACGTCGGCGCTGGCGTAGCAACCAGCCCGTGCTCAACCACTGGCGCCACCGTCAACGGCGGTCGAATAATCGGCGGCTCGATTGGCCACTGCACGACGGGCTCGTGGCTCACTTCGGGCGGCACCTCGATCACTGCTTCCATGCGCGGCGAGTCGGGCGGCGCCTCTGACGCGTGATCGGCCGGCGCGCTGTCCGCAGCTTCAAACGAAGGGCGATGCGCATCCGACGTCAAAACCGCTTCCGCCGCATCCGTCCGTGGCACATCGACAATCGACTGCTCAGGCTCGAACGACGGCGCCGCATTCGGCGCATCCGTCACTTTCGCATTTTCCGAGCCGGTGCTGCGCGCGAGGCTCACGCCCGCAATATCGGTCCAGCGCGCGGCATTTTCCGCGATGCTGCGAAGGGTCTCCTGGACGCTGGCAGGTGGCGTGACTTTCTGCGTCACCGGCATTGGACGCGTGTAGCTCGGTGCCGGACGGCTCGCTGCTCGCGTCGGCGTGACGTCGGTCGAACGAGGGGCGGGCGAGAAAGCTTGCCGCGGCGCGGACGTGCGGTTGACGGAAGCCGCCGAGGCCGCCGTGTCATGGGCCATCGTCGAAGGACGGCCCGCGCCGGCCGCCGCATTTCCAACTGAACCTGCGGCGGAATGAGAGCCCACGCTGCCCGACACGGCCCGCGCTGTCGCTGACGCGTGCATGGCTGCCTGAGTTACCTTGGCCGCAGCACCCGCAGCACCCGCAGCACCCGCAGCACCCGCAGCAAAAGCGCCCCCGGCTACCGATCCCACGTGCCGTTGCTCGCCGGCCGAACGACGTCCAACCTGCGACGCGCCAACGCGAGCGGAAACTCCAGACACCCCCGACCCTGCTGCCGCACCCGAGACCGATCCCGCCACCGATCCTGCTCCCGGCGCAGCCGCCCGCGACCCCGACTCGCGCAACCAGCCGGCCGGCGCAACCGGCTCAGCCGGCATCCAGGCAGCCTTGTCCGCTTTGAGTGGTTGCGTTTGCATCGGCCCATGTCGCGGCGGTGTGGCCGCAGCGCCGGTGCGCAGCACCGGCTCGGCCTGCGTCGCCTGGCTGCGCGGCGCGGCCGCGCCTGTGCGCCAACTCGTTGCACCGCTACGGGCCGCCGCATCCTTGCCCGCCACGCTCGCCGCCGCGCCAGCCGCAGCCGCGTCGCGTCCACGCGCCGGCGGACGCCAGACCGTCGGGCGCGCGTAACGACCATTGGTTTTAGGCGCCATCGTATTGGTGGCCGGCGAAACATGCGACGGCAATCCGTCATCGACGCTGCGATGACGGCGCGCTTCCTCGTCGCGTTTCGCGAGACTGCGTGACAGGCCGAGGCCGAACGCGCCGTCGGCCCAGGCAGCGAAATCGCGCCAGCGGAAGTCGATCAGCCACGGCAGGCTGATGAAAAGCAGCGCGAGCGCCGCGAGGGGCGTGCCGATATGCCCGAGCAGATGGCCGAAGCCCGTGGCCAGCGCATGGCCGAAGCCGTTCACGCCGGCCACGCCGATCAGCGATGCCTCGAGTGTGCAGCTCGCCACCAGCACGCAGACGAAGCCCAGCCACAGCCGGATCGTGCCGGGGCCGCGCAGACCCGCGCCGCCCGGCAGAACCGACTTCACGAGACGCCACAAAAGAGGAATGAACCAGACGGCTGACCCGCCGAACCAGCCGAAAACTACCGTGTGCATACTAGACATCAACGAATGACGGACGCGCAAAAACGCAATCCGACGAGTTTAACCGGCGAAGCCCGATGCTTCGAAGGCAGACGCAAGTATGCTGGCGTCCAATTGAAAAACAGACCGGCGCGCGGCGTGCCGTCGGTGAAAAACAACGGCTGTCGGGACAGCCTTCACCCGTCATATGGACCGTCCGGCGCGCGGCGCCGCTGTGCAGCCCGCTTCGGTCAGCAGCGCGCCGAGGCGTCGACGGGAGGATCCGCGACGCGTTCATTTCGTGCTGCTGTCGAAGGTCAGCGTGTCGCCGTTGTCGAGCACCAGTTGCATCTGCTGCGGCGCGCGCATCTGCACGCCGGTGCGGTCGATGTGCGTGAGCGCATTGAGATAGGCGCCTTCGATCTGTCCGCCCGGCGTCATGCAGGCCATGCGCGTGCCGCCGAGCGTGCCGAAGCTCAGCTTGCCGTCTTTCAGCGCGTACGAGCCCATGTAACGGTTGCAGCCGGAAAAGCCGCTGGCGTGGCGCTGGCCGGTCGAGGTCGAAAGCGTGAGGGTAATCGGCGCGCCCTGGTCGGCGGACGGAATCGCGCGCGTCGTGCCGTCGGCCTGTTTCCAGGCGCTCAACACCCAACTGGTGTCGTCGAGCAGTTGCGCGGCGGCGGGATTGAATGGATCGGGCGCGGCGGCTTGCTCGTCGGGATGTTTCGGGATCGCACAGGCGCCCAACAGCGCGGCGACGCTCAACGCGGCAATGGCGGTGCGCAGATACGGGGTGAAGCGCGCAATACGTCGCGCGGAGGAGCTTTGGAGCATGGCGTCGTTCCTCTTCAAACTGGCGAAGGCGTAAGGGTAACGCACTAAGCTCGCCGCACGCGAGAGCAACGGCACGCGAAAGCGCTGATTCGGAGCGCCGCGGCGCCCTTGCGCGCCGCCTTCTTGCTACGCCGTTGCCCTGCACGCGTGAAGCATGGTGCGGCCGCCGCGAGCAAGGCGCGGCGAGGGGCCCGCATGTTAACATCGTGCTCTACCCAATCCCACCCTCATCCGACTTTTATCTGGAGACCTCATGCAGATCGGCCAACGGATCGGCACACCCCTTTCTGAATCCGCCACGCGCGTCATGCTGCTCGGCGCCGGCGAGCTCGGCAAGGAAGTGATCATCGCGCTGCAGCGGCTGGGCGTCGAAGTGATCGCCGTCGACCGTTACCCGAATGCGCCGGGTCACCAGGTGGCGCACCGCGCGCACGTGATCGACATGACCGACCGCGCCGCATTGCGCGCGCTGGTCGAACAGGAGCGCCCGCACCTGATCGTCCCCGAGATCGAGGCGATCGCGACCGACGCGCTCGCGGCCATTGAAAGCGACGGTCTCGCCGAGGTGATCCCAACCGCGCGCGCCACGCAACTCACCATGAACCGCGAAGGCATCCGCCGTCTCGCCGCTGAGGAACTCGGCTTGCCGACCTCGCCGTACGCCTTCGCCGATTCGCTCGACGAACTGCGCGCGGGCATCGCCCAAGTCGGGTATCCATGTGTGGTGAAGCCGGTCATGTCGTCGTCGGGGAAGGGGCAGTCGGTGCTGCGCAGCGACGCCGACGTCGAACCCGCATGGCAATACGCGCTGGCCGGCGGCCGCGTGAATCACGGCCGCGTGATCGTCGAAGGCTTTATCGACTTCGACTACGAAATCACGCAATTGACCGTGCGCGCCATCGATCCGGCAAGCGGCGAAGTCAGCACGTATTTCTGCGACCCGATCGGCCACGTGCAAGTGGCCGGCGACTACGTCGAATCCTGGCAGCCGCAGCCCATGAGCCCGCTCGCGCTGGAACGTTCGCGCGAGGTCGCGCACAAGGTGACGGCCGCGCTCGGCGGCCGCGGCCTGTTCGGGGTGGAACTTTTCGTGCGCGGCGATGACGTATGGTTTTCGGAAGTGAGTCCGCGTCCGCACGACACGGGTCTCGTCACGCTGTGCTCGCAACGCTTTTCGGAATTCGAATTGCACGCGCGCGCGATTCTCGGTTTGCCGGTCGATACGTCGCTGCGGGCGCCGGGTGCGTCGGCGGTGATTTACGGCGGGCTCGACGAGGCAGGCATTGCCTTCGAAGGCGTCGCCGCGGCATTGGCGGTGCCGAACGCGGACTTGCGTCTGTTCGGCAAGCCGGAGAGTTTCATCAAGCGCCGCATGGGCGTGGCGCTCGCCACCGGCGAGAACACGGACGAAGCCCGTTCGCGCGCGAAGCAGGCCGCGGCGGCGGTGCGGCCGGTGTCGGCAAAGTAAGTCACGGCGCGACGCACGGGCGAATCGCTGTAATGAGGCGATTTGCCATGCGCTGCCCGACCCGCGTGCCCGGCACCATTGCCGCGCGCGCAATCTGAATGATTGGGCTCGTCGGGCTCATCGGAGTATAGGTACGTATGGCGCTGGAAATCCGCAACACCACGCGGCGCGGTTGGACCGGCCGTCTCGGCACACTCGGCGTGCTGCTCGCGCTGTGCGCGGGATTGTCGGGATGCGGCCTCGCGGCGGCGCCGTGCCGGGTCGCCTCGGCAGGCTTGAAGATCGTGCCGCTGGTGGGGCATGTCGCCGCTGCGCCGACCGACGCATGCGCCGACGTGATCGATCCATAACCGATCCGCCGTCGGACGTTTAGCCGCAGCGCGAGGCGCAATGGGCGGCGCGTCACCCGTGTTAGATTGGTAGCAACGATCGAGGCATCTAATGAAGAAATGGCTTGTTGCAGTCGCCACGGCGGCGGGTCTCGCGGCGCTATACAGCGAGGCGTGGGCCGCGCCGTTGCAGTTCTCCGAGATTCAGACCAAAAACCGTCAGACGCACAAATACACCTGCGCGACCGGCAAGATCCTGCAAGTCACATACTGGAACACGGCGAACGGCCAAAGCTTCGCGCTCGTGCCGGTGAAGGGCAAGCAACTGCTGTTCGTCAACACGCTGTCGGCGTCCGGCGCGAAATATCAGGCCGGCAGCTACACGTGGTGGACCAAGGGCCCGCGCGCCGACCTGTATGACGCCATGGCCGGCCAAGACGCGCCGCCCATGCTTTCGGACTGCATCGCCATCAATCGCTGAGTGCGACAAATGGCGGCATTCTCCACCCATGCCGCCGTTTCTTCTTTCCCCCTGCCTTGCAGCGTTGTCCGCCGGCGCACACCGTTTCCATTCGAGTAGTAAGCTGTCCCGCATGGCATTGCCGCCGTGCCGCCGCGTCATGCCATCGTAGTCATGCCGGGCATTGCCGGCGTGGCCGGCGTCGTTTTCGATCGTCCGTTTTTGATCGCCAGTTTCCGGGCCCCGGCGACGGGGTCGCGGCCCGCGTCCGTATCATCAAGCGAGACCCTCAATGAAAGCATCGGACCTGTTCGTCAAATCGCTGGAAGCCGAAGGTGTCGAGTACGTGTTCGGCATTCCCGGTGAAGAAAATCTCGATCTGCTCGAATCGCTGCGCCGCTCGAAAATCCGTCTGATCCTCACGCGCCACGAACAGGCGGCCGGCTTTATGGCCGCCACGTACGGCCGTCTCACCGGGCGCACGGGGGTGTGTCTGGCCACCCTCGGGCCGGGCGCGACCAACTTCGTGACCGCCGCGGCCTACGCGCAACTCGGTGGCATGCCGATGCTGATGGTCACCGGGCAAAAGCCGATCAAGTCGAGCAAGCAGGGACATTTTCAGATCGTCGACGTGGTGCGCATGATGGAGCCGCTCACCAAGTACACGCGGCAGATCGTATCGATCGCCAATATTCCGGCGATGGTGCGCGAGGCGGTTCGTCAGGCGGAGGAAGAGCGGCCGGGCGCCACGCACCTCGAATTGCCCGAAGACGTCGCGCATGAAGAAGGCGACGGCAAGCCGATTCCGAAGAGCTACAGCCGCCGTCCCGTCGCCGAGGAAAAAGCCGTGGCGCGCGCGGTCGAGGCGATCACCAGCGCGAAGCATCCGTTGCTGATGATCGGCGCGGGCGGCAATCGCAAGACCACCACCAAGATGCTGCGCGAGTTCGTCGACCAGATCGGCATTCCGTTCTTCACGACGCAGATGGGCAAGGGCGTGATCGACGAATCGCACCCCATGTGGCTCGGCAATGCGACGCTCTCCGACGGCGACTTCGTGCACCGCGCGATCGATCACGCGGACTGCATCATCAACGTCGGTCACGACGTGATCGAGAAGCCGCCGTTTTTCATGCGCAGCGGCGACGCGGGCGAGAAAACGGTGATTCACGTCAACTTTCTCGGCGCGGAAGTGGACACCGTGTACTTCCCGCAGATCGAAGTGGTCGGCGATATCGCCAACGCCGTGTGGCAACTCAAGGAAAGCCTCAAGGAGCGGCAGGAGCATTGGGACTTCACGCGCTTCAAGGAAATCAAGGAGCACTTCGAGGCGCATCTGGCCAAAGGCCAGCACGACGACCGCTTTCCCATGTATCCGGTGCGCGTCGTCAACGACGTGTACGAGACCACGCCGGTGGACGGCATCGTGTGTCTGGATAACGGCATGTACAAGATCTGGTTCGCCCGCTACTACCGCGCGCATGAACCGAATTCGCTGCTGCTCGACAACGCGCTGGCGTCGATGGGCGCGGGCTTGCCGTCGGCGATCGCCACCAAGATCGTGCACCCGGACCGCAAGGTCATGGCCGTGTGCGGCGACGGCGGCTTCATGATGAACTCGCAGGAACTGGAAACGGCGGTGCGTCTGAAGCTGGATCTGGTGATCCTGATCGTGCGCGACGACGCCTTCGGCATGATTCGCTGGAAGCAGGAAAACATGAACTTCCCGGACTACGGCATGACGCTGAGCAATCCGGATTTCGTCGCGTATGCAGAGAGCTACGGGGCGAAGGGGCACCGCATCGAAACGGCGGGGGAATTCGCGCCGCTGCTGCGCGAATGTTTCGCGACGCCCGGCGTGCATGTGATCGATCTGCCGATCGACTATTCGGACAACGAGCGCGTGCTGAATCGCGAAATCAAGCGGCTTTCAGCGCAATTGTGAAGGCATCGGATCAAGGAGACGCGTCATGTTGCAGAAGACTTACCCGTACTACCTGGCGAACGTTGCGGTGGCCGCCAACACCGACCTGGAAGTCACCGATAAATTCAGCGGCGAAGTCGCCACCCGCGTCGCGATGGCCGACGCCGCCGCGATCGACAAAGCGATCGGCCATGCCGTCGACGCCATGCCCGCTTTGCGCGCCTTTCCGCCGTTCAAGCGCCAGGCGGTGCTCGAACATTGCGTGAAGCGCTTTCGTGAGCGCTACGACGAGCTGGCGCTTGCGCTGTGCATCGAAGTCGGCAAGCCGATCAACGACTCGAAAGGCGAGGTCACGCGCCTGATCGATACGTTCAAGGTGGCGGCGGAGGAATCGGTGCGCATCGACGGCGAGATCGTCAATCTGGAGATATCGCCGCGCGCCAAGGGTTACCACGGCTATGTGAAGCGCGTGCCGATCGGCCCGTGCTCGTTCATTTCGCCGTTCAATTTTCCGTTGAACCTGACCGCGCACAAGGTCGCGCCGGCCATCGCGGCGGGCGTGCCGTTCGTATTGAAGCCGGCGAGCCGCACGCCGGTCGGCGCGCTCATCATGGGCGAGATTCTGGCGGAGACCGACCTGCCGAAAGGCGCGTTCTCGATTCTTCCCGCCCATCGCGACGGCGCGGACCTGTTTACCACCGACGAGCGCTTCAAATTGCTGTCCTTCACCGGCTCGCCCGCGGTGGGATGGGATTTGAAGAAGAAAGCCGGCAAGAAGAAGGTGATCCTGGAGCTGGGTGGCAACGCGGCCGCGATCGTCGACGGCGATCAGGGTGACAAGCTCGACTATGTGGTCGACCGGCTCGCGTTCGGCGCGTTCTACCAGTCAGGGCAGAGCTGTATCGGCGTGCAGCGGATTCTGGTCCATGCAAAGGTCTACGATGCGTTGCGCGAGAAGCTGATCGCGAAAACGAAGACGCTCGTGATGGGCGATCCGAAAGACGAAAAGACCTTCGTCGGGCCGATGATCTCCGAATCGGAGTCCAAACGCCTCGCCGGCTGGATGGAGAGCGCGGTGCAGGCGGGCGCGAAGATCATCGCGGGCGGCAAGGTGGACGGCGCGATGTTCGAAGCCACGCTGCTCGAAGGCGTGAAACGCGACACGGATCTGTATCGCAAGGAAGCTTTCGGGCCGGTGGCGATCCTGGAGCGCTTCGACGATTTCGGCGCCGCGCTCGCAACCGTCAACGACAGCGATTTCGGGCTGCAAGCGGGCGTGTTCACGGATTCGCTCGCGCATGCGCATCGCGCGTGGGACGAACTCGACGTGGGCGGCGTGGTGATCAACGACGTGCCCTCGTTCCGGGTCGACAACATGCCGTATGGCGGCGTGAAGGATTCCGGGCTAGGGCGCGAAGGCGTGCGCTACGCGATCGAGGACATGACCGAACTGCGCTTGATGGTGATGCGCGAGACGTGGTGAGGCGGCGAACCCACACGCTGTCACACAACTGTCGTCCCCACGAACTACGCTGCGAGCGGGGCGCGCCACGGCTTTGCCGCGATTCTCCGGCGGCTGCGGAGCGTCTCGGCGGCTGGCTTTCGCGGGCGTAAGCAGAAAGCCGGCGCATGCGCCATGAGTGTTTTTGCTGAAGTGCTACAATACCGGCCTTTCCGGCGGGTGTTTCCGCCGGCCGGAGCCGGCCGCAATTTTTCCCGCCGTACCGACAGTACCAACGGGTCCCGTGCGGAACGCCGTGGCTCCGCCTTCATCACAATGCCCTCTGCGGTTCCGACCGCTGCCGCGCGCACGCGCGAAGCGCATTTTTAGCGAAAGCCACCATGTCCGACACAGCCGTCACGCCCAGTACTGCGACTTTTGATCAATTCGGCCTCGCGCCCGACATCCTGAAAGCCGTCAAAGAGTCGGGCTACACCATCCCCACGCCGATCCAGGAGCAGGCGATCCCTGTCGTGCTGGCCGGCCGTGACATGATGGGCGCCGCGCAAACCGGTACCGGCAAGACCGCAAGCTTCTCGCTGCCGATCATCCAACGTTTGCTGCCGCAGGCCAGCACGAGCGCTTCGCCCGCGCGTCACCCGGTGCGCGCGCTGATCCTCACGCCGACCCGCGAACTGGCCGACCAGGTCGCCGCGAACGTGCAGGCGTACGCGAAGCACACCGCGCTGCGCAGCGCGGTGGTGTTCGGCGGCGTGGATATGAATCCGCAATCCGAGCAACTGCGCCGCGGCGTCGAGATTCTGATCGCCACGCCGGGCCGTCTGCTCGATCACGTGCAACAGAAAACGGCCAATCTCGGCCAGGTGCAGATCCTCGTGCTCGACGAAGCGGATCGCATGCTCGACATGGGCTTCCTGCCGGATCTGCAGCGCATCCTGAACCTGCTGCCGAAAGAACGTCAAACCCTGCTGTTTTCGGCCACGTTCTCGGGCGAAATCAAGAAGCTTGCCGCCACGTATCTGCGTGACCCGCAGACCATCGAAGTCGCGCGCAGCAACTCGACCGCAACCAACGTAACGCAGGTCGTGTACGAAGTCGCCGAGGGCGACAAGACCGGTGCGGTCGTGCAACTGATTCGCGAACGCGGTCTCAAGCAGGTGATCGTGTTCTGCAACAGCAAGATTGGCGCGAGCCGCCTGGCGCGCAGCCTTGAGCGCGACGGCGTGGTCGCGACCGCGATTCACGGCGACCGCACGCAGAATGAGCGGATGCAGGCGCTCGACGCGTTCAAGCGCGGCGAGATCGAAGCGCTGGTGGCAACGGACGTCGCCGCGCGCGGCCTGGATATCGCCGAATTGCCGGCGGTGATCAACTTCGATCTGCCGTTCAATGCGGAAGACTACGTGCACCGGATCGGCCGTACCGGCCGCGCGGGTGCTTCGGGCGATGCGTTGTCGCTGTGCAGCCCGAACGAG
This sequence comes from Paraburkholderia sp. BL25I1N1, assembly GCF_003002025.1. Taxonomy (GTDB): domain Bacteria; phylum Pseudomonadota; class Gammaproteobacteria; order Burkholderiales; family Burkholderiaceae; genus Paraburkholderia. Next base: position 282,678 of record NZ_PVZB01000005.1, read on the forward strand.
CGCAAGCAGTTGGCCGATATCGAGAAGCTGATCAAGCGTCCGCTGGATGTGCAACGCCTGACGGTGGAAGCGCCGGTGCGGCATCATCATGAAGAACGCGCGCCGCGTCGCGAGCGCAGCAGCGAGGCTCGGGAAGATCGCGGCAGCCGTCGTCGCACGGGTGCGTCGTCGTCGGGTTCGTACGACCGGCCGCATCATCACCGCGCGCAGCCCGTGGATGATTTCTTCCTGAAGCCTTATGAGCCGTCGCCTTCTTCGGTTCGCAAGATCGAGGAGGCCGCTGCTTCCGCCGCGCCGCAGAAGGCGGCGTCCAAGCAGCCGCTGGCAGCGCTGCTAGGAGGGTTTGGGATGCCGCGGAAGTCGTCCTCGTCTACCTGATTTGTAGTTCGCTGCTTGCGGCGCGGTTTATCTCGAGGGACCGGGCTCGACCGCAAGCAGGGCGCCGTTTGAAGCGCGGCAAAATGAAGCGCGGCAAAATTTGAAGCCTATCGAATGCTCACGCCGCATCGCGCACCGTGCCGGTTGCCGCAGCCAGTTTGCGCAATGCGCACCGCGCACGGCAAGATTTTTCAGACGCGAATCGCGTTCACGCTGCCGGTAAGCCCATCCGTTTTGCCCATGCCGCCGTGGCGGCAGCATAAAAGCCGTCTAGCGTCGTATAGGTCGCAGCGTTTCCCAGATCGAGCCCAAGATGACGTGCCGCCGCGCTCAGCGCTTCAAGCGGCTTGTCATGATCCAGTGCTGTGGCTCCGTTCTGCTTGCTGAGTTTTTCGCCCTCTTCGTTCGTGACGACGGGCACATGCAGATATTCGGGTGTCGGCACGCCCAGGCAGCGCTGCAAATAGATCTGCCTGGCCGTTGAATCCATCAAATCCGCGCCGCGCACGATGTGCGTGATGCCCGCGTCCGCATCGTCGACGACCACCGCCAGTTGATAAGCCCATTGGTCGTCCGCGCGCTTCAGCACGAAGTCGCCGACCTCGGTGGCCAGATTCTGCGTCTGTTTGCCTTGCCAGCGGTCTTCGAACGTGATGATCGCCGCGTTGCCGTCCGGCACGCGCAAGCGCCAGGCGCGCGCCGGTTTGCCGTGCAGGCCGTTGCGGCAGGTGCCGGGATAGGCGAGCGTCGTATTGCGCATGTGCGCGTTGAGCAGCGAGTCGGCGATTTCCTTGCGCGTGCAGCCACATGGATAAATCACGCCCGTCGCTTTCAATTGCTCCAGTGCTTCCTGATACCGCGCCATCTGCGTGCTTTGCCAGACTGGCGATTCGTCCGCATGCATGCCGAAGCGTTGGAGCGTGGCGAGGATGTCTTCCGCGGCGCCGGGCACGGTGCGCGGGCCGTCGATGTCTTCAACGCGAACGAGCCATGCGCCGCGATGCGCACGCGCGTCCAGCCAGCTTGCGAGCGCACTGACCAGCGAGCCGAAGTGCAATGGCCCGGTGGGCGAGGGCGCGAAACGTCCGCGATAGGTCATGGGCCAGTGGTGGCGTGGTACGCCGCCGCCATCACGCGGCGCGCGCCGCCTTGCCGTCCGGATGGCATTCCGGACACGTCTTGCCCGCCACGTACAGCGGCGATTCTTGCGCTTGCGGCGGGACCACCGCGCGGCAGCCGAAGCATTGCGTGGTCTTGCTAGGCTCGAGCTGCGGATTGAGCGCGGTGCGGTAGTCGAATACGAAGCAGTCGCCGTGATAATGCGCGCCGCCCACTTCCTCGAAGTACTTCAGAATGCCGCCTTCGAGTTGGTATACGTTCTCGATGCCGACTTCCTTCATGTGGATCGCGGCCTTCTCGCAGCGAATCCCGCCCGTGCAGAACGACACGACCGTCTTGCCTTCCAGGTCCGCGCGATTGTGTTCGATCACTTCGGGAAACTCGCTGAATTTCGTAATGCGGTAATCGAGCGCGTTGTCGAATGTGCCGACGTCGACTTCGAACGCGTTGCGCGTGTCGAGCATCACGACCGGACGGCCCTGGTCGTCGTGACCGCGATCTAGCCAGTTTTTCAGCGTGGGCGCGTCGACGAACGGCGCGCGGCCGAGCTCCGGTCGGATGGCCGGCTTCTTCATCGTGATGATCTCGCGCTTCAGCTTGACCAGCATACGGGTGAACGGCTGCTTGTCCGACAGGCTTTCCTTGAACTGCAGATTCACGAACTTGCCTTCGAACAGCGCGTCGTGGCGAATGTAGTGGATGAAGGCGTCGGTGTTCTCGCGCGTGCCGGCGACGAACAGGTTGATGCCTTCCGGCGCTAGCAGAATGGTGCCCTTCAGGCCGAGCGCATTGCAGCGTTCCGTGACGAACGGGCGCCATGCAGCGGTGTCTTCGATAGTCGCGAAATGATACGAAGAGAGATTAACGATACTCATGAGTGTCCAGCGGTAAGAAGTGACCGGCCTCGCGGAAAACGGGGGCGCATTGGGCTGCCCGCCTTCAAACGCCATGCGGCGCGGCCACGTCGAATAGGGCGAAGCCCGTATTATCCCTCAACCCGGCGCTTTACCCGACTCGGCCGAATGGGCAACGGTTTGCGGTAGCGCAAATCGTTCGTCAACTTGCTGTCGATTCGCTCTGCGCGAGCGTCCGTTCGCGTGCTCGGCCAACGTGGAAGCGCCTATGCAAGCGGCTTGCCAATACTTGTCCTAAGCCGATCGGCTAACGCGCTGCTTTGGCCTGAAAACTCCGGAAGGGTGGAGTTACAATGTCGCCCATGTCAGATCCCCGCTTCGTTCATCTCCGCGTTCACTCCGAATTCTCGATTGCCGACGGCATCGTGCGTCTTGACGACATCGTCAAGGCCGCTGCCAAAGACGGTCAGGGCGCGCTCGCCCTCACCGATCTCGGCAACGCCTTCGGCCTCGTCCGTTTCTACAAGGAAGCCCGCGGCAAAGGGGTCAAACCCATTGCCGGCTGCGACGTCTGGATCACCAATCCGGACGACCGCGACAAGCCTTCCCGTTTGCTGCTGCTCGTCAAAGACCGGCGCGGCTATCTGAATCTGTGCGAACTGCTCAGCAAGGCCTCGCTCACGAATCAGTATCGCGGCCGCGCAGAGGTCGAGGCGAGCTGGCTGGAATCCGGTCTCGGCGAAGGGCTGCTTGCTTTGTCCGGCGCGCAGCAAGGCGACATCGGTCTCGCGCTCGCGGCGGGCAACGAAGAAGCGGCAAAGCGCAACGCGTTGCATTGGGCGAAAGTGTTCCCGGGCGGCTTCTATATCGAGTTGCAGCGCTGTGGTCTGCCCGGCGGCGAGCAGTATGTGCAGCAGGCGGTTGCGCTCGCGGCGTCGCTGAAATTGCCGGTGGTCGCCACGCACCCCATGCAGTTCATGACGCCGGACGACTTCACCGCGCACGAAGCGCGCGTGTGCATTTCCGAGGGCGACATTCTGGCGAATCCGCGCCGCTCAAAGCGCTTTACGTCCGAGCAGTACTTCCGCACACAGGAAGAGATGGCGGCGCTCTTCGCGGACATTCCGTCGGCGCTCGCCAACTCCGTTGAAATCGCCAAGCGTTGCAACCTCACGCTCGAACTCGGCAAACCCAAGCTGCCGCTGTTCCCCACGCCCGACGGCATGTCGCTCGACGACTACCTCGTGCAGCTGTCGAAAGAGGGGCTCGAAAAGCGTCTCGAGCAGTTGTATCCCGACGCGGCCGAGCGCGAAGCGCAACGCGAAACGTATTACGCGCGCCTCGAATTCGAGTGCGGCACGATCATCAAGATGGGCTTTCCCGGCTACTTCCTGATCGTGGCGGACTTCATCAACTGGGCCAAGAACAACGGCGTGCCGGTCGGACCGGGGCGGGGTTCGGGCGCGGGTTCGCTGGTCGCTTACGCGCTCGGCGTGACCGACCTCGACCCGCTGCGCTACAACCTGCTGTTCGAACGTTTCCTGAATCCGGAGCGGGTGTCCATGCCCGACTTCGACATCGACTTCTGCCAGCACGGCCGCGATCGCGTGATCCAGTACGTGAAGGAAAAGTACGGTGCGGACGCCGTGTCGCAGATCGCCACCTTCGGCACGATGGCGGCAAAGGCGGCGGTGCGTGACATCGGGCGGGTGCTCGATCTCGGCTACATGTTCACGGACGGCATCGCCAAGCTGATTCCGTTCAAGCCGGGCAAGCACGTCACGATTGCCGACGCGATGAAAGAGGAGCCGCTCCTGCAGGAGCGTTTCGACAACGAAGACGAAGTGCATCAGCTGCTCGAACTCGCGCAGCGCGTGGAAGGGCTGACGCGTAACGTCGGCATGCACGCGGGCGGCGTGCTGATCGCGCCCGGCAAGTTGACTGATTTCTGCCCGCTATATACGCAGGGCGATGAAAGCGGCGTCGTGAGCCAGTACGACAAGGACGACGTCGAAGCCGTCGGCCTCGTGAAGTTCGACTTTTTGGGTCTGACCACGCTCACAATTCTCGACTGGGCCGAGCGCTATATCCGCCGTCTCGATCCGTCGAAGCAGGACTGGTCGCTCGGGCAGGTGCCGCTCGACGATCCGGCGTCGTTCTCGATATTGAAGAAAGCGAATACGGTCGCCGTGTTCCAGCTGGAAAGCCGCGGCATGCAAGGCATGCTGAAAGACGCGCAGCCTGACCGCTTCGAGGACATCATCGCGCTGGTCGCGTTGTACCGTCCGGGCCCAATGGATCTGATTCCGAGCTTCTGCGCGCGTAAGCACGGCCGGGAAGTGGTGGAGTATCCGGATCCGCGCGTCGAATCTGTTCTGAAAGAGACCTACGGCATCATGGTCTACCAGGAGCAGGTGATGCAGATGGCGCAGATCATCGGCGGCTACTCGCTGGGTGGCGCCGACTTGCTGCGTCGCGCGATGGGTAAGAAGAAGGCCGAGGAAATGGCCGAGCATCGCGAGTTGTTCCGTCAGGGCGCCGCGAAGAACGGCCTGACCGCGGAAAAAGCCGACGAAATCTTCGACTTGATGGAGAAGTTCGCGGGCTACGGCTTCAACAAGTCGCACGCGGCCGCATATGCGCTGCTCGCGTACTACACCGCGTGGCTGAAGGCGCACCATCCGGCGGAATTCATGGCGGCGAATATGTCGCTCGCCATGGACGACACGGACAAGGTCAAGATCCTGTTCGAAGACTGTCTCACGAACAAGATGGCGGTGTTGCCGCCGGACGTGAATCTGTCCGCGTACCGCTTCGAGCCGGTTGCCGAGCCTGACGGCAAGCGTTCGAAAACGATCCGTTACGGCCTCGGCGCAATCAAGGGCAGCGGCCAGAACGCAATCGAGGAAATCCTGCGCGCGCGTGAAGAAGGTCCGTTCATCGACATCTTCGATTTCTGCAACCGGGTCGACCGCCGCATCGTCAATCGCCGCACGGTCGAAGCTCTGATCCGCGCCGGCGCGTTCGACACCTTGCATGCGAATCGCGCGCAACTGATCGCGTCCGTGTCGCTCGCCATGGAAGCCGCCGAGCAGGCGAGCGCCAATGCCTTGCAGGCCGGTCTGTTCGACATGGGCGACGCGCCCTCGCAAGGTCATGAGCTGGTGGACGAAGCGGAGTGGCCGGAAAAGAAGAAGCTGCAGGAAGAGAAGGCCGCGCTCGGCTTCTACCTGTCGGGCCATCTGTTCGACGCCTACAAGGGCGAAGTCCGCCGCTTCGTGCGCCAGAAGATCGGCGAACTGAAGGAAGGACGCGACAAGCTGATCGCGGGCGTGATCGCCTCGCTGCGCACGCAGATGACCCAGCGGGGCAAGATGCTGATCGCGTTGCTCGACGACGGCACCGGCCAGTGCGAAGTCACGGTGTTCAACGAAACGTTCGAGGCGCACAAGCAGCTGTTCAAGGAAGACGAACTGCTGGTCGTGCAAGGCCAGGCGCGTAACGACGCGTTCACGGGCGGCATCCGCTTCACCGTCGACACGGTCATGGACCTCGGTCGTGCGCGCTGCCGTTATGCGGAGGCGGTCAAGGTGCAGATGAACGGCAATGCGGACGCGCTGGCGTTGCGTCGCGTGCTCGAAGCGCACAGCGCGGGCAAGGACGAACCGCAAGTAGTCGCGGCGCCGGCGGCATCATCGCGTGGTGGAAATGGCGGTGGCAACGGCGGCGGCCGTAATGGCGGCGGCTATGGCGGAGGTGGCCAGCGTCAGGCGGTACAGATTCCGAACGGGCTCGCCGTGCAGGTGGTCTATCGCAGCCAGAATGCGGAAGGTGAAATGCGCCTGGGCGACGCATGGCGCGTGAAGCCGACCGACGAACTGCTCGCAGCGTTGCGTGGCGAGTTCGCGGGAAGCTCGATCGAGATCGTCTATTGACCGGTCAGGATGACTGCGCGGCTTACGTCCCAAGACCTACCGCCGCGCTTTCTCTCCCAGCCGCGCCAGCTTCAAAAACCGGTAATACACCGTCTCCGCATTGAACACCGCGATCATAAAACCGGCGCGGCCGTCCAGGAAACCACGGCGCAGCAGGTAAGTCCGCACGAACGCCCACGTGCCGCGTCCGAGCGCCTTGCCGAAGCTGCCGCGTTGCCCCGCCGCGTGACGTTGCTGGGCGCCCGCCGTCGAATATGCGTCGAGCTTGCGCAACACGCCTTCGAAGTCCTCGTAGGAGTAATGCATCAGCTTGCCGTCGAGTCGCTGCGCCGGCGTGTCGAATACCAGTCGCTCATGCACCAGGTCGTCGGAGAATCGCGCGGCGCCGCGTTTGAAGAGGCGCGGAATCCAGTCCGGATACCAGCCGCTGTGATGAATCCAGTGGCCGCAAAAGCTCGACAGCCGGTCTACCGCGTAGACCTCCGCAGTCGGAGTCGTCATCGCGGCGCGAATCGCGGAGGCCAGTTCCGGCGAGACGATCTCGTCGGCATCGATTGAAAGAATCCAGCTCGTGCTGAGCGCGTCGACCGCGCGATTCTTCTGCGGGCCGAAGCCCGGCCAATCGGTTTGCTCGATCACGCGTGCGCCGTGCGCGCGGGCGATCCCGGCGGTGCCGTCGGTGCTGCCGCCGTCGATCACGACGATCTGATCGGCGAAGGCCACGGCTTGCAGACATTCTGCCAGCCGCGCCGCCGCGTTTTTGGTGATGATGGCGACGCCGAGGGTGGTTTCTTGCATACCTGAAGTAGCGTGGTGGGCGGAATGACGGAACGGGTCGCGCAAGCGGAATGCGCCAGGCGAGTTGCACGAGGAGTATACACAGCCGGTTCTCAACCTTCGACGCTCACCCCCAAGCGTTTACAATGCTCTTTTTCGATATTCCGCGCGGCCGGCCTTCCGTCCGCCGCGCGGTAGCCGTTCCGCCTTCTCAGAGGATTCCTTGAGCGCGAAGCCAACGTTAAGCAAACCCATCGGTTCAGGCGAGGCGTCGTCGGCCGCCGTCGTCTTTAAACGGCTGTGGCCGTATATCCAGCCGCTGATCTGGGTTCTCCTCGGCGCAATCGTCGCGATGGCCGTCAGCGCCGCCACCGACGCGGCGATCCCAGCCTTGCTCAAGCCTCTGCTGGACAAGGGCTTCGGCGCGCACGCCAACGACAAGACCAAGTGGTTCGTGCCGGCCGCGGTGATCGGCCTCGCCCTGGTTCGCAGCCTGTCGCAATACGCGTCCGGCTATCTGCTCGCCTACGTGACGAACAAGATCCTGCTCGACCTGCGCCTGAAGATGTTCAGCCGCATGATTCACACGAGCGTTGCGTTCTTCCAGCGCGAAACCGCGAGTACGGTCATCAATGCGATCGTCTTCGAGGTGAACCAGATTCTCAACGTGCTGCTGAGCGTGCTGGTCACGCTGGTGCGCGATTCGCTCACCGTTGTCTTTCTGCTCGGCTATCTGTTCTATCTGAACTGGCGTTTGACGCTGATCGTCGCGGTGCTGCTGCCGGCCATCGGCTGGCTGGTCGGCAAGATCAACCGCCGATTGCGCCGTCTGAACCGCGAGCATCAGTTGCTGACCAATGAGCTTTCGTACATCGTCGAAGAGTCGGTGGGCGGGTATAAGGTCGTCAAGGTGCACAACGGCGAACAGTACGAGATGGACCGCTTCGAGGCGATGAGCAAGCGTCTGCGCGGCTACGCCATGCGCATGACCGTGTCCGGCGGCCTTGCGCAGCCGTTGACGCAGTTCCTTGCGTCGATCGCGCTTGCTGTAGTGATTACGATCGCGGTGGTGCAGTCGTCGTCGGATCAGACCACGGTCGGGGGCTTCGTCGCCTTCGTCACGTCGATGCTGCTGATCATCTCGCCGCTCAAGCATCTGATGGACGTGAACCAGCCGCTGCAACGCGGCATGACGGCGTGCGAGCTCATCTTCGGTCTGATCGACGAGCCGTCCGAACCGGCAGGCGGCGGCAAGCCGCTCGAGCGCGCGCGCGGCGAAGTGGAATTCCGCGGCGTCTCGTTCAACTACGGCGCCAACGCCACGCACAACCGCCACACGCTCGACCAGGTGTCGTTCAAGGTGGCGCCGGGCGAGATGGTCGCGCTCGCCGGCCCGTCGGGCAGCGGCAAGACCACGCTGGTGAATCTGCTGCCGCGCTTTTTCGATCCGACCGCCGGCCAGATCCTGGTCGACGGCGTGGCGATCCCCGAATACGATCTGCACGCGCTGCGCAGCCAGATCGCGATGGTGAGCCAGGACGTGGTGCTGTTCAACGACACGGTCGCCAATAACGTCGCCTACGGCCAGACCGCCGACCCCGACAAGGTCAAGGCGGCGCTGCGCGCGGCCAACCTGTGGGACACCGTCGAGGCCATGCCGAAAGGCATCGACACATTGGTCGGCGACAATGGCTTGATGCTCTCGGGCGGCCAGCGGCAGCGTCTGGCAATCGCGCGCGCGATCTACAAGGACGCCCCGATCCTGATCCTCGACGAGGCGACATCGGCGCTGGATTCCGAGTCCGAGCGGCACGTGCAAGCCGCGCTGGAAACCTTGATGAAGGGCCGCACGACACTCGTCATCGCGCACCGCCTCTCGACCATCGAGCGCGCCAACCGGATTCTCGTCATGGAAGCGGGGCGCATCGTCGAGAGCGGCAGCCATCGTGAACTGCTGGCGCGAGACGGGCTGTACGCGCATCTGCACCGCATCCAGTTCCAGCAGACCACGGCCTGACGCGCGCGACACGTCGATCCGCCATTCGGCTTTCCATTCACGCGGTCCGCTGGCCCGGACCGCGCACGACTTCCCCCTTAACATTTGACGAGGCGCAGGCGCGCGCGGTCTGAATGAACAAACTTGGACTCTCCAGTAACGCCCTGCGGCACAGCGGCGGGCTCGAGCGCTACGCCATGGATCTGGTGCGTGGCTTTGCCGCGCTCGGCGTCGAACCGGCTTTCTTCGCGCGCCGCTTCGACGCGTCGTTGCCCGAATTCAAACTGGTCGAGCCGCACCGTATCAACGTCTCGTTCCTGCCGGGTAAACTGCGCGATCGCTGGTTTTCGTGGCGCTTGCGCGCGGCGCGGCGCGCGGCGCAGGTCGATGTGCTGATCGGCTGCAACCGCGTGGACTCGTCGGAGATGGCGATCTGTGGCGGCACGCATCTTGGTTTTCTGCGGGCGACGGGGCGCGCGCAGAAGCCTTCGGACGGCTGGCAGATCGCGCTCGAACGCCGTCAGTACGAGCGCTCGAAAGTGGTCGTGGCGCATTCACAGTTGATGCACGACGAACTGCGCGAACTGTACGGGGTCGACGAAGCGAAGATCCGCGTGCTGTATCCGCCCGTCGATGCCACACGCTTCGCGCCGACCGACGCCGCCACGCGCGCCGCGTTGCGCCACAAATATGGTTTCGCCGACAACGAAATCGTCCTGCTGTTTCCGTCGAGCAGCCATGAGCGCAAGGGCTTGCCGCTCATCGAAGCCGCGCTGCGTGACACGCCGCTGCCCGTGGTGGTGGCCGTGGCGGGGCGGCCGCCCGCTCGCACATCCGAACGGCTGCGCTATATCGGCTACGTGAAAGAGCTCGCGCAGTGCTACCAGGCCGCGGACTTCACGATCCTCGCATCGACGTATGAGCCGTTTGGCTTGGTCGGCATTGAATCGGTGATGTGCGGCACGCCGGTCATTTTCCCGTCGAGCATCGGCTGCTGCGATGCGATCGCGCCGCACGCGAAGTTCGTTTTCGCGCCGGACGACCTCGCCGACCTGCGTGCCACTCTCGAGCGGGCAGTTCGCGTGCATCGCGACGGCACGCGTCGCGCACCGTCCGAATTTGCCCACGACGCGGTGCTTTACGACGCAAGTGTGGCCGCTCACGCAAGCGCGCTGTTGACGCTGGCGCGGCAGATCGACGCCGCGCGTTAGGACTCGCCGCAGCCTTGCCGTGTACGGCGCGGGCGGCCCTGCTGGCGCGGTTTTGCGTCGTTCGGCGGCAGGGCCACATGTTATAATTTTGAACTACCAACGCTCGAACTCAGATCGAGCGGAACGCCCCATTTTTATTTCATCGAGCTTTCCATGCCGGCCTGGACAGGCGGCGGGCCAAAGGCGCCGCGTCCCGAGCCGCGCCAGCCCGCCGTGACGGGACCGTCGCCGCTGCACTGGAGGCCTTCGGGAAGAATACCGCTGGAGATTGTGCATGGCGAACGCGACCTCACGCCGGGTATCGGCGTACTGCAAGATCGCGGCGGGAACCCACGCGCCGATGAGCCTATGAGTCGGCTTACCGGGCGTCTTCGTATTTTTGCGCGGGCTATCCCGCGACTGCTGATCAAGCCACTGCGCCGCGAGTCGCGGCATCCGCGCCGTATCCTGATTGCGCATCATCTGTTGCTGGGCGACACGCTGCTGCTCACGCCGTTGCTCGCCAAGCTGCGCGAGCAATACCCCCAGTCGCAGATCGTTCTCGCCTGTCCGAAGGCGATCGTGCCGCTGTACGCCGGCCGGCCCTTCGACGTCACGGCCTTGCCGTTCGATCCGCGTGATTCGAAGTCCGTGCGCGACGTTCTGCTTTCCGGCCCTTACGACCTCGGCATGGTGCTCGGCGACAATCGTCATAGCTGGCTCGCGTTGGGCGCGGGCTGCCGCTGGATCGTCGGACACTCGGGCGATCGGCCGGCCTGGAAAAACTGGCCGCTCAACCGCAGCGTGCCGTATCCCGACACGGCGGCGGCCTGGGCCGACCTCGCCACGGAACTGATCGACGGGCCGCCGCCGCGCGCTTATCGCCCGGCCGACTGGCGCGCGCCGCAACATGCGGCGCTGCCCGAGCCGTCGCTGCTGACCCAGCCTTACGTCGTGCTGCATCCGGGCGCGAGCACCAGCGTCAAACGCTGGCCCAACGCGCGCTGGCGCGAGCTGGCGCAACGCGTGGAAGCGCTCGGCTATCTGCCGGTATGGACCGGCGGTCCGGGCGAGGCGGAGCTGATTCGCGCGATCGACCCGGACCCGCATCATCCGAACCTGGCGGCGCGGCTCGGCCTCGGCGAGTTGTGGCATCTGTTTGCCGGCGCGCAAGCCGTGGTTTGTCCCGATACCGGCGTTGCGCATCTGGGGCGTCTGATTGGGGTGCCCACGCTCGCGCTGTTCGGGCCGGGCAACGCGCTGATTCACGGCGCGGGCCGCTATTGGCGCGAGGTGCCCTTCGTGCCGATCACGATCGCTGACATGCCGTGCCGCGATCAGCCTTTTATTTTCCGCCGAGAGGTAGCATGGGTGCGACGCTGTGATCGCAACGAGACGACCTGCGTCGCGTGGCGCGGCGACCATGCCGACTGCATGGGCCGGCTGTCGGTCGAGTCGGTATATAACGCATTGCAAAATGTTCTGGTGAAAGTGTAATGACTCACACGGCTGCGCGAGTGGAGCGCGTGTTCTGGGTTGCCTGTCCGGTCATTCTGTTCGTGGTGATGTTCGGCCACATGACGGCGATCGTCTTCAACGCGCTCGCCCTGATGGCGCTCGGCGTGGCGGCGGCGGCCTGGTCGCCCGAGCGGCCCTCGCTGCGGCACTGGCCGCTGGCGCTGCCGATCGCGGGCTGGGCCGGCTGGAGCCTTGCCTCGGTCGCGTGGTCCATGTATCCGATGATCAGTCTGCACGCGTGGTGCGACGAAGTGCTCTATCCGCTGGTGTCGTTCTGGGGCTTCTGGCTATTCGGCACCCAACTGCGGCGGCCCGAGCCCGTGGTGGCCGTCAACTGGATCGCCTGCGTGGCGGTCGCCGTGATCAGCGCGCTCAACTGGGGGCATTTGCAACCGCCCACCGCCAATACCTTCCCCATGCATTTCTATAACCGCGTCGGCCACACCAGCACGCTCGCGGTATTTGCCATGGCGCTGTTCGCGGGCTTCATGCTGCGGCCTCGTTGGCGCGTGATCGGCGCGAGCGGCATCGTGCTGTGCCTCTTCATTGGCCTCGCAACGCTCAACCGGTTCTTCTGGCCGGCGGCCGCCGCGACGCTGCTGGTCGCGTTGTTTCCGCTGTACCGGCGGCGCCTGCCGCTGGCGTTGCTGGTCATTGCCGTGGTGGGCGCGGCCGGCGTCGGCACGCTCGAACTTAGCTCCCGCCTGCGCACGGCTGCGCTGCCTCCTTCCGTGCAGCAGCCGCACGATCTGGCGATCGACGGTCATCCGGTCTACGTGCCGGGTTCGCTTTCCGCGATCGGCGACACCGTATCGGCCGACACGCGTCCGAAGCTATGGGCGTTCTATATCCACGAGGCCGAGCGCCACCGGTGGATCGGCGTGGGTTTCGGCAAGCCGCTGCCGGGTATCGTCTATCGCAGCGAAATGCCGGCCAGTTTGCTGGCGGTCGAACCGCAAGCGCTGACGCATGCGCACAACCTGTTCATCAACACGTGGTTGCAGACGGGGTTCGTCGGCGTGGTGCTGCAGACCGTGCTGTTGCTGTGCCTCGTTTTGCGTTTCTGGCGGCTGCGTCGAGTCAAGCCCTGGCAGTGCGCCGCGGGCGTTGCGCTGGTGGCCGGTATGATCGCGAAAAATTCGACCGATGACTTCATGTGGCAGACCACCATGCTGGCATTCTGGGCTTTTGCCGGCCTGCTGCTAGGTTGCGCGGAACAGGCTCGCGCGCCGGGCGCAGCGTCGAGCGGGACCGCACGCGGGCAATCCACGGCGGCACGCAGTGAACAGCGGCGCGAAGCGCCAACGGCCAAGTTGGGCGAATAACCAGGATGACGAACGTGAACCCCCGCTCTATCGAAGCCGACCGCACCCCGCTGCGCATCCTGTTTCATATCAACGATTTCGGCAAAGGCGGCACCGAGACCGCATTGCTCGCCTGGCTGAAGACGCTCGACCGGCGCCTGTTCGCGCCGAGCCTGTCGGTGGCGTATCCGACCGACGACCTGGCGTTCTGGCGCGCGCAGTCGATTCCCGAAGACGTTCCCGTCCACGTGCTCGCCTCGTCGAAATGGATGTACGCGCTGCATGACGCGGCGCGCCGGCGCAAGCTGGGCACCGGCGAGAAGTTACTGCACAAGCTGTCGACCTACGGCGCGATCCGGCCGCTGCTGGCGCTGCGTATGCGGCACCTGGTCAAGCAACACGATCTGGTTTGCGATTTCGATTTTTCGCTGCGCCATATGGCGGGCAGTGGCAACGTGCCCTGGTTCGGCGTGAACCATTTCAGCCTGGCGGCACGGCTCGGCGGCAAGAGCGCGCGGTACATCGCCCGGCGCGTGCGGCATTACGCGCGCTACTCGGCGATCACCGTGCTGATCCCCGCCATGCTGCACGAGGCGCGGGAACTCTTTTCGACAACCGGCGTGGAGATGGACATCGTCGAGTTGCCGAACGTGATCGACGTCGACACGCTGCGGCAGGCGGCGCGCGCGGAGATCAAACGGCCGGCTGAGTCGTTCATCGTTTCCGTGGCGCGTCTGGACGAAGGTCAGAAGGACCACAAGACCTTGTTGCGAGCCTACGCCCAGTTGCGCGAGCGCGGCCGCTGCGAGGCGGCGCTCGTTCTGATCGGCGAGGGGCGGGACCGGCGCGAGCTGGAGCAACTCGCCGACCAACTGGGGATCGGTGCATCGGTACAGTTCCTTGGCTTCTGCGCCAATCCGTTGCCCTATATCCGGCAGGCAGAAATGCTCGTGCTGAGCAGCCACTATGAGGGTTGCGCCGTGGTGCTCGGCGAGGCGATGGCGCTCGGCACGCCGGTGCTGTCGACGGATTGCCCGACCGGTCCGCGAGATATGCTGGAAGGTGGCAAGGCCGGCCTGCTGGTGCCGATCGGCGACGTGGACGCCATGGCGCTCGCCATCGAACGCCTGCTGACGGACACCGAACTTCGCCGCAGCGTCGCGCAAGCCGCGCTGCAAAAAGTCGAGACGTTCACGCCGCCACGCGCCAATCAGCGGATGCTGGAACTGGCGCAGCGCCTGCTGGCGAAGCAGGGCTCGCCGTCGGGCGTGCTGGAGCCTCGCTGAGGCGCAAGCCGGAGATTCACACGCCGCCAGTCACTAGCGGCAACACCGTCAGGTCCGGATGCGTGCCATCCACAATGCTGCGGCCCACGTGCACGGCTTCATACACGGCTTCGTCCTCGCCGGCAAAACTCTCTTCGCCATCGGGGTGGAACGGCACCGCATGGCCGGGAATGGCCGGGTCCGCGCCCGGATGGCAAACGTAGCCGATATACGTGTAGCGCTGATTCGCCGCGCTCGGCGTGTGCCCTTCGCTGGGCGGGTTCTTCAGAAACGGCGCAACGTGAATCTCGAATCCCTCGTACTCCACCATCTGCCAGGCTGCGGTTTGATCGGCCATGGCCGCCTCCGTCTAGTCACGCGCTTGTCAAAAAGTCTAGGTGATTTAAACCTAACGCGCGCTCAAAACGGCTACGGCTAAACCATTACGGCTTGATGGCGCCGAGTTGCTTGAGCAGCGTCAGGTTGTCTTCGAGGTGCCAGTTTTCGACAATGCGGCCGTCTTTCACGCGATATAGATCGAAGGCCTGGAAATCGACGGTCTGGCCGTTGCCTTTGAGGTTCTGGAACTGCCCGGTGAAATGACCATGGAAATGCAGATGAACCGAGGCGCGATCGCCGGCCACCACGAGGTCGTCGATTTCCGCATGCAGGTCGGGCACGGCCGCGCGAAAACCTTTCGACGCCTGCAGCGGACCGTCAGGACCTTGCGGGCGTCCATCCGGCAAGGTGCGGTCGATGAAGGCAGGCGACAGTGCGAGTTTCGCGTAGGCCTCGTCGCCGGTATTCCAGAAGGCGGCATAGCGGCGGGCGGTTCGCACGACTTCGGCGCTTTGCGCCGAAGTCGACGCGACGGCGACGTGGTGCGGCACGGGCAGGTCTGCGTCGCTGGCGGCGTGGGCGCTCAAGGCGCCGGCGAGGCTTGCGGCGATCAGCACGTGATGGCCGATTCGCGAGAGGGATGAGGTGGACATGGTGCGCTCCGGAGAGAGTTGAAGTGAATGAAGCGTATTCTCCGGTGTAAGGCCGTGTTTGATAATCGGTCTGTCACTTAAAGGATTATCCGCTTTTATTTGAAAATGACCGCGACGCCGTGAACGCCCGGGCGACGAAGTAACAGAGTCCTTCCAGCCGACCGCGCGACATCTATCGTCAGATAGAATGGTGCGCTTTGCCCGTACACGACTCCGCCCATGTGGTTCAAAAACCTTCAGCTTCACCGTCTTCCCGCTCCGTGGTCCGTCACTCCGGAGCAGATGCAGAAGTGGCTCGCGCCGCACGCGTTCGCGCCCGGCAACAGCGTCGAGATGCAAAGCCATGGCTGGGCATCGCCGCGCGATAACGACTCGCTGGTCTATTCGCTCAATGGCCAGATGTTGCTGGTGTTTCGCGCCGAAAAGAAACTGCTGCCGGCGTCGGTCGTCACGCAGGTGACCAAGGAACGCGCGCTCGAACTCGAAGATCAGCAGGGCTTCAAACCCGGCCGCAAGCAGATGCGCGAACTCAAGGAACAGGTCACCGACGAACTGTTGCCGCGCGCCTTCAGCATTCGTCGCGACACGCGCGTGTGGATCGATTGCAAGAACGGCTGGCTCGTGATCGACGCGGCTTCGCAAGCGGTCGCCGATGAAGTGCGCGGCCTGCTGGTCAAGTCGATCGATCAATTGCCGCTCGGCACGGTGCGTGTCACGCATTCGCCGGTCGCGGCCATGACCGAATGGCTGCTGTCAGGCGAGGGCCCCGCCGGCTTCACGCTCGACCAGGACACCGAGTTGCGTTCGCCCACCGAAGGCAACGCGACCGTGCGCTATGTGGGACATACTTTGGATGCCGAAGATATGCGCCGTCATATCGAAGCCGGCAAGCAATGCATGCGGCTCGCGATGACGTGGAACGACCGCGTGTCGTTCGTGCTGACGCCCTCGCTGACGATCAAGCGCATCGCGCCGCTCGACGTGCTGAAGGAAGCGAGCGACCCCACCGCGCAAAACGACGACGAACGCTTCGACTCCGACGTCACGTTAATGACCGCCGAGCTCGACCGCATGCTGAGCAATCTGCTCGATGCGTTGGGTGGCGAGCAGGGCGGCGAAGCCATGCCGCAAGCCAAGGCGGCGTAAGCAGCTTCTGGTTTCATGGTTCGTTGCAGGCCGGCGCGTTGAAGTCATTTCCGCGCCGGCCTTTTTTGTGGCCGATCGATCTGACGCGAAAGCGCATCGGCATGAGCGGCACAAAGATACACGAGCGAGGCGTGGCAAATGTGCGCTGTCGCTTAGTGGGTCACGCCCGGGCCACGCGCGCCCGCGCCGCCAAAGTGGTTAAGATGGCGATCAGCAGAACGCATCAGTCACGGAGGACTCGCAATGGTTCGTCTGGTCATGATTCTGTTGGGCGTCGATTATCTGCGCACGCGCTGGCGATCGTTGCGGATCGCCGGTTGCATCAGTTTTCTGCTCGGCGTGTTCGTGTTCATCGACGCGCTCGATAGCGCGCTCTATTTTCCCATCACCCCGTTCGTCTCGTTGCTGTTGCTCGAAGGCCTCGCCACACTGGCCGTCGCCTGGACCGGCATGGGCGGGCAACGCACGCTGCGCTATGTGAAGGGCATCGCGTTCACCACTGCCGCGGCGCTGATTCTGATCGGCCACGAGCATGGCAATTTCATTCTGTCGATGATCTTCGGCACGCTCTTTTTCGCCGATGGCCTCCTGCAGATCGTCGCGGCAAGAGTGGTCCGCTTTCGCACATGGCGGCTCGCGATGATCGGCGGCGCCGTCGAAATCGCGCTGGCGATTTTCTTCTATCAACCCTATCCGACCCACTACGTGGGCACGGTGCCGTACTGTGTCGGACTCGGGCTGATCTTTGGCGGATGGAACATGATCCTGCTGAGCGCCCGGGTGCGGCGGCTCGCGTCGAACCCTGCGGTCGCCGCCGGCGATTCCGCAGCGGACGCCGGCATTGCCGCCGCGAGCGCGCTGACCGCCAGCCGTCTGATCGCGCACGAATGGGACGGCCCGCCGGCCGCCGACGAAGCCGCGTTGACCGTGCATGTGTGGACGCCGGTCGGTTCGGCCAAGGGCGAGGCGCGCCGGCAATTGATCGTGGATCGCTATATCGCGGCGGTGGATCGCAACGGCGTGATATCGACCGGCCATGCCGCGCTCGAATCGCCCGAGGGCGTCTATATCAGCCTGTATCCTGGCGTCGAGATCGATCGGTCGCCGGACGATTTCGCGCGGCTGCTGC
The DNA here is from genome assembly GCF_003002025.1 of Paraburkholderia sp. BL25I1N1. GTDB lineage: Bacteria > Pseudomonadota > Gammaproteobacteria > Burkholderiales > Burkholderiaceae > Paraburkholderia. The sequence goes on from NZ_PVZB01000005.1 coordinate 300,281, forward strand.
GTGCCACGCGCGAGAACGACATGCCGGGACTATTCCAGCCCGATTACCCGACCGAAGCGAAAGCGTGGTGCCCGTCGACGGTTCAGGTGCGCATCCGCAACTATGATCCGGTTCGCCTGAGCCGCTTCTGGGAGACATATCGACAGGATACGACTTACAACCTCACGCACCGCAACTGTTCGAGCAGTGTCTCGCGGGCACTGGAAGCCGCGATCGAAGGCGCCTCGTCGCGCGTGTGGGGCAATCTCGGCGGCTGGCAGCCGTTTTTGCGCGTGATCTCGACGCCGGAACTGTGGGTCGCCGCGCAAGTGCGCAAGCGAGCCGCGACGATGGCGTGGACACCCGGCCTCACGCTCGACTACGCGCGTGCGCTGAGCATGCTGGCCGACCCGCGGCCTTCGGGCTGGGTCAAGATGGCACGGCTCGCGGTGCGCAGAATGGTTCGCTCGCGTCAGCGGTGGCGCGAAGAGGCCCGTCACGCGCACGTTGCCGACGACGCGGCGCGCGGCACAGTGCGCGAATGATGCGCGCCGGGTGCATGCCGGGTGCACGCGCTGCCCAACTTCGGCGTTGCGGCAGAAACGGCAATCGCATCAACGGCTTGCAGTTTTTGCCGGATAGTTATGCACAGATTTGCGAACAGATTCTGTTGATAACTTCGCCGCGCGATGCCGCGGCCAAATGAGTACTTTCAACCAATATGGCGGGTGTATGCTCAACCCGTCAGTTTCTGTTTGAGAGCACTCGACCACACCGCAACCCGGCCGTGGCTCATTGAAGATCAAAACCGCGCCGCGCGCTTTTTGTCCGCAGCGGCAGCGGCTTTTTACAAGCGCGAACGCGATGGACACGATGAACCCGGCGGCATCCATCGGGCGGTCGGATGAATGAGCCGCAGCGTTTCACGGTGCGCCACGTCAGCGTCTACCGTTACTCGGAGCCCGTGCGCTTCGGCGAACATCGCATGATGTTCCGGCCGCGCGCGAGCCACGACCTGCGGCTCGTCACGAACAAGCTGGTGATCACGCCCGAGCCGTCGCGGCTGCATTGGCTGCACGACGTGTTCGACAACTCGGTGGCGGTCGCGAGCTTCGCGGGTAAGGCGAGCGAATTGCGCTTCGACAGCGAAGTGACACTCGAGCACTTCGAAGCGCCCATGCCCGATTACGCGCTCGAGCCGTATGCGGTGAACTGGCCGTTCGCGTACACCAACGAGGAAGCTTCAGATCTCGTAAACGCGCGCAGCCGCCAGTATCCGGACAGCGACGTGGACGAATGGGCGCGCCGCTTCGTGCCGATCCTGGGCAGCGCTGCAAAAAACGGCGGCAAAGGTGGCAAAAGCAGCGCGGGTAGTGGCGGCACGATGGCGCTGCTACGTGCCATGACGCTCGAAATCAAGAGCACGTTTTTCTATGTGCGCCGCACGGAAAAAGGCGTGAACCGTCCCGGCGACACGTTGCGCAGCCGCAGCGGCAGTTGCCGCGATTTTGCCGTGTTGATGATGGACGCGGTGCGCTCGCTCGGCCTCGCGGCGCGCTTCGTGAGCGGCTACCTGTTCGTGCCCGAGCATGACGCCACGCAAGGCGGCGGCGCGACGCACGCGTGGTTGCAGATCTATTTGCCCGGCGCCGGCTGGGTCGATTTCGATCCGACCAATAGCATCGTCGGCAATCGCCATCTGATTCGCGTGGCGGTGGCGTGGAACGCCTATCAGGCGCTGCCGTTGTGGGGCACGTGGCATGGCGCGCCGCATTCGTTTCGCGGCTTGCAGGTGGACGTAAGCGTGACCGAAGGCGAATGACCGCCAAGCAACGCGAATAAGACGAATGAACGCGCGCCGAAAATCACGGCGCGTCGAATCGAAACGTGTTTGCGGGAGTGACGCTGCGGGCGGCTCGCCGTGCGCGTCAATTGAATGTTTCAACTGGAAAAGGGCGCTGCGATGAAATTGCGCGTTGGCTACGAGCTGGTCTATGAGTGCGTGCAACCGACGCCGATGTTGCTGATGTTGAACACCCACTATTCGCACGCGAAAGAGGTGCTGAATCCTGATGTGCTGGTGGTCGATCCGCCGGTGCCGATCAGGCAGTATCGCGACTCGTTCGGCAATCTGTGCAGCCGGCTGGTGGCGCCGCCGGGAAAAATCTCTTTTTCGACGAGCGCGGTGCTGGAGGTGTCGTCGGAGCCGGAGATGCGGCCGCCGTACACCGAACAGCATCCGGTGGAAATGCTGCCCGACGATACGCTGGTCTTTCTGCTCGGCAGCCGCTATTGCGAAACTGATCTGCTCTCCGAATTCGCGTGGCAGACCTTCGGCAAGCTGCCGCTCGGCCGCGGGCGCGTGGATGCGATCTGCGACTACGTGCACAACCACATCGTGTTCGGCTACGACTTTGCGCGACCGACCAAGACCGCCTGGCAGGCATGGCAGGAGCGCAAAGGCGTGTGCCGCGACTTCGCGCATCTGGCCGTGGCGCTATGCCGGGCCATGAATATTCCAGCGCGTTATTGCACGGGCTATATCAGCGACGTCGGCCTGCCGCCGCCTTACGCGACGATGGACTTCGCCGCCTGGTTCGAGGCCTACATCGGCGGATGCTGGCAAACCTTCGACCCGCGCAACAACGCGCCGCGCACGGGACGTGTGCTGATGGCACGTGGCCGCGACGCCGCCGACGTGGCGCTCAGCAATGCGTTCGGGCCTACGCAGTTGTTGAAGTTCGCGGTGGTATGCGAGGCGGTCTAGCTGTGTTGCGGATAACGACCTCAAGCCACGCGGGCGCAGCGTAGCCCGCGCCCGTTATTAATCCCGGCATTCGGGCAAGCCAACGCGGCTTCATTCCCCGAGCGCCAGGGCGCGCTTCCGCCTTCGCACCAGCGCCGCGCCGATCGACACCGCCGCGCCGATGCCGCCCATCGTCAGTGAAAGAATCACGATCAGCGGGCCGGTTTGCGCGCGCGCCGAGAACACCCCGACCAACAGACCGGCGAGAGGCTGCGTCATGTTGTTCAGAAGGATCACCACGCCGGTCGTCTTACCGTAGTCCTGGGGCGGAATGATTCGTTGCCGCGCGCTGCGGATGTAGACGTTGAACATCTTGTCGAAGCCGACGATCAGCAGGAAGCCGAGCGCATAGCCCCACGGTGCCGCGCTCGCGCCGGCGATTACGCCGCCCGCGCAAATCGAGACGAAGGCGACCAGTCCCAGCGTGCGCGCCGGCCATGCGGCGCGTGCGATCGTCAACAGAATCAGCACCGTGGCGACAGCGCCGGCGGTTTGCAGTCCGGCATAGTAGCGATTCGACTGCGCGTGAAGGCCGGTCACCATGGCCGCGGACGTGGCGAGCGTCACGCCGATCACCAGATTTTCGGCGGCGGCGAGCAGCACGACTTTTTTCAAGCCCGGCAGCACCAGCACATGACGCAGCGCGATGCGCAGCGGCAGCGTCCAGTGGCCCGGCGCCAGAGGCGGCGGCTCCGCGGCGCGAAAACCGCTGGCGCGTTGCCACAGCAGCAGGGCGGCATCGGCGAGAAGAAACAGCATGCCGGTTACGCCGACCACCCATTCCCAACGCCACAGGCCGAGCAGCAGCGCGGCGAGCATCGGACCGAGCACGAAGCCCAACTGGTCGGCCAACTGCGAGTAGGCGAGCACGCGCTGGAACTGCTGCGTGCTGAAGATTTGCGGCAGCATGACTTCACGTGCGACGAGGCCCTGGCTCGTCAATACGCCGCACACCGCCGAGAGTGCGATCAACCAGCCGATGCCGCCGAACAACGCATAAGCGAGTATGCCGCCGAAGCAGGCCAGCGCCCGCACCGCCTGGCTGACGCGCATCAACCTGAGCGGCGAGATGCGATCGCACAACGCGCCGAAGAAAGGAAACACCAGATAGCGCGGCAGCGTTTCGATAAAGAACGCGAGGCCCGACCACGAGACTTGATGCGTGGTCTGGAAGACGACGAGTGGCACGAGAAACAGCAGGACCTGATCGGCGAGACGCGCGACAAAAAGCGAGCAGAAGAAGGCTTGATGGTTGACGCGCACCGTTTATGTCCCGCCGTTAATGGGTCGAGACCGATCCTATCAAAGACGGAGCTGTCGCGCCCTTCGTCCGCTCGCTGCGCTGTGAATGCACAACGCATGCAAGCGGCCCGCGCGCCGACGGCGGCGCGCGGTCAGGGGCGCACTTCAATCGCCGCGATAAGCCGCTTCGAGCGGCGCGATATCGAGCTTGACCATGCTCATCATCTGTTTCATCACGCGGCTCGCCTTGACGGTGTCCGGGTCGCGCAGCATCTCGCCGAGTACGTCGGGCGCGATCTGCCACGAGACGCCGAAGCGGTCCTGAAGCCAGCCGCATTGCCACTCCTTGCCGCCGTCCAGGAGTTTCGTCCAGTAACGGTCGATTTCTTCTTGCGACCCGCAGTGCACGAACAGCGAAATTGCCGGTGTGAAGGGGAACTGCGGGCCGCCGTTCAGGGCCATGAACTCCTGGCCCTCGATCTCGAACGTGATGGCCAGCACGTCGCCCGCCGGCCCGGGTCCGGCGTCCGTGTAATGCATCGTGGTGGCGATGCGGGAATCGGAAAATACGGACGTATAGAAGCGGGCCGCCTCTTCGGCATTGCCGTCGAACCACAGGCACGGCGCAATCTTTTGCATGACGTTTCTCCTCCTTCTCACCGAACGGACCGCGCCTTACTTCATGCAGTCCATCATGGCTTTCTGGATTTCTTCCGGGCTCAGGTCGCGCTTGTGCGTGGCCAACGACCAGCTATGGCCGAACGGGTCTTTCACCTGGCCGTACCGGTCGCCCCAGAACATGTCGGTGACGGGCATGACGACGGTCGCGCCGGCGTCGACGGCCTGCTTGAAGCTGGCGTCGACATCTTCCACATAGTAGTGAATCGTAACCGGCGTGCCTTTCAGCGTGTTCGGGCCGAACGACTGGTGCTCGGGCCATTCGTCGGTCAGCATCAGCATGGAATCGCCGATCTTCAGCGTGGCGTGCATGACCTTGCCGCCAGGGCCCGGCAGGCGGACCTGTTCGACGGCGTTGAAGGCCTTGGTGTAGAACGCGATGGCGTCCGCGGCGTTGGCGCAGATCAGATACGGGGTGAGCGAGTGCATCCCGTCGGGGATCGGTTTGACAGCGTTGCTGGACATGACGGCGACTCCTTGAAGTAACAGGTTCGTGAGTTGAAAGACCGACTCGGTCGAGTCAGGTCTTCAACGTTACGACGGTTACGTGACCGATGAATCGACACTCCGGGAAAAATATTTTTCAGGCGTGCGTTTCAACCGGCCGGATTGTCCTCGTCCGGCGGCGCGGCGGACGGCGCAGGCGTGCCACCACGCGGCGCGCCGAGGATGCTGATCTGGAACGTCGGCGTCGCCGCGAGCGATTGCAACGTGGCGTCTTCGGGAATGTGTTCGAACAGCGGCAGAATCACCGAGCCGCCGATCACCGCGCGCCGGCTGTCGTCGGCGGGCCGCAAGCCCCATACGTCCTGATAGACGACCGGCACCGCGCTGCCGTTGCGGGTGGTGTTGCCGATATACAGCATCACATGCCCACCGATGTAGATCAGCGTGCGCAACGGCTCGCCGTGCTGCGCCAGATAGTCGAGCCGCTGCGCGGGCGTGGACGACGACAGGTCGATCATGCGGCCGGCGCTCATCTGCGTGGACGAATGGCGCGGCAGCCAGACGCCGAACGCGGCGAAGATGCTTTGCAGTTCCGACGAACAGTCGTTGTAGAGCCCGCTATTGCCCCAGCCGTAGGGGCGGCCGATTAGCGTTTTCATCAGCATCGCCAGATGGCGCGGCGTGGCGGCGAGCGGCGCCGGCGCGATTTGCGCGTCGCTCAGGGCGGCGGTGCGGATCAGCGCCCGGCCGTCCGCGTCGCGCGCGGGGACGAGTATTTGACGCGCCGCTGCCGGCTCGGCCGCGGCGCCAATGTCGCTCGCGGCAGGCTTCGCTTGCGCCGGCCGCGCGGTGTTGGCGGGCACGATCGGCAGCAGCGTGCCGGCCGGCGCGTCGAAGCGGAACACGCCGCGGCTGTCGCGCACCGGCGCCGACGCCACGATCACCGCACCGAGCGCTTTGCCCGTTGCGGCGCGCCATGTATCGACGAAGCGATCGTCGGCCATGCCGACGCCGTCGCTGCGCACCCAGCCTTGCACATCGGGCGTCTGCACGTAATGCCACGCACCGTCGACGCTACCGCCGAGCACGTAAAGCGGCGTGCCGGGACGCACGGCCGAGATCTGCAGGTTGTCGAACGGATAGCCTTCGCCGGCCAGGCGGTGGTCGTAGAACGACGGGTCGTTGGTCGGCAGTTCGCGCACCATCAGGTTGCTGGTGGCGATCGCGCGGCGCTGCGGCTGATAAACGGCCATCTGCGTAAACTGCGCGACATTCATGTTTTGCGCGATGGCGTCGATCCACGCCTTGTCGTGCGGCCGGAAATTTTCGCCGTAGCCGATGTCCGCGCCGCTCTTGCCCGTGTTATCGAACCTGACGATGCGCCGCTGCTGCAACGCGGCAATGTCCGCGCCTTGCTGGCGATAGACGCGCATCGTCACGAAACTGGCATTCCATGGCGAGGGCGCCGCGGTGCCGGTGCCGAAGTAGCGCGTGTAGAGCGCCTTGAAGTGCGCCTGCTGTTCCGCCGGACTCAGGAACGGCTGGTCGTAGCCCGGGCTGTCGGGTTCGAGCCAGTGATCGACGTTCTGGTCGTAATGCCCGATGGGGAACAGCGTGACGGTGTCGAGTTGGGTGTGCGTGTCATGCGTCGGCGACGGGTTGCTGCACGCGGTGATCGCGGCGAGCATGGCGCATAGCGCGGCGCCGCGACGGGCGCTCGGCCAGGCGGCGGCAAGGCGGGATGGAACGGCAACGGGCATAGGGTTCGGCGAAGAAGGTCCAAGGCACGATGATACGGTGTCGGCGCATTGTGCGGCAGGTTGGACCGGCGCCGCGCTGTGCATGCCCATGCATAATGCTTATGTGGTTTCATTGGGCGTTCGCATTGTTCATGGCGGCTGCGCGATACCGCGCTTTACGCGCAGTTTTCCGTAGCCGGCGGGCATTTCACGACGCTCACCGCTCAACCCGACAGATGGCTTCCAACCAACGTTCGTAGGAGGTCGCCTGAACAAGGAGAACAACATGCAAACCAGCGCGCGCAATCAATTCGCCGGCGAAATCACCGAACTCAAACATGGCGCCGTGAACGACGAAGTCACGCTGCGCACCCAGAACGGCCTGGAGATCGTCTCGATCATCACCCATGGCAGCGCAACGTCGCTCGGTCTCGCGGTGGGCAAACAAGCCTTTGCGCTGGTCAAGGCGTCGTCGGTGATCGTGATGGTCGACGTCGCGAAGAATCAGGTGTCGGCGCGCAATTGCATCGCCGGTACGGTGTCGGCGCTCACGAAGGGCGCGGTGAATTCCGAAGTGTCGATCAGCGCGGGCGGCGCGCAGATCGCGGCGATCATCACCAATGAGAGCGTCGATCGCCTCGGCCTCGCGAACGGCAAAGCGGCGACGGCGATCTTCAAGGCATCGAGCGTGATCATCGGCGTCGATCAGTAGTCGTCGTGTGGTTTTTCCGTTGGTTTCCGCCTTGCGCGGAGGCCGACGGGTCTGACGGAACCGGAAGGAGAGCGAGCGCTGCTGTGTGCCCGTCGCCGTGCGTGTGCGCGCCGTGAAGGAAACGGCGGCTTGCTTTAAACTGCACGACTCGCTGTTCCTCCTTCCGCTTTCATCACGGACGCCGTCATGTTCGAAGTCTCCTCCGCCTCGCATCTGCCCAAAGCCGCGCACTACGAAGAACTGGTCGCACAGGCCCGCTCGCTGCTCGCCGGCGAAACCGACTGGATCGCCAACGCCGCGAATTTTTCCGCCTTCGTGTTTCATTCGCTCAGCGATCTGAACTGGGCCGGCTTCTATTTCCACGACGGTCGGGAACTGGTCGTCGGACCGTTCCAGGGCAAGCCCGCGTGCGTGCGAATTCCGCTCGGCAAGGGCGTCTGCGGCACGGCCGCGCAGACCCGCGAGACGCAGGTGGTGCGCGATGTCCACGAGTTTCCCGGCCATATCGCCTGCGATTCGGCCTCGCAATCGGAAATCGTCGTGCCGCTCGTCGCGCCGGACGGCACGCTGATCGGCGTGTGGGATGTGGACAGTCCGAGCGTCGCGCGCTTCGACGAAGAAGACGCGAAGGGCATGGAAGCACTGTGCGCGGTGTTCATCGAAGCAGCGCTTCCGCGCGCCGCGTAAAACACAGAACGGCGGCGCCTTCTGCTTTTCCGTATATAGAGTCAATGCAGTTCCGGGATCGGTCGGCGGATCTCATCCCGCCATCGTTCTCTCCAACGCGCTCGAGACGCTCACGAGCGCGACGAACCGCCACCAGGTTCTGGCGACACGCATGCGTTCCGCCACCGCTGCCACCGCCAGCCCGCTGACATTTCAACGCCCCCCGCCGCGGCCAATTCGGCGGGGGCGCGAAAGCCGTTATCATACGCACGGTTGCCCGCAACATCGGACCGGAATTTCGGGGCTACTGGTTGCGCCCACGCGTCAAAAAACGCTCGATCGCTTTCACTACTCAGGAAAATCAAAGGCCGGCGCGATGCACGTCCCCCTCTACGCTGAAACGCGTACGCGCGATGCCGCGCTTGCGTCGGCGCCTTATGGCATGTTTACCTGCACGGCGGACGGCACGTTCGACTCCATCAACGCCGCTTTCGAGAAGCTGACGGGATGGGCGGCTGAAGAACTGATCGGTCGCCGCACCTTCGAGTCTTTGTTCGATCCAGCCGAACTGGCCAAACGCCGCGCCGAATTGCCGCCGCTTGCCATGGTGACTTCGCGCTATGAAGGCGAGTGGAGCTTTTTGCGGCGCAACGGTACGCCGGTTCGCGTGGTGCTGGCGTTGGCGCCGCTCGTCAACGAGCCCGCCCAGGCCGCTTGTGCGGCGCTGTATGTGGGTATCGCCATCGACATGACGCGTTACGCGCAATCGGAAGCGCGTCTCTGGTACGTCGCGCATCACGACGGCGTGACCCGCCTGCCCAATCAAACGCTATTCACCGAACGGCTGGAACTGACGATCGCGCGTTGCGAGCGTAGCGGCAGCGGTTTTACCGTGCTGATCGCCGAGCTCGATCATCTGCGCAAACTGCGCGACGCGCTCGGCTTGCATGCGGCTGAACTCGTGCTGCAGATTGTTGGCGAACGCTTGCGCGGTCTCTTTCCGAACGACGGCACGATCGCTTCGATCGGCGGCACGCAGTTCGCGTTGCTCGTCAACGAAACCGGCCCGGCGGCCGATGCGTTCGCCGCCGAAGCGCTAGGGCGCATCGCCGAGGCGATCGACTACGCCGGCACCGCGTTGACCATTACCGCGAGCATCGGCATCGTGGCTTATCCGGCCGACGGCGGCGATGCGCCTACGCTGATGCGTCGCGCGGGTGTGGCGCTGTCGGCAGCTTCGGCGGTGAACGGCAATGCGGTGCGGCGGTTTTCCACAGCGCTCGAAGGCCAGGCCGCGCGCCGCTTCGAACTGCAGACCATGTTGCGCGACGCAATCGAGCGTCAGCAACTGCATCTCGTGTATCAGCCGCAGGTTACGCTGTCCAACGGCCACATCGCGCAAGTGGAGGCGCTGCTGCGCTGGAACCATCCGCAACGCGGCCTGATCAGTCCCGTCGAATTCGTGCCGGTTGCGGAGGAGGCGGGTTTGATCGAGCACATCGGCGAGTGGGTGATCCGGACCGCGTGCCGCGACGCCGGTAAGTTGCTGCGGCTGACGGGCAACTTGCCGCGCTTCGCGGTGAACGTCTCGCCGCAGCAGTTCCAGCGGCACAATCTGTTCGAAACGATTCGTGAGGCATTGGAAGATGCCGCGCTCGACCCCTCGTATCTCGAAGTGGAAATCACCGAAGGCGTGCTGCTCGGTGACACCGAACAGGCTTTGCAAACGCTTTTTGCCCTGCGCGATCTAGGCGTTGAGGTCGCAGTGGACGACTTCGGCACCGGCTATTCGAGCCTCGCTTATCTGACGCGTTTTCCGCTGAACCGTTTGAAAATCGACCGCTCTTTTGTAATGCGCATGAGCACCGATCCGCAGTGCGCGGCCCTGGTGGGCGCCATCATCGCAATGGCGCACGCGCTCAAACTGCGCGTGACGGCCGAAGGCGTCGAAACGGCCGAGCAGGCCGCGCAACTCGAAGCGCTCGGTTGCGATGAAGCGCAAGGCTTCTGGTTCTCGCGACCGGTTACTGTTGCAGCACTGCGTAATCTGCTGAGGCCTTTGGGCACTGTTTGAAGCCGGGTTGCCGGCAGCATGGATCGCCGTGCGCGCGGATGTGCTTAGCCATCCGTATCAATTCTTCAATCGATGCAACGCGTCGCCGCGATGAACGGCATGCTTGCCACTCTTCTCGCTTTGTACCTCGTAGTGTGGGTCGGATGTCGAGGCATCGACGGTTCTGCCATCCACGGTGGTATGGGTAGAAATGACACGCACGACTTTGCCATGCGTGACGCCTTGCGGCGTGTTCCAACTGACACGGTCGCCAGACTTCAGATGTTGGGACATGTGGCGCTCCTTTTTGCCGGACCAAGGGCAGCAGTGAAACTGCCTCGCTGATCAGGCTTCGCATGATTCGCACAGGTACTGGTCGCATTGGCGAGCAAGCCGCGTGCCTTCGCACGTGAAATGTAAGGGGTGGGAACGTATCCTGCTTCCGTGCGTCAGGTGTACTTACACCGTAACGGAGCGAAGACTCGAGATGAACGATCTCTTAACCCGACTCTTTCACTTCCAGCCGTCGTTGCTCGTCACGCTGACGCACGACGCCCTTCATATCGTGCTGGCCGTGCTGATCCTCGCGGTCGGCTGGTGGCTATCGAACCGCATCGGCGCCATGTTTGCGCGCGCGCTCGCGCGTACGCATGCTGACCCGACGCTCGCACCGATGCTGGCCGCCATGAGCACTTGGGCCGTACGCGTGCTCGTATTCATCGCGGCGCTCAGCGAAGTCGGCATCGCCACGGCGAGCGTGCTCGCGGTGCTCGGCGCCGCCGGTCTCGCGATCGGACTCGCGCTGCAAGGCACGCTGCAAAATATCGCGGCCGGCATGATGCTGTTGATGCTGCGTCCGTTTCGCGTCGGCGACGTGATCGAGGGCAGCGGCGCGGCAGCGGGCATTGTGCGCGAAGTGGGGCTCTTCACCACGCGCATCGAACGCGGCGACGGCAATGCCGTGTTCGTGCCGAATAGCCAGATATGGAGCAATCCGGTGATCAACTACAGCAGCGGCGGCACGCAGCGCATCGAGGTCGAAGTGGGCCTCGCGCAGCGCAAGGACGTCGACGCCGCGATCGGCGAATTGAAGAAACTCGTCGCCGACGAACCGCGCGTGCTGAGCGGCGCCACGCTCGCGCCGATCGTCACGGTCGCCGACTATCCGGACGATGGCGGCGCGACGCTGCGCATCGCGGCGTGGGTGCGCACGCCAGACGCGTCGCTGACCAGCGGCGACCTGCAAGAGCACGCGCAGGCCGCGCTCGAACAGGCCGGTTGCCCGGTTGCGGCTTAGGTCGCGGCGTTGTCTTTAACGGGGCCTTTTACTGTCCGTCAGCGCCGATATAGAGCGAGGCGTCTCGTGTCATCACGCCACCGTCTCTACAGCCAGCGGTCACTCATGTTGAACGCGATCCGTCTGGCTCGAAGCCGAGGTGCCGGCTCAATGCGTACGCGGATGGGCGAGAAAGAATCGCACCATTTCCGCGGCGGCGTCGGGGCCGGACGGGTCCGTGTACGAACCGCGCTGACTGCCGCCGGCCCACGCGTGACCCGCGCCGTGAATCGACCACGACTCCGCTTCCACGCCGTTCGCCGCGACATGCCGTTGCCGCGTATACGCGCGCCGTCCGCTTGCAGCGCCTGATTGCTCGCTGACGGTGGTGGTGCCCGCGTCGAAGGCCGCCACGATCTCGGCCGCATTCGACGGATGGACGGTTGTGTCAGCGTCGCCATGAAACACGATCAACGGACGTTGCGGCGTGCCATGCGCGCGTTTGCGTTGAGCCTTGCCGCCCTTCATCGCGCCGAGCGCCGAAGGCAGGTCCTTCGCGCAACCGTAGGCAAGTCCCGAATGCACGCCGGCCGCGGCGTAGAGATCGGGCGACGTCTTCAGCATGATGTCCGCCATCGCGCCGCCCGCCGACAGACCCGCGACATACACGCGCGCCGGATCCACGCGATAGCGGCCCATCACTTCTCGCGTGATGCCGGCGATCAACGACGGCTCGCCCTGATCGCGGAGTTGATCGGCAGGCTTGAACCAGTTCCAGCATTTCGAATGATTGGCCGCTTGCGCCTGATTCGGATACACAACGATAAAGCCATGACGCTCCGCCATTTCGTTCATGCGCGTGCCGGCGGCGAAATCGTCCGCGTTCTGCGTGCAGCCGTGCAGCATGACGATCAGCGGCAATGGTTCGCTGTTGTAGACGGCGGGCACGTAAAGTTTGTACTGGCGTTGTCCGGCTGCGTTGCTGAACGTGTGCGTGCTGAAGGTGCCCGGCGAGTCGGCGTCGAAAGCCGGCGCGCCAGGGGCGTGCGGAGCGGGGCGCGCCTGGGTCTGCGCCTGGGTTTGCATCTGCGACCACGCTTGCGCCCATTCGCTCGCATTCGACGGCGTGTTCGATGTCCGTACGTGGTCCGCGCGGGCCTCGTTCGCTTTGCCGCCCGCGAGCGCGCGCTGAACCGCCGCGGTGGCTTCCTGCGGGCCCTTCGTGCGCAATAGCTCGAAGGCGTCTGTCATCGATTTCAGGAAATCTTCGTTCATTTTCATGATGGTTTGCAGTGACCTGTGTGGAGCGTGGATGAGCGAGTCGACGGATGAGTCGCTGCTTCAGCCACGGTAATGAGTCGAGCGCCGCGCCTAGCTGATGCGGCCGGCGAGCGCCGCCTTGACCGCGGGCGACGCGTGAAAGGCGCCGAGCACCACCACCGATGCAATCGTGGCCGCCGCGAGTTCGGGCGGCACATCGGCTGCGATGCTGGCGAGGCCTAGCACGTGAATGTCGAGTTGCTCGTGCGCGGCCTGAGCCGCCTCGAGGTCCTGCCGCGAGAAGTGCTGCATGCCCAGCACCATGGCGCGCCGGGTCACCGTCTCCGCGACGACCTGGGCATGCACCGCGATCTGGTTGCGGATCGCCGTGCGGATCAGGTCGGTGCGGTTCGAGTAAAAGCCTTCTTCGACCAGCAGGTCGATCTGGCCGAGGTCGATCGGACCCAGGTTGATGGTGATTTTTTCGGTCTCGCCGCCTTTGGGGCGTGAGGCGTCGACGAGCTTGAGTTTCGGCATTTGCACTCCCAGTGGCATCCGTAGGCCATCCAAATAACATCCAATGGGATGGTTATACGCTTGTCGGCGGAGCGCGGTCAAGGAGGAAATTGGGGGCTCGTTCGGGAGTCGCCCGGCAGTTGGCCGATGAATTGGCGTGAGACGACAGCATTCTTTTTTATCAGTAGAATGCTGCAATCGCAAAGGGCCGTATTGTCCCGAAGCCGGCCTTCAGGGCCACCCGGCTAACGAGTCTCATTGAAGCCGCGGTGTCATTAGCACGCGCGCTGTTGCGAGATGAGCGGACAGGTCGAATGCATAACTTGTCCGGCCGATGCAGTTCGGGAGGAAGGGGTACGCACCCGGAAAACGGGTTGCTGCTGCGACAACTGAAATATCCATGGCGACGCTTCGTCACGGGGACCTGAGGAAACCATCGACGCTGAACCGGCCGATCTGCTGGCCTGGTATCGCACCAGATTCCAAACCAACTTCTCGTGGTACTTTCCTGGCCGCCATACTGTGTATTCCAAAACGCAAATCGATCCGGTAGTGAGCTTCCTCAACTCGCAGGGCGAGCAGGTGCGGGGCACGATCATCAATCTCCAGCGAAAGTCCCTGGTGATGGAGGTCTATAACCCGTACTCGATCGTCCAGGTCAGTGAGGTACTGAGCGACCTGTCGGTCAAGATGGGCGTGGAGCACGCCTATTCGGGCAAGGCGGTCGTGATCAGCATGGTCAACACGGGCCTGACAGCCATTGTCTCAGTCACGCTGATCGCTGAGTGGCGGGAACTGAGCGGCGGCGTGCTGGAAGCGCGCGCGGTCGGGGAAGAAGCGCGCCGGTTCTCGCAGGACTGGGCCGAGCGCTTCAAAATCCGCCGTGACTACCAGATCGCGGTCAACCAGATCCGGGCTTTTCTCTCCGACATGTCTCGCTGGGTCGAGCAGGCGGACCTGGCCGACACCATGCCGAAGGATGGCAAAAGCCTGCGCGAGGATTTCTTCCTCGAACTGGCATCGCCGCTGATGGAAAGGACCAAGGTCTACTTCGACGAATTCGAAGGCGAGGCGGGCCTCGTCGACGAAGAACTGGCGCCGGCACACCGTGCCTTTGCCCAGGCCGCGCTCCATCCTCTGCTGCTGCGTTCGCCTTTCGTCTTCCGCACCTTCACCAAGCCGCTGGGCTATGCCGGCGACTACCAGATGGTCAACCAGATGCTCGACGATCCCCGCCAGGGCCCGAGCACGTATTTCCAGATCGTCAACGCGGCCTTCCTGCAGACGGCCGTGGCACGCGCGCACCGCAATCGCGTCGAGTTGCTGGTGGACTACCTGACCCGGCTGGCCAATGAAGCGCGCGCCGCGCGGCGGCCGTTCCGGGTTCTGAACGTGGGTTGCGGCCCCGCTCAGGAGATCCAGCGGTTCATGCGTGAATACGACGAACCGGAGTGGCTGACGTTCGAACTGCTCGACTTCAGCCAGGAGACACTGGACTGGACGCGCGACCGCCTCGCGGCGATTGCACAGGAAACGGCCAGACGCATGACCATCAGCTACACGCACGACTCGGTCCACCACCTGCTCAAGCGCCGGATGGATGCGGACGCACCGGACGTCCGCGAATTCGACGCGGTCTATTGCGCCGGCCTGTTCGACTATCTCTCGGACAAGGTCTGCGCCCGGCTGAACCAGCATTTCGCCAGCCGCACCAGACCGGGCGGCCACCTGCTGGTCACCAATGTCCACGCCGACAACCCGGAGCGCCTCAGCATGGAGCACGTGCTGGAGTGGTACCTGATCTATCGCAACGAGGCACAGATGGCCGAAATCATGCCGGAAAACTGTGGCGAGCCGCGCCTGTACACGGATGCGACCGGGGTGAACGTATTCGCCGAGGTAATGATCGGCCGGCAACAAGTAGCCTGAGATGACGACATCCCTCGCTGGGCTGCGTTCGAACTATCGTGAAGAACTGCGCGACTACCGGTTGCTGTGCAGCAAGGCTGGCGGCCTGACCGTGATCGTGCTGGTGCTGATGGGCGTGGCGCTGGACTATGTCGTGTATCCGGCCGAGCAGAAGCGCTTTGCCATCGTTCGGGTGCTGACCAGCGCGGCCATCGGCCTGGCGTTGCTCTCGCTGTACACGGAAACGGGCAAACGCCAGGTGCAGGTCATCACTTTCTTCTGGCTGCTGCTGCCGCAGGCCATGATCTCGTGGATGATTTATGTCACGCAGGGCGGGGAGTCGCTGTTCTATGCCGGGCTTATGCTGACGATCTTCGCGGTCGGGATTCTGTTCCCCTCCGGCTACTGGCAGACGCTGGCATTCGGCCTCGCCACCGTCCTGCTCTACTACATTGCCTGCGCGGCGCATCCGGGCGGCATACAGAACCCAAGCAAGTTCCAGTTCCAGCTCATCCTGATCTTTTTCTGCGCGTTGGCCAGTTCCATTTACACCTACTTCAACGAGAAGGGCCGCTTCCAGCTTTTCCGGCTGAAGGACGAGGTAGCGCACAAAAACGACCAGCTCGCGCTGACCAATGAAAGCCTGTCGCAGATCAAAGGCCAGTTGCTGCAGCAGGAGAAGATGGCTGCAATCGGTACGTTATCCGCAGGGCTGCTCCACGAAGTCAACAACCCCGTGAACTTCTGCCTGATGGCCATCGAAATAGCCATGGAGGAACCGGAGGTCAAGGACAGCCCGTCGCTGCAGGAGTGCCTGACGGACGTCAAGCAGGGCATGCACCGCATCCAGCATATCGTGTCGGACCTGAAGACCTTTGCCTACCGCAAGCCCGGTGCGGCGGCGGACGACGTGCCGTTCCTGTTCGAGAAGGCACTTGACTCGTCGATCCGGCTGAGCGCGCATGAACTGCGCGGCGTGAGCGTCACGCGCGAGCTGCCCGGCGATACCCTCGTGCTGGGCGACGAAGCCGCCATCATCGGCGTGCTCATCAACCTGTTTTCGAATGCCGCGCTGGCCATGCACAAGGCCGGCACCGCATCGCCGAAAGTCCATGTCACGGCGCAATGGCGGGACGACCGGCTGCACGTGAATGTGCGCGACAACGGCCCGGGGATCGCCGCGGAGAATCTGGCGCGGGTGTTCGAACCATTCTTCACTACGCGCGAAGTCGGCCAGGGCTTAGGCCTTGGTCTGTCCATCAGTTATGCGGTGGTGGAGCGGCACGGCGGCACACTGTTTGCGGAAAGCCAGTTGGGCGAGTGGACGGCGTTCAACTTCGACCTGCCGCGCCTGGAGTGATGTAGAAATGAAAGAGACCCAACAAGCGCGGCAGACTGTCGTTTATGTCGATGACGAGGAGCTGGCTCGCAAGTACTTTGCGCGTTCGGCGGGTCGCGATTATGACGTGCTGCTCGCCGGCAACGCGGACGAGGCCATGTCGATCCTGCGCCGCGAAGGTGCGCGGGTGACCATTTTGGTGACCGACTTCCGCATGCCGGGCCGGCATGGCGACGACCTGCTGCGGCAGGTCTCCCAGGAGTATCCGCATATCGTCCGGATCCTGGTGACGGCCTACGCGGACAGCAACGCGCTCCTGGGCGCGGTCAATTCCGGCGAGGTATTTCGAATCCTGGAGAAGCCGCTAGGCGTGGCCACGGTCCGCGAGGTGCTGGCATCCGCGGCTACGGCCCCGGTGTCGCGCCCGAAGTGATGCAGCGCATGCCGGTCGGCCCGTGATCACGAACGCGGGCGTGAGCGGCTGGGACATGATTTTCTGCAACCGCGTCATGCAGTCCTGCGGCGAGCGTATCAGGGGCGCGTCCGCGTCCGGCGCCGGCATGACCGTGACGCCGGAATTCCCAAATTTCAAGGATCGAGTCAGGAGTTACCCATGAGCGATACGATTGCCAACCAGACACCGCCACCGGCGATTCTATTCGTCGATGACGAAGCCACCGCAGTCAAATATTTCGAGCGCGCCATCGGTGCGATCGCGCCGGTGGTGACGGGCGCCTCCGTGGAGGACGGCAAGGCAATGCTGGATGCCCACGCCGGCAGCTTGGCCGTGCTGGTGTCCGATCAGCGTATGCCGGGCGAATATGGCAACGAACTTCTGCGCTATGCGCGCGAGCGCTATCCCCACATCGTCCGAATCCTGACGACGGCTTATTCGGAGCTGGACCAGACCGTCGAGGCCGTCAACCAGGGCCAGATACATCGCTATATCAAGAAGCCGTGGGACATCAGCGCGCTGCGCATGGAGATGAAGCAGGCGCTGGAGTTGTCGGGACTGCGCAAGGAACGCGACCAGCTCGTGCGCGAGAAGCTGAGCGTCCTGCAGACGCAGACCGTGGCTACTCGCATAGGCATCGTGCAGACGTTGTGCGTCAGCCTGATCGGGCCAGGGCGCTTTCAGCCGGTGGAGACCTATCTGGCCGGTGCCGATCTGGCCGGTACGCGCAACGTGGAGCCGGACTGGCAGCGTATGGATTACGCCGATCTGGTACGGGTCGAGAGCGAATGCAGCGGCAGTTTTGGCCATGCGGTTGGCACGCGCCTGGCGGAACTGCGTACGCGGAATGCGGGGCGCAGCGCTGCCGATGCGGTGCAGGTTTTCGCTGACGTTCTCGGCGCCGCAGTACGCGGCGATGGCGATGCGCTGATCTGGACTTCGCCGGCCACATTGAGTGAGTTCCTCACCCGGCCCGTGGCGCAGACCGTATCGGCCGAGCACGCCGCCTGGCTCGCCTGCCTGCTGTGGCTGGAAGAAGCTGGCGGCGCCCTGCGGTTCGCGCGTGAAGGCGACACCATCGTCTGCCGCGCCGGCACACGCGCCGCCAGCTTTGCGGCCGACCGCCTGGCGCTCTGGATCGAGCGGTTCTCGGAGCGGGCGTTCGACTAGGCGAAGGAGACGATTCGCTGTGCGAGAGCCCGCGCAGGACCGGCCGCGGCAATCAGTGCTTAGGCGCCCGCGCGCCCCTGACGCCGTAGGACCACGTGCGTGGCTTTCTCCGACGCTACGAATTCGACGCATTCGTATCCCAGAGCCCGCAAGTCAACCCCTTCGAACAGCCGTTCTCCTCCGCCGAGCAGGACGGGCGCGATAGCAATGTGCAGTTCGTCAATGAGGCTCTCGCGAAGATACTGCTGAATCGTTTTCGCTCCGCCGCCGATGCGCACGTCCATTCCGCCGGCCGCCTCGCGTGCCCTTTCAAGCGCTTCGCGAATGCCGCCCGTGACGAAATGGAACGTCGTGCCGCCTTCCATCTCGATGGGTGGACGTGCATGATGCGTCACGATGAAGACCGGAACGTGATACGGCGGATTGTCTCCCCACCAGCCTTTCCAGCTCATGTCCGGCCAGGGCCCACGAACGGGGCTGAACATGTTTCTGCCGAGAATCCAGGCCCCGACATTCTCAAAACCGCGAGCCGCGAAGTCGTCGTCCACCCCGGTCGTGCCGCCGTCCTTGCCGAATAAGGCCCGCTGGAACGTGCGTGTTGGAATCAGCCAATGGTGCAGATCCGTCCCGCCAATGCCGAGCGGATTGTCGATGTCCTGGTTTGGCCCTGCTCCGTATCCGTCGAGCGAGATGGTGAAGCCGTTAACGCGAACTCGTGTCATCTTGTGTCTCCGCTTGGACGCCTAACTATTCGTTCTGGGACAGTGCCGTGTAGGAACTCTACAAGTGGCGCGTCTGGACGTGTTCGTTTGCAGGCGTTGAAGTGTTCAAGTACGACGGGTATTGCATTCGGGAAGGGAAGAACGGCAGCCAGAGGAGAAGCTGGCTGCCGTTCTCTTTACAGATGTTTGTTTCTAAACAAAAAGCACTTTCACATCAGCACAATATCGTACTGCTCCTGGCTCAAATTCGACTCCACCTGCAGCGACACCGGCTTGCCGATGAAATCAATCAGCATTGCCAGATGCTGCGACTCTTCCTCGAGAAACAGGTCGATCACCTGCTGCGACGCCACCACGCGAAACTCGCGTGGATTGAACTGGCGCGACTCGCGCAGAATCTCGCGCAGCACGTCGTAACACACCGTGCGTGGCGTCTTGACCTGCCCCTTGCCCTGGCAAACCGGACAAGGTTCGCACAGCACATGAGCAAGAGATTCACGCGTACGCTTGCGCGTCATCTCCACAAGGCCGAGCTGCGAGAACCCATTCACCGTCACACGCGTGCGATCGCGCGACAGCGCTTTCTTCAATTCGCCCAACACCTGATCGCGATGCTCGACGTTCTCCATGTCGATGAAGTCGATGATGATCACGCCGCCCAGATTGCGCAGACGTAATTGCCGCGCAATGGTGTGCGCGGCTTCGAGGTTGGTCTTGAAGATCGTATCGTCGAAGTTGCGCGCGCCGACGTAGCCGCCGGTATTCACGTCGATGGTCGTCATCGCTTCGGTCTGGTCGATCACGAGATAACCGCCCGACTTCAGATCCACCCGGCGCGACAGCGCGCGCTGAATTTCCGCCTCGATGTTGTACAGATCGAAGAGCGGCCGCTCGCCGGTGTAGTGGTGCAGCTTCGACGACACCGCCGGCGTGAACTCGGCCGCGAAATCCGCCAGCATCTGATACGTCTCGCGCGAGTCGACCTGAATGCGCGACGACTCGTCGTTGACGAAATCGCGCAGCACGCGTTGCGCGAGATTCAGATCCTGATACAGCAGGCTGGTTGGCGGCATGCGCTGACCTTGCGACAGAATCGTCGCCCACGTCTTGCGCAGATACGCGACGTCGCCGGCCAGCTCCTCGCTAGTCGCATCTTCGGCGATAGTGCGCACGATGTAGCCGCCTTTCTCGTCGGCGGGCAGCACGGCGGTCAGACGCGCACGCACGGCTTCGCGCTCGGCTTCGCTCTCGATCTTCTGCGAGATGCCGATATGCGGCTCCTGCGGCAGATACACGAGCGTGCGCCCGGCGATGCTCACTTGCGTGGACAGTCGCGCGCCCTTGGTGCCGATCGGATCCTTCACGACCTGCACCATCAACGTCTGCCCCTCGAAGACGATTTTTTCGATCGGCTGATGCGGTGTCTGATGCTGCGGCTCGCCGGCAATGCGCGGGTGCCAGATGTCGGCTACATGAAGGAACGCGGCGCGTTCGAGACCGATGTCGATGAAGGCGGACTGCATGCCCGGCAACACGCGTACGACCTTGCCGAGATAGACGTTGCCGACGCGGCCGCGCGATAGCGTTCGTTCGACGTGAAGTTCCTGGACGGCGCCTTGCTGGACCAGCGCGACGCGCGTTTCCTGCGGCGTGACATTGATCAGGATTTCTTCATTCATGGTGTTATTTTAGAAGTCGATGCGCGCTGCACGCAGGAGGGCAGCGGATTCAAAAAGCGGCAAACCCATGATACCTGAATAGGACCCGTCGATATGTTCGATAAACTCCGCGGCGCGCCCTTGCACACCGTACGCGCCTGCCTTGCCGAGCGGCTCGCCGCTCGCGGCATAGCGGCGGATCGCGTCTGCGTGCAGTGCAGCAAAACGCACCTTCGACACGGATAACGCAGCCGGCAGTAGCGCGCCTTCGGCATCGACCACGGCCACGGCCGTCAGCACTTCGTGATCGCGTCCGGCGAGGCGCTTGAGCATCGCGACGGCGTCGTCGGCATCGACGGGCTTGCCGAGAATCGCGTCGTCGATCGTGACGGTTGTATCCGCAACCAGAATCGGCCGCGCGGCATGGCCGCCGGCCACGAGGCGCGCGCGCGCCGCATGCGCCTTGGCGACGCACACCCGCTGCACGTAGTCGTGCGCGCGTTCGCCGGGCAGTTCGGCTTCGAGTGCTTCGGCGTCTTCATCGGGACGCGGCAGCAGCAGTTCGAAACGCACGCCGAGCTGTTGCAACAACTCCTGGCGGCGTGGACTCTGCGAAGCAAGGTAGACGAACGGATGCAGCGAAGCGGCGGACGTGGACATGAACAGGTCTCGATGAAGCGGATTGCGTGGGGGCGCGACGGGTGTCGAGCGTCGATCGGTGTGATGGGAAACCAGCGGTGCGAGCATGACGACGCGTGGCACGCGCACGTTGTTGTGCACGCCAGCATGCACGTCGGTTAGCGCCGCAAATGCGACCCAAGAAACACGGCGAAGGCGCGACTGCAACATGCGACTACGACGCGCAACCTGGCGTCGCGCCCGCCAACCGCGCTCGCGCATTCTCAGCGCCGCCTCATTCGCTCACACGCGATGATAGGGGTGATTTTGCGTGATGGTCCACGCACGGTAAAGCTGTTCGGCAAGCAGCACGCGGACCATCGCGTGCGGCAAGGTCAGGCTGGAGACGCGCAGCAGCATATCGGCGCGCGCTTTCAACTGAGGATCGAGTCCATCGGCGCCGCCGATCAGGAACGCCACGTCGCGGCCGTCCTGCTGCCAGCCGGGCAGGGCGCCGGCGAGCTGCATGGTGGTCCAGTCCTTGCCGCGTTCGTCGAGCGCGACAATGCGCGCGTTCTTCGGCAACGCGGCTTCGATTTTCAGCCGCTCGGCGGCCATCACGCTTTCCGCGGGCCGTCCCGACGAACGCTGCTCGGGTTTGATTTCGCGTAACTCGATGCGCAGCTCGGGCGGCATGCGCTTCGCGTATTCGTCGAAGCCGGTGGCGATCCAGTCCGGCATCTTGTGGCCGACGGCGAGGATATGCAGTTTCATGACGGATCGAAGATCGCGAATGTCAACGCGGACCGGAACGGTGTGAGTCGCCCAAAGGCCGCCGGCTGACTTACTTGCGGCGCGCGGCCGTCTTGCGCGCGGGCTTCTTTACGGCCGGCGCCGCTTCGTCTTCGTCCTCGTCCTCATCGGGTTCGCTCGAACGCGCGCCGCCAAACGGGTCCGGCGTGGACAGCTTGATGCGCACCGGCTTGTCGCCCCAGATTTCCTCGAGGTTGTAGTACTGGCGCAGCGCCGGTTGCAGGATGTGCACGATCGCGTCGCCGCAATCCACCAGCACCCATTCGCCGATGTCCTCGCCTTCGGTACTGATGATGTCGCCGCCGTTTTCCTTGACGCTCTCGCGCACGCTCGAAGCGAGCGCCTTGGTCTGGCGATTGGAGGTGCCGCTCGCGACGATCACGCGATCGAACAGCGAGGTCAGGTGGCTGGTGTTGAACACCTTGATGTCTTGCGCCTTGACGTCTTCGAGAGCGTCGACGATCACGCGTTGCAGTTTGCGAATATCCATAGGGTTACCGGTGGTACAGATGATGTTGAAGAATATAGTCCCACACCGCGGTGGGGACGTGGCTCGCCGCCTGGTCTTGCTGTTCGTCGCCCGCGAGGGCGAGCCGCTGGCTCACCTGTTCGCGCAGATGCGCGCGAATGTCGGTGGCCGAAACGTTGAACGCAAGCGTCGTATCGATCAGCAAGTGGCCGCAGGGCGTGGCTTGCAGAACGTCGGCGCGGGCACGGCGCGCGTCGATTTCTTTTGCGACCACGGGAGGAATCGACGCGAGGTCGAAGCCGGGCCGCGTGGCCGCGCAGATATGCGCAAAGTCGAACAGGCGCCGCCAGTCGTGCCATGTGTCGAGATGCACCAGTTGATCCGCGCCGATCAGGAGCGCAATCGAGGCGTCCTCACCTTCGCGTTCACGCCAGCGTCGCAGCGTGTCGACCGTGTAGGTCGGGCCGTCGTGCTCGATCTCGTCGGTCGCGACACGCACGGTCGCGCCCGGCAGCACCAGCTCGCTGGCCGCCGCGCGCGTCATGGCCAGCCGATGCACGGCCGGCGAGACGTCGGCTTTCTGCCAGGGCTGGCCGGCCGGCAACAGCACGAGTTCGGTCAGATGCAGCACGTGCGCGAAACGCCGCGCGAGCGCGAGGTGGCCGTCGTGGATCGGATCGAAAGTGCCGCCGAGCAGTCCGATCCGGCGAGGCAGGGCAACAGGATGAGCGTTCGGCTTCAGGTGAAGATCCTTTGTCGTGACGATGCGCGGTGCGGTGCGGGCCTGAGCCTCACACCCACTCGCGCGGCACGAGAAAATCGCTATAAAGACGCGCTTCCGGTGTGCCCGGTTCGGGGTGCCAGTTGTAGCGCCAGTTCGCCACGGGCGGCATGGACATCAGGATCGATTCCGTGCGCCCGCCGCTCTGCAGCCCAAACAGTGTGCCACGGTCGAAGACCAGATTGAACTCGACGTAGCGCCCGCGCCGGTATGCCTGGAAATCGCGCTCGGCCTGCCCGTACGGAATGTTGCGGCGCTTTTCGATGATCGGCAGGTACGCTTTGAGGAATGCGTCACCCACGCTTCTGAGCATCGCGAACGATTGGTCGAAGCCCGGCGCCGAGAAATCGTCGAAGAAAATCCCGCCGATGCCGCGCGCTTCGTTGCGGTGCTTAAGGAAGAAATACTCGTCGCACCAGCGCTTGAAACTCGGGTAGAGGTCCGCGCCATAAGGTTGCAGCGCGTCGCGGCAAGTGCGATGGAAATGCTGCGCGTCTTCCTCGTAGCCGTAGTACGGCGTCAGATCCATGCCGCCGCCGAACCAGAACACCGGCTCTTCGCCGGCCCTGGTCGCGATCAGCAGACGCACATTCATATGCACGGTCGGGCAGTGCGGATTGTGCGGATGCAGCACGAGCGACACGCCCATTGCTTCGAAACCACGGCCGGCCAGTTGCGGACGCGCGGCGCTCGCCGAACCCGGCAAGGCGTCGCCCGCGACGTCCGAAAAACCGATGCCGGCCCGCTCGAAGAAGTTGCCGCCTTCCAGAATCCGCGTGTAGCCGCCGCCGCGCAGCTTCTCGCCGGGCCCGCGCTGCCATGCGTCGGTGGCGAACGGCGTGCCGTCGAACGCGCCGAGCGTGTCCGCGATATGCGTTTGCAGGCCTTGCAGCCAGCTGCGCACGGCCTGTGCGTCGTAGCTCGAATCGGTCATGAATGCAGATGCTGAGGGCGGCACGCTCGTCGTGCCGCGGGTTCATCGTGAAGGGCGACGGCCGGGCCGGCGTCAGGGGGAACCTGCGAAGGCGCGGCCATACGGTTTTTCGCTTCGGGCGGGATACTGCCGCCGCGTCGGGCTTCGGTCAGGCCACGTCGGGCCTGCGTCGGTTCATATCGGCCCAGGTCATGCTGCGGGCGTGGATAGCGAAGCGAAACTCGCCGCGAAAACCCGCAGTGTAGCGCCGTTGGCGCCGCACGCGGGCGAGTGGGGTCGTGGCTTAGTGCTTGCCGTCGGTCTTGACGTCGTGCTTGCGATTCAACGCACGGTAGCCGATGTCGCGGCGATACTGCATGCCGTCGAACGAGATCTGGTTGATCGTCTCGTACGCAACCGACTGCGCGCTGCGCACCGAATCCGCCAGTCCCACCACGCACAGCACGCGGCCGCCCGAGGTGGTCAGCTTGCCGTCCGCCAGCGTAGTGCCGGCGTGGAACGTGACCGAATCCGCGGTTTCAGCCGGAATGTCGTTGATGCGGTCACCCTTGCGCGGCGTGTCCGGATAGTTGTACGCGGCGAGCACGACGCCGAGCGCGGTGCGGCGATCCCACTCCAGTTCCACCGTATCCAGCGTGCCGGCTATCGCTTGCTCGACCACCTTCGAATAGTCGCCCTTCAGACGCGCCATGATCGGCTGCGTTTCCGGATCGCCCATGCGGCAGTTGAATTCGAGCGTTTTCGGGTTGCCTTGCGCGTCGATCATCAGACCGGCGTACAGGAAACCCGTGTAGCGGATGCCTTCCTTCTCCATGCCGCGCACGGTGGGCAGGATGATTTCGCGCATCACGCGGGCGTGCAGTTGCGGCGTGACGATCGGCGCGGGCGAGTAGGCGCCCATGCCGCCTGTGTTCGGACCCTGGTCGCCGTCGAGCAGACGCTTGTGATCCTGGCTCGATGCGAGCGCCAGCACATGCTTGCCGTCCACCATCACGATGAAGCTCGCTTCCTCGCCGGTGAGGAATTCCTCGATCACGACACGCGCGCCGGCGTCGCCGAGCTTGTTGTCCGACAGCATCATGTCGACGGCGGCGTGCGCTTCTTCCAGCGTTTGCGCGACCACCACGCCCTTGCCCGCGGCGAGGCCGTCGGCCTTGATGACGATTGGTGCGCCTTTGGCGTCGAGATACGCGTGCGCGGCGGCGACGTCGGCGAAGGTTTCGTATTCGGCGGTCGGAATCGCGTGGCGCTTCATGAACGCCTTGGCGAAGTCTTTCGAGCTTTCGAGCTGAGCGGCTTCTTTGGTCGGCCCGAAAATCTTCAGACCGCGCGAGCGGAACAGATTGACGATGCCGGCTGCCAGCGGCGCCTCCGGCCCGACCAGCGTGAAGGCGATCTGTTCCTGTTCGACGAAATCGGCGAGCGCAGCCGGCTCGGTGATGTTGACGTTGCGCAGACGCTCGTCCTGGGCGGTGCCGCCGTTGCCCGGAGCAACGTAGACGAGCTGAACCCGCGGCGATTGCGCGAGCTTCCATGCGAGTGCATGTTCGCGACCGCCGGAACCGACGACGAGTAACTTCATGTGAATCCCCGAGACTTAAAAACCATAAACGGCTGACGCAGCACGCTCAGCCGTGGAATGACAGCAAGGTTCGCGCGGAGCCCGCAGCAGCCGGTGGCGGCGCGCAGGGCACAGTACGAACCCGGGTGGTCGCGCGATGTGAGGTCACACGCACGCCCGCTCAGCAACGACACGAGGGCCAGCCGGCGGCGCGGACGTGGGTGCATGCAAGTGCAAGTGCCAGTGCCACTGCAAGTGCATGCGCCACGCGCTGCCGTGGCACGCTCATTCGTCGGCGATCGCGGCGTTTGTATAGACTTCCTGCACGTCGTCCAGATTCTCCAGCGCGTCGAGCAGCTTCTGCATTTTCACGGCGTCTTCGCCGGTGAACTCGACTTCCGTCTGAGGTTTCATCGTCACCTCGGCCAGTTCGGCCTTGAAGCCGGCGGCTTCCAGCGCCGACTTCACTTTCGGGAAATCGTTCGGCGGGCACAGCACTTCGATACTGCCGTCTTCATTCGTGACGACGTCGTCGGCGCCGGCTTCGAGCGCGGCTTCCATCAGCTTGTCTTCCGCCGTGCCGGGCGCGAACAGGAACTGGCCGACGTGATCGAACATGAACGACACCGAGCCGTCCGTGCCCATGTTGCCGCCGTTCTTCGAGAACGCGTGACGCACTTCCGCCACCGTGCGCGTGCGGTTGTCGGTCATGGTGTCCACGATCACCGCCGCGCCGCCGATGCCGTAGCCTTCGTAGCGGATTTCTTCGTAGCTTGCGCCGTCCACGCCGCCCACGCCACGCTGGATCGCGCGGTTGACGTTATCTTTCGGCATGTTGGCGTCGTACGCCTTTTCGACGGCGAGCCGCAGGCGCGGGTTCGAGTCGATGTCGCCGCCGCCCATGCGCGCCGCGACCTGGATTTCCTTGATGAGCCGCGTCCAGACCTTGCCGCGCTTGGCGTCGGCCGCTGCTTTCTTATGCTTGATGTTGGCCCATTTCGAATGACCCGCCATACCTGTTCTCCATCGCGCGCGCCGGTGGGGCGCACGCATTGTGCAATTGTCGTTGCGATGTCGGGCGCTTGCTCGTGTTCGCGCGCCTGTGCGCGCGTTCGCGGTATTGTGCGCCTCGCTGTCAAACCGCCCGCTGCCTGACTGTCCGGCTCAACTGTTCGTGGCCAACCCGCCGTGGCTGTGCGTATCGAGCCTGATCGCGGCCAGCCGGGCCCGGCTGGCGGGACCGCGAGTCGGCAGCGCGATTGGGACGGGGCGGTGCGGCTCGCACGCGGCAAACGCCGCGCCGGCCTGCCAGGCCCCGCGAAAGGCGCGATGCGCCAGGCGGTGTGGTCGACGGTAATGCGAATTGAGCCGCTCTTTGAGCGGATTCGAATTTTATCACGCCGCAGGGGGGCGGCAGAGGACGAGATAGCGGCGAACGCCGCGAAAAGTGCGCGATGACGGCGGCCGGCGCGCGCCGTCACGCGTTTTTCAGGCCGCTTTCAGTTTTTCGTGCCGAACAGGCGGTCGCCGGCGTCGCCGAGACCCGGCACGATGTACGCGTGCTCGTTCAGATGCGAATCGAGCGAGGCGACATACAGCTTGACGTCCGGATGGGCGTCCTGGAACACCTGCACGCCTTCGGGCGCGGCGACCAGCGCGAGGAACATGATGTTCTCGCCGGCGACGTTGCGGCGCTTGAGCACGTCGACCGCGTGCACCGCGGAGTAGCCGGTCGCGACCATCGGATCGCACAGGATGAACACGCGGTCTTCGAGGTCGGGCAGACGCACCAGATATTCGACCGGGCGATGATCTTCGGCACGATACACGCCGATGTGGCCCACCCGCGCCGACGGCACCAGTTCCAGCAAGCCGTCCGACATGCCGATGCCGGCCCGCAGCACCGGTACGATCGCCAGCTTCTTGCCGGCGATCACCGGCGCGTCGATTTCGACGAGTGGCGTGGTCAGGCGGCGCGTGGTCATGGGCAGGTTGCGGGTGATCTCGTAGCCCATCAGCAGCGTGATTTCACGCAGCAGTTCGCGGAACGTGCGAGTCGAGGTATCCCGGTCGCGCATATGCGACAGCTTGTGCTGGATCAGCGGGTGATCGAGGATGAAGAGATTGGGAAAACGGCTGTCCTGGGTCATGGCGGGTGCGCACGGGGCGGCTAGAGGGATCGGTTCGGCGCGCCGCGCGGCCGGGAAACCGGCAGGCTGGCGGACGCGCCACGGCGCAAGTTTACCGAAAGAGTGCCGCCGGAAGATACCGGAGATTGCAGCGGCCCGCCGCAGTCCGGCACCGATTCTTCTAGAATCGGGGAAACTTGCCGCGCGAGGGTCCGGGATATCTCGCCAAGGCTGAGGCCGAGGGGTGAGCGCGCGAGGCGGTCCGCGGTTTCGCCAGAATGCGGCCCGGACCTGTCGCTTTACGCCAGGCCTCTGAGGAACGTAAGAAAACTTGCGGCGGCCCGGTGTCTCGCACGCGGCACAACTTCACGAGGAGCACACATATGGACATGGGAATCGCAGGACGCACCGCGCTGGTCTGCGCGGCCAGCAAAGGCCTGGGGCGCGGCTGCGCGGAAGCGCTCGCCGCCGAAGGCGTCAACCTGACGATCGTCGCGCGCACCGCCGAGACGCTGGAGGCGACCGCGGCGGAGATTCGCAAGCAAAGCGGCGTGGAAGTGAAGACGGTGGCGTGCGACATCACCACGCCGGAAGGCCGGGCCGCGGCGCTCGCCGTCTGTCCGCAGCCGGACATTCTGGTCAACAACGCGGGCGGCCCGCCGCCGGGCGATTTCCGCGACTTCACGCACGAAGACTGGATCCGTGCGCTCGAGAGCAACATGCTCACGCCGATCGAGCTGATACGCGCGACCATCGACTCGATGAGCGCGAAAGGTTACGGGCGCATCGTCAATATCACGAGTTCGGCGGTGAAGGCGCCGATCGACGTGCTCGGGCTGTCCAATGGCGCGCGCTCGGGGCTGACGGGCTTCGTCGCGGGACTGGCGCGCAAGGTCGCGCCCACCGGTGTGACCATCAACAACCTGCTGCCGGGGCTGTTCGACACCGACCGCATCGGCGTCACGTTCGCGGCGCAAGCCAAGGCGCAGAACATTTCCGTCGACGAGGCGCGCAAGCAGCGCACGAAGACGATTCCCGCCGGCCGTTTCGGCACCCGCGAGGAATTCGGCGCTGCCTGCGCGTTCCTGTGCAGCGTGCATGCCGGCTATATCACCGGACAGAACTGGCTGATCGACGGCGGCGCCTATCCCGGAACGTTCTGAACGGCACGTCCTAAAGCATCACCACAACAACGACAATCACAACGGTTTCAGGAGTCTTACGTCATGACCACCCGCATCGCGCTGATCGCGCACGATCACAAGAAGGACGACATCGTCAAACTGGCCGGCGAATACGTCGACACGCTCAGGCGCTGCGACATCGTGGCGACCGGCACGACCGGCGGGCGCATCGCCGACGCACACGGCCTCGTGGTCGAGCGGATGCTGTCGGGCCCGCACGGCGGTGATCTGCAGATCGGCGCGCAACTCGCGGAAGGGCGCGTGGACATGGTGATCTTCCTGCGCGACCCAATGACGCCGCAACCGCACGAGCCGGACATCAACGCGCTGGTGCGCGCGTGCGACGTGCACAACATTCCGTGCGCGACCAACATTTCGACGGCGCGCATGGTGCTCGACTCGCTGACCTTGCGCCTCACGCAACAGGTTTGAGCTTTCGCTCCCGGCACGCCTGAATCAAAACCAACCTCAAGGAGACGTGATGGTCAAAGCAATCCGATTCGATAAAACCGGCGGTCCCGAAGTGATGAAGTGGGTCGACGTCGAAGTCGGCGAGCCGGGCGCGGGCGAGATCCGCGTCAGGCAGACGGCGGTCGGGCTGAACTATATCGACGTGTACTTCCGCACGGGTCTCTATCCGTTGCCGTTGCCCGGCGGTCTTGGCATGGAAGCGGCCGGCGAAGTGACGGCGCTCGGCCCGGGCGTAAGCGGTCTGAAGGTGGGCGATCGCATCGCGTACGTGGGACGTCCGCCCGGCGCGTATGCGCAGGAGCGTGTGCTGCAGGCGGCGCAGGCGGTGAAAGTGCCCGACGCGTTGAGTGACGAGCAGGCCGCCTCGGTGATGCTGCAAGGCCTCACCGCGCAATATCTGCTGCGCCGCACGTATCCCGTGAAAGCCGGCGACACGATCCTGATCCAGGCCGCGGCGGGCGGCGTCGGTCTGCTGGCGTGCCAGTGGGCGAAGGCGCTCGGCGCGACGGTGATCGGCACAGTCGGCTCGGATGAGAAAGCGGAGATCGCCAAGGCGCACGGTTGCGATCACGCGATCGTCTACACGCGCGAGAACTTCACCAAACGCGTGCGCGAGATCACCAACGGCGCGGGCGTGCCGGTAGTGTACGACTCGATCGGTAAAGACACGTTTACGGGCTCGCTCGATTGCCTCGCGCCGCTCGGCATGTTCGTGAGCTTCGGCAATGCGTCGGGGCCGTTGCCGCCGATCGATTCGTCGGAATTCGCCGGACGTGGCTCACTGTTCTTCACGCGGCCGACGCTCTTTACCTACATCGCCAAACGCAGCGATTACGAGGCAATGTCCACCGAGTTGTTCGATGTGCTGGTGTCGGGCAAGGTCAAGACGAGCATCAATCAGCGTTACGCTTTGTCGGACGTTGGCCGCGCGCATGCGGATCTCGAAGGGCGCCGCACAACGGGCTCGACGGTGCTCCTGCCGTAACGCACGACGACGACCCGAGCGCGGCAGCGACGGCCGTATAAAACGAACGCACATCGACGGACGCGCCCAAGCCCTGGTCAAACCGGCGCCGCACGCCGCAAAGCCTGACGCAGCCCACCCAAGGCTGTTCCATCGCAGGATGGAACAGCCTTGTTCGTTTACGCGATTTTTATACACGCCACGCCATCTTTGACCAGGCCTTTACGCGGATCGGCATAACGTTGCGGCTATCCAAAGTCCGTGTAATGGAGAACAAAAATGGATGTGCTGTATGTCGGGGGGCTGGTGCTGTTTGCCGCGCTGACCTTCGCGTTGATTGCCGGCTGCGAGAAGTTGATGCAGTTCCGCCGTGGGCAGGGAGCGCGCTCATGAACTGGATTCTGTGGTTATCGGGCGCGGCGACCGCGCTGCTGTTCGCCTATCTGGTCTATGCGCTGTTGCGCGCGGAGGACATTGAATGAACTCGAACAATGTCCTGCAAGCGGGCCTCTTCATCGTCGTGCTGCTGGCAGCCGCGGTGCCGATGGCCCGCTATCTGAGCGCCGTGATGGACGGCAGTTCTCGCGTGGTCCGCTTCGGCGGTCCCGTCGAGCGTCTGCTATATCGCATCGCGGGCGTCGATCCGTCGAAGGAAATGAGCTGGAAGCACTACGCCATCGCCACGATCGCCTTCAACGTGCTCGGCGTCGCGTTTCTCTACCTGCTGTTGCGCGTGCAAGGCTGGCTGCCGGGTAATCCGCAGCAATTCGGCCCGATGACGGTCGACGGCGCGTTCAACACGGCAATCAGTTTTGTGACCAACACGAATTGGCAGGATTACACGCCCGAGCAGACGGTAGGTTATCTAACGCAGATGCTCGGTTTCACCGTGCAGAACTTCTTCTCGGCGGCCACCGGCATCGTGGTGGTGATTGCGCTGATTCGGGGCTTCGCGCGTCACACGGCACAAACCATCGGCAACTTCTGGGTCGATCTGACCCGCGTGACGCTGTACGTGTTGCTGCCGATGTCGGCGATTGTCGCGGCGCTGTTGATGAGCCAGGGGGTGATTCAGAACTTCAAGACCTATCAGGACGTGCCGACGCTGCAAACCACCTCCTATGCCGCGCCCAAGCTCGACGCGCAAGGCAACCCGGTGAAGGACGCCAAGGGCAATCCGGTCACGGTGGATACGCCCGTGAAGACGCAAACCCTCGCCATGGGCCCGGTCGCGTCGCAGGAAGCGATCAAGATGCTCGGCACCAACGGCGGCGGCTTCTTCAACGGCAACTCGGCGCATCCGTTCGAGAACCCGACGCCGTTCTCGAACTTCCTGCAGATATTCTCGATCCTTATCATCCCCGCGTCGCTCGCGCTGGTGTTCGGCCGCATGATTGCCGACCGCAAGCAGGGCGTGGCCGTGCTCGCCGCCATGACGATCGCGTTTGCGGTCTGCGTGTTCGGCGAGATCAGCGCGGAGCAGGCCGGCAATCCGGCCATTGCCGCCTTGCATGTCGACCAGTCGGCTAACGCGCTGCAATCGGGCGGCAATGCGGAAGGCAAGGAGACGCGTTTCGGCATCGCGCAGTCGGGCATCTTCACGGTCGCAACTACCGCGGCTTCGTGCGGCGCGGTCACCAACACGCACGACTCGCTGACGCCGATCGGCGGCCTCTATCCGATGCTGCTGATGCAGCTCGGCGAAGTGATCTTCGGCGGCGTGGGTTCCGGCATGTACGGCATGCTCGTGTTCGCGATGCTGGCCGTGTTCGTGGCGGGCCTGATGATCGGCCGCACGCCGGAATACGTGGGCAAGAAGATCGAAGCGTACGAGATGAAGATGGTGTCGATCGTCGTGCTGCTCACGCCGCTGCTGGTGCTGGTCGGCACGTCGATCGCGGTATTGAGCGACGCGGGCAAGGCGGGCATCGCCAACCCCGGCGCGCACGGTTTCTCCGAAATCCTCTACGCGTTCAGTTCGGCGGCCAATAACAACGGCAGCGCGTTCGCGGGCCTCACCGTGAGCACGCCGTTCTACAACTGGCTCACCGCAATCGCGATGTGGTTCGGCCGCTTCGGCACGATCATTCCGGTGCTCGCGATTGCCGGTTCGCTGGCCGCGAAAAAGCGCATTGGTGTAACGGGCGGCACGTTGCCCACGCATGGACCGCTCTTCGTCGTGCTGTTGCTCGGCACGGTGCTGCTGGTCGGCGCGCTGACTTATGTGCCCGCGCTCGCGCTCGGTCCTGGTGTCGAACATCTGATCATGATGGGCGCCCATTGAGGCGGCCCGTCGGGATGGCACAAGCGACCAACGACTGAACAGGCGCAAACGGGAAATTCGAGGATTCAATGACTGAACATAATGCAACCCGGTCCATGTTCGACCCAGCGCTGCTGCGCCCGGCGATCGTGGACTCCTTCAAGAAGCTGACGCCGCGCACGCAGTTCCGCAATCCGGTGATGTTCTGCGTGTACGTGGGCAGCATTCTCACGACCATTCTCTGGATCGCCGCGCTCGGCGGCCAGGCCGAGGCGCCCGCGGGCTTCATTCTCGCGGTCACCTTGTGGCTGTGGTTCACGGTGCTGTTCGCCAACTTCGCGGAAGCGCTCGCCGAAGGCCGTTCGAAGGCCCAGGCGGCGTCGCTGCGCAGCGCGAAGAAAGACGTGATGGCCAAGAAGCTGAACGAGCCGCATCCGAAGTCGCCGATCCGCATTCTGACGGCTTCCGATCTGCGCAAGGGCGACGTGGTGCTGGTCGAAACTGGCGACGTAATCCCGGCCGACGGCGAAGTAATCGACGGTGTCGCGTCGGTCGACGAATCCGCGATCACGGGCGAATCCGCGCCGGTGATCCGTGAGTCGGGCGGCGACTTTTCGTCGGTGACGGGCGGCACGCGCGTGCTGTCGGACTGGATCGTTGTGCGCGTCACGGCGAATCCGGGCGAAGCGTTCCTCGACCGCATGATCGCGATGGTGGAAGGCGCAAAGCGTCAGAAGACGCCGAATGAAATCGCGCTGACGATTCTGCTGGTCGCCTTGACGATCGTGATGTTGCTCGCCACCGCGACGCTGCTGCCGTTCTCGATGTTTTCGGTCGAAGCGGCGAAAGCGGGCCACGTGGTGACGATTACCGCGCTGGTCGCTCTGCTGGTGTGCCTGATTCCGACCACGATCGGCGGTTTGCTGTCGGCGATCGGTGTGGCTGGCATGAGCCGCATGATGCAGGCGAATGTGATCGCCACCTCGGGCCGCGCGGTGGAAGCGGCCGGCGACGTCGATGTGCTGTTGCTCGACAAGACCGGCACCATCACGCTCGGCAATCGCCAGGCTTCGCAGTTCGTGCCGGCACCGGGCTTGACGGAAGAAGCGCTCGCGGATGCCGCGCAACTGTCGTCGCTTGCCGACGAAACGCCGGAAGGCCGCAGCATCGTCGTGCTGGCGAAGCAGCGCTTCAACATCCGTCAGCGCGATATGGCCTCGCTGCATGCCACGTTCCTCGCATTCACCGCGCAAACGCGCATGAGCGGCGTCGATCTGCCGGGGCGTGAAATTCGCAAGGGCGCGGCCGACGCGGTGAAGAACTACGTCGAAGCTAACGGCGGCCGTTTCCCGAATGAAGTCAGCAACGCCGTGGCCGACGTCGCTCGGCGCGGCAGCACGCCGCTGGTGGTCGCCGAGAAGGGCGAGCAGGGCGCGCGCGTGCTCGGTGTGATCGAGTTGAAGGACGTGGTGAAGGGCGGCATCAAGGAACGTTTCGCCGAACTGCGCAAAATGGGCATCAAGACCATCATGGTGACGGGCGACAACCGCCTGACGGCGGCGGCGATTGCCGCGGAAGCCGGGGTCGACGATTTCCTCGCCGAAGCCACGCCGGAAGCGAAACTCGCCACGATCCGCGCGCACCAGGCCGAAGGCCGCCTCGTGGCAATGACCGGCGACGGCACCAACGACGCCCCGGCGCTCGCGCAGGCCGACGTCGCGGTGGCGATGAACACCGGCACGCAGGCCGCGAAGGAAGCCGGCAATATGGTCGACCTCGATTCGAATCCGACCAAGCTGATCGAGATCGTGGAGATCGGCAAGCAGATGCTGATGACGCGCGGTTCGCTCACCACCTTCTCGATTGCCAACGACGTCGCCAAATACTTCGCGATCATTCCGGCCGCGTTCGCCACGACGTATCCGGCGCTGAATGCGCTCAACGTGATGCATCTGGCCACGCCGGCCTCGGCGATCATGTCGGCGGTGATTTTCAACGCGCTGATCATCGTGCTGCTGATTCCGCTGGCGCTCAAGGGCGTGCGTTATCGCGCGCTGGGCGCGGCGATCCTGCTGCGCCGCAATCTGCTGATCTACGGTTTGGGCGGGATCATCGTGCCGTTTATCGGCATCAAGCTGATCGATATGGTGCTGGCCGCGTTCGGCTGGGTCTAAGCGCCAGTTCGCCAGTGCACCAGTGCGCCAGTTCACAAGGAATCATTCATCATGAAAAATCTGTTGCGTCCGTTGATCGTGATCTTCGCGGTGCTCGCCGCCGTCACCGGACTTGCTTATCCCGCCGTGATGACCGCGGTCGGTCAGGCGGCCTTCCACGATCAGGCCAACGGCAGCCTGCTCGAACAGGACGGCAAGGTGGTCGGCTCGAAGCTGATCGGCCAGCAGTTCGATGCGCCGCAATACTTCTGGGGCCGCCTGTCGGCCACCAGTCCGATGCCGTACAACGCGCAGGGTTCAGGCGGCTCGAACCTCGGTCCGACCAATCCGGCGTTGCTCGATGAAATCAGAGGCCGCCTCGACGCGTTGAAAGCCGCCGGCACCGATATGTCGAAGCCGGTGCCGGTCGATCTGGTGACGTCCTCGGGCAGCGGTCTCGATCCGGAGATCAGCCCGGCCGCGGCGGCTTATCAGATCGAGCGCGTCGCCAAGGCACGCAAGCTCGCAGCGAATGACGTGCAGGCGCTGGTGGATCGTTATACGAGCGGCCGTCAGTTCGGTATTCTCGGTGAGCCGCGCGTGAACGTGCTGCAAGTGAACCTGGCGCTGGATGAGATGAAGCACGGCTGATCGACGTAGCGCAACAGCGCTTCGCTTCACAAAGGCGGCGTCCGCGACTCCGCCTTTGCCTTTTGACGGCGCGACGCAATAGACGCAACAGTGCCCGTTATTTGCGGCCGCGCCGACGCCGTGCCACCATGCATACACCGACGCTCGTCCAACGATGAAAACCATTGAGCATGAACCGCCCCGATCCCGATGAGTTGCTCGACAAGCTGCAACGCGACGAAGAAAAACGTCAGCGAGGCAGGCTGAAGATTTTTTTCGGCGCGTCGGCGGGCGTCGGCAAAACCTATGCGATGTTGCAGGCCGCGCGCCGCCGTCATGACGAAGGCGCGGACGTGGTGGTCGGCATCGCTGAAACGCATGGGCGCACTGAAACCGCGGCGCTGCTCGACGGTCTCGACGTGCTGCCGCTCGCGCATATCGAATATCGCGGCCGCAAGCTCAACGAGTTCGATCTCGACGCCGCGCTGGCCCGCAAGCCGGCGCTGATTCTCGTCGACGAACTCGCGCATTCGAACGTGCAGGGCGCGCGGCATCTGAAGCGCTGGCAGGACGTGTATGAGCTGCTCGACGCGGGCATCGACGTTTATACGACGGTCAATGTCCAGCACCTCGAAAGTCTGAACGACGTGGTCGGCCAGATCACCGGCATTCGGGTCTGGGAGACGGTGCCGGACCGCGTGTTCGACCGTGCCGACGAAGTCACACTGGTCGATTTGCCCGCCGAGGAATTGCTCGACCGGATGCGCGACGGCAAGGTGTACATGCCGCAGCAGGCCGAGCGCGCGGTGCGCAACTTCTTTCGCAAAGGCAATCTGATCGCGCTGCGCGAGCTGGCGTTGCGCCGTACCGCGGATCGCGTCGATGCGCAAATGCACGAGTACCGCGCTGACCGTTCGATCCAGCGCATCTGGCAGGCGCGCGAGCGCTTGCTGGTGTGCGTCGGCCCCGGCCCGGAAGCGCCGATGCTGGTGCGCGCGTCGGCGCGTCTGGCGGCCAGCCTGAAGGCCGACTGGATCGCCGTCTATGTGGAAACGCCGGCCTTGCAGCGTTTGCCGGATGCGCGCCGCGAACGCACGCTGAACGCGCTGAAGCTCGCCGCGGAACTCGGCGCCGAAACCGCCACGCTCGCGGCCGCCGACGCGGCTGTCGCGTTGATCGGCTATGCGCAGGCGCGCAACGTGTCGAAGCTGGTGGCCGGCGCGTCGGCACGCACGGGCTTGAGGCGCTGGCTGCGTCGTCCGCTCGGCGAACGGATCGCCGAAAACGCGGGCGATCTCGATCTCACGTTGATTCGCGCCTCGTCCGAGCGCGACGGCGGCGAGCATCGGCATCTGTTGAACACCACCGCGAACGCATGGCGCGAGGCGCTGAGCGCGGCGCGCGAGCGCCGCTCGCCGCCGCGCGCCTACGGCTTCGCGCTGTTGATCTGCGCGGCCATCACGTTGCTGGCGAGCCAGTTGATCGATCATATCGATCTGACCAATCTCGTCATGCTGTATCTGCTCGGCGTGATCTTCGCGGCGGTGAAACTGGGGCGCGGGCCCGGCGTGCTGCTGTCGTTCATGAGCGTGGCCGCGTTCGATTTCTTCTTCGTGCCGCCGCGCATGTCGCTGTCGGTCTCCGATACGCAATATCTGCTGACCTTCTTCGGCATGCTGCTGACCTCGCTGGTGATCAGCCATCTCACCTCGAGCCTGCGCCGCGAGGCGAGCGTGGCGCGGCGCCGCGAGCAGCGTACCGGCGCGATGTACGCGATGGCGCGCGAACTGGCCGCGGCGCTGACCATGGAACAGATCGTCGGCATCGGCAGCCGTCATGTCAGCGAGGTGTTTGGCGCGCGCGTGGCGATTCTGTTGCCGGACAGCGCCGATCAGGTGAAGCAGAAGATCGAGGATCCGGACGCGGCGATCACGCTCGAAGGCGAGATGCTCGATAGCGATGTCGGCCAATGGGTCTACGATCAGCAGAAGCCGGCCGGCCACGGCACCGACACGCTGCCGGCCGCCGCCGCGCTTTACCTGCCGCTGAAGGCGCCGATGCGCACGCGCGGCGTGCTCGCTGTGGTGATGCGCGACGAAGGTGAGCTCGACGTGCCCGAGCAGCAGCGCATGCTCGACGCGTTCGCCGCGCAGATCGCGCTCGCGCTTGAGCGGGTGCATTACGTCGATATCGCGCGCGATGCGCTCGTCAACATGGAATCGGAGCGCTTGCGCAACTCGTTGTTGTCGGCGATCTCGCACGATCTGCGCACACCGTTGACGACCATCGTCGGCTTTTCGTCGATGCTGGAGCAAGCGCCCGAGTCGCAGCCCAACCGTGAGTTGGTCGAAGCGATTCACGAGGAAGCGCTGCGCATGACCGGCATCGTGACGAATCTGCTCGACATGGCGCGGTTGCAGGCGGGCAGTCTGCAACTGAACCAGCAATGGACGCTGCTGGAAGAGACGGTAGGCGCCGCGCTGCGCGCGTGCAAACGCGTGCTGGCGGATCATCCGGTGCAGGTGAAACTGCCCGCCGATCTGCCGCTCTTGCACCTCGACGCCGTGCTGATGGAGCGCCTCTTCTCCAACCTGTTCGAGAACGCCGCCAAATACACCGCGCCGGCCACGCCGCTGACGATCGGTGCGCAGCGACTCGACGCGGACGGCAAGTCGTTCGTGCGCGTGAGCGTCGACGATAGCGGCCCGGGCCTGCCCGCCGGCATGGAAGCGCGCGTGTTCGAGAAATTCACGCGCGGCGAGAAGGAATCGGCCAAGCCGGGCATCGGCCTGGGACTCGCAATCTGCCGCGCGATCGTGGAAGCGCACGGCGGTACAATCGGCGCGCTCAATCGCGTTGCGGCGGACGGCCGTGTCGAGGGCGCGCGGTTCTGGTTCACGCTGCCGGTGGACACACCGCCCGACGCACCCGATGCATTGGAAAACGAAGGCGCCGATTCCTTGACCCACGCCGACACCGGCAGCGATTCAACTCTTAATTCGCTTTCCAAGCCTAGTCATGAGTGACCCGAGCATCACCGTCGTCCTGATTGAAGACGAAAAGCAGATTCGCCGCTTTGTGCGAACCGCGCTGGAAGGCGAGGGCATCGTCGTGCACGATGCCGAAACCGGCAAGCAGGGTCTCGTCGAAGCCGCGACGCGCAAGCCGGATCTGGTGATTGTCGATCTCGGCCTGCCCGACACCGACGGTCTCGACGTGATCCGCGAACTGCGCGGCTGGAGCGAGCTGCCGGTGATCGTGCTGTCGGCGCGCACCCAGGAAAGCGAGAAAGTCGCCGCGCTCGATGCCGGCGCGGACGACTATCTCACCAAGCCGTTCGGCGTGTCCGAGTTGCTGGCGCGGATTCGCGCGCACATGCGGCGGCGCAATCAGGGCGGCG
This sequence comes from Paraburkholderia sp. BL25I1N1, assembly GCF_003002025.1. Taxonomy (GTDB): domain Bacteria; phylum Pseudomonadota; class Gammaproteobacteria; order Burkholderiales; family Burkholderiaceae; genus Paraburkholderia. The sequence goes on from NZ_PVZB01000005.1 coordinate 339,276, forward strand.
CGAACGAGACGCCGCAAGTGCGCTTCGGCACGGTCATGGTCGATCTGGCCTTGCGGCAGGTGAGCCGCGATGGCGCGGCGGTCCATCTGACGCCGATCGAATACCGGCTGCTGGCGACGCTCGTGCGCCACGCCGGCCGGGTGCTGACGCATCGCCAGTTGCTGCGCGACGTGTGGGGGCCCTCGCATGTCGAGAGCCATCACTATTTGCGCATTTATATGGCGCATCTGCGCGGCAAGCTGGAGCGCGACCCGGCGCAGCCGGAACACATCGTCACGGAGACGGGTGTCGGATACCGGCTGGTGGGCGCGATTTGAGCGTGTGGCGACAATTTGCCACGGCGGCACGCGTGTCCCGGCAGCGAGCGGCCGCCGGCGGCCTCGGGCGATGTTGGTATAATTACAGATCGTAAGGACGACCTTGCGGTTTCACAAACGGGGACGGCCCCATCTGACCATGGAGCTGTCTCATGTCCTGGATTCTTCTGTTGATTGCCGGTTTGCTCGAAGTCGCGTGGGCAGCCGGTCTCAAAACCTCCGAAGGTTTTACCCGGCTCTGGCCGTCCGTGTTCACGGTCGTGACGGCGCTCGGCAGCTTTGTGCTGCTCGCCATGGCCATGCGTCAGTTGCCGCTCGGCACCGCGTACGCGGTATGGACGGGGATCGGCGCGGTCGGCGCGTTCATCTTCGGGATCGTGATGATGGGCGAGGCGCTGAGCGTCGCGCGCGTCGCCAGCGCCGCGCTGATCGTGATCGGATTGATCGGCCTGAAGCTGTCTTCCGGGCACTGAGTCCCGCACTTCAAACCGCCGCCGGGCGTCGTCAGCCATCTGTCTGCGCCCGGCCCGCACCTCCATTAAAGCCGCCCATTTATTCGCCGCTCTGCGTTCTGCGAATTAACGTGGCTATAATGAGATCGAATCCAACCTGAAATTGTCCGCGGCCCATTTGGCGCGACCGGCTTGGCGCGGGTCTGACGACTTCGATGCGCGGCCCCATTTGTGGCCCGTCGAGACGCCCGGCACGCACAGCGCGCCTGGAGGCGGCCATGCTTGAATCACTTTCGCTCGCGGCGGGGCTCTCATGGGGCAGCGGCCTGCGCCTCTATCTGACAGTCCTGCTGGCCGGCGTGTTCGCCCGTCTCGGCCTCGTCCATCTCCCCGATACGCTGTCCGCGCTGTCCTCGCCGTGGGTCATCGGCGTGGCGGGCGTGCTCACGGTCACCGAATTCCTCGCCGACAAAATCCCCGCGTTCGATTCGCTGTGGGACGCGGTCCATACCTTCATTCGTATTCCGGCAGGCGCTGTGCTGGCCGCCGGCGCGCTCGGCCATGCCGATCCGGCGCTGCTGACCGTGGCCGCGCTCGCGGGCGGCACGCTCGCCGGCACGGCGCACCTCGCCAAGGCCGGCACGCGCGCGTTGATCAATCTGTCGCCGGAACCGGTGTCCAATGTGGTGACCTCAACCGCTGAAGACGGGCTCGTGTTCGGCGGCATGCTGCTCGCGCTGTTCGTGCCGCTGGTGTTTCTGGTGCTGATGATCGGTTTCCTGATGCTGGCCGGTTGGGCGTTGCCGCGTCTCTGGCGCGGGGTGCAGGGCGGTTTTCGCGGTATGGCGACGCACATGGTGTCGCGCTTCGCCAGGAGCAGGCACGATTGAGCGATACGGTACGGGGTTCCGCCGCGCGCAGAGCGTTACCGACGACGACGCGCCGGTTCGGTGGCATGGATCTGGTGCGCCAGTCCATTCGCATGACGTCGCGCGACTGGCGCGCGGGCGAGTTGACGATGCTTTTGCTGGCGCTGGTGCTGGCCGTCGCGGCGCTGTCGAGCGTCGGCTTTCTGGCTGACCGCTTGCACCAGGGGCTCGAGCGCGACGCGCGGCGCATGATTGCCGCCGACTTCATCGTGCGGGCCGATCATCCGGTCGATCCGCAATTCGCCGGGCAAGCCAAGGCGCTCGGCCTGAATACCGCCAGCACGGCGATCTTTCCCAGCATGATCAATTCGACCGGCGCGCAGCCGGTCTCGCGGCTCGCCGCCATCAAGGCGGTGTCGCCGGGTTATCCGCTGCGCGGCGCGTTGCGCATTGCGTCGGCGCCGGGCGCGGCGGACCATCCTGCGCGCTCGATTCCGCCGCCGGGCGTCGTGTGGGTCGATCAGGCGCTGCTCGACGCGTTGAAGGTGCATGTCGGCGATAGCGTGAAAGTCGGCGGCCGCAACTTCACGATCGGCGCGGTGATCACGCGCGAACTCGACCGCGGTTTCTCGTTCGTCAATTTCTCGCCGCGCCTGATGCTGCGCGCCGACGACGTGCCGTCGACCGGTCTCGTCACCTACGGCAGCCGCGTAACGTACCGCCTGCTGGTCGCGGGCGCGGACGAGTCCGTCAAGCGTTTCGCGCAGTTTGCGCATGAGCGCGTGGACGGCGGCAAGATGCGCGGCGTCGCGCTCGAATCGCTGCAGGACGGTCAGCCGCAAGTGCGCCAGACGCTCGATCGCGCGAGCCACTTCCTCACGCTCGTCTCGCTGCTCACCGCGTTGCTGGCGGCCGTGGCGATCGCGATGGCCGCGCACAGGTATATGCGCCGGCACCTCGACGGCTGCGCGGCGATGCGTTGCCTCGGCGTCAGCCAGTCGACTTTGCGTGCGCTCTTTACGCTCGAATTCGTCGGGCTCGGGTTGATCGGCGGCGCGCTGGGCGTGGCGCTTGGTTTCCTGGGGCATCTCGCGCTGCTCACGTGGCTCGGCAGTCTGATCGACGTCGCGCTTCCCTATCCGACGGCATGGCCGGCGCTCGAAGGCATCGCGGCCGGCCTCGTGCTGCTGCTGGGCTTCGCATTGCCGCCCTTGTTGCCGCTCACGCGCGTGCCGCCGGTGCGCGTGCTGCGCCGCGAGTGGGGCGAAGCAGGACGCACGGCGTGGGCGGCTTACGCGCTCGGCATTGCGCTATTCGCCGCGCTGCTGATCATCGCGGCGGGCGAGTTGAAGCTCGGCGGAATCGTCGCGGGCGGGTTCGCGGGCGGGATGCTGGTGTTCGCGTGCATCGCGCGGCTGGCGCTGTGGGGCGCGGCGCGGGTCGTGCGCAGCGAGCGTGTGAATGCGAGCATCGGCTGGCGATATGCGCTGGCGTCGCTCGAACGGCGCAGCAGCGCCAGCGCATTGCAGATCACCGCGCTTGGCATCGGCCTGATGTGCCTGTTGCTGATCGCGATGACGCGCAACGACCTCGTGGCCGGCTGGCGCAAATCGACGCCGCCCGATGCGCCGAACGAATTCATCATCGACATTCAGCCCGACCAGCGCGACGCCGTCACGCAGTATCTGAACACGCACGGCGTGCCCGGCACGGTGCTCGCGCCGATGGTGCGCGGACGGCTCACGGCGATCAACGGCAAGCCGGTCAATCCCGATTCATTCAAGGGCGACGACGCCAAACGTCTGGTGGATCGCGAATTCAATCTGTCGTACACGACTGAGTTGCCCGACGACAACCGGCTCGCCGCCGGCACCTGGTACGGCGACACGAAAACGCCGCAGATTTCGATCGAGCAGGGCCTCGCCAAACTGATCAACGTGAAGCCCGGCGACATGCTGCGCTTCGACGTGACCGGCTTGCAGATCGACGCGCCGGTCACGAGTGTGCGCAAGCTCGACTGGGGTTCGTTCAAGGTCAACTTTTTCGTGCTGATGCCGCCCGCGGCATTGCAGGATTTCCCGGCGACGTTCATCACGAGCTTCCATTTGCCGCAGGAAAAGCGGTCGACCGTCGACGGCCTGATCGCCGCCTATCCGAACCTCACGGCCATCGACACCGGCCCGATTCTCGCGCAGGTGCAGCGCGTGTTGCAGCAGGTGATCGGCGCGGTGCAATTCCTGTTCGCGTTCACGCTGGCGGCGGGCGTGCTCGTGCTGTACGCGGCGCTCGCCGGCACGCGCGATGAGCGTATGCGAGAATCCGCGCTGCTGCGTGCGCTGGGCGCCTCGCATCGACAGGTGCGGGCGGTGCAGATCGCCGAATTCGTCGCGGTGGGCGCGCTGGCGGGCTTGATGGCGGCGGCCGGCGCGCAGGCCATCGGCTACGTGCTGGCGACGCGGGTGTTCGAGTTTTATCTGAGCTTCAATCTTTGGCTGTTGCCGGCGGGCATTGCCGCCGGCATCGCGTGCGCCGGCGTGGGCGGCTGGCTGAGCCTGCGGCATGTGCTGGCGCGGCCCGCGCTGCAATCGCTGCGGGACGCGTGATTTTTTCTTATCGGTTAGTGAGCAGGTATGAGTGATTTGAACGACGAAGTGTCCGCGGCCCAGCCGACGGCCTTCGAACTGGTGGGCGGCGAAGCGCGTGTGCGCGAACTGGTCGACCGCTTTTACGACCTGATGGATCTCGAAGCGGACTTCGCCGGCATCCGCGCGCTGCATCCCGAATCGCTCGACGGTTCGCGCGACAAGTTCTTCTGGTTCCTGTGCGGCTGGTTAGGCGGACCCGATCACTACATTAGCCGCTTCGGTCATCCGCGTTTGCGCGCGCGGCATCTGCCGTTCGCGATCGCGTCGAGCGAGCGCGATCAGTGGCTCAGATGCATGGCGTGGGCGATGGAAGACGTCGGTCTCAGCGAGCCGCTGAGGGAACGGCTTCTGGGCTCGTTCTTCGAAACGGCCGACTGGATGCGCAACCGGAATGGCTAACGCGTCGGGCTCGGCATCCGGCGCGGCATCGCCGGACTACGCTGACTTGCCTCAGGAAGCGCGCGACGTCCTCGACTGCTGGTTCGGCGTACCGGGCGCGCCGGAATACGGCACCGAGCGCAAAATCTGGTTTTCACGCAATGCGGCTTTCGACGCGATGCTGCGCGAGCGCTTCGGTGCGCTGATCGACGCGGCGCGTGAATCCGCCCTCGATAGCTGGACGCAAACGCCACTCGGCGCGCTGGCGCTTGTCATCGTGCTGGATCAGTTCTCGCGCAATTGTCATCGCGGCACAGCGCGCGCGTTTGCTGCCGATCAGAAGGCATTGCTCGTCGCGCGGCAAATCGTCGCCAGCGGCGCCGACCGCGAGTTGCCCACCGTGCACCATCGCGCGTTCGCCTATCTGCCGTTCGAGCACGATGAAACGCTCGAAAGTCAGCGCGAGTCGCTGCGTCTTTTCAGGCAACTGGAAGCGGAGCCGGGTGGCAAATCGTACTACCGGTTCGCGGTGCGGCACGCGGAAATCGTCGAGCGTTTCGGGCGCTTTCCGCATCGCAATGCGACGCTCGGGCGTCCCTCGACGGCTGAGGAAATCGCCTTTCTGCGCACGCCCGGTTCATCGTTCTAGGCGCGCGGCGCCGGTACTATTCGTCGATCACCGCTCTCGCGGCCCCTGGGGTAAGCACGCAAATCACGCCAGTTCGTTCGCGTCACTCGTGAAACGCAAAGCGGGCGCTCGTGCATGCATGCGGCCGGTTATAACGGGAAAAGCGGGAAGCGGGCGGGCGCCTAGCGTCCGCCGGACACGTCGAGCAGCGCGCCCGTCACATACGAGGCGGCATCGCTCAACAACCAGACGATGGTCTCGGCCACTTCATCAGCCGTGCCGGGACGGCCCAGCGGCGTGGTCGCGCCGAGCTGCGCGGCGCGCTCGGGTTTGCCGCCGCTCGCATGAATCTCGGTGTCGATCAGGCCGGGGCGCACGGCGTTCACGCGCACGCCGCGCGGGCCGAGTTCCTTGGCGAGGCCGAGCGTCATTGTGTCGACGGCGCCTTTCGAGCCGGCGTAGTCGACGTATTCGTTCGGTGAACCGAGACGCGAAGCCGCCGACGACACGTTGACGATCACGCCGCCCGCGCCGCCGCGGTCCGTCGACATTCGCCGTGCGGCTTCGCGCGCGCAGAGATACGCGCCGAGCACGTTGACGTCGAACATGCGTTTCAGGCGCGCGACGTCCATATCGGCGAGCTGGCTGGACGGCGCGACGATGCCGGCGTTGTTGACGAGCGCGTCGATCCGGCCGAACTTCTGCTCAAGCGCGTCGAACATTGCGAGCACGTCGGCCTCATTCGCGACGTCGCCCGCAATCGTCAACGCCTGACCGCCTGCGCGCTCGACTTCGGCGGCGGTGTCCTGCGCGGCAGCGAGATTGCGCGCGTAATTCACGCCGACGGACCAGCCGCGCGCACCCAGCAAACGCGCCGTCGCGCGGCCAATGCCGCGGCTGCCGCCGGTGATCAGAACGGCTTTCGTCATCGCAACCTCGACGTTAAGGGAAAGTCAGACCGCGTCGCGCTTGATCGCCCACTTGTCGGCGACGGGCGGCTGATAGCGTTGCAGCTTGCCGATCAAGGCGACAGGATCGGCGTCGATCTGCAGAATGTCGAAATAGGTCTGGCGCATGAAGCCTTCGTCGACCGTGTGCTGAAGCATGTTGATCAACGGATCGTAGAAGCCGTCGATATTCAGCACTGCCACCGCTTTCTGGTGATAGCCGAGTTGCGCCCACGTGTAGACCTCGAACAGCTCTTCGAGCGTGCCCGCGCCGCCTGGCATCGCGACGAACGCATCGGACAGGTCGGCCATCATCTTCTTGCGATGATGCATGTCGGGCACCACATGCAATTCGGTCAGGCCGTTATGGCCGACTTCCTTGTTGACCAGCAGCTCGGGAATCACGCCGATCGCGCGGCCGCCTTCGGCCATCACCGTGTCGGCTATCACGCCCATCAGGCCGACCTTGCCGCCGCCGTACACCAGTGCAAGATCGGCTTGCACCAGCGCGCGGCCGAAGGCGCGCGCCGCTTCCGCATACAAGGGTTTGGCTCCGTTGGAAGAGCCGCAATACACGCACACCGACTTCATGCTCAAACGTCCTTCGGTTCGTTGCGGGGCGCGGCGCCTTCCTTGGGCGGCAGGTAGTCGTAAAACTCGCGCTTGGGCAGCTTGCCCGACACGAGGTCGTCGAAAATCTGCCGCGAGCGGCCGCGCAGATAAGGCGCCATCAGCGACACGATCTGCACGCTCACCTGATGCAGTTCCGCGCGAATCGCTTCCTGCTCGTTGTATTTGCGCGGATTCATCACGAACTGATACGAGAGCCAGTACATGCCGATCACGCCGACGTTGGTGGCGATCACATGAAGCTCTTCCGGCGTGACGACCATTTCGCCGTCGGCCACGAGCTGCTCGCAGAACTGGCTCGCAAAACGCACCTTGTGGCTGATGATCTGCTTGAAGTGCGTTTCGAGCGTGCGATTGCGCGCCAGCAGATCGTTCAGATCGCGATACAGGAAACGATAGCGCCACGTGAAATCGACCATGTACTGCAGATATGACCACATTTCGTCGATGGTCGCGCGGTGGTCTTCGGGGAAACGCAGACGCTTTTCGATCTCCTGCTCGAACTGGCTGAAGATGCTGTTGATGATGTCGTCTTTGTTGCGGAAGTGGTAGTACAGGTTGCCTGGACTGATTTCCATTTCCTCGGCGATCGTCGTCGTCGTGACGTTCGGCTCGCCGATTTCGTTGAACAGTTTCAGCGACAGTTCGAGAATCCGTTCGCGCGTGCGGCGGGGAGGTTTGGCTTCCATGTCGTCCGGCCCTGGTTACGCCGGGGGGCACACGGCGGCGTGCCGCTCTTCGCGTGATCCGCCCGGACGCGGTTGGTGTATCGGACGATTATAAACCGAGCGTTCTAATCTCAAACGGATAGTCAGGGTTTTCATTCCCGCGACCATTTCGCGCGTCGCTCGAACCCGCTTCCACGGCGCTAAAACAGCGTGTGGCGCGGCTTCACAGCCAGGCCTGAACCCAATGCACGACGAGCGGCCCGACGATCAATAGCCACGTCATCAGGCACATGCCCAGTGCGACCATCACGGCCGCGCTGCCGAGATCCTTCGCGCGGCGCGAAAGTTCGTGGCGTTCGAGCGAAATCCGGTCGATGGCCGCTTCCACGCTCGAATTCAGCAACTCGACGATCAACACGAGCAGCACGGAGCCGAGCAGCAACACGCGCGACACCGGCTCGACCGGCACCAGCACGCCGCAGGGAATCAGGATCGCCGCGAGCGTGAGTTCCTGACGGAACGCGCTTTCCTCGCGAATCGCGACGCGAAAGCCGGCGAGCGAATTTTTCATCGCGTGCCAGGCGCGGGTGAGGCCGCGATTGCCTTTGTAGGGATTGAAAGGCAGCGGCGCGAGCGGATCGTCGGGACTGAGCGGTTCGTTCTGCGTGTCGTGTTGTGTGCCGTTCTGTTGCGTGCCGTTCGCGATGCTCGCGCCGTTCGAACCATGCGCGTGATCTGCATGATTCGGCGTGCCTGGTTCGCTCACGTCGTCGAACGGTTCGATGCTTGCAGTATGGTTGTCGTTGTTGGCATCGACGGCACGCAGCGCGCCGTTCGACGCGCGCCCCACGGTGGATGGTCTGGTTTGCATGGACGGCTCGGCACGCCGCATCACGCGGCGGCGCTTTCCTCGCGATACGAGGCGCGCGGCAGCGGCTTCAGATGCGCGGCGAATTGCTCGGAGGCCGCCGCCCACGAGAAGCGTTCGGCCCACGCGCGCGCATGGTTGCGATCGATCTTCAAGGCTTCGAGGCAGGCTTCGCGCAGGTCTTCATGCATTGCGCCCGCGCCGCCGTCGCCGAGTACATCGATCGGACCGGTGACGGGATATGCCGCGACCGGCGTGCCGCAGGCGAGCGCTTCGAGCAGCACGAGCCCGAATGTGTCGGTGCGGCTCGGGAACACGAAGACGTCCGCCGCCGCATAGACCTTCGCCAACTCGGCCTGGGTCAGCACGCCCAGATAATTCACTTGCGGATAGCGCGACTTCAGTTCGGCGAGTGCCGGACCTTCACCGGCAACCCACTTCGAACCGGGCAGATCGAGCTTCAGAAACGCCTCGACGTTTTTCTCGACGGCCACGCGTCCCACGTACAGGAAGATCGGCCGCGCGCTGTTGAGCACCTTCGAGTCCATCTGGTGAAAGATGTCCAGGTCGACGCCGCGCGTCCACAGCACGACGTTGGTGAAACCGAATTTTTCGAGGTCGCTCTTGACGACCGGCGTGGGCGCCATCACGGCCAGTGACGGCTTGTGAAACCAGTGCAGGAACTTGTAGGTCGCGGCGAGCGGAATGCCGAAGCGCGCCTGCACATACTCCGGAAAACGTGTGTGATACGCGGTGGTGAACGGCAGCTTGTGCTGGATTGCGTAGGCGCGCGCGGCCATGCCGAGCGGACCTTCGGTGGCGATGTGCAACGCGTCGGGCGAGAAGGCGTCGATACGCTCGCGCAGTTTGCGGCGCGGCAGCAGCGAGAGGCGGATCTCCGGATACGTCGGGCAAGGGATCGTCTTGAATTCGAGCGGCGTCAGCAGATCGACGTGATGGCCGAGCGCGCTGAGTTCGCGCGTCGTGTTTTTCAGCGTGCGCACGACGCCATTGACCTGCGGTTCCCATGCGTCGGTGACGATCATGATCTTCATCGGTTTCGGCCCAATAGAGAAGTTAACAAGCAGGGACTACGCGGTTGCCCTGGCCTTTTGCACGCCCACTTCCGGGGAGCGCATCACGGTCCAGTAGATCACCTTGAGTTCGCCCTCGTACGTCTCGACGAGGGCCGACAGACTTTCGACCCAGTCGCCGTCGTTGCAATACAGGACGCCGTCGATATCGCGTATCTCGGCTTTATGAATATGCCCGCAGACCACGCCGTCGCAGCCGCGGCGGCGCGCTTCGTCGGTCATCACGCGTTCGAACGAGGAGATGAAATTCACCGCGTTCTTCACCTGATGTTTCAGGTACTGCGACAGCGACCAGTACGGAAACCCGAGCCGGCTGCGGATCCGGTTGAACCAGCGGTTGAGGATCAGGATCATGGTGTAGAGCGTGTCGCCGAGATAGGCGAGCCACTTGGCGTGCTGGATCACGCCGTCGAACAGATCGCCATGCACGATCCACAGACGCTTGCCGGCGAGCGTGGTGTGAAACGCCTCGCCGCGCACGTGGATGTCGCCGAACGCGAGGTCGCAGAACTGGCGCGCGGCTTCGTCGTGGTTGCCGGGCACGTAGATCACTTGCGTGCCTTTGCGCGCCTTGCGCAGCACCTTCTGCACGACGTCGTTGTGAGCCTGCGGCCAGTACCAGCCTTTCTTCAACTGCCAGCCGTCGATGATGTCGCCGACGAGATACAGATACTCCGACTCGTTGTGACGCAGGAAGTCGAGCAGATAGGGCGCCTGGCAGCCGCTCGAGCCGAGATGGATGTCGGACAGCCAGATGGTGCGGTAGCGATGCGGCTCGGCGTGATCGTCGTCGTGCTGGCCGGTGTGGGCGTCGAGCGGCAGTGGCGCCACGGGCAACGGCAAGCCGTGACTAGGGTTGGGTTCCGGGCGGAACGCGACGGGGTCGACGCTCGGGCCGGTCTGGCGGAACAGGGAAGTCGCGGACGTTTTGGGGTCCATGGCTCACGCGTCGAGTTGCGGTGCCCGTATTGGGCCGGGTGTGCGTGACTGTGCCGTGACAGTCATGAGAAGTTCTTATTACTGCGGGGCGGGGAGGCGGGGAGCGGGAAGAGTGATGGCCGCGCTGGGCGTAGCTCGCGCGGCGTGGTGACTGGCTATGGGGTGATGATCGAAAGATCAGCACGACCGCGACCGGCTGGGCCCATGGTGTGGTGGCGGCCCGACAGCAAGCGAATTAGCCGGCCCGTCGGCACGGCCGCGAACGGCATGATGTGCCCGGCATGACGGCGGCCGGACAGACAGGCGACATCCCGACCGGCAACCCGGCGCGGTTCAGCGCGAGACGCTGACGACCCGCGTGCCGGCGAGGCGGTCGTGCAGGAATTGGCGCTGCGGATCGAAACGGCCGGTGGCCGCCCACAGCAGGAACCAGATGCCGGCGATCATCAGCGTCTGCGGCAGCTTGAGTCCGAGCAGCGGATGCAGCGCCAGCGGCGGCAAAAACCACAGCCACGCAAGCGCGTAGCGGGCAATGGCGCGGCCGGTGGAGAGCGGCGCGCCATCGGCGGCGACCACGCGCAGACGCCAGGTTTTCATGGGTAAGGTCTGGCCGCTATGAGTCCAGAACCAGACGAAGTACAGGCCGAGCACGAGGCCGATCCACGCCGCCAGCAGGTTGTGATGGGTCAGGCCGTTGCGCTGCTGCGTCAGCGTGCTGAACAGATAGCCGGCGACGAACACTACGCCGAACAGGATCAGCGCTTCGTAGAGCAGCGCCGCCAGGCGTCGGCGGACGGTAGGTGCGTTGCCGTTGCTGCTGTCAGCGGCGATGGTTTGGCCCGCGAACGGTTCGGACACGGCGGCGCCTGGGCTCACGAGCCGTTGAAAATCGACGGCGCTTCGGCTGGCGAAACCGGCAGCGGCGTAGCAGGCACGAAGCTGCCGGCGGCGGGAATCGGCGGCACGGCGACGGGGCTCGGCAGCGAAGCCGCGGCGGCGCTGGCCGCTGTCACGTGGCTGGCGCCGTGCTCACGCGCGTTGACGAGCCGATCGATCCCCTTAATTTCAGTGCGGCCCGAGGGCGGCGCGCTGACCACGCTGGGGCGCCGCTTGCGCTCGCTGGCGGCAAGGCGTTCTTTCTGCTCTTCCGGTAACTGCTGATAGGCTTTCCACGCGTTCTGACGGGTTTCGCGCGGCAATTCCTTCGATACCTGATAGTTTTCACGCGCGACGCGCCGCTGGTCGGGCGTCATGCGGGTCCATTCAGTCATGCGGTCGTGCAGGCGTTTTTGCGCATCGGCCGACATCTTCGGGTAACGCGACGCGATCTTAATCCATTTTCGCTTGCGTTCTTCGCTGAAGGAATCCCATTGGGCCTCGAACGGCGCCAGCGCCATATGCTCGGCCGAAGTCAGCCGCGACCACGCCATCGGGCTATTGCTGCCGGGCAGGCTGGGCAATTCGACGGCGAGCGTGGGCGCGGGCGCCTTGGCGGTGACGTTGCCGCCCGCAACAGGCGCGCTAACAGGAGACGGGCTCGGATAAAAGCGCGGATAAGTCGCAGCAAACGACACCAGGGCCGCGATCGTGCATCCGAAAACAACGGCCAGGCCGCGCTTGTAACTCACCCGAAGAATCTCCCGCTCAGTGGGCGCGTGAAAGGTACGCGTTGAAACCGTGGTCGAGATAGGCATTGAGCGGCAGGTCGTCGCTTAGCATGGCGGCATCGATATCGGCGAGTTCGGCGGTGCGTTGCTGATCTTCCCAATAGGCAATGCCCACGAGGCTGATGACCAGCGCGGCCAGCGGCCACGCAAGCGCGAAGCGGCGCAGCGGCGAACGGCGGCGCTGCGGCAGTTCGACCGGCGGCATGCCGGCTGCCATGCCCGCGCCGGCGAAGGCCGGCACGAACACCGGCGCGCTCACGGTTTCGGGCTTCTTGCGGGCGAGCGCGGCACGGCGCGCCGCGGCGAGCCGATCGGCGGTGGCGGACGGAATGCCGGCAGCGTTTTCGTCGAGCGCGCGGCGCACCTGGCGGGCGAACTCGAGTTCTTTAGTTTCTAGGGAGCTCATAGCGTGATTCCTTTGGCCTTGAGCGCTTGCGCCAGCGTGTGGGTGGCCCGCGAGCAGTGCGTTTTCACACTGCCTTCGGAGCAGCCCATAGCGGCGGCAGTCTCGGCGACATCCATATCTTCCCAATAACGCATGAGAAACGCCTCCCGTTGACGTGCCGGTAACTTTTGGATCTCGTCGTCGATTAACTGCAGGACCTGTTCGCGTTCGAGCCTCTGTTCGTTGCTCTCCGAGCCCGCCGAGCCCTGCTGGGCTTCGAAGGTTTCGAGCGGGTCGAAATCTTCGTCGTCGGCGTTGCCGAGCGACGAGAACAGACTCACCCAAGTATTGCGTACTTTGGCACGACGGAAATAGTCGTGCATCGCATTCTGCAGAATACGCTGAAACAGCAGCGGAAGTTCGGCCGCCGGACGGTCGCCGTATTTTTCGGCGAGCTTGATCATCGCGTCCTGCACGATATCCAGCGAGGCGTCGTCGTCCCGCACGGCGTAGACCGTCTGCTTGAATGCGCGCCTTTCGACGCCCGCCAGAAAATCGGCGAGTTCCTTGTCTGATGCCATCCGTTGGGGGTCGGCGCAGCGAGCGTGCGCGTAATCGGTCGAAAAATGTCGTAAAACTCGCGGATGCTAACAAACTTTTGCGCTGCTGGGGCGAAACGTGATGCACCTTGCATGTCTACAACAAGATTTCGGTCGCTTCTGGTGAGCTAGCGCGATTTGACTGATGGCGGCACGGCAAGATTTGCTTGACCGCGCGGGCGTCTGCAGATATCGTCGCTGGTTCGCAACATAAGTGACTTGTCTCAATTGAGGTGTGGCCCAAGAAGCTCACCTGTCAACTGGACGCGCCGCTTGAACCCGAGCCACAAGCCCGGCAGAGAGCACCCGATCAAATTTTTGCCGAAATTTCGAAAGGTGAATTAATGAATATGCCCAGCGCGGAATTCTCCACGTCGGATACGACACCCCATCCTGAAGCTGACTCTATCGGCGCCACCGTGCTCATGAAGGCACTGGCCGACGAAGACGTCGAGTTTGTGTGGGGCTATCCCGGCGGCTCGGTACTCTACATTTACGACGAGCTGTACAAGCAGGACAAGTTCCAGCATATCCTCGTGCGCCACGAGCAGGCCGCGGTCCACGCCGCCGACGCTTACTCGCGTTCCACCGGCAAGGTCGGTGTGTGCCTCGTGACCTCCGGCCCCGGCGTGACCAATGCGGTGACCGGCATCGCCACGGCATACATGGATTCGATTCCGATGGTCGTGATCAGCGGCCAGGTGCCGACTGCCGCGATCGGTCAGGATGCGTTCCAGGAGTGCGACACGGTCGGCATCACGCGTCCTTGCGTGAAGCACAACTTCCTCGTGAAGGACGTGCGCGACCTCGCCGCCACCGTCAAGAAAGCCTTCTTCATTGCCCGTACCGGCCGTCCCGGCCCGGTGCTGATCGACATTCCGAAAGACGTGTCGAAAGCGCCTTGCCAGTACGAACCGCTCAAGACTGTTTCGCTGCGCTCGTACAACCCGGTCACGAAAGGTCACTCCGGCCAGATCCGCAAGGCCGTGTCCTTGCTGCTGTCGGCCAAGCGTCCGTATATCTACACCGGCGGCGGCATCATTCTCGCGGATGCATCGCGCGAGCTGAACCAGTTCGCCGATCTGCTCGGCTATCCCGTCACCAACACGTTGATGGGTCTGGGCGGCTACCGCGCGAGCGACAAGAAATTCCTCGGCATGCTCGGCATGCACGGCACGTACGAAGCCAACATGGCGATGCAGCACTGCGACGTGCTGATCGCGATCGGCGCGCGTTTCGACGACCGTGTGATCGGCGACCCGGCGCACTTCTCGTCGCGTCCGCGCAAGATCATCCATATCGACATCGATCCGTCCTCCATCTCCAAGCGCGTCAAGGTCGACATTCCGATCGTCGGCGACGTGAAGGAAGTGCTGAAGGAGTTGATCGAGCAGTTGCAAACGGCCGAGCATGGCCCGGACACCGCGGCGCTCGCCGACTGGTGGAAGGACATCGAAGCCTGGCGCGCGAAAGACTGCCTGAAGTTCGACCGCAAGAGCGACATCATCAAGCCGCAGTACGTGGTGGAAAAAGCGTGGGAACTGACCGACGGCAATGCCTTCGTGTGTTCCGACGTCGGCCAGCACCAGATGTGGGCGGCGCAGTTCTATCGCTTCAACAAGCCGCGCCGCTGGATCAACTCCGGTGGCCTCGGCACGATGGGCTTCGGCCTGCCGGCGGCGATGGGCGTGAAGATGGCGCACCCGGACGACGACGTGCTCTGTATCACGGGCGAAGGCTCGATCCAGATGTGTATCCAGGAGCTCTCCACCTGCAAGCAGTACGAGACTCCGGTGAAGATCATTTCGCTGAACAACCGCTATCTGGGCATGGTGCGCCAGTGGCAGCAGATCGAATACAGCAAGCGCTATTCGCATTCCTACATGGACGCGCTGCCGGATTTCGTGAAGCTCGCCGAAGCGTACGGCCACGTCGGCATGCGTATCGAACGCACGGCGGATGTCGAGCCGGCGCTCAAGGAAGCGCTGCGCCTGAAAGATCGCACGGTGTTTCTCGATTTCCAGACCGATCCGACCGAAAACGTCTGGCCGATGGTTCAGGCCGGCAAGGGCATCACCGAGATGCTCATGGGTTCGGAAGATCTATAACGACGGCGCGTTGAGTTAAACGCAGCGCCGGCTTCGTCATGCGCGCCTTCATGAAAGGCGACAAGCGGACGAAGCGGCGCGAACCGTTCGCAGACATCGACAAAACATCTGGAAGAAGCGAATCATGAGACACATCATTTCCGTCCTGCTGGAAAACGAACCGGGCGCGTTGTCACGCGTGGTGGGTCTGTTCTCGGCACGCGGCTACAACATTGAAACCTTGACGGTGGCTCCGACCGAAGACCGTTCGCTGTCGCGCATGACCATCGTCTCCATTGGCTCGGACGACGTGATCGAACAGATCACGAAGCATCTGAACCGCCTGATCGAGGTGGTGAAAGTGGTCGACCTTACCGAGGGCGCCCATATCGAGCGCGAGCTGATGTTGATCAAGGTGAGGGCGGTCGGCAAGGAACGTGAGGAGATGAAACGGATGTCGGATATTTTCCGCGGCCGCATCATCGACGTCACCGAAAAGACCTACACGATCGAACTGACGGGCGCGAGCGACAAGCTCGATGCCTTTATCGAAGGGCTCGACGCCACGGCGATTCTCGAAACGGTCCGCACGGGCGGCTCGGGGATCGGTCGCGGCGAGCGCATTCTGAAGGTGTGACGCGCGAGCGTACAACCGTCTCGATCCAGGCCGGGCCGTGCCTGCACCAACCCGGCCACGCAACACACTATTTGCAGTATTTGAATTTCACTGAATCATCGAATTTAGCCAAGGAACCGACATGAAAGTTTTCTACGACAAGGACGCTGACCTCTCCCTCATCAAGGGCAAGCAAGTCACCATCATCGGCTATGGCTCGCAAGGCCATGCGCACGCGCTGAACCTGAAGGAAAGCGGCGTGAACATCACGGTCGGTCTGCGCAAGGGCGGCGCATCGTGGAGCAAGGCTGAGAACGCGGGCCTGCAAGTCAAGGAAGTGGCGGAAGCCGTCAAGGGCGCGGACGTGGTCATGATGCTGCTGCCGGACGAGCAGATCGCCGAAGTCTATGCGAAGGAAGTGCACGCCAATGCCAAGCAAGGCGCAGCGCTGGCATTCGCACACGGCTTCAACGTTCACTACGGACAAGTGATTCCGCGTGCCGACCTCGACGTCATCATGATCGCGCCGAAGGCACCGGGCCACACGGTTCGCGGCACCTACTCGCAAGGTGGCGGCGTGCCGCACCTGATCGCTGTCGCGCAGGACAAGTCGGGCGCAGCACGTGACATCGCCTTGTCGTACGCAGCGGCGAACGGCGGCGGCCGTGCCGGCATCATCGAAACGAACTTCCGCGAAGAAACGGAAACCGACCTGTTCGGCGAGCAAGCCGTGCTGTGCGGCGGTACCGTCGACCTGATCAAGGCCGGCTTCGAAACGCTGGTGGAAGCGGGTTACGCGCCGGAAATGGCGTACTTCGAATGCCTGCACGAACTGAAGCTGATCGTCGACCTGATCTACGAAGGCGGCATCGCGAACATGAACTACTCGATCTCGAACAACGCCGAATACGGCGAGTACGTGACGGGTCCGCGTATCGTGACGGCTGAAACGAAGAAGGCGATGAAGGCTGTGCTGACCGACATTCAGACCGGCGAGTACGCGAAGAGCTTCATCATCGAAAACAAGGCTGGCGCACCGACGCTGCAATCGCGCCGCCGTCTGACGGCTGAACACCAGATCGAAACGGTCGGTGCCAAGCTGCGTTCGATGATGCCGTGGATCGCCGCGAACAAGCTGGTCGACCAGTCGAAGAACTAAGCTGCTTTTCCAACTGATGTCCGGTGCGGCGCTATGCCGTAACAGCCGGACAGATCAAAAAGCCGTCCAAGGGTGCTGAACCCTGGGCGGCTTTTGCTATCCTACGGTTTTACAAAAACACAGAAGCCATTCATGAATTACCCTCATCCGATCATCGCGCGAGAAGGCTGGCCGTTCATCGCCATCGCGGCCGTCGTTGCATTGCTGGTTCACTTCATCGCGGGGTTCGGCTTTTCATGGCTGTTCTGGCTCCTCCTGATCTTCGTCGTGCAGTTCTTCCGCGATCCGGCACGTCCTATCCCCACACAGGCGAATGCCGTGCTGTGCCCGGCCGACGGCCGTATCGTCGCGGTCGAAACCGCGCATGATCCGTATGCCAATCGCGAAGCGCTGAAGATCAGCGTGTTCATGAACGTCTTCAACGTGCACTCGCAACGCTCGCCGGTGGATGGCGCGATCTCCAAGGTCGAATATTTTCCGGGCGCGTACCTGAATGCCGCGGTGGACAAGGCTTCGACCGAAAACGAGCGCAATGCGGTGGTGATCGAAATGGCCGGCGGCCAGACGGTGACTTCGGTGCAGATCGCCGGTTTGATCGCGCGGCGCATTCTTTGCTACGTACGGGCAGGTGAGCCGCTCACCCGTGGTCAACGTTACGGATTTATCCGCTTCGGTTCGCGCGTCGACGTGTATCTGCCGGTGGGCAGCCGTCCGCGTGTGTCGATCGGCGAGAAGGTTTCGGCGTCGTCCACGATCCTCGCTGAACTATAAAGCGGCACCAAGGAGGTTTCCGAATGGCCGCATTCAAACCGCGTCGACCCCGTAACAGCGGACCGCTTCCGCGTCCGTTCCGCCGTAACAAGCCGATGGTGACGGAGGCGGCGGTCGACAGCCGGCGTGCCCAGCGTCAGCAGTTCCTGAGAAAGCGCGGCATTTATCTGCTGCCGAACGCCTTCACCACGGCGGCGCTGTTCTGCGGCTTCTTTGCCGTGGTGCAGGCCATGAACGTGCGTTTCGAGGTCGCGGCTATCGCGATCTTCGTGGCGATGGTGCTCGACGGCATGGACGGTCGCGTCGCCCGCATGACGCATACGCAAAGTGCGTTCGGCGAGCAGTTCGACAGCCTGTCGGACATGGTGTCGTTCGGCGTGGCGCCGGCGCTGGTCATGTACGAGTGGATTCTGAAAGACCTCGGCCGCTGGGGCTGGCTCGCGGCGTTCGTCTACTGTTCGGGCGCGGCATTGCGTCTGGCGCGGTTCAACACGAACATCGGCGTGGTCGACAAGCGTTTCTTCCAGGGCATGCCGAGCCCGGCCGCGGCGGCGCTGATCGCCGGCTTCGTGTGGCTCGCTACGGACAACCGCGTGCCGCTCAAGCTGGTGTGGTTGCCGTGGGTTGCTTTCGTGCTGACGATTTACGCCGGCGTGACGATGGTGTCGAACGCGCCGTTCTACAGCGGCAAGGCGCTCGACGTGCGGCATCGCGTGCCGTTCGGGGTGATTCTGCTGGTGGTGGTCGCGTTCGTGCTGGTGTCCTCCGACCCGCCGCTGATGCTGTTCGGCCTGTTCGTGCTGTACGGCCTGTCCGGTTACGTATTCTGGGGTTATCAGGCGGTGCGAGGCAGGGCGAATCCGGCCCGGTCGGTGTCTGTCGACCGGTAGAAACTTGTAACAACCGGTAGCGAGCGGTTTGCGTGCGCTGCCAGGCACGACATGGGAAAACGGCGGCCTTCGGGCCGCCGTTTTGCTTTCGGCGAGGCCGCCTCGCGGCGCTCCGCGGCCCGTCTCACGCAGGTCCGGCGCTAATTGCACGGCAGCGGGAATGTCGCTATAGTCGTTGGATCAATGCGTCTACATTCCTTGCCGAGCCGCGCAACGAGTCTCGACACGCGGCGCGCCGCTGACCGTGCTTATGCTGGAGTGTGCGCCGCGCGGACCGTCACGCCGAACGTCACGCTTCTGGTCACGCGGATCGTTTTTGTCCCCGGTTCGCTTCGTCCGTGATCGAGCGTCGCCAGTGGTAGCGCAAACAGCCAATTCCAATATCCCCTCCCCATAATTGAACGACTCCGCAGGAGACTCGACATGTCCGACAAACTGATCATATTCGACACCACGTTGCGAGACGGCGAACAATCGCCTGGCGCGTCGATGACGAAAGAAGAGAAAATCCGTATCGCGAAGCAACTCGAGCGGATGAAAGTGGACGTGATCGAAGCAGGCTTCGCGGCAAGCTCGAACGGCGACTTCGATTCAATTCACACGATCGCGAGCCTGATCAAGGACAGCACGGTCTGCTCGCTCGCGCGCGCGAACGACAAAGACATTCAGCGCGCGGCCGACGCGCTCAAACCCGCCGATCACTTCCGCATCCACACGTTCATTGCAACCTCGCCGTTGCACATGGAAAAGAAGCTGCGCATGACACCGGACCAGGTGTTCGAGCAGGCGAAGCTGGCCGTGCGTTTCGCCCGCAAGTTCACCGACGACGTCGAGTTCTCGCCCGAAGACGGCAGCCGCTCGGATATGGACTTCCTGTGCCGCGTGCTGGAAGCGGTGATCGCCGAAGGCGCGACCACGATCAACATCGCCGACACAGTAGGTTATGGCGTGCCGGAGTTGTACGGTCAGCTCGTCAAAACGCTGCGCGAGCGCATTCCGAACTCGCACAAGGCGGTGTTTTCGGTGCATTGCCACAACGACCTCGGCATGGCGGTGGCGAATTCGCTGGCCGGCGTGCAGATCGGTGGCGCGCGTCAGGTCGAGTGCACGATCAATGGCCTCGGCGAGCGCGCGGGTAACACGTCGCTCGAAGAAATCGTCATGGCGGTGAAGACCCGCAAGGATTACTTCGGCCTCGACATCGGTCTCGATACCACGCAGATCGTGCCGGCCTCGAAGCTGGTGTCGCAGATCACGGGTTTCGTCGTGCAGCCGAACAAGGCCGTGGTCGGCGCGAACGCGTTCGCGCACGCATCCGGTATCCATCAGGACGGCGTGCTGAAGGCGCGCGATACCTACGAAATCATGCGCGCCGAAGACGTAGGCTGGAGCGCGAACAAGATCGTGCTCGGCAAGCTGTCGGGCCGTAACGCGTTCAAGCAGCGTCTGCAGGAACTGGGTATCGCGCTGGACAGCGAAGCGGAATTGAACACGGCATTCGCGCGCTTCAAGGAACTGGCCGATCGCAAGTCGGAAATCTTCGACGAAGACATCATCGCGATCGTCACGGAAGAATCCGCCGAGGCGCAGGAGAGGGAGCACTACAAGTTCCTGTCGCTGTCGCAACATTCGGAAACCGGCGAGCAGCCGCACGCGAAGATCGTGTTCACCATGGAAGGCAAGGAAGTGACCGGCGAAGCGCGCGGCAATGGCCCGGTCGACGCCACCCTGAACGCGATCGAAACGGAAGTGGGCAGCGGCTCGGAACTGCTGTTGTACTCGGTGAATGCGATCACCACCGGCACGCAGGCGCAAGGCGAAGTGACTGTGCGCCTATCGAAGAGCGGGCGCATCGTCAATGGCGTCGGCACCGATCCGGATATCGTCGCGGCGTCGGCGAAGGCGTATATCTCGGCGCTCAACAAGCTGTATTCGAACGCGGACAGGTTGAATCCGCAGCGTTCGGAGTGAGCGGCGTGGCAGCCGCGCGCTAACGGCGTGACGGCGTAGACGTCGCTGTCGTTGTCGTTGTCGCCGCCGTACGAATCGGAAAAGCCCCGTGCCTTGATTGGCACGGGGCTTTGTTCATTGCGAGCCGAGTTACTCCGTCGCCGCGCGCCGCACCGACCAGCCGCGTGACGCGCGCGCCTGTGCCTGCACCTGGTGCCGCACTTCGACTGCGATGCCGCGGCGCGGCGCATCGGCCACGAACGTGTCGAGCAGTTCGCGCACATCGTGATCGACGAAATCGGCGCGCGTGGCATCGACGATCACGGTGGCGCCGTCGGGAATCTGTTGCAGGTAGTGCTTGAGCGGCACCTTGCCGAGAAACGACACGTCCTTGCGAAACGACAGCAGATAGTGGTCGCCATGTTGCGCGAGCACGATCGGACTGCGCAGATTCGCATACAGCGCGAGCAGCACGCTGCAGAGAATGCCGAGCACGATGCCGATCAGCAGATCCGTCGCGAGCACGCCGACGAGGGTGACGATAAACGGCGCGAACGGCGCAAAGCCCTGTTTCGCGATGGCGACGAACAGCGACGGCTTGGCGAGCTTTATCCCCGTGAAGATCAGAATCGCCGCGAGACAGGCGAGCGGAATCAGGTTGATGACGCTGGTGAGCGCAAACACGCTGACGAGCAGCAGCATGCCGTGAATAATTGCCGAGAGCCGGCTTTGCGCGCCCGCATGCACATTGGCTGAACTGCGCACGATCACCGACGTGATCGGCAATCCGCCGATCGCACCGGCAATCAGGTTGCCGATACCTTGCGCCTTCAGTTCGCGATCCGGCGGCGCTGCGCGTCGCTCGGGATCGATCTGCTCGACGGCTTCAAGGCTCAGCAGCGTTTCCAGGCTCGCGACGATCGCCAGCGTGATGGCGACGCGCCAGACATCCGGATTGATCAACTGCGCGAAGTGTGGCCCGAAGTCGGCCCATTCGAGAGCGACCCGCAACGCGGCGAACGATTCCAGCGGCGGCAGCGCCACGCGATGTTCGGCGGGCGGCGCGAGCGACGGCGCCAGCACGCCGAGCAGCAACGTCGCGCCGATTCCCAGCAGAACGACGGCGAGCGGCGCCGGTACGCGGCGCACCAGTGCGAAGCGGCGAAATGCGCGAGTTTCCCAGCCGATCAGAATCGCCAGCGACAGCACGGTGATCACGCAAGCCGCCAGCGAGATCGAACCGAATGGCGTGGCAATCGCCGTTGCTGTCTGCGCGGTGGCTTGCGCACCGGACGCCGCATCCACGCCGGACAGTCCCAGCGCGAGCGGAAACTGCTTGACGATCAGCAGCACGCCAATCGCCGCGAGCATGCCCTTGATTACCGGCGACGGCACATAGGCGGCAAAACGGCCGGCCTTGAGCATGCCGAAACCGAACTGGATCGCGCCGGACAGCAGCACGGCCGCCAGGAACGCGGAGAAGCTGCCGAGCTGCGCGATCCCATCGACGACGATCACGACAAGGCCCGCCGCCGGCCCGCTCACGCTCAGACGGGAGCCGCTCAGCACGGCCACCACCAGCCCGCCGACGATGCCCGAGACGAGCCCGGCAAACGGTTCGACGCCCGATGCGTTGGCGATGCCCAGGCAGAGCGGCAGGGCGACCAGAAAAACGACCGTGCCCGCCAGCAGGTCGCGCTGAAATGTGGAGAAAAAAGCTCGAAGGTTCATGGTGTCGGTGCAGTAAGGAGTGGCGCCTGGTATGCGGCGAAAGCTGAACCGGATCGGATTCGCATAAGGTCTCGCGTGGCTATCGCGCTAGGCGGCCGCGCTGTGGGCGGCGGTCGCGCAGGTCATGGCGTCGTCGGCGTCGTAGCCCGACGTGAGGACCTTGAGGCGGCCGTCTTCGAGCGCGAAGATCCAGCCGTGCACGAGCGGCGCCGGATCGGCGTCCCGCACGACGGGGTGCGCGCGCAGCCCGCGCACCTGTTCGAGCACATTCAGCTCGGCGAGGTGATTGACACGCTCACGTTCGCTCTCGAGGTCCTGCAGTTCTTCGCGATGCGCGTTAGCGAGCGAGCAAAGCGGCGCGATCCGCCGATTCACATGCGGCAGGCTCGGCTCGGGCGGCAGCAGCGCGGCGCGCACACCGCCGCATCCGTAGTGGCCGCAGACGATCACGTGGCCGACCTTCAGCACCTTCACCGCATATTCGAGAACGCTCGCCGAATTGTCGTCGTCGGGCTGAAAAAGGTTGGCGATGTTGCGGTGGACGAACAGGTCGCCCGGCTCGCAATGCGTGATGGTCTCGGCGGGCACGCGGCTGTCCGAGCAGCCGATCCACAGTACGTGGGGATTCTGACCGCGCGCCAGATCACGGAAAAACTGGGGGTTGCGCACGGCGGTTTCATGCGCCCAGGCAACATTGGCGACTAGCAGGCGTTTGGGACGGTTCATCGATAGCGGCTCCGTAAATGGGGCGTATTCATTCGGCGCCGAAATTCACGGCTGAGCCCGTGCGGCCTCATGTGAGGCCAGCGCCGAATCAATGCTTACGAAAGCCTTTCTATCAAAAAATAAATCGTCTGTGCACGAAATAATATTCGCCGTGATGCGCAATAAATAAAAAAAAGCCGCCCGGGAAGGCGGCTTCGTAGATTCATGCGGATCGGTTCGCGGGGCGCTCAGAACAGGCTGCGACGATCCGGATCGTGCAATGGATCGGGCGTTTTCTGCGTGAGCCGCACGATGCCCTGCTCGTCGAAATAAAAGCTGTACATCATGTACCAGACGTTGTCTTCCAGGTAGCGATAAGTCCAGACTTCGCGCTTCATCAGCGGGAAGTACGAGGTTTCGACCGGTCGGCCAAAGTTCACCAGCACGTCGCTCTTGGTCCATTTGCCGATTTCGGCGCGATAGAACTCGTTCGGTTGCAGCACCTGGCGCACGTTGACGATCTTGCCGGCCGCGTCGATATCGGCTGCGGTGGTGGTTTCGCCCATCGGCTGGGTCGGCCACATCAGCCGCTTGCCGCCGTCCGGCAGGTCGTAGCTTTCGCGCGGCGGGCCGAGGCGCGCGACGATGGTCGATTCGTCCGCGCCCTGAGTGTATTGCTGCCACGGCTGCACGCAGCCGGCGAGCGCCAGCGCGCTCAGGCAAACAAGCGCCGCGCGGCGCAGGCGCCCTGCGGCAGGCGCTCCGATCGAGGCCGCCGTGCCGTGATGGCGGTTGAACATGTATTCCTCCGATGGCGTTTGAGTAGCGGTTTTTATCATCGAGACGCATTATTTTGACACGCGCTGCGGCAAAAGATTGCGCTGCGTGCAGAGCTGGCCCGGCAATACGACAACGCTTGCGCCGGCTTGCTTATTCCATGCTGAACGACCTATGATCCGCGCTTTCATCAGGCAGGCGGGGCAATGACGATGGCGAAGTGGCAACGGAGCGCGGCGGCGGCGCTGGCGGCAATGTCGATGGCCGTGGCGGCAGCGGTTGCGTATGCAGCAAGCGAGCCGGCCGCGACTGGGGCTAACCCAGCGGCCGGCCCAGCGGCTAACCAGGCGGCTAACGCGGCGGCGAAACCGGCGAGCAAACCCGCCGGCGCGCCGATCCAGCTGGCGCTAATCGAAGGCATGTCGGGCCCGTTCGCCAACGCGGGTGCGGCGGTGGAGCGCAACCTGCGCTTCGGCGTCGAGCAGGTCAATGCGCATGGCGGCGTGAAGCTCGCCGACGGCGCGCATCCGTTCGAACTGGTCGTGCTCGACAGCAAAGGCGGCACCGAAGAAGCGCTCACGCAACTGCGCGCGGCCGCCGACCGCCGTATCGGCTACATCATGCAGGGCAACAGCTCGGCGGTTGCCGCCGCGCTGATCGGCGCGATCGACAAGCAAAACAGCCGCGAACCGGGCAACCGCGAACTGTTTCTCAACTATTCCGCCGACGACCCGGCGCTGACCAACGCCAACTGCAGCTTCTGGCATTTCCGCTTCGACGCGCACGCGGGCATGCGTATGGACGCGCTGGCCGACGTGATCCAGCGCGACAAGGCGGTCAAGAAAGTCTATCTGCTGAACCAGGATTACAGCTTCGGGCACGACGTCAGCAGCCTCGCGCGCTCGACGCTGGCCACGAAGCGTCCGGACATCGCGGTGGTCGGCGACGAATTTCATCCGATCGGCCGCGTGAAGGACTTCGCGCCGTATATCGCCAAGATCCGCGCGAGCGGGGCGGACGCCGTGATCACGGGCAATTGGGGCAACGATCTGACGCTGCTCGTCAAGGCCGCGCGCGAGCAGGGGCTGGACACGAAGTTCTACACCTTCTACGGCAACAGCCTCGGCGCGCCGGCAGCGTTGGGCGACGCCGGCGTCGGTCACGTGATTGCGGTGGCAGACTGGCATCCGAACGCTGGCGGCGCGGCGTCCGACGCGTGGTACGCCGCCTTCCGGACCCGTTTCCCGGCCGCGCAGGACGATTACCCCGTGCTGCGCATGCCGCTGATGATCGAAACCCTGGCCGCGGCGATGACCCGCGCCGGCAGCGCCGACCCGACGGCAGTGGCGAAAGCGCTGGAAGGAATCCGCTTCGACAACGGCTTTCACGCCTCGCGGATGCGCGCCGACGATCATCAACTGTTTCAGCCCCTTTACGTGATGGAGATGGACAAGGCCGGCACGCCGGGCGTGCATTTCGATAATGAAGGCTCCGGCTACGGGTTTCGCACGGTGCTGGCGTTGCCGCCCGAGCGCACCGTCTTGCCGACCGTCTGCAAGATGAAGCGGCCGTAATGCGGATCGGGCGCGCGCCATCGCCCGGCACAGCCGGGTTCGCGGCCGGAATCGGCTGTGCTACAATACGCGTCCCGTTATGAGGCAAGCCTGTATCCAGGGCGTGTCAAATACGGGTAACCCACGGCACGGCCTTTCTTCCGTGACCGCCTGTCTAGTTCTTAAGGAAATCGACATGTCCGCAGTTGAAACAAGCAAGAAGTCCGAAGTCGTTGCGCAATTCGCACGCGCAGCCAACGACACCGGCTCCCCCGAAGTTCAGGTCGCGCTGCTCACGACCCGCATCAATGAACTGACCGTTCACTTCAAGGCACACACGAAAGATCACCACAGCCGCCGCGGTCTGCTGCGCATGGTGAGCCGCCGTCGTAAGCTGCTCGACTACCTGAAGGGTAAGGACGCGGATCGTTACCGCGCACTGATCGAGAAGCTGGGTCTGCGTAAGTAATCGGCCA
Organism: Paraburkholderia sp. BL25I1N1; assembly: GCF_003002025.1. Classification (GTDB taxonomy): domain Bacteria; phylum Pseudomonadota; class Gammaproteobacteria; order Burkholderiales; family Burkholderiaceae; genus Paraburkholderia. Next base: position 365,077 of record NZ_PVZB01000005.1, read on the forward strand.
GTCGTTCAGCAAGATGCCTGTGTCAGTTCCACTGATACAGGCATTTTGTTTTTGCACGGTGCGCTTCATGTGATGCGCGCCGGCTGTTCTCCGCAGTGGCGTGCCGGTTCATGCGGCGGGAGCAGCGAAGCAGTAATCAGGCAGTAGAGCAGGCAGTAAAGAAGGGATTCACGGCCGGGCTTCAGGGGCGGAGCTTTGTGTCATTCCAGCGGTTCGCGCGTACTCATTGTAAGGCGTGGTTCTCTGGAATGGCATAACACTACTCTTCCCATGTGGCGCCGGTCCTGGCGTTGCCGCGCCGCTTCTGGTCCGCGCGGCATAACGAAGAGGAAAAGCAATGACTATGTTCAATAAGATCGTCAAAGAATTTCAGTGGGGACAACATAAGGTTCGCCTCGAAACCGGCGAAATCGCTCGCCAGGCGAGCGGTGCCGTGATCGTCGACGTCGAAGATACCGTGGTGCTGGCCACCGTGGTCGGCGCCAAGACCGCCAAGCCGGGTCAGGACTTCTTCCCGCTGACCGTCGACTACCTCGAAAAGACCTACGCCGCCGGTAAGATTCCGGGTGGCTTCTTCCGCCGTGAAGGCCGTCCGTCGGAAGGCGAAACGCTGATCTCGCGCCTGATCGATCGCCCGCTGCGTCCGCTGTTCCCGGAAGGCTTCTACAACGAAGTTCAGGTCGTGATCCACGTCCTGTCGCTGAACCCCGAAATCCCCGCCGACATCCCCGCGCTGATCGGCGCGTCGGCGGCGCTCGCCGTGTCCGGTCTGCCGTTCAACGGCCCGGTCGGCGCAGCACGCGTGGCCTACATCAACAATGAATACGTGTTGAACCCGACGCGTCCGCAATTGAAGGAATCGGCGCTCGACCTGATCGTCGCCGGTACGGAACGCGCGGTGCTGATGGTGGAATCGGAAGCGCAGCAACTGAGCGAAGAAGTAATGCTCGGCGGCGTGGTGTTCGGTCATGAGCAAATGCAGATCGCGATCGACGCGATCCACGATCTGGTCCGTGAAGGCGGCAAGCCGGAATGGGATTGGCAACCGGCGGCGAAGAACGAGCCGTTGATCGCACGCGTGACGGAACTGGCGCAAGCCGACCTGCTGGCTGCGTATCAACTGCGCGACAAGCAAGCCCGTTCGACCAAGCTGAAGGAAGTCTACGCAGCGACGTCGAAGAAGCTGGAAGAAGAAGCTGCCGCGGGCGGCACGGTGGCGGCCGACAAGGCAACCGTCGGCAATGTGCTGTTCGATATCGAAGCGAAGATCGTCCGTACGCAGATCCTGAACGGCGAACCGCGTATCGACGGCCGCGACACGCGTACCGTGCGCCCGATCGAAATCCGTACCGGCGTGCTGCCGCGTACCCACGGTTCGGCACTGTTCACGCGCGGCGAAACGCAAGCGATGGTGGTGGCCACGTTGGGCACCAAGGGCGACGAGCAGAACATCGACGCCCTCGAAGGCGAGTACCGCGAACGCTTCATGCTCCATTACAACATGCCTCCGTTCGCGACCGGCGAAACGGGCCGCGTCGGTTCGCCGAAGCGCCGTGAAATCGGTCACGGCCGTCTGGCCAAGCGCGCGCTGGCTGCGTGCCTGCCGAGCGCCGACGAATTCGGCTACTCGATCCGCGTCGTGTCGGAAATCACGGAATCGAACGGTTCCTCGTCGATGGCTTCGGTGTGCGGCGGCTGCCTCGCGCTGATGGACGCCGGCGTGCCGATGAAGGCGCACGTCGCCGGCATCGCCATGGGCCTGATCCTGGAAGGCAACAAGTTTGCCGTGCTGACCGACATCCTCGGCGACGAAGATCACCTCGGCGACATGGACTTCAAGGTAGCGGGTACGGAACAAGGCGTGACCGCGCTGCAGATGGACATCAAGATCCAGGGCATCACCAAGGAAATCATGCAGGTCGCCCTCGCGCAAGCGAAGGAAGGCCGTATGCACATCCTGAGCAAGATGACCTCGGCGGTGTCGGGCGCGAACACGGTGCTGTCGGACTACGCACCGCGCATGATCACCATCAAGATCAATCCGGAAAAGATCCGCGACGTGATCGGCAAGGGTGGTTCGGTGATCCGCGCGCTGACCGAAGAAACCGGCACGACGATCGATATTTCGGACGACGGCGTCGTCACCATCGCCAGCACGAGCAGCGAAGGGATGGCCGAAGCGAAGAAGCGTATCGAGAACATCACGCTGGAAGTCGAAGTGGGCCAGGTGTACGAAGGCACCGTGCTCAAGCTGCTCGATTTCGGCGCGATCGTCAACATCCTGCCGGGCAAGGACGGTCTGCTGCACATCTCCGAAATCGCCAACGAGCGTATCAAGGACATCAACGACTACCTGAAGGATGGCCAGCAAGTGAAGGTCAAGGTCATCCAGACGGACGAAAAGGGCCGCGTGCGTTTGTCGGCCAAGGCGTTGCTGAACGAAGGCGCGAATGGCGCGAGCGGCGCGCCGCAAGGCGAGCCGACGCCGCAGTAATGCGGTAGCGGAACAACGGCCGGCAGCGCGAATGCGCGCCGGCCGTTTTTTATGAAGGCTGCAGGGTGGATTGCGTTGCAGGTAATTAGAAACGGGTACTCTACCTGTTCATCCCGGCATGCAACGCAATCCAATCTTGGAGTAGACGCAGATGAAAGCGATCGAAATCACCGAATTCGGAGCGCCGGAAGTCCTGAAGCTGGCTGAGCGGCCCACGCCGCAGCCTAAAGCAGGCGAGGTGCTGATCAAGGTGGCCGCATCCGGCATCAACCGTCCGGACGTGTTCCAGCGCAAGGGCGGCTATGCGCCGCCGCCGGGCGCGTCGGATCTGCCGGGGCTGGAAGTGGCGGGCGAAATCGTCGAAGGAAACATCGACGAGAAGAACAACCCGTTCGGTCTGAAGGTAGGCGATCGCGTGTGCGCGTTGCTGGCCGGCGGCGGCTACGCGGAATACGCGGTCGCGCCGTTGTTGCAATGCCTGCCGGTGCCGGCCGGTTTGTCCGATGTCGAAGCTGCTTCGCTGCCCGAAACATTCTTCACGGTGTGGAGCAATGTGTTCGACCGTGCGCAACTCGGCAAGGGCGAAGGCGCGCCGAACGAAACGCTGCTGGTGCAAGGCGGTTCGAGCGGCATCGGCGTGACGGCGATCCAGATTGCGCATGCGCTCGGCTTTCGCGTGTTTGCAACCGCGGGCTCGGATGAGAAGTGCCGCGCATGTGAAGCGTTAGGCGCCGAGCGCGCGATCAACTACAAGACTGAAGATTTCGTCGAAGTGATCAAGTCGCTGACCAACGATCGCGGTGTCGACGTGGTGCTCGACATGGTGGCGGGCAGTTATGTGTCGCGCGAGCTGACGGCGTTGGCGGATGGCGGCCGCATTGTGCTGATCGCGTTGCTGGGCGGCGCGAAGGCGGAGCTGAATCTGAACGAAGTATTGCGCCGCCGTTTGACGGTGACGGGTTCGACGCTGCGTCCGCGGCCGATCGAATTCAAGGCGAAGATTGCCGCGCAGTTGAAAGAGCACGTGTGGCCGCATCTCGAAGATGGGCGGATCAAGCCCGTGGTGCATCGCGTATTTCCAGCCGCGCAGGCTGCCGATGCGCACACGCTGATGGAGAGCAGCACGCATGTCGGCAAGATCGTACTGTCTTGGGGTCAGGACGCTTGACAGGTCGGTTTGACCCGATCCACCCCACGCAGTAAAATTGCGCGTTTTGCGCACGCCGCATGAAACCGAAAGGCGGACTGTAAGCGCAAACGAAGTCCGCCGCCAAGACAAGACGAGACGATGTCGAAACAACGAGCCAAGCTGGTAGTCGGTAACTGGAAGATGCACGGGCGCCTCGCCGAGAACGCTGCGTTGTTGCAAGCGGTGGCACAAGGCGCGGGCGAATTGCCGGCCGACGTGCGCGTCGGCGTCTGTGTGCCGAGTCCGTATCTCGCGCAGTCTCAATCGTTGCTGGACGGCAGCCGGGTCGTATGGGGCGTGCAGGACGTGTCGGCGTTCACGCACGGCGCCTATACCGGCGAAGTGGCCGCGCCGATGGTGGCGGAGTTCGGCGCCACGCTCGCGATCGTCGGGCACTCGGAGCGCCGTGCCTATCATCGCGAAAGCGCTGAGCTGGTCGCGGTCAAAACGCAGCGCGCGCTGGAAGCGGGTCTGACGCCGGTCGTTTGCGTCGGCGAAACGCTTGAAGAGCGCGAAGCCGGTTCGACCGAGCAGGTGGTCGGCACGCAACTGGACGAAGTGCTGGCGAAATTGTCGGTGCAAGAGGCGGCGAAGCTTGTCGTCGCGTACGAGCCGGTTTGGGCGATCGGCACCGGCAAGAGCGCAAGCGCGGAGCAGGCGCAGGCAGTTCATGCGTTCCTGCGTGCGCGTCTGGCGGCAAAGGGCGCGGCGGTGGCGGATGTGCCGTTGCTGTACGGCGGCAGTGTGAAACCGGAAAACGCGGAAGAACTGTTCCGCCAGCCGGATATCGACGGTGGCCTCATCGGCGGCGCGTCGTTGAAAGAGCAGGATTTCCTGGCGATCTGCAAGGCGGCGGCCGCAACGAGCGTCGCCGGTTAAGCAGGGCGCCTTGGCGAGGATGACCCCATCCCGTGCAACACGCAGTGTGTGGCGCGGTTAAATAAAGACTCAGGTGAGTGTGATGCTGTATTTGAAAACATTGATTATCGTCGTTCAGCTGTTGTCGGCACTTGGGGTGATTGGCCTCGTTTTGCTGCAGCACGGCAAAGGCGCCGATATGGGCGCGGCTTTTGGTAGCGGCGCGTCCGGCAGCCTGTTCGGTGCGACCGGTTCGGCGAACTTTTTGTCGCGTACAACCGCAGTGCTCGCAGCGGTATTTTTTGTCACCACGCTGACGCTCACTTACCTCGGCGCGTATCGTGCGAAACCTTCCGCAGGCGTGCTGGGCGCGGCTGTCACCGCACCGGTCGCGGCCTCGGCTGCGTCAGCGCCGGCAGGTGGCTCGGCTGTTTTGCCGGCGTCGGCTGCGTCGGTCCCGGCGACCGACGTGCCGAAATAAATTTTCGTTCAAACGTGCTTTTGTGCGTTGAACAATCTGTTTAGACCAGTTACAATCTAAGTCTTGAAGCGATTCGCGGGTTTTATAAGTTGTTTTCCCGGATTGCATGCAGTGCCGACGTGGTGAAATTGGTAGACACGCTATCTTGAGGGGGTAGTGGCGAAAGCTGTGCGAGTTCGAGTCTCGCCGTCGGCACCAAAATGTTATCTAAATGCCAGCCGCTTGCTTCGCTTCGGCTGGCATTTTCACTTCTGGCGTGCGGCTTGCGTTGGGCTTGCGGCATGTGCGTTTCGGAAGTGATTTCGCGTCAGGAGTGCTATGCTCCTGACGGCACTCAGAACCAACCGATTGAGGATAGTCTTGAACCTCGCAGCCTATTTCCCCGTCTTGTTGTTCCTCGTTGTGGGCACCGGTTTAGGCGTAGCACTGGTCAGTATCGGCAAGATCCTCGGTCCCAACAAGCCCGATACCGAGAAAAACGCACCGTACGAGTGCGGCTTCGAAGCATTCGAAGATGCGCGCATGAAGTTCGACGTGCGCTATTACCTCGTCGCCATTCTCTTCATCATTTTCGATCTTGAAACCGCGTTCCTGTTTCCGTGGGGCGTCGCCCTGCGCGACATCGGCTGGCCCGGCTTCATGGCAATGATGATTTTCCTGCTCGAATTCCTGTTGGGCTTCGCCTATATCTGGAAGAAAGGCGGCCTCGACTGGGAATGATGGATTAATCGCCGGTTTGCGTGGGTGGCCAAGGCTTGCCGCCCCGTCTGGAGTGGAAAGCAAATGAGTATCGAAGGGGTCTTGAAGGAAGGGTTTGTCACCACCACAGCTGACAAACTGATCAACTGGACGCGCACCGGCTCGCTGTGGCCGATGACGTTCGGTCTTGCGTGCTGTGCGGTCGAGATGATGCATGCGGGCGCTGCCCGTTATGACCTCGACCGTTTCGGCGTGGTGTTTCGTCCGAGTCCGCGTCAGTCGGACGTGATGATCGTCGCCGGCACGCTGTGCAACAAGATGGCGCCGGCTCTGCGCAAGGTCTACGACCAGATGGCCGAGCCGCGCTGGGTGATCTCGATGGGCTCGTGCGCGAACGGCGGCGGCTATTACCACTACTCGTATTCGGTGGTGCGCGGCTGTGACCGGATCGTGCCCGTGGACGTCTACGTGCCGGGCTGTCCGCCCACGGCGGAAGCGCTGGTGTACGGCGTGATCCAGCTTCAGGCCAAGATTCGCCGCACCAACACAATCGCCCGTCAATAAGGCCAACGCCTCCCCCACAATATGGCAAGCAAACTCGAGACCCTGAAAGCGAACCTCGAGGCGGCCTTTGGCGGCCTCCTGCTGAACCTCAGCGAAGCAATCGGTGAGTTGACGATCGTCGTGAAGGCTGGCGACTACCTCAACGTGGCAACGCGTCTGCGCGACGACCGCTCGCTCGGTTTCGAGCAATGCGTGGATCTGTGCGGCGTCGACTATCAAACCTACGCCGAAGGCGCTTACGACGGTCCGCGTTTCGCGGCCGTGCTGCATTTGTTGTCGGTGCAGAACAACTGGCGTCTGCGCCTGCGCGTGTTCGCACCGGACGACGAAGTGCCGATCCTGCCGTCTGTCGTCGAAATCTGGAATTCGGTCAACTGGTACGAGCGCGAAGCATTCGACCTGTACGGCATCGTCTTCGAAGGCCATCCGGATCTGCGCCGCATCCTCACTGACTACGGTTTCATCGGTCACCCGTTCCGCAAAGATTTCCCTGTCTCCGGTTATGTCGAAATGCGTTACGACCCGGAAGAGAAGCGCGTCGTCTATCAGCCTGTGACGATCGAGCCGCGAGAAATCACGCCGCGCGTGATCCGCGAAGATCGCTATGGCGGTCTGAAACACTAAGAGAACGCCATGGCAGAGATCAAGAACTACACGCTCAACTTCGGCCCTCAGCATCCGGCAGCGCACGGTGTGCTGCGCCTCGTGCTCGAACTCGACGGCGAAGTCATCCAGCGCGCCGATCCGCACATCGGCCTGCTGCATCGTGCGACTGAAAAGCTCGCCGAAACCAAAACATTCATCCAGTCGGTGCCGTATATGGACCGTCTCGACTACGTGTCGATGATGGTCAACGAGCACGGCTACGTGATGGCGATCGAAAAGCTGCTCGGCATCGAAGTGCCGGTGCGCGCGCAATACATTCGCGTGATGTTCGACGAAGTCACGCGCGTGCTGAACCACCTGATGTGGATCGGCGCGCACGCGCTCGACGTCGGCGCAATGGCGGTGTTTCTGTACGCGTTCCGTGAACGCGAAGACCTGATGGACGTGTACGAAGCGGTGTCGGGCGCACGGATGCACGCGGCTTACTATCGTCCGGGCGGCGTCTATCGCGATCTGCCTGACGCAATGCCGCAATATAAAGCGTCGAAGATTCGCAATGCCAAGGCATTGTCGAAGATGAACGAGAACCGTCAGGGTTCGCTCCTCGACTTCATCGACGATTTCTTTACGCGTTTCCCGAAGTGCGTCGACGAATACGAAACGCTGCTTACCGACAACCGGATCTGGAAGCAACGTCTGGTCGGTATCGGCGTGGTCAGCCCGGAACGCGCGCTGAACCTCGGCATGACCGGTGCGATGCTGCGTGGTTCGGGTATCGAATGGGATTTGCGCAAGAAGCAACCGTACGAGGTCTACGACAAGCTCGATTTTGACATCCCGGTGGGGGTCAACGGCGACTGTTATGACCGATATTTGGTACGCGTCGAAGAAATGCGCCAGTCCACACGCATTGTGAAACAGTGCATTGAGTGGCTGCGTAAGAATCCCGGCCCCGTGATGATCGACAATCACAAGGTTGCGCCGCCGTCGCGCGTAGGTATGAAGTCGAACATGGAAGAGCTGATTCACCACTTCAAGCTCTTCACGGAAGGCTTCCATGTGCCGGAAGGCGAGGCATACGCCGCGGTCGAGCATCCGAAGGGCGAGTTCGGCATCTATCTGATCTCCGACGGCGCCAACAAACCGTATCGCCTGAAGATCCGCGCACCGGGCTACGCGCACCTGTCCACGCTGGATGAAATGGCGCGCGGTCACATGATCGCCGACGCCGTGACGATCATCGGCACGCAGGACATCGTGTTCGGCGAAGTGGATCGCTAGGACGTATTCATCAGAGCGCGCCTTCAGATTGCACCGAAGCGCGCGTCAAGCAAAGGAACGCCGGGTCTGTCGCATCATGCAGCGCGCGACAGGTTTTCGTTCGGTAGGAATTGAAAGAGTCGTGTCTGAAAATGATCTCAGCTGAAGGCCTGAAAGAAATCGATCGCGCGATCGCGAAGTATCCCGCCGATCAGAAACAGTCCGCCGTGATGTCGGCGTTGGCCACTGCTCAGGAAGAGCATGGCTGGCTGACGCCCGAACTCATGCAGTTCGTCGCGGACTATCTCGGCATGCCGGCAGTCGCCGTGCAGGAGGTGGCTACCTTCTACACGATGTACGAGACCTCGCCGGTCGGCAAATACAAGATCACGCTCTGCACCAACCTACCGTGCCAGCTCGGCCCGGACGGCGGCTCGGACAGCGCTGCTGAATATCTGAAGCAGAAGCTCGGCATCGACTTCGGCGAAACCACGCCCGATGGCAAGTTCACCCTGAAAGAAGGTGAGTGCATGGGTTCGTGCGGCGACGCGCCGGTGATGCTGGTGAACAACCATCGCATGTGCAGCTTCATGAGCCGCGCGAAGATCGACCAGCTGCTCGAGGAACTTTCGAAATGACGTCTTTACACGATCGTCACATCAAACCGCTGATTCTCGCCGGCCTGAACGGCGACAACTGGCATCTCGAAGACTACGTGGCGCGCGGCGGTTACGCACAGCTGCGCCGTATTCTGGAAGAGAAGATTCCGCCCGAGCAGGTGATCGCCGACGTCAAGGCGTCGGGTCTGCGTGGCCGTGGCGGTGCGGGCTTCCCGACCGGTCTGAAGTGGAGCTTCATGCCGCGTCAGTTCCCCGGCCAGAAGTACCTCGTCTGCAATTCGGACGAAGGCGAACCGGGCACATTCAAAGACCGCGACATCCTGCGCTTCAATCCGCATTCGCTGATCGAAGGCATGGCCATCGGCGCGTACGCGATGGGCATTACGGTCGGCTACAACTATATTCACGGCGAGATTTGGGAAGTCTACAAACGCTTTGAACAGGCGTTGGACGAAGCTCGCCGCGCCGGGTTCCTCGGCGAAAACATCATGGGTTCGGGCTTCTCGTTCGAACTGCATGCGCACCACGGTTACGGCGCCTATATCTGCGGCGAAGAAACCGCGCTGCTCGAATCGCTGGAAGGCAAGAAAGGCCAGCCGCGCTTCAAGCCGCCGTTCCCGGCGAGCTTCGGCGTGTACGGCAAGCCGACCACGATCAACAACACCGAGACGTTCGCCGCAGTGCCGTTCCTGCTCGCAATCGGCCCGCAGAATTACCTCGAAATCGGCAAGCCGAATAACGGCGGCACGAAGATTTTCTCGGTCGCCGGCGACGTCGAACGTCCGGGCAATTACGAAATTCCGCTCGGCACACCGTTTTCCACGCTGATGGAACTCGCCGGCGGCATGCGCGGCGGCAGGAAGATCAAGGCCGTGATTCCTGGCGGCTCGTCGGCACCGGTGATTCCGGGCGACATGATGATGCAGACCGACATGGACTACGACTCGATTGCCAAGGCCGGCTCGATGCTCGGTTCAGGCGCGGTCATCGTCATGGACGAGACGCGTTGCATGGTGCGCTCGTTGTTGCGGCTGTCGTATTTCTATTACGAAGAATCGTGTGGTCAATGCACGCCTTGCCGCGAAGGCACGGGCTGGCTGTACCGCGTCGTGCATCGTATCGAGCATGGGCTCGGCCGTCCGGAAGATCTGGATCTGCTGAACTCGGTTGCTGAAAACATCATGGGCCGCACGATCTGCGCGCTCGGCGATGCAGCGGCCATGCCGGTTCGCGGCATGCTCAAGCACTACTGGGACGAGTTCGAATATCACGTCGCCCACAAGCATTGCCTCGTCGGCGGTCATGCCGGCGCAGCGGCGGCGTCGGAAACCGTAGCGGCTTAAGTCTGCGGATCGATAAGCAGATAAGCACGCAGAAGAACACGTCATCCGCGGGATTCATCGCCTGAAACGGGCGATGAACGGGCGAACGATTGAGCGGTAACAGGTTAAGGAAGATTGACCATCATGGTTGAACTTGAAATAGACGGCAAGAAAGTAGAGGTGCCTGAAGGCAGCATGGTGATCCAGGCTGCGCATAAGGTCGACACGTACATTCCTCACTTCTGCTATCACAAGAAGCTGTCGATTGCGGCCAACTGCCGGATGTGTCTGGTCGATGTCGAAAAGATGCCGAAGGCGGTGCCTGCGTGCGCCACGCCGGTATCGGCTGGCATGATCGTGCGCACCAAGTCGGACAAGGCGGTGAAGGGCCAGCAAGCCGTGATGGAATTCCTGCTGATCAATCACCCGCTGGATTGCCCGATCTGCGATCAGGGCGGCGAGTGCCAGTTGCAGGATCTGGCCGTGGGCTACGGCAAGTCGGGATCGCGCTATAGCGAAGAAAAGCGCGTGGTGTTCCACAAGAACGTCGGCCCGCTGATCTCCATGGAAGAAATGTCGCGCTGCATTCACTGCACGCGTTGCGTCCGTTTCGGTCAGGAAGTGGCCGGCGTGATGGAACTCGGCATGTTGGGCCGCGGCGAGCATTCGGAAATCACATCGTTCGTCGGCAAGACGGTGGATTCGGAACTGTCGGGCAACATGATCGATCTGTGCCCGGTCGGCGCGCTGACCAGCAAGCCGTTCCGCTACAGCGCCCGTACGTGGGAACTGTCGCGCCGCAAGTCGGTGAGCCCGCATGATTCCGTCGGCGCGAACCTCGTGGTGCAGGTGAAGAACAATCGCGTGATGCGCGTTCTGCCGTTCGAAAACGAATCTATCAACGAATGCTGGATTTCGGACAAAGACCGTTTCTCGTACGAAGGCCTGAACAGCCCCGAGCGTCTGACCCAGCCTATGCTCAAGCAAGGCGGCAAGTGGGTCGAGACCGACTGGCAAACCGCGCTCGAATATGTGGTGAAGGGACTGAAGGGCATCAAGGGCGACCACGGCGCGAATGCGCTGGCCGCACTCGGCAGCGCCCACAGCACCGTCGAAGAACTGTTCCTGTTGAAGCAACTCGCGCAAGCGGTCGGCACGCCTAACGTCGACTTCCGTCTGCGTCAGTCGGATTTCTCCGCACCGGTCAGCGGCACGCCGTGGCTCGGCACGGCGATCGCCGATCTGTCGAACGTCGACGCCGCACTGGTGATCGGCTCGGATCTGCGTCGCGATCATCCGCTGTTCGCCGCGCGTCTGCGTCAGGCCGCGAAGGGCGGCGCGAAGCTCACGCTCGTGCAATCCACCAACGACGATGCGCTGATTCCGCAAGCGGAGCGCGTCGTGGCAGCGCCGTCCGCATGGATCGAGGCACTCGCTGGAATCGCCGGCGCGGTGTCGGAAGCGAACGGCGTGGCACTGCCGGAAGCCTTCGCCGGCACGCAGCCCGCGGATGCGCACAAGAAAGTCGCGAAGTCGCTCGCCACGGGCGAACGTCGCCTGGTGTTGCTGGGCAACAGCGCGGTCCGTCATCCGGACTTCGCCGTCATTCACGCAGCCGCCCAATGGATCGCGGATGCGACCGGCGCAACGCTCGGCTTCCTGACGGAAGCGGCCAACACGGTCGGCGCACATCTCGTGAACGCGTTGCCGGGCGAGGGCGGTCTGAACGCTCGCGAAGTATTCGAGCAACCGCGCAAGGGTTATGTGCTGCTGAACGTCGAACCGGAGTTCGACACGGCCAATCCGGCACAGGCTTTGGCCGCGCTGAAGCAGGCTGAAATGGTTGTCGTGATGTCGCCGTTCCAGACCGGCGCGGAATACGCCGACGTGCTGCTGCCGATCGCTCCGTACACGGAAACGGCCGGCACGTTCGTCAACGCCGAAGGTACGGTGCAGACGTTCAACGGCGTCGTGCGACCGCTCGGCGACACGCGTCCGGCATGGAAGGTGTTGCGCGTGCTGGGCAGCCTGCTGGGCCTGCCCGGCTTCGAATTCGACACCTCGGAAGAAGTGCGCGCGGCCGCTCTCGGCGACGGCGGACTGAACTCGCGTCTGTCGAACAAGACGGGCGTCACGGTTGCACGCGGCAAGGCGGCGAAGGCAGCGGAAGGCAAGTTCGAACGTATCGCGAACGTGCCGATCTATCACGCCGATGCGCTGGTGCGTCGCGCCGAGTCGTTGCATCTGACCGCTGCAGCACGTGCGGCGAATACGGTCGGTCTGCCCGCTGGGCTGTTCGACAAACTGGGTTTGAAGGAAGGCGACGCGGTGCGCGTGCGCCAGGGCGAGCAATCGGTGCAGTTGCCGGCCGTGCGCGACGCGAATCTTGCGGAGACGGTCGTCCGCGTATCGGCGGCTACGCCTGCCGGTGCAGCGCTGGGCAGCCTGTTCGGTGAACTGGTGGTGGAGAAGGCGTAAATGAGCTTGTTCGATACGATCAACTCGGGCGGCACCCAGCTTCTCGGTGTGGCATGGCCCACGGTGTGGGCACTGGTGCGCATCCTGGTGGTGGCCGTCGTGATCCTGCTGTGCGTGGCTTACCTGATTCTGTGGGAGCGTAAGCTGATCGGCTGGATGCACGTGCGTCTCGGCCCGAACCGCGTCGGCCCCGCAGGTTTGCTGCAGCCGATCGCCGACGTGCTGAAGCTGTTGCTGAAAGAAGTGATTCAGCCGGCGCAGGCGAGCCGCTGGATCTACCTGATCGCGCCGATCATGGTGGTGGTGCCCGCCTTCGCGGTCTGGGCCGTGATTCCGTTCCAGGCGGGCGCAGTGCTTGGCGACATCAACGCAGGTCTGCTGTACGCAATGGCGATCTCGTCGATCGGCGTGTACGGCGTGATTCTGGCCGGTTGGGCGTCGAACTCGAAATATGCGTTCCTCGGCGCGATGCGCGCCGCGGCGCAGATGGTTTCGTACGAAATCTCGATGGGCTTCGCGCTCGTCGTCGTGCTCATGACCGCCGGCACGCTGAACCTGTCGGGCATCGTCGCTTCGCAGGAACATGGCATCTTCGCATCGTACGGCTTGAACTTCCTGTCGTGGAACTGGCTGCCGCTGTTGCCGATGTTCGTCGTGTACTTCATCTCGGGCATCGCCGAAACGAACCGTCACCCGTTCGACGTGGTGGAAGGGGAGTCGGAAATCGTCGCGGGCCACATGATCGATTACTCGGGTATGGCGTTCGCGCTGTTCTTCCTCGCCGAGTACATCAACATGATCGTGATCTCGGCATTGGCTGCAACACTGTTCCTCGGCGGCTGGAGTGCACCGTTCGGCTTCCTGTCGTTCGTCCCGGGCATCGTATGGCTCGTCGCCAAGGTTTTCTTCCTGTTGTCGGTGTTCATCTGGGCGCGTGCCACATTCCCGCGCTATCGCTACGACCAGATCATGCGTCTGGGCTGGAAGATCTTCATTCCGGTCTGCGTGGTGTGGCTGGTGGTGGTCGGCTTCTGGATCATGTCGCCGTTGAACATCTGGAAATAAAGGGCGGATGAACCCATGACCGCAATCCAAAACTTTTTCAAGACCTTCTTCCTCACGGAACTGCTCAAAGGCCTCGCGCTGACCGGACGTTATACGTTCCAACGCAAGGTGACCGTGCAGTTCCCGGAAGAGAAGACTCCGATTTCGCCGCGTTTCCGCGGCCTGCACGCGCTGCGCCGTTATGAAAACGGCGAAGAGCGCTGCATCGCCTGCAAGCTGTGCGAAGCGGTGTGCCCGGCGCTCGCCATTACGATCGAGTCGGAAACGCGCGCGGACAACACCCGTCGCACCACGCGTTACGACATCGACCTGACCAAGTGCATTTTCTGCGGTTTCTGCGAAGAAAGCTGCCCGGTCGATTCGATCGTCGAGACGCACATTCTCGAGTATCACGGCGAGAAGCGTGGCGACCTGTACTTCACGAAAGACATGCTGCTGGCCGTGGGCGATCGCTATGAAGCGGAGATCGCGGCGAACAAGGCAGCCGACGCACCGTATCGTTGAAGCGCTTTATCCAGTTAAAGCAGTAAATGCAGCAATCACGGCCTGTTGTCGGGCCGGGCGCCGCGGCCCGAACGCCGCGGCACGGCGCACCTGTGCGGCTGTTCTGGCGGTATGCCAGCGGTATGCCAACCACAAGTGCCAAAGAACAATGCCTGACGATGGCCTAACGATGAACCGGTAATCATGGAATTCACGACCGTACTGTTCTACATCTTCGCGCTGCTCCTGGTGGTTTCAGGGCTGAAGGTGATCACCTCGCGCAACCCGGTGTCGTCCGCACTGTTTCTGGTGCTGGCGTTCTTCAACGCAGCCGCGATCTGGATGCTGCTGCAGGCCGAGTTCCTTGCGATCCTGCTGGTGCTGGTCTACGTCGGCGCGGTGATGGTGCTGTTCCTGTTCGTCGTGATGATGCTGGACATCAACATCGACGTGCTGCGCAAAGACTTCAAACGCTTCGTGCCAATGGCCACGCTGGTGGGCGCGATCATCGTGATCGAAACCGCGTTGATTCTCTGGCACGGTTACGGCGCGACCGCCACGGCGCTGCGTGACACCACGGCCGCCGCGAACGGCATGGGCGACTGGTCGAACACGCGCCTGATCGGCAAGGTCATCTACACCGACTACATCTTCGCGTTCGAAGTGGCCGGTCTGGTGCTGCTGGTGGCGATCATCGCGGCGATCGCACTGACCACGAGCCACAAGAAAGACAGCAAACGTCAGAACGTCAGCGAACAGGTCAAGGTACGCGCTCAAGACCGCGTGCGCGTCGTGAAGATGAAATCGGAAAAGACCGCGGCAACCGTCGCGGCGGAAGAAGCCGCGGCAGCGGCAGCGGCAGCAGCAGCGGCCGACTCGGCACCAGCCAAGAACAGCTGAGCGGACAGGAGATAGAAATCATGTTGACCCTTGCCCATTACCTTGTCCTCGGCGCGATCCTGTTTGCGATCAGCGTCGTCGGCATTTTCCTGAACCGTCGCAACGTCATCATCATTTTGATGGCGATCGAATTGATGCTGCTCGCGGTGAACACCAACTTCGTCGCGTTCTCGCATTACCTCGGCGACGTGCATGGTCAGATCTTCGTCTTCTTCGTGCTGACGGTTGCAGCGGCGGAAGCGGCAATCGGCCTCGCGATTCTGGTGACCCTGTTCCGTAGTCTCGACACGATCAATGTCGAGGATCTCGATCAGCTCAAAGGTTAATTTCAGGAAAAGCGGTTATGTCCACGATACTCAATGAAAACCTGCTGCTGGCGATCCCGCTGGCACCGCTGGCCGGCTGCCTGGTTGCCGGTCTGGCCGGAAAAGCGGTAGGGCGAGCCGGTGCGCATTCGGTCACGATCCTCGGCGTCGCGATCTCGTTCATCCTGTCGGCGATCGTATTCTTCCAGGTACTGGACGGCGCGAGCTTCAACGCGACCATCTACGAATGGATGTCGATCGGCAAAACGAAGTTCGAGATCGGCTTTCTGGTCGACTCGCTGACGGCCATGATGATGTGCGTGGTGACCTTCGTGTCGCTCATGGTGCACATCTACACGATCGGCTACATGGCCGGCGAGGACGGCTACCAGCGCTTCTTCTCGTACATCTCGCTGTTCACGTTCTCGATGTTGATGCTCGTGATGAGCAACAACTTCCTGCAGCTGTTCTTCGGCTGGGAAGCGGTGGGTCTGGTGTCGTATCTGCTGATCGGCTTCTACTTCACGCGTCCCACGGCGATCTACGCGAACATGAAAGCGTTCATCGTGAACCGCATTGGCGACTTCGGCTTTTTGCTGGGTATCGGCCTGCTGTTCGCGTTCGCCGGTTCGATGAACTACGGCGACGTGTTCGCGAAGCGCACCGAACTCGCGGCACTGACCTTTCCGGGTACGGACTGGGGTCTGCTGACGGTGGCGTGTATTTGCCTCTTCATCGGCGCGATGGGTAAGTCGGCGCAGTTCCCGCTGCATGTCTGGCTGCCCGATTCGATGGAAGGCCCGACGCCGATTTCGGCACTGATTCACGCGGCAACCATGGTGACGGCCGGTATCTTCATGGTCACGCGCATGTCGCCGCTGTTCGAACTGTCGGATACGGCGCTCTCGTTCGTGATGGTCATCGGCGCGATTACCGCGCTGTTCATGGGCTTCCTTGGGATCATCCAGAACGACATCAAGCGCGTGGTGGCGTATTCCACGCTGTCGCAACTGGGTTACATGACGGTCGCGCTCGGCGCGTCGGCATACTCGGTCGCCGTGTTCCACCTGATGACGCACGCGTTCTTCAAGGCGCTGCTGTTCCTCGGCGCGGGTTCGGTGATCATCGGCATGCATCACGATCAGGACATCCGCAACATGGGCGGCCTGCGCAAGTACATGCCGATCACGTGGATCACGTCGCTGGTCGGTTCGCTAGCGCTGATCGGCACGCCGTTCTTCTCAGGCTTTTACTCGAAAGACTCGATCATCGACGCGGTGAAGCTGTCGCATCTGCCGGGTGCGGGCTTTGCGTACTTCGCGGTGGTGGCGAGCGTCTTCGTGACCGCGCTGTATTCGTTCCGTATGTACTTCCTGGTGTTCCACGGCGAGGAGCGCTTCCGCGGTCCGAAGCATCCGGAATCGCCGATGGGCATCGAAGCCGCGGCGCATGCGCATGACGGCCATGGTCACGACGCGCACGGCCATGGTCACGACGACCACGCTCACGAGCCGCACGAAACGCCGTGGGTGGTGTGGCTGCCGCTGGTGCTGCTGGCGATTCCGTCGGTGGTGATCGGCGCGATCGGCATCGGCCCGATGCTGTTCGGCGACTTCTTCCAGCACGGCGTGGCGTTCGACAAGGTGATCTTCATCGGCGAAAACCATCCGGCGTTGCATGAGATGGCCGAGGAGTTCCAGGGCTGGGCATCGATGGGCCTGCACTCGGTTGCGGGTCTGCCGGTCTGGCTGGCGCTCGCGGGTGTGGTGGTCGCGTGGTTCCTGTACCTGGTTCGTCCGGACCTGCCGGCTGTCATCAAGCGCGCGTTCGGCCCGATCTACACGTTGCTCGATAACAAGTACTACATGGACAAGATCAACGAAGTCGTGTTCGCGCGGGGCGCCGTGGCAATTGGCCGTGGTCTCTGGAAGGAAGGCGACGTCGTGGTGATCGACGGCATCGTCAACGGCAGCGCACGCTTTATCGGCTGGTTCGCCGGCGTGATCCGCTTCCTCCAATCCGGCTACATCTATCACTACGCGTTCGCCATGATTATCGGCATGCTGGGGCTCCTGACCCTGTTTGTAACGCTCGGCGGCAAATAAGGCGAGGGACACTAATGCACGCTTATCCGATTCTCAGTATTGCGATCTGGTTGCCGATCCTCGTCGGCCTCCTGGTCCTGGCCATCGGTTCCGACCAGAACCCGGCTCCCGCGCGCTGGATTGCGCTGATCGGTTCGGTCGTCAGCTTCCTCGTGACGATTCCGCTGATTACCGGTTTTGATTCGAGCACCGCCGATCTGCAGTTCGTCGAAAAGGCGAACTGGATCGAGCGCTTCAACATCACGTACCACCTGGGTGTCGACGGCATCTCGATGTGGTTCGTCGTGTTGACCGCATTGATTACGGTGATCGTCGTGATCGCCGCGTGGGAAGTGATCACGAAGAACGTCGGCCAGTACCTCGCCGCGTTCCTGATCCTGTCGGGCATCATGGTCGGCGTGTTCAGCGCGGCCGACGGCATGCTGTTCTACGTGTTCTTCGAAGCGACGCTGATTCCGATGTACATCATCATCGGCGTGTGGGGTGGGGCGAACCGCGTGTACGCGGCGTTCAAGTTCTTCCTGTACACGCTGATGGGCTCGCTGTTGATGCTGGTCGCGTTGCTGTACCTGTACATCGAGACCGGCACGTTCGACCTCGCCACGTGGCAGCATGCGCAGATCGCCATGACGCCACAGGTGCTGATATTCATAGCGTTCTTCATGGCCTTCGCCGTGAAGGTGCCGATGTGGCCGGTGCACACGTGGTTGCCTGACGCTCACGTGGAAGCGCCGACCGGCGGCTCGGTGGTGCTGGCCGCGATCATGCTGAAGCTGGGCGCATACGGTTTCGTGCGCTTTTCCCTGCCGATCACGCCGGACGCGAGCCACTTTCTGGCGCCGGTCGTCATCACGTTGTCGCTGATCGCGGTGATCTACATCGGCCTCGTGGCAATGGTGCAGGCCGACATGAAGAAGCTGGTCGCGTATTCGTCGATCGCGCACATGGGTTTCGTCACGCTCGGCTTCTTCATCTTCAACCAGCTCGGCGTGGAAGGCGCGATCGTGCAGATGATCTCGCACGGCTTCGTGTCGGGCGCGATGTTCCTGAGCATCGGCGTGCTGTACGACCGTATGCATTCGCGTCAGATCGCCGATTACGGCGGTGTCGTCAACGTGATGCCGAAGTTCGCGACGTTCGTGATGCTGTTCTCCATGGCGAATTGCGGCCTGCCGGGCACCTCCGGTTTCGTCGGCGAATTCATGGTGATTCTGGCGGCTGTCCAGTACAACTTCTGGATCGCGGGCGGTGCGGCCGTCACGCTGATTCTGGGCGCGGCCTACACGCTGTGGATGTACAAGCGCGTGTACTTCGGCGCGATCGCCAACGATCACGTGAAGAGTCTGCTCGACATCAACCGTCGCGAATTTTTCATGCTGGCAGTGCTTGCCGCACTGACGCTGTTCATGGGCCTGTATCCGAAGCCCTTTACCGATGTGATGCACGTATCCGTGGAAAACCTCCTCGCCCACGTTGCGCAGTCAAAGCTGCCGTTGCCTCAGTAACGCCGAGCGAGGAATTTAGAGACCATGCAAAACGCCCCTATGACTGCTCTGTTGCCCGACGCGCTGGTGATGCTCGCCGTTGTCGTCGCGTGGCTCAACGACACGTTCGTCGGCCAGGCCGGTCGCCGTACCACGTACTTCATCGCGTTCTTCTCGACGCTGGTCGCCGGCGTCTGGTTCGCGATGAACGCGTTCGACCCGCAAGTGCGCTACTACTTCGGCCATATGTACGTGGTGGATTCGTTCGCCAACGTGATGAAAGCCGTGGTGACGCTCGGCTACGCGGTGTCGATCGTGTATTCGCGCCGTTACCTCGAAGATCGCGGCCTGTTCCGCGGCGAGTTCTTCCTGTTGGGTATGTTCTCGCTGCTCGGCCAACTCGTCATGATCTCCGGCAATAACTTCCTGACGCTGTATCTCGGCCTGGAACTGATGTCGCTGTCGCTGTATGGTGCGATCGCCCTGCGTCGTGACGCGGCGCCGTCGAACGAAGCGGCCATGAAGTATTACGTGCTGGGCGCGCTGGCTTCCGGTTTCCTGCTGTACGGCATCTCCATGCTGTACGGCGCGACCGGTTCGCTCGACCTGAACGAGGTGTTCAAGGCGATCGGCACGAGCCACTACGACCCGAGCGTGCTGCTGTTCGGCGTGATCTTCATAGTGGCGGGCGTCGCGTTCAAGATGGGCGCGGTGCCGTTCCACATGTGGGTGCCGGACGTGTACCAGGGCGCGCCGACGGCGATGACGCTGATGGTCGGCGGTGGCCCTAAGGTTGCCGCGTTCGCCTGGGGTCTGCGTTTCCTGGTGATGGGCCTGTTGCCGCTAGCGGTGGAATGGCAGCAAATGCTGGTGATTCTCGCGGCGCTGTCGCTGATCGTCGGCAACATTACCGGTATCGTGCAACGCAACGTCAAGCGCATGCTCGCGTATTCGGCGATCTCGAATATGGGCTTCGTGCTGCTGGGTCTGCTGGCCGGTGTGGTCGACAGCAAGACCACGGGCGCCGCCAATGCATACGGCTCGGCGATGTACTACAGCATCGTCTACCTGATCACGACGATGGGCACGTTCGGCGTCATCATGCTGCTGGCGCGCCGCGATTTCGAAGCGGACACGCTCGAGGACTTTAAGGGTTTGAATCAACGCAGCCCGGTGTTCGCGTTCGTGATGATGATCATGATGTTCTCGCTCGCCGGCATTCCGCCCGCGGTCGGCTTCTACGCGAAGCTCGCGGTGCTGCAGGCCACCATGAACGCCGGCTTGACCTGGCTGACGGTGCTGGCCGTGATCACGTCGCTGTTCGGCGCGTTCTACTACCTGCGTATCGTCAAGCTGATGTATTTCGACGATCCGCAAGACAAGTCGCCCATTCTCGCTGACACCAGCACGCGTGCCTTGCTCGCGTTCAACGGTGTGGCCGTATTGGTGCTCGGTATCGTGCCGGATCCGTTGTTGAAGGCCTGCCTGCAGGCTATCCAGCACACGCTGCTGCTCTGATGTCGGCAGCGGGTTGGTTTATCGTGCTGTTGGCGCTTGTCGGCGCCAACCTGCCGTTCCTGAATCAGCGCCTCTTCGCCGCCGTGCCGTTGAAAGCGGCGAAGAAAAGCGCCTGGATCCGGATTGCCGAATTGATCGTGCTGTACTTCGTGGTCGGCGCGCTTGGTTTTCTGCTGGAAGCGCGCGCGGGTAACCGCTTTGAACAGGGTTGGCAATTCTACGCAATCACGTTCGCACTCTTCGTGGTGTTCGCGTTCCCTGGCTTTACCTTCCAGTATCTCGTCAAACGCCGCTGACGGCGTCTCGCCGTCGGCGCACCCTGTCCTAAGGTCCGCATATGGCTGAACTTCCCGATCACGACGCCGCGCTCAAAGAGACCTGCATTGAGAGCAAAACGATCCATCAGGGACCGTTTCTGACGCTCAAATGCGATACCGTTCGCCTGCCGGATGGTAAGCACGCCACGCGCGAATATGTTCAGCATTCCGGCGCCGTCATGGTGATTCCATTGTTCGACGACGGCCGCGTGCTGCTCGAAAGCCAGTATCGCTATCCGATGGGCAAGGTCATGGTCGAGTATCCGGCCGGCAAGCTCGATCCGAACGAAGGCGCACTGGCCTGCGCGATACGTGAACTGCGGGAAGAGACGGGTTATAGCGCGCGCGAGTATGTGTATCTGACGCGCATTCACCCGATCATTTCCTATTCGACCGAATTCATCGATATCTATCTTGCGCGCGGTTTGACCGCCGGCGAGCGCAAGCTCGACGAAGGCGAGTTTCTCGAACTGTTCACGGCGACTGTGCCGGAGATGTCCGAGTGGGTGCGCACCGGCAAGGTGACTGATGTCAAGACCGTGATCGGCACGTTCTGGCTGGAGAAAGTGTTGTCGGGTGCGTGGCCGTTGGCGGAGCCTGAATAACAAACACTGCAGCAAAGAATACGCGCGCGCTGCTAGCCGCTTCGGAAGTCTGAGAAAGCCCTTGTTGGTCTAAGACCGGCAGGGGCTTTTCTCATTGCGACGCGTGCGAAATTGCGCAATTGCCGGCATGTTGGCCGGCGTCTTAAAAGTGTGTCGTTTGCCTTATGCCATTCGACAGTCTCGTCCCGCGGCCTTTGTCCCTCTAGTATCGACCTTCGAGATCGACTTCCACCGTTCGTTTTATTTCGGATGACGAAGTGGTGGTGGGCGCATTTGATTTTGGGTGTGGATCAGGTTGTCACTTGACAACCTGATCCACACCCGCTAAATTGGAGGACATCAGATGGTTCGAGGAACCCATTCCAAGAAAGAGGTTGAGGCCGCGTTGGTGTACGCCGAGAAAAACGGCTGGCGTGTTCAGGGCGGTGGCAAAGGCCACGCTTGGGGACGAATGTACTGTCCTGATAAAGACGCGGAGTGT
The DNA here is from genome assembly GCF_003002025.1 of Paraburkholderia sp. BL25I1N1. Classification (GTDB taxonomy): domain Bacteria; phylum Pseudomonadota; class Gammaproteobacteria; order Burkholderiales; family Burkholderiaceae; genus Paraburkholderia. The sequence continues at coordinate 386,911 of NZ_PVZB01000005.1, forward strand.
CGGTGTGGCGAGTTCTGCATATCGAGCGTCTGGAGCACGCCGAAGAATCCCGGCAACCACGCCAGACATCTGAGGCGCATCGTCGACAACTGCACGGCGCGCCGGTAGTAAATCCGTTCTTTGGGCGAAAGCTTTGGGACTGAATGAAGGCAGGAGTAACTTATGGAATATGTATTCACGCTAAAGTACCGGCTCGCGGTTGAAGACTGCGATCTTGACGCGATCGTCGAGCGTCTGGGCGAAGCCGGGTGCGACGACGCCACCGTGGGTATCGGGCAACCGGGCCGCATTGCGCTGTTTTTCACTCGCGAAGGCGAGTCCGCATTCGAGGCGGTGGTCAGCGCTCTCCAGGACATCAAGCGGGTGGTGCCGTCCGCGCGTCTTATTGAGGCCGGCCCCGATTTCGTCGGCCTGACTGACGTCGCGGAAGTCGCCGGCGTGTCGCGGCAAAACATGCGCAAACTGATGCTGAGCCACGCAATCGACTTTCCGCCGCCGGTCCACGAGGGCAGTGCGTCGGTATGGCATCTGTCGGACATCCTTGACTGGCTCGCTGCGCGCGGTGGCTATGAAATCAAGCCAGACGTGTTCGACATTGCGAGAGCGGTCAAGCAGATCAACCTCGCGAAAGAGGCACGCGAGCTCGAGCCGCGGCTTGGCCGTCAACTGGAATGTCTCGTCGCGTAAAAGCGCTACGGCAGGCAGCGTGCGAAGCATCGCAAGCGTAGATGATCGGCAAGCCTATTGCCTTCCGGAGCACCTTCGGCAGGCCTTTGCGCAAAGCGTTAAAATCGCCCACCGCGTTCGGATTGTCCGCAACTTCCGGCGCCGGTACCCTTGTCCGTAAAAATTTACGAACGACCGTTCACAAATTTACGTTTTGCGCTAAACTGGCACGCAAGCCCTGATTCCACATGAAGGTCCTCGATTTACAGTGTCCGCATGGCCATCGGTTCGAAGGCTGGTTCGCTTCGACTGATGACTTCGAATCGCAGCAGTCCCGCAAGCTCGTCGAATGTCCGATCTGCGGTGCGAACGAGGTGAGCCGTTTGCCGTCGGCCCCGCGCCTGAACCTGTCGGGTGCGACCGAAACGAAAGCGCCGGCGGGCGCGGGGGAAATGCAGGCGCGTGTGATGCGCGCGTTGCGCGAGGTACTGGAAAAGACCGAGAACGTGGGCGACCGCTTCGCCGAGGAAGCACGGCGCATTCACTACAATGAAGCGCCCGCACGCAATATTCGCGGTGTCACGACACCGGAAGACGCGAAAGCCTTGGTCGAAGAAGGCATTGAAGTGATGCCGCTGCCGGTCCCGGCTGCCTTGAAGGAACCGCTGCAATAGCGCAGTGGCTCACTGGCGGCGGATGGTGGCGGCCAGGAGGCACGACGCATGGATCTGGACTATTCCGCTGCTGATAACGCGTTCCGCGCAGACATCCGCGCCTGGCTCGAAGCGAATCTGCCTCGTGAGCTGAGCGACAAGGTACTCAATCACAAGCGTCTTGCCCGCGAAGACTTCGCAGGCTGGCATAAGCTGCTCGGCACGCGCGGCTGGTCGGCAATCGCGTGGCCAAAAGAGTATGGCGGCCCGGGCTGGGACGCGACCCAGCGGCACATCTGGGACGAAGAGTGCGCGCGCATCGGCGCGCCGTCCGTGCTACCTTTCGGCGTCTCCATGGTGGCGCCGGTGCTGATGAAATACGGCAACGAGGCGCAGAAGCGTCACTATTTGCCGCGCATTCTCGACGGTACGGACTGGTGGTGTCAGGGTTATTCCGAGCCGGGCTCGGGTTCGGATCTGGCCTCGCTGCGCACACGCGCCGAGCGCGTCGGCGACCATTACGTGGTTAACGGTCAGAAAACGTGGACCACGCTCGGCCAGTACGCCGACATGATGTTCTGCCTGGTGCGCACGGACAGCGGCGCCAAAAAGCAGGAGGGCATCTCGTTCCTGCTGATCGACATGAAAACGCCGGGCATCACCGTGCGGCCGATCATTACGCTCGACGAGGACCACGAAGTCAACGAGGTGTTTTTCGAAGACGTGAAGGTGCCGGTCGAGAATCTGGTTGGTGAAGAGAATCGCGGCTGGACTTACGCGAAATATCTGCTCGGCCACGAGCGCACCGGCATTGCGCGGGTCGGCCAATCGAAGCGCGAACTCGTTTTTCTGAAACGCCTTGCGTTGAATCAGAGAAAGAACGGCAAGCCGCTTCTGCAAGACCCGGTGTTCGCCGCGAAAGTTGCGAGCCTCGAGATCGAGTTGATGGCGCTCGAAGTCACCGTGCAACGCGTCGTTGCTAATGAAACGGGCGGACGCGGACCGGGACCGGAAGCGTCGATGCTGAAGATCAAGGGCACGGAAGTGCAGCAAGCACTGACCGAACTGATGTTCGAAGCAGTCGGGCCGCTCGCCGCACCATTCGACGTTCCGTTCCTCGAAGGCGAACGCGAACACAGCCTGGCCGGCGACGACGATGCCGCGCCTCTCGCCGCGTACTACTTCAACTTCCGCAAGACGTCGATTTACGGCGGCTCGAACGAAATTCAAAAGAACATCATCGCGCAGATGATTCTCGGACTCTGAGGAGCGGCGCATGGACTTTACTTTCAACGACGAACAGCAGCAATTCGCCGACGCGCTGCGCCGCTATCTGGACAAGAACTACGGGTTCGAAGCGCGCCAGGCGATCGTGCGATCGGAAACCGGCGTGTCGGACGCGCATTGGGCCGCGTTTGCCGAACTGGGTCTGACAGCGCTGCCGGTGCCGGAAGCGCAAGGCGGCTTTAACGGCGGCCCGATCGACATGCTGGTCGTGATGCAGGAACTCGGCCGTGCGCTGGTCGTCGAGCCTTATTGGGCGACTGCGGTCGGTATCGAGGCGTTGCGCCTTGCAGGTAGTGACCAGGGCGAAGACGCGTCGCTGCTCGAGCGTGCTGCTCAAGGCGAGATCAAGCTGGCCGTGGCATTTCACGAACCGCATGCGCGCTACGATCTGTTCGCGGTCGAGACAGGCGCAAGCGGGCAGGGCGAGCAGCAGACATTGAGCGGCACGAAGTCTGTGGTGCAACACGGCGGCCAGGCGGATCACTGGATCGTCCCGGCCCGGCTGAATGGCGAGATCGCGCTCTTCGTCGTGGCGCGGAATGCGGCCGGCGTCAGGATCACGGACTATCGCACGATCGACGGCCAACGTGCCGCCACACTCGAGTTCAACAACACGCCCGCGCGCCGGCTTGCCGGCAAGCACGCCGGCGCCGCTGCGCTCGAACATATCGCGGACTACGGCACGGTGCTGTTGTGCGCCGAGGCGATCGGCGCGCTGGACGCCTTGAACCTCGCCACCGTCGACTACACCAAGACACGTCAGCAGTTCGGCCAGCCGATCGCGCGGTTTCAGGCTTTGCAGCATCGCATGGTCGAGATGTTGATTCACGCCGAGCAGGCGCGCTCGGTCACGTATCTGGCCGCGATGCGCTACACGAGCACGGATGCGGACGAACGTCGCCGCGCGGTTTCCGCCGCGAAGGCGAGGGTCGGTCAAGCCGCGCGTTTCGTCGGCCAGCAGGCGGTTCAGTTGCATGGCGGCATGGGCGTCACGAATGAAGTGGCTGCGGCGCATCTGTTCAAGCGGCTTGCTATCATCGAAACCACACTGGGCGATGTCGATCACCATCTCGCGCGGTTCGCCGCGCTACCTGGCTTCGTGACTGCCGAAGCCTGATCGGACATTCGAATCGGATACATGGAGGTGCGAGGATGGGCTTGAGTTACGAAGACTTCATAGTCGGCACGAGCATCGAAATCGGCAAGCACACGTTCACTCGCGAAGAGATTGTCGAGTTTGCACAGAAGTTCGATCCGCAACCCTTTCATCTGGATGAAGCCGCAGCCGCCGAGTCGCCATTTCGCGGCTTGGTGGCGAGTGGCTGGCATACCTGCTCGGTCATGATGGGCATGCTGGTGCGCAACGCGTTCGCGGGTTCCACGTCGATGGGCTCGCCCGGTATCGACGATATCCGCTGGTTGAAGCCGGTGCGTGTCGGTGACACGATCACCATGATGAACGCCGTGCTCGACAAGCGCATCTCGGCGAGCAAGCCGGATCGCGGCATCGTGTCGACGCAGTGGGAAGGCATCAATCAGCATGGCGAAACGGTGATCACGGTGCGCTCGAAGGGACTATTCGGCCTGCGTAATCCAGGCGCCGCGTCATGACGGGCAGCGCGGCGCCCGCCGCAACCTTCGGCAGCGCGGCGGCATTGCGCGCGTTGGTGGGCGGCGAGCCGCTCGTGAGCGAGTGGCTGACGGTGGATCAGGCGAGCGTCGATCGTTTCGCCGAAGCGACCGGTGACCATCAGTGGATTCACGTCGACCCGGAGCGGGCGCGGCGCGAGTCTCCGTTCGGCGGTCCCGTGGCGCACGGTTTCCTGACGCTTTCGTTGATTCCGGCGCTGCTCGGTAAGACGGTGGCGCTCGAGCAGCGCATGGGCGTTAATTACGGATTGAATCGCGTGAGGTTTACGTCGCCGGTGCCTGTCGGCTCACAGTTGCGCGCTAAATTCGCGATCGAGTCCGTTTCGGAAGTCGATAACGACGGCGTGCAAGTGGTGTGGAACGTGAAGCTGGAGCGGCAGGGCAGTGAGCGGCCGGTGTGTGTTGCGGAGTTCATTACGCTGCATTATTTTTAGCGTTTCGGCGGCACATGCGAGTTAGAAAAAGCGCGAGCCGGCATGAATGCCGTTCGCGCTTTTTCACAGAGGCAAACGCAGATTCAGACGTGGCTGCGCATTCAATGTTTCGCGTATTGCGTCGCACCGAACAGTATTTCCTTCGCCTTGTCGTCCATGAGCGGTTGACGCGCGGACGCCAGCACTTCGACCCCGCGCACGACCGCTGGACGTGCGGCGATCTCTTCATGCCAGCGCTTCACATTCGGAAACGCATCGAGTTCCAATCCCTGGTTTTGCCACGAGCGAGTCCACGGGAACGCGGCGATATCCGCGATCGTATAGTCGTTGCCCGCGAGATACTTCGTCTTGCCGAGCTGCGTGTCCATTACGCCATAAAGGCGCTTCGTTTCGTTCGTGTAACGGTTGACCGCGTATTCAATCTGCTCCGGCGCGTAGTTGCGGAAGTGGTGCGTTTGACCGAGCATCGGACCCAGACCGCCCATCTGAAACATCAGCCACTGCAGCGTGGAATAACGCGCGGCCGGATCGGTCGGCAGAAACTTGCCGGTTTTCTCGGCGAGGTAAATCAGGATCGCGCCCGATTCGAACAAGGCGAACGGCTGGCCGTCGGCGCCCTTGGGGCCCTCGGAATCGACGATTGCCGGGATCTTGTTGTTCGGGCTGATGGCGAGAAACTCGGGTTTGAACTGGTCGCCCGTGCCGATATTCACGCCGTGAACGTTGTACGCGAGGCCCGTCTCTTCGAGCATGATGTGAATCTTGTGGCCGTTCGGGGTTGCCCAGCTATAAACGTCGATCATCGTAGTTCCTTTGTCTCGTGAAAGCGGCGCCTCGAAGGGCGCCGCTGTTGACGAAAATTAGAGCATAGATCGCGCGATGCTGCTGGCGGCGCTGCAAGTCAGTCGCGGCTTCGCGGCGCCGGGTTGAACTTCCGGGCTGGGCTCAGCCCAGCATCAAACCCGCGTGATCGGCGTCTCCACACGAGCCGCCGCGCCCGCATCCATATAACGCGCGAGTTCCAGCTTGGCGATCGCGTTGCGGTGCACCTCGTCGGGGCCGTCGGCGAAACGCAGGGTTCGCGCCGACGCGTAGGCATACGCGAGCGGAAAATCGTCGCTGACGCCGCCGCCGCCGTGCGCCTGAATCGCCCAGTCGATCACCTGACACGCCATGTTCGGCGCAACGACCTTGATCATCGCGATCTCGCCGCGCGCGCCTTTGTTGCCGACAGTGTCCATCATGTAGGCCGTTTTCAGCGTGAGGAGACGCGCCTGCTCGATCATGCAGCGCGCTTCGGCGATACGTTCCTGCGTGACGCCTTGCGCGGCGACCGGTTTGCCGAACGCGACACGTTGCAGCGAACGTTTCGACATGAGTTCAAGCGCGCGTTCAGCAAGACCGATCAGACGCATGCAGTGATGGATGCGTCCCGGCCCGAGTCGCCCTTGCGCGATCTCGAAGCCGCGGCCTTCGCCGAGCAGCATGTTGCCGACCGGTACGCGCACGTTCTCGAGCGTGATTTCCATGTGCCCGTGCGGCGCGTCGTCGTAACCGAACACGGTGAGCGGACGATGCACGGTGATGCCGGTGGCGTCGGCGGGAATCAGTATCATCGACTGCTGCTGGTGACGCGGCGCTTCCGGATCGGTCTTGCCCATGACGATATAGATCTTGCAGCGCGGATCGCCCGCGCCGGACGACCACCACTTGTGGCCGTTGACCACGTAGTAATCGCCGTCGCGCACGATGCTGGTCTGGATATTGGTCGCATCCGACGATGCCACTTCAGGCTCCGTCATCAGAAACGCCGAACGGATCTGACCTTGTAGCAGCGGTTCGAGCCACGCGCGCTTGTTGTCGTCGCTGCCGTAGCGCTCGATCGTTTCCATATTGCCGGTGTCGGGCGCGTTGCAGTTGAATACTTCAGGCGCCCAGGGCACGCGGCCCATGATCTCGCATAGCGGCGCGTATTCGAGATTCGTCAAACCGGCGCCGCGCACGGAGTCGGGCAGGAATAGATTCCACAAGCCGGCGTCGCGCGCTTTCTGCTTGAGTTGTTCGATCAGTTCGGTTGGCAGCCACGCGTTACCGCTTTGGCGATTGCCTGCAATCTCTGCATAGAATGCCTGCTCGTTCGGATAGATGTGCTCGTCGAAGAATGCGAGCAGCTTTTCGCGCAACGCCTGAACCTTCGGGGTGTAATCGAAATTCATGTAAGACCTCGCGAATGACGGGTAACGGACGACGTTTGTTCGGAGCGCGGCAGAACGCACAACCAGATGTGCGATTCAGCACGCGATGCCAGTCAGCGCACTTTCTGCGCGTAGCGCCAGGCGAGTTCGGCCATCGGCTTCGCGCGGCGGCCGGCATCGAGCGCCTGAGCGCTGGCTGCCGTACCGTCGACGACGCGTTTCATGATCCCTTGCAGGATCGCGGCAATGCGAAACATGTTGTAGGCCAGATAGAAATTCCAGTCGCCGTGAATCTCGAAGCCTGTGCGTTGGCAATAGCGTTCGACGTACTGTTGCTCGTCAGGAATGCCGAGGGCCGCCCAATCGAGGCCCGCGATGCCGCGGAATTGCGCCGGGTCGACGTGCCATGCCATGCAGTGATACGCGAAATCGGCGAGCGGATCGCCGAGCGTAGACAACTCCCAGTCGAGCACGGCGAGCACGCGTGGTTCCTCGGGATGAAAGATCAGATTGTCGAGCCGGTAGTCGCCATGCACGACCGATGTGCGCTCGCCCGTTTCAGCCGGCATATGCTGCGGCAGCCATTCGATCAGGCGCTGCATGGCGTCGATAGTTTCAGTCTCGGACGCGATGTACTGCTTGCTCCAGCGGCCGATCTGGCGTGCGAAGTAGTTGCCTGGCTTGCCGTAGTCGGCGAGACCCACGGCCGGGACGTCGACGCTATGCAGCGCCGCGATCACGCGGTTCACTTCGTCGTAGATGGCGGCGCGTTCGGCGGGCGTCATGCCCGGCAACGATTGATCCCACAGCACGCGGCCCTCGACGAACTCCATGACATAAAACGCGCGGCCGATCACGCTTTCGTCCTCGCACAAGGCGAGCATCTTCGCGACCGGCACGTCGGTGTCGGCGAGTGCGTGCATCACGCGGTATTCGCGTTCGACGGCGTGCGCCGACGGCAGTAGTTTTGCCGCCGGCCCCGGTTTGGCGCGCATCACATACGAGCGGGACGGCGTGAGCAGCTTGAACGTCGGATTGGACTGACCTCCGGCGAACTGCTCCAGTGTGAGAGGTCCGGAAAATCCGTCGACATGTTGGGTCAGCCAGACGGCGAGCGCGCCGGTGTCAAAGCGTTGCCGCTCGCTGACAGGGCGCGTGCCTTCGAAATCCGAATAATCCGGTTGGTGTTCTGGTTCGCCGGTCTGTGTGGCTTGCACCATCTGTCTCCTCCAGTTCGGGGTTCAGCTACGCTTGTATTGAATGAATTGTGCGTAGAGCATTTCCATCGTGGTGTTGCGGACGTCGCGATGCAACGGCGACGGCGGTGAATAGTTGATCGTGCGCAGCACCCAGTCACGCGGTGCGGCGCCCACGTCGAGCGCGTTGATGCAGCCGGTGGCTTGCGCCAGATGGCCGAAAAACGTGCGGCCGCCGGCCGTAAGAGCATGCGACAGGATTGCCCGGTTCACGCCGCCATGCAGAACCAGCAGCACAGTGTCCCACGACGTGTCCTCGCGCAGCGCCGCGACCGCAGGCAAGACGCGATCGAACAGCGCGCCGATGGTCTCGCCGTCAAGAAACTGTGTGCTTTCCGGCACGATACCGTCGAACACGCCCAGAAACGCCGCTTCTATGTCTTGCAGCGGAATATTGCTGAGCTTGCCGCCGCGAATCTCTTCCCAGGCGGGTTCGATTTCGAGTTCGATCTGCTGGCCGGTCTCGGCCAACACGCGCCGCGCGGTTTCGATGGTGCGCGGCAAACCGCTGACGATCACCCGGTCGAAACGCACCTGCTGTTGTGCGAACACGCGGCCCGCCGTGCTGGCTTGCTCGCGGCCGTTAGCGTTCAGCGGCACGGTTTCAGGATCGATCGCGCGGCCGGAGTCGTCGAAGTAGGTGACGTCGCCGTGACGCATCAAAAAGATGCGGCGGCGCTTGGGCAGTTGATAGTCGGGCATCGTTCCTTCGTTCACTTATAGACCGGCGCGCGTTTTTCGAGGAACGCGGAAATCCCTTCAAGCCCGTCACGGTGATGCAGCGAGGCGACAAAGCTGTCGCGCTCCGCCACCAGATGATCGGCGAGCGGCTGCGTGCCGGCCGTGCCGATCAACCCCTTGATGCGCGCGACCGAGTTGGGCGAAATCTTGCCGAGCTCGTCGGCCCAGGCGACCGCGGCGTCGCGCACGGTGCCGGTCTTGACCAGCTTGTTGACGACGCCGAGTTCATGCAGGCGTGTTGCCCCGATCGGTTTGCCTTCGATCAACACTTCCGTGGCCAATTGACGCGGCAGGGCTTGAGCGAGAAACCACGACCCGCCGCCGTCGGGCGTCAGGCCGACGCGTGCATACGACATGACGAATTTGGCTTCGTCCGCGGCCACGATCAGGTCGCAGGCCAGCGCGAGCGAGAATCCCGCGCCGGCCGCGGCGCCATCGACGGCGGCGATCACCGGCTTCGACGAAAGACGCACCGCCGAGATCCATTCGCCGAGCAGATCGATGCTCTCCGCTTGCACGGACGGATCTTTCGCGCGGTTCTCCAGCAAGCGGTTCAGATTGCCGCCCGCGCAGAAGAAGTTGTCAGCGCCGGTGATCACGACGGCGCGAATCGACGGATCGCGTTCCACCGAGTCGAGCGCCTCGATGCCGGCGGCGTACATGTCCGGGTGCAGCGCGTTGCGTGCGCCTGGGTTCGAGAGCGTGAGGACTAGTGTCGATTCGCTTTCGGTGGGGCGCGAGGTCAGCAGTTCGGCGCTCATTGTTGTGTCTCCTGAGTCTTCGTTTCGATGTCGGCCGCGTCGCGCCGGGTCAACGACATGCCAAGTTGCGCTCGCCGCGCGAGCCATGGAGACGGACGATAGCGCGGATCGCCGAGCACACTGAACATGTTGCGCAGGATGGCCAGGATCGTTGTTGAGCCGAGCGCGTCGCCGAGGGCTAGCGGGCCGCGCGGGTAGCCGAGGCCGAGTGTCACGGCGAGGTCGATGTCTTCCGGCGTGGCGATCTGTTTTTGTGCGATGTCGCAGCCGATGTTGACGATAGTCGCCACCACGCGTTGCGCGACAAAGCCGGTCGAGTCGCGGATCACGGTGACGGGCACGCCGTCGGCGGCAAAGAGTGCGTGCGCCGCGTCACGCGCGCTGCGCGCGGTGGCGGGCGTTGTCATCAGCGTGCGGCGTTGCGCGCCGACCAGCGGGAAGAGCGCATCGATCGCGACGACGCGGGTTGCGTCCAGCGCTTCATCGACCGCGGCCGTGGTCGCATCGTGACCGAACGGTGTGACGACGATCAGCGAATTCGCTGCGGGCGTGGCGCCGTCGTCGAGCTTCACACCGGCTTTCTCGATGAGTTGCACGACCGCGTCGCGGGCTTGCGGATAACGCTTGCTGACCCAGACGCTTGCCGGCAGTCCGGTCGGTATGGGCGCTTCGGCGGCCACTTGCTGCTTGCCGTCTTCGTAGCGATAAAAGCCTTCGCCGGTCTTGCGGCCGAGCAGTCCGCCGGCGAGTCGCGTGCCGGTAATCGGCGACGGCGTGAAGCGCGGCTCTTCATAGAACTGATGGTAGATCGACTCCATCACCGGATGCGAGACGTCCAGCGCCGTCAGATCGAGCAACTCGAATGGGCCGAGGCGAAAGCCCGCCTGCTCGCGCATGATGCGGTCGATGTCGGCGAAACTCGCCACACCTTCACCGGCCACGCGCAAGCCTTCGGTATTCATGCCGCGGCCCGCGTGATTCACGATGAAGCCGGGCATATCTTTCGCACGCACCGGCGTGTGACCCATGCGGCGCGCGAGATCCATCAGCGCGTCGCCTGCCGCGGGGTCGCTGCGCAGACCGTCGATCACCTCGACGACCTTCATCAACGGTACGGGATTGAAGAAGTGATAGCCGACCACGCGCGACGGGTCACTGCAGCCGGCCGCAATTGCCGTGATGGACAACGAAGACGTGTTGGACGCCAACACGCAGCGGCCGCTCACGACGGTCTCGAGTTCGCGGAATAGCGCCTGCTTCACGTCGAGTTTCTCGACGATCGCCTCGACGACCAGATCGCAGCCGGCCAGTTCGCCGATGCTCTGCGCGCCGCTCACGTTCGCGAGCGCCGCAAGCGAGCGGGCCTGATCGAGCTTGCCTTTAGCGGTCAATTTGGCGAAAGTCTCGGCGAGGTAGTCGCGCGCGGCGCCGATCGCAGCAGGGTTAGTGTCGTACAGACGCACGGTGAGACCGGCCAGCGCGGCGATCTGGGCGATACCGCGGCCCATTGCTCCGGTTCCGACAATGCCGATAGTCTCGATGCTGAAATTGCGAGAGGTCATTGGAAACTCGACTCCATGGTTATTTTAGAATAGCACGATCGTGCAATTTACTGGATGATTGATCGAAGGCCGCTGTTGTGACGTCGAAGAGCGGCCGTAGACAACTCAAGGGAAGGAGACACCCAATGATCAAGCTGTGCGGTTTCGCGCTCTCTAACTACTACAACAAAGTGAAGTTCGTGCTGCTCGAACACGACATTCCGTTCGAAGAAGTGTCCGTGAAGCCGAGCCAGGACGAGGCCATGCTCGAGCATTCGCCGCTCGGCAAAGTGCCTTATCTGCAGACTGAAGAAGGCGACCTGAGTGAATCGCAATGCATTGTCGAGTATCTGGCCGCGCGCTTTCCCGACAAGGCGATTTTCTCCGCCGACCCATGGGAAGCGGCCAAAGAGCGCGAACTGATCATGTTCGTCGACGTGCATCTCGAACTGACGGTGCGCAATCTCTACAAGGAAGCATTCTTTGGCGGCACCGTGACCGAGGCGACCAAAGGGCGTGTCGAGAAACTGCTCAGGCATCACATCGCCGGCTTTAAACGGATCGCGAAGTTCGGGCCGTATCTGAGGGGCGAGCGTTTCAGCGTCGCGGATACGGCCGGCTATGTGAGTTTGCCGCTGGTGGGCATGGCGACGCAGACCATCTACGGCAGCGATTTTCTGCTCGACGCAGGGATCGACTGGAAGAGCTATGTGAAAGCGATCAACGTGAGGCCTGCCGCGCAGCGTGTGACCGAGGACCGCAAGGCGTATGTCGCGGCGTCGCGCCCGGTTTGACGGGCGCGGCCGGGAAGCAGGCGAATCGGGGCGTGCCGCGCACGCCCGGGCCGCTACGCGCGATGGCAAGGAACGTTGGTTCGTTCTCAGCATCGCGCGGGACATGCTAGAGGCGCGCCAGCCGCTCGAGCGCGGTGGCCAGCGTGCTTTCCTGCTTGGCAAAGCAGAAGCGCACCACGCCCGATTCATGGGCCTCGTGATAGAAGGCCGAGACCGGAATGGCCGCTACGCCGATTTCGCCGGTCAGCCATTGCGCGAATTCGGCTTCGGGCAAGTCGCTGATCGCCGAATAGTCGACGCACTGAAAGTACGTGCCCGTGCACGGCAACAGTTTGAAGCGTGAGTTCGCGAGGCCGGCGCGGAAGAAGTCGCGCTTCTTCTGATAAAACGCGGGCAGGCCGAGATATGGCGCGGGGTCGTTCATGTAATCGGCGAGACCGATCTGCATTGGCGTGTTGACAGTGAACACGTTGAACTGGTGCACCTTGCGGAACTCGGCGGTGAGCGCGGCGGGCGCGGCCACGTAGCCGACCTTCCAGCCCGTTACGTGATACGTCTTGCCGAAGCTCGACACCACGAAACTGCGTTGCGCAAGTTCGGGATAGCGCGCCACGCTCTCGTGCGGCGCGCCGTCGTAGACCATGTGTTCATACACTTCGTCGGACAGGATCAGCACGTTGGTGCCGCGCACGATCTCTTCGAGCTTGCGCATGTCTTCCGCGCGCCACACCGTGCCGGTCGGATTGTGCGGCGTGTTGATCAGCAGCAGCCGCGTTTTCGGCGTGATCGCGGCGGCGAGCTTGTCGAACGGGATCGCGTAGTCGGGCGCGTCGAGCGTGACGAACACCGGCTTGCCGCCGGCCAGTTCGATGGATGGCAGGTAGCTGTCGTAGGTCGGCTCGACCACGATCACCTCGTCGCCCGGGTGGACCGTGCAGAGAATCGCGGTCAGCAACGCCTGCGTCGCGCCCGCTGTCACGGTGATCTCGGTGGTGGCGTTGTAGCGGCGGCCGTACAGCTTTTCGATCTTGTCCGAGATCGCCTGACGCAGCGGCGCGACGCCGGCCATGGGCGGGTACTGATTGTGGCCGTCGCGCATGGCGTTCGCGACCGCATCGACGATGCGCGGATCGCAGTTGAAATCGGGAAAGCCCTGACCCAGATTGACCGCGCCTTTTTCGGCCGCGAGCGCGCTCATCACGGTGAAAATCGTCGTGCCGACGTCCGGCAGGCGAGACGGAAACGTGGGACTCGAAGGCGTGTCGTGCGGTGCATTCATGGCGCTGTCCGGAGCGTGGGCAAATGGGTTAGACAAAGGCGTCGCGTGAAACGGGCGAAGCCTGATTGTAGGGAATCGCGGCGCGCTGTGCGCACCATGGAACTCACGTTAGCCGTCTGGCCAGGGCCATGCGGCTGGCGGGTCATGCGGTTAAAGGCTCGCCGGCCGCGTTCAGCGACATGCCGATGGCGGCGACGAACGGCGCCGGTTGTGCGATCTGAAACCCGAAGTCACGTGCAATCCGCTTGGCCAGCTTCAACACGGCGCGATCCTTCGAAACCAGCCAGTCGGCCTGCGCGGCGTGCGCAAGCTCGAGAAACTTCTGGTCGTCGCGGTCTTTGCATTTGGGCAAGGGCCTGGCATCTTCTGCTTGCGCCGCGGGTTCGACCAACTGCGCGAGCCGTGAAACGACCGCCAGCGCTACGGCCTTGTCCACATTCCGATGCACGAATTGCGGATAGTCGAGCACATAGGTAAGTTCGGCGAGGCAGCGTGCGTCGATCAGCGCGATCAGCGCGCCGCTTTCGAGCGCGGCCGCGATCGGCCGCGTGTGCGGGTCGTCGAACACGAGAATGTCGATCCACACATTGGAATCGAGGACGACGCGCAAAGCGTCGGGTGAGGCATGGGAACCGGGCATTCGTTACAATCTGGCTTTCGTCTTTGACCGCCAGGCACGGCGTGCCTGCAAGCCTCTATGATAATCGTTCTGTCGCCGGCGAAATCGCTCGACTACGAAACCCCGCCCCACGTCAAAAAGCACACGATCCCCGATTTTGTCGACGACGCGGCCGAATTGATTGGCGGATTGCGTCGTTTGTCGCCGCAGCAGATCGCCTCCCTGATGGACATTTCGGATCAGCTCGCGCACCTCAATTTCCAGCGTTACGCGGAGTGGTCGCCCAAGTTCGGCACGCACAACGCCAAGCAGGCGGTACTGGCGTTCAACGGCGACGTGTACGAGGGCTTCAATGCGAAGACGCTCTCGTCGGCGGATCTGGACTATGCGCAGAATCACGTGCGCGTGCTGTCCGGCCTGTACGGTTTGCTGCGGCCGCTTGATCTGCTGCAGCCGTACCGGCTCGAGATGGGTACGCGTTTCGCCAACCCGCGCGGCAAGGATCTGTACGCGTTCTGGGGCGAGCGGATTACGCAGGCGTTGAATGCGCAACTGAAGAAGAATGCCGTGGCGTCGCGAGTGCTGGTGAACTGCGCATCGGGCGAATACTTCAAGTCGGTCAAGCCGAAGCTGCTCGAAGCGCCGATCATCACGCCCGTTTTCGAAGACTGGAAGGGCGGCCGCTACAAGATCATCAGCTTCCATGCAAAGCGCGCGCGCGGCCTGATGGCTCGCTATGCCGTGGAGAATCGCCTCGACCGGCCTGAGCAACTGAAGGACTTCGACGCCGGCGGCTATGCGTTCGACACCGAAGCCTCGAACGATTCCACTTACGTATTCCGCCGACGCGTCGCTGACTAAGCGTCGCCACGCAGACAAGCAGGGAAGAACATCATGACGTTATCGATTACAAGCAACTTCGACGCGGGTGCGATCGAAGTGCTCTCCTGCGAAGAAGCAGGCAACATCCGCTTGCGCGTGCGGCCGGACAGCCGTGCCGAGTTCGCGCAATGGTTTTATTTCCGCTTGTCGGGCGCGGCGGGCGAACGCTGCGTGATGACGTTCGAGAATGCGGCCGCGTGTGCCTTTGCCGAAGGCTGGCGCGACTATCAGGCGGTGGCGAGCTATGACCGCGTGAACTGGTTTCGCGTGCCGACGTCGTACGACGGCCGTGTGCTGACGATCGATCACACACCGGATTTCGACCGTATTTACTACGCGTACTTCGAGCCGTACAGCGAGGAACGCCACTCGGAGTTTCTCGGCGCGGTGCAGCAGATGCCGCAAGCCACGCTCACCGAGTTGGGCACGACCGTCGAAGGCCGGCCCATGTCGCTACTTACGCTCGGTACGCCGCAAACCGGCGACACGCCCAAGAAGAAGATCTGGCTGATCGCGCGCCAGCATCCAGGCGAGACGATGGCCGAATGGTTTATCGAGGGTCTCGTAAAGCGGCTCGCGGGTTGGGGCGATTGGGCGGGCGACCCGGTCGCGCGCAAGCTCTATGATCACGCGGTCTTTTACATTGTGCCGAACATGAATCCGGACGGCAGCGTGCACGGCAATCTGCGCACGAATGCGGCCGGCGCGAATTTGAATCGCGAGTGGATGGCGCCGGATGCCGCGCGCAGCCCCGAGGTGCTGGTGGTGCGCGACGCGATTCACGCCACTGGTTGCGATCTGTTCTTCGATATCCACGGCGACGAGGCGCTGCCTTACGTTTTCGTGGCCGGCTCCGAAATGCTGCCGGGCTTCACCGAGCGGCAAGGGCAGGAGCAGAAGGCGTTCATCGAAGCGTTCAAGCAGGCGAGTCCAGATTTTCAGGACAAGTATGGCTACGCCGCGAGCAAGTATCGCGAGGACGCATTGAAGCTGGCGTCGAAGTATATCGGCAACGAATTCGGCTGCCTGTCGCTGACTTTGGAGATGCCGTTCAAGGACAACGCCAATCTGCCCGACGAACGAGTGGGCTGGAACGGCGAGCGCAGCGCCGCGCTCGGCGCTGCAATGCTCCAGGCGATCTTGCGGCACGTGGAAACATTTGTCTGAACGTCGCTGCACATAAAACGAGGCACACACTGTGAAGTGTGTGCCTCGTTTTTCATTAGGGCGCGTGGTTGACCTGCCGCACTGGCAGGCGGATGCCGTCAGCGTGACCCGCTAATGAGTTTTCTTCTTCGCCACGGCCTTCTTCGAAGCTGCTTTGTTCGAGCTTGCTTTCGATGATTTGCCCGAGCTTGGCTTGGACGACTTGGTGGTGGCTTTCTTCGTAGTCTTGCCGCTCGCCGAGTGCTTGCCTTTGGCGCTCTTGTGCTTGCCCGACGATGCACGCGACCCCGACGGTTCCGAACTGCGCGCGCGGGCCGGCGGCACCGGATCGTTCCAGCTGAACGCGAGCATCTGCGCGCCGACGTAGCCGCAGCGGAACTTGAGATCCGCGGGATCGCCGCTGCCGCTCTGCCGGATGCCGAGCCCTTCGACGGTGACGATATTGTCTACCTTGACGCGCTGCTTGCCCTCGTCGAACGAATCGTTCCAGGGCGTGACCGACGCATGCGCGCTGTCGAACGAACTAGGTGGAAATTCGACATGGTCGAAGGCGGTCGACGTGCTGGCGACAAAGTTGCCATGGGCTGCGCAGTCCGCAACGAGCGGGTCCGCATGCAGGTCATTGACAAATTTGTTGACGAGATCGTTGTGCTGTTCGAGTTGATCGGCGAATGCGGGAGCAGAGCATATGAGCGAGAGACTCGCCGCACATGTTGCCAACCGGCCGACCAGCCGCAGCAATCGGCGCGGTACGTTGGTGCGATCCATCTAGTTAGTTAGACGCTAATGAGACATGAGGCACGTAAGATGCCCGGCAAGAGGGTGGAGTTCAATCCTGACACAAATATTTTCCTGTTGGGAGTGTGTGGGCCCGGGCGGCTCGACGAAGCCAAGTCGCTGTTCGCCGTCAATACGCGTTCCGTGCCCGCGCGAGTGTCAGGTGCGTGGTCCGCCCAGCCGGTATCTCCGCACATCATAGGTGGTGACCCACGCCGGACGGTAGACCGAGATCAACGCCGTCGACATGCCGGTGAACCACGATTCCCCGGTGGCAAGCAGGAACACGCTGAATGCGTAGCCGGCGGGCACCACGGCCATCGAACCGTCGGCGAGCGCGATATGAATGCCGAGGGCGGCGGCCGCCGTGAGCGACACGGCGATGGCAGGCGAAACAAAGCCCTGGCCGAGAATGAACATGAAGAGATTGCGTGGCAGCCACGCGATGCTGATGCGCTGGAGCAAAGTGGAAATGCCGACCGGCAGTGCACCGTACACGAGGAACGTAAGTGCGATGCCCTGCCATGGCGCATCGAAGACGACGGCGGCAAGACCCGTGACCACCGCCATGGCGATCAGCGCCAACGCCCAGTCGAACAACGTGACGACTAGCGTGGCGCCGAGCAGATGCATGACCGTGCCGTCGTCGAGCCACGCATTACTTGCCCACAGCACCGACACTGCGACGATGATCGCAAGCCAGACATGCTGCAGTGTGCCGTCCTGAAGTCGTTTGAAAGGATTTTTCCACAGCGCGAGCGCGACCACTATCGCAGTGGCGATCCAGCCACCGACAGCGACCCAGAACGGAAGCGGTGTGTAGAGGAAACCCATGAGTCTCATATTACTCGTTGGACGAGAAAAGGTGTGAGCGGATTCCATGCCAGCAGGCGCAAACGCTGCCGGAAAGTGCTCGCCCGGATTCCGTTGCGCGCGCCGGCGGCGTTCATCCAGGGCCTGGTGCGAGCGGGTCCGGTGCGGGCCCGACGCACGGCGCATCTCCGTACGGTGCGCCTGGTTCTGCCGCCATGGGCAACAACGCAGCGGTGTCGTTAGCCGGCAACGGATACTGGAAGCGCCGCCGCGCGCGACGCCGTAACGGCACCACGCCGGGTTGGCCCATGATCGGGCGCACCGGGCCGTCGCCGCCATTGCGCAGCACCTGCAAATGATTCGACAGCCAGCCGTTATAGAGCGCGACCGCGGCCGCGCGATTGGGCGCGCCGAGCTGCTGGAATATGCTGGTCAGATGGATCTTGACCGTGCCTTCGCTGATGCCGAGCGTGCGCGCGATCATCTTGTTGGTGCTCCCCATATGGACGCAGCGCATGATCTGCTGCTGACGGGGCGACAGTACGTTGGCCAGTCTGGCGCGACGCGGCGGTGGGCTCTTTTCGTCGAACGGCCGGATGGTGAGGTCCGGTGGCAGCGGGGGATCGAGCGCCAGCGCGCCGGGCGGCACGTAGTGACCGCCCAGCAGCACCATTTCAAACGCGCGCACGATCAAGCAGGGATCGGTGTCGCGCGGCACGACGCCGAGCACGCCTTCGTCCATGAGATCTCGCACGGCGGCCGGCGAGATCTGATCGGACAGCACGGCAATGCGCAGATCGGGGTAATGGCTGAGCAGATGGCGAATATCGGCGATTGACATCCAGTCCTGCCAATCGACCAGCAGCAGGTCGGGCCGCTGACGCTTGAGCGTGCGTTCGACCTGACGCCAGTCTTGTGCTTCGTTGAAACGCGCCAGGCGGTCGATTTGCCGCAGCAGTGCTTTGAGCCCGTCACGTCGTTCCGCGTCTGAGTTGAGTATCGAGAATCGCATGCATGTCTCCAGATGAGTCGGGCGAAGTGGCGCGATGCGTGCGCACGGCGCGTGAGAGCCGGATGCGTTCGCGATGCGTCGCCATGCCTATGATGACAAATTCCCTTCTGTTTGACGGCCTGTCCAAAAGGCATAAGAGGAATGACGTAAAACCGGGCGAGCACAAAAAAGCCCCGCGCGCGACGGGGCTTTTCAATGTCGACTCCGGCGCGCAAAACGCGCCGGCGAAGAGGGTCAATGGAAGTGCGGCTGCGCGGGTTCCGCGTCCTCCGGCATTTCGGCGTGGACGATTTCGCCAAGCGGATCGGCATACAGCGGTACGCCGCAGTCGTCGCAATATTCCGGCTCGAAGCGGCCGGCGTGGCGGCGCACTTCGGTCACGCCGGTTTCCTTGAGCAACGCGACGATTTCTTCGAGCGGGTCGTCCGAAGCGGCGGTTTCCTGCGGTTCTTCGTCGATGCCGGGTTCGCCGTTCTCACGGCCGTACAGCGGCCACACGACGCCGTAGATCACGTCATTGCTGCCGCGGCGCGTGAAGCCGACGCGGTATTCGTCGATGCGGCGCTCGCCGAAGCCTGCGACAACGGCGCGCAACTCCTGCGGCGCGGCGCCGATCGTGTCGAACAGATAGCGCACGGCAGTGCGCACGGTATGAGGACGCACGCGTTCGTCGGCGTCGCGGCAGGCCGAGTAATAGGCGTCCGGCAGCAGGCACTCGAATTCGCAACCCGGCAACACCAGCGACAGATTGGCGCCGCCTTGTGTAGCCCATTGTTCAAGGCACTGCCCGCGTTCGATCCGGTTGCCGTGTTCTTCTTCCTGCCAGCGGAATGTCGGTTCGCCGACCGGCGCCGCGACCACGGCCAGCAGGAAGCGCGGGTCGGCCAGTATCGGCGAGGTTTCCGGCAGCTCGCCGAAATTCAATTTGACGTTGCCGCCAGCCATGGCTGCTTGCGCGAGTTGCTGGGCAATGCGCCAGGTTTCGACATGATGACGCGGCAGTTGATCGATGCTGTACAGGAACGGCGCCAGGGCGACCCGCGTGTTGGTCGCGAGCACGTGCGCTTGCAGATGTGCGCGCAGGGCGTCGGCGGCGTCGGCCTTGAGCGGGCCGGACGGGATCATGTAGCGCGTCCACGCGAGCACCGGCGCGGCGATCAGCAGCGCCTCGTAAGGCACGCCTTCATGTTCGACGATGAACGACTCGCTATGGGTTTCCGCCATGTCGGCGAGCGCCCCGTAGGCATCGGGATGATTTTGCTGCAGATGGTCGAGCGCGGCATCCAGCGTGGTCTGGTTGGCGTTGCGAACGATTTTGGCCAGCAGCGCGTCGAGTTTCGCTTCCCAGAAGCGGTCCTCGGTGCGGCTGCCCGACGCGAAAAGCGCGAGCGAGAGACCGACAAGCTTGTCGGCATCGGGGGGGAGACGTTTGGCGATTCGCGAGCGCATAAATCCGGAAATTGGGGTGCACAGAACCTTATATTCTAGTCTTTTCTATGCCGCCATATTGTTTGGCCGGCAATGCCGGATGAATTAAGACGTTTCTACACTAAAAATCAGAGCTGCCGAGCGGACCTGTCGGGGCCTTTGCATGACGACCTGACCTGATGATATAAGACGCCCCGGGCGCATGACTCGCTCCTATACTGACCCTTTCAGGGCGCTCGACAAACCTACGTCCGCTCGTCACTGGAGCTTGGCGCAACAGGAGATTCATCGTGAAATCGGACCAACTGATCGAACGTCTTGCCGCGGTTTTCGCGCTGATTATTCTGGTGGGCGGTTCGCTGCTGGTGCTGGCGCCTTTTACGACCGCGCTGCTGTGGGGCGCGATTCTCAGCTATAGCTCGTGGGGCTTGTACCGGCGGCTGACCGCTGCCCTGGGCGGCCGTCGTAAAGGGGCCGCCACCTTGATCGTGTTGATCATCCTGATTGTGGTGCTTGGCCCGTTTGTGTACGCGGGATTTGCCTTTGGGGCGCACGTGCACGAGATCGTCGCGCTGGTGCAGCGGCTCTTCGAGGCCGGCTTGCCGGATTTGCCACCGTGGGTTGCCCGGATTCCGCTGGTGGGTTCTAACATCGAGGCATTCTGGGAGCGGCTCACAAGTAGCAATTCGGAACTGATCGCGCAACTGCGTACGCTCGCGGCGCCCGCCGGCAAATGGATTCTGGCGGCCGCGATTGCTATTACGCACGGCCTCGGGCTGCTGGCATTGAGCATCGTGCTGGCTTTCTTTTTCTACACAGGCGGGGAGGGCGCGGCTGCCTGGCTGACTGCGGGCATGCGGCGTATTGCCGGCGAGCGCGCCGATTATCTGTTGGCACTCGCCGGCAGCACGGTGAAAGGCGTTGTCTACGGAATTCTCGGCACGGCGCTCGTGCAAGGTATTCTGGCTGGTTTTGGATGCTGGATCGCCGGTGTGCCGGCACCGGCGTTGCTCGGGTTGGCGACATTCTTCCTGTCGGTGATACCGGGCGGCCCTGTTGTCGTCTGGTTGCCCGCGGCAATCTGGCTGTACCACGGCGGCGCGACGGGGTGGGCGATCTTTTTGGTGGTGTGGGGCGTGCTGGCCGTCGGCATGTCCGACAATGTCATCAAGCCGATCCTGATCGGCAAGAATAGCGACATGCCTCTGATTCTGGTGATGCTAGGTATCTTGGGCGGTGCATTTGCTTTTGGATTCCTTGGGGTTTTCATCGGACCGACTTTGCTGGCGGTCGCGTATACCGTGCTTCACGACTGGACGATCGGCGCGCCCGCTGCGCGCGCCTCGACGCCCGACGTGAAGGCGCTTGTTGTCGATGAGCCGGGCGCCGTAAAAAAGGTGCCCTGAATAAATTCCAGATAACGCTTGCAAGGCGGGTTCGGGCTCGCTAGAATCTCGCTCTTTCGTGCTTCGGACAACGGGGCACGGGAGGCGGGAGAGCCAGCAGTGGCAAGGCTTTCAGCGAAGCGGGCAGGTTCAGGAAGTTAGAAAAACCTGTTGACGGCGTAGCGGAAGTTCTTCATAATCTCGCTTCTCTGCTGCTGATGCAGCGACGCAGAACGAAGCGGTGCCGGGTGGTTGTGATGTTGACGACCTGCGGTGCGGGTTCGGTGGTGAATGCGTACTCGATCTTTAAAAATTAACAGCCGATAAGTGTGGGCGCTTGATGCGCGACGCGCCGGCGGGCCCTTCGGGATCTGCCGGAACAAGCGAAAGTATC
>NZ_PVZB01000006.1 GCF_003002025.1 Paraburkholderia sp. BL25I1N1
GCCCTTACGCGTCCGTCTCGCTACTGTCGCTATCTCAGGTGACAAAGTAGTCTCCACCACTCGTTTGGTGGGGCCCACTGTGTCCACTTTGGCGCCGTCGGTCTAGACGGTGCTCGCGCAACGCTTACGCGCTTTCGCGTAGCCCGTCAGTTCCAGATACGCCCGGCCCACATCCACACCTTCGCGGTTCACCCGCACTGCGCCTTCCCAGTACACCGCGCCCGTCGATTGGCCGGGTACAGGATGCGATGCTTCGCCATGGGCGGCGCACCCTGCTCAAAAGGATAGATCTCCACGAACCGGGTCCAGACCAGTTCAGGCTGGGTCGGAACTTCAACGGACTCCACGTCAGAGCAGGGCTTAAACATAGGCGTAAGACTACTCAAAGTTTATGCGCCACCTCATGTCCGGTTTTCATCGGAGCCGGCCCGTCGGCCTGCGCTTCTCCGACTTCCGCGAGCAGCGCCTCATCGCGTGCGATGACTTTCGGCAGATGGGTGCGCAGGAACTCAACCCAGGTCCGCGTCTTCGCGTCGATGAACTTACGCGACGGATACAGCGCGTAAACATGCATCTTCTGCGCGGTATAGTCCGGCAACACGCGCACTAGCGTGCCGTCACGCAATCCGGAAATGGCGGCGTACAGCGGCACCATGCCAATGCCCATCCCTTCGCGAATTGCGACAATCAGCGATTCGGCGATGTTCACGTGCACCGGCCCATTCACCTCCATCATTTCGCTGCCGTTCGGCCCATCGAGCACCCACTCGTGCGGCGGAAACGCCGGTGTGTGGAGGATCAGACATTCGTGGTGCGCCAGATCGGCGGGCTGCTGCGGCGCGCCGTGTGCGCGCACATACGCGGGCGACGCGCACATGATGCTAAAAGTCGTCCCCAGCGGAAGCGACACAAGCTCCGAATCAGGCAAGGTGGAAGCGCCGATCACCGCGACATCGGCGCTACCTTCGAAAAGATCCGGCATGCGCTGCGACAATGTCAGCTCGACCGTGACTTCCGGATACAGTGCGCGATAACGCGAAACAGCCGGCAAAACGTAGTGCTGGCCGATGCTGGCAAAGCTGTGCATCCGCAAAGCGCCGCTTGGCCGCTCATGCGCACAACTGGCTTCTTCTTCCGCCGTGTCGACATCTGCCAGTATCTGCTGACATCGTTTCAGATAACGCTCGCCTGCCGTGGTGAGCGCAAGTCGTCGCGTCGAGCGGTTGAGCAGCCGCGTGCGCAAATGAGCTTCGAGTTCCGAGACCGCGCGGGACATGGCGCCGGTCGTTGAATTGAGCGACTGAGCGGCGGCGGTAAAACTACCGGCTTCGACCACGCGCACGAACACTCGCATATTTTGTAACGTATCCATCGATCCTTCCATTTCACGGCTTATGCCGTATTGTCCGCCTGTCCCGGATGCGCATTGTTGTTCATTCTGGAACGGACGTTCCGCAGCCGTCCTCTTAATGCGCACATAGCATGCTCCTACAATCGGCGGCTTGCGTGCCGGTGTCCGCAGTATTCCCGCCGGTGCTTCCTTAAGCGACCAACCGGGGCGCCCAGATTTCAGATGAAACGCGAACATGCGATCGAACCGACGGCGGATTCCCGCCGGCAGTGGGGCCGCATGTTGCAAATGCTAAGCCCGGCCGTCCGGGACTGGGCGGCCGGCGAGAGTCTGATCTGGCCGCATCTGCTGAAAACCGTTACAGCGGGCTTGCTGGCGCTGGGCATTGCGATGCTGCTGGATCTGCCGCAGCCGCGCATTGCGATGACCACCGTGTTCGTGCTGATGCAGCCGTTCAGCGGCATGGTGCTGGCCAAGAGTTTCTACCGGATTCTCGGGACTGCGGCGGGCACGGTCGCCGCGCTGGTGCTCGGCGCGCTGTTCGTCCAGCAGCCCGAGTTGTATATGCTCGGCATGATCGGCTGGGTGAGCGCCTGCATTGCGGCAGCGGTCCGGTATCGGCATTTCAGATGGTACGGCTTTGTGCTCGCGGGTTATACCGCTGCGCTGATCGGCATCCCGAACGTCACAGTGCCTCACGACCTGTTCCTGGCGGCGCTCACGCGCGCGGCGGAAGTGGCGGTCGGCATCGTGTCTTCGAGCGCGGTGAGTGCGCTGATCGTGCCGCAGCGGTCCAGCCTCGCACTGCGGCGCGCGCTACAAATCCGGTACGGAAATTTTACTGCGTTCGCTGCCGACGTGTTGGCTCGCGGCATCAAGCGGGGCCAGTTCGAGCGGCGCTTCGCGAATCTCGTCGACGAGATCGTCGGGTTCGAGGCGACGCGTACTTTTGCCGCCTTCGAAGACCCGGCCATGCGTTCACGCAGTCAGCATCTCGGTCGTCTGAACGGCGAGTTCATGGATGCCTGTGCGCGGCTGCATGCGCTGCATCAACTGCTCAAGCGGCTACATGCGAACGGCTCGGCGCCGATCGTCGCGGCGATCAAGCCGTATTTCGACGAGCTGGCCGCGCTCATGGCGCCGCAGTTCGAGGCCGCGGTGGATGCATCGCGCATGGCCGCCCGTTTGCAACATTTCCAGGCGAGCCTGCCGAGGCGTGTGCGTGAAACGAGACGGCCGCTGGAAGCCGCGCCCGCCGAATCGCTGGCGGACTTCGATACGGCGGCGGAACTGCTGTACCGGTTCGTCGACGAATGGATCCGCTACTCGCGGACCTACGCATCCGTGACGCAGCGAAAGTGTGACGACAGCCATCCGCGAACGAAAAGCCGCTATGTGAGCAAAACCAACACCTTTGTCGTTGCGCTGACGTTTATCCGCTCGGCTGTGGTGATGGCGATCGCGGGCTGGTTCTGGTTCATGACCGACTGGCCGAGCGGCGGCCTTGCGGTGATCGGCGCGGCGCTGGCATGCGCGCTGACATCGACTGCGCCGAACCCGTCGAAGATGGCCGTGCAGATGGCCGTCGGCGCGGTGCTGGCCACCGTGACCGGCTACGTGTTCACGTGCTACGTATATCCGAATATCGACGGCTTTCCGCTGCTGTGCGCGACGCTGGCGCCGGTGCTCGCGCTCGGCGCATTCATCGCCACGCGCAAGCTGGCGGCCAGATACGGGATCGGTTTCTCGGTGTTCTTCTGCCTGCTCGCCGGACCCGACAACGTCGTCACTTACGCGCCGGATCTGCTGATCAACAACGGCATCGCGTTGAGCGCGTCGATGCTGTTGGCGGCGCTCGTTTTCGCGGTGGTTTTTCCGGCCGACATGCCCTGGCTCATCGGGAAAATCATGGGCGATTTACGCGCGCAAGTCGTATTCGCGTGCAAGGACGCACTGCCGGGTCTCAATCAACGCTTTCAGTCGAGCACGCACGACCTGACTTCACAGTTGCGCATGCTATTGACGCGACGCTCCCGCCGCCGCCGCGATGCGTTGCGCTGGACACTCGCGACGCTCGAAGTCGGCCACGCCGTGATCGACCTGCGCAACGAAATGGCGCGCGCCGACTACGTGCAGGCTCTTCATCCGCGCTGGACCAGCACCGTGGAGCATACGCGCGACGATCTCGCGCGGCTGTTCGAGCGGCCCGACGCGCGTGGTCTCGAGCAAGCGCTGCTGTCCGTGCGCGCGGCCACGTGGCTTGCGCAGGACGTGCTGCAAATGGTTCATGCCGATCGCGACAAGCGTCACGACCTGCAGCGCATCCTGAGTTGCCTGCACTTCATCCGCACGGCGTTGCTCGACAAGGACGCGCCGTTCAACCCGCATTGACCGATGCACGCGGCGACGGATTCTGTGCAGCGATCCTTCTGCAAGATGGAAGGATCACTTCCGGACCGCCCCATTTATCCGCGGGACAGGCAGCCATATAGTTTCATCACTGCCCCACGGTTTCCCCAACGGGTTTCCCGCGAGGCAGCACCGTAAGTCCTGGAGAACGAAATGAATGCGTTGAAGATTGCCCTGATTGCCTGCTCTTTGTCCGCCGTCGTCGCTCACGCGCAAACGGCGCCGGCCGCCCCGGAACAACAGGTTGCCCAAGCGAATGCGCAGCGCGCGAAGAATGCCGAAACGCAAAGCCGCAGCACCACACCGGCAATCAAAGCTGACGAGTGCGTCGGGCCTGTGAGCTTCTGCAACATCTACTTTGGCAGCTAGGCCGCGCCACTCGTTATATCTGACGTATGTGCAAGACCTGTCGCGAACGTTCGACGCGCGACGAATCACTTGACCGCGACCGCGTCCGATCGTGACGCCGCGGCGGGTGCGACAATCCGGCTACCGAGCGAAGCACACCGCAGACGTGCGCACTGGTAGTCTGGACGGGTGACTATGGAGAGACCCAGTTTCATGTACCAAGACCGGATTCGCTGCGCTGAGTTGCGCGCAAAAATCACTTCAGCCGCCGAGGCGGCGCTTCTGATTCAGGACGGTATGTGTGTCGGCGCGAGCGGCTTCACGCGCGCTGGCGATGCCAAAGCAGTCCCCGTTGCGCTTGCCGAGCGCGCCCGTCAGGAAGGCAAGCCGCTGCGCATTACGTTGATGACCGGTGCGTCGCTGGGTCACGACGTGGACCGCACGCTCACCGAGGCGCAAGTGTTGGCGCGCCGCTTGCCGTTTCAGGTGGACAAGACGCTGCGCGACGCGATCAATCGCGGCGAAGTCATGTTCGTCGATCAACATTTGTCTGAAACGGTCGAGATGCTGCGCGCGAACCAGCTCGGCAAACTCGATATCGCCATTATCGAAGCCACCGCGATCACCGAGACCGGCGGCATCGTGCCGACCACCTCGGTGGGCAACTCGGCGAGCTTCGCGATTCTCGCCGACAAGGTGATCGTCGAGATCAATCTTGCGCAACCGCTCGCGCTCGAGGGACTGCACGACATCTGGATTCCGGGCCCCAGGCCGAACCGCGAGCCGCTGCCGATCGTCCGTCCGCAAGACCGGGTCGGCACGCCGGCTATCGAGATTCCGCGCGAGAAAATCGCGGCGATCGTCATCACCAATATGGCCGACAGTTCGTCCACCGTGTTGCCGGCGGATGCCGAGACCGAATCGATCGCGGGTCATCTGATAGAGTTTTTCCAGCACGAAGTATCGCGCGGGCGCATGCCCAAACGCTTGCCGCCGTTGCAGGCCGGCATCGGCACGATTGCCAATGCCGTGCTGGCTGGTTTCGTCGATTCACCGTTCGACGCCTTCGAAATTTACTCAGAGGTACTGCAGGATTCGACTTTCGATCTGATGGATGCCGGCAAGGTGACGTTCGCCTCCGGCGCGTCGATCACGTTGTCGGCCGCGCGCCAGGTGCAGGTGTTCAGCGAACTCGAACGCTATCGCGATCGACTTGTTCTGCGGCCGCAAGAAGTCAGCAACCATCCTGAAGTGATCCGCCGGCTCGGATTAATCGCGTTGAATACCGCGCTCGAATTCGACATCTATGGCAACGTGAATTCGACACACGTGGGCGGCACGCACATGATGAACGGCATCGGCGGTTCGGGCGACTTTGCGCGCAACGCGTCGTGCGCGATCTTCGCGACCAAGTCGATGGCGAAGGGCGGCCGCATTTCGAGCATCGTGCCGATGGTGCCGCATTGCGATCACAACGAACACGACGTGGACGTGGTCGTGACGGAGCAGGGACTCGCCGACTTGCGCGGTCTCGCGCCGCGGGAACGCGCAACGTTGATCATCGACAATTGCGTGCATCCGCTGTATCGCGATCTGTTGCGCGACTACTATAGGGAAGCATTGAAGGGAGGCGGGCAAACGCCGCATCAGTTGGATCAGGCTTTCGCCTGGCATACGCGGCTGCGGGACACCGGCTCGATGTTGCCGGCGGTGGAGACAAGGCTTTAAACGCGGGTTGTCGGATCAAACCGGCGTCAGGTGGCATTCGCCTCTGACGCCGAAAGACATCAGGTGCTACGCTCAGGTGCCTCGTCGAATGAGGCGGATAAGAAACAATAGAATGACCGCGCCGATCACCGCCGTGATGATCGAGCCGATCCAGCCGCCGCCCAGCGAAATGTGCAGAACGCCGGCGAGCCAGCCGCCGATAAACGCGCCGACAATCCCGACGATGATGTCGACGATCAGGCCGAAGCCGCCGCCCTTGACGAGCACGCCTGCCAGCCAGCCAGCGATCGCGCCGATGATGAGCCATGCAATGATGCCGTGTTCCATAATCGAGACTCCCTAGTTGAGTGTGAAAAATTCACGGTGACAGAGCTTAGTCGATGGTTATGGGACAGTCCATATTCAGGACGCGGAATTAACATTGTCTAAATCTATTGCAGAACAAGTGTAGACGATGCGCGCGCAGATAGGGAACTTACACGTCACGCTTACTCCGGCGTCGGCTCCGCTTCTCTGGCCGTCCAACTGACGCTGGAAACGCTCTTTTCCATGCTGAGGCGGCTGGCCATCTGTTCGAGCTTCGACTGATCCTTGGGATGCATCTTCAACGTTGCCGTAACGCGAATGCGTCCTGGGTCGTTTTCAACGTCCTCGCTCGTCAGGCTTTGAAACGACAGCGGCGTCGAATACATGGAGTTGGAGACGGCGGTACGAATGTGGATCTCGTCGGCTTCCCGGCAGACGATCGTCAACACATATTCGCGTACGAGGTCGGCGTTCGATACCGGCGTCGCGTTGATCGTGCGGCTGACTTCGCGCAGCACGGTATTGGTCAACAGCACGACGAGGGTGCCGGCGAGCGCCGGCCCGTAATGACCCGCGCCGCACAAAACGCCCACCGCGGCCGAGCACCACAAGGTTGCCGCAGTGTTGATTCCCTGGATAGAACCCTTGTCGCGCATGATCACGCCGCCGCCGAGAAAGCCGACGCCCGAGACCACATAGGCGGCGATCTGGGTGATGCCGGCCGTGCCGTTGCCGGTCAGTACGCCGAGCGTGACGAACAGGCACGCGCCGCTCGCGACCAGCGTGATGGTGCGCAGGCCGGCATTGCGCTGACGTATTTGCCGTTCGAGGCCGATCGCGACGCCGCAGGCGAAGGCGGCGAGAAGCCGCCAGACGAATTCAATGGTCATCGGTAAGCAAGGTTGAGGCGCAAAACTGCACAGTGTGAACCGTACACGTGACAGCAGCACGTCCGTCTCCATGGGACGCGGGCGCGTTCAGGCGTGGCGCAGCGCGAACGAACGGTTCACGGCGCCGACAGTCGAGCAAGGTCGGCACGGCATGGAGCCGTGCGGCACTTCACTGCAACTTACTGGCAATTTCGCTGGTAAAAAGTGGGTATCAACGACGTGCACCGCCGGCCCGAAGGCAAGACGGCGACAGGCAAAGACTGGCGCGGAAATCTTGCCGATCAGGCGATCGGGCGAATCGAAGCTCGACGGGTACTACTGCTACTGTCCAAGATCGGGATTCCGGGTAAATAAACTGGGCGGATTTTAGGCATCTCTGCAAAGGTAAGTCAAGTCGCGACGGAGCGAGGCGGCGAATGAATTGCATGCCATCTTTGGGGAAGTTTCCGCATGCATGGGAGAGCTATTCCTACATAAATACGGACTCCGAATATTGACGGTAGCCGTCCCGGAAAACACACTGTCTGCATCATCCGGAACACGTCGCGCGGCCTTGGCGCTCAAATGCGCAGTCTTATTTGTCGGGGTTTTCGCTCTTGCAGCGTTGCGCCGTGATCCGCACGACGTCGTTATTTCCGCCGCTCATCCGAATCGAGGAATCTATGAAAGTTAAAGCTCTTGGCGTCATCGCCGGCGCGTTGATCGCTGCCGCTCCGCTCGTGTCGTCAGCCGCAGCTCTGCCGGCGCCGTTCGAAGGCAGCAGCACGCTGCAGGCAGACGGTGTCGTGAAGTCGGTCGATCAGGCTAACCATTCGGTCACTGTGCTCGACGCGCAAGGCGGTGAAGCGTCATTCACCATTACCGACACGCGCAATCTCGGGCAGATCAGGCAAGGCGGCAAGGTGCACATCCGCATGATGCGCAATGCCGTGATCAGCGTCACGCAGAGCGCGAACGGTCAAGCGGCAGCGGCTCAGATTGCCCAGTCGAACACGGTGCAGAGCGTGCACGCCCGGGTCGAGTCCATCGACCACGTTTCCGGCATCATGGCGCTCAAAGACCCGAATGGATCCCTGTTTCATATCCAGGGCCGCGATCCCGCCAAGATCACCGGCGTGACACCGGGTATGCAAGTGGTGGTGGCGTTCGCACCGCAAGTGAGCGTGGCTGTGGCGCCCGCGCAGTAACGGGCGCCTTGATCGGACCTGTCGGGCCTTAATCGGGCTCGCCGGGTATGAGGCGCAAGCGCGTGATTTCGGAAGGTGCGCCCAGGCGCTTCGGCGGTCCCCAGTAGCCCGTGCCGCGGCTCGTGTACACCCACAGTCCATTCAGCCGCGCGAGGCCGGCGGTGAACGGCTGCTGAAGGCGCACGAAGAAATTCCACGGAAAGAACTGGCCGCCATGCGTGTGGCCGGATAGCTGCAGCGTGAAGCCGGCTGCGGCGGCGGCTTCGGCTGAGCGCGGCTGGTGGGCGAGCAGCACCTTGATCAGTACGTCGCCGGGTGCGCCGGCCAGCGCCGCGACTGGATCACTGCGGTGCGCTGGATCGTGATGGCCCGCTGAATAATCGGTCACGCCGGCGATCACGGCACGTGCGCCGTCGTGATCCACGATCACGTGCTCGTTCAGCAGGACGTTCAATCCCAGGCGCCGGAATTCGTCGATCCACGCGTTGGCGCCGGCGTAATACTCGTGATTGCCGGTAACGAGAAAAGCGCCATGGCGTGCGCTCAACCGTGACAGCGGCTGCGTATGGTTGGTCAGTTGCGGCACGCTGCCGTCCACGACATCGCCGGTGACAGCGATCAGATCCGGCTTGAGGCGATTCACCGCGTCGACGATTGCATCGACATAGCGTCGTTTGATAGTCGGGCCGACGTGAATATCGCTGATCTGCACGATCGTGAAGCCGTCGAGCGCGGCGGGCAAATCGTCGATGGGCACTTCGATCGTCACCACCTTGGCGCGGCGGCGAGCGTTGAACAGGCCGACGAGCGTGGAAAGCAGCGCGAGCAGCGGCACAGCCGCGGCGGAGCTGGTTCGCCAGTGCGGGATGGCAATGGTGTTCGGCCAGATTGCATCGACGGTAAGGAGCGAAGCGAGCACGAGGTCGCGCGCGAATGTCAGGACCAGCAGCGACGAGAAGAAGCCCATCGCCAGCAGGCCGACCCATGCGAGCCGGTCGCCCAGTGGTTGTTGTTTGATCGTGCGCGCCAGCATGCCGAGCGGAATCAGAAAGATCGACAGCACGAGCCACAGCGCGCACAGCCAGCGGCCGGTCATGTCGATCGGCATGTCCGGTATCAGACGCAAGCCCACGTAGATATGCAGGAGAATGCCAATCAGGATGAAACGAACAAGAAACGATGAGCGGCGCATAGAGAGGATCAGGGCGGGAAGGGGCCGGCACACGGCGGAGCCGCGGCGGCTCGTCGACCGCGGCAATGCCGTGGCGAACGAGCCGATCCATTCTACCGAGATGTGCAACGGCCTGCCGGTCGCGCCAAATTGACGCCGCTATGGCAAAACGTCAAAGGCTAACAGGCACGCGCACGGTATTGCATTGCAGCAACCCAAGCGGCTGAGGGTAGGCCGTTCAGGCTGCCGATATGTTCGAATTAAATGGGCTTTGAATTGTGGTCGGGCGTGGACTATTCTCAAATAGAACCGGCTTGTATCGCAGTCAGGGCAAAGGCCACAGCGAGGGCCCGCGCAGTCCGCTCGCGGTTCGTACTGTCGCCGGCAGAGGGCAAAGCAGGGAGGCACATATGAAGCTGATCAGATCAGGCAACCCGTTCCGCCACGCGCATCACGTCGGATATGAGGGCAGCCACGTCATGCTGCCACTCGTGGTCATTTCGGTAATGGCGATCGGCTTGTACTTCGGCGTGCGCAACATCGATTTTTCCGAGTTGGGCAAAAGCGCGCTGTTCTATGTCGTCATGCTTAGCGTCGCTCTCGGCATCGCGGGATTGTTCGGCGTCGTGGGGGCCTGGGTGCGGTCCAACGGCGACGAAGCCGAAGAGGGCTTCTGCTTCATCGGCGCGTTGATCGGCGCCGTGGTTTTCTACGTGGCGATCTTGACTTGACCGCGCAAGGACGTGCCGGGCACCCTGTGTCAGACGATCCGCGCGGCCTCGTCGAAAGCGAAGCGCGGGCTGCGCGGGAACAGTTTCGACAGGTCGCCGTAGCCCAGATTAATCAGAAAGTTCGACTTCACGGTGGTGCCGGCAAAGAACGCTTCGTCAACCTTGGCGGCATCAAACCCTGACATTGGGCCCGTGTCCAGGCCGAGCGCGCGCGCGGCGAGAATCAGATAGCCGCCTTGCAGCGTCGAATTGCGAAATGCCGTGTCGGCGATCGCCTTCTCGTTACCGGCAAACCAGCTGCGTGCATCGGCATGCGGAAACAGCTTCGGCAGGTGCTCGTAAAACGCCATATCCATGCCGACGATCGCCGTGACCGGCGCTGCCATCGTCTTCTCGAGATTGCCTGGCGACAAAGCCGGGCGCAGTTTTTCCTTGCCCTCCTGCGTTCTGACAAAGACGAAGCGGCCCGGACTCGAATTGGCCGATGTCGGGCCGAGCAGCACGAGTTCGATGAGTTGCTTGAGCACGGCGTCGTCGACCGGTTTTTGCTGCCAGCCGTTATGCGTGCGCGCTTCGCGGAAAAGCTGATTGAGCGCCTGGTCGGAAAGAAGCATTTGAGGGTTCCTTGAAGGTGACGTGTGCGAAATGAAAAGGACGGCGCCGGATCAAACCGCAAGCTACGCGAGTAGCGTCGTTATCGTTGCCGCCATAATAGCCAAGGTTCTCATCCAGTCGCGCTTTGTGCGCGCGATTGTACTCAGGCATTCTCATGACGGATCTTTTTGCGGATTTTTCTGATGCTCTGCCGACGCCCCACGTCGACTGGTATCCCGATTGGCTGTCGTCTGAAGCGGCGGCACGGGCCTTGACGCACCTCATCGACGAGGTCGAATGGCGTCAGGACATGATGGGCACGCCTGCCGGGCGTGTGCCGTTGCCACGGCTGACCGCCTGGCAAGGCGAGCCTGACGCCGTCTATGTCTACTCGGGTATTCGCAACGTGCCACAGGCCTGGACGCCGACCGTCGCCGAACTGAAGTCCGCTGTGGAGTCGATTTGCGACGCGCATTTTAATAGCGTGCTGATCAACCGCTACCGAAGCGGCACGGACAGCATGGGCTGGCATGCGGATCGCGAGCCCGAACTCGGCACGCATCCGGTGATTGCCTCGGTGAGCCTGGGTGTCGCTCGCACGTTCGATCTGCGGCACAACAAGACCGGCGTCGTGCAGTCTTTTTCGCTGAAAGGCGGCAGCTTGCTGGTGATGAAGGGCGACACGCAGGCCGAGTGGCGGCACCGGGTGCCCAAAGAGCCGCGAGTGGCGGGCGAACGCATCAACCTGACGTTTCGATGGGTGACGCCGCGTGCGGATGTTCGCTAATGCGTGGCGTGCATTGGGCGAGTGCGGTTGCGCCGCGGAGCCGACCAAGCCGACCAAACCCGAAGCCACCAGGTCACGGAACACGTAAGCGCATAAAAAAGCGCAAACGCGGTAACGCCAGGCAACGCGTCCAAGCCACATCAACATCACGCCCCGCGACCACCCACAACCGCCAGACGCGCTATACCAAAATTGATATCGCCGACGCGAATCATATGATTGGACGGTTAACGCCCTACACACTACGCTACATCACGATCCACGCACCGTGAGGGCCGCAACGGCTGGGCGGATTCGATGGGTCGCCTACACAACAACGATCAGGAGACAGTCATGGCGAATACACGACGCGCCGCATGTCGTGCGTTGGGCGCGCTCGCACTTTGCGCGGGCTTCGGTGCGCTGACGCTGGCCACGCCGGGCGCTTACGCGCAGGACAAACAGATCACGCTGGGTTTTGCGCAGGTCGGCGCGGAAAGCGCATGGCGCACCGCCAACACGGAGTCGGTCAAGTCCGCGGCGGCCGACGCGAAGATCAAGCTCAAATTCTCCGACGCCCAGCAGAAGCAGGAAAACCAGATCAAGGCGATCCGCTCCTACATCGCGCAAAAAGTCGACGTGATTGCGTTTTCGCCGGTCGTCGAGTCGGGCTGGGAACCAGTACTGCGCGAGGCTAAAGCCGCGAAAATTCCGGTGATTCTCACCGATCGCAACATCGATACGAAAGACCCCTCGCTCTATGTGACGATGATCGGATCGGACTTCCTGGAAGAAGGCCGGCGCGGTGGTCATTGGCTCGCGGATCACTACAAGAACGACCAAGGCCCGGTCAACATCGCTGAACTTCAGGGCACGGTCGGATCGGCGCCCGCCAACGACCGGCACTCGGGTCTCCTCGAAGTGATCAAGAACGATCCCAAGTACAAGATCATTGCGTCGCAAAGCGGCGACTTCACGCTCGCCGGCGGCAAGCAGGTCATGGAAGCGTTTATAAAGACATATGGAAATAAAATAAATGTAGTTTATGCGCATAACGACGATATGGCGCTCGGCGCCATCCAGGCGATGGAAGAGGCCGGCATGCATCCGGGCAAGGACATCATCGTCGTTTCGTTCGATGCGACCAAGGGCGGCTTCCAGGCCATGGCCGCGGGCAAGATGAATGTCGATGTGGAGTGCAGTCCGCTGCTGGGTCCGCAATTGATGTCGGCGGTGAAAGACGTAGTGGCCGGCAAGCAGCTGCCTAAGCGCATCCTGACGGAAGAGACGGTCTTCCCGATGAGTGTCGCCGCGCAGACACTGCCGACGCGCAAGTACTGACGGCAATTGATAAGGCTTCCTGACTGTCAAAAGCGGGCATAGAAACGCGGACCAAAGCGCAACCGGGAAGCGCGGTACCGACACACGAAAAAAGGTTTCTCCAGTGGTGCCTGGCCGTCCGACTGCTTGGGCAGCGGCGGCCTCTTTTCCGCGCACTGCCGGCTTGAGGCCGCTGGAGGCCGCCGAACCACGCACCGCCGATCGAGCGAGGCCTATGACGCATCCCGCATCTGAACCGAACCCGCCGGCCGGCATCATCGGCGCCGCCGCAACCCATGCCGACGGCGCCACGAACCGCGTCGAGCCGATTCTCGCGACCGCCGGCATCAGCAAGACATTTCCTGGCGTGAAGGCGCTGCAGCGGGTCGATTTCCGCCTGTTCCCCGGCGAGATCCACACGTTGATGGGGCAGAACGGCGCGGGCAAATCCACTTTGATCAACGTGCTTACCGGTGTGTTAGCGCCGGACGCCGGCACGATCAGCCTCGGTGGCCAGGTAGTGGCGTTCGCCTCGCCACAGGAAGCTGAAGCGGCCGGCGTGCGCACGCTGTACCAGGAAGTGAATCTCTGCCCGAACCTCTCCGTTGCGGAGAACATTTTTGCGGGGCGGCAGCCACGGCGCTTCGGCGCGATAGATTGGCCCGACATCAAGCGGCGCGCCCAAGCCGCGCTGGCGCGCCTCGACGTGAGTCTCGACGTCACGCGATCGCTCGACGCGTATCCGATCGCCGTGCAGCAGATGGTGGCCATCGCGCGAGCGCTTTCGGTCGACGCGCGCGTGCTGATCCTCGACGAACCGACCTCGAGCCTCGATGACGGTGAGGTCAGCCAGCTTTTCAAAATACTTCGGCATCTTAAGCAATCTGGCATTGCAATTCTGTTCGTCACGCATTTCATCGAACAGACGTACGCCATCTCCGATCGCATCACGGTAATGCGCAACGGCGAGCGCGAAGGTGAATATCTCGCGCGCGATCTGCCGGCCGATCAATTGGTATCGAAGATGGTCGGCCACGAGCGGATGAGCGCACGTTTGCGCGAAGCCGCGCAGGAAGGGCACGACGCGGAAGAAAAACAGGCCGCGCAGACCGGCCAGCCGTTCGTCGAGTTGCGCGGCGTGGGACGGCGCGGCACGCTGCAGCCGATCGATCTCGACGTGCAGCCCGGCCAGATCCTCGGTCTCGCTGGTTTGCTCGGCTCAGGCCGCACGGAAACCGCGCGGCTGCTGTTCGGTGCGGACCGCGCCGACAGCGGCACGATTCTGGTGAAAGGGCGCCCGGTGCGGCTGCGTTCGCCGCGCGACGCGGTGCGCCACGGCATCGGCTATTGCGCGGAAGACCGCAAGAAAGAAGGCATCGTCGCGGAACTGTCGATCCGCGAAAACATTCTGCTGGCCTTGCAGGCGCGGCGCGGCTGGTGGCGCAAGATCAGCCGGCAGCGCGCGCGCGAACTGGCCGATCTATGGATCGAGCGGCTCGGCATTAAGGCCGCGGATGCGGAACAGCCGATCGGCCTGCTGTCCGGCGGCAATCAGCAGAAAGCGCTGCTGGCGCGCTGGCTCGCCACCGATCCCAAACTGCTGATCCTCGACGAACCCACGCGCGGCATCGACGTTGCGGCCAAGTTCGACATCATGGATCGTCTGCTGGCGCTATGCGCGAGCGGTCTGAGCATCCTGTTCATTTCGTCGGAGATCAGCGAGGTGCTGCGCGTGAGCCATCGCGTGGTGGTGTTGCGCGACCGTCGCAAGATCGCCGAAGTGGCCGGCAAGGCGTCGAACGAAGACAATATCTATCGACTCATCGCGGGGAGCGGCGAATGAAGCTATCTAACTGGTTCGTACGCGACGGCGCCGAGCGTCCTTTGATCTGGCCGTGCGTCACGCTGGTGTTGTTGTGCGGGCTGAACCTGTGGGTCAATCCGCATTTTCTGTCGCTGCGCATGCTCGACGGCCATCTGTTCGGCGCGCCGATCGATGTGCTGAATCGTGCCGCGCCGCTGGTGCTCGTCGCGACCGGCATGACGCTGGTGATCGCGACGCGCGGCATCGATATTTCGGTCGGCGCGGTGGTGGCGATCGCGGGCGCCGCCGCGGCCACGATACTCGCAACGCAGCCGGTGCCGACTGGCGGACTGATCGCGCAGGCACTGCTGGCGGCTTTGATCGTCGGCGTGCTGAGCGGCATGTGGAACGGCTTGCTGGTGTCGTTCGTCGGGATGCAGCCGATCATCGCCACCTTGATCCTGATGGTCGCCGGGCGCGGCATCGCGCAATTGCTGACGGCGGGGCAGATCATCCCGATCGGCGCGCCGGGCTATCTGTTTGTAGGCGGCGGTTACTGGCTCGGCGTCCCGTGTTCGGTGTGGATCGCTACGGTGTCGGTGCTGGCAACCGCCGCGCTCGTCGAAGGCACCGCGCTCGGGCTGTTCATTCGCGCGATCGGCGTCAATCCGGTCGCCACGCGTCTGGTCGGCTTGCGCTCCAAGGCGCTCGTTTTCGCGGTGTACGGCTTCTCTGGACTAACCGCGGCGATGGCGGGCATTCTGATCAGCTCGAACGTACGCAGCGCCGACGGCAACAATGCCGGCCTGCTGCTCGAACTGGATGCGATCCTCGCGGTGACGCTCGGCGGCACGTCGCTGCTCGGCGGCCGCTTCAGTCTCGCGGGCACGGTGCTGGGCGCGCTCATCATTCAGACGCTCACGTACACCACCTATTCGATCGGCGTACCGCCGGAAGCCACGCTCGTCGTCAAGGCGGCCGTCGTGCTCGCGGTGAGCGTGATCCAGTCGCCGTCGGCGCGCGCGCTCGGCATGGCGCTTGTCACGCAACGGAGAGTGGCGCGATGAGACGCATCCTCGAAGCCTGGGCTCATATTGTCGATCCGCGCACGCTGCCGATCGCCGTGACGATCCTGTTGTTCTGCGCGCTGTTCGGATTCGGCTCGGTCATGTACACGGGATTCTTCTCGTGGCAAGTGCTGCTCGATCTGCTGGTCGATAACGCGTTCCTGCTGATCGTGGCGATCGGCATGACGTTCGTGATCGTGTCCGGCGGCATCGACCTGTCGGTGGGTTCGGTCGTCGCGCTGACGACCATCGTCGAGGCGGTGCTGTCCGAACATCTGCATTGGCCAGTCTGGGTGATCCTGCCGATCGTGCTGTTGATGGGTACGGTGTTCGGCGCGGTGCAGGGCGCGTTGATTCACTTCTTCCGCTTGCAGGCCTTTATCGTGACGCTGGCAGGCATGTTCTTCGCGCGCGGCTTGTGCTTTCTGATCACGACACAGTCGATCACTATCACCGATCCGACGTTCCAGAAGATCTCGGCGTTTCGCCTCGACATCGGCATCGGCTCGGTGACGGCGAATGTGCTGATCGCATTCGTCACGCTGCTGGCCGCGATTTACGTGGCGCATTTCACGCGCTTCGGACGTAACGTCTACGCGATCGGCGGCAACGCGCGTTCGGCTTTGCTGATGGGCTTGCCGGTGGCGCACACGCGCATCGGCGTGTGTGCGCTGAGCGGTTTCTGTTCGGCGCTCGGCGGCGCGGTCTTCACATTCTATGTGCTGTCGGGTTACGGCTTGCAAGGGCAGGGCATGGAGCTCGATGCGATCGCCGCGACGGTGATCGGCGGCACGCTGCTGACGGGCGGCGTCGGCTATGTGATCGGCTCGCTGTTCGGCGTCGGCATTCTCGGCACGATCCAGACGCTGATCACGTTCGACGGCACGCTCAGTTCGTGGTGGACCCGCATCGTGATCGGCGCCTTGCTGTGCGCGTTCTGCTTATTGCAACGGCTGATCGAGCGTCATGCGAAGTCGGTGGGCCGGCCGGGCGGCACCGGCGCGGTCGTGACCGCGGGACGCGAGCGCGGGCATGCGGACGGCTCGGCGGCGTCGGATTCGCATGTGATCGGGCGCGCGCCGGAACAGGCGTGAACGCGTGCGCCGCGGCGGCTCACGCGCTGAGTTGCCGTCCTCTGGTTTCAGGCAGCGTCAACGCGGCGAGGATCACTATGCCGTACGCCGCCGCAGCGAACACGCCAATCGCATGGCCGAGCGTCGTCGTTTGCGACACGTAGCCGATCAGGAACGGAAACGTCGCGCCGACCGCCCGCCCGAAGTTGTAGCAGAAGCCCTGACCGGAGCCGCGAATCCGCGTGGGAAACAGCTCAGTGAGGAACGCGCCCATGCCCGAGAAAATGCCGGACGCGCAGAAGCCGAGCGGGAAACCGAGCGCGAGCATCGAAAGGTTATCGAGCGGCAGTTGCGTATAGATCAGCGCAATCGCGCACGACGCCAGAGCGAACGCGATGAAGGCGCGCCTGCGGCCGATTCTGTCGCTGACATAAGCGCCCGTCAGGTAGCCGCAATACGAACCGACGATCACTACGCCCAGATAGCTGCCAGTGCCTATCACACTCAGATGCCGTTCGGTCTTCAGATACGTCGGCAGCCACGTGGTCACCGCGTAGTAGCCGCCTTGCACGCCGGTTGCCAGCACGGACGCGCGCAGCGTCGTCCAGACGATCTCGCCACGGAAAATATCGAGCAGCGAAGTGCGCGTTTGCGTGGCGGCCTGCGCCGCTTTCTGCTGCCGATGCACCTCGGGCTCGTCGACAAAGCGGCGGATCCAGATCACGAACGGCGCCGGCGCAATGCCGATCGCGAACAGCACGCGCCACGCGTAATCGGCCGGCACCAGCGAGAACACGGCCATGAAGAGCAGCGTCGAGATACCCCAGCCGATCGCCCAGCCCGCCTGCACGAGTCCGACCGCCTTGCCGCGATCGCGCGCGCGGATCACTTCGCCGATCAGCACCGCGCCGGCCGTCCACTCGCCGCCGAAGCCGAGGCCCATGAGCCCGCGCGCCCACAACAGCTGCGAGAAATTTTGCGCCAGCGCGCAAGCCAGCGTGAAGACCGCGAACCAGAGAATCGTGATCTGCAAGGTCTTCACCCGGCCGATGCGATCCGACAGCACGCCGGCACCCCAGCCGCCGAGCGCTGAACTCAGCAGCGTGACGGTGCCGATCAGACCGGCGTCGCCGCGCGTGATGCCCCACGTCGCTATGAGTGTCGGAATCACGAAGCTCAGGAACTGCGTGTCCATGGCGTCGAGCACGTAGCCGATCTTGCAACTCCAGAAGGCGCGCTTCTCGCTGGCGGAGATCTGCCGATACCACGCGAACGGGCCTTGTCCTGCACCGGACTCGCCATAATGCTCGGCGTCGGCGGTCAACTGCGCTTCGGTTTCCATGCTTGTACTCCGGTCGTCGTTGGCCGTGTCTCGTCGCACGGCGGGTGAGGGCACAAAGGCTGCGGCTACAGCACCGCCAGCGTGGTGTTGGGAATATCGGTAACGAGCATGTGCCCCG
Organism: Paraburkholderia sp. BL25I1N1; assembly: GCF_003002025.1. GTDB lineage: Bacteria > Pseudomonadota > Gammaproteobacteria > Burkholderiales > Burkholderiaceae > Paraburkholderia. The sequence goes on from NZ_PVZB01000006.1 coordinate 18,206, forward strand.
GCTTGTGAGCGATCGCGAACGGCAGACGCGCGCTTTCGATGGCGGCTTGCGGTGTGACTCCGCAAGCCCAGAACACGGGCAGCTCGTCGCCGCGTACTTCGACGGCGTCGCCGAAATCGGGACGCGCCAGATCGCGAATGCCGATCAGCGACGGATCGCCGATATGAACCGGCGCGCCGTGCACGGCGGGAAAGCGGCTGGTGATCTGGATCGCGCGGATGGCGTCGGCGGCTTTCATCGGCCGCATCGACACGACGCGATTGCCGCCGAACACGCCGGCCGCCACGTTACGCTCGCGGGTGCGATACATCGGCACGTTGACCTGCTGTTCGATATGACGCAGCGCGATGCCTTCACGCCGCAACATCTCTTCGAAGGAAAACGAGCAGCCGATCGCGAACACCACCAGATCGTCGCGCCACAATTCGTCGAGGCTGCGCACTTCTTCGGCGCGCTCGCCATGCCGGTACACGTAAAACGCCGGCACGTCGTTGCGGATGTCGAGATCGGCGCCGAGCGCGGGCACCCGCCAGTCGCCTGGTTCACCGATGCCCAGCAGCGGACACGCTTTCGGATTCAGCGTACAGAAGCGCAGGAAATCGTCGGCGTGCTGTTTGGGCAGGATGGCGAGATTGGCTTGCGCATAGTCGCCGCAATAACCTGCGGTGGGGCCGGACAGGCGACGGCTGCGTATCTGCTGACGAAACTCGGACGGCGTGTAGGACATGGACTGCTCGACTCCAGGTAGATCGCGTGGCTGAAAAACTGTCGCGGATGCAACCCAGATTAGTAACGTCAAAAATATCCATCCAGCGAGTTTTTATTGGGTTTCGTTAAATTAAACTTAACAGCGCCGTGGCCCGTTCACGGCGATGATCGCGTGCAACCCGCCGCTGTTAAGAGAGCTCCGCCATGAATACCCGCTTTGTCGAAACGTTTCTGACGCTCGCCCGTCTGGGCAGTTTTCGCGCGACGGCCGCCGCCATGCATGCGACGCCCGCGGCGATTTCGCTGCGCATCAAAACGCTCGAAGCGGAGTTGGGCGTCGAGTTGATCGAGCGCGATGCGGCCGAATTTCAGCTCACAGAGAATGGCGAGCGGCTGCTCGCGCATGCGCGCTCGGTGGTGCAGGCCACGCGCTCGCTGCAATTGGCCGCGCAGGACGAGACACAAGTGGCGACGCGTTTGCGCCTCGGCGTGATCGAGACGGTGGTGCATAGCTGGCTGCCGGACTACATCCGCCTGCTGAACCTCGAGTACAACCGTATCGTCGTGGATCTCACGGTCGATTCGAGCGCGATACTCGGGCCGCGCTTGCGCGCGGGCGAACTGGATCTGGTGATTCAAGTGGAAGAAACCGCGGAGCCTGAAGCGTCGATCGTGTCGACCTTATTGGCGAGCTACCCCGTGCGCTGGATCGCGCGCAGCGATCTGATTCCAGCCAGCCGCGCGAAACATGTGCAGACCGTGTTGAGCAAGCCCGTGCTGACGTTCGGCCGTGGCACCGCGCCGCAAGTCGCCGTCGAGGCGATCGTGCAGGCGCTCGCCAAACGCGCCGGCGTGCCGCTCGTGCAGACTCAGGTGACCTGCATGCCATCGGTCGCGGTGATCGTGAAACTGCTGCGCGACGGCTATGGGATTGCCGCGGTGCCCGCGCTATTTGTCGAGCCTTATCTGAGCAGCGGCGAACTGGGGCAATTGCAGGTGCGTCCGCTGCCGCCGCCGATCGACGTCGCGATGTATTACCGCGACGACGCCGATGTCGGCGTGCTCGCGGCATCACGTGTCGCGCGAAACGCGCTCGATCAGTATGCGAAGGCGATGGGGCGGCAGTTGATCGAGAAACGCTGAGGCATGCATGAAGAACATGCCGCCCATCATTCAATGCGCGTCGAGACGCCGTCGTGCGGTGGCCACGAGTCGATCGAACGAGAAAGTGCTGGCGGCGAGCGCGGCGGTCTCCGGCAAGTATTCGCGCGCGATATCGGTCAAGACCTGGCCCGGCGGCGCTTCGATCAGCACATGCGCGCCCATTTCCTGCATCACCGTGAGCGCGTCGAACCAGCGCACGGTGTAGCGCATATTGGTGGCGAGGTCGTCGCGGATCGCGTCCGCCGTATACAACGGACGGCCGCCGAGATTGCCGACATAGATGCTTTGCGGCGTGTGAAACGGCACGTCCTTCGCATAGGCGATCAGTTCGTCCGTGGCTTGCGCGAGCAATTCGCAATGCGACGGCACGCTCACCGCGAGGCGAGTGGCCTTGCGCGCGCCCGCAGCCAGCGCGCGTGTGATGAAGGCGTCAAGTGCATCATTTGCGCCCGCTATGACGATCTGGCGCGGCGCGTTGACATTGCCGATGTAGACATGTTGCTGGACTTCATCCGCATGTCGCGCAGCGAGCGTTTCCACTTGATACTCGGTCAAGCCCGCTATGGCGGCGAGCCCGTAGCCGGATGGGTATGCTGTCTCCATTAGCTCCGCCCGGCGGCGAACCATTTTCAACGCGTCTTCGAAGTGAATCGCGCCGCAGCTCACTGCCGCCGGGTACGCGCCGACCGACAAGCCCGCGCTGATCTCCGGCACGAAACGTTCGGCAGCCAGCGCGCGTGTAAGCGCCACGCCCGCGACCGTCAGGCCGATCTGCACGGCGACGGTCGAGCGCAAGGCGTCCGGCGTGTCCAGTGTGAGCACATCGACGCCGAGCACGTGTGACGCTTCGTCGAGCGTGTCGCGCACCGCATGATGCTCCGGCAAACAATGCAGGAAGCCATCGCTCTGCGCGCCCTGCCCGGGAAAAAGCAGCGCGAGCATCAGGCGTCGTCGCCATGAGACGCGGAGCCCCACGGATCGGCGACCAGTTGCGGGCCGCGCGCGTGGCGTGCCAGCACACGTGGTTTGCCCGCGGCCCATTCGGCCAGCGCCACACCGCCGGCGGGTGTATCGAGTTGCGCGTCCACGCGAACGCCGATGCGTTGTGCGAGCGCTTGCAGATAGTGCAGCAATTCGCCCGCAATGTCTGACGTGAGCGGTTTATCGTGCGTTCGGATGAGCAGATCGAGATCGCTTGATGCCGTCACCGTCGGCACGTGTGTGGCCAGTTCGAAACCCGCGCTGCCGGTCGGTCCCCAGACGAATGCATTCAGCGGACCCGTCGCGTCGTTTTGCAATGCGGCGAGTGCGGCGAAGGCGGGCAATGCATCACGCCCGGTGAGCGGTGGGCGTGAAAGAGCTTCCGGCGACACGGCGCTCACCACATCCGCCGACGATGCCCACGTGCCATAACGCTCCGAACGTCCAATACCGCGCATCCCGATCGCGACGAACCCATTCGCCGCCAGCGCGCGTCGTACGACCGCATACGGTGCACGCCCGAAAGCCTCGCGCACCCACGACGGTTCATCGTCAAACGCTTCCAGACGCTGCAGACGCAGCAAGTCGTGCGGCCGCCATCGCACATCGCACGAGAGCGCGTGCTCGATTGCAAACGGCGGTGCGGCACAGATTTGCATCACACCGCATCCCACTGTTCGGCGAGACGCCGGCGCACTTCGATCGACGCCGCGCGATTCTTCCGCGCCGCCTCGGATTCCAGCCGATGCGCGAGATTGCGGCGGCCATCGTCGCGCACGCTCCGGATCTGCTCGGCCAACACCTGGCGCACGCGCTCGATCTGCGCGGCGTCTGGCGCATCGGCATCGACGCCGTCGATCAACTGATCGAGCAAGCCGAGCTTGGCGAACGACGCCATCGAGTACGACATCGGCACGATGGTTTCGCCGAGCGCGTCGAGTTCTTCGACCGTGCGGCGCGTGACGCGCGCGGCGGCTTCCTTGCCCATCGCATGAACCATCGTGCCGGGCGCGTCGAGCGCGACGATGCGGTTGCCTTGATAGCCGTGCGCGAGGAACGCGCCCGACATGGCCGGCCCGACGATCAGCGCGATCACCGGATGACCGGCATCGCGCGCGGCGGCGTAGGCGTCGACCGGCGCGGCGCACGCCAGGTGAATGCCGAGCATCTCCTCGCGATAGCCGTACGCCTGGCTTTTCACGTCGACGATCGCGACGATCGGGCGGTGCGTGCCGCTCGCTTCGTCGCGCGCAATGGCGTCGCGCACGGCGCGCGCGAGCCGCCAGCCCTGTTCGAGTCCGACCACGTTGTCGGTCGCGCGCGGAAAGCGGTTGGCGGGGTCCGGCACGACTGAGAAGAAGTGCGCGGTCTCTTCGCCGAGCGGTGCGTCGCCGCTCAACACAGGCGCCTGGCTGGCCGATTCGCCGGCCAGTGCCTGGAACCAGCGCGCGCCGCGGCTGAGTTTTGCGTCGCTCATGCTTGCTCCTTGCGCGAATCGTTTTGCGTTTGACGGTTGAACACGTCACGCATGGTTTCGGGCGTGACGCTGGCGGGATCGATCCGCGCGAGCCGGTCGAGGAACATGTCGACTTGTTCGCTGCGATGCGCGGCGGGCACGCCTTGCTCGAAGGTGGAACGCACGGCGGTGCGCACCGCGTCGGAGTCGTCGTCGACCAGTTGATCGGCGAGCGCCGTCGCCGTGCGCTGTTCGCCGCCGATCAGTTGCCATACGCGGCGGCGATCGCTGGCGTCGAGTTCGTCGATGCCGGCTTCCTGTTCGATCACTTCGGGCCCATTCATGCCGAGCCGCCCTTGCTTCGTGACAACCAGGTACGAGCACAAGGCAGCCGCCAGCGACATGCCGCCGAAGCAGCCCACCATGCCCGCGATCACGCCCACCACTGGCACATGCCGCCGCAGTGCGACGATCGCCGCCTGAATCTCCGCGATCACCGCGAGGCCGAGGTTGGCTTCCTGAAGCCGCACGCCGCCGGTTTCGAACAGCACGACCGGCCGCACGGTCTTGCCGCGTTCGCAGTCGCGCAAGGCCAGCTCGAGCGCCGCGGCGATCTTGCTGCCCGACACTTCGCCGATGCTGCCGCCTTGGAACGCGGATTCGATCGCGGCGACCACGGCGGGCTCGCCGCCGATGGTGCCGCGCGCGATCACGCAACCGTCATCCGCCTGGCAGACGACGCCCTGCAACGGCAGCCACGGCGATTCGATCTTGTCGAACGGGCCGAGCAGTTCGCGGAAGGTGCCCGCATCCAGCAGCGAGCGGGCGCGCTCACGCGCCGGCAGTTCGATGAAACTCTCGCGCAGCATCGGCGCGGGATGAGCGGTCGCAACCGTAGTCATGCGTCGTCTCCCCGTTCGGCGGCTTCGGCGGCTTCGACCGCTTCCGCGAGGCGCAACGCGACCACGCCGGGCGTCGCCCCGAAGTCGTTGATTTCGATTTGCGCGGCGCCGTCATAGCGCGTGAAGAAGCGATCGAACACGCTCTTCCAGATGTGGCTGTAACCATCGACGCTGGTGCGCACGACCACGCGTGCGCTCAGCGCGCCAGCCTGGTCGGCGGGCGAGAGCAGCACTTCCAGATCGCCCGAGCCCACCACGCCGACATGCGCGCGGGTCGTGACGGCGCGTTGCGCCGGATAGTCGAAGGTCAGATGTTCCATGAGTCGGGGCTCCTGTCGGCGTCGTGATGCGTCAGCATGTCGAGAAAGAGGGTGGCGGCGAGCAGATCGGCTGCGCCGCCGGGCGATGCGTTGAGCGTCAGCAAGTCGTGTTCGAGCGCGGCGAGCGCGGCGCTGCCCGCGGGCGTCGAACTGCCTCCCGCGTCCAGCACGCGTTGCGCGCCGTGTTGTCCGGCATGCAAACCGGGCAAGCCCGCGCGATGCAGCAGGCAGGTGTCGTCCAGTGTGGCCATGATCGAGAGCAGGGCGTCGACGCGCGCGGCGTTTTCGTCGATGCTTCGCTGACGCGCCGCGAGCAACGCGGGCAGGCCTACGTCGATCACATGCGGGAAGCCGTCTTGCGCTTCACGGCGTGCGCCACCGACCTGGTAGCGCTGACGCGCGCGTTCGCCGTGGCTGTCGGAAGGCGCGGCGAAGCGATCCGGGAAGCAGGCGATCTGCGCGGCGCGCGTGCAGATCTGCGATGGGTTCGCGCGCCTGGTGCCGGCGGGCAGCGACGCCCCCGCGACCAGCAGGCCGACGATCCAGATCGCGCCGCGATGCGCATTGCTGCCGCCCGTGGCGTGCAGCATGTCGAGTTCGCCGGCGCGGCCGATCTGCGCGAGTTCGGCACGCAGCAACGCCGACGGCTCCCCGCGGCGGCGCGCCGCGCGCGCGAGCGCCGCGAACGTCGGCTCGAGCGCATGTGCCGAGCGCAGCATGGTGTCGAGATCGAGGTCACGATGCGCGCCGCTGCCGCGCCGGTCGACCAGCGCGGGCTTGGGCGTGAGTTGGGCTTCGTCGATCAGCGCGGTGATGGCGTAATGGGCGAGTTGCGCGTCGGAAAGTGGAGGTACAGCATTAGCGCAGGGCGCCTGCGCTTCTCCTCGCGCGAGCCAAGCAACGGACGCCATGCTCACCAGCTCCTGAAGCGTGCCGGCGGTTCGTACAGGCCGCCCGACCACGTCACCAGATCGTCGATGCTGCGTGCCGCCAGCAGCGAGCGCTTGGCCTCGCCGCGCCGGATACCGAGATCCTCGGGATACGCGACGATACCGCGCCGGCGCAGCTCCGCCGTTTTTTCCGGCTTCGCACGCAGACCGATCGGCGTCACGCCGGCCACGGCGGCGATCGCCGCGCGCCGTTCGTCGATGCCCTCGGCCTTGTGCAGATGCGCGATGCCTTCCTCGGTGACCACATGGCTGACGTCGTCGCCGTAGATCATCACGGGCGCAACCGGCATGCCGCTTTTCGCGCCGACCGCGACGGCGTCGAGTTCATCGACGAAGGTCGGCTCGCCGCCTTTCTTGTAGGTCTCGGCCATCTGCACGACCAGCTTGTGGCCACGCGACACCGGGCCCTCGTCGCGCAGCAGCTTGAGCCACGCTTCGCTCGAATGACGCCGGCCGCGCGGATCGTGGCCCATGTTCGGCGCGCCGCCGAACCCGGCAAGGCGCCCGCGCGTGACCGTCGACGAATTCGCGTCGGCATCGATCTGCAAAGTCGAGCCGATGAACAGATCGACGCCGTATTGCCCGGCCAGCTGGCACAGCACGCGGTTCGAGCGCAGGCTGCCGTCGTTGCCGGTGAAGAACACGTCCGGACGCGCCTCGATATACGCCTCCATGCCGACTTCGCTGCCGAAACAATGGATGCTGTCGACCCAGCCCGATTCGATCGCCGGAATCATGGTGGGATGCGGATTGAGCGTCCAGTTGCGGCAGATCTTGCCCTTCAGGCCGAGCGACTCGCCGTACGTGGGCAGCAGCAATTCGATCGCGGCCGTATCGAAGCCAATGCCGTGATTCAGCGATGTCACGCCATAGGGCTCGTAGATGCCGCGAATCACCATCATCGCGGTCAACACCTGCAGGTCGCCGATGTGGCGCGGATCGCGGGTGAATAGCGGCTCGACGGCGAACGGCCGGTCCGCCTGCACGACCACGTCGACCCATGAACCCGGAATGTCGACGCGCGGCAGTTCGTCGACGATCTCGTTGACCTGCACGATCACGATGCCATGACGAAACGCGGCGGCCTCGGCGATGGTGGGCGTGTCTTCGGTATTCGCGCCGGTGTACAGATTGCCGTGACGGTCCGCCTTTTCCGCGCACAGCAGCGCGACGTGCGGCGTCAGATCCACGAACATGCGCGCGTACAACTCGACGTAGGTATAGATCGCACCGATTTCCAACTGGCCGTCTTCGAGCAGTTGCGCGACCCGCAGGCTCTGCGGGCCGGCAAACGAAAAGTCGACCTTGTGCGCGATGCCGCGCTCGAACAGCGTCAGATGCTCGGGTCGGCCGATACTCGAAATCAGCAGATGCACGTCGTGAATCTTCTGCGGATCGACGTTGGCGAACGAGCGGGAGAGGAAATCGGCCTGCTTCTGGTTGTCGCCTTCGAGAGCGACGCGATCGCCCGGCTGAATCAGCGTTTCGAGCGCGTCGACAATGCGCTCCGGCGGCAGCACGCCATCTTTGAGCCACGGGGCAATGGCGGCGAGGCGGCGGTTCTTTTCGTCGCGACGCGTGGTCCACGAACGGGCGGCGGTGGGTGTCGATACTGCGGACGCGGCGGCTTCGGCGGGTCGGTTCATCGGCTTAGTCAGGTCCCGGTGGTGGCGCGCGGGCGTCTGCCGCGCGGCTTGGGTTGATTCGCAAGCGCGGCTTCGGCCTGCGCGCGTTCGGTGAGGAAACGATAAAGCAGTTCGCCCGTGCCCAGCAGATGCGCGACGACCAGTTTCTGTGCGGCGGGAATGTCGTGGCGTTGCACGGCGTCGAGCAGCGCGGAGTGTTCATTGTCGGACTCGCCCTTGTACGACGGCAAGCCGAATTTCAGACGCAGATATCTCTCCCCGCGCCGGTGCAGCGTGCCGATCATGTCCTCGAGTTGCGGCCGACCGGCGGGCGCGTACAGGCTCATGTGAAACGCGACATTGCGCTCGACATACAGCGACGGGTTCGACTCGCGTTCGGCGGCGCGGCACAGGCTGGCAGACTCGCGCAACGTGGCGGCCGTGTGCCTGGGTATGGCCAGGCCAATGGCGAGACTCTCCAGCGCGGAACGGATCTCGTAGATTTCGCGCGCTTCTTCCGCCGACAAGGGCGCGACGGTGGCGCCCTTATGCACGGCGGCTTTGGCCCAGCCTTCGCTCTCCAGTTGCCGCAGCGCTTCGCGCACGGGAATTGCGCTGACTGAAAAATGCCGCGCGATCGCGTCCTGCCGCAGCGGCGCGCCGGGCGCCAGCGTGCCGTCGACAATCGCCGCTCGCAACGCCTCCGCGATCACGCGGGACGTGCTTTCACGCGGCGCCGCCGCGGGTAAAAGCGGGGTGCGCGCCGGGGCGTCCAGGGGAAAACCATCTATTGCGTCGTTCATGATATCAAATATTATATATGAAAAGACGCGAATTAAACGCGGACAAACCCGGAAAAAATACTCCCCGTTCTGTCCGCGAAGTCCGCTGACCGGTGGTGCAAGGACACTCCGGTTCATCACTAACGCGCTATCTCGTCGTTCCTGTTACGTACGCCAACTGTTGGACCGGAGGAGCATGATGAATTCACTCACCGACCGCACGTCGGTCACGCGGCGCCGCACGCCGCTCAATCGTTCGCAGATCGCAGGTTTTTGGGGAGCGTGGGCCGGCTGGACGCTCGACGGGATGGACTCGTTCATCTACGCGCTCGTGTTGACGCCGGCCCTGACCGAACTGCTGCCACGCTCGGGTTATGCGGCGACGCCGGCGAACGTCGGTCTGGCCGGCTCGATCCTGTTTGCGCTGTTCCTGGTCGGGTGGGGGCTGTCGTTCATCTGGGGGCCGCTCGCCGACCGCTACGGCCGCACCAAGGTATTGGCCGGCACAATTTTTACGTTCGCCATTTTCACGGGACTCGCGGCGACCTCGCATAACGTGTGGGAACTCGGTATCTATCGCTTCATTGCGGGCGTCGGCATTGGCGGCGAGTGGGCGCTGGCCGGGACCTATGTGGCCGAAGCGTGGCCGGAGGATCGCCGCAAGATGGGCGCCGGTTATCTGCAAACCGGCTACTACGCCGGGTTCTTCCTCGCCGCGGCGTTGAATTACACGGTCGGCGTGCATTACGGCTGGCGCGCGATGTTCCTGACCGGCGCGGTGCCGGTGGTGGTCGCGATCCTGATCCTGCTGCGGGTGAAGGAGTCGGAGAAATGGGAGAAGGCCGAGGCGCGCACCGTGCGCACCAAGCCGCTGCGCGAGATCATGGGACCGGCTTATCGACGCCGCACCTGGGTCGCGTGCATTCTGCTGACCATCGCCATCATCGGGTTGTGGGCGGGCGCGGTGTACGAGCCGTCCGCCGTGATCCAACTGGCGACCAAAGCCGGCATGGCGAAGAACGATGCGATCAAAACCGCTTCGCTGGCCACGGGGTTGTTGTCGATCGCGACGATCCTCGGTTGTCTCGCGTTACCGCCGCTTGCCGAGCGCATCGGCCGCAAGAAGACGCTGGCGATTTACTTTGTCGGGATGGCCGTGGCGATCGTCGGCAGTTTCGGCTGGGCGTTTTACTTGCCTAATGGGCTTGCGCCGTTTATTGCGTGGCTTTTCGTGCTGGGTTTCTTCGGCGGCAATTTCGCGCTGTTCAGCTTGTGGCTGCCGGAGCAGTTCGAAACCCGCGTGCGGGCGACGGCGTTCGCGTTCTGCACGTCGTTCGGACGGTTCGTCGGCGCGGGCGTCAACTTTCTGCTCGGCGCAGCGGTGCTGCATATGCACACGCTCGGGGTGCCGGTGGCGTTGACGGCGATCGCGTTTATCGTCGGGCTGTTCGTGATTCCGTTTGCGCCGGAGACGAAGGGCGAGGTGTTGCCGCAGTGAGGTTGGCCGTTTGGCTGAGTGGCGGGTGGGGTGACGAACGGGCATCCTTTTCATCCGTTAGACGACGTATTTTTCCGCTGTTCCGAGTTTGCTGATTTGTACAGAACTCCGTACAATGATTGCCGATGGCTTCGAGGCGTTTCCGCTCCGTGCCATCGGCTCACCCCGCGGTCCCGCAGTGCGGCCATCCGTTCGGCGGTGGAATCGTCCCTAACTTTTGACAGGAGCGACTGGAGGGCAACCTCTCAGGTCGAGAAACGAATGAACGTCCTTACTTACAGCGAGGCGCGTGCCGGCTTTAAGCAAGCGATGGACGACGTCTGCCGCGATCACACACCCATGCTGATCACGAGGCAGACCGGCGAAAACGTGGTCATGGTTTCACTCGAGGATTTCAATGCGATGCAGGAAACCCTGTATCTGTTGAGTTCGTCGAAGAATGCCCAGCGGCTCGCCAGGTCTATCGCCCAGTTGAATGCCGGCAGTGCGACTGCTCGCGAACTGCTGAACGATGAACAAACAGAAAAGCCGCAACGAGGAGGCCGCAAAGGCTGACAGCATTTTTATGTTCACCGACGACGCGTGGGACGACTACCTGTATTGGCAGGAGACCCACCGACAGGTTTTGCGCAAGATCAATACGCTGCTGGAGGAATGCCGGCGCGATCCTTATCGTGGCACGGGGAAACCGGAGGCGCTGCTTGGAAGTTTGAGCGGATTGTGGTCGCGCCGTATCACACTTGCCGACCGCCTCGTCTACTTGCCGCGAGAAGGAAAGATCTACGTGATCGCCTGTCGCTTCCACTACGACCGCTGAGAGAAACCGGGCGCATGTGCCCGGTTTTGTTCAATGTTTCGACTGACGGCCGGATGCGCCGGACTCTCAATCCACCTGCCGCCGCACCCGTCCGCCAGGCCACAACAACGAAAGCAGCGGCCACCCCAGATTCACTCCAAGACTCGCCACCACGATCAGCACCATGCCCGCCAGTTGCGGCATCGACAGCGCGCGTCCATACACGAGCGCATCGACCACGATCGCCGTCAGCGGATACACGAACAGCAACACGGCGATGATCGGCGTGCTCAGCTTGGGCAGCGCGCCGTAAATCAACACATACGAGAGCCCCGTATGCAATACGCCCATGCCGACCAGCCAGAACCACTGCATCGGCCCGATATGCACGGCGGTCAGCGGCGCGATGAACGGCAGGCACACCACGCCGACCGCGCACTGCGCGAGGGTCAGCAGATGCGGCCGCAGATTACCGAGCCCTTTGGCGATCAACGTGACGCTCGCATACAGCACCGACCCCACCAGCGCTTCGCCGATGCCGATCAGATAGCTCGTATGACCCTGCAGATTCTCCGTGGCCGCGACGCCCGACGCGAGCACGAGCCCGACGAAAGCGGTCGCAATCCAGCCGAGCCGGTCCACGCCGAGCCGCTCGTTGAACAACGCCGCGCCGATCAGCACGACCCAGAACGGCTGCACATGAAACACCACGGTGGCCACCGCGATGCTGGTGCGATGAATCGCATCGAAGAAACCGACCCACTGCGTAACCATCAGCACGCCCGTGATCAGCGCCAGCGTGACGGTGCGCCGCGTGAAATGCGCGCGCGTGAAGAAGCCTTTCCACGCGCAATACGCGGCGAGCGAGAGAAAGCCGAACAGGCAGCGAAAGAAGACCAGCGTCAGCGCGCCGAGCCGCGCTTCCTCGACGAAGATCCCGAGCGTACCCATCAGAAGCCCGCCGCTGGCCAGCGTGATGGCGCCTTGTTGACGTTGGGTGAGGGACATGCGCAACGGCTCCGTGAATGGATGCGATGAGGTGATGTCCCGAGTATTGCGCGTCTTGCATGGCGCGGACAAACGAATTAAATTTAGCAATTCCATAAGCTGGATTGATAAATCATGCACCCCGAATTCGACGTCGATCTGCTGCGCACCTTCGTCGCGGTGGTGGAAACGGGCAGTTTCACGAAGGCGTCGACGACCGTGCATCGTTCGCAGGCGGCGGTCAGCATGCAGATCAAGCGGCTCGAAACCATGCTCGGCACGACGCTGTTCGCCCGCAACACACGCAATCTATCGCTCACGCGGCCGGGCAATACGTTGCTCGAATACGCGCGGCGTGTGCTGGCGTTGCATGAGGAGGCGTGGTCGGCGATCGTGCGGCCGGAGGTGACCGGACGCGTGGTGCTCGGCGCGCCGGACGACTACGTGTCGTCGCTGCTGTCTCCCGTGTTGCGGCGCTTTTCGAATCTGTATCCGCACGTGGAGATCGAGATCGTCTGCGCGCAGAGCACGTCGCTCGCGCCGATGCTCGCCGACAACAAGATCGATCTCGCCTTCGTCACGCGCGACCGCAAGCTGCGCGGCGAATTCGTGCGCAGCGAGCCGATGGTGTGGGTGGGGGCGTCGGTGGATACGCCGGTTCTGGCGGCCTCGCCGCTGCCGGTGGGACTCTATGAGCCCGGCTGCGTGGCGCGCCAGCACACGCTGGCCGCGCTCGACGGCGCGCGCATTCGCTATCGCGCGGCGTTCAGCAGCGCGAGCCTGATGGGACTGGTGGCGACCGTGGATGCGGGTTTATCGGTGATTGCGCTCACGCGTTGCAGCGTGCCGCCGCGGTTCGCGATTCTCGGCGAGGCGCAGGGCTTGCCGAAAATCGCGCCGCTCGAAATCGTGGTGGCGCGCAGCGCCAAGTCGGATCGTCCGACCTGCGACTATCTGGCCGCGCAGATGATGCAGGATCTGTCGCAGCGGCCGCAGGCTCAGGCTCAGGCGCGCGCGTAGGCCGTCACTTCGCCATCCACCGCGAGCCGCACCTGCTCGCCCGGCCGCGGGCAAAGATAGCCCGGCACCCGCGCGCGGACCATCGTCCGTGTGTCCGAACGCAATTGCAGCGCGACGCCCGCGTCCTGCCCTTGAAAGATCACTTCCGTGACAACAGCGTCGTAGGATGCCGCGCCGTTAGGCGTCGTTTCTCCGGCACGCAGCAGACGGATTTGCTCGGGCCGCACCATCACGTCGACAGCGCCCTGGCCAATCGGCCCGGACAATGGCAATTCACCCAGTTCGCAACTCACGCGATTCCGCGTGGCCATGCCCGGCAGCAACACCGCCTCGCCGACGAACGATGCCAGCTCGCGCGTCACGGGCCGGCGATAAAGCGTCTCCGGCGTCGCCGTCTGGATCAGCCGGCCGTTCCACAACACCGCCACTTCATGCCCAAGCGACAACGCCTCGGATTGATCATGCGTGACCAGCACGGCCGTCGCGCCGGTCGCGGCCAGCGCGCTGGCCACGGCTTGCCGCGTTTCGAGCCGCAACGCGGCGTCGAGCGACGAGAAGGGTTCGTCCAGCATGACGAGTGTCGGCGAGGGCGCGAGCGCGCGCGCCAGCGCGACGCGTTGCTGCTGGCCGCCCGACAACTGCTGCGGCGCGCGTTCGCCGAAGTTCGCCGGCAAGCCGACCAGCTCCAGCAACTCGGCCACGCGATGCCGTGCGCGCCGCTGCGCGCGCGGCAAGCCGAACACAATGTTGTCCGCCACCGACAGATGCGGAAACAGCGCGCCTTCCTGCGGCACATAGCCAATGCGCCGTTGTTCGGAGGGCACATGCAGACCGTCGCCGACCACGCGCCGGCCGTCGATTTCCACACTGCCGCTATCGGCGCGTTCGAAACCGCACAGCAAACGCAATAAGGTGGTCTTGCCGCTGCCCGACGGACCCAGCAGCGCCAGCAGCGTGCCGCGCTCGACGGACAGATCGATGCCGTGCAGGACAGGCGTGCCGTCGAATGATTTTTGCAGCCCGCGGATACGAAGTTCGCTCATGAAAATCCGATGGTAAAAGCGCGGCGCATTAGCTGCGTTCGCCGAGTAGTGCCGATTTACCGAGCAACGCGAACAGAAGGCCCGAGGCGAACAGCGAGATGCCGGTGAGCAACGCGGCATAGGGCGCCGCGGCGGCGAACGCCATCGTCGAGGTGTCGGCCCAAACCTGGGTGGCGAGCGTTTGCGTATCGAGCGGGGAGAGCAGCAGCGTCGCGTTCAGTTCGGTGACGACCGAGATGAACACCATCGCCGCGGCCGCGCCGAGTCCAGGCCCGGCGAGCGGCAAGACCACGCGGAACAGCGTCTGCGACCAGCTCAGGCCGAGTGCGCGCGCGGTCTCTTCGAGGCGCGGCTGCGCCTGCATGAAGGCGGCGCGCACACTGACTAGCGCAAGCGGCATGAACAGCATGGCGTAGGCGATCACCAGCAGCGTCGCGCTCTGATAGAGCGGTTGCAGCGCATGCACGGCGAGCGACACGATCGCCAGCGCGATCACCAGACCCGGCACGCCTTGCGCGAGAAATACGGTGCGTTCGAACAAGGTCGCGAAACGCGTCGGATAGCGCACGAGCAGAAAGGCGAGCGGCACCACCAGCAAGGTGGTCAGCAACGCCGCGGCGAGGCCGAAGCCAAGTGACGAGACCGTGGCATTGAACAGCAATTCAGGTGAGACGTCAGCCGGTGTGACGGCCGCGGCGCCAGGCTGCGTGAGCCAGTAGCCGATCATGGCGAGCGGCACGCCGAGCGTCGCGATCGAGAGCAACGCAAAACCGGCGACGACGACCCAGCGCCATACGCCCAACTCGTAGCGCAAAACCGCGCGACGTGTCCCGCGATCGACGCGTTCATAACGCGCCGCACCGCGCACGCGAAACTCGAAGGCCAGCACGATCAGGCAGATCACGATCAGCAGACATGCGAACAACGAGGCGCCGCCGCCATCGAAACTGGTGCGGAATTCCGCGTAGATCTGGGTGGTGAACGTGCGAAAGCGCAGCAGCGTAAACGCGCCGAACTCGGACAATACACCGAGCGCGACCAGCAGCATGCCGCCGAGCAACGCGGGGCGCAGTTGCGGCAGCACCACGCGAATAAACGTGGTCCAGCGGTTGCAGCCCAGTGCGCGCGCGCTTTCTTCGAGCGCGGGATCCATGCCGCGCAACGCGGCGGCGACCGGCAGATAGACGAGCGGAAAATACGCGCACGTCAGCACCAGCAATGCGCCGTTGAAGTCCTGCAAGTCCTGGCTTAGCGAGACCCACGCATAGCTCGAGATAAACGCCGGCATGGCGAGCGGCGCGGCGCTCAACACCGCCCACGCGCGGCGCCCCGGCAAATGCGTGCGTTCGACGAACCACGCAGCCGCCGTGCCGATCACGGCCGACACCAGCGTGGTCGAGACGGTGATCATCAACGTGTTGACCAGCAGTTCGCCGACCAGCGGCCGGAAGATCAGGTCGATCGCCTCGCCGGCGCCGAAGCTCGCGGCGCGCCAGAACGTAAACGCAATCGGCAGCAACACCAGCAAAGCGCTGAGTGCTGCCGCCGCGAACAGACCGCGCGGCGCGCGCGAACGCACGCGCGCCGGGACGGTGGGGACAGCCGGTGGCCCGGCTGACAAAGCTTCGCTCATTACAGCAGGCCTGCCTGGCGCAGCAGTTTGCCGGCCTGGCTATCGTCGCCGAGTTGCTGGATCGTCAGCGGCGGCGGGCTCAGTTCGGCGAACGGCTTGAGGATCGGGTCCGGTGCGACGCCTGCGTGCAGCGGATACTCGAACATCACGTGGCTCTTCGCCATCAACTGTTGCGCGCGGTCGCTCACCAGATACGCGAGAAACTTCTGCGCGCCGTCCGTGTTGTGCGCGGACTTCAGCACCGCTGCGCCCGACACGTTCACCGCAGCGCCGGCGTCGCCGTTGCCGAAGTGGTAGATCGCGCTGCGGGTCTTGCCGTCGCCGAGTTCGGCATGCAGGCGCGCCCAGTAGTAGTTGTTGACCAGACCGGTCGCGACACCGCCGCGGTTCACGGCGGCGATCACGCCTTCGTCGTCGTCGAAAATCTGCGCGTTGGCTTTCAGGCCCTTGAGCCATTGCACCGTTTGCGCTTCGCCCTTCAGCGCGAGCACGGCGCTCACGAGCGGCAGGAAGTCGCCATCGCTCGGGGCAATGCCGATCTTGCCTTTCCATTCCTGCTTGGCGAGATCGAACAGCGATTGCGGCAGTTGCGATGGCTGGACCTTGGTCGTGTTGTAGGCGAGCACGTTTTCACGCGCGGTCACCGCGACCCATGCGCCGCTCGGCGAGTTGAAACGCGTCGGCACGGTGGCGAGCGTCGAGGGGTCCACCTTGTTCAGCAGACCCTTCTCTTCGAGCAGCATCAGTTCCGGAGAGTTTTCCGTGAAGTACACGTCGGCGGGCGTGGCGGCGCCTTCGGCGACGATCTGCGCGGCCATGGCCGGGCCTTCGCCGTTGCGGATCTTCACGGCGATGCCCGACTGCTTTTCGAAGTCCTTGGCGAGCAGATTGACGACCTGCTCGTGCTGCGCGTTATACAGCGTGATCGACGCGGCCTCGGCCGCGGACGGCACCGTCGCGACAGCGGCCAGCGTGAGGGCGACCGCGCTGCCTAGCGTATTGGCCAGGACACGCAGACGCGTGCCAAACGAGTTGTAAGCCATGATCCAGAAGTCCGTTGTGATGTTGTTTTGATCTGTGTTTTGTCGACTGCGTCTGCTTTACGTCTCGAACAAGCCCGCGCCGATATACGAACCTGGCTTCGCGCCCGGCGGCACGGCGAAAATCGCGCTGCCGACGTGCGTGGTGAACTGGTTCATCATGTCGAACTTGGCGAGCCTGTCGTTGATCGGGATGAAGCCGGTACGCGGGTCGCTTTGATGCGCGATAAAAATCAAGCCCGCGTCGTACTCGGTTTCCTGGCGCCATGGCGGCCAGCGCTCGATGTAGAAGTTCGTGCCGTCGTTATACGAGTACGAACGGCGCAGAATCTGCGCGCCGTTGTTGCTCGCCTGATTCGACAGACGCACGTGCGAGTTTTCCGGAATCACCGGATTGCCGTCCTTGTCTTCTTCCTTCAGGTCGACGGCGTCGAACTCGTTCTTCTTGCCGATCGGCGCGCCGCTGTACTTATGGCGCCCGAACACCTGTTCCTGGAAGTCCAGTTCGGTGTTGTCCCAGTGCTCCAGTGTGATGCGGATGCGCCGCACGACGGTGTAGGTGCCGCCTTCCATCCACGGCGCGTCGGCGCTCGCGCCGGCCCACACGAACTGGTTCATCAACGGCGGTTTGGCAGTGGACGGATTGTTGGTGCCGTCCTTGAAGCCCATCAGATTGCGCGGCGTCTGACCGCGCGGACCGGACAGGAAACCGGCCTGGCCCCAGCGCATCGCCGCCGTGCCGTACGCCATGCGCGACAATTGACGCACCGCGTGAAACGCCACTTGCGCGTCGTTCGCACAGGCCTGGATGTACAGGTCGCCGCCGGTCTTTTCCTTGATCAACTGGTCGCCGTTAAAGCGCGGCAGATCGACGAGCGCGGCGGGGCGGCGCGCGGCGAGGCCGTAGCGATCCTTGCCTTCATGCGTGAAGAGACCGGGGCCGAAGCCGAACGTGATCGTCAGTCCGTTGGGGCCGAGACCGAGCACGTCGCCGGAATCGGGCGCGGCTTTATTCTGGTCCGCATCGCCGGTCGGCAACGGCGCGGCCGTGCCGCCTTGCGTGAGGCGCGCGGCGGCGTCGGTCCAGGCGCGCAGGAGTGCGATCACGTCCTCGCGCTTCTCCGTGGTCAGGTCGAGCGCGGCGACATAGGTATGACTCTGCTGCGGCGTGACGATGCCGCCCTGATGCACGCCGTAGAACGGCTCGACGGCCATCTGCGGATCGGCAAGAGCATGCGGCTGGGTTTTGCCGAGCGTGTTCTGCGATGTCGCCAGACCCGCGCCGAGGCTCGCGCCCGCCGCGACCGCGGCGCCGCCGGCCTTGAGAAACCCGCGCCGTGACGGCTGCGGGGGTTGATCGTTTGCCATGGTTACTTCACCTTGGTTCGGCTTTGGAACAGTCAGCTTATTTCGCGAGCACCAGGGTGTTCACGTCGTCCTGCACGTAGTAGAAACCGTCGCCTTCAGGCGTCAATGCGAGGCCGAACAGATCGCCGTTGCCCGGCGGCGATTGCGCCTTGTCGGTGTCGATCCAGCGCGCGTAAATCTGCTTGCCGCTGGCCGGATCGATTTCGACGATCTGGCCGTTCAGCGCGTTGGTCACGAGCAGGTGGCCGTTGGGTGCGGTCACCATCGCCAGCGGCCGGTGCAGCAGGCCGTCGGCGGTCAGTTGACGGCCGACGCCCGCGCTCGTGTCGCGCGTCATCGGTTCGTCGATTTCGGTGATGCGGTTGCCGATCGCGTCGGACACGTACAGCAGTTTCTGATCGACGGAGAGCGCGAGTCCGGTCGGGCCGACGAGGAACACGCCCTTATCCGCCTGCGCGCCGAAGCCGCTGCCCACCACCGTTTCTTTCTTCACGACCGGCGGCTTGCCGGCCGGCACGTCGAGGTCCAGACGCAACACGGTGGCCTGCTTGAACACCGGCGGATTGCCGTCCGCACCGCCCACGCCGAAGCCTGCCATGCTGACGAACAGCGTCGCGCTGCTGCCGTTGTCGACGACCGCCATGTTGCCCCACGGATCGTTGATGTTCGGGCTGCTGATGGTCGAGGCGACCTTGCCTTGCGGATCGATCACGATCAGACAGCCGGCGCCCTTGGTGCCGGTGGTGCCGTCGTTGCTCGGCGTGCTGCCGATAATCACATAGCCGGACTTGAGCATCGTCATCGCGGTCGACAGGCCGATGCCGCCCGGGCATTCCCTCAGATCGCGCGGCACCGTCGCGAACACCGACATCTCTTTGGTGTCCGGGTGATAGTTGATGATCGTGCTGCCGGTGCCCTGCAGATTGGTGGAGTTATTGAAGTTGCCGACCAGCACGTCGCCTTGCTTGACCGTGCCGGCCGAGACCGGCGCGACCACCACCGCGTACGGATTCTGGTCGCCGTTGCTGGGCACGGTATTGATCAGTGTGGTGTGGTGCTTGACGGTTTCAAGGAAACCTTGCGGCTCGGCCTGCGCGCTGCCGGCCGTCGCGAATGCGGCCGCACCGAGGGCGGCGGCAAACAGGGGCCATGCGAGGGCCCGCGCGGCGCGCGGCGAAAACCTGCGCGTGGGAGTGTTCACGATTGAGCCTCCGTGCCTGCGCACAAAGCGGTGGTTGCGGTCATGATCGAAAGCATGGGATTCGATATTGTCGGTAGCGTGTGAGTTGGGCGCGAACGTCATCAGAAGTTGATGGTGGTCCGCACGCCGATGACGAACGTGTTGCGCAGCGGCTGCGTCGGATCGTTCGGATTCTGGCCGGCGCCGGCGTTGAATGTGTATTGCGCGTCGGCTTGCACTTGCCACCACGGATTGACCTGGTACTGATAGGTCGCCTCGAGCGCGGTTTCGCTGGTGCGCACGCCGTACGGGCCGTTGCTGAATGCGCGGGTATCGGCGTCGAGCCCGTTCACGTGGTTGCCGACCTTGATGTAGGTGAGGGCGAGGCCCACGCTGTCGTTGTCGCGTCCGGCGAACGGCGCCTTCATCACCACGCCGAGGTTGGCGGCGAGGTTCACCAGGTTGCGGTCGCCGGGCGCGCCCATCACGCGCGCGAATACGCCGATGCTGCGCGGCTCGTCAGGGTCGGGGCGCCAGATCATCTGGTCGGCCACCGCGTAAATGCTGTAGTCGCCGTGGTGATTCTGGGCGATGCCGCTCGTAGCCGGATTCGCGAGCGACAAACCGGTGTTGTCGTAGCGTTGGTCCGCGAAGCTGCCGTTGTTGTACCAGACGCCGAGTTTGTAGGTGCCGGGCAAACCGCCGCCGCCCGCGCCGACCATTTCGCCGTCGGCCGGCTGGTTGATCGCGTACTGCAACTCGCCGATGAACAGCGTGCCGTTGTGCAGGTTGAAGTTGGTGCCGCTCTTGTTGTTCGGGTTGTTGCCGAGCGGGTCGCCGTCGTACACGCCGGCCAGCGCCGTCAATGAAGGCGTGATCTGGCCGCGCACGCGCACGCCGAGGTCCGACAGCGGGTACGCCGGGCCGCCGGACGGCATGTCGTACGAAGGCAGGGCGGGCCAGCCGAACATCGTGTTGACGAACAGCGCCGAGTACTGGCTCGTGATGAATTCCTGGTCGATACTTTGCTGACCGATCTTCACGTCGATGCGCTTGTTCAGGAACGATTGCTGATACCACAATTCCCACAGACGGGTCGCGTCGTCCGCTTCGATGCCGCTCGCCGTGTTCAGCGTGCCGAGCTTGTTGGCGCTGAGATTGGCGCCGTGAATCTGCAACGCGCTGACGTTGAACAGGCCGCCCGGCAGGCCGAACGCTTTTTGCGTGTCCAATTGCACGGTGCCGGTCGTCAGGCCGTCGTAGTCGGCGCCTTTCGCGAGACCGCCGCGCAGATTGGCGAGCACTTCGCTGGTCTCGGTGAGCGTGAAGGTCACGCCGTATTTGCCGAGCCAGGGGCGCAGGCCGCCGATGTCGCCGAGCATCTGCTGGCGATTCCAGAAACCGGTCCACTGGTTCGTCTGGGTCGCCTGAATCTTCAGGTCGGCCTCGGGCGCTTCCGGCGCAGCGTCGGGATTGGCTTCGGCCATGGCGACGCCGGCTGTCAGCGACGCCCACGCGAACGCCGTGCAGAGCGCGGCACGCCGCATCGAGGGCAAACGCGAACGGCGCGTGAGATCGGCGCGCGTCGCGAAATCGCGAAACGGACGCGCTGCTGCGCCAGGTCCGTTGAAATGGGCGAACTTCATCGAAATCCTTATTAGTGTTGTATCGACTGATCTAAACCATCGCGGCGCGTCGCCGCCTGCCCGCGATGTGCCGTATCGGTTCGCGATGCCCGGCACGGTAGATGGCGAGATCGTACGCATGCGACCTTGGTGAGTCAACACAAATGAGAACGATTCGCATCAATATTACTGACATATAACTTTGCTCTTTACGGACTGGTACTAAGCGGCATTTGCACGTAATTTGCTGTGAATATTGACGTAATGAAAACGAATGGAAGCGGTTATATCCAGAGCGGCCGAGCGAACCACGACGGGCATGCAGGGGAGGCGATATGACAAAACGCGGGGTGTCGGCGGCGTCGAACAGCGACTACGAAAACCGGTCAAGGCCGCCGCTGCGAGTTGACCGCAAAAGCAGCTATGATCGACTCCCAAACCGCACAGACACGCGTGGCCAGCAAGCGTCCCGCGCGCAAACCCACACCGGAACCCTGCCGATGTCGCACACAGTGAATCTGGACAACTACTTCGCCCGCATCGGCTACGAAGGGCCGCGCGCGGCAACGCTGGAAGTGCTTCAGGCGCTTCACCGATTGCACCCGCGCGCGATCCCGTTCGAGAACCTGAATCCGCTCACGCGGCGCGCGGTGAAACTGGACCTCGAATCGGTCGAACGCAAACTCGTCACCGAACACCGCGGCGGCTACTGTTTCGAACAGAATGCCCTGTTCGCCGACGTGCTGATGCAGTTAGGCTTCACGGTCACGCCGTTGCTTGCGCGCGTGCTGTGGGGCCGGGAATCGGACACACCGCCGCCGCCGCGCACGCACATGGTGTTGCGCCTCGACATCGACAATGAAGCCTGGATCGCGGATGTGGGCTTCGGCAGCGTGACGCTGACGGCGCCGCTGCGCCTGACCGCCGGTCTCGCGCAGCCCACGGAACTCGGCACGTTCCGTCTCGCCGACGCATCGCGCGGGGCGCTTTATCTTGAAGTCCAGGCGCGCGACGAAAGCTGGGCGCGGGTGTATCGCTTCGATTTGCATCCGGTCGAGTGGATCGATTACGAAACCTCGAATTGGTACACGTCGACTTCGCCGGAAGCGATTTTCGCGAGCACGCTGATCGTGTGCCGCGTGTTGCCCCAAGCGCGGCTCGCGCTACTCAACGACCAACTGAGCGAGCGCGCCGCTGATGGGCGGCTCATCAGCGAACGGCAACTCAAGAGCGCCGGCGAACTGGCGGCGTGTCTGCGCGATCAGTTCGGCATCAACACCGGCGACCTCGACATCGCCGAGATATTCGACCGCGTGCGCACGCCGGCGCAAATCACGTAGCAACTAAAACGCCATGGTCGCGCGCCTCATCTTTCAAACGGTGGTCTGGCTGGTCGGCATGGGCGCGCTGCTGTTCGGCGCGGCGGGCACCTTTGCGTGGCCGGCCGCGTGGTGGTATGTGATCGAGCTGGGTGTGCTGAGCCTGTGGATCGGTTTGTGGCTGGCGCGTCATGATCCCGGGCTGCTCGCCGAGCGGCTGTCGCCATT
This sequence comes from Paraburkholderia sp. BL25I1N1, assembly GCF_003002025.1. Lineage (GTDB taxonomy): Bacteria > Pseudomonadota > Gammaproteobacteria > Burkholderiales > Burkholderiaceae > Paraburkholderia. Next base: position 40,831 of record NZ_PVZB01000006.1, read on the forward strand.
CGTGCAGGCGCAGCAAAGCCGCTGGGACCGCATTTTCATGGTGAGCGTCTCAGTGGCATGGTGCGCCTGGCTGGTCCTGATGGCGTTCGACGCGATGCGCTTTCACTGGACCGCACCATTGCCCGTCGCGCTGGTCAGTCTCGGCTCGCTTTGCGTGGCGCTCTGCCTCTTCATGTGCCGCTTCGTATTCCAGGCCAATAGCTACGCCGCGCCGGTTGTGAAGATCCAGGCGAGCCGCGGACATAAGTTGATCGACACCGGGCTTTACGCGCACGTCCGTCACCCTATGTATTCCGCGGCGCTGCTGCTGTTCGTCGGCACGCCCTTGCTGCTCGGCTCGTGGTGGGGCCTGGCCTTCGTGCCCGTCATGGTGATCGGCGTCGGCTGGCGCGCGGTGCGCGAAGAGCGCGTATTGGCCGCGCAGCTCGACGGTTACGCCGATTACATGACGCGCGTGCGCTATCGCTTCGTGCCGTTCATCTGGTAGGGCGCAACGGGCCTGAGGCGCCCTCGCGCGTATTGGCTCAGCTTGCATCAACCTGTCTAGACAAAGTGGCTCGCGCTCGCTCGCGCCGCAACGCACATCATTCATCTTTCCCGCATTAAAAACTCCCCGCAAAGCCGCGCCGCGCAGTGTCGACTAGGGGCTTACCCGATGATTCCGCTAATTTCTCGCAAATTCTCTTGCGACCGCTTTTTGACTCATGCAGACTTGTCTATACAAATTAAGCAGTGATTAAACATCCGGTTCGACGGTTTCCTCAATCAAAGGAGTTTCGACGTGAAAGTGAAGCGCTCAACGGCAGCAAAAGCATTGATCGGCGCCGTGCTCGGCGCCGCGGCGATTTTCGCGGCACCGGTGCAGGCCAAAGACTGGAAGACGGTGACGATCGCGCTCGAAGGCGGCTACGCGCCGTGGAATCTGACCTTGCCGGGCGGCAAGCTGGGCGGCTTCGAACCCGAACTGGTCGCCAACCTGTGCGAGCGCATCAAGCTGCAATGCAATCTGGTGGCGCAAGACTGGGACGGCATGATTCCCGGTTTGCAAGCGGGCAAGTTCGACGTCCTGATGGACGCGATCTCGATTACGCCGGAGCGTGAAAAGATCATCGCCTTCTCGAAGCCGTACGCCGCCACGCCCGCCACGTTCGCCGTGGCCGACGCGAAAGTGCTGCCGAAGGCGGCGCCGGGCGCCGGCGTCGTCAAGCTGTCGGGCGACCCGAAGGCCGACCAGCCGACCGTCGACGCGTTGCGCAAGCAGTTGAAGGGCAAGACCATCGGCATCCAGTCGGGCACGGTCTACACCAAGTTCATCAATGACGGCTTCAAGGACATCGCCACGATCCGCGTCTACAAGACCTCGCCCGAGCGCGATCTGGATCTGGCCAACGGCCGCATCGACGCCTCGTTCGACGACGTGACGTACTACGCCGCCAACATCGACAAGAAGGAAACCGCGTCGATCGTGATGGCCGGCCCGAAGATCGGCGGCCCGATCTGGGGCCCGGGCGAAGGCCTCGCGTTCCGCAAGCAGGACGCCGACCTGAAAGCGAAGTTCGACACCGCGATCAGCGCCGCGCTCGCCGACGGCACCGTCAAGAAGCTCTCCGACAAGTGGTTCAAAACCGACGTCACGCCTTGATTCGCCTTCACGTTAAGAGGTAACGGCAGGCGCGTGGCGACAACCTGCACGCGCCGGCCGGTTCGATCCGCCGTAACGGATAAGAGGTAGGAAATGGCTCTGATACAGATGCTCGGCTTCGGGCCGGAAGGCTGGGGCGGCGTATTGCTGCTCGCGGCGTTGATGACGGTGGCGCTCACGCTCGCGGCGCTCGCGGTCGGCGCGGTGTTCGGCGCGCTGGTGGCGGCCGCCAAGCTGTCGCGCTTTCGCACGCTGCGCGTGATCGGCGATATCTACACCACGGTGTTTCGCGGCGTGCCTGAACTGCTCGTCATCTATCTGTTCTATTTCGGCGGCTCGACGCTCGTTACGACCGTCGGCCAGTGGTTCGGCGCGGAAGGCTTCGTCGGCGTGCCGCCGTTCGTGGTCGGCGCGCTCGCCGTGGGCATGATTTCGGGCGCCTATCAGGCCGAGGTGTACCGCTCGGCGGTGCTGGCGGTGTCGCGCGGCGAACTCGAAGCCGCGCGCTCGATCGGCATGCCGACGCTGACCATGGCGCGCCGCATCCTGATTCCGCAGGTGCTGCGTTTCGCGTTGCCCGGTATCGGCAACGTGTGGCAACTGAGCCTGAAGGACTCGGCGCTGATCTCGGTGACGGGGCTCGCCGAATTGCTGCGCACGAGTCAGGTGGCGGCGGGTTCCACGCATCAATACTTCACGTTCTTCGTCGTGGGCGGCGCGCTCTATCTGCTCATGACCAGCATCTCGAACCGCGTCTTCAACCGTGCCGAAGCGCACGTGGGCCGGTCCTTCAAGCGCAACTTCGCGCGTAACTGACAAGGGCGGCCATCATGCATTTCGACTTCGACTTTCTGTTCGACACGATCAAGCAATTGCTCGGGGCCGTGCCGACCACGCTCGGCCTGTTTTTCTGCTCGCTGATTCTCGGCGGCCTGCTTTCGCTCGTGATCGTCACGATGCGCGTGTCGCCGCACTGGCTGCCGAATCGCTTCGCACGCGCTTACATCCTCGTGTTTCGCGGCTCGCCGCTGCTGATCCAGATGTTCCTCGTGTACTACGGCATGGGCCAGTTCGGCGTGATCCGCGAGAGCTTCCTGTGGCCGGTGCTGCGCGAGCCCTACATGTGCGCGGTGTTGTCGCTCGCGCTATGCACGGCGGGCTATACCGCTGAGATTATTCGCGGCGGTTTGATGGCCGTGCCGGTCGGTCAGATCGAAGCAGGTTATTCGATCGGCCTGTCGGGCTTCGCGCTGCTGCGCCGCGTGATCGGCCCGATTGCCTTGCGCCAGTGTTTGCCGGCGTATTCGACTGAAGCGGTGCTGCTCGTCAAATCGACGGCGCTCGCGAGTCTCGTCACCGTGTGGGAAGTCACCGGCGTCGCGCAGCAGATCATTCAGCAAACCTATCGCACGACGGAAGTCTTCATCTGCGCCGCGCTGATCTATCTGTTCCTGAATTTCGTCATCGTGCGACTGCTCGGCATGCTCGAAACGCGTCTGTCGCGCCATCTTCGCGCGGCGCGTCCGCAGGCCGCGGCGAACCGTCCGGTTTCCGCCACCACCGAAGCACGCCGCGCCGCGCCCTGAACGGCCGCCCATCCTGGATGAATCTGGAGAATCCCATGAACGCTACGGCACCCGTTGCACTGTCGGTCAAGAACATTCACAAATCGTTCGGCGATCACCACGTGCTCAAAGGCATTTCGCTCGACGCCCATCAGGGCGACGTGATCTCGATTCTCGGCGCGAGCGGTTCGGGCAAGAGCACGTTCCTGCGCTGTCTGAATCTGCTCGAAACGCCCGACGATGGTTCGGTCTCGCTCGCCGGCGAAGAGTTGAAAATGAAGCGCCGCGGCGACGGCAAACTGCAACCGAGCGACCGCCGTCAGGTGGACCGGGTGCGCTCGCAACTCGGCATGGTGTTTCAGAACTTCAATCTCTGGTCGCACATGACCGTGCTGGAAAATCTGATCGAAGGGCCGATGCGAGTGCAAAAGCGCAGCCGCGCCGAATCGGTGGAAGAGGCGGAAGCGCTGCTGGCGAAAGTCGGCCTCGCGGAAAAACGCGGCCACTATCCGGCGCACCTGTCGGGCGGTCAGCAACAACGCGTGGCGATTGCGCGCGCGTTGGCCATGCATCCGAAAGTGATGCTGTTCGACGAGCCGACCTCGGCGCTCGACCCCGAACTGGTGGGCGAAGTGCTGCGCGTGATGCGCTCGCTGGCCGAAGAGGGCCGCACCATGCTGGTGGTGACGCACGAGATGGGTTTCGCGCGCCATGTATCGAATCGCGTGATGTTCCTGCATCAGGGGCAAGTGGAAGCCGACGGCACGCCCGACGAAGTGTTCGTCGAATGCAAGTCCGATCGCTTCCGGCAATTCGTTTCGAGCCATCAGGACCGCACCACCAACTGATCAGCATCACCAGGTAATCTACCAAGCAGAGCACTGACATGGCCGTGATCCGTTCCAATCGTCCTCTCGACTGGGCTCAGGTGGCAGCGGTTGCCGCCGGCGAGCCGCTCGAACTTTCCGCCGACGCCCGCGCGCGCATCGCGGCGGCGCGCGTGCTGGTCGAACAGATCGTCGAGCGCGGGATTCGCGCGTATGGCGTGAATACCGGCGTCGGCGCGCTGTGCGATGTCGTCGTCTCGCCGGGCGAGCAGCGCACGCTGTCGCGCAACATTCTGATGAGCCACGCGGTCGGCGTCGGCGCGCCGCTCGGCGCCGCCGAAACGCGCGCGGTCATGGCCGCGGCCGTCAACAACTTCGCGCACGGACATTCGGGGATTCGCCTCGAAGTCGCGGACCAACTGGTGGCGCTGCTCAACGCGGATTGCCTGCCGGAAGTGCCGGCGTTCGGCTCGGTCGGGTATCTGAGCCATATGGCGCACATCGCGCTCGTTTGCATCGGCGAGGGCTACGCGCGCTATCGCGGCGAGCGGATCAAAGGACGCGACGCGCTGCAGCGCCTCGGGCTCGAACCGCTCGTGCTCGAAGCCAAGGAAGGACTGAGTCTCGTCAACGGCACGCCGTGCGTCACGGGCCTCGCCGCGTTGGCGCTCGCGCGCGCCGAACGCCTGCTCGACTGGACCGATATGGTCGCCTCGATGAGCTTCGAGAATCTGCGCGGTCAGCTTGCCGCTTTCGACGAAGAGTCGCTGGCCTTGCGTATCTCGCCGGGCCTGAACCTGGTCGGCGGACGGATGCGCGCCGCGCTGGCCGATAGCGGGATTCTCGCGGCGGTGGTCGGCCAACGCACGCAAGACCCGCTGAGCATGCGGACCATTCCACACGTGCACGGCGCCGCGCGCGACGTGCTCACCGCGACCGCCGACGTGGTCAATCGCGAACTCGCGTCGATCACCGACAACCCGATCGTCGCCGGCACGCCGGAGGAGCCGCGCGTGTATTCGCAGGCGCACGCAGTGGGCGCCTCGATCGCGCTGGCCATGGACAGCCTCGCCACCGCGATCGCACAAGTCGCCGCAATGGCCGAGCGCCGCCTCGACCGTCTGGTCAATCCGCTGGTGAGCGGCTTGCCGGCGTTTCTCGCGGAGCCGGGCGGCACCTGTTCCGGCTTCATGATCGCGCAGTACACGGCGGCGTCGCTGGTCGCGCAGAACCGGCGGCTCGCGCTGCCCGCGAGTCTCGACGGTGGCATCACCTCGGCCTTGCAGGAAGATCATTTGTGCCATGCGACGCCCGCCGCGTTGAAGGCGCTGGAAATCATCGACAACGCCGGACGCATCGTCGCGATCGAATTGCTGGCGGCCGCGCAAGCCTACGACCTGCAAAGTATCGACGCGCCACGCGCGCCGCACACCGGCGCGCTCTGGCAGCGCGTGCGTCGCGTCGTGCCGACTTACCGCGACGACCGTCCGCTCGCGGACGACATGAGCGTTGCCTTTCGCATGATCGCCGACGAGGCGCCGCCACCGCTGCCGAACCCTGGTAAGATCGGCCCTCGGCCGCTCAGGTCCGCCGACGGCGCGGATCTGGCGGCACCTGGCACGCTTGTGAATCTGGCGGCCGCGGGTCACGTGCGTGCGGCGGCGGGCGTCGCCGTCAACGACGGCCAGGCTGCCGCGCACATCGCATGACGCAGACGACGCCGGTGAGCGGGCTATCCGCCGGCAAGCCGGCCATGGTGTACCAACCAGGTACAACCGGCGTACCACCCACGAGGTCGGAGTGAACACAACTACAAGCACGCGAACCGCGGAGATGCAGGGCCGCCCTGATCGCAGCCAGGAGACACCGGCGAAAGCCATGCCGGCCTATGAGCAGATCAAGCGCTATGTAATCAGGCGCATCAGCGAAGGGGACTGGAAACCCGGCGGACTGATTCCGTCCGAGACCGAACTGGTGAAGGAGTTCGGCGTCGCACGCATGACAGTCTCGCGCGCGTTGCGTGAATTGACCACCGAACGCGTGCTCACACGCGTGCAAGGTTCCGGCACGTTCGTCGCGCCGCAGCGCTACGAATCGACGGTGCTGGAAATCCGCAATATCGCCGATGAAATCGCCGCGCGCGGCCATCGCCATTCGGCACGCGTGCTGACGCTCGAACCGAGCGACGACCCGCAGGCGCTGGAAGCGCTCGGTCTCGCCAGCGGGCCGGCCTTTCATTCGTGCATCGTGCACAGCGAGGAGGGCGAGCCGATCCAGTACGAGGACCGCTACGTCAACCCGAAGGTGTTCCCCGATTATCTCAACCAGGATTTCACGATCGAGACGCCGAATCACTACATGGTGCGGCTGGCGCCGATTCAGCGCGCCGAGTTTCGCATCTATGCGCAGAAGCCTGACGCCTATGTGCGCCGGCATCTGCTGATGGATATCGGCGAGCCGTGTCTGCAACTCTGGCGCCGCACGTGGGTGGGCGACGACGTGGCGACGTCGGTGCAGTTATGGCATCCGGCGTCGCGTTTTCATTTGGCGGGGAACGTCTAACGCGATTTAACACGCAACGCATTTCACCCCTGGCGTTGCGACAATTCCGGCGAGAAGCGGCAGCCGAGCCGGTAGCGCGACCCAGGGTGCACGAAACGCGCGAACGTGACCGCCACGCCGCTTGTCCACGTGCGGCGCATCAGCGTGAGGCAGGGTTCCTCCGCGCGAATTTCAAGCAGTTCCGCTTCGGCGCGCGTGGGCAGGCCGGCGTCGACCACGTGCTCGACGTCGTGCGCCGGTACGATCTCGAACAGATATTCCGACGGCCGCATCGCCGAAAAATCCTGCAGCAGAAAATCCGGCGCGATAGCCGGATTCACATAGCGATCCTCGAGCTGCACGGGCAAGCCGTTCTCGCGATGCACGCAAATCACATGAAATACCGAAGCGCCCGGCGCGAGGCCTAACGCATTCGACACCATCACGGACGCCGTCTCGCGTTGCGACAGGACCGTGTCGCAACGGTATTCATGGCCGCGCGAGCGGATCTCGTCGCCGATATGGGCGATCATCAGCAGCGTGGATTGCGGCTTGCTTTGCGCGACAAAAGTGCCGACGCCCGAGACGCGCGTCACAAGTCCTTCTTCGGCAAGTTCGCGCAGCGCGCGATTGACCGTCATGCGCGACACGCCAAGCGTCGCGACCAGATCGAGTTCCGACGGCAGACGGTCGCCCGCGCGGCGCTCGCCCGATTCGATGATCTGCCGGATATGGCTCTTGACCTGTTCGTAGCGCGCGGCAGGCGCGTCGGCCGCGCCGCGCGCGGCTTTCAGCGCCGGCGCGGAAAGCGGCTTGTCGTGGGCGCGGCTGCGGACTGTGGAGGACATGGCGGCTCTTGCGTCAGTGTCCGCATAAGACAGGAAGAGGCCGGCGGCGCGCGTTCATAGCGGCTGTGCGTCGTTGGGACCACGCGTCCAGAATGCGTTGCGGTCGAAGTAGTTTTGCAGGAACTGCCGCAAGCGCGGTTGTCCCGCGTCGTGAAAGACATCGCGCGGTTTGCCTTGCACGGCGATCCGGCCTTGATCGATGAACATGACTTTGTCCGCGACCTGCGCGGCGAAGCCCATTTCGTGTGTGACCACCGCCATCGTCATGCCGTCGCGCGCGAGCTGCTTCATGACTTGCAGCACTTCGCCGACCAGTTCCGGATCGAGCGCCGAGGTGGGCTCGTCGAATAGCATGATATGCGGTTCCATCGCCAGGGCTCGTGCGATCGCCACGCGCTGCTGCTGGCCGCCGGAAAGTTTGGCCGGATACGCGTCGCCCTTGTGCGCGAGGCCGACTGTTTCGAGCATCGCGTTGGCGCGGCGGCGCGCTTCGTCGCGCGACAGATGGCGCACACGCAGCAGCGATTCCATCACGTTGCCGAGCGCCGTCATATGCGGCCACAAGTTGAACTGCTGAAACACCATGCCGACGTTGCGCCGCACGCGATTGATTTCGCTTTGCGACGCGCGCACGCGTTTGCCGTTGCGCTCGCTGTAGCCGAGCAGTTCGCCTTCTATGCGCACGTCGCCCTGATCGTAGGTTTCGAGCGCGGCGAGACAGCGCAGCAGCGTGCTCTTGCCCGAGCCCGATGGCCCGATGATGCACACCACTTCCGAGCGCGCAATCTCGAGATCGACGCCGCGCAGCACTTCGACTTCGCCGAAGCGTTTGCGCAGGTCGCGCACTTCGATCAGCGGCGCGCCGGACGATAGTCCGACGCTGGTGGAGGACGCGGAGGACGCGGAGGAGGGCATGTCGGCGATAGCGTTCATAAGAGAGTCCTCTTTCCGTTTATGCCATGAAGCGCGCGATGCGTGTTTCGGCCCACATGCCCGCGCGCGAAGTCAGTTCGACCAGCGCGAGATAGCACACGCACAGCACCAGCAGCGTTTCGACGAAAGCAAAAGTGGCCGAGCCGATGCCGGTCAGCACGAACGTGAGTTCGGGCACGGTGACGATGGACAGCACGGCCGTTTCCTTGCTCAACACGATGATCAGATTGGTCAGCGCGGGCACGATCAGCACGAGCATTTGCGGCACCTGAATGCGCAGGACCGCTTGCCAGCGCGTAAGGCCGAGACACGACGCCGCTTCGAGATGACCCGGCGGCACCGATTGAAAGCCGGAGCGAAAGGCTTCGGCGAAATACGCGCTGCCGTAGAGGCCCAAACCGAGCACGCCGGCGGTCATCGGCTCGAGCGTGAGGCCGAAAGACGGGCCGCCGTAATACAGCAAAAAGAGTTGCACGAGAAACGGCGTGCCGCGAAACAGCTCGATATAGACGCGCAACACGCCGCGCACCCAGCGTCCGCAAAAGAGTTGCAGCACGGCGATCAGAAAGCCGATCAGGATGCCGATCGCGACACCCGCGGCCCACGTGCCGAGCGTCGTGGCGAGGCCCGCGGCGATCGGCTGCAGGTTGTGGGTGATGACGGCGGGATCGAGCGTTTGCATGGCGTGATGTCGATGTCGGGCTCAGGCGTGCTGCAAGCGGTATTCGGCGGCGTGCGCGACGAGCGCGAGCGCGCCGCAGATCACGAAGTAGATCAGCCCGGCCGCGACGTACGCTTCCAGCGGACGATACGTGCTGGCCGCAATGTTCTGCGCGGTGCGCGTCAACTCGGCCACGCCCACCACCGAGATCAGCGACGAGGCCTTGATCAGCAGCACCATTTCATTGACAAGCGAGGGCAGGGTCAAACGGAACGCTTGCGGCACGAGAATGCGGCGCAGCATGTCGAACGGCGAAAGCCCGAGCATGCGCGCGGCTTCGAGATGGCCTGGCGGAACGCTGAGAAAACCGCCGCGCAGGATCTCGGCGATATACGAGGCGGAGCATAACGACACAGCGCTGAGCGCCGCCACGATCGGCGACACGTTGATGCCCGCGAACGGCAACAGGTAATACACGAGCAGCAACTGCACCAGCATCGGCACACCGCGAAAGAAGAATACATAGGCGCCGCCGAACATGCGCGCCGCGCGGTTCGGCGAGAGCCGCGCCGCGCACACGCCGATCGCAACGAAGAAGCCGATCAGGAGACCCGTCAGCGAAATGCCGATGGTGGCGAGCGCCGCGTGCAGCAGCAGCGGCAAGCCCTGGAGGAAGACGGTCGTGCTGAACATAAGCGTCGCACTCGCTGGAACGGGGAGGGCGATACGGGCCGTTGAGACGCCCGCATCGCGTGCATCAGGACATGTGCATCGACATCAGAGCGTCGATCAATAGTTCGGCGTGGGCATGGTGGTCGGCGCATCCATCGCCACACCGAACCATTTCTTCTGCAACGTGGCGAGACGTCCGTCGTTATGCATTTTCACGAGCGCGGCGTTGAACGCATCGGCGAGCGGCTTGCTGTCCGCATCTTTACGCAGGCAGTAGGCGAAGTACACCTTCGCGCCGAACGGCGGCTGCACCACGGCGAAGGTTTCCGGGCGCTGCTTGGCCACGTACGCGATGTTGGTCATGGAGTTCGCGACCGCCGCGATCCGGCCGGCGGCAAGATCGGCGTAAGCCTGATTGTTGTCGACATATTCGCGGATTTCAGGCGGCTTCGGCAACGTGGCGACGTAGGCTTTCAACTGGTCGAGTTGCGCCGAGCCCTTGCCCGCGCCGACCGTCTTGCCGACGATATCCGACGATTGCTTGACGGAGGTATCGTTCGCGCGTTTGAGCAGCGCGTCGGTGGCGTCCGCGACGGGCAGCGTGTACGTATAGCGCTCCATGCGCGCCTTGGTGACGGTGAGCGGGCCGCCCACCATGTCGAACTTGCCGGCTTCGAGACCCGGCAGCACGCTCGGCCACGGCAAGTCGATAAAGCGCACCTTTACGCCCATTTCCTTGCCGACTTCGGCGAACAGGTCCTTGTTGAAGCCTGCCTGCTGACCGTTTTCGAGGAAGTCGAAGGGCGCGAACTGCATCTCGGTGCCGACTACCAGTTCGCCGGCTTTCTTCACTTTGGCGAGCTGGTCTTCCGCGTGGGCGGTGACGCTTGCCGCGCACAACGCCAGCATGACCAAACGACACTTCCAGCCTGCAAGGATGCTCATGAGATTCTCCGGTTGGCAAAGCGGTGTCGCGCGAAAGTGCTGCATGAAACGAGTCCGGTGCGAACTCGGCGCGAGTCATGCGAGGCAGTATATACCGCAGTTTTCGTGCGAAATAAATAAACAGGCGAGTAGAGAGAAGCCCTTACGCGAAGCGCTGTGAAGCACCTTGCAGGTGTGCTTTTGGCGGTATATACAACTGCAATGCACGAGACGGGAAGGCGTCTTCCCGCAAACGCTTGAACCGCCATTTTCATCAGCCGATTCAGTCGATTCGGCCGATTGAGCCGCCCATCCAGGAGCAGCACGATGCCCGTGACCCGCATTCCGATCATCGATCTCGCCGGCGTTCGCGCGGGCGATCCGCAAGCTTTGCAGCGCGTGGCGCAAGAAATCCGTGAAGCGTGCACGACGATCGGCTTCTTCTACATCGTCAACCACGGCGTGCCGCAAGCCTCGATCGATGCAGCCGCGCAAGCCGCGCGGCGCTTCTTCGCGTTTCCGGTGGAGACCAAGCGGCGCGCGGCGGTCAATCAGCGGCATCGCGGTTTCAATGCGCTCGGCGACGCGACCATGTATCAGGCCAAACGTCCCGACTACAAGGAGTTCTTCAGCATCGGCCTCGAATTGCCGGAAGACGACCCCGACGTGCTGGCCGGCCAGGCGCTGCGCGGACCGAACAACTGGCCGGACTTCATGCCGGAGCTGCGTCCCGCGCTGTATGGCTACTACGAGGCGGTCGCGGCATGCGGCGCCGATCTGCTGCGCGCGGTGGCGGTGAGCCTCGGCGTCGACGAACACTTCTTCGCGCCGCGTTACACCAAACGGATGCAGCGCACCCAGATGGTCTACTATCCGCCGCAGCCGCCCCAATCGGATGACGATCAGTTCGGCGTCGCGCCGCATACCGACTACGGCTGCATCACGCTGTTGTGGCAGGATCAGGTGGGCGGCCTGCAGGTGCGAGAAATTGCAAACGATACGTGGGTGGAGGCGCCGCCGGTCGATGGCAGCTTCGTGGTCAACGTCGGCGATCTGCTCGCGCGCTGGACCAACGACCGCTTCCGCTCCACCTTGCATCGTGTGATCAATGCATCGGGGCGCGAGCGCTATTCGATCGCGACGTTTTATGATCCGACTTACGGCGCACTGGTCGATCCGCGTGATCTCGGTACCAGCGACGCCGATCTCAAGTATCAGCCGGTCGCCGCGGGCGACTATATTCTCGGGCGTATCAACGACTCGATGGGTTATCGGAAGAAACACGCCGTTCAAGGCGCGCAAGGAACCACCGCATGACAGACAACAGCACGGCGAATCAAGCCGCGCCGCTTTCGGCGACGCTCGACGCGTTGCGCGCCGCGCTCGGTGAAGACAGCGTACGCGTGGGCGAGCAGATCGGCGAACACGCCATGACGGACTGGACGCGCCATCAACCGACGCGACCCGCCGCCCTGTTGCTGCCGCGCACCACCGAAGAAGTCTCGCGCGCGCTCGCTATTTGCCACGCGGCTCGTCAGCCGGTAGTGCCGCAAGGCGGCATGACCGGCCTCGCAGGCGGCGCGATTGCGCGCGCGACGGATATTGCGTTGTCGCTCGAACGGCTCGTCGGTGTGGAGGAGGTCGATAGTGCGTCGGCCACACTGACCGTGCGCGCCGGCACCACGTTGCAAACCGCGCAGGAAGCCGCCGCTGAGGCCGGCTTCGAACTCGCTCTCGATCTCGGCGCGCGCGGGTCCTGCCAGATCGGCGGCAATCTCGCGACCAACGCGGGCGGCAACCGGGTGATCCAGTCGGGCACCGCACGCGATCAGGTGCTCGGCCTCGAAGTCGTGCTCGCCAATGGCGACGTGCTGACGTCGCTCGGCAAGATGGTCAAGAACAATACCGGCTATGACCTGAAGCACTGGTTCATCGGCTCGGAGGGCACGCTCGGCGTGATCACGCGCGCGGTATTGCGATTGCATCCGCAACGCGCCGCGCGCCATACGGCGCTGGTCGCGCTCGACGGCTACGATGCCGCCGTGAGCCTGCTGCGCCGTTTGACGACGCGCTTCGGCAACGATATCGGCGCGTTCGAAATCATGTGGCCGGACTTCTACGACTTCGGCGTGAAGCTGACCGGCACGCGCTCGCCGTTCGCCGACGCACATCCGCTCTATGCACTGATCGAACACGCCAGCTTCGATTCGGCCGACGACGGCGAGCGTTTCTCCGCCGCGCTGACCGAAGCGCTCGACGCGGGTGCGATCCGCGACGCGGTGATCGCGCAGTCGGTGGCCGATGTGCGCGCGCTTTGGGCGATTCGCGAATGCACCGCGGAGTTTCCGGTGCGGCTCGATGCGATCAACTTCGACGTGAGCTTGCCGATCGGCGAGATCGGCGTCTTCGTGGACCGCTGCCGTGCGGCGCTCGATCGGCGCTGGCCGGGCAACGCGTCGTATTTCTTCGGGCATATCGGCGATTCGAATCTGCATGTCACCGTGGACGGCCATTCCATTCCCGGCGTCGATCATCATACGGTGTACGCGTTTGTCTATGACATGCTGGGACCGCTGCACGGTTCGGTGTCGGCGGAACACGGTATTGGTTTGCTCAAGCGCGAGTTCCTGCCGATCTCGCGCTCGCCGGCGGAATTGGCGGCAATGGCGGCGATCAAACATGCGCTCGACCCGCACGGCATTCTGAATCCGGGCAAGCTGTTCTGAGCGACACGAAAGGAAGGCGCGCAAGACCTGCACGCGCCTTTCATGTACCGCCAACGTGCTGCGTCAATGCGCGTTCAGATACTTCACGATCACGGGGTAGACGTCCACCGCGGCATTCTTCCCGAAGATGCAGTCGATATGTCCATAGCCGGGAATGATGGTCCGCTCGTACGGCTGCTCGGGAAAATGCTTGACCAGCATGTCAAAGGTGAGTTGCGTACTGATCGGCAGATAGGTTTCGTTTTTATCGCCGTGGATGAACCCGATCGGCCGGCGCATGCCCTCCAGTCCTTTCATGCCGTCGGTGCCCGTGAGATAGACATCCTTGCCTTCGGCATCGACTACCTTGTGTGCTCTCACCATCGTGGCCAGATGCTTGAATACGCCGACGTCGTGCACACCGAGAATTTCCTGCAGGTTCGAGTGAAGCGTCTGGTTCAACTGCTCATGTTCGTAGAGCAGGCCATACAGAAAAGTCGCTCGATGGCAGATCGGATTGCCGCAACCTTCCTTGTGATTGAGCGGGTAGAACTTGAGCGCTTCATCGAGCAGGTTCTGTGGCCACGACTTGTGTTCCGTATACGCGGTCACGTCCAGCAGGCCGAGATGTTCCATGAAGTCGGGAATATGCAACCCGGCCTTGATCTTCTCCAGCGTGCCCGGCACCGGATGCGCCGACACCTGCGAAATGAATACCGACCGCACGCCCTCGAGTCCGTACAGCAGCGACATGGTCAGCGCCACGCCGCCCATGCAATGCCCGAGCGCCTGAATCTCCGGCACGCCGGTCAATTCGCGGATTTTGGCGACCGCGGACGGAATGTCCTCGCGCGCCACTTTGTCCACGTTGGTCGGCACGAACACGCTCGGCATTTCGATGCTGACGCGCAGATCCACGAGCCACACGTCGTAGCCGGCGGCGAACAGGTACTCGACCATGTTGGTCGCAATCAGGTCGGTGGAGTAGATGCGGCTCGATACGCCCGAGCCGTGAATCAGCAGCACCGGACGCGCCGCTTTGCGCGCGGGGTCGTGATAGCGGGTGAGCCTGAGCTTCGTGCCGTCGGGCGTATCGAAGAACACGATTTGCGGCGCCGGCGCGCGTAATGCGCGCTTCAGACGCGGCTCCGCTTTCGGGTCGAAATACTGCAAGGGTGCGGCCACGCCGCCGTATTCGGTGAACAGCACGCCCGCGAAAAACTTGCCGAACTTCAGGGTCCATTCGAGACGCGTCTTCAGATCGGGCGCGTGGGTGACTTCGAGCGTGCGCTGCTGCTTGAGGAAATTTTCCGGCGTGATGATCAGCGTCGCCTTGCCGAGCAGCGGCGCATCGGCTTGCGCCGACTCGCGGACCTCCGCATAGAGCGTGTTGGTCTGCTCCCACAGATTGATCGGCGAAGTGCGCGTGATGATCTTCTTGCCGCTCAGGAAGTACGTCTTGCCTTCGGTGGCGTTGAGCGTCATGCGGTAATTCATGTTGCGCTCGTCCACATCCGACTCGTTGACCACGAACAGATTGAAGGTGCCGTTGGAGATCGTCATCGGCTGCGCGGAGAGCGCGGGGCAGGTCAGCGTGCCAGCCGTTTGCGCCAGATGCTGCGGATTGCTGATCATATCGGCGAGGTCTTCCGATTCGACGGTCAGCGTGAACTCGATCGGGCTCGTGGCCGCTTCGCCTGCCACGACCGGCGTATAGGTGCCGACCATCGTTTCGGTGAAGTGCAGGCCGATCTTCTGCGGCGAGGAGGGCGTCAATGACGAGGACGCGGCCTCCGGCGTCGGCGGAGGCGGCAAGGTCGGCGTGGCGGCCGCGCTGTCTGCTGGCGCGGCGCTGAGCGGATGCGTGGCGAGCAGCAACTCGCAGTTGCGTTCGGCCAGCGCGGAAATGGTCAGAAGCGGATTGACGCCGAGCGACATCGGCATGACGGCGCCGTCCATCACGTACAGGCCGTCATGCACCGCGTTGCCCGTGGCGCCGCTGAACACGCGGCCCATGTGATCGACCACGCCGTGCTCCGCATCTTCGCCCATGCCGCAGCCGCCGAGCGGGTGCACGGTGACGGTGCGGTTGCCGAGAATATCGGTGGAAATCGGATTGCGCATGTATTTGCCGCCAAGCGGCACCGTCGCCTGCTTGAGCACCTCTTCGACTGCCTGGAAGATCGGCTGCTTGCCGGCGTTCTCCCACACGATGCGCGGCTGGCCTTTGTCGTCCACGTCGATCTCGCCGTTTTCGTCGTCGTGCGCCATGACGAGGTAGCTTTGCGTGTGATGCAGCGCGCCGTGATACGGGCCGCGCAGAAAGCTCGTGGCTACGCGGGCGTCGTAAGCAAGTTGTTCCTCGAAAGAGCGCGGCGCGACATCCACGCCTTCTATCGGCGCGGCGGCGCCGAGCAGGCCGACCAGCGCCGCGCCCACCGGACCGGCGAGCGAGCCTTCTTCGATCACATACCCGTCTCTGACGTTGGGCGTGCCGCGATGATCGATGAGCCCGGTGATCGTCGGCCCGACCGGAGGAATCTCGCCCTTTTCATGCGCACCCCAGCCGACGCCGTTGATTACCGGCTCGGTGTTGTAGGCGAAAGCGAGCACGTCGCCATTGCCGGTAAAGTGTTTGCCGAGCATGTTGGAGACGCTCAAGCCCTGCTTGCGCGAGCGCAGCAGCAAGGCCGTCGAGCCGATCGTGCCGGCCGACACGATGACGATATCGGCGCTCACGAACAGATCGGGCGCGCCAAAGCTTTCGCGGCCGAGGCTCACCAGCTGATAACCCACGATCCATTTCCCCGTGGCCGCGTCGCGCAGCACCGAATGGACAGCGGTGCCCGTGAAAATCTGCGCGCCGTGCGCGACGGCGTCGGGCAGATAGTTCATGTGCGTCGAATTCTTCGCGTCGTAATTGCAGCCGGAATTACAGTCGCCGCAGCCGACGCAAGCCTTCTGCTCGACGCCCGCGGCATTCGTGCGGTCCACAAAGGTGACGGTGATCTCCGGACGCGAGAACTGGTCTTCCATGCCGAGCGCCTGCGCCGACTTTTCGAGTGCCTGCAGTTTCGGCAAGGCCGGATAGCTCAGCGGCACCGGCGACGGTTGCAGCATCGCTCGCGCGTCCGCATACCCTTTGTCGCGTCCAGCCTTGTCGGCGCGCAACGCGGCCGGCCAGCGCGGGTCGTCCCACAGGCGCGGGTCGGCTTCGAGCGCGACGTTCGCGTTGATCAGCGAGGTGCCGCCGAGACCGCAGCCCACTACCGCGTTCACATCGTCGTTCACATGCACTTCGAGCAGCGCCAGCGGTGAGCCGATATGCGCCAGCGCCGTGTTGTATTGCACTTCTTCGGTGCCCTGAAACGGCGTGCGGGGAAATTCACCGGCCATGAATTCGCGTCCGCGTTCGAGCACGCACACGCGGCGCCCGGCACGCGCCATACGGCTCGCGGCGATCCCGCCGCCATAGCCGGAACCCACCACAACCACGTCATAATGCGATTGGATTGCAGTCACGACGCTCGATAAGCGGTTCATCACGACCACCTCGTCTGGAATGGAATGCGGGGAAAGACAACCAGGACTTCGGAAGCAAGACGGCGTGCGGCGACAGCTTTTTTATCCTAGGCGGTGCGCGCTCACAAAAAAAGGCGCATCGTAGGTGGCGCGCGGGCCGGCTGTGCCGCGTCCGGGACGTCGTGAGAGGGCGCCGAGGCCCAGCGGGCGCACGGCCGCGTGCTATTACGCGGCCGCTTCATTCATTTCGCTGTCGCTCGATTCGGCGGCGAGCAGGTTCAGCGCGAGCAGGATCGCCGGGCGATTGTCGACGTCGATCTCGATGCCGAGCACGTCCGTGAGCCAGCGGCCGATCTTCGTATTCGAAAAATCCTCGGCGCCAGCCGTCTTCTTCATGGTGACGCCGAGCTTGACGGCGCGATAGTGATACGAGGGCACACGATGCTGCGCTGCGACTGCCGACAAACCGCCTTTGCCTTCCGAGCACCAGCCGAGGCTGCCGGCCAGCACGATCCGCTCCGGTTCGTCGAGGCTTTCGATAAAGGCGCGCGCCGAGAACCGCACGCGCTGTTCGTCGAGGCCGTATTGCAGCAGCACGCTTTCCACCGGATCTTCCAGCGCCTGCGCGTGCAGATCGATTTCCTGCGCCATGCCGTCGTTTTCCATCGATACGTTGCGCTGATGGCCGGCGCTGCGCAGGCAGTCGATCAGGTAGCGGCGGAAATACGCGCACAATGCGTAGCCGTTGGACGGCGCGCTGTCGGCGCAGGCGTGGGTTTCGGTGTGGCCGGGCGCGAGACGCAGCACCTTCGCGTAGATGAACTGGGCGACCAGTTCTTCCTTGTCCTCGCCGAGCGCCTGCAGTTCGAGCGGGTGATAGGTCCGCAAAGCCCGCTTGACCAGTTCGACCATCGACACCATTTCGTCGCCGGACAACCGGGTGCGCCGGCGCCACAAATCCGGCAGGATTGCATCGTCGAGATTGCGGACGAACTCGTGGCTCGGAACTGCGCCCATGAAAACCTCCATAAGGGGAAAGGCAAGGAGCGCGGTGAGCCTGAACTGCAGGCGGGGTGTGGATGTTGAAGCTTTGAGGCCGCGCTGGAATGTGAAGCCAGTATGGTTTCCAGCGGCGGCTTCGCCTATATGGATTAAGTGGTAGCTGATGGGTAAACTGCCGGGTAAACCATCCGGCAAAGTGCATCTTATTCGTCTGAAGTAAAACGGGCTTGCACCGGAAAATTGCATCGCACTGCGGCTACGCAGTTGCATCGCAGACGTAGAGCCACGCCGTATCCGAAGTGTCCGATGCGGCTTGCGCCGCTTGCGTCGCCGCGCTTCGATCCACCTAACCGAATTTGCCGAGTCCGAGGAGACCGCGTGATGCGGGCCGACCCGATCCAGCGTGCCATCGACGAAGACCTGGTGCGTGTGCTGTACGCGCAAGATCCGATTGCTTTCTTTTCGCACTGGTTTTCGATCGCGGTGCTGGTGTCGATTTACTGGCCGAACATACCGTCGCCGCCGCTCTTTATCGCGTGCTTCGGTTTCTATGCCGCGGCCAATTGCGCCAGTCTCGCGCTGTGGCTCGTCAACCGCCGTTACCCGCAACTCGTCTCGCCACGCGGCTGGATCGTGCTTCACGCGGTGCGCGGCATGCTGCTCTACAGCGGGCCGGGCATCGCCGTGTGGTTCGCGTTCCAGAGTCCGCAGTCCGACCTGCCGCTGCTGCACACGGTCATGCTCGTCACATTGGCCGCCGGCGTGTTCATGTCGAATGGCTTCGACCTGCTGAATTTCTCGACCTCGATTCCGTTCCTGCTGTTTCCGTCGATCGTCATGCATTTCGGCACGCATACGTTCGACCGCACGCTGCTCGCCATCGTCCTCGCGTTTTTCTTCTGCGCGATCAACGTCTACGCGCTGAGTTATCGCAAGCTGTTCCAGCAGGTCGTGCAGGCGCGCGTCGATCAGCAGTATCTGGCGGAATCGCTGGCCGCGCAAAAACGGGTCGCCGAAGAAGCGAGTCTTGCCAAGACGCGCTTTTTTGCGGCCGCCAGCCACGATTTGCGCCAGCCGCTGCATGCGATCGGCCTGCTCGCGGCCTCGCTGAACGACGCGGCGGCGACGCCCGTGCAGCACGCGAAAACCGCCGAGCACATTGTCTACAATGTCGAGGCGCTGAACCAGTTGTTCAACCAGGTGCTCGATCTGGCGCGGCTCGAAAGCGGCGTGACCCAGGTGATCCGGCTGCATTTCCGGCTGTCCGAACTGTTCGAGCGGGTCGGCAGCCAATACCGTCCGCAGGCGGCCGCCAAGGGGCTGGCGCTGCGCATCGCGCCGACCGCGATGGTGGTGCACGACGATCCGGTGCTGCTCGAACGCGTGCTGAGCAATCTGCTGTCGAACGCGGTGCGCTATACCGAAGACGGCGCGATCTGGCTGGGCTTGCGCCGCGCCGGGCGGCAGACGGGCGGCTTTATCGAAGTGCGCGACTCGGGCATCGGCATTCCCGCAGAGGAGCACGCGCGCATCTTCGAGGAGTTCTATCAGGTCGCCAATCCGCAACGCGACGCGCGCCAGGGGCACGGCCTCGGCTTGCCGACGGTGAAGCGGCTGGTCGAGATGCTCGGCGGCGAGTTGCAATTGCGCTCGGCGCCGGGCCGCGGGTCGGTGTTCCGCTTTCCGGTGCAGGCGGGCGACCCCGGCGGCATCGTGGCGAGCCTGAACGAAGCCGTGGCGGGCGGTCCGTCGGCGCAAGGGCGGCACGTGCTGTGCATCGACGACGATCCGTCGATTCTCGAAGGCCTCGTCAGTCTGCTGGGCCGATGGGGTTGCAGCGTGCTAGGCGCGCGCGACGAAGCCAATGCGCTCGCGGCGCTCGAAGGCGGCTTCGTGCCGGATGCCGTGCTGTGCGACTACCAATTGGCGAATCACCGGACCGGTGCGCAGGCGCTCACGGCCGTGCGCAACGTGCTCGCGCGCGCGGGGCATGACAATGTGGTGACGCTGCTGATCACGGGCGACATGGCGTCGGCCGAACTGGCGGCGCTCGCCTTGCAGGGGATCCCGGTGCTTCATAAACCGGTCACGCCGGCGCGCTTGCGGCGCACGCTGGAGATGCTGTGGCAGCAGGCCGAACTGGACAAGGGGCGGGCAGCTGCGGCGCTGGCATTACGCGTGGGGCAAACGGGACCAGAAGCGGGAAATGAAGCGGGAAATGAAGCGGGAAATGAAGCGGGAAATGAAGCGGGAAATGAAGCGGGAAATGAAGCGAGCGGCCAGGTGATGCATGGCGCGATGGCGGCTGCTGGGAGCGCGGCGCAAGGGGACGCGAGAATGGGATCGAAGAGCGAGCCGCAAAGCATTTTGACCCGAAGCACCCAGTCGCAAAGGGAGCCGCAAAAGTAGAGGCGAACCGGAGAAGTTGAGGCGCGGCACAAAAGGACAGGCGAACCGGAGAAGTGGATGGGCGGCGCAAAAGTAAAGGCGCGCCTGCTGCACACGGCGGCGCGCCCGCCGGCCGCCGCCGACCTCGTGCTACAGGGTTTTCCCAGCTTCCAGCCAGCCATTGATGACGGCAATCGCCGTCGACCGGTTATGCACACCGAGTGCCCGGAAGATCACCGACAGATGCACCTTCACCGTGCCTTCCGCAACGCCCAGATCGCGCGCGATCATCTTGTTGGTCCAGCCACGATGCACGAGCCGCATGATGTCCTGCTGACGCGGCGACAGATTCTCCAGCAGATGCTGCTGGTGCGGCTGCAACGCCTGGATCTGCGTAAGGGGTTCGGTGAGCGTGGCGCCGCCCTGGCTGGCTGCGTGCGCACCGACCGGAGCCACATGCTGCGGCGCCGGTTCGGCGAGCGCTTCGGCACGCGCGGGCGCGGCCTGCGCGTCGCGCGAGCCCAGCAGGCTGAGCGCTTCCATCGGCACATAGGCACCGCCTGAGAGCACCAGTTCGATCGCCTTGAGCATGACGCTGGCGGGCTGGCGCTTCGGCACGAAACCGAGCGCGCCGGCGGCCAGCACGGCGCGCATTTCGTCGGGCGATTCTTCGGCGGAGAGAACGACGAGCGGGAGCGCCGGATTCGCTTTCAACAGCACTTCGAGCGATGAAGCGCCGCTCATGCCCGGCATATGCAGATCGACAATGGCGAGATCGTGATCGGCGTCGGGACGCGCGAGCAGGGCAAGCGTCTCCCAGTTGTCGGCTTCGTCGAACTGGGCGTCGGGATCGAGGCCGCGCAGCATGCCTTTGACACCCTGCCGGATCAGTTCATGGTCGTCGGCTACAAGAAACTTCATGATGTCTCCGCGAGTCGGGCCTGCCCGATGTGGGCTACCGCCGTTATAGGGTCTCGTTTTACTTCTAGCCTCGTGAATCGCATCATTGCCGCCCACCCCGCGATCATATGCCTGATCGGTGGCGCGGCGCACCTTGCGGCGGCCGCTTATATAACCGTATATTCGTTAAATCGCCGACTGATCCGATGCGCCACATGATCTGTAAGGCAGGTCTCCCGCGCATAGGTTCCGGCTTGCATGGTAGACGAGCGGAACGGCCCTTTTTTGAAGGCATCCATCAAGGATTCCGAAGGTTATGCGCGCCGGATCGAAGTGCGCTGAAGCAGTCTCTATTTGACTGCAAATAACGTCGCATTCATCAAAATCTTGAATGCGAATCCGAGCGACATCGCCGAGCCCACGCCGAAGCACCACAGCGCGATAAACCAGAGCCAGCCCGGCAGTTTGCGCGCCGTTGCCGCCGCTGCTGTCGATGCTGTCGATGCGCCGTGAGTCGCGCCGGCGTCCGTCTGCTCAGTGATAGTGATGTTGGTCGCCATGACGCACCTTGCCGCGAAATACCCAATAACCCATCGTCGTGTAGGCGATGATGATCGGCAGAATGACCGCCGCGCCGGCCAGCGTGAACATCTGGCTCGAGCGCGGCGCGGCCGCTTCCCAGAGCGTCATGCTCGACGGAATCGCATACGGCCACAAGCTCACCAGCAGCCCCGCGTAGCCGAGCAGCACCAGCAGCAGCGCGAGCGCGAACGGCGTGTTGTGATGCCGCTCGCGTACCGCGCGATGCATGAGGAATGCCACGACCGCCACGAGGAACGGCACCGGCAGCAGACGGTAGAACAGGCCGTCGTGGAACCAGCGTTGCGCGATATTCGGATCCTGCAGCGGCGTCCACAGGCTGACCATCGCGACGAAGCCGAGCAGCACGACGGTCAGCGGCCAGACCACGCGATGCAGCCGGCGTTGCAGATCGCCTTCGGTCTTCGCCACCAGCCAGCAGCAGCCGAGCAGCGCATACGTGACCACGAGTCCGAGGCCCGTGAGCAGGCTGAACGGCGTGAGCCAGCCGAAGGCGTCGCCGGCATATGCGCCGTCGATCACGGGGATGCCTTGCAGGAACGCGCCCAGCGCAATGCCCTGAAAGAACGTCGCGCCCGCCGAGCCGCCGATGAACGCCAGATCCCACAAATGCTTCGTACGATTCGCTTTGGCGCGAATCTCGAACGACACGCCGCGAAAGATCAGACACACGAGCATGAAGATCAGCGGCAGATACAGCGCGGACAGCACGGTCGAATAGACCGCGGGAAACACGGCGAACAGACCCGCGCCGCCGAGCACCAGCCAGGTTTCGTTGCCGTCCCACACCGGCGCGACGGTGTTCATCATCAGGTCGCGTTCCTTCTCATCGGGGAAGAACGGGAAGACGATGCCGATGCCCAGATCGAAGCCGTCCAGCACCACATACATGAAAAGGCCCAGCGCGATGATCGCGGCCCACACTACGGTTACGTCCATGTTTTTTCTCTATCGCAAGTAGCTGCTGCAGCAGGGTGGTTCAGGCGGCGTCGATCATGTGATCGGCGGCGGAAAGCGGGCGGCGCGCGGTCTCGTTTGACGAGCGCTCCGGCGCGTCGTGCGGCGTGTGACCGGGCAGCGCCGGACCCGCGCGCATCAGCTTGAGCATGTAGTAGACGCCTGTGCCGAACACGAGGAAGTACACGACCACGAACGTCATCAGCGAGATGCCGACCTGCTGCGTGGTGAGCGGCGACACGGCCTGCGAGGTGCGCATCACGCCGTACACGACCCACGGTTGACGGCCCGCTTCGGTGGTGACCCAGCCGGCCAGCAGCGTGATGAAACCCGTCGGTCCCATTGCCACGGCAACGCGCTGGAACCACTTCGATTCGAAGAGGCGTCCACGGCGGCGCAGTACCCACGCGGCGACTGACATCAGGATCATCAGCACGCCGAGGCCGGCCATGATGCGAAAGCTCCAGAACACCACCGTCGAGTTGGGCCGGTCTTGCGGCGGAAAGTCCTTGAGACCGCGAATTTCGCCGTCCCAGCTATGCGTGAGGATCAGGCTGCCGAGATGCGGAATCGACACGGCATAGCGCGTGGTTTCGGCCTGCATGTCGGGAATGCCGAACAGGTTTAGCGCGGTGCCGCCTTTTTCGGTGTCCCACAGACCTTCGATCGCCGCGATCTTGGCCGGCTGATATTCGCGCGTGTTCAACCCATGCTGATCGCCGACGAATGCCTGGATCGGCGTGAGAATCAGCAGCAGCCAGAGCGCCATCGAGAACATTTTCTTGACGGCCGGATCGCGCCGTCCGCGCAGCAGATGCCACGCGCCGACCGCCGACACCACCAGCGCGGCGACGATGAACGCCGCGAGCGCCATATGCGCGAGCCGGTATGGGAACGACGGATTGAAAACGATCTTGAACCAGTCGAGCGGCACGACGCGCCCGTTGACGACTTCGAAGCCTTGCGGCGTTTGCATCCAGCTATTGGAGGCGAGAATCCAGAAGGTGGAGATCAGCGTGCCGACCGCCACCATCAGCGTGGCACCGAAGTGCGCGCGCGGACTCACGCGCTGCCAGCCGAACAGCATAATGCCGAGGAAACCCGCTTCGAGGAAGAACGCGGTCATCACTTCGTACATCAACAGCGGGCCGGTGACGGGGCCGGCGAAACTGGAGAAGCCCGACCAGTTGGTGCCGAACTGATAGCTCATCACGACGCCGGAAACCACGCCCATGCCGAAGGCCACGGCGAAGATCTTCGACCAGAACAGGCAAAGGTCTTTGTAGTACGCCTTGCGGGTTTTCAGCCAGCGCCATTCGAGGACGGCGATGAAACTGGCGAGGCCGATGCTGAGCGCCGGAAAAACGATGTGGAAAGAGACGGTGAACGCAAACTGGATGCGGGCAAGATCGAATGCCGATAGAGCGGAGTTCATGAGCGTGACGTACTTGAAGTGCGTGGGATCCGTGAGGGCGGACTACGCGCGTCGACCGTTGTCGGTGCGCACTGCGCTGGGCAGATGGCGCAAGAGTAGGGGATGGTCGAGTTCTGTGCTGCGACGCGACGTGCGTCAAAAAACCACCTTGTTTTATGGTGATTTTCTTTTTTGGGACGGCAAACCGTTGATGAACATCAATTTTTTCTGATCGCATCGCTGAGCACTATGCGGGCGCATGCACACTTTGGCTGCGCAACTGCGGCAATCGACCGCGCTGCAGCATTGTCGCGCGGCGCGTTCTACGCTTCTGACGCGGCTGCAGTGTTTCCCGCGGCAACGACTTTGCTCGGCGATTCGATCGGCAAGGCGATATTCGGCAATTGGGATTCGCTCGTCATCAACCGACAATCGCTCCGTCCGAACCGACTTTCCATGCGCGCGGCGGCTAGCCATCAAGCCCGATTGCCCATACCATGAAGGCAGCCAGACGGCAGCATTTTTCAAAACAGCGCATGCTAGTTGGCGCGTGCACGCCGTATAGCCAGTCCAATATTTTTTCCCGTTATCCGCTTCGAATAGTCATAGCCGACGTACCGACCAGCCGAACGGCCCGGCGCGTCGCGAATCCGTTATCCAGATGTGGTGCAGGGCATGTCGTGCCTGAATGGGCGTCGTGTCGCGCGCCGCGAGAATGCTTCGAGAAGGCACGCATCATCCACCTGCCGGCAACGGCAGACTTCAACTACAAGGAGTCAGCAGATGAGCACGATCAAGACGAAAGACGGTACGAGCATTTTCTACAAGGACTGGGGCAAGGGCCGCCCGGTCGTCTTTTCGCACGGCTGGCCGTTGAGCGCGGACGCCTGGGACGCGCAGATGCTGTTTCTCGGCAGCAAGGGCTTTCGCGTGATCGCGCATGACCGGCGCGGGCATGGCCGCTCGGAGCAGACGTGGGACGGCAACGACATGGACACCTACGCCGACGATCTCGCGGCGCTGATCGAACACCTCGATCTGCAGGAGGCCACGCTCGTCGGCCATTCGACAGGCGGCGGCGAAGTCGCGCATTACATCGGCCGGCATGGCACGCAACGCGTCGCGAAGGCCGTGCTGATCGGCGCGGTGCCGCCGTTGATGCTGAAGACAGGGAACAATCCGAACGGCACGCCGATCGACGTGTTCGACGGCATCCGCAAAGGCGTGGAAGACGACCGCTCGCAGTTCTTCAAGGATCTCGCGCTGCCGTTCTACGGCTACAACCGTCCGGGCGCGAAGGTGTCGCAAGGCGTGATCGATTCGTTCTGGGTCCAGGGCATGGCCGGCTCGATCAAGGGGCTGTACGACTGCATCAAGCAGTTCTCCGAAGTCGACTACACCGAAGACCTGAAGAAGATCGACGTGCCGACCCTGGTGCTGCACGGCGATGACGACCAGATCGTGCCGATCGATGCCGCCGGCCGTCTGACCGCGAAGATCGTGAAGAACGCCACGCTGAAGGTCTATCCGGGTGGCCAGCACGGCATGTGCACCGTCGAGGCCGCCAAGGTGAACGGCGACCTGCTGGAGTTCATCGGATCGTGATGCGATGCTGCGGTGATTTGTATTGATGCCGCGAGCGCGGCGGGTCGTGTGCAGGCACGCGCGCCCGGTCGCACTCAAGCCTGAACCGCGGGCCTTCGCGCCCGCGGTTCGAGCCGCTTCAGGCGGTCGGCCAGCCGATCCGCGCGGCTCGTTGCAACGACGAGCGCACCACCAGCCGGTGGAACGGCGCGATCGCGCGAATATAGAAACGGCCGAGTCGATTGTGGCAATGCACGACGGTCGACAGGATCAGATAGCGCGAACTGCCTTCGCGCGTGCTGCGGGTCTGCTGCAGCACTGAAACCCGGAAGTCGAGATGACGGTCGTTTTCGCCGAGGATGATCTCGTGCGCGCTGCGCGTGTAGATCCTGAAGATGTCGAGGCGCTCCCTTGCGGCGGCCGGATCCTTGATGCTGCGTAACTGCCTGGCAGTCTTCAAGCCGGCACGCGCGACGATCGCATCGCGCACGCTCATCAGTTTCGCGACCCATCCCGCCTGATGCTTGAACACGAAGCGCGCGAGCAATTCCGGATCGTCGATGGCGTTCTCGGGCAAGCGGACGGCGTACGCGTCGGCCAGGTCCGGCGCGTCATAGAAACGCGCGACGCCTGATTCAGCCGGCACGGCAACGGGTTGCACTGGACAGCGGGCAGTGAGCATGGTGACGTGCGGCGCTAAATGATGAATTGAAGAGGGACGCTGCGCCGGGTCATGGCGGCAGGTCGGCTTAAACGGGAGCGCATCAAGTCTACGCGATTGTGGGCGTCCGCGCGGAGCGGCCGGCGCGGTTGTTCAGGTCGTGCATCTGCGTAAAAGGTCGTCCTAGTTATACGATGTCACATAAATAATCGAAGTGTATTTGCTTGTTTGATAAGGAGAAACAAGGTTGCAGCGAATCCGAATAAGGGTAAGTGCCTAATTGAAATCCGGCCTGGCATCGCCGATAGTACGTTATCGTACAACTAACGCTGAACCGGCAGACACTGCCGTGATGACAGAAGCGAGTGCTGTACCCAAGTTCGATCGCGCGCGGCGCAGGAAAGGATGCTTATGAAGAAGATTGCTCTCAGTGGAGCCGGCGGCCAGCTAGGCTCGGTGGTACGCGCCGCGTTGGTCGCGCGCGGCACGCCGTTGCGTTCGGCGGCGGGTTCGAAGGCCCTGGTGCCGCTCGTGGATGGCGAGGACGTGATGCACGGCGACCTGCGCGATCCGGCGGTCGTGGATCGTCTGCTGGAAGGCGTCGACGTCCTGATCCATTTCGCGGGGACGAGTGTGGAGCGTCCGCTGCCCGAGATCATCGAAAACAATCTGCGCGGACTCGTCGAAGTGTACGAAGGCGCGCGCCGGCAAGGTGTGAAGCGCATCGTGTTCGCGAGTTCCAATCACGCGATCGGCATGTATCCGGTCACCGAGCATCTGAGCCTCGACTGCGAACTGCGCCCGGACGGTTTCTACGGACTGAGCAAAGTGTGGGGCGAAGCGCTCGCCAGAATGTATTGGGACAAGCATGGCATCGAGAGTGTTTGCGTGCGCATCGGCAGTTGTCTCGAGCGGCCGACCGAGCCTCGGCACTTGAGCACCTGGTTCGGTCATCGCGATCTGCTGCATTTCCTCGATCGTTGCGTCGAAGCGGAGAACGTCGGCTTCCTGACCATCTGGGGCGTGTCGGCCAACACACGCAGCTGGTGGGACAACAGCGGCGCCGAACGTCTGGGCTATCAGCCGACCCAGGATGCCGAGGTCTACGCCGAGGAAATCCTTGCGCGTCCGAATCCGCTCGACGCGCTGGGCCAGCGCTTCCAGGGCGGCAGCTTCGTGGGTATCGATTATTCGCGCGATGACACCGCACCGGACGGCTCGGCCGCTTCCGCCACGCGGCCTGTTTAAGCCGTTCAGGATTACGAGGAGACGCAGCAATGAAAATCAAGGGCATCCGCTGGTGGATGGTCAGTCTGGTCGCGGCCGGGCTCATTATCAATTACCTCGCGCGCAATACGCTGTCAGTCGCGGCGCCGACGTTGATGAAAGACCTCCACATCACTACCGAGCAGTATGCGCACGTGGTCGTGGCGTGGCAGCTTTGCTATGCATTCATGCAGCCGGTCGCGGGCTTCCTGCTCGACACGGTCGGCACCAAGATCGGCTTCGCGGCGTTCGCGCTCGCCTGGTCGCTGGCATGCGCCGCGGCGGCGTGGTCGACGGGCTGGCGCAGCCTTGCGTTCTTCCGCGGGCTGCTCGGCATTGCCGAGGCGGCCGGCATTCCGGCCGGCGTCAAGGCGACGAGCGAGTGGTTCCCGGCCAAGGAGCGCTCGGTCGCGATCGGCTGGTTCAACATCGGCTCGTCGATCGGCGCGTTGCTGGCGCCGCCGCTGGTGGTGTGGGCATTGCTGCACGGCGAATGGCAGTTGGCCTTCGTGATCGTCGGCGTGGCCGGGATCGTGTGGAGCGTGGTGTGGATGGTGCTCTACAAACATCCGCGCAATCAGAAGCTGCTGGGCGACGCTGAACGCGACTACATTCTCAGCGGCCAGGAAGCGAAGCACAGCGACGCCGGCGCCGCCAAGCGCAACTGGTTTGCCATGCTCGGCAGCCGCGATTTCTGGGCGATCGGCATTCCGCGCATGCTGTCCGAGCCGGCCTGGCAGACCTTCAACGCGTGGATTCCGCTGTACATGATGACCGAGCGTCACATGAATCTGAAGGAAGTCGCGCTGTATGCATGGATGCCTTTTCTCGCGGCCGACATCGGCTGCGTGCTGGGCGGCTACCTCAGCCCGCTGTTTCATAAGTACGTGAAGGTGTCGTTGTTCACGTCGCGGAAAATGGTGTTCGTGGTCGGCGCGCTGTTCATGATCGGACCGGCCTGTGTCGGCCTCGTGGCCAGTCCGTATGTGGCGGTGGCGCTGCTGTGCGTCGGCGGGTTCGCGCATCAGACCTTGTCGGGTGCGTTGTATGCGATCACGTCGGATATGTTCGGCAAGAACGAAGTCGCGACCGCGACCGGCATGGGCGGCATGGCGGGCTACCTGGGCGCGGCTGCGTTCACGGCGCTGTTCGGCGTGCTGGTTACGCAGGTCGGGTACAGCCCGCTGTTCGTGGTGCTGGCGGTGTTCGACATCATCGCGGCTGCGGTTGTGTGTCTGCTGGCGAAGAGCGCCGACAAGACGCCCGAGCCGCGCTGGACCCCGGCGAGTGCGGTGGCCAAGTGAGGCGCGTTAAGTGACGATGAATTCCGGACGCTGGTTCAGCGAGTCGGGAAATGAAAATGGCGGCGCTTTCGGGCGTCGCCATTTTTTTGCTCTTGTTCACTGCGTTGTTTCAGTCCTCACGGCTGGACGAAGCTCGCGCTTCGCCCAGCCGTTCAACCGCGTGATGCTTACCGCTTATCAACCACCGTCGTGTTATAGGTCGTCGCGCCGATCACCACATTGTTCAACGTAATGCCGTTGACGTTGTACGCGTAGATCGGCCCGGGCGTGGTCGCGCTCGCGGGTCCGGCCGAAACGGCCGTGCCCAGATTGCAGTTCGAGATCGTCACGCCGGTAATCGGCGGAATGGTCGGCGTCGGGGCCGCGCCGTTGTAGTCGAACGCGACAGGGCCTTGCGCGACGATCGCCTGGAAGCACGAGCCGGTCACGCCGTTAAGCGTCACGTTGCTCGCCTTCACGTTTGAAATGTTCACGTTCTGCACGACCGCCGGCCGGATGCGAATGGCGTCGTTGGCCGGCTGATAGTCGCAGTCGAACGTGATCAGGCCGCCCTGTGCCGCCGACGGATTGGCCGCGCCCGCTGTCACGACACCAAGCGGCACCGTGGCGTTGATCGGACTGCCGCTCAGCAACGCGCTGCCGTAACCCGCGCCTTTCAGGCTGACGCCGTTCGGCAGCGTGACGGTATCGACATAGAAGTTCTTCACGAAGCCGCCGCGATTCATATTCGTCTTGATGCGAATCGCGATGTTCAGCGGATTGGTCGCCCAGTTCTGATTGAGCATCTGCAGATTGCGGGCGTAGATATTCTGCACGCCGCCGCCCATTTCGCTGCCGAGCGTGATGCCGCCGTGGCCGCTGTTCATGATGCAGTTCTGGATCACGTGATTCTGCGCGGGGCCGTATTGCGTATCCAGATCCTTGCCCGACTTGATTGCGATGCAGTCGTCGCCGGTGTTGAACGTGACGCTGTCGCACAGCACGTTGTCGCACGCGTCCGGATCGAAGCCGTCGTTATTCGGGCCGATGCTGTTGGTCGTCACGCCGCGAATCACGACGTTCTTGCAATCGGTCGGATGATGCTGCCAGAACGGCGTGTTGTTGGTGCAGTAGTTCTCCATCAACACATTCGTGCAGCCGATGAACTCGACCATGCACGGACGCAGATAGTGGCCGACGCCGAAGACTCGCTGCGCGACAGGCACGCCGGCTTCGGAGAGCGCGGGCAGGTAGTTCTGGTCCTCCTGCCACGGCGTCGTGGGACTGGTCAGCTGCGCATAAAGCGCATCGGAAATGCCCGGCGCGGCGGTTTTCAGGTCGACGTTCTTCGGATTGAGATACACCTGCGACGGCGTCGACGAATTCACGCAACCGTACGCGCCATTCGATCCCTTGAAGGTCCACCAGCACGTGGCGGTGTTGCCGCTGCCGGCGAACGGTGTCATGGCTTGCCCGTTGAGCACCGAGGTCGCGTCTTCGCCGGTCAGCGCGATGTTGGTCTGGTTGCGTGCGTACACCGGCGAGCCGTAGTTCAGGCAATCGTTTGCCTGCCAGCGGCTATAGAACAGATTGCCGTTGGCGCCGCAAGCGACCGGGCCGTCCTTCGCGTAGTCGGCCGGGTTCGGGCTGAAATAGATCGTGCAATTCGCGCTGAGGTGGAAGTTCACGTTGCTCAGCAGCACGATCGGTCCGGCGCAGTACCAGGTGCCGGCCGGCACGACCACGCGTCCGCCGCCCGCGGCGTTGCAGGCCTGGATCGCAGCGAGAAACGCGGGGCGCGAGTCGAACGAAGCGGCGGCGTTGGTGTGGTTCGAACCAGGGCTCACGGCCGACGCCGAGCCTGTGTACGGATTGGTCGCGGCGACGACGGCGCACGGTGCGGCGCCGTACTGCGTGACGAGGAAGTCGCGTATGGGAAACATCGACTGGGTGATGCCCTGCAAGGACGCGATGATCTGTGTCGCGGCGCCCGAGGTGCCCCAGATCGGATCCTGCACGACCGGCGGCGTGGTTGTCCCGCCGTTGACCGAGCCGCCGCAAGCGGACAGGCCGCCGAGCAACGTCGCCCCCGCTGATGTACCCGCCAGCACGATAAACGCGCGGCGAGCGGGCGAATTCGGTTCGGCCTGGCCGGGTGTTTTCGATGCTGCCCGCTTGCCGCTGGTTTTATCTATGTTTGCCACGGATGTCTCCTTGCCCTTTGCGGGCGTTGTCAGTAATCGTTGCTACTTTTGGGATGCAGAGGCAGTTCGTCAAAGCCGTTTGTTTACGTAAGGCATCCTTAATATTTGTAAAAAAGCTCTGCCGATAAAAGCGGCGCAACTTTTGTCAACTCACGGCAGAGAGGAGGGAATGCACGAATGCGCCGCTGCTTGCCTATCTTTCACGGCAAGCGGAGCGGCGCATCAAACAGCGGCGTGCGGCTTAAGCGGTTTTCTGGCCAATCTCGTGATCGGCGAGGAATTCGAGTGCGCGCACCATTGCCGAGTGGTCCCACGCCTTGCCGCCGTGCGCGACGCAGGCGTTGAACAGCGCCTGGCAGGTGGCGGTATTCGGCAGGGACACGCCGAGCGATTGCGCGGTCGAGAGCGCGAGGTTCAGATCCTTCTGATGCAGTTCGATGCGGAAGCCCGGATCGAAAGTGCGTTTGGTCATGCGTTCGCCGTGCACTTCGAGAATGCGCGACGACGCGAAGCCGCCCATCAGCGCTTCACGTACGCGCGCCGGATCGACGCCGGCCTTGGAGGCGAGCAGCAGCGCTTCGCCCACAGCCTCGATCGTCGCGGCGACGATCACCTGGTTTGCGACCTTGCACACCTGTCCGGCGCCGACGCCGCCGATCAGCGTGACGTTCTTGCCCATCATGTCGAACAGCGGCTTGACGGCATCGAACGTGGCGGTTTCGCCGCCCACCATGATGGTCAGCGAGCCGGCCTTGGCGCCGACTTCGCCGCCGGAAACCGGCGCATCCAGATAGTCCGCGCCGCTCTCACGCACGCGGGCCGCGAACTCGCGCGTGGCCATCGGCGAAATCGAGCTCATGTCGACGACGGTTTGTCCCGCGCGCAGCACGCTCGCGAGACCCTGCTCGCCGAACAGTACGCGCTCGACATCAGGTGTATCCGGCACCATGATGAAAATCACGTCGGCCTGCGCGGCCACCGCGCCGGGGCTATCGCACGCGACGGCGCCCGCCTGGACGAGATCGTCGGGCACGCCGCTGCGCGTGAACGCCGCCAGCGCGACGCCGTTCTTGAGAAGGTTGGCGGCCATGGGTTTGCCCATGATGCCGAGTCCGATAAAGCCTGCTTTTTGCATGGAATGCTCCGAAGATGTCATGGCGGCCGCGTTACTGCTGGCCCGCCTGTTTCTGCATGAAGTGTTTCTGAACCGTCTGCGCGGCGCCTTTCAGCAGCCCCATATCCGCGCACACCGCGACGACGCGGCAGCCCATGGAAATATAGCGTTCGGCGTCGGCCTGCACCGGGGCGAGGATGCCACTCGACTTGCCCGCCGCCTGCGCGCGTTCGAACACGTGCGCGATCGCCGCCTGCACGTCCGGGTGATTCGCATTGCCGAGTTGGCCGTAAGCGGCCGCGAGGTCGGATGGGCCGACGAACACGGCGTCCACGCCGTCCACGGCGAGAATCTCGTCGATCGAGTCGACAGCCTTGCGGCTTTCTATCTGCACGATCACGCAGACGTTGTCGTTGGCGACGCTAAAGTAATCGGCCACGGTCGCATAATGGTTGCCGCGATGACTCACCGATACGCCGCGAATGCCCTGCGGCGGGTAGCGCGTGGCGGCGACGGCGCGGGCCGCGTCGTCGGCGCTTTCCACGAACGGCACCAGAAAATTCGAGAAGCCGCTGTCGAGAAGTCGCTTGATGAACACGCTGTCGTTGGCGGGCGGCCGCACGACCGGCGCGCTGGCGCTGTCTTTGAGCGCCATCAGTTGAGGAATCAGCGTGAGCACGTCGTTCGGCGCGTGCTCGGCGTCCAGCAGCATCCAGTCGAAACCGACAATGCCGAGCAGCTCGGTGACGATCGGGCTGGCGAGCGACGCCCAGCAGCCGATCAGGGTTTCGCCGCCGCAGACTGCCCGGCGGAAACTATTGGGTAAGGGCTGGTAAGGTGTGACGGCGGGCATGGGCGGGTTTCCTCAAGCGACAATGGGTCGGGCAAGCTCCGAAGACGGCTCAACATGGGTTATAGGTCGTCGTATGTCTTGATTGCAGATTAGCACCGGCCTCGCCGATTGTAACGGTCACGTTAACCCGAATTCCTCGCCAGGCAAGCGTTTCAGGTTGCGCGCACGCCTCACAATGTTGTAGGATGACCTATATCTTAGGCCTTCACTCAAGGAAAGCAAATGACAATTACCGGCGAAATGCTGATCGGCCGCAAAGCGGTGCGCGGCGAGGAAAAACCATTGCATGCGTTCAATCCTGCCACGGGATCCGATATCGCGGAGCCGGTTTTCGGCAGCGGCTCGGCGGCGCTTGTCGGACAGGCGTGTGAGTTGGCGCAGCAAGCGTTCGATCCGTACCGTCAACTGCCGCTCACGGTGCGCGCGGAGTTCCTGGAGCGTATCGCCGACGGCATCACGGCGCTGGGCGACGCGCTGATCGAACGGGCGCACCAGGAATCGGGTCTGCCGAAGGCGCGTCTCGAAGGCGAACGCGGCCGAACCACCGGCCAGCTCAAGCTGTTCGCGCAAGTCGTGCGTGCCGGCCAGTGGCTCGCCGCCACGCTCGATTCGCCGTTGCCGGAGCGCAAGCCGTTGCCGCGCTCGGACCTGCGCATGCAGAAGATTCCGCTCGGCCCGGTCGCGGTATTCGGCGCCAGCAATTTCCCGCTCGCGTTTTCGGTGGCGGGCGGCGACACGGCCGCCGCGCTCGCGGCCGGCTGCCCGGTGGTGGTGAAGGCGCACCGCGCTCACCTCGGCACCTCGGAGATGGTCGGCCGTGTGATCCAGCGGGTCGCGCAGGAAATGGACTTGCCTGAAGGCGTGTTCTCGATGATCGTCGGCGCGGGCAATTCCGTCGGCGAGGCGCTGGTCGCGCATCCGGCGATCAAGGCGGTCGGCTTCACCGGTTCGCGCGCGGGCGGCACGTCGCTGATGCGCGTGGCGGCGGCGCGTGCCGAGCCAATTCCGGTCTATGCGGAAATGAGCAGCATCAACCCCGTGTTTCTGCTGTCGAATGCGCTGTCGGCGCGCGGCGAGAGCATCGCGCGCGGCTTCGTCGATTCGCTCGTGCTCGGCGCCGGTCAGTTCTGTACCAATCCGGGCCTCGCGATTGCCGTCGACAGCGACGCGCTCAAGACATTCGTCGCAACGGCGTCCGACGCGCTGAGCGGCAAGCCCGCGCAGACCATGCTGACGTCGGGCATCTGCGCGGCCTATGAGGAAGGCGAGGGCAAGCTGGCCGCGATCAAGGGCGTCGAAGCCGTGGCTCGCGGTGTCGATACAACCGGGCCGACCCAGGCGCGCGCGGCGCTGTTCGTGACCGATGCGCAGACGTTCCTCGCCACGCCGGCGCTGGAAGACGAAGTGTTCGGCCCGGCCTCGACCATCGTGCGTTGCAAGGACGAACAGGAAATGCTGGCGGTCGCCGAGTACTTCGACGGCCAGTTGACGGCCACGGTGCAGATGGACAGCGCCGATCTGGCGTCGGCGAAAAAGCTGGTGCCGATTCTCGAACGCAAGGCCGGGCGGATTCTGGTGAACGGTTTCCCGACGGGCGTCGAGGTGTCGCACGCGATGGTGCACGGCGGCCCGTTCCCGGCTACGTCCGATAGCCGCGCGACTTCGGTTGGCACGACGTCGATCGAGCGTTTCCTGCGTCCGGTGTGCTACCAGGATTTCCCGGCTGATCTGCTGCCGCAAGCGCTGACCGACAGCAATCCGCTGGATCTGTGGCGTCGTCGCGATGGCGAGATCACGCGCAGCTAATTGGCGGGTGGTCGAGTGAAATGAAAAATGGCCGGGAGCGATCCCGGCCATTTTCATTGGCGTGTAACTGAATGAACCGACTCAGCTATTCGCCTCAGCCGCTTCATTCGCCCGCCGCAAGCGCTCGCGGCTATTGGACAGATGCATGCGCATCGCCGCGCGCGCGCCTTCTGCATCATGGCGCGAGATCGCTTCGAGAATGCTTTCGTGCTCGAGGTTGACGAGCGACAGATACGCATCCGGCTCCGCGCGCGCAATGCCCGCCGAATCGAGCCGGTTGCGCGGAATCAGCGCGCTGCCCATTTGCGTGAGGATGTCGACGAAATAGCGGTTGCCGGTGGCGCGCGCCACCGAGATATGAAACTGCAAATCGGCGTCCACGCTGTCCAGCCCGTTGTGACGCGTAGCTTCGATTGCGTCGAGCGCGGTGCGCATGCGGGCGAGGTCGTCCGGCTTGGCGCGCTGGGCCGCGAGACCCGCGCACTCCGTTTCCAGGCTGATGCGCAGTTCGAGGATGGACAACACGTCGCGCAAGGTGGTGGCGGGGACCATGTCGATGCCCAGCTTTTCGCGCTGCGGCTCCAGCACGAAGCTGCCGATGCCGTGCCGCGTCTCGATGATCTTGCCCGCCTGCAAACGCGAAATCGCCTCGCGAATCACGGTGCGGCTCACGCTCAGCGTGACCATGAGTTGCGATTCGGTGGGCAGTTTGTCGCCGGGCTTCAAGGCGTTGGACGCAATTTGCTCGGTGACGTAGCTGACGACGAACTCGGCAAGATTACGCGCGCGTCGTGGCGGTGCCGCGGATGCCAGTGGTGTAGCCATCGAAAACGCCCCTTGAATCAGATAGTTGCAGACACTTCATGCGTTTCATTATACCGTCGTCTGACGACTGATTATAACCACGCCATGTCATTTTTCGGACCGGCGTCCGATACCGCGCCGGAATCCTTTCCCGTCTGCGTTTTACCCTGCCGCAACGCTCATTTCGCCGTCCGCAGGGAAGTACGATAACCGCTACGCGATCAACTCGGCCGCAGTTCGACCCGCTTGATGTCTTTCACGATCACGAGATAGCTGAACACCGTGAGCAGGGCGTTGATGCCCACGAACACCAGCGCGCCGTTGAACGAGCCGGTCTTCGCCACGAGATAGCCGATCACGATCGGCGTCACGATACCGGCGACGTTGCCGAACATATTGAAGATCGCGCCCGAGAGACCGAGCGCTTCCCGCGGCGATGTATCGGCGACGACCGCCCAGCCGAGCGCACCGATGCCTTTGCCGAAGAACGCAAGCGACATGAGCGCGACGACGACCCAGTCGGTCGACACATAATTGCAGCCGATGATGCAAACCGACAGCAGCATGCCCCCGACAATCGGCACCTTGCGCGCGACGGTCAGCGAATGGCCGCGGCGGATCAGCCCGTCGGAGAGAATGCCGCCGAGCACACCGCCGGAGAATCCGCAGATCGCAGGCAGCGAGGCGACCAGACCCGCTTGCAGAATCGTCATGCCGCGCGCCTGCACGAGGTAGATCGGGAACCAGGTCAGGAAGAAGTAGGTCAGCACGTTGATGCAGTACTGCGCGAGATAGACGCCTAGCAGCATACGGTTGCTGAGCAGTTGGCGAACCAGAGACCAGCCGCCGGTGTGCTCGATCCTGCCGGCCGGGCGGGTTGTCTTCTGGCCGTTGACCACGCCGCCGCCTTGCTCGATGTACTCCAGTTCTGAACGCGAAACCCGCGGATGATCAGCGGGATTCTTCATCACCTTCAGCCACGTGAGCGCGAGCAGGAGGCCCATCACGCCCATGACGACATAGACCATGTGCCAGCCGAACGCGTGCGTGAGCCACGCCATCAGCGGCGTGAACACCACGGCGGCGAAGTATTGCGCCGAATTGAAAATGGCCGACGCCGTGCCACGTTCGTTGGTCGGGAACCAGCTCGCCACTACCTTGGCATTGGCGGGAAACGCCGGCGATTCGGCCGCGCCCATCGCGAAGCGCAGCGCGAACAGCGCGGTGACGGCGGCTGCCGCGCTGCCCAGCAGACCGATCGAACTTTGCAGCAAAGTGAAGAGCGACCAGAAGAAAATGCTTGCCGCGTAAACGCGCCGTGCGCCGAAGCGATCCAGCAACCAGCCGGCCGGCAGTTGCGACAGCACGTAGGCCCAACTGAACGCCGAGAAAATGTAGCCCATGCGGATCGCGTCGAAGCCGAACTCGGCGCGCATGGCCGAGCCGGTCACCGACAGCGTGGCGCGGTCCGCATAGTTGAAGGTCGTGATCAGAAAGATCAGCAACAGGATCGCGTAGCGGACTCGGGTGCGCTTTGCGACGTGGGCGGCACTCGCGGTGCGGCTCATTTCCATGGTCATCTCCTGAATTTCTTATGCACGGGAGCGGACTTCTCCCTGGCAGCGAGACCGCACTATGCAGCCGCGGGCCTGTCGATACGTGCTCATGCGGCGGTACAAAAAGGCCCGGCGACGTTGCCGTCCCGGGCGCTCTTTGCGGTGCCGTTTATGCGGTCATCGTTCGCGCGGCCGCCGGGTGTCGACTGCCGCGGTTACGTCAATCCGGTTACGCCAATCCGATTACTGCGGGCCGAGCGACTTGATGAGCGCGTCCAGCTTGCTCATTTCTTCTTCCGTCAGATCGGTCAGCGGTGCGCGGACCGGGCCGGCGCTGTGGCCGACCAGCTTTGCGCCGGCCTTGACGATGCTGACCGCGTAGCCTGCGCGGCGGTTGCGGATCGCCAGGTACGGCAGGAAGAACTCGTCGATCAGC
This sequence comes from Paraburkholderia sp. BL25I1N1, assembly GCF_003002025.1. Taxonomy (GTDB): domain Bacteria; phylum Pseudomonadota; class Gammaproteobacteria; order Burkholderiales; family Burkholderiaceae; genus Paraburkholderia. Next base: position 78,499 of record NZ_PVZB01000006.1, read on the forward strand.
TTGCCGACGGTCGCGTGGTCGTCCGCGGCGATCGCGCGGTAGAAGTCCATCGCGGTCTTCGGAATGAAGTTGAACACCGCCGACGAATACACCGGCACGCCCAGTGCCTTGTACGCCGCGGCATAGACTTCAGCGGTCGGCAGGCCGCCGAGATACGAGAAGCGGTCGCCGAGACGGCGGCGGATCGACACCATGTTCTCGATCTCGCCCACGCCGTCCTTGAAGCCGATCAGGTTCGGGCAGCGCTCGGCCAGACCTTCGAGCATATCGGCGTTAAGCTTGGAGTTCGCGCGGTTGTAGATGATCACGCCCATGTTCGGCACGGACTTGCAAACTTCTTCGGCGTGCGCGGCGATGCCTTCCTGGCAGGCTTCCGTCAGGTAATGCGGCATCAACAGAATGCCGTTCGCGCCGTGACGCTCGGCTTCCTGTGCGTAGGCGATCGCGACGCGCGTCGGGCCGCCGGCGCCGGCCAGAATCGGCACCTTGCCTTTGCAGACTTCGGTGGCCGTTTTCACGACGTTCGAATAGTCGGTGTGCGTCAGCGAGAAGAACTCACCCGTGCCGCCGGCGACGAACAGCGCCGAAGCGCCGTAAGGCGCGAGCCATTCGAGGCGCTCAGCATAGGTATCGGCGCGGAAATCGCCTTGTTCGTCGAAGTCGGTGACCGGGAAGGACAGGAGGCCTTCGGAAACGATCTGCTTCAGTTCCTGCGGTGTCGTCATGATAAGTATCCAGAGCGTCGGAAAGGTTCGTGGTAGCTCAATTAAGTAGGAATTGAGATTTCTTATACGTCATCGTACAACAACAAATCGGCTAACTCAACGGTGTTTTCACGGCATAATGCCTGCCCTAGGGTAAATACGGAACGTCCGCGCAATCTTTCATGTTGTAGGATGACGTATGAATAGTTTGGCGCAGCAGGCGTACGCCGCCATAAGGATCGAGGCAATGGAACAATCTCCGCTCTACATTCGCGTTCACCCGAACGACAACGTCGCGATCGTCGTCAACGACGGCGGTCTGGGTGAGGGCGCCGTCTTCCCCGATGGTCTGGCGCTGCGTGAGCGTGTGCCGCAGGGCCACAAGGTCGCGCTGGCCGACCTGGCCGAGGGCGACGAGGTCATCCGCTATAACGTGGTGATCGGCTATGCGCTGAAGGCGCTGCCGAAAGGCAGCTGGATCAACGAACACGTGATTCGCATGCCGAGCCCGCCGGGACTGGAAGATTTGCCGATAGCCACGATCAAGGCGCCGGAGATGCCGCCGCTCGAGGGCTACACGTTCGAGGGCTATCGCAACGCGGACGGCTCGGTCGGTTCGCGCAACATTCTCGCCATCACGACGACGGTGCAATGCGTGGCCGACGTGGTTCAACACGCGGTGGCGCGCATCAAGGCCGAGCTGCTGCCGAACTATCCGAATGTCGACGACGTGGTGAGCCTCGGCCACACCTACGGTTGCGGCGTCGCGATCGACGCGCCCGACGCGATGGTGCCGATACGCACCGTGCGCAACATCAGCCTGAATCCGAATTTCGGCGGCGAGGTGATGATGGTCAGCCTCGGTTGCGAGAAGCTGCAGCCCGAGCGCCTGATGCCGCCCGGCACGATTCCGATCGCCGCTGCCGCAAACGTGGCCGAGGTCGCGGACATCGGCGATATCGAGGCGGATCTGAATGGCGACGTCGTCGTGCTGCAGGATGAATCGCACGTCGGCTTCCAGTCGATGATCGAGTCGATCATGCGAATGGCCGACGGTCATCTGAAGCGTTTGAACAATCGCCGCCGCGAGACGTGTCCCGCGTCTGATCTCGTGATCGGCGTGCAGTGCGGCGGCAGCGATGCATTCTCCGGTCTCACCGCGAATCCCGCGGTGGGCTACGCGACGGATTTGCTGGTGCGAGCCGGCGCCACGGTCATGTTCTCCGAAGTCACCGAAGTGCGCGACGGCGTCGATCAACTGACGGCGCGCGCGGCCAACCCGGAAGTCGCCGCAGCGATCATCCGCGAAATGCAGTGGTACGACGATTATCTGAAGCGCGGCGGCGCGGACCGTAGCGCCAACACCACGCCGGGCAACAAGAAGGGCGGCTTGTCGAACATCGTCGAAAAGGCGATGGGGTCGATCATCAAGTCGGGTAACTCGGCGATTTCCGGCGTGCTGTCGCCGGGCGAGAAGGTCAAACAGAAAGGCCTGATTTACGCGGCCACGCCGGCTAGCGATTTCATTTGCGGTACGCTGCAGGTCGCGGCGGGTATCAACCTGCATGTGTTCACCACCGGCCGCGGCACGCCGTACAGCCTCGCCGAAGTGCCCGTCATCAAAGTCGCGACGCGCTCGGATCTGGCGCGCCGCTGGCATGACCTGATGGATATCAACGCCGGTACGATCGCGACCGGCGCGGCGACGATCGAAGAGGTGGGCTGGGAACTGTTCCGCCTGATGCTCGACGTCGCCAGCGGTCGCAAGGAGACCTGCGCTGAAAAGCTCAAGCTCCACAATGCGTTGACGCTGTTCAATCCGGCGCCGGTGACCTGATTGATCCGGCTGCCTTGCTCGATCCGATCACACTTACACCAATAGAAACATGACTGACTCGAACCTTGACCGCGGCGCGGCACAGAAACCCTTCCGCCGTCTGCTGCTCACCGGCGCGGCGGGCAACCTCGGCAAGCAATTGCGCGGCGCGCTCGCCGCGTGGGCCGATATCGTGCGCGTCACGGATATCGCGCCGCTCGGCGACGTGGCGGCCCATGAAGAAGCCTCGATCGTCGATATCGCCGACGAAGCCGCGGTTCACGCGCTGCTCGAAGGCGTGGACGCGGTGGTTCACCTCGGCGGCATTTCCGTCGAGGCGCCGTTCGAAGATCTGCTCGAAGCGAATATCCGTGGCCTGTACAACCTCTATTCGGCGGCGCAGAAGCAGGGCGTGAAGCGCATCGTGTATGCAAGCTCGAATCACGCGGTGGGTTTTCATCCGGTGACGGAAGTGGTCGATATCGACGCGCCGCTGCGTCCCGATAGCCTGTACGGCGTGACGAAGTGCTTCGGCGAATCGCTGTCGCGTTACTACTTCGATCGCTTCGGTCTGGAAACGGTGTGTCTGCGGATCGGTTCATCGTTCGAGCAGCCGAAGAATCCGCGCATGCTCGTGACCTATCTGAGCTTTCGCGACCTGATTGAACTGGTGCGCTGCTCGCTGTTCACCAACCGCGTGGGTCACGCCATCGTCTACGGTGTGTCGGATAACCGGACCAAGTGGGTGGACAACACCAAGGCCGCGTTCCTCGGTTTTCGTCCGCAGGACAGTTCGATGGAATTCGAGCATCTGTTTCCGGTCACGGCGCCCACTGCCGATCTCGACGACCCGACCCAGCGTTTCCAGGGCGGCCCGTTCGTGCTCGCCGGCCCGATGGAGCCGAAGCGGTGAGCGCCGCGGCGAACCCGCGCGTGGAGCGGGTCGAGGCGCCGGGCCAGGCGCCGGCTTCGGTCGGCGAGAGTCCGGTGTGGCGGGCTAACGAGCAAGCGCTGTACTGGGTGGATATTCCGGCGCGGAAGATCGCGCGCTTGCGGATCGATTCGGGCGAACGCTCTGAATGGCTGCTGCCGGAGAAAGTCGCGTGCATCGCGTTCGATCATCGCGGTACGGTGCTGGCCGGCTGCGAGACCGGGCTGTTCGCGGTCAAGCTGACTGAGTCCTCGGCTAGCGGCGAACCCGTGCAGGTGACAGGGCGCAAGCTCGCCGCGCCGGCCTTCGCTTGCGACGACATGCGTTTCAACGACGGCCGCTGCGACCGGCAAGGACGCTTCTGGGCCGGCACGATGGTGCAGGACATGGCGGCCGCCAAGCCGGCCGGTGCGCTGTATCGATTCGATGAACGCGGCGCGCTGTCCGCGCCGGTCGTCGAAGGACTCATCACGCAGAACGGCCTCGCGTGGTCGCCGGACGGCACGACGATGTATCTGTCGGACTCGCACCCGTTGCGCAGGCAAATCTGGGCCTTTGATTACGACATCGAAACTGGCGAGCCGCGCAACCGCCGCGTGTTTGCCGACCTGAATCACCATGCGGGCCGTCCCGATGGCGCCGCGGTGGACGCCGACGGCTGCTACTGGATCTGTGCGAACGACGCGGGCCTGCTGCTGCGCTTCACACCCGAAGGCAAGCTGGACCGGCAGATTGCGGTGCCGGCCATCAAGCCGTCCATGTGCGCATTCGGTGGGCGCGATCTGGATACGCTGTTCGTCACGTCGATTCGTCCCGCTGCGAACGCGAGCGAGCACGACGGCCATCTGTTCGCCGTGCGTCCTGGCGTAACCGGGCTGCCCGAGCCGGAGTTTGCCGGCGAACTGTAAGCGGAGCGTGTGAGAGAAGGGCGCCGGACATGTCGCGCATGTCCGGCGCCCTTTGTTTATGTGTTCGATATTCATAGGTCGTCGTACAACATTGTGGTGTAAAGGCTACGCTGTTGTCACATTTTTGCGATAAAACAGCGCGTCCAAGGCATCCCGGTTTTACCCCTCCAGCGCCGTGCCCACCGGCGCATAGACTCGCCGCGTGGTCGATCGGTCATGCGTGCCGGACGCCTTCCTGGTGCGGGTAAATACCGTCTGTACAACTCAAACCGCGTTTTATAGACTTCATATGTCGTCGTACAACATATAAGCCCAAACAAATTCCTTTCTTTGAATTTCGAATTTTCGGTGTGAAGGAGGCGGCGTCGACGTGCGCGACTACTCGCACACGAGACGCAAGCCGATGCAGTTGAAGCAAAAGTAAAAGAGTCGAGTTGGCTGACAGGAGTGCTGAGCATCTGCGCCGGGGACGTTGCACAGACCAGCATGGCAACGCGTGAGTGACCGCAAACGGTGGCGAACGCCGAGCCGGGAGACGCAGCAAACCATGTCGCATCCGCGGGTAGCACCCGCAAGCGGGCCTTCCGCAATCGATTGGATGGTCAATTTTTCAAGGAATTTCACGATGAACAAGAAGTTTGCCTCTTCCCGTGTCTCGCTGATCGTCGCAGCTTCGGTGCTGGCCTTCAGCACCGTGTCGGCACAAGCGCGTGTGTTCCGCGTGTCCGATGTGCACGGCGACACGTACCCGACCAACATGGCCGTGAAATACATGGGGGAACAGATCAACAAGGCAACCGGCGGCAAGGATTCCGTGAAGGTCTTCGGCAATAGCGCGCTGGGCTCCGAAAACGACACGATCGATCAGGTGCGCATCGGCGCGCTGGACATGGCGCGCGCCAACGGTGCCGCGTTCAACGAGATCGTGCCCGAATCGATGATCCCGTCGCTGCCGTTCCTGTTCCGCGACATCGACCATTTCCGCAAAGTGATGTACGGCCCGGAAGGCCAGAAGATTCTCGACGCCTTCAAGGCGAAGGGCATGATCGCGCTGACGTTCTACGAGAGCGGCGCGCGCTCCATCTACACGAAGAAGCCGATTCACACGCCGGCTGACATGAAGGGCCTCAAGGTCCGCGTGCAGCCGTCCGATCTGATGGTCGACGAAATCCGCGCAATGGGCGGCACGCCCACGCCGATGCCGTTCGCCGAAGTCTATACGGGCCTGAAGACGGGTCTGGTGGATGCCGCTGAAAACAACCTGCCGTCGTACGAGGAAACCAAGCACTTCGAAGTGGCGCCGGTCTACTCCGAAACCCAGCATTCGATGACACCGGAAGTGCTGGTGTTCTCGAAGAAAGTGTGGGACACGCTGACGCCGCAAGAGCAGGACATCATCAAGAAGGCCGCGGCGGACTCGGTGCCGTACTACCAGAAACTGTGGACCGCGCGCGAAGCCGACGCGAGCAAGACGGTCACGAAGGGCGGCGCCACCATCGTCGCTTCGACGCAGATCGATCGTGCCGCGTTCGTCAAGGTGATGCAGCCTGTGTGGGCAAAGTACGAAAAGACCCCGCAAATGAAGCAGCTCGTCGACGAGATCCAGGCAGTCAAATAAGGTTCGCCTGAACGGAAGCTATCCAGCGGTGAAGTCGTGAAGGGCCTGCGAGAAGATTTCGCAGGCCTTGCCGCTGTGCGCTTTCTGAACTGAAAAATCGAGCAGATTGCTGAATATTAAAGAAAAAGACAGGTCGGTCGAATGCAAGGACGGGTCCAATGAGATTCATGAAGCGCCCAAATGATTTTCTATTCCGTGCGCTGGTTATCGTGGCGTCGCTGAGTCTCGCCGTGCTGAGCCTGCTGGTGATTTACAGCGTCGTGATGCGCTACGTCTTCAGCGATGCACCGGATTTCGTCGAGCCCATCGCGCTTTTGCTGGTGATCGTGATCGCCATGTTCGGCGCCGCGCTCAAGGTGCGCGAAGGCGGCCATATCGGTCTCGATTCGCTCGTGAAGAAATTGCCGCCGAAAGGGCAGCTCATCGCCACGTCGTTTCAGCATATTTGCCTGATCGTGTTTGCGGTGATGGTTTTCTTCGGCTGTCTGCAGATGGTCGAGGCCACCGCTGAAGACCGGATTCCCATTATCGGTTTGCCTGAATCGTTGCGTTACTGCATTCCGGTTATTGCCAGCGTCTGCATTGCAATGTTCTCGATTGAGAACCTGCTCGCGCTTTTCGCACCGAAACAAAAATAGAGCAATCATGGAACTTGCCATCCTCTCCGTCAGTTTTCTTGTTTTCCTCCTCCTCGGCGTTCCTGTTTCTTTCGGGCTCGGGCTCGCGTGTGTCCTGACTTATCTATACGAAGGCTTGCCGGCGGCCACCGCCATGCAGTCGATGATCTCGGGCATCAACGGCTTCTCGTTTCTCGCGGTGCCGTTCTTCATTCTGTCCGGTGAACTGATGCTGCACGGTGGCATCGCGGACCGCATCCTGCGTTTCGCGCAAGCCACGGTCGGGCATTTCCGCGGCGGCCTCGGCATGGCCAACGTGGTTGCGTGCACGCTGTTCGGCGGCGTCTCCGGTTCGCCCTCGGCGGATACGTCGGCCATGGGCGGCGTAGTGATTCCGTTGATGAAGCGTGAAGGCTATAGCGCGGCCTACGCCGTCAACGTGACGACTCACTCGTCGCTGGCGGGCGCGCTGATGCCGACGTCGACCAACATGATCATCTATGCATTCGCGGCCCAGGGCATCACCGGCACGTTGAATGGACATCCCATGAGCGGCGTGTCGATCGGCGATCTGTTGTTTTCCGGTCTGCTGCCGGTGTTGTGGGTGATGGGTTTCGTGCTGATCGCCGCATACTGGCAAGCAGTCAAATACGGTTATCCGCGTCGTGCCGATGGTTCGACGGAACTGCAGAAATTCCCCGGCTGGTACGCCGTGGCCCGCACGTTCCTCGGTGCGTTGCCCGGCTTGATGGTGATCGCGATCATTCTGGTTTGCGTGGCGAAGGGCATTGCTACAGCGACGGAAGCCGCCGCTATCGCCGTGTTTTATTCGCTGGTGCTGACAATCGTCGTGTATCGCTCCATGACGATGAAGAAGCTGTTCCACGCGCTCTCCAAGGCGGCCAAAACCACCGGCGTGGTGCTGCTGCTGATCGGCGTGTCGAACATGCTGCGTTATCAGATGGCCTATCTGGAGATTCCGGATGCGATCGAACACATGCTCGACGGTGCGACCAGCCTGCCGTGGCTGATGCTGCTGTACATCAACCTGATCCAGATTTTCCTCGGCACGTTCGTCGACATGGCGGCGCACATCCTGATCACCACGCCGCTGTTCCTGCCGATGGCGATGCACGCCGGCGTCGGCCCCGTGCAGTTCGGGATCATGATCCTGCTGAATTGCGCATTGGGCCTGGTGCATCCGCCGATCGGCTCGGTGCAATTTATCGGGTGCGCGATTGGCAATGTGTCGATTGGTGAAACTACCAAGGTGGCGTGGCCTTATTACCTGGCTATCTTCAGCGCGATCAACATCGTGACTTACGTACCGATGTTCTCGACATGGTTGCCCAGCCTGATCAATGGTCACCCGGTATTTTGAAATCCCTTAGTTAACACCGGGGCATTCGAACAATATCCACACTCGGCGGCACTTGAAGCGTGCCGCAGTCAAAGAATAATTTTTTAAAGAGGAGCAGAAATGAAAAAGGCATTGGCAACTTCGGCGCTTGGCTTGGTCGCCCTCGGCGCGCACGCTCAGAGCAGCGTGACGCTGTACGGGATCGTCGATACCGGTATCGGCTATCAGAGCAGCCAGACGACGCTCGGTTCGACCAGCGGCGGCCGTTCGAACGTGAAGATGGTCAACGGCATCTGGGCCGGCAGCCGTTTCGGCCTGAAGGGCGCCGAGGACCTGGGCGGCGGCACGAAGGCGATCTTCCAGTTGGAAGAGGGCTTTAACAGCGCCACGGGCGCGCAGTCGGTCTCCGGCCTCGGGTTCAATCGCCAGGCTTATGTCGGCGTGTCGAATGCCAGCTACGGTACCTTCACGGCCGGCCGCCAATATACGTCGTACTATACGATGCTCTCGCCGTACAGCCCGACCACGTGGCTGACGGGCGCATACGGCGCGCACCCGGGCGATATCGACTCGCTGGATACGCTGTACCGTGTGAACAACTCGCTGGTGTACACGTCGCCGAGCCTGTATGGCCTGACGGCGAGCGGCTCGTATGCGCTGGGCGGCGTGCCGGGCAGCTTCAACGCCGGTTCGACGTGGAGCGCGGCGTTGCAGTACCTGAACGGTCCGTTCGGCATCGCGGCGGGCTTCCAGCGCATCAACAACTCGACGCCGGGTGGCGGCGCATGGGGCCCTGACTCCACGACGTCGAACAACGGCGCCCAGGCGGGTGTGTCGGCCATCAACAATGGCTATCAGCGCGCCCAGGCACAGCAGCGCGTGGCGGTAACGGGCGGCTATGCCTTCTCCCCGCAGTGGGACGTGTCGTTCTCGTACTCGAACGTGCAATACATTCCGGGTATCAATTCGCCGTTCCACACCACGGCGATCTTCAACACGGGCGGCGCCGTGCTGCACTTCAAGCCTTTGACGGCACTCGACCTGGCTGCGGGCTACAGCTATACGCGTGCTACCAAAGCGAACGGCATCACGAGCTCGGCCAGCTACCAGCAGTTCAACCTCTCGCAGTACTACAGCCTCTCCAAGCGCACCGGCCTGTATGCGCTCGAGGCGTATCAACGCGCAGGCGGTCAGACCCTGGGCACGAACGGCGTGAGCATCATCAACGCGACGGCCAGTGTCGGCGACGGCCAGAACAGCGCGCCGTCCTCGTCACGCAGCCAGTTTGCTGCCGGCGTGGGCATCATCCACAAGTTCTGATGACGTAAGTTCGTGGCGGTGTGTTGTAACACCGCCACGGCGACGCGTTTAAATTACGCTTCGCCGAGCATCACAAGCTGCGCGCGCAAGGCGCGCAGCATCTCTGGCACCCGGTCCTCGAGCATTGCGCGAGCCGGCCCGATTAGCGCGGTCAGCCAGATAAACGTTATCACCGCCAAATCGGCAATCTTCGCGTCCCCAGTCGTTTTCAGCATCGCCATGGTGGCAGCGCGCATGCTTCGCGACGCCGCGCGCGCCATTTCCGTTGTATTCAGTTCGGCCGCGATCGCCTACGAAAGGCCGCTTCGAGCAGCGGCCGTAGGCTGGCAAGCCGCGCGTTTCACACGCTCACGCGTCGGACCACAAACGCCCAGCCGTTGCCCAGTTTTCGCGTTTCACGTCGGTCAGAATGATATCCACCGAGTTCGGTTCGACGCCTAGCGATTCGCACGTCGCCTTGGTGATGGCTTCGACGAACTGGCGTTTCTGTTCCACCGAGCGGCCTTCGAAGAGTTCGATATGAAACGTGGGCATGGTGTGACTCCGTTAAGCATGAGAGTGGGGTTGGAATGAGCGCGGCGCAATTTCAATCGCGATAGCTGGTATCGAGGCGGTCGAGTTTGCGCAGCAAGGCGGGCCATTCGAGCGCACCCTCAATGGCGCCGCCATCGTACAGTTGTTCCGCCGTGCGTGCGGCGACCGCGTCGCCCGGCACCACGAGTTGCGCGCCGCATGCCTGGGCCTGTAACTGGATCTCGCATGCCTTGAGCAGCGTTGCCATCAGCACATAGGCTTCGGCAACCGTGCGGCCCGTGGTCAGCGTGCCGTGATTACGCAACAGCATGGCGGGCTTGTCGGCGAGATGCGCGACGAGGCGCTCGCCCTCCGCGGGTGAAAACGCGAGGCCTTCGTAATCGTGGTACGCGAGTTGGCCGTAAAAGCGCAGCGCGTGTTGCGAGGCGGGCAGCAGGCCGGCCGGTTGCGCGGAGACCGCCACGCCCGCCGTATTGTGCAGATGCATCACGCAGAAGGCATCGGCGCGTGCCGCGTGGACCGCCGCGTGCAGCGCGAAGCCGGTCGCGTTCACCGCATGTTCGCTCGCGCCGACAACGTTACCCGCGATATCGATCTTCACGAGATTCGAGGCGCGCACTTCATCGAAGGCGAGGCCGAACGGGTTGATCAGAAAGTGGCCGGGCTCGCCCGGAACACTTGCCGAGATATGCGTGTAGATCAGATCGTCCCAACCGTTGAGCGCCACAAGCCGGTAGGCCGCGGCTAGGTCGACACGGGTCTGGCGCTCCGCGTCGGACAATGGCCCTGTTTCCGCGACGTGGCCGGCAGGGGTGTGAGTGAATGACATGTCTGTCTCCTGAATCCGGAAATTGCTCGATCGCCGAAACGCGTGCGTGCGGGCGCGTGGCGCTTGGCGAGACTTCGTGGCCTGACTAGCTCGCGCGCCTGGCCGGAACCGGTGTCGTCGCGCGGCGTGTGGTGTCCACAGGTTGTGCTGGTTCAAAGGGGGCCACGCCATGCGCCGGGCGCTGTGTGAGCCACTGCACGCTCCACGTCGCGAGGACGAAGGGCGCGGTCATGACCGGCCAGCCGAAGTATGCCGCCGCCGCTTGCAGCACGCTCGACAAGGCCACGCCGCCGAGCATCGCGACGAGGCGGCAGTCCGCTAGCGCGAGCGCGGTCAGCACGCCGTTGAATCCTAACAGGCCGGCGTCGAACGACGCCATCGTTGCGCCGGGCAGCAGGTGCGCGGCGCTGGCGAGCGCCGCGCCGATCAGCGCCCGCAGCGCATGCCTGCGCGACGCCGCCGCAATCCCGAGCAACACGAGCAAACCGGGCAACGCGCCCGACGCAAAACCGGTTTGCGCGAAACCTGCAAGCAAGCCGCCGCCCCATTGCGTCACGTTCGTCGCGCTCGTCACGTGCGCCGGGCTTGCGGTGACCGGCGGCGCGTTGAAGGTGATCATCGGCAGCCAAAGCCACGTGACGATCAGGCACGGGCTCGAGAAAAAGCCCAGTCCACGCTCACGCAGCCAACGCGACCACGGCGCTAACAGCCACGCCGTGCAGGTGGCGGCGAGAATCGCCACCGCGCCCGCTGTCGCATTGTCGGCAATGAAGTTGAAGGCGGCCAGCCCCGCCAGCGCGCCGTTGAAACCGTGCAGTCCGGCGCGCGTATCGTCCTCGCGATAGCCGGCCAATACCGCGCTCACGTTGGCCGCGACCGCACCCATCAGCGCCGCGCAGGCGAGGCGCGGGTCGTAGAGCAGCCATGCGGCGAGCAGGCACGCGCCAGTGAAGGCGTTTGGTTGCAGCACGATCTGGCCGAGGCTGCGCAACAACGTGCGCAAGGCGGCGGATCGAGCTTCGGTTGCGACGGGGTGCATGATGGGAAGGCAGTGTGTTTTCAATGTTGCGCAATTCCGCTGTCCGGGCGTCGGGCGCGCGTCGGGGTAGGAGGACTTCGAACCGCGAGCATAGGCCAGCCACGCCGCGCTGGGCATCGCGTGCGTTGATAGTGGCTATTTGCGATACCTGCCCGCCATACCATGCGTCGCCGAAACGAAAATTTTCGCGCTACGATATGAAGAACCCGGCGCGGCCCGGCAGAACCCGGTCGCGCCGTCCAACGAGGAGGCAGGCAGATGCGTGAATTACGGTGGGCATCGGAAGAGGGCGACGGCATCGAACATCTGGCGTTCGACGCGCACGAGGACGGCTTCGCGGTGGAAAGCGTCGTGGTCGGCCAGCGTTACGGAAAGTCGTATGGCCTGCATTACAAGGTGCGCTGCGACTCGCAATGGCGCACACAGTACGCGTGGCTGAAGATCGTCGGCGGCGGCGAACTGGAGTTGCATGGCGATGGCGCCGGCCATTGGCACGATGGACACGGCCTCGCGCTGAGCGCGATCGAGGGCTGCATCGACATCGATATCGCCGCTACGCCGTTCACCAACACGCTGCCGATCCGTCGCTTGCAACTGGCCGAAGGCGAGCGTCAACCCATTTCGGTGGCGTATATATCGACGCCCGATTTGCAGGTCACCCGTGTCGAACAGGCGTACTCCTGCATCGAGTTGCATCGCGAGTATCGCTACGAGGGCATCTTCCGCAACTTCACGGCAGATATGAAGGTCGACGACGACGGCCTCGTGATCGATTATCCGACGCTGTTCACACGCCTGCCGCGCGGGCGTTGAGTGTAGACGGCGCGGCCCAGCCGCCATGGTCCGCGCGATGCCGCTCCACGAAGCGTTCGATACTCGCCGCGATCCGTTCGGATTCGCGCAGCACGACCCAATGGCCGGCATCGATCTCATTGCGCTCATACGCGCCGAGCCAGCCCTCCAGCCCAAGCGAGAGCGCCGGGCCGACGTACCGGTCACGCAGCGGCACGATGAATTGCACCGGCGCGTGCGCATGACGCGCGCGCGGGCGCAACAGCTTGTCGATGAAATTGGCGCGGTACATTCAGGCCGTTGAGCGCGTTGCGCAGCTGCGCGGGATCGGGCGCGGGGCGCACGCGTTCCGTCACGCGCAGCCACAACGGCCACAGGCGTGCGGCGCCCACGCGCCACACAAGTTCGGGCAACCACGGCAAATGAAAGAAGAAGATGTACCAGGACTTGAGCGTTTGCCGGACGCCGCTGCCGAACGGGCGTTTCGTTGTCGGCTGTGCGGTTCGAGCGGCGCCGTCGCGTTCGCTCTCGCTCTCGCCGCGCAAGCCGAAAGACGCGTGATCGAGACACGGCCCTGAGATCGACGTGTACGAAGCGATGCGTCCTTTGAACGCCGGGTCGGTCACGGCTTCCCAGCTTTGAATCGAGCCCCAGTCGTGGCCGACCAGGTGGAACGGCCGCGCGCCACAGGTTGCGTCGGCGACCGCCGCAAGGTCGGCGGCGAGGCGTTCGAGCCGGTAAGCGTGGCGCGTGGCCGGCGCTTCGGAGGCGCCGGCGCCGCGCACGTCGTAGGCAATCACACGGTAGCGCGTGTCCAGATGCGCGCGCACCGGTTCCCACACGGCCGCCGAGTCGGGATAACCGTGCACCAGCACGATTGGCGGCGCGTCGCGCGGTCCGCTCACGTACACCGTGAGCCGCACGTCGCCGGCCTCGACCGACAGCGTGTCGCGTATCACGCGGCCGCCTGCACACCGCGCCGCGCGGCCTTGCGGGCGCTCGGCGTGAGCGCATTGGCGGCATCGACCGCGGCGACGAGACCCTCGATGCGTGCCAGTTGCACACGGTTGTCGTGATCCCACGGATGGAAGCCGGGCCGGAAAAAGCTCAGCCATTCACCTGCGATGCGCGGAAACACACCATGACGTGGGCCATACAGATACTTCACGACGCGCCACATGCCGCGTAGATGACCGCCGCGTTTGCGATCGGCGATGAGCAACCGCACGTGGTAGTCGAACACGATCAGCCAGAACGTCAGCGTCGTGGCGAGCATGGTGCCGGTGCGCAGCAGATAGCGGCCGAGCCCGGGTTTGAGCACGGCGTTCCATACGTCGTAGGAAACGGACTTGTGCTCGGTTTCCTCGAGCGCATGCCAGGTCCACATCTGCGTATAGCCTTCCACCGAACCGCCGATGCGCGACGCGTCTTCCAGCAGCAGGCCGGCCAGCATCGCCGTGTAGTGTTCGAGGCAGACGGTGACGGCGAGCTGGTAAGAATGCGGCAGGACTTTGCGGCCGAAGTTGAGAATCGCCCACAGCCGTTTGTCGAGCTTGTGCGCGGGCAGGCCGGCTGCCTGCAGCAGATCGTTGTATTCGACATGCTCGCGCGTATGCATGGCTTCCTGGCCGATGAAGCCGAGCACCTGCTTCTTCAGCACAGGGTCGTCGATCTGATCGCGGTAGTTGCGCACGCTGTCCATGAAAAAACGCTCGCCGGCCGGAAACAGCAGCGAAAGCGCGTTGAAGAAGTGTGTCACATGCGAGCCCTGCACGTGCCAATCGCAGGCACGTTCCGGCGGCAAATTAAAACGGAGGTCGCGGCGAATCGGCATCATGGCGTTTCTCCCTGTGATTCTCGATGAATTGCTGATCGGGATCGAATGACGTACGTGGCGCCCGGCAAAGAAGTCCGGCGCATCAGGCGCGCTTGCCGTCCATCTGCGCGGCGCGCCGCGCGCGTTTTTCGGCGATGCGTTTCATGCGGCGCGTTTGTATCACCACGAGTGCCTGATAGGCGGCCGGCAGCGTGCGCGCCAGCCAGTCGGCGGCTCGCGCGTCGCGTCCGATCAGCACGCGCCGCTTGTTTCTGCGCACGCCGTCGAGAATCACGCGCGCGGCTTCGTCGGCGCTGGTGATGAAAAACTTTTCGAAGTCGTCCTTGCCTTGCTGTTCGGTTTCCAGCATGAAGCCGACCATGTTCGTCGCGATGCGGCTCGATTGCGCGATGCTCGTGCGGATGCCGCCCGGATGCACGCAGGTCGCCGAGACGCCGCATTTCATCAGGTCGAGTTCCTGGCGCAGCGCTTCGGTAAAGCCGCGCACGGCGAATTTGGTCGCGTTGTACCCGCTCATGCCGGGCTGCGAAAACAACCCGAACACGCTCGACGTATTGACAATATGGCCGTCGCCGGAGGCCTTGATGTACGGCAGAAACGCTTTCGTGCCGTGCACCACGCCCCAGAAGTTGATATCGACGATCCACTCCAGATCCGCGTAATCCATCCCTTCGATCGTGCTCGACAGCGCGACGCCCGCGTTGTTGAACACGAGATTGACGCCCTGATGCTGCGCGGCCGTTTCGGCGGCCCAGTCGAACATCGCGGCGCGCTCGGCAACATCGAGCACGCGGGTGGTGATACGCAACGGCGAACCGACGATCCGCGGTGCCGCGGCTTGCGCCAGCTGTGCGGTTTCGGCGAGGCTCGCGGCATTGCGGTCGGCGAGCGCGAGGTGGCAGCCTTCGCGCGCCAGTTGAATCGCGAGCGAGCGGCCCATGCCCGAGCCTGCGCCGGTGATCGCGGCGACTTTGTCGGTAAAGTTTTTCATTGGTTTATCTCCGGTTCTCCCTGAACGGTGCCTTTTTCGTTGTCGTTGTCGTTGTCGTTGTCTTTTATGTGTGGTCAGGCTGTTTCCACAGGCGCGGAAGCAGCGCCGCCATGAGCATGCGTGCCGTGCGCTGAACCCGGCGACACGCTCGCCACATGCGGTGCGGGCGAATACGCGAGGTAATCGGCCATGCTGAAGGTGCTGGTGGCCTGGCGGAATTTGTAGGCAAATCCCGGCCACAGCGTCGTGTTCTTGCCGGTCGACGGATCGAGATACCAGCTCTTGCAGCCACCTGTGGACCAGATCGCGCGGCCGAGCTTCTGCTGGATCTGCTCGTTGTACGCGCGCTCCACATGCGGACGCACTTCGATGGCGTCGGCACGTTCAGCATGCATCGTCTTCAGCGCGCGCAGGATGTACTCGACCTGCGACTCGATCATGAACACCATCGAGTTGTGGCCAAGACCCGTGTTCGGTCCAACCACCATGAAGAAGTTTGGATAACCAGGTAATGTCGTACCGAGGTAAGCATGCGCGCCGTCGCGCCACGTATCGACGATATCGACGCCGCCGCGCCCGCGTACCACGCCGCGCGGAAACGGGTCGGCCACCTGGAAGCCGGTGCCGAAGATCAGGCAGTCGGCGCGATGACGCGCGCCGTCGCTGGTGACGACCGCGTCTTCCTCGATGCGCGCGATGCCGGCGGTCGTCACCGAAACGTTCTGGCGCGACAGAGCGGGGAAGTAATCGTTCGAAATCAGCACGCGCTTGCAGCCCATTGTGTAATTGGGCGTGAGCGCGGCGCGCAACTGCGGATCGCGCACCTGGCGGCGCAGATGCCGCTCCGCGGCTTTCTGCGCGGTCTTCATCAGCGACGGATGAATCGCGAAACCCAGGGCGCGCGATTCGAGCATGCAGTAGAGTGCCGAGCGCATGATCTTCTGCGTGAACGGCAGGTGTTTGAACAGCCATCGCTCCAGCGGTCTGACGGCGCGGTCGGCCTTCGGCATGATCCACGGCGGCGTGCGCTGGAACAGGTCGAGATGCGCGACGCGCGGCGCGATCTGCGGAACGAACTGGATCGCGCTCGCACCCGTGCCGATCACGGCGACGCGTTTGCCTTCGAGCGAATAGCTGTGATCCCATTGCTGCGAGTGGAAGGTCTTGCCTTTGAATTTTTCGAGGCCGGGAATGTTCGGCACGGCCGCGCGCGACAGGCCGCCCATAGCCGAAATCAGCACGCGTGCCGACCATTGTCGGCCGTTCGCAAAGGTCAATTGCCAGCGGTGGCGCGCTCCGTCGTAGATCGCGCTGGCCAGTTCATGGCCGAAACGCAGATGCCGCTCGACGCCGAAGCGCTGCGTGCAGTCTTCGAGGTAAGCGCGGATTTCCGGTTGGCGCGCGAACATGCGGGTCCAGCGCGGATTCGGGGCAAAGGAGAACGAGTAGACGTGGGATTGGACGTCGCACGCGCAACCGGGGTAATGGTTGTCGCGCCACGTGCCACCGACCGAATCGGCCTTTTCGGCAACCATGAAGTCCGTGACGCCGGACTGGCGCAGGCGGATCGCCATGCCGAGGCCCGCGAATCCGGTCCCGATGATGGCGATGTCGGTTTCGATAGGCGCTAACGCTTCGGGCGCCGCGGCGTCGTGGAGCATCGTGCGTGCGTTCATCCGATCCGTCTCCTTTTACCTTCTAAACTGTTACATTGGTTGATGTAACAATAGAGGCTGGTAACGGATGACGCAAGTTGACGGTTAGACGCCCGCCTCTAGGCGCGGAGGCCCGCCGCCGGGCTACTTTGCGGCCAGTGCCGACGTGATTTCGCGGTTTTGCCAGACGCTGTCTTTGACGATGATTTTCGCCGGGATCAGATTGGCGCCGTAGAACGCATCGGCGACGTTCTGCTGCGAACGCACGATCTCGTCCGTGACGGCGGTGGTGCCATACGGATAGCGGCGCACCCATGTTTCGACCAGCTTCTGATCGAGACCGACCTTCGGCGCGATCAGCGCGGCGGTTTCCACCGGGTGCGTGTTGACCCACAGCCCGGCGGTGCGCAACTGTCCAAGAATCGCGCCGATCACGT
Organism: Paraburkholderia sp. BL25I1N1; assembly: GCF_003002025.1. Lineage (GTDB taxonomy): Bacteria > Pseudomonadota > Gammaproteobacteria > Burkholderiales > Burkholderiaceae > Paraburkholderia. Next base: position 95,887 of record NZ_PVZB01000006.1, read on the forward strand.
CGGGATGCTGCTGCGCGAAGTCGCGCGTCGCTTCATAGAAGTTGTACGGGGCGTTGAGTTCGGTGTAGTCGGCCAGCGTGCGCGCTTTCAACGCCTGCTGCGCGGACGCGTAGTACGGATCCCAGATCACCCATGCATCGACGCTGCCGCTTTCGAAGGCGGCGCGCGCGTCGGCGGGCGGCAGGTACACCGGGCGAATATCCTCGTAGCGCAGGCCCGCTTTCTTGAGCGCTTCGAGTATCAGATAGTTCGAGCTGGAGCCTTTTTGCAGCGCGACGCGTTTGCCTTTCAGATCGGCCACGCTATGCAGCGGCGAGTCGCCTTTGACGAGGATCGCCTCGGCGTGGCGTCCCGAAGGCTCGGCGCCGACGTACACGAAGCGCACGCCGCCGGCTTGAGCAAACACCGGTGGCGGCGCGCCCGTGTAGCCGAAGTCGATGCTGTTCGCGTTCAACGCTTCGAGCAGCTGCGGGCCAGCGGGGAATTCGAACCACTTGATGCTGTAGCCGAGCGGTTTGAGTTTTTCGTCGAGCGAGCCTTGCGCCTTGAGAATCGCGAGCAGCCCCGATTTCTGATAGCCGATGCGCAGTACCTTGGCCGGCTCGCTGCCGTTGCCGCCGGTCTGCGCGGTGGCGTTCAAGGTGGTGAAGGCCGCGAGCAAGGCGGCGAGTTGAAGCGAATAACGGGCGTGACGGACCATCCTGCGAATCTCCATTGCGTTCGATTGGTGTGGCCGCCGTGGGTTGTCTGCGGGCTTCGTTCGGTCCGCTAAAAGCATGGCGCGGACTCGCGGATGCGGCAGAAAACGCGTTGCGGCGACGTTCGGGGATCGTCGCATGGAGCTCGCGCGGTTCAAACGAAGCAATGCAGATTTGAATATGACGCGGGGCGGAACATGCGCGGTCCCGGTGCGTCCAGCGAGCACGCGCAAGCGGGCGTGCGTATAAGCACGAGTGAAGGCGAAGGGTAGTACGCGGGCGCAGGCGGACGCGAAGGCGAGAGCGAGACCGCGCGTGCAGACTACTTCTTTGTTTTGTGCTTCTTTGTCGTGCCCGCAGCGCTCGCAGCGCCTTCCGCAGGATGCCCCAGTTTTTTTTCCATGATCGCCGCGACACGGTCGCCGAGGTAATCGCCCGAGGCTTCTTCCAGCGCCCGGTTCATTTCGCTTTCCACCAGCACCATCGCGAGCGGCCGCAGGCGCCAGATCGCTTCGACTAGAGCCGGCACGTCGGCGGGCGGCGGCAGCGCGTCGGCGTCGTAGCGGTCCAGTTGACGGACCACCAGATCGACGAGCGCTTTAGCGACCGCGTTGAAATGCGGCCGCGCGATGCCTACCGCGTCGAGCAGATCGGCAAGCGGAATGCCTTCCTTCGCCATGGTCGCGCCGGCGGCCAGCGCCGTCGGGCTGCCCGACACGAACGAGAGACCGTCGCGCTCCAGCAGACCGAGGTCGACCGCCTTGCCGAGCGCGCTCGGCGAAGCCTTGTCGCCGAACATGTGCAGCAGTTCGAGCAGCGAGTATTTTTTCGGCCGCTCGCGCGACCAGCGACCGCCGATCGCCGTTTCCAGGCCGAGGATGGAGCGCAGATCGTGGCCTTCGTCGACGGCCATGATCAGGTCCTGGATGTTCGCGAGCGTATAGCCGCGCGCGAGCAGATGGTTGATCAGCTTCAGACGCGAAGCGTGCGTGTCGTCGTACACGCCGACGCGGCCGCGTTTTTCCGGCGGCGCGAGCAGGCCTCGATCCTGATAGGCGCGCACATTGCGCACGGTGGTGTCGGTAACGCGCGCGAGTTCGTCGACGGTGTATTCGTTGCGCGGCGTGGCGCCGGCTGCTTCGTGCGCGTCGGCGGACAACGGTGGGACAGGAGGCGGGGTGTTGGGCATGGGAGGGATTCTAGCGCGGCGCTTCAGTCGCGTCCTGCCGACACGTCGTCCGGCACGCTCGAATCACCCTTGCCGAGTGCGCGCTGCATCAGCGTTGTGTCGAGCCAGCGGCCGTGTTTGAAGCCCACCGCCTTCAGCGTGCCGGTTAGCTCGAAACCCAACTGCGTATGCAGCGACAGCGAACCGCCGCTGCCGCCGTCCGCGATCACGGCGATCATCTGACGCCATGGTCCGGTTTCGCAGCGTTCGATCAGCGCCTGGAGCAGCACGCGCCCCAGACCGCGGCCTCGATAGGCGTCGTTCACATAGATGGAATCTTCGATGGTGTTGCGATACGCGGCGCGCGGCCGATAAGGCGTCGCGTAGCAATAGCCGGCGACTTCGCCGTCGATCTCCGCCACCATGTACGGCAGCCCGTGGCTGCGTACCGACGCGAGCCGCGTGCGCAGATCGTCGACGGAGGGCGGGGTTTCTTCGAACGAGGCGACGCCGGTCAGCACGTGGTGGGCGTAGATCGCCTGGATCGCCGGAAGATCGGCTTCGGTGGCGTCGCGGATCAGCGGGGCGGTTGCGGACGCTGATCCTGAAGTGGCGGTCGTGGTGTGGGTGATGCTCATACGTGGTCCTGTCGTGGCGATCATTCGGCGGATACGCTTGACTATGCCCGCCGCGCGCGCGAATTTGAAGCGAGTCAAAAATCGCCGCGACGTATGGCGAAGGTGACACACACCCACGCCCACGCGCCTGGCACCGCTTAGCTATGCGAGTACGTATCGGGCTGCGTCACGTACCCACGATGATGCCGTTTATGCCTGACCTTATGTTTCGGTTTGGCCTCGGTTGTCGGCGCATGCTGTTCGGCGGATTGCCGCGGAGCCGGCGCCTGCTGGGCCTGTGCATGACCGGACGGCAGCGAGCTTTGGCCCTCGCCGAAGCGGAAGGTTTGCGCGGTCTGGGCATATGCGCCGGCAGAAACCGTCAGGGCGGCAACCGCCAGGCAAATTGAAAACTTCATGGATCCTCCTTCTGAACGAGCCGGTGAGGATACCTGTTTTCCTGGCGATCGATCGTCACATCAGGCGAAGCGGCCCGCTCGCGCTGTTGTCGATCAGCGGCAATGCGCGAGAACCGGGCAACTCGTAATGCCACCATTCACTCTTGATGTGCGTGAAGCCCGCGCCATGCATCACACCCAGCAACAGCATGCGATTGCGCTGCACCTCTTCCGGCAAGCCGGGATGAAAGTGCTCCGATTCGATCGTCATGGCGTCGAAGCCGGTGCCCATGTCGAGTTCTTCGCCGTGCGCGTCGAGCAATGTCAGGTCGAGCGCTGTCCCGCGGCTATGGTTCGAGCCGCGCGTCAGGTCCGCCACGTAGGTCGGATCGGGCAGAAAATCCCACAGCACCTGCTGCGCTTGCGGCGGCCGGTATGCATCGAAAATGCGTAACGTCGTGCCGATCTGGCGGGCGAGTTCGATCGCACGGCGCAGTGCCGCTTCCGCTGGTTCGAGCAGAAGACAATGCGCGGCCTGGTAGATCGGTTTCCCGGTGAGGTTACGCGCGGTGGCGTAGACGAGGTCGAGATCCACGCCATGCGTGGCGGGCGTGATTTCGATGAGTCGATGGTCGGTCATGAGGCGAAGGACGTGGCGTGCATCAGAGGTCGTCGAATTGATCGAATTCGCTTTGCAGTTCGCGGTTGCGCGCGACCCGTTCGTCGATACGCGGCCCGAGTCTTTCGACGACCGCCGAGATCAGCAGATTGAAAAGGCAGGTGAGCGGCGCGAGTGAATCCCAGAACTGGCCGACGTCGGTTTTCACCTGCAGCAGGTCGCCGTTGAATTCGCGCGCCCACGGACAGTAAATGTCGGTAACGAGCGCGAAGGGCAAGCCGCGGCGCGTGGCGGCTTCGCAATAGCGTCGCGCGACCTTCGAGTAGGCGCGTGTGTCGGTGACGATCAGATACGGCGATTCGAAGCCGGCGTTCAGCGAATCGACGTACGAGCCCGACATGCCGTCTGAATAGAACACGCGCGGACGGATGTATTCGAGGTAACTGTAGAACGCGTTGCTGATGCCGCGCGTGGACTGAATGCCGAGAATGTAGACGGCATCCGCGTTCGAGATGCGCTCGGCCACGTGCGCGAACACCGGCGATTGCGCGAGTTGGTAAACGTGCTGGATCGCGCCGATTTCGAGTTCGAGCGAATGGGCGAGCGCGGGGTTGGGCTCGGCAGGCGAACTAGCGTCCGGCGTGGTGCCGTCGTGCTGACCGGCGACGCGGCGGAACGCATCGAGCCGGTCCGTGATCAGCCACGGACGCTCCTGAGCGCCGCGCAGTTCGCGCTTCAGGTCGTCGAGATTCTGATAGCCGACGCTGCGCAGGAAACGGCCGACCGATATGCCGCTCGTGCCGGCTTGCTGGGCGATCTGGTCGGCGGTTTCGAGGCCGAGCCGGTCGAGATTGGCCAGCATGTAGCTGGCGACGCGCTTGGAGGTGGGCGTGAGTTCGGCAAAGCGGGCTTCGACGGTTTGAGCAAAAGCGGTCGGCATCGTAGTCGCGGCGCTGGGTGGTGGTTAGTCGAACGTGGAATGATGACATACTCGACCGGCCGCCCGCGCCGCGCGGGTTCTCGAAAGTCGATGCCGGGCACGCATCAGACTGCCGGCCGCGCCGGGGCCGCCCGCGAGAAGTGCCGCGCGCCCGCCACGCAGCCCACCACGACGACGGTAACCAGGATCATCGCGGGCGGCACCTGCTCGTGCAGCAGCAGTCCCGCGAGCAGCAAGCCGAAGAACGGCTGCAGCAACTGCAACTGCCCGACGCCCGCGATGCCGCCGAGCGCGAGGCCGCGATACCAGAACACGAAGCCGATCAGCATGCTGAAGAGCGACACATAGGCGAGACCCCAGAGCGACGCCTGACTGACGCCGTCGAGCGACGCGGGCCGTGTCCACACCGCAAGCGGCAGCATGAGGGGCAACGACAGCACGAGCGCCCACGAGATCACCTGCCAGCCGCCGAGGCGGCGCGACAGCCGCGCGCCTTCGGCATAGCCGAGCCCGCATGCGACGATGGCGGCCAGCATCAGCGCGTCGCCGAGCGGCGCTGCGTCAAGGCCGTGACGCAGGGCAAAGGCCACCACCGCGCCGCTGCCGAGCGCCGAGAACAGCCAGAACGCCGGCTGTGGACGCTCGCCGCCACGCAGCACGCCGAAGATCGCCGTGGCGAGCGGCAGGAGGCCAACGAACACCACCGCATGCGCCGCGCTCACGTGGCGCAGCGCCAGCGCCGTCAGTAACGGAAATCCGATCACCACACCAAGTGCGACGATTACCAGCGGAATCAGGTCAGGGCGGGACGGCCGCGCCTGCCGGAATACGAGCAGGAGCAGCAGACCGAGCGTGCCGGCGATCGTTGCGCGGGCGACCGTCAGGAATAGCGGGTCGAGGCCCTGCACGGCGACGCGCGTGGCCGGCAACGAGCCGCTGAAGATCAATACCCCTATGAAGCCGCTCAGCCAGCCATTCGTCGTTTTGTCCATCGGAGAGTCCGTGCGCGGGAAAGAGGATTGATAGCATCCGCTATCCGGCTATGGACAGTAAGGTACGGATCGATGCAAATCGTCCAAACTGTACCGAGGAATGGGGCGGTACAGCGGTCGGGCCGCCGTCAGTCACGATCCAGCTCCGCTCTCAGCAAATCGAGCCGTGTCTGTCCGTCAGGCGTGAAGTGCGTGCCGAAGCGCACCAGCCCCTCCCGATGCAGGTGGCAACACATCGTGAAGCTTAGCAGCATGCCCGGTTCGGTTTCCCTGATCAGGGTGTCGATCGCCTTCACTCGCGGTTCGTACTTCAGCACCGTCGATTCGATCGCACGGCGAAGCCTGTGCGCCGACGACGGAAGATGCCGGTAAATCTCCGACAGGTCGTCCAGTCCGTAGTCGGGCAGATGGGCGAGTCCATTGCGGCGGCTATTCAGGATGCGTTGAATGTTGTCCTGCACCGACAGGAACGTTTGGGTTTCCACGTCGAAATTATCGACTGGCGCGCCGTTTGCGAAATGACCCGTGATGGCTTCGAAAAGTCCAGGTCCGCCGCGTGTCATGTCGCCACCTCGACGGCGTCGTCGAAGTCGACTGCAATACCGCGCTCGTCCGAATACGCGAGACCGACGCGTCGCGGCAACGCCTGTCTGCCGATTCGTTCGAGCAGTGCACGCGACAGCACGGGCAGGATCTGTTGATCGAGCAGGCTGTCGATATTGCGCGCGCCAGAGTTGGGCAACAGGCATGCGCGCACGAGTTCGGCGACCAGCGCGTCGCTGCAGTCGAGCGGCACGCTGAAGCGGCGCTCGATCCTTCGCGCGACCTTGTCGAGCTTCATTCGCACGATTCTTGCCAGAGTGTCGGGCGAGAGCGGCCGGTACACCACGGTCTGGAAGCGCGCGAGCAACGCGGGCTGGAAGTGCTCGACGAGCAGCGGCCGTATCGCTTCCAGTAGCAGGGCGGTTGTCACTTCGGCATGGGGTTCGGTCGCGGCCATGATCTGCTCGCTGCCGAGGTTGGACGTCATCACGATCACCGTGTTGCGGAAGTCGATCACGCGACCTTCACCGTCACGCATGGAGCCGCGGTCGAACACCTGATAGAACAGGTTCAGTACGTCGCGGTGAGCCTTTTCAACTTCATCGAGCAAGATCACGCTGTATGGACGCTGACGCACCGCTTCGGTCAGCACGCCACCCTGGCCGTACCCGACATAGCCTGGCGGCGAGCCCTTGAGCTGCGAAACGGTGTGGGCTTCCTGATACTCCGACAGGTTGATCGTCACGAGCGCACGTTCACCACCGAACATCAGGTCGGCCAGCGCGCGCGCCGTCTCGGTCTTGCCCACGCCCGAAGGACCGACAAGCAGGAACACGCCCAACGGCGCCTCTTCGGAAGTCAGGCCGGCCTTGGCGCCGCGCAGACTTTTGCCGATGGCTTCGAGGGCGTCGTCCTGCCCTACGACCACGTGTCCGAGCCGCGTTTCCAGTTCGAGCAGGGCGGTCAGTTCATCTTCGAGCAGGCTTCCTACCGGTACGCCGGTCCAGTCGGCGATGACACGCGCAATCGCGGCTTCGTCGACTTCGGCCATGAGCAGCGCATTCGTGCCCCATGCCGCGAGTTTGTCGTGCACGGCCTTGATCTCGTGTTGAAAATCGCGCCGCGTTGAAACGTCGGTCGCGGTTCGCCATTGCTCACGCAGCGCAACGAGGGCGGTGACGAGTTTTTTCTGTTCTGCATGGGCTTGGTCGAGCGTATGAAACTCGTCCGCAATCTCGACGAGGCGCAGTTCGATCGCACCGAGCCGTTCGCCGACGTCGGCCGACATCGCACCCTGATCTTCCTGGAGCGCCGCGCGCTCGACTTCGAGCGCGGTCCGTCGTGCCAGACACGCGGAAATTGCGACCGGCGTCGCGTCGGTGCTCATGCGCACGCGCGCGGCGGCGGTGTCGAGCAGATCGACGGCCTTGTCCGGCAATTGGCGTCCCGTCAGATAGCGACGCGACAGACGCACCGCGGCGCCGACCGCGGCCTCGGTGATGTGCACGCCGTGGTGTTGTGCGTAGCGCTCCTTCAGACCGCGCAGCATCACGCACGCATTGTCGTCGTCGGGTTCCTCGACCTTGACCATCTGGAAACGCCGCTCCAGCGCCGCGTCGCGCTCGAAGTACTGTTTGTATTCGGACCAGGTTGTCGCGGCGATGGTGCGCAATTCACCGCGCGCCAATGCAGGCTTCAGCAGGTTCGCAGCGTCGGCGCCGCCGGCGGTATTGCCTGCGCCGATCAGGGTGTGGGCTTCGTCGATGAAAAGCAGAATGGGCGTTGGCGACTGCTGGACCGCTTCAATGACGTTCTTCAGACGCTGCTCGAATTCGCCCTTGACGCCAGCGCCTGCCTGCAGCAAGCCCAGGTCGAGCGTGAGGACACCGACGTCACGAATCACCGAGGGCACGTCGCCTTGCGCGATCTTCAGCGCCAGACCTTCGACCAGCGCGGTTTTGCCGACCCCGGGCTCGCCGACGAGAATCGGATTGTTTTTGCGCCGCCGGGTGAGGATGTCGATCATTTGCCGGATCTCGACGTCGCGGCCAAAGACCGGATCGATGCGGCCCTCGCGAGCCTTCTGCGTGATGTCGATGGTGAAGCGGCCGAGCGCATCGGCGCCCGGTTGCGTGCGTTGGATAGCGGATCGGCGACCGGGCGCTTCTGCTTCTGCCGGTGTCGCAGAGCGGGCATGGCCGAAATCGCGCGCGTCGGTATCGACGACCGGCGCCTCGACGGACGTCCAATCGAGTTCCGGCAGGAGACGCTCGATCTGCGTCGCGGACAGCGAGAGCAGCGCCCACGCGTCCGGCGCGTGCAGCAGATGCGGCGCGTCGGCGAGCGCAGCCAGCAGATGCGCGGAACGGATGGACGGCGAGTCCGCTTCCAGCGAGGCGCGCATCCACGCGGCTTCAAGAAGTTTGCCAAGCCGGCGGGACAGCCCGGGTTTGCCGCGCAGGTCATGCGGCAACCGTTCGATTGCGCTGAGGAGGCCGTTCCGGATACCGTTCACGTCCAGTTCATAGCTGCCGACAATGGCGACAAGATCGCCTTCGCCCAATTCGAGCAGCTTGATCAGCCAATGTTCGACTTCGACTTCGCGATGCGCACGTGTCGCGCAAAGGCTCGCTGCGTCGGCAAGCGCGCGAGCGCAGTGATCGTTGAGACGGCGCAGAAGCGCGGAGAGATCGCGATGAGTCATGGCAGCAAGCACCCAGGAAGTGCGACTAAAAAATGCCAGCCCGCGCCGGGCGGTCTGGCGAAGAGCGGCTGAGGTTCGACACCTGTGATGGATCGGAAAAGGAGCGAACGCCAGCCGCGATGTCACACGTCGTTACGAGCGTTCGTTCCAGGTGTCGGTATGGATGATGTTGCCGTCCTTGTACGACCACGTGATCTTCTCGTAGCGCAACTGGACGTTCTCCAGGTGGTTGTGCTTCTCGAACGCCGGGTTCTTGATATCGAGCATCTTCGGATTGACCGACACGACCTTGACGTTGTCGAGCTTCGTGTTGAAGTACTCTTTTTCCTTGCCCGCGTCGTCGATTTTGTACCACTTGATCTCGATCGACTTGAGGGTTTGGCCGCTCGTCACGGCCTTGTACAGATAGGGCGTCGACGCGTCGGTTTCTTTTGTGAAGGTGATTGGCAGATGAAGGCGCGTGCCGGTCAGCTTGCCGGTGTTCGAGTCAGTGGGAATGCTCACGCCGTGATCGAGAGCCACGACCTCAACACTGCCTTCACGTCCTTGCACCGTGACCGAGCCTTTGATGTCGGCGCCGCCATCGTCCTTGATCCACATGTAGGCTGGAATTGCCATCTTGTTGTTCTCCTTTTTACTCGATTGAACAGGCCGTTTGGCCTTGGGTGGTTGAACTGCCGTTATTGCGGCTCTTGCTGTCCGGGCTGACTCTTTCGGTGTCTCTGCACTCTGGAACGAGCGTGATTTCGACGCGGCGGTTTGCGGCGCGTCCTGCCTCTGTGTCGTTCAAAGCCTTGGGACGCGTGTCGCCATAACCCTGAATCGCGAAATGAGTGAGCGCGATACCTGACGCGTCCGCGAGCCAGTCACGTACGGATGCGGCGCGCGCCTCGGACAGTTTCAGGTTGCTCGCCGGATTGCCGACCGAGTCGGTGTGGCCGGCGATCAGTACGCGTTTGTTCGCGTGCGCCTTGATCAGGTCCAGCGAACTGACCAGCACACCGTTTGAACCCGGATTCAGGACCGCGCTGCCTGATCGGAACAGGGACATGCTGTCCAGTTCGATCATGGCCGGCGCGGGAGCCGGCGGCTGGTAGCCGGCAATCAGTTCGCCGACCGACGGCAGCAGCGACGCGCCTCGATAGAAACCCAGGCCTAGTCGCGGAGGCACGCCGACGCTTGCGTAGCGTTCGAGTTCGTCGCGATCGCGCTTGACGGCGTTGAGCGCGTCGACGCGGGCCGCGTCGCGGGCGGGCGCGATGGTCTTATAACGGCTCATGTCGCTCATCACCCGTTCGACCAGCGCGCGATTCTGCCAGGCCGACGCGGCGGCAGCCGCGCAAAAGTACACCGCCAGCCATCCGAACGCATGCGCGAGTGCACGCGGCAACGCACGCCGTACTGGCTGAAGGGGAATGCCGCGAATAAGCGCTTCCGGCAACGGGCAATACGTTTGCTTTTGCCGTGCCTGAGAGATTACCGCGCCTTGCGCGGGGGAAAGCGGCAACGCCGTCAGCTTTGCGACAAACTCGCCACTGAGCGAGTCCGCGGCGGGCAGTCCGTCTATCGCCGTCACGCCGAACGCGACGGTCTGCAACGGCGGCATGCCACGCTGAGTATCGGCTAACGCAGGCAGCACCGTTTCACTCGCCCAGCGCGTGACAGCGTCGAGCCGGGCTGCGCGATAAGCCCGCGATTGGCGCTCGTGCTGAATGCCCGGGCTGGCCACGCGTATGTATTGCGCGAGGCGCCTTGCAATGAGTGCCGGCAGATTGTCGAACTGCAGGGGCTGCGCCCCCGACACGCCGAACCACGGGGATTCGTCCGCGGTGCGGTCCATTGCTCGTGCATATATCGCCACGCACACAGGTAGCGGGTAGCCGATCGCGCGGCTCGCCTCGCCAATTGCCGAGCGCCAACGCCGCAATCCTGCCTGCAGGGTCACGGCGCCCGTCGCGTGATCCGCTGCAAGCAGGTAGGCGAGGGCGTCGGGCCCTTGGCCTTCGCGCCAGCGCTTCAGCGCGTCGGCCAGATGGGCGAGGCGGACCGGATCGTCGCCACGCACCCAGATCGCGGCGTCGGTGATGCGCACGAGGTCCTCGCCGAATACGTACCCTAGGGTACCGCTGGTGTCGCCGATGACGAGCACCAGTGGCGTGTTACGTTTCAGATCGGCAGGAAGCGAACTGAGCGCGGCATCAACAGCACTCAGTAGATGGTGCGTGGCTTCACGGCGCGCCCGCACGCGTCGGGTCGCGACTACCGTCGCAACGAGCGCGAGGCCGACGACGATCATGGCGCCACACGCGTTCCATCCCGCCGACCAGGGTGAAGATAGCGTGAGCCAGATCAATGCAAGGATCGAGATCCACAGGACAAGCGTGCGGTAGGGATAACCGTTGGGATAACCAGTCAAGCGCGACCCCGTCAATGTGTGATCCGAGCGATCGAGGCGTTGAGCCATTGATCGAGCGCAAGGTATGCGATGCCGGCCACGATGCTTGAGATGGCGACCCACATAAGCGGCGAAAGGCGAACGTTCCAGCGACGCACACCCTCGGGTTTGACGACGAGAACGCTGCTCGTATCCGGATCCCGACAGAGCCGCTCACTGATCGCCCGCATGAGTGCCGTGCGGGCATCGTGACCCACCAGCGCGAACTTCCCGACGAATCCGAGGTCGAGCACTGCGCCGAAGATGGCCAGCAGCGGCAGAACCGGTTGCGGTTGCGCAAGACGGCGCTCGATGCGCCGGATCAGTTCGTCGCCCGCGTCATGACTCTGGAACTCGTCGACCTGCAGCGGCTCGCGTTCCCATGCGTCGCGATCGTTGCCCTTCAGGTTGCTGAGCGCCTTCTCGTCGAGCAAGGCGCACTGCGCATAGACAGCGTCTTCGACGACGTCGGACGGATGCCCCGCGGCTGTCAGCTGTTGACGCAGAGCACGGACCTGTTGCTTGCACGTGTCTCGGAACGTCGTGAAGGACTGCGGCGCCGAATTGCCGGCGAGACTCGCGATGCTCAACGCGGTGTCGCGCAAGGCGACCGGCAGCAAGATCGTGTCGGCGTCAGGTGCGGAGTTCATGCCGGCAACACCGCGTAAAGTTCGAGCGAAACCTCCGGCATGGAAGCCGGGATGTAAAACTGGCACGCGCGTGCATCTACCATGCGCTTGAAAGCGGGAGAGGCGCTATCGAGAGCGAAGTATTGATTTTCAATGCGCACCGGAATTGCCGCCGGCAATCGGGACATTGGCCGCAACGGGATGCCGGGCAGCGCTGAGTTGACGATCTGCTCGACTTCATCGGGTGCTCCCGCCTTGCACAGACGCGGCAACTGTTCGAGCAGTGCGTGCGCGGGCAATCCGGACTGAACCGACAGGTAATAGTCGGCGCCTTCGACGAGTCGCTCGTCGAAGATCTTGCCGAGCCATGCCGTGCCTCGAATCCGCTCCAGTGCGATCGGCACGACGCGCGACGGAATGACCGTATCGAGCAGCGTGCGGATCAGCGATTCCAGCTCGGCGAATACAGGCTCGGGCGCGTGATGGTCGTACCGGGGAATCGCCTGAAGCGTCTCAGTGGTCGAGAACGTGAGCAGGGAGCCGGCCAGACGTGCCAGGACTGCATGCAGTCGTTCGGGATGCTGATCGGGCGCCTGGCACAGACGCGCGAGATCGGGCCAGTTGCTGTTCACACTGTGCAGCAGCCAGAACAGTGACACGTCGGCGACCGCGTAGTCGGCGATCTGATCGGAGCGTTCGCGCCGGCGCACCGCCAGACTGGCGCTTTTGGCGCTCAGTATTTCCGACAGACGGTTCATGCGGGCGGTCAATTGGGTGCTCGCCGACAGCACGAGACATGGCGGCACGAACGCCGGATCCAGTTCGAAGCGGCCCTGTGCGTTGCGCACGATCCGGCCGATCGGGCACGTGACGTAGTTGTCCGGTTCTTCGAAGTCGAACAGTAGCGCCAGCGCATGTCGCTCGACGCTGATTTCTTCCTTGCCGTCACCGTTGAGGTCTGCGATCAGCAGATATTCACGCGCGAAGCGGCGTGGACGAGCGGGCTTCTCGCCGGTTTCGAAGCAGTTGCCGCCTTGCGGATCGAGCAGCGGCAGCGCGGCTAGCACGACGACCGAATCGTTCTGCGCGGGCACATCCCCCAGGTCGCGCGGAGCCGGCAGACGGTCGGCGGATTCCGTATCGATCTGCGTGCCGTCAGGCAGCCTCAGATCGAGCACCGACAACTGCAGACGATTGATCGACAACGCTTGTGCGTCGAAGACAACGCGTGATGCCCCCCACGGTTCAGGGCTGGCGATGCGCGCGATGCGTTCATCAGCAAAGCGTTCCCACAGTGCCTGTTGCTGGAAATGCTGGGGCGTCATGAAAATCCCCTGCGCCCACAGCGGTCTGGTTATGTTCATCGTTATTGGATGATGCTCGAACAGCGTTTCGTATTGAATGCATGCCGCGCGACACCTCACTGGGCGCCGCGCGGGAACTACCCGATTACGTCTGGGTTAAATCTCTTGCTTACCTCTGTGGGGCCGTATTTAGCTTTTCGCCTTTGGCATTTGTGACACGAGCGACAGATTGATATCCATTCCTTCAATCTGGAAGTGCGGCACGATGAACAGCTTGACGCGGAAGAACCCCGGGTTGTCCTCGATGTCCTCGACAATTACCTTGGCTTCGCGCAGCGGGTGCGAAGCCTGCAGATCGTCACCCGGATCCGTCATTTCGGTGACGAGCGACTTGACCCACGTGTTCAGTTCCAGTTCGAGCAGACGGCGGTCTTTCGTCGTGCCGATGTTTTCGCGCTGGATCAGTTTCAAGTAGTGCGCAATCCGCGAGAGCAGGAAGATGTACGGTAGACGCGCGTTGACGCGACTGTTCGCACTCGCTTCCTTGGTTTCGTACAGGGCCGGCTTTTGCGCCGAGTGTGCCGAAAAGAAGCACGCGAAATCGTGGTTCTTGTAGTACGACAGCGGAATGAAGCCGAGATTGGCGAATTCGAATTCACGCGTTTCGGGGATCAATACCTCGCTCGGAATCTTGGCCTGATTGCCCGTGCCAAGGTCGTAAAGGTGGATCGGCAGGTCTTCGACCAGACCGCCCGCTTGCGGCCCGCGAATCTGCACGCACCAACCGTTTTTGACAAAGCTATTCACCATGTTGGCCGCGAACGCAAAGGATGCGTTCGCCCACAGATAGCGCGTGTGATCAGGACCCTTGACCGCTTCCTCGTAGTTGAACGCGCGCACCGGCGTTGTGTCCGGACCGTACGGCAGGCGCGCGAGAAAGCGGGGCAGCGTGAGACCGATGTAGCGCGCGTCGTCCGATTCGCGGAAGCTCTTCCACTTCAGATACTCGGCGCGATCGAAATAGTTGCCGATGTCGCGGATACTCGCGACTTCTTCCATTGAGTCCTTGCCGAAGAACTGCGGCGAGACTGAACCAATGAATGGCATATGCGCTGCCGCCGACACCTTCGATATATTGCGTAGCAGCGCGATGTCTTGCGGGCTGCGGTCGAACTCGTAGTTCGAAATGATCGAGCCGATGGGCTGGCCGCCCGGCGTATCGTATTCCTGGATGTAGGTGTGCAGGTACAACCCGCTCTGAATTACCTCAGGCGTGTCTTCGAAATCCTGACGTAGTTGATCTTTCGACACGTCCAGCACTTCGATGCGGACATTCTTGCGGAAGTCGGTGCGATCGACCAGGAACTTCAGCCCGCGCCATGCCGATTCGATCTGCTGGAACGTTTCATTGTGCATGACCGCGTCGAGCTGGCGGCTGATCTGCTGGTCCAGATGAGCGATGTGAAAATCGAGCAAGCTCTTGTCCAGCCGGTCCACCTGCTGCGACGAGTCCTTGATCATCTTCAGGAACACGCTCATGGCTTGTGCGACGCGTTCGTCGAGCGATGATTCCGACAGCGCGTCCGGATTCTGAAAGGATTCGAATGATCGAGTTTCCCTGACAGGTGTCAGATTAATTTTCTCGCATAGCGATTCATAGACGCTTTTACCCGGTGCGTCGAGTGTTGTCGTATCCGCTGCCGATTCTTGAAGACGGGTTTCGTTTTTAGCCATTTGTTTTAAGGAAATTTCCGCAATGGTCAGTGTTTATTTCTGGTTCGACGGAGCGGTTTCACCAATCTTCTGCAAATCGGCGCGAAGGCGATCGGAAAGGCCAGGGTCTCTCAGGATTTTCTCGAGCTCGCGCCGGAACATTGCGTTATCGAGCAAGTTGGATTTCAAATCACGCAGCAGATTGCGCGCAGCCATTAACGCGCGTAACTCCGGAACTTTGCCGGCCACCGCGTCGGGCTTGAAATCGTCCATTGATTTAAAGTCGAGGTCCACTGGCAATTCTGAGCCGTCGCCCGCGAGCGTGTTCTCGACGGCAATCTTTGCCTTCGGGTTGTAGCCGGCGAGTACCGCGTTGAAATTGTTCCTGTTGATGTCGACCTTGGCGCGCTCCGCCAGCACCCGAGTGTCCTGACCGTTGCTGTAATCGCCCATGACCAGAAGTTTGAGCGGCAGCTCGACCTTCTTTTGCGCGCCTCCTGTATGCAGGTCTAGTTTGATGTTAATTCTTGCCTTGGGCACCTCGTTCTGGAAGCTCTCTGCCATTTTTATTTCCTTTTAGTTTGAGACAACGATCAGTGCAACAGAATCGCGTTTTTTATTAATAGCATATAAATTTCATCTCGAAATATCCTGCCCAGTATTTTTTGAGAATTGGTAAGAAAAAGAGTGGTGGCATATTCACAAAGGAATCCAAAGCGTTTACCGTTGCACCTCGGCTCATCTGACGGAATGCCATAAGCACTTTTTTCGAGTGCTTATGGTCGAAGCTATACGTGGGGGATAAAAGCAATGGCGAGTCTGCTGGGGGACGTGGAGACGTACGGGAGTAGTTTGAGGCCCATGACTGTGCAGCAGTCGTATTTTCTGGACGTGACAGGGCCGGGCAATGGCCGGGACCTCTCGGTAGTGTCGTTCACAGCGGTTGAACGAATGGGCGAGCCCTACCGGGTCACCGTCGAACTCACGCATCCGGAAAGTCTCGCGCGGGCCGATTACCTGGGCCGTGATGCCACGTTCACTATCCAGCCAGCGGACGGCACCGCGCCACGCGTATTTGCCGGCTGCATCACGGGCTTCAGCAGGACGAAGACGACGAAGGATTTCAGCGGCTACCGCATCGTGGTCGAGGCGCACATCGCGCGTCTGAAGCTCACGCGTACGAGCCGCATCTATCAGCGGCAGACTGCGCCGCAGATCATCGAGGCGATCCTGCGTCGTCACGGTTTGAACGGTAACCAGTTTGTATTCAGGCTACGTCGGAACTTTCCGCAGCACGCGTTCCGCTTTCAGTATCAGATCGATGACTGGTCTTACATCCAGATCCTGATGCAGAAGGAGGGTATCTACAGCTACACCGAGAGGGGAAAATTCGGCGACGTCGTGGTGATAGCCGATGACATCGACCATTACGTCTACACGCCGGAACTGAAGGTGCCGTACCGCGAGAAGGCTGGACTGGAGTCCGGTATCGAGGCGGTCTTCGCGCTGGAGATGCACGCGCGCGCGGTGCCGCAATCGATTCGTGTCGCGGACTACAACCCCGATCAGGCGTGGGAGCGCTTCAAAGCCGACGCGAACGTGGCGATGAAGGACACCACGACCTACGGCCAGTCATACGTGTACGGCACGCATCATCTCGATCAGGGCGGGGCGCAGTGGGAAGCTCAACTGCGCCACGAGGCCGAGATCGCGTGGCAAGTGGTCTACGAAGGCGAGAGCAACGTGCTCGGTGTGCGGCCGGCGCGCGTGCTGCGCATGGATGACGATTTGCCCGACGCGCCCAATGGCCAGGTGATTGTCGAAGTGACACACAGTGGCGCGCGTGATCAGGCGTACCGCAACAGCTACCGGGCAATTCCCGCTGACCGGCGCTTCCGGCTGAGACTCGAAGAGGACACGTGGCCGAAGATCCCCGGCACGCTCAGCGCGCGGGTGACTTCCCCCGATCAGTACAAGTATGCCTATCTGACGCAGCAGGGCCACTATGTGGTGCGCTTCGACCTGGACTTCGACGAATGGAATCCGGGCGGAGAGAGCGTGCCGCTGCGGCTGGCGAAGCCATTCGCGGGCAAATTGCAGACGGGGTTTCACTTTCCGGCGCTTGACGGCGACGAAGCCGTGGTGGAGTTCCGCGACGGCAATCCGGATAAGCCATATATCTCACAGTTTCATCACCACAGCCAGGCCATCGATCTGATCACGAATCAGGACCGCTGGCTCTCGCGCAATGTGATCCGGACGCAGGCAAATAACAAGCTGCGCATGGAGGATTGGGAGGGGCAGGAAGGGATCAAGTTGTCCACTGAGCATTCGGGGAAGAGTCAGCTGAATCTTGGGCATCTGGTCGACAGCAAGAAGCAGAAGCGCGGTGAAGGGTTTGAATTGCGCTCGTCGGGCTGGGGTGCGATTCGCGGTGGAAAGGGACTTTTTATTTCGGCAGACGATCAGCCGAAGGCGGGTGGATTGCAGTTGGAGATGCGGGCAGCGTTGCAGCAGCTCGAGCAATCACACGAAAGAATGCGACTGCTCAATGACGCCGCGCAGACCGCACAGGCGGACCTGCTCGACCTGAAGACACAAAACGATCTGCTCCATGATCAGGTAAAGGGATTGCAGGCAGCAGTGCTGCTGCTTTCATCTCCGGCCGCGATTGTGGCCACCACGCCTGGAAATATTCGACAAAGCGCCGGCGTCGACGTCGTGTTCGATGCCGCGCGCGATGTGCAGGTGAGCGCATGGAAACGGTTCGCTGTCGGCGCCGGCGATGCAATTAGTCTGTTTGCGCAGAAGTCCGGCATCAAGCTGTTTGCGAACAAGGGCAAGATCCAGGTTCAGGCGCAGAACGATGCATTGGAATTGACGGCACGACACGATCTGTCCATCACCAGCACTGAGCGCAAGGTCGTGGTCACGGCAAAAGACGAGCTGTTGCTCACGTGCGGCCGGGCTTACATACAGTTGAAGGACGGCAAGATTCATCTCGGTACGCCGGACAACATACTTTGCCATACGGTAAGTCTTCAGAAATGCGGACCAGCGAGCATGCCGGGTGTGTTACCCGCATTGCCCAAATCGGAACTTCAGCAGCAACAGTTCGATTTCAAGTTTCGTCTTGCTGATCGTCCAGGCTCCGACGGACATCCGCTGGCGCACGCGCCGTGGAAGATCGTGCATGGTCCCGAACCCGATTCGCTGGACGTCGATGAACAACGACTCGTGGCGCAGGGTACGAGCGACGCAAGCGGGAATATCAATCTGACGGATGAGGAAAAGCAAAGAGTCTCGGAGGTTCATTGCGTCAACCCCATGCAAACGTGGTTGGTTTATCCCGGGCATACCGTGCGCGTCAACGTCGAGTCCGAATTGGCGAACTGGACTGACGAAGACAAATTGTTGCATGGCTTGAATGCAGCGGATTTCTCTCCGGATCTCCATTCGGTTCGAGGGGACGCATCGGTTGATCCGGTTGTGGACTATGCGCAAGACGCTCTCGGCACGACCGAGCGGCACATTTACCGGACCATCAAGACCTAAGTTGTGTGGCAACCAGAAGATGACTAAAACCATCACACATATCGCCGCGAAGCAGGGCAGCGTTCAATCCGTGTCGGCGCCGGGCTGTTTCGTATCCGATGTCGAGCATCCACAGAGTGCGGATCCGGGTCTGGCGAAAGAGTTGAAATCAATTGAATGGGGCGACGTCTTCTCGGGGCCGCGCCAGAAGAACAAGGCGCAGTTCTTCGTGACGGGCAGCGATTATTTCAGCGACGTGGCGAAGGCTATCGATGGCGCCGCCACGTGCATTTTCATTGCGGGTTGGCAGGTCAACTTCGACGTGGACATGGGCGACGGCCGAACTTTGTTTGAACTGTTGCGCGGGGCGGTGCAGCGGGGCGTCGAAGTGTTCGTCATGCCGTGGTTCGCTCCCCCGCCGATCGCGTTCGACGTGGGAATTTTCGAATCCCTGCTCGGACTGAACCAGTTGAACGCCGGTCTGCCGAAGCGGCGCGCATGGACGTTGCCGGCAATGGGGCAAAGCGATGTTGCGGGCGCTTCCGGACTGCTGGGTTTCTCGCATCACCAGAAGATGGTGGTGGTCGACAACAGAATCGGCTATCTGGGCGGCATGGATCTGGCCTACGGGCGGCGCGACGACGGTACTTTTTCGCTCGAAGCCCAGGGGCGCAGCGGCAACGAGTTTTACAGCAGCTGTATCCCGAAGATCAATTCGATGACGCGCGTCGAAAAGGTCGGCCATGTTCCCCTCAGCGAACTGCTGGCAGGGAGCTCCGATCAGTTTCTCGCGAAAGGTGCGGCGTGGTGGTATTCGCCACTCGATCTTGGGCCGGTCAACAGCGGGCTCGATTGGGCTGACGACAGGAAGACGCAATACGACCAGATTGCGTGGCGGGTGCAGGACTGGTGGAGCAACACCGATCTGCTGCCGGCGAGCGTGCGCGCGGCCGGAGCATACGTCAGGACGAAAGTCGACAATACGAAGGAGGCGATCGCGGACGCGCCGGGTGAGGCGTTGCAGTGGCTGGCGCGTCGCACGTGGGATCGGATGAGTCCTGCGCTTCAGCAGGAACTGCGCAACTATGGCGCCGATACGGCAGTCGCGGTGACCTGGATGATCGACTGGCTGCGCGGTGGTCATCTGGATGAACTGCCGCCCGGGGTTTATACGACTGTGGGCAGTCTGATCGAGGCGTTCGGGATCGCGTGTGTCACGTCAATTGCCGACGTCACGCAGCAGCGTAAGGAGCCGCTTGCGGACCTGGTCACAAAACGCAAGGCCATGCCGTACGGCGAAAAGGTCCACGACACGACGAAGCAGCCGCGCATGCCGTGGCACGACGTGCATATGCGGATTGAGGGGCCGGCGGTGTTCGATCTGGCGACCAATTTCGTGCATCGCTGGGATGGCTTCGTGAAACGGTACTGTTCTCCGGAATCCGGGTCGTCACCAATGATGCCGGTGAACAGCGATTCGCTGCCGGGGTTCCGGCTGGTCAATATCCTGCTGAAGGCGCTCGAACTGACACCTTATGTATCGGCCGACGCATGGACGGCTCATCGACTGCCGATGCTGGCGAAGATGCATGCGCCGCAGCGGCAGGAGGCGCCGGGGGGCACCCAATGGGCGCAGTTGCTGCGCAGTGCGCCGTTGCGTCTGCTCCAGAGTGAATATGCGGCCAATCCGCAGGGGCCGAAGCCGACCCGTAGCCAGAACAACTGCATGAAAGCGATGCTCAAGGCCATCAGCGGTGCGCAGCATTTCATCTATATCGAGGGGCAGTTTTTTCAGTCGGCGTTTGGGACCAACGTATCCGACCGGGCGTGGTCGGGCCCGATGGCTGCGTTGCGCGATCCGTGGCAGGCACCGAACGCGCGAGCGTATATGGAAAAAATTGGGATCACGCGCTCGATGACGATGAGCGAGATTCCAAAGAACATCGATCTCGCCAGGCTGAAGCGGGTGATAGAGGAAGCGCGGGGCGACGAGAAATTCCTGACCGATTTCAGGACCAATCTGAGCTGCCTGGCTACGGTCGAAACGACGAAACTGTTTGGCAAGCCGCAGGAGAGTCTCCTGAACCCGATCGGTCATGCACTGGGCGCGCGCATCCGCCGGGCGATCCTGGAGGGGCTGCCGTTTCACGTGTACATGGTGCTGCCCGTTCATCCAGAGGGGCAACTCGACGATATAGCGGTGATGTCGCAGATCCATCTGACCATGCAGTCGCTGGTGTTTGGCACCCATAGCCTGGTGAACACCATTCGCCGGGCGATCCTCGAGGCGCGGGAGCGGAAGGCAAAGCCGGGGATGACGAATGAGGAGAAGCTGGCGGTGTTCCAACGTTTGACAGAACTGGAATGGAAAGATTTGGTGCGCGATGTGCCCTCCGAATGGAAGAGTTACCTTACGCTCTTGAATCTGCGCAACTGGGCCAACCTGGGCGGACAGCCCGTAACGGAACAGGTGTACATACACAGCAAATTACTGATTGCCGATGACCGGGTGGCGATTCTGGGAAGCGCGAATATCAACGATCGCAGTCAATTGGGCAAGCGGGATTCAGAATTGGCGATGGTGATTGTCGATGATGCGTCCGTTCCTGTTCTGCTTGACGGAAAGAACACGCAACAGGTTGGAAAAAGCGTGCATGAATTGCGCAGGAATCTGTGGCGCAAGCTGTTTGGTCTCAGTGGAAACTGCCGGCACCCCGCAAGCGAGCTTGCCGGGATCATCGACCAACCGGGCAGTCCTGCAACATGGAAGGGAATTCAAGACCGGGCTGAGCTGAATGCGTTCGAATATCGCAAGGCATTCAGCTATGTGCCCTACTCGGTGCCAAAGCTGAATGTCAAGGACGAGGGCGGCTCGATCTGGCCGACCTGGGTTAACAAGGCAGGGAAGATGAAGGAGCGCATGCCGTTCCTTGAAACATTCTGGCGAGAGCCTGTTGCTGGAGACAAGCCCCGTAGCTGGGAAGCGAAAGCGAATCCGAAGACGACTGCACCAACTCAAGTTGCCGGATTTATTTGTGCGTTGCCTATTCGCTGGACCGCAGGTGAGAACAATATTTCGGGAATTAACCTGACTTTGCTCGCCGCGACAGACGGTCCTGCTACGCAAGGCGATCCTGGAGCGCTGGTCGTAATCGCGCAAACAAATGAGAACGACAGGGAGGCGGCAGGGTGATAAATTCTAGACTCAACTGTGTGACGATATTGGGCGTGATCGCCACCGTTCTAATGGTGGGATGCGGTCCCTCGCGGGCAGAACGTCAGGCACAGAAAGACGAGCGGATCTGGAGCGAAGATCTTGCCTCAGTATCGAAGGCGGCTTATACGACGCCAGTGTCGAGCAGCGAGCGTGAATGCCTCGGCCGGCACGCGTTCAATGTCGCGGGGCGAGTTGAGTGGCCCTCCGATCCTGGCAACAGCTACATGTTCTCTCCACGACAAAGCGCATCGATTTATGACGTACACGATGGTATCGAAGTCGGCAGCACAAGAGTTGCGGTGGTTTCCGATCCCAAACGGGAAGAGTTCAACTGGCAATTTAAAAAACTGGACCTTGACAGAAAGAACTCGATTAACTGGAATACTAAAGACATTGCGACATGGACAGATTGGCTTGCCAGGACAACTTCCGACGAAGAGCGTAAATCCCTCGAAGAGCGAATCCACAACGATGAACTGTCAATGGCTCGCGCCAGGCTCGACCATCGTTTCGAGACGGGTATTCCCGACAGTCTTGGTGTCTGGGAATCGGAATATCCCGATGAACTCAGGGCAGACGACGACCGTCGCAATAACCGGCATCAAACACTGACGGCCTACGTCTACCGCAAACCGTGGCTGCACATCTTCGAGCAGACCGGCCCGGCTGGCCAGCCGCAGGCCAACGAAGCCCGCATGCGCGAATTCCTGCAACGGTTCCGCGCGCGCGCCGAATTCGAGATTCCCACGCAACAGGGTCTGTGCATCCCCTATGGATTCATCGCCGACGACGGCAAGACGCCGTTTCGCATGAAACTGGGCATGCGCTACCGCGATGTGCCCGGCGTGATCTACGTAATCGACACGGGAGTGCTGAACGACCAGACGCCGCCAGGCGGTGGTGCCTTATGGGATGCGCTCGGCGTATCAGGAGTCGGCCTGCTGGGCGCAGCAGTGCCTGAAAACGTGAAGATTGTGGAACGTATCGGCCCGAAGAAAGTACGGATTAACGGCAGAGGCGGGATAGAGAGCGGCGTGGTGGCACGCGTGGAAGGGCTGAGCGAGTCAGAGAAAGACGACGCAAACCACCGCGCGGACTATACGCCGGCGCAATTAAAGAAGGTACTCAACCGGCCGCCGTACGAGGTGTACACCGTCTACGCCGGGACCAACGCCAAACCGGACTCCCAGGCGCTGCCATGGCTGGCCGTCAAGATGCGTACGTTCGCGCGTAATCAGGTCGAGGAAGGAGAACTCGCATCGGATCCACCGCCGTTTGCACAGAGCCAGCCACGCTTCGAAGGGCTGCTGAACAGCATCGGCCTGCGGGCAACGACGCCAGCGCTACCGGAAGTGGCGGCGCTAGGTAAAGGCTACGGTGAAACCTCCCAACCTCTAGCGTCGAAACCGGAATAAACGTTGCAGCCCCAGCCAGTCAGAACAAGCCCATAAGGAGGGAATCATGAAAGGAATCATTCGCTTACGCGATCGGACAGACCACGGTGGCTTCGTAGAGACGGCGAGTTCGACAACGATCGTCGATGGGTTGCCCGCGGCACTTGTCGGCGATCGGGTCTCGTGTCCGCGGGCAGGACACGGCACGACGTCGATCATGCCAGGCGAAGGCCATATTTTCTCGGACGCGAGACAGGTCGCGCTTCACGGCTTTAAGGCCGGTTGCGGATGCATGCTGATATCGAGTTCCACGGGGATGGGCGAGTAGTAATGTCGTGGCCAATTCCTACGCTCAGATCCTTCGACTCTGTCAAACCGCCTCGGCTCTGGTTGTGGGTCCTGTTACTGCTAGTGTTTCTACTGGTCGGCGCCATCCTGACCTTGACCCTCTGGCCAGTCAACTCGCCGGCTCATGGCCTGAGGTTCTGGATCGCGCTCGTAGGATGCCCGCTGTTGGGCTGGACAGCATCGCTTGGCATCCGGTTGCTTGCATACGGAAATGAATGTGAAGCCAGAGCCCTGCTCAATGGCGAGCGCGAGGTATTGATCAATCAGTGGCACGGATGGGGCGATCGCCGACTTGCCGTTCTCGCAGCTGCCGTTGTCACGCCGGACGGTGATTCGGTCCGGCCCGTGCCGGCTTCGGAGGGCCCGAAGATCAACCCGGAATTTCATCCGGAAAGCCGTCGTCAGATCGGCACGATCAACACGGATGGGCAACCGGATGCGAGGCGCGACGAGTTGCTGAACAGGCTTCTCTACCAGATTGGCGGCGCACTGACGCAGGTACGGTGCGGCATCGAAATCGCAGCGCCAGCGGTGACGAGCATTGAAAGGTTGGACGCTTCGCCGCGAGCGAGCCAGCTTCTTGAAGCAATGAGCGATAAGAGGATTCGGACTCGTGCACTTGACGCGGGCACGGATCTGTCGCCTTCTGGGCTTTTCGCCCGCTGGGCTGACGAGCAATCAGCCTACTGCGGCCTGGTTGTCGCGACACAGCTTTGGGGCGATGACGGCGTGCCCAGTTTCACCGAAGCAGGCGCCGCTTTGATTCTGGCTTCGGTGGGAGTGGTCAATACCACTGGCGTCGAGCCTATTGCCTGGCTGTATCGTCCAATGCCGACGAATTTTGCAGGTTTGACCGAGGATCTTAAGGCCATGTTCAGGTCTCAGGGCAAGCTTCCAGATTCGTCCACTTGGTGGCTGAGCGGCATGAAGCAGCCGTCGATCGAGAAGCTGTTTAGTGAACTTTCGCTATCCGAAGAGATACGTGGTGAATCGGGAAGAAACGTCGAGCCAGTTTCTCTTGATATGTTCATCGGTTCTCCAGGCGCGTTGCGCGAATGGATTGCCTTGGGTGCGGCTTGCAAGGCGGCACTGCAAACGGAGACCACGCAGTTTTGCGCGACAGAATTGGAAAGTGATTTCACGCTTGCTCGTGTCGCGGCGCCGGGCGAAATGACGTAGGGCGTTAACAGCGTTCCGATGCTTTATGTGTTGTTAGCCGCTGACGGTTGGATTGATCGACTAGTTAATTTATCGACTGCGGGACTCGGGTTGGGCGCGGTTTTTTGAATGACCTCAATAGAATGAAAATAAAACTTCTCGCACTACCGCTTTTGCTCGTTGCGATAGCTGCGCTCGCCGTGTCGGCGTCGCTGCTCTTCGTCGATCTGAATGTTTTGCTGGCGTGGTCGCGCGAACATCGCATAGCCATAACATTCGTGCTTGCGGGAGCGATGGCATGGGTCATCTCCGGCTACTCGTTGAGGTCACGGCAATTGCGGGGTCGGCTGGGCGAATTCGTGGCGCAGCATCGCTTGGCTCCCGCCGCCGAGCTGTCTGACGCGCAAGAACAGAAGGCGGCGCCACTCGAGTCGTTGCGGACGAATTTGCATACTGTCCACGGCTTTCGCTGGCGCTATCGGCAACCTTGGCTGTTGCTGACGGGAGACAAAGCGAGAATAGATCGCCTGCTACCCTCACTCGCAAATTCCGGCTGGCTCACTGCCGACGATGCCGTGCTGTTGTGGTGTGAGACAGATGCCGGCGGCCGATTGGATACTGACTGGCTGAAGCAATTGGGCAAACTGCGTCGCAGGCGGCCCATCGACGCAGTGGTGATCATTCTCGATGGTGTAGCCGAACTGCCTACGCAACGGCGCGGCGCGGGCATTTATGGCACGACCGTCGCGCGTATAGCGAACACCTTGCGCTGGAGCGCCCCTGTCTACGTGCTTGATGTTGCAGACGCGGACGAAGTGACCGACCTCAGCACGCCAGTCACCGGCTGCGAATTCCCGCGCGGTGCCGACGCCCACTCAATCGGGACCGCACTGCAAACGCTGCGCCTGCGCCTCGCCGATCGCAGCGTCGGGCAATTGAGCAGGAATGGCCGGGACTGCTACGCAGGGAATCTGTCGAAGCGTCTCGATACGCGCATCGGACCGCTCACCAACTGGATTGCCGGCCTGTCCGAAGGGCGCAATCGTCAGCGCGTCAACGGTGCATTCTTCGCCCCGTACCCCAAGCCAACCACCAATCGCGACAAAGAAGACGCGCCGACCAGCGTACACCTGCCGCTATGGCATCACATCGCCAGGACAGCTCGCGCCACGCCTGGCCGCCGCACTGGCCTGCACCCTGTTACCGTCTGCTCGGTCATCGCCTTCGCAGCCGTCGGCCTGTGGACCACCGGTATGCTGATCTCGGCAGCATCGAACGCACGCGACCTGAACGTCACGAGGCAAGTGCTCAGCACCCTGACCACGGCATCGGATCCAGCCACACGCCTACGAGCACTGCTGCGCCTGCAGCATCGCATCCACCTCTACGAAACCCGCACCCAGAACCACGCGCCACTGCTCACGCGCTTCGGCCTGAACCACGACCATGAGGTGCTCACCGCGCTATGGCGGCCCTACGCAAAGGAATCCCGCAATCTTCTCACCACGCCGCTCCAGCAGAACCTCGAAGCGTCGCTGGTCGACCTGAGCCAGATGCAAACCGGGCACCTCGACGACCAGACCAACCGGCTGGCGCTCGACGGCCACAAGGCGCTCAAGACCTATCTGATGCTGGCCAGGCCGCAACGCGCCGACGCCGCATTCATGGCGCCGCAACTCGCACGTTACTGGAGCACCAGCGCAAACCTCCCGGCCGGCGAAAAGCTCGACCTATCCGGGCGCCTGCTCGGCTTCTACGCCGGGCATCTGAAGGCACACGAAGACTGGCGCATCCAGCCGCGCGAGGATCTGGTCAACTCATCGCGTCAGACGCTGCTGGCGGTGATCGGCGTGAAGAACTCCGAAGACACGGTCTACCAGAGCGTCCTCGACACAGCGGGTAATCGCTACCCTGACCAGACGCTTGCGTCCCTCACGGCCGGCACGGACACGCGCGGTCTGTTGCGGGCGGCATCCTCGGTTCCTGGCGTGTTCACCCGTCAGGCCTACGAGGGCACGATAGCCGCCGCCATCGACGAAGCCGCCAGGCGCAACGAAGCTGCAAGCGACTGGGTGCTGGCCGACGGCACGCAACAGCCGCAAGGGCCGCAGCAACCGCAGCAACCACCCGAGCAGTC
The DNA here is from genome assembly GCF_003002025.1 of Paraburkholderia sp. BL25I1N1. Taxonomy (GTDB): domain Bacteria; phylum Pseudomonadota; class Gammaproteobacteria; order Burkholderiales; family Burkholderiaceae; genus Paraburkholderia. The sequence continues at coordinate 122,434 of NZ_PVZB01000006.1, forward strand.
CGCGGACGCGATGAAAGCCTCGCTCGCGAGCCGCTATTTCACGGATTACGCGGAGCACTGGCAGGGTTTCATGAACAGCCTGAAATGGGAGCCTGCGCCCGCGCTGCCGGTCGCGATTGGTCAATTGAAACTGATCGCGGACGCGCGACAGTCGCCGGTGATCGCGTTGATCAAATCGCTCGAGTATCAGGGCGGAGCGGGTGCGCTGAAGGCTTCGCTGTCCGACACCTTGGTGGACAAGGCACAGCACGTCTTCAGCAGGGAGGCCGAAGGCCCTGAGGCGGCCAAACCCGACCCGGCCGGTCCGCTCGGCGCATCGTTCGGGCCGGTACTGCGCCTCGTCGCACAGGGCAGCGCCAACCCCGCCGCGAGCGGCGACCTCAGCCTGCAGCGTTTCATGGAGCGCGTGACGACCTTGCGCCTGCGGTTGCAACAGATCAGCGACAGCCCGGATTCCGACGCCCAGGCAAGGCAGGTTGCGCAATCGCTCTTCCAGGGTAAAGGATCGGAGCTTGCCGACACTCAGGTCTACGCGCAACTGATTGCCGCAAGCCTCGGCGCGCAATGGGCCGGCATGGGCGACGCGCTCTTCGTGCGGCCCGTCGCCCAGGCGACGCAAACGGTGCTGCAACCGGCGCAGGCCAGCCTGAACGAGGCGTGGCGTCAGACGGTGCTTGCCACGTGGAACCGTTCGTTCGCCGGCCGCTATCCGTTCGCCAACACGGATAACGACGCGTCGCTGCCCGAACTCGCGCGTTTCCTGCGACCGCAGGGCGGGTTGATCGGCGCGTTTCTCGGCTCACAGCTCGCAGGCGTGCTGGAGTTGCAGGGTGACCAATGGGTGCCGGTGATCACAGGCAACACGGCCCTGAGTTTCGATCCTGATTTCCTCAAGGCATTGAACACGCTGCAGCGCGTGGCGGGTCATCTGCTTGCGCAGGGCGAGCCGCAATATCGTTTCGACTTCAAGCCGGTGCCGACAGCGGGCGTGACCGACACAATATTCACGCTCGACGGCCAGAGCCTGCATTACTTCAATCAGCAGGAGACGTGGCAGGCGCTGACCTGGCCGTCGAACAATCCGCAGGGGCCCGGCACGTGCCTGCAGTGGCAGACCGAGAGCGCGGGCACGAACAAAAGCTTCGAGTTCGGCGGCCGTTGGGGACTGGTGCGGATGCTGGAGCGGGCACGGGTGCAGCCGATCGACAGCGCCACGTATCAGCTCACGTGGCAGGCAAGGCCGGACACGATGCCGCTAAGGGCGGCAGGGGCGCTGAAGGCGACGTCGGCGGCGAGCGGGCCGAAAGTCGCCAGCGCAGATCGGGACGATAAAGACAATGAGGTCGACGCCGACGCGGGCACCCAACGCCTCGACAGTCTGACCGTTCAGGGTCCGCTGACGCCGGCGTCGACCGATCTCACGTATCCATTAAGTTTCATGATGCGCACGGAGGTGGGCAAGGGTCCGCTGGAACTGCTGGCGCTGCGCAATTTCGTGCTGCCGGCGCGCATCTTCGCGGGCGGTGCCAACGGAACCATGGCCACACCAGGCGCGAAAAAGACCGCGCAAGCCAACGGACCGCCGCCGCTGCCGCACGCCATGCTCGACGCGGCAAAGCACGCCGAAGTCCCGCTTCCCGGCGGAGCCGGCCCACTTTGAACACTGCTCATACCGACTCCCCCAAAGACCTTCTCTCATGCTGACAAACTTCCTCAGCGCACTGTTCGGCGCACGCGCGCCGTCCGATCTCGCCCGCTCGGCACAGGGGCGCTGGGACGACTGGCTGCACCCCATCAGCGACGACGCGCCAGTCGGCACCGACCCCGGCTATGACGATGAATTCCTCGCGATCAAGGAGGAAGTCGCCAAACTCTCGGAGGTCGACAACACGTTGATTGTCGATACTGCCGAACGCCTGCTCAAGCGTAGCGCGAAGGACGTACGGCTCGCCGTCTACTACCTCTACGGGCGCATGCGCCGCGACGGCGCGGAAGGTGTCGCTTCGGGTTTCGAATTGCTATCTGCATTCGTCGACCGTTTCGGCGACACGCTGTTGCCGGCGCGCGTGGAAACGCGCAAGGCATCGCTCGAATGGCTGGCCGGTGGCACCTTCGCTGACCGGCTCGACCGCGTGCAGGGTTTGTCCGGCCCGCTGCTCGCGCGTACGCTGTCGGCGCTCGCGCTGATCAACGAGCGCACCGCGCCTTGGCCCGAAGCCGCGCGTCCTGACCTCGATCCGTTGTTCCGGCGCTTCGAAGGCCGCGTGGAGTCGCCTGAATTGTCGGAAAGCTCAGGCAATAGCGGCACATCGGCGGAGAACTCGTCAGCCTCGGCGCTGCCATTGGCTGGGGGAGTGTCCTCGACTCGTGAGTTGCTGGATCGCGCACGCCAGATGGTGCTGTTCCTGCGCGATCAGCCGCACGGCTATCTGGCGGCCTATCGGCTGATGCGCTGCGTGCGTTGGGACACACTCACCGAAGTGCCGCCGCATGAGGTCAGCGGCAAAACGCGGCTCGTGGCGCCGCGCGCGGAACTGCGCGCGCTTCTGAAACGTCTGCTGTTGCAGAGGCAATGGCCGGAGCTGCTGGAGCGCGTCGAGGCGGCGTTTGCCGAAGGCGCGAATCACTTCTGGCTGGACCTGCAGTACTACGCGTTCAGTGCCCAGGAACAGGCGGGCGGCGACTACGCAAAGGTCCGCGATCTGGCTGCCACCGACTGCGCGCTCATGCTCGAACGGCTGCCCGGTCTCGACCAGCTTTCATTCTCCGACGGCTCGCCGTTCGCCGACGACACGACACTCGAATGGATCGCGCGCCATGCCACGGTGCGCGATGTCGAGCGAGGCGAAAGCGTGACACCCGTGGCGGTGTCGTCGGTGAACGCGGACTGGGCGGAAACCGAAGCTCAGGCCGTCGAGCTCGCCGCACAGCAGGGTCTGGACGTCGCGTTCGCGTGGCTGCAACGCCTGCCCGCCGAGGATGGCGAGCGTGGCCGCTTCGTCCGGCAACTGGTGATGGCGCGCGTTGCCGAGCACGCGGATCGTCTGGACACCGCGCTGCATTTACTGTCCGTTCTCGATGCCGCAGCGCAACGCTTCCAACTCGCTGCATGGGAGCCTTCGTTGGCCTTCGACGCCAAATATCATCTTCTGCGCCTGCTCAGAATCCGCATGAACCGCAAGGACGCGGACAAGCCCGCGCTGACCGCCCGCGCCGACGTGCTGACGGGCGAGCTCACGGCGATCGACCCGGCGCGTGCCGTGACGTTCGCGTGAGCCGTACCCAGGATAGCGAAACTTTTAGCCCATGAGCGAACCCATCAAAGACAACGAAATACTGCGTTATTACGAAGCGGAAATGCGCTACCTGCGCGAAGCTGGCAAGGAGTTCGCACACGCGTTTCCTGATCGCGCCCGCCGGTTGAACATTGACCGCATCGGCGAGCGCGATCCCCACGTCGAACGATTGTTCGAAGGCTTTGCATTCCTGATGGGCCGCCTGCGTCACAAGCTCGACGATGAACTGCCCGAGCTGACCGAAGGGCTCGTCAGCATGCTGTGGCCGCATTACCTGCGCATGATTCCATCTCTGTCGATCCTCGAAGTGAGTCCGGCCCACGGCGTGCTGCAAAAGCACGAAACGCTCGCAGCCGGACTCGAGGTGACGTCCGATCCGATTCGGGCAGGCTTGTCCGCAAGTGCGCATGAAGACGCCGTGGAATGCGTGTACCGGACGACGCAGGACATCGACCTCTATCCGCTGCGTTTGAGCGAGGCGAACGCTTATGCCCGCGAGGACGGCCGCTCGGTACTGCGCTTCCGGCTGGACGTGCAGCCGCAGGCGCGGCGCGAGCTACTCGAAGTGCCGCGACTTCGTTTCTACCTGAACGCAGACCGGCCCGTTGCACTGGCGTTGTACGCCGCGCTCATCGCGGCGCCGGTCGCAATCAACGTGCGCACGCCGGGCCATCCGGTCGACCGTCGCGGCTTACCTCGGGCCATGCCCGGCCTGCGTTTCGAACCCGCCGGGTTTGCCGCGAACGAACGCCTGTGGCCGAAGGCCGATAATGCGTTCGGCGGCTACCAGCTATTGCTCGAATATTTTACGTTCCCGGAAAAATTCATGTTCGTGGACCTGCTCGGCCTGGACATGCACGCGATTCCTCAGGACGCGCCGTATTTCGACGTCGAGGTCGTCCTGGAGAAGTCCTATCCGGACGACATGCGTTTCTCGGCCGACAACGTGCGGCTCTTCTGCACGCCGATCATCAACCTGTTCCAGCTTGAGGCTGACCCGGTCACCGCGACGCAGTTCGAAACCGAATACCGCGTGCACGCGACTGAACACTACGGTAGCCATGTGGACGTGTATTCGGTCGATACAGTGCAAGGCTTTGAGGTCGGATCGGGGCGCCGCTTCGAGTACGCGCCGTTCGCGGCTTTTCGCCATCGCGGCGGCATGCTGCGTCACGAGATGCCTGAACGGTATTTCCACACCCGCATGCGGCGCGGCCCGTCGGGGCGCTTCGACACTTGGATCGTGCTCGGCGGCCATGCATGGGAGCATCAAACGACGCTGCCGAAGGAAACGCTGTCGCTGTCGGTAACGGGTACTAATGGCGTGTTGCCACGCCAAGGTCTGCGCGAAGCGGGCATCACGCGCATGCGCGGCGGATTCACTAACATCGGTTCGGTGCGCAACCTGACCGCGCCGACGCTGCCGGTCTATCCGCCAACCGGCGATCGTCTCCATTGGCGCGTGTTGTCCCATCTGGCGCCGAACTATCTGTCGCTGCTGAACCCGGAAATCCTGCGCGGTTCGCTTGCGCTGTATGACTGGACCGAGGGCGAGCTGAACCGGCGCCGCATCGAGGCGATGACTGACGTCAAACATCGTCAGTTGCAGAAACTCGTGAAGGGCGGCGTGCAGCGGGGTGTGGAGATCGAGGTGACGCTCGACAGCAACCGGTTCGCGGGTGATGGCGATATCGAACTGTTCGGCGGCATGCTGAACCGTTTCCTCGGGCTGTACGCGACGCTCAACCTGTTCACGAGGCTCGTAATCGTGTTGCAACCCACGGGCCGTCGCATTGTATGGCCCGAGACGAAGGGCGCTGGAGCACCGTTTTGAACGCGCCGGATCGGACGTCTTTGGCATATGCCGACCGCGCGCTGCTGCCGGTGCTGCTCCATGACGCGACGCGAATGAATTTCTTCCGTTTCTGCGAGTTGATCGAACTTGCCGCTCCAGCGAAACCGTCATTGGGCACGACAGATTCGCTCGCCGACGAGCCAGTGCGCTTCCGGTCACACACACGGCTCGGATTTCCCAACCGCGAAATCGATGCAGTCGAATACGACCTGGACAACCCGGCGGCGGCGCCAGCGGTTCGCACGACGTTCCTCGGCCTGTACGGCGTCGATGCGCGCATGCCGTCGTACTTCGTCGACGAGGTTGCGCAGACCCGCGACGGCGCAGAGCCGCTGTCGGCGTTCCTCGATTTGTTCCATCATCGGATCGCGACGCAGTACTACCGTGTGTGGCGCAAGTATCGCTATCCAGCCGGTTTCAGAAGCGGCGGTACGGATGAGATTTCGCAATACCTGCTGAGCTTCGCCGGCCTCGGCATCGGTGCGCCGGAGATCGCGCGGTCGGTCGGCATACGCAAGCTGCTGTCGATGCTCGGGCTAGCCAGCCAGAAAACGCGCACGGCTGAGGGGCTCGCGGGCGTGTTGCAGCACGCGGTGCCCGACGCCCGGATCATGGTGGAGGAGTTCTATCCGGTATGGACCCACGCGGAAGGCTACGAGCGTGGCGCCTTGGGCGATGGCTGTCTGCTCGGCCGGGGCTTCTTCGACCGGTCAAATACAGTGCGCGTGGTCATTACGCCACGCACGCGCGAGTCCGTGCTCGGCTTGATTCCTGGACAGGCGACGCACCGGGAGGTCATGGCGCTGCTGCGCTTCTATCTCGGCTACGAGGCACAAGCGCAGCTGGAAATGCATGTCAGCGCGCCACTTATGCCGACTCAGCAACTCAATTCAGATCAGGTGAGGCTGGGCTACACCACGCGATTGCCGCAGCCAGCCGAACGGGATCGCGCGACCGGTCTGACTCGGGTCCGGCTAGGCACGTGGGCGGGCAGCAGCGCCCGACACGACGCCCCACCACTCACTGCGCACTGACACAATAATCAATGAATTTGGAGTACAACGGGATGGGCACAATGATAAGAAAACTTCGCACTTGCGCTGCGGCTTTGGCCACTTTGGCCATGACGGCATGCGGAGTGGGGCAGGCGGTGACGGACAGCACCGTCGACGCGGCGAAATGGGCATTCACGACGCAGGTGAAGACGATGAACGTGGAGCTGGTCAGCCGCGCGTCGTTGAACACGAACGGCGCCGGGCAATCCTTGTCGACGGTGGTACGCATTTATCAGTTGAAGACGCCGCAGGCATTCCAGCAACTCGACTACGCACAACTGCAGACGAACGATCTCGATGCACTGAAGCCCGACCTGCTGGCGACTAAAGATGTCGTGCTGCGCCCTGACGCGAGTGCGAGTATCAGCGAGCCGATGAACGGCGACGCGGCGTATGTCGGCGTCGTCGCATTCTTTCGGGACGCCGGCCGCGAATCGACTTGGAAACTGCTGATTCCGAAGAAACAGTGGAAGAACACCGACCCGGTGAAGATCGAGGCCCGCGACAACACGTTGAAACTCGTTGGTGCGACCGCGGACACCGTCAAGCGCAACGCGCCGCAGCAGAGCGTGCCGAATCCGCCCAGGCCGAAGTCGCCGGTGTCGACCGAATATGGCACGCAGGCGGGGTGACAACGCCGCCGCGAACCGTCCGGTTGCTCATGAAAGTTTATGAAGGCGTTCGCGTGCTACGCCCAAAGCGCTGACTCTGGTCGACCGCCTTGCATGGAAGGAGACGAACATGACCAAGCTAACCGCCAAGATCAAGCACGAATTCCTGTAGATGATTGCACGGACAATCTGCTTCGTCGTCGTCCTGCACATTGTCGCGATCATGCGCGCGCTGATTAGACAAGGCTACGATGTCACGCTGCTGACCTCGGTCTTCGTCACCTCGCCGCATTGAGTCTCTGCAATTCGGTGTTGATCGCCAGCATGCTGCCGTTCATTAACCGTTTCCCGCAGAAATCGCTGAACATTCCCTCGCCAATGCGCCGAACTCACTTGCACAGCAAAAGCAAGCGCTCCTGATCCGTACACGTCGGACGCGGTTTCGGTGTGCCCTGCTGGGCGGCCGTGGCGTTCATCGCGGCGCTCTTGTTCGTGAGGCACGCGCGCAGATGTTTCTCAACCGGCGAGTAGTATTTCCACCCGCGCACGAGCGGCGGCAACTCCAGCTTCACCTGCTTCCATTTCGGATGCCCGTGTTCCTGGAGATTGTCGAAGTTGGCGCAGAGCGAGTCGGCAAAGTGGTTGAGATTGCCGACGGTGTCGCGCAGGCCATAATCGTAGGTGACGAGAAACGCCTTGACGGTCAGCGCGGGCACATCTTCCTTGAGCCAGGTGGGATAGCTGGTCGCGCGGATCGTCGTGGGGAAATAGGTTTGTTTGGCACGGCTGGTTTCGGGTGCGGCCGGATCGGCCTTCAGAAGACGGATCTGCTGCAACAGGTCGGGATTCATATCGTTGAACAGCTTGGCCGGCTGTCCGACCACGATGATCGCGACATCCACTTTCTTCACGATCAACGCGGCCAGCGCATCTTCATTGCTGAGATGCTGGATGTTCTGCTCGGGTATCGCCTGACCGAACATCAGGTGATACAGCGTCGTGGCCGACTGCGCGGTTCCGCTGCCAATCAGGCCGACGCTAATGCTTTTGTCCTTGATATCGGCAAGGGTTTTCAGGGGCGAGTCCGCGCGCACCACGACGTTAATTTCCTCGTCGTAAAGCGGCATGATGAGCCGCAGCGGCCGGATCGCCGTGCCGGCGTCGGCGTTGCCGGCGTTGGCCATGTCGATGTAAGCCTGGTACACGTCGGATTGCACGAGCGCCAGTTTCACGCCCGGTTCGAAGCGCATGCGTTGCACGTTTTCAGCCGAGCCCTTGGACGCCATCACTTCCAGGTCGATGCCCGCCGGCTGCGCAACCCATTTCGACAGATCCTGGCCGATCTGGATATACGTGCCCCGTTCCGGTCCGGTGACGATCTTGTAATGCGCCGGCTCCGCGCAGGCCAGCGAAGACACGACCATCAACGCCAGCCCCAGCCATCCCGTGAGAAGTCTCTTCAGCATGGTCTCTCTACCTATCGGTCAGGTTCGTATGACTTCGCGCGTCGACGCGCACGAAGCACCAGTGAGCCGGATTGCCATGTCATGTTCTATGTGCCGCGCCTGCCCCGTCCGTCTGTTACCTCTCAAACCGAGGGCGCCTATACGTGCCATTCCCGGGCAGACTAGTTATACGATTCGGTATCCAAACTATCTGTCACTGGCCGGATGAACCACCTGCGGAGGGCTTCGCGGCATTCGTCGCCGGACGTTTCCAGCCGGAGTCCTTGATCGCGCGTTCCCGTGCCTCGACGCTATTGCCGTCGGGCGTCGCGGTGGTGGAGCGCGGGGCGGCCACTATCACGTCGCTGTTCGGCGGCAAACCTTTGGACAGTGGAGTCTGCGATTGAACCACCTGCTGTGACGACGGAGCGGCTCGCGTTTGCGCCGACGCTTTGCCTTGTGGCGGCGCGCCGGCTGCGCCACGCGGAGTGAGCGGCGCCCAGCCGGTCTCGCGAATCACGCGTTCAAGTATGGACTTCGCAGTGTCGCTGCCGGTGTCGATCGCGAGCGCCTCGTTGGCGTACTGGCGTGCGCAGGGCCACGACTGCTGCGCGGCGCAAGTTTGCGCGGCTTGCAAGGCGGCGTCGCGGCGGGCGGTCAGCGGCTTCAATTCTGTCGCGAGGTCTTCGGCGTCGGAATTGCCCGGTTGCATCGTTTGCGCGACGCCGAGTGCGGCCTGCGCTGAAGAGAGATCGTTGGCGCGGGAGGCGAGACGCGCCGCCTGCACGGCTTGCGCTGCATCGCGGAACTGCGGCGCGGGCTTGGCGGGCACAACGGGCACCGCCGGCGCGACGGGCGTTGCCGGCATCGCTTGTATAGCTTGCACCGGCTTCGCGGGATTGACGGACGTGGCGGGCTTGCCCGCGGCGGCAGACGGGTTGGCCGACTGGGCCGGCGAATATAGTGCGATCGTGCCCGTCGTCGTTCTGGCGTCCTGAGCAGTTTCGCTCTCGGCAGGCTGGTCGTTATTCCCGCTCGACACATCGCGCCCGCTGAATAGCGCATATCCGACATACGCCAGGCCGATTACGCCAACTGCCCCGATCGCATAAAGCATTTTACGCAACGAGATTGAACCGCGACCCTCCGCATAAGGCATGGCGGGAAGAGGCGCGATCGGCCTGTCCGTTGAAACGAGTGCTGACGCAGGCATCACTGCTTCGGCTCGGACCGGGTCGTCCATGAACGCGACGCGCGTCGTCGGGTCGGTTTCATCGGCTGTCGCCGGGTCGAGGCTGTTTTTTTGCGCTGCTTTATTCATGGCGCTGGCGCGGCTGCCGGGGATCACGGTGCGCTTGTGCGGACCCGCATCGAGCGGATGCACCTCGCCGCAATAGGGGCAATAGTCGACTTGCCGGTACAGCGCGCCGCCACACCGCTTGCAAGGCGTCGGAAAACTGTGGCCGAGTAGTGTCTGGGTGGACATGCTGTGGACCCACCTTTGGAAAACGATGCCATTACGGCATGTTCCGGATCATGTTGAAGCGGCAGCCAGGTCCGCGGGAATCACGATCCACATGCGCCGGAGAGTCTTGGGCGGCCAGCCCACGCTTGCGCTGCCGCTGGTTGCAATATGTGGGGTTTCAATCGGGACGTCAATCGCCGTTGCTACCTATCTTATGTGCGCCAGCGAACATTGGTAGGTAGGACGAAATAGCCGCTATATCGGCAGGACGAACGGACGCGGGGGTTTTTTCACACGAATCGACGGAGGGCGAAAACAGAACGAGGCCGGCGCGCATGGCGTCCGGCCTCGTCATTAAGCGCACGCATCAAGCGTCTGAAGCAGGCGGGAAAATACTTAATGTTTGCGCAGTGGATGGTCCTTAAGCAGCCATGCGAGCGCAAAAGCCAGCACCACCACGCACGCAGCCGAAAGGTACACCGTGTGCAACGCGCCCGCGAATGCTTGCAGATAATCGTCGCGCAACGCTTGTGGCAGTGAATGGATCGCGGCGGGGCCGAGCGCGTGCGGCAACTCGGTGTCGGGGGGGATGAGCTTTTCGAGGCGGGCGGCGAGGCCGTTGGAAAACACCGCACCGAAGCCGGCGACCCCGATCGATCCACCGATCGAGCGGAACAGTGTCGCGCCGGAAGTCGCCACGCCCATATGCTTGAACTCGACGGTATTCTGCACCGCGAGAATCAGCACCTGCATCACCATGCCGAGCCCGCAGCCGAGAATGCCCATGTCGATATACATCACATGAATCGGCGTGCTGATCTGCAGGCGGGCGAGCAGCAACATCGCCACCGCGACGAGTAACGTGCCGGCGATCGGGAACATGCGGTACTTGCCGATCTTGCTGATCACCCGCCCGGTCACCATCGACATCAGGAACAGGCCGCCCATCATCGGCAGCATCTGCATGCCGGCTTCCGTTGGCGTCGAGCCTTTTACCACCTGCAAATACAACGGCAGGAACGTCACCGAGCCGAACAGCGACACACCGATGATGAAACCGATCAGGCTGCTCAGCAAAAACGTGCGTTGCCTGAAGAGTTCGAGCGGCATGATCGGTTCGACCGCGCTGCGTTCTTCGTGGATGAAACCCCAGATCGCTACCAGCCCCATGCCCAGCGTGAACCAGAGTTGCGGCGACGACCACGGCAGGATCGTGCCGCCCTGGCTCGTGAACAGGATGATGCAGGTGAGGGCGCCGGCGAGAAACGCGGCGCCCATGTAGTCGATGGTGTGCTTCACATGGCGGACGTGCGGCCTGAAGACCGCGCCGATCACGACGAGCGAGATGATGCCGAGCGGCAAATTGATGTAGAAGATCCAGCGCCACGAGAGATGCTCGACGAGAAAGCCGCCGAGCAGCGGTCCGATCACGGTCGCAAGACCGAACACGCCGCCGAACACGCCCTGATAGCGGCCGCGTTCGGCCGGGGGAATCACGTCGGCGATGGCGGCCATCGTGACCACCAGCAAGCCGCCGCCGCCGAGACCTTGCAGCGCGCGGAGCACGATGAGCTGCGTCATGTCCTGCGCGACGCCGCACAACGCGGAGCCGACCAGGAACACGATGATCGCCGTCTGCAAGACGATCTTGCGGCCGAACAGATCGCCGAATTTGCCATACAGCGGCACGACGATGGTCGAGCTGAGCAGGTAGGCAGTTACCACCCATGAGAGATTGTTGAGGCCGCCCAGGTCGCCGACGATAGTCGGCAGCGCCGTCGAAACGATTGTCTGATCGAGCGCGGCGAGCAGCATGACCAGCAGCAGCGCCGGAAACAGCAGGCGGATCGGCGGATGATCGGCTGTGGGCGCGGTTGCCTGCGCATAGGGCTGCGTCAATTCAGCGGGTTGTGTCGTGGTCGATTGGTCCATGGCATCGCGGGTTGAAATTAATTAATTCAGAGATTAATATATGCGACATCGCATCACCAGTCAAATTGAATGCAATGGCAAGGATCCCGTCCGACGATCGAAGCGTGAAAAGCGCGCCGCCTGATACGGCTGCCGTGAAGGTCCGCAAGGGGCGTTCCGCGCCCGGTCGGGGTGTCGAAGCCCAGGCGAGCGGTTCGTCGGTGCAAGCAGAGGCGGCCGCCGCGCCGGCACGGCGTCCGGGCCGGCCTCCAGGCGCGGCGCGCGGACCGGAGCAGCGCAGCCGCCTGCTCGACGCCGCGCTCGTGCTGTTCGCGCGGCAGGGCATCGTCGATACCACGCTCGGAGAAATTGCCCGCGAGGCCGGTTTCACGCCGGCCATGATGCATTACTACTTCAAGACGCGCGATCAGCTGCTCGACGTGTTGATCGACGAACGTTTCGCGCCGCTGCGCGCGGGGCTCGGCGTGCCGTTCCAGGAAAATCCCGACGATCCGGTCGCGGCCATCACGCAACTCGCGCAGCGGCTGGTGCAGGTGGCGGACGAGCATCCGTGGTTTCCATCGCTGTGGGTGCGCGAAGTAATCAGCGACGGCGGCCTGTTGCGCCAGCGCATGCACGAGCGCTTCGGCAACGCGCACCAGAAGGCGTCGCTGTCGGCTATTGCCCGGTGGCAGAAGGAAGGGCGGCTGAACGCGGGGCTGGAACCCGCGCTCGTCTTCGTCACGTTACTGGGACTGACGATTTTGCCGCTGGCCACGTCGAAGCTATGGTGTAACGACCCGCTTCGCCGCAATATCGGTGGAGCGGAAATCGCGCGGCATGCCGTGGCTTTGCTGGTGCAAGGTATCGGTCCGGCGAAGCCCGGTTGACGGCCGGCGACGCTTTCTGAACCCTGCCTGCGCCGCGCGGGGCGCGATAGACCATCCACCATCACCCATCGCCGCGCCACGTCGTCTCATGCTTGCCGTTTCCGCTTCCACGCCTCATAAGCGGCTTTGGTCGCGTCGTTCGGCGGGTAAGTGCCGGGCAACGCGGCGCCGTCGCGAATCCGCTCGGTTAGAAACGCTTCAAGTTGCTCCTGTTCGGCGGCGGCTTGCGCGACCTCTGCCGCCATCTTCAGCGGTATCACTACGACACCATCCGCATCGCCGACGATCACGTCGCCCGGAAACACCGCAACACCGCCGCAGCCGATCGGCACATTGATATCCACCGCATGATGGCGAATCAGGTTGGGCGGCGCGCTCGCCCCCGCGCAGAACACCGGTATGCCGAGCGCCGCGATCGTCGTACTGTCCCGTACCGGACCGTCGGACACCATGCCCGCCACGCCGCGAACCTGCAAGCGTTGCGTCAGGATCGAACCGAACGACGCACTGCCGCGTTCGCCGCGACAATCCTGCACCAGCACATGGCCGGCCGGAATCGTTTCGACACACTTGCGCTGCGCGTACTCGGGATCGGCAAACAACTCGAGCACGTCGATGTCTTCACGCGATGGAATGTTGCGCAGCGTGAACGCCGGCCCGACCAGATTCGCGCCGCCATGCGGGGCGAGCGGAGCGACGCCGCGCATGAATGTATTGCGCAGGCCGCGTTTGAATAATTGAGTCGTCAGCGTGGCAGTGCTGACCTGGCGGAGTGCTCCAAGCGTGACGGAGTCGAGATCGGACATGGTGTCGGGCGGCCTCAAGGTTGGAAGCGCAAACGGGGTATGGCGACCGCATGCCGCGCGGCGCCGTGGCGGCGCAAAGTTCGGCACGGTCTGCACCCACACGATGATAGCGCCCCAAGCAGCCGGCAAGCCAATCTGCGCGTCGTGAGACTTTCGTCGGCCGCCGAGGCCGGCGAGGCACGCAACGTGCTGTAGCTGATGTGGATGTGCATGCAGGCGGCATCAACCAGGTTGCCAGCATCGCGCAAGAAAAGGAAAGGGAAAAGAGACGTTGGGCGGGAGAGGCCGTGCGAATGGGGTTTGCGCGGGCCGCCACGGCGAATCGGGTCGGCATCGGAGAGCCGTGACTGTGGCACCGAGGGCCGGTTTTTCATCGGCGTGCAATTTTGGCGCGTTACTGTGCGCGCGCGTTGGCGCCCGGACCATGCTTTACAATCTTGGGCCCGGTTGCAACTCCGCGCATGAAATCGAGTCGGAACCATGAATAGCAATAGCGCAGCCGCGCACATTGGCGGCAAGCAGCAGGGCGAAACGTTGGCCAAGTCGGACGGCCTAACCGGTTTTTTTGAGCAACAACGGAAAATGAACGGAGCATTGAGACTCGATCAGGCCACGATCGTGCTCGTAGAAGACGACCCGGACAGCCGGGAATCGTTGACCTTATTACTCGAAGCAGAAGGCGCGCATGTCGTCGCTGTGGCGGATGCAGAAGAGGGCGTGGAGGCGGCGCTGCGATTGTTGCCCGACGCCGTGGTATGCGATCTGGAACTGCCCGCCATGGACGGTTTCTATCTGATCCAGCGCTTGCGCGACCACGAGATACGCGGCGACCATCCGCCTTCGGTTGCGGTGGCGCTCACCGGCCACACTGACGACGCTTACCGCTTACGCAGCATCGGCGAAGGCTTCCAGCATTTCATGACCAAGCCGGCTTTGCCCGAAGATCTCGTGACGCTGCTGCACGATGCAATTGACGCTCGCGCAGCGGGCTGAATCACGGCTTCGATTGAGCGGACGAATTCGCGGCGCGGCTTGACAGCCGCGTCGCCAGACACCGTATCTTCAGATTCTTCAGATGCCCGGCTTGACCGCAAAAGCCGGGCGCAGCGCGGCTCGCGAACGTCGACGCCGTTACTTGACGGCCACAGGCGTTGCCGAATCCTTGCTCGACGCCGCGGCTTCCAACGCCTGGCACGCAGAACACAACCCCTTCAACTCGATTTCATCGCTCGCGAGACGGTAGCCCGAGTCTTCGATTTGCGCGACTAGCGCCTGGCGCAGTTTCGGCTGATGCAATTCGGTGACGTTGCCGCACTGCTGGCACACCACCAGGATGCCGTGCTGGCATTGCGTCAGATCGTGGCAGACGGTGAAAGCATTGATCGATTCGATTCGATGCACGAGCCCGGCCGAGAGCAGAAAGTCCAACGCCCGGTACACCGTGGGCGGAGCCGAGCCGGGATGGATCTGGCGCATCTCGTCGAGCAGCGAATACGCCTTGGTGGCGCGCCCGGAATTCAGCAGCAATTCGAGCACTTTACGGCGGATCGGCGTGAGTTTTTCGCCGCGTTCGCGGCAATATTCTTCCGCGAGTGTCAGCGCGGCTTCCTGCGAAACACCGTGTGTGTGCCCGGGCTCATCCGAGTGAGCGGAGGCGGCTTTGTCGGCGGTCGCGGCGGGTTTGGCGGTCTTCATGCGTCGATTATAAAGGCCATCGCGTCTCGCTGTAGCGGCGCGCAATTCGACCGGTCGCCGCCTTGGCCACGCGCGGCATGATCAGACAGTCGGGCGCGTGGCCAGAGCACGGACCACGCGCGACCTGATGGTTCAGGTCAAAGCGAAGTCGACGTACTTCTTGAACCCCGTGCGCGTCGCAATACGCGAATACCAGCGTTCCAGATTCGGCAGCGGCGGACGCGCCACGCCGTCGAGTCCGAACCAGCGTTTGGCGTAGGCGCCGATCACAATGTCGGCCAGCGTGAACTTCTCTCCTTCGAGAAAGAAGCGCCCTTGCAGATGCGTGTCCAGCATGCGCCACAGCACGGTGACGGCGTCGAAGTCGGTGGCGAGTTTGGCGGCGTCGCGCGCGGCGGCGGGCGTGCGCACGAGCGCCCAGAACACCGGGCGTTCGGCGGGCTGCAGCGTGGACAACGACCAGTCCAGCCAGCGGTCGATGCTGGCGCGCGCTTTCGGCTCCGACGGATACAGCAGGCTGCCTTCGCCGTATTGCAGCACCAGATAGCGCAGGATCGAGTTCGATTCCCACAGCACGAAGTCGTCGTCGACCAGCGTCGGGATCTTGCCGGTCGGGTTCATCGCGAGATAGTCGGCTTCGTTGTTACGGCCGAATTGCAGGCCGGCGTCGACACGGTTATACGGCAGCACCAGCTCATCGCAGCACCACAACACTTTCTGGACGTTGACCGAGTTGGCGCGTCCCCAGATCGTAATCATCCAGTAAATCCTTATTTTTACGTTGGCAAGCCGCGCCCATCGCGCGGCGTTCAACCGGTAACGATACACGATGAGCGCGATCCTGCTCGCCGCGACGCCGCAAACGCCCGCATGAACATGGCGGCAGGCACGTCCGAAAACGACGCCCCGGCAGCCATTCGGGAATGCATGCGCGTTGCGTACAATGAGCCCACCCGAATCCGACGAGGCACGCATGGCCCGCATTGTTCCCGACGACTGGAAGAGCCTCGCCGCGACCGGCGCGGCGGCTCGCGAACGCGAAACGCTGGCCTTGCTGGAAGAGGCGCTGCCCGATGGCTACACCGTCTATCACGGCGTGCACTGGACGCGCCTGAACCAGAACTTCTCGGTGTTCGGCGAAGCCGACTTCGTGATCGTCAGTCCGGCCGGACGCGTGATGATCGTCGAACAGAAAACCGGCTTTCTGCGCGAAACGCCGAAAGGGCTCGTCAAGGTCTATCTGCAAACCGAGCGCAACGTGGCGATCGCGCTCGCGCACACCATCGAAAGTCTGCATCGGCGCTTTACCGCCGCGTTTGGCGCGGGCACGTATTTCGTCGAGGAACTGCTGTACTGTCCGGACCACATCGTCAAGGACGCGGCGATCGCCGGCGTGAACCCCGCGCGGATCGTCGATGCAACGCGTAAAGACCGGCTCGCGGCGATCATCCGCGAAGCCTTGCCGGCGGATGAGCCGCGTCTTGCCTGCGCGCCGAAAATCCATCACTTCCTAGCCGACGAACTGGCGCTCAGCCCCGACGCCAGCGCGCTGGTCGGCCAGGCGGGCACGCTCGTCACGCGGCTCGCGGGCGGTCTGGCCACCTGGGCGCGGCGGCTCGAGTTCGCGCCGTTCCGGCTGCGTGTGATCGGCACGGCCGGCTCCGGCAAGACGCAACTCGCGGTGCAGGTCATGAACGACGCGGTGGCGCGCGGCCAGACGCCGCTATACGTGTGCTTCAACCGGCCGCTGGCGGATCACATCGCGCGAGTCGCGCCGTCCGAAGCGAAGGTGGCGAACTATCACCAGCTCTGCGACTGGATCGCGCGCGACGCGGGCCGCGCACCGGATTTTCAGGCGGGCGACGTATTCGATCAGCTCGAAACCACGTTCGCCGAAACGCCGATCGATCCGCGCTGGCAATTCGACGTGCTGATCGTCGACGAGGGGCAGGACTTCCAGCAGCCGTGGGTGACGGCACTCGAGCGTCTATTGCGCCCCAACGCGGCGTGGTGGTGGCTCGAAGACCCGCTGCAGAATCTGTATATGCGCGAACCCGTCGCGCTGCCCGGCTGGACCACGCTCAAGGAAACCACCAACTATCGCAGTCCGCGCGATATTCTCGATTACGTGCGCGACGTGGTCGGTGCTTCGGTTCCGGTCGCCGCGGCGCTCGCGTCGGGCAGTCCGTTCGACGGCTCCGACATTTCGCTTTCGGTCTACGACGAAGCGAATGCCGCCGAGGGCAGCATCGAGGCCACCAAACGCGCGATCACGCAGGCGCTCTCACTCGGCTTTCGCAAGCAGGACATCGTGGTGCTGTCGTTTCGCGGACGCGAGGGCTCGGCAATGAGCGCGCTCGATCACCTCGGGCCGCATCGGCTGCGCAGTTTCACCGGCACGTACGATCTGTTCGGCAACCCGGAGTACCGTGAAGGCGACGTGCTGTTCGAGTCGATCTACCGCTTCAAGGGGCAGGCGGCGCCATGCGTGATTTTTACGGAGGTCGACTTCGAGGCTTTCGACGAACGCATCGCGCGCAAGCTGTTCGTCGGCGCCACGCGCGCCACGATGAAGCTGATCGTGGTTGCGTCGCAGCGCGCCGCGCGGCATCTGCATGTGCGCGACGGCAAGGACAGCCGCGAAGTGAAGGAAGCGAAAGAGGTCTAGCGCCCGGACGCTCGGGTCATGTCCACGCACGCGCGCCGACCAGTATGCCGGTTTGCGTGTGCGCGTCCCACCAGATCACCCGCAAGAGCGGCGCCTCCTGCGCGATCAGCAGCGCCTGCACCGGATCGCTCTCGATGAAATGCGTGACGCCGCCGCGCAATGCGGCCGCGGCTTTGTGCGCGGCGCTGCCGGCGGGGCTTTCATCGTGCGTGTCGGGCGTGCGCATCACCAGTTGCAGATGACCGAAGCCGTGGCGCGTCAACCATGCTTCGGTGCGCGCGCGATCCGCCTCGGGCCGGCCGGTGATGATCGTGCGAACCTGCTGCAAGTCGATCTCCGGCAACTCCTCGAACGGCAGCAGCGCGTCGCGCTCGGCGAGCGCGGCGGCGAGATCTTCGTCGTAACGCGCGAGCGGCACGTCGGGTAGCAGAATGCCGTCGAGGTCGATCGCGTAGGTGGCGTATTCGTGATCGTCGGCCATCGCGGGCGCGGCGCCTGATTCGACGCGCGCCCAGTCGTCGCGATATCGCTCGGTGTACGCCTGGCGCTCCCACGGAAACAACGCGAAGTAGCCGCGCGCGTCGATCGCATAGTCGGGTTGCGTGCGGCTCAACTCGTCGACGGCGCCGGTCAGCGTCCTGACCACGAGACCCTGCTGCTGAAGAAACGCGATGCAATCGGTCAGTGTAAAACCGCGCCCGGCGATGTCCTCGCACAGCAGCACGGCCGAGCCCGCGGGCGGGATCGGCAGCGTCGAATCCCAGGCGACTGTGCGCGTCAGGCGGTCGTAGCGCAGAAAGGCGACCGGCGTGCCGACGGCGTGCGAGACCATCAGCGCGAGCGGCGCGCCGCCGCGCAGAATGCCGATCGCCATCGCGAAGCGCTCGGCCAGCAAGGCAGGCTGCAGCGACTCGATCCAGTGATCGAGTTGTTCGTACGTCAGGGGCAAAACCGGCTTGTTCATGACTCGTAGGGCGTGGCGCGTGTAGGGCGAGCGTCTCTGACACGGGAGCGGCCGGTTGGTGCTCAAGCGGCCGGGAGCCCTCGTTTTTGAGACAAAGAATTTTGGCGATATTATGCATGCGGTTCAAAGATCGCGCGTCGGGGTGACGCGCGGTAACCCGACGCGCGACGCGAAACCGCGGCCGGCGCAAGGGACAAGAAACAAGGCCAAGGGCGGCGGGCCGGCGACTTTCAAGCCGCCCGCTAGAAGAATAGATAACGGAAAAAATCACATGACCAAGTCGACCGCCAGGGTGTATGACCGACAACGCGCCGTTACGGGCGCGCGCTGGGCCGCGGGCCTCGTGCTCGCGCTGGCCGCCTGGAGCGCGCAGGCTCAGTCGGAGCCGACGCCTTTATCGCTCGACGTGCAAGGCAAGATCGGCAAGACTACCGACGCCGCGCACAAGACTTACCAGTTCACCGAAGCGCAACTGCTCGCGCTGCCGGTCCACTCGATCACGACCTCGACCACGTGGACGCCGCGTGCCACCTTCACAGGACCGTTGCTGGCGGATATTCTGAAGACAGTCGGCGCCAATGGCACCCAGGTCGAGATCCATACGCTCGACGACTATACGTACACCATTCCGGTGTCGGACTGCGATCGCTATGGCGTGGTCGTTGCGTACAGCATGAACGGCCGGCGCCTGAAGATCAGCGACTTCGGGCCGCTGTTCCTTATCTATCCGCGCGATGCGTACCCGGATGAACTCACGGGCGCCTCGGGCGATTCAAAATTCGTATGGCAGATCAAGGCCCTCATCGTCAAATAATGCGCCATCCGTGGCGGCGTGCGTTCTACGTGCTGATCTGGCTGACCGCGCTCGCGGCGCCGGTCGGCGCGATCGGCTATCTGCTGTACGCGAATCTGCTCAACCCGCGCGCCACCGAGCAGCTGACCGGTTCGTACGACGGCTTCTACTGGGACGCCGCGCAATTGCAAATCGCCTACGCGCGCTTCGAGAATCAGCTGCTGCTGTATCAGTCGGGCGTCGACGACGACTATCAGCGGCTGATGCTGCGTTATCAGTTGCTGCAATCCAAGCTGCACGTGATGGCGGGTTCCACGCGCCGGCTGACCACCCAGCTCTCGCTGTTGCAAAGGCAACTGGATGAAATCCATTCGCTCGATCAGCTGCTGGGCGGTATCGGACCCGAAGTGGACGCGCTGCCGAAAGACCGCAGCCAGGCCAACCGGATCGTCGCGCAACTGCGTCAGCACTGGAACGAGGTCAACGATCTCGCGCTGAGCCGCCGCTTTGCCGATGTCGCCGATCGCGAGGCGATGAACCGCGACTTCATCAACAAGCGCCGTATGCTGTTCGCCGGCGGCCTGTTGCTGCTGTTGCTGTCGGCGGCGGCGACGCTGTTGCTCGTGCTGAACGGACGGCGTCGTACACGGCTGATGCATCAGCAGCACGCGGCGCTCGAAGCCGAGCACCAGGCGAGCCGCGCCGCGCGCGAGGCGAGTCACGCCAAGGACGCGTTTCTCGGCATGATCAGCCACGAACTGCGCACGCCATTGCATGCGATCGTGTCGTCGATCGAATTGCTGGGCTTCAACTATCACTCCGAGGCGGACCGCAAGGTGATCCAGCGGCTCGAAACCGCGGGCCGGCATCTGGAAGCGCAGATGAAGGATCTGACCGACTACGCGCGCCTCGGCGCCGGCAAGCTCGAGTTGCGTCACGAGCATTTCGAGCCGCGCGAACTGCTGGCGTCGATCGTCGACGAACACGCGATGTCGGCGGCCGCGCGCGGTTTGCAACTGGAGAGCGAGGCGGGCGGCATGAGCGGTCTTGTCGATTCCGATCCGCACCGCATCCGCCAGATCGTCAACAACCTCGTCACCAACGCGATCCGCTACACCGAAACCGGCACCGTGCGCGTGCAGTTGCGGCAACGGCCGGGGCTGCTGGTCTTCGTCGTCAGCGACACGGGGCCGGGCGTGCCGCATGCGCAGATTCCACTCATCTTTCAGGAGTTCACCCAGCTGGACGCGTCGCGCACGCGCCGTTTCGAAGGCGCGGGCATGGGACTGACCATCGTGCAGGGGCTGGTCAAGCTGTTCGGCGGCACGGTCGAGGTGGCGAGCAAGGTCGGCGAGGGCACCACCTTCACCGTGACGATTCCGGTCACGCCGGTCGCCGCCGCGCAACCGCAAGATGTGGCGACGCGCGCCGAGCCTGGCGGCGCGCGTCCGTGCGTATTGATCGTCGACGACAACAGCCTGATCCGCGAGTCGCTCAGTGAAATGGTCGCGCACATGAATTTCGACGCGCACGCCGTCGCCACCGCCGACGATGCGCTCGCCTGGCTCGACACTCGCCGTTGCGACGTGGTGTTGCTCGATCTGCACATGCCCGAGCGCGACGGCTATACGTTTCTCGCGGACTTTGCCAAGCGGGGCGGACCGTCCGCGGGCGTGCCGGTGATCGTGGTCAGCGCGTATGCGCCGGAGGCAGAAGTGACTGGGAAGGCGGAAGAGGAAGGCGGCTCGCGGCCGTTCTTCGATGCGTTATTAAAGCCGGTACATTACGAGGAGCTCCGCAACGCGTTGCAGCGGGCGCTGACTTCGCGGCATACGGCGTGAGGCGAAGCGCGGGCGGCCGGGCGAAGGTGGGCATCGACCTGAGCACACGCCTTCAGCCGTTTGCCGGCGCGGGTGGGTCCGCTAAGGCCGGTTCAGCCGCTTCGACAGATCGGCAACCAGGATCGCCATGCGCGCCGGCTTTTCATAGCACGCGACGTCGTAATTGCGGATCACCTGGCTGATCTCCGATTCGCTGGCCTTGCCGGTCAGCAATTCACCGGTCAGCACGAAGATCGGCGCGTCCGGATTTTCCGAGGCGCGCACCGCGCGAATCGCAGCCGCCGAGGTGTGCGCGCCGAACAGCCAGTCGATCACGATGCCGTCGAACACCTGGGTTTGCAACTGGTCGGCAAAGGCCGCGAGTCCGTAGATCGCCACCGCGGCGAAGCCGCTGCGCTCCAGATAGTCGCGCAGGTTGTCGGCGCTCGCCTGGTCGTCGTCGACTACCGCGATGGTGGGCTTGTCGGTTTCGGCGCGGCGCGGATAGATCTCGATCTTGTGGACTTCGTACGCGCTCTGGTAAAGCGTGCCGTCGTGGCGTGCCACGCGCCATTGACCGAGCCGGGAGTACGCGACAAATTCCGGGCGGCTGCCGGCCTCGAGGGCGGCGCCGACCCAGGCCGTGCAGGCCAGTT
This sequence comes from Paraburkholderia sp. BL25I1N1, assembly GCF_003002025.1. Taxonomy (GTDB): domain Bacteria; phylum Pseudomonadota; class Gammaproteobacteria; order Burkholderiales; family Burkholderiaceae; genus Paraburkholderia. The sequence goes on from NZ_PVZB01000006.1 coordinate 144,364, forward strand.
CGATCGCGCCGATGCTGAACACGGCTTCCTGGGCGATCGCGCCGACCATGCCGGGATCGAGCGATTGCGCGCCGAATAGCTGGGCGGCCGGTTCGCCGAACACCTCGGCGACCTTCTTGATTTGCGAGAGCGTCCACGGGCTGTTGCCGCGCAACTTGCGGTGTCCCTGCGAAAAACTCAGATCGAGGATGCGGCACAGTTCCGTGGTCTGCTGGCGTTTGCCGATTCCGTGCCGGCTCATCAACTCGCGCACGCGCTCGGCGACTGCGATGGAGTCAGGTGAGTGTGTTTCGTTGGCCATGCTGCGTGAGAATCCGCCGTCTTAAAGGGTACTGGGGGAGTGCGATACGACAGGCATAGCGCGACCATGCACATGCAATGCGCAAAGACGCGGCGTCGCAGGGGACAGCAAATGTACCGTAAAAAGTATCGCAGTCTGTCGTTTTGTACGACCGCCGTCTGGCCCGTCGATGCGAGAGTCGAAACGGACCGGCTGGGCGATCTTTTCATGCATTGAGCATCAATGTATTTTACCGATGAAACCTCGCTGCATCTAAAGAGAAATATGCCAGGCGATGCCGGCCGCACGAAACGTCTAGCCAGCAGACATCGTGCCGAGCTTCGCCGCCGAGTTTTTCAGGCCTTTGAAAATCCGTTCGGCGACCCTGGCCGGAAAACGTTCGGGCAATTCTGCGGAGACCCGTTCGATCACGCCGGGCGTCTGTTCGATCAACCGTTGAATCAGCGGTTCCGCGTCCGCGCCGTACGAGCACTTCAGCGCCATGGTGTTGAAGTGGCGCCGCTGCACGTCGCGAAACGCGTCGTGCTTGCTGCGCGACCACATGCCCATGGCGAGTCGCGCCTTGAACCACGACCACTGGTTCGGGCCGCTGCCTTCCACCGGCCAGATCGACATGACGTCGTAGAGCGGCGTGAGGCGATAGTGGCCACCCGCGAGCAGGCGAATGCTGAAGTTCTTGGCGTGGCCGTCCGGCGCCGCCAGCATCCAGAACAGAATCTGGCTTGCCAGCAGCGTCTCGATGTCCTGCCGCGCCTCGACCGACTGCTGCAGAACTCGCGCGAGGTCGAGCACGCCCGGGCCGCCTTCGTTTTCATATTTGCGATGCGACGGCACGCCGTACACCTGGCAGAAGTCTTCCTGCGGCAGGCGCAGCAGCCACTGCCCGCTCGAATGCATTTGCCGGTCGAAGCGCTCGACACTCAACACCCGCTGCTTGCCGAACGTCATGATCTCCGTGTTGGCGACGGGCAGGCCGTAAGCCTGCAGAATCCGCAGACAGAGCCATTCGTTTTCAACCGACGTGCTGAGATCGGCGAGCTTGTTGCCGACCAGACCGAGCGGCAGCTTGAAAATGTGCGTGGTGGGCGTGGCGCCGTGCGGCCGCTGCCATTTGCCGTCATGCCACAGCAGCGCGGTTTTTTCCTGCGCGCCGGCGAGCGAAATGCGGAACTCGTCCGCCGCGTCGTGCGCGCCGAAAGCCGGGTTGCTGACCGTGCGCGCGAGCATGGCCTCGATCTCGGCCTCCGTGAGCGGCGTGCCCTCGATCCGTTCGACGCCTTGCGGCACGTCGTCTTCCGCAAGCAGTTGGACGGCGCCCACGCAGTCGCGGCCGATGGCTTGCAGCAGATCGAACGCATCGAGTGTCTCGGTCTGGTAGCGCTGGGCGATGCGCTTTCTGATCGCCTCGCTGTCGGGCAGCAGATTGTCGAAATAGTTGAGCACGCGCGGACCTTTGTGCGCCAGATCGCCCGGTGTGAACGGCAGCGACAGCGACAGCGGCCGTCCCGCGGGCGATGCGACCCAGGCGGGCTCGCAGGCGAATTCCATGGGTCCGCGAGCGGGCAGGCGCCAAACGCCGACGCGCTCGCCATTCGCCCAGACCGAGAGTGCGCGCGAGTGAGTTTGCCGTCCCATGCTCACCACTCGATCAATGGCGTGGGGCCGGGCAGCGTCTGGCTCTTGTCGCGCAGTTGCAGCTGCAGACCGTAGGCGCCGCACAAGGCCAGCAGTTGTGCGAGGGTGAGAGCGGCAGCGTCGCTTTCGAAGGCAGAGATGCGGCTCTGGCTGACGCCGATCCGCGCCGCCGCCTCGGCCTGCGTGAGGCCGGCTTGCCGCCGGCTGGCGGCAAGCAGCCGGGCGACCTGGTCCGGTGTGGCGATGAGATTCAGCATGGCAAATTATCTGTGAAACGAATAAATGCACTTTATGCGTCACACGCATATTTGTCAAATATTCGTGTCACGCATATTTCGCTAATATCTGTCTCACGAATAAAATGCAAATATGCGTCTGGCGAATAAACGGCGTGAAGCCCGCGCGGACGCCACCGCCGCGCGCCTTTGTCCGCCTGCGTCGCCGGTCATCGGCCGTCGCGGCATTGCGGACAAGCAGGCCGCCTGCGAAGATTACGCCCACACTTAAAACCCGCCCGCCTTGATGACCACGACTTACCCGCTGCACGCGAACCTCACTTCCGCCGATCAGGCATTCCCGAAGCACGCCGATGTGGTGATCGCCGGCGCCGGCATCATGGGCTGCGCGGCCGCCTACTATCTGGCGCGCCGCGGCCTTTCGGTGGTGGTGCTCGACAAGTCGCGCATTGCCGGGCAGCAGTCGTCGCGGGCGTGGGGATTCGTGCGTCAGCAGGGCCGCGAGTCCGCCGAAGTGCCGCTGATGATGGCCGGCATCCCGCTGTGGAAAACACTCGAAAGCGAGCTGAATTTCGATCTCGAATGGCGTCAGGGCGGCTGTCTGTACGTGGCGACCGGCGAAGAGGAGTGGGCCTCGTTCCGCCAATGGATGGACGTCGCGCGTCAGCACGGCCTCGATACGCGCACGCTCGACCGCAAGCAGATCGACACGGTCGTGACCGGCATGCACGCGCCGGCGCTCGGCGGCCTCTACACGCCAAGCGACGGCCAGGCGGAACCGCGCCGCGCCGCAGCGGCCTTTGCGGCGCGCGCGAGGCAAGCCGGTGCGCTGTTTTTCGAAGGCTGCGGCGTGATCGGCGTCGAACGCGCGGGCGGCGCGATTGCCGGCGTGATCACCGAGCGCGGCCCGCTGCGCACTTCGCGCTTCATCTGCGCGGCGGGCGCGAGCAGCTGGCGTCTGCTCAAAACGCTCGGGCTCGAACTGCCGCAGCAGGCGGTGCGCGGCACCTGCATGCGCACCAATCCGCTGCCGCGCATTACCGCGTCGACGTTCTGGGGCCACGGCCTCGGCGTGCGGCAGCGCGCGAACGGCGCGATCAATCTCGCCGACGACATGCAGGTCGATGTCGACATGACGCTTGGTCATTTCCGCGCGCTCAAGTGGTTCTTGCCGGAGCTGTGGGCGCAGCGCGAGAAGTTCAGCTTCCATCTGAACGGCGCTAGCCTGCGCGATCTGCGCGAGCGCTTGCCGGGCGGCGTGCCGAAACACGAGCGTGTGCTGCATCCGCGTGACCCGCATCCGCAGCCGAATGTGGGCCACGCGCCGCGGGCGTTGAAAAAACTGCGCGCCTTGTTTCCCGCGTTAAAAGACGCGCAGGTGGTCGAATCGTGGGCCGGCCTGATCGACGTGTTGCCCGACGGCATTCCGGTGATCGACGCGCCGCCGCAGGTCAGCGGCTTGACTATCGCCACCGGCTTTTGCGGCCACGGTTTCGCGATGGGGCCGATCGTCGGCAAACTGCTCGCGGAATTGAACGACGGCGGCCAGGCGTCGCTCGATCTGTCGGCGTTCCGCTTGCAGCGTTTCTTCGACGGCACGATGCAACGGCCTCGCAGCATGCTGTAAAAAGTTTCTGTCGCAATCCTTTTCTCGCACCACCCATGAACGAAGCGACTCTGCGCCACGTCGGCGTGCCGTACTACACGCAATGGGGCAGTCCCGAATGGGTCGGCCGGATCGTCGAGCAGCACAGCGACCCGTGCGCCGATCCCGGCTGGCAGCGCAGCGGCTTCTCCGATCCAGAGCGTTACCGCTTCTGGGCTAAGCGGCTGTGCGGCCTGACGTGCCTCGAGTCCGCGCTCGACTATTGGCGCATCGATCACGCGCCGCGCGCCGCGCTGCTCGACGAAGCGTTGCGGCATGGCGTGTACCGCATGCGCGAGGATGGCGGCGTCGATGGTTTGATTTACCGGCCATTTGCCGATTGGGTGGCCGGCGCGTTCGGCGTTCGGGTCGACGTGCTGCCGCAAGCGCCGCTCGAAAACATGGCCGCGCGGCTGAACGCCGAGACGCTGGCAATTGTCTCCGTGAGCCCGGAGATCCGTTATCCCCAGCGGCCCAATCAGCGCCAGGGTGGTCATCTGATCCTGCTGCACGGACGCGGCCGCGACGGCGTGTGGTTCCACAATCCCTCGGGTATCGCGCCGCATCAAGCCGATGTGTATCTGCCATTCGACACCATGACGCGTTTCTACGCGGGACGCGGCATGACGCTCAGCCGGATCGCGCGCTAGCCGCGGCGGGCGGCGTTTTTTTGTCGCACGGTGAGCGGGGTGATCGGGCCCGTTTTCTGCTGATACGCGGTATCGACTCTAGTGCTACCGGAACCGCCATGAAACGAACCTACGCCCTCCTTGCTGCCAGCTTGATTGCTCTTGGCTCCGCTGCCACGGCGGACGCTGCCAGCCGCGACGAACAGACCAAGGCCTGCCGAGGCGACGCCATGCATTTTTGCGCCGCCGACATTCCCAACGAAGACAAGATCACCGCCTGCATGAAGCAGCACGTCGATGAACTGAGCCCGGCATGCCGCGCGATGTTCAAGGGCGGCAAGAAGGGCGCCGATAAAAATACGTCGCAGTGACGGCGGGGCGGCTTAACGTCCTGCTTTCGCGATCCGGCCCCGCGGCGCGTCCGGCGTCGTAGAATCGCTTGTCATCGACTGCGGGAGCCGCCGCATGCCTGAATCGCCCAAGCCGGAGCCACGTCTGCCGCGCTTCCGTTTGCCGCGCCGTGCCCGCACGCCCTGGCAGGCGCCGCGCGCCCGCACGCTGTTCACGCGGCCGGCGGCATCCCCGCAACGCATGCTGTTGCAGCGCGTGTATCTGGTGGTGGGCCTGTGCGTGCTCGCCTTCGCCGTGCTCTATCTCGATCGGGACGGCTTGCGTGATGCCAACCGCAAAGTCCTCGGCATCGTCGATCTGATGTACTTCACGATGGTGACGGTAGCCACCGTCGGCTACGGCGACATCGTGCCGGTGACGGCCCGCGCGCGGCTCATCGACGCCTTTTTCATCGTGCCGATCCGCATCGTCATCTGGTTCGTGTTTCTCGGCACCGCCTATCAGTTCGTCATTCAACGCGTCATCGAGGAATTCCGCATGAAACGCCTGCAAAAGCAGTTGCGCGATCACGTCGTGATTTGCGGCTATGGATTGAGCGGTTCGGTCGCGGTGCGCGAGTTGCTGGAAAGCGGTTTCACCGCGGAGTCGATCGTCGTGATCGATCCGCAGCAGGCGGCGCTCGAAGCGGCCACGGCGCTCGGTGTCGCCGGCCTGCTCGGCGATCCGTCGCGCGAGGATCTGTTGCAGCAGGCGCAGGTGCAGATCGCCCGCGCGGTGATCATTGCCGTCACCGACGACGCCACCGCCATCCTGCTCACGCTGACCGTGCGCAGCGTCGCGCCGCAGACCAAGATCGTGGTGCGGATTCAGGAGCAGACCTACCAGCGGCAATTGCGCCAGGCCGGGGCGAACGTGATCGTCTCGTCGACCAAGATCGGCGGCTTGCTGCTTGCCGACGCGGTGGACAGCGAATACATCGTGCCCTTCGTGAACGACCTGTTGTCGGCACGTGGCCGTGTCAACCTGGTCGAACGTCGGGCGACGGCGCAGGAGATCGGCCGCTGGAGCAATGCGCTGCCGGGCGCGGTGGTGGTGGGGCTCGTGCGCGCGGGGCGCGTGCTGTCGTTTTACGAAGACGAGCCGTGTCCGATCGAGGCGGGCGATCTGTTGATGCTGATCCAGTCGTCGCGGCAGCCGAATGAGACGCCCGCCGCCTGCTAGCCCATTCGAACTCAAACTTTGCCAAACACCGGAACGACCTGCCCATGACCCAGCCGACCACGCAGACCTTCGACGCCGCCGCGACCACCCGGCTGATTCCCTATGCCGCGCTTGTCGATGCACTCAAGCGCGCGACCATCGACTATGCGCAGCGGCGCATTGCGAGTCCCGAGCGGCTGCTTGTGCCGCTCAACGAGGACGGCATCATGCTGTCGATGCCGGCCACCGCGCCCGATCTCGCGATCCACAAGCTGGTGAACGTATGCCCGGCCAATCGCGCACGCGGCCTCCCGACCATCCACGGCAAGGTGATGGCGTTCGACGCCGACACCGGCGAGACGCTCTTCATTCTCGATGGCCCGACCGTGACGGGACGGCGCACGGCGGCAATCTCGATGCTCGGCGTCGACACTTTCGCCGCGGCAACGCCGCGCGAATTTCTGCTGATCGGCACCGGCACGCAGGCGCTCAACCATCTGGAGGCGATCGGCGAACTGTTTCCCGACGCGCGAGTGTGGGTGAAGGGCAGCGCGCCTGCGCGCGCCGAGGCGTTTTGCGCCGCGCATCAGGGCAAGGCGCGTGAACTTCAGCCGCTGATCCAGCCCGGCGCCACGATCCCCGACTCGGTCGATGTAGTGATCGCGCTGACCACGAGCAGACAGCCGGTCTACGACGAGGCGGCGCGCGTGGAGCGCCTCGTGATCGGCGTCGGCGCATTCACGCCGGCGATGGTCGAGATCGGCGCGCGCACCCTCGGCGAAAGCGCGCTTTTCGTCGATGACGAAGCCGGCGCGCGCCACGAAGCCGGCGACTTCATTCAGGCGGGCGTCGACTGGGCTCAGGTCGGCGGCATCGCTTCGGTGCTCGACAATGCAGCGTCGTTGCCGCAAAAAAAACCGATCGTATTTAAAAGCGTCGGCTGTGCAGCGTGGGATCTGGCGGCGTGCCGCGTGGCGCGCGAGGCGTTGTCAGGAGGTTGAAGGCTTGGGGGGAAAACCACGTGAGAGGGGCCGCGCATGGCCTGCGGAGCATGCTTTGCGACAGGATAGGGCGTGCCCGCGAACACCGAAAAAGGTCCTGGAAACAGGCCTTTAGCGCGTTAGGTTGGCATATTGCGCGAACCTGAGGCACATGTTGCCGTGCAAACAATCTCAAAACGTTGCACCATAGGCGTTTGCCAGAAGAAGTGCCGGTGCGCCGGCACCGCGCCGCTGCTTTTTTCTGCCCGCTTTTTTTCTGCCGTTCACCGACGCCTTATCCCTCACGACGCTGCGACCGCGCTATGACGACCCAACACGCTTCTGCCACTTCCGACCTGCCGCTCGACATGATCATCTTCGGCGGCACCGGCGATCTGTCGTTTCGCAAGCTGCTGCCTGCGCTCTACATGGCGCATCTGCACTGCAATCTGCCGCCGAACACCCGCATTCTCACGATCGGCCGCAAGCCCTGGTCGCGTGAGGAGTACATCAACGAATTCATGGAGCTGAAGGCGAAGCCCTTCATCGAAAAGAAAGCGTTCGATGCCGGTGCCTGGGACAAATTTCTCGCGCTGTTCGAGTACGTGCGCATGGACGTCGACTCGGTCGAAGACTATCAGCGTCTGAAAGAAGTGTCGCGCGAAGGCGTGCGCCGCGTGTTCTATCTCGCGACGTCGCCGGATCTGTTCACGAACATCTGTGACAACCTCGCAGCCGCGGGCTTGATCGACGCCAACTCGCGCGTCGTGCTCGAGAAGCCGCTGGGTCACGATCTGGCCTCCGCGCAGGAAATCAACACGGCAGTCGGCAAGCATTTCAGCGAAGCGCAGATCTACCGGATCGACCACTACCTCGGCAAGGAAACCGTGCAGAACCTGATGGTGCTGCGCTTCGGCAATCCGATTTTCGGCCCGCTGTGGCAGGCGCCGTATATCAAGAGCGTGCAGATCACCGTGGCGGAAACGGTCGGCGTGGGCAGCCGCGCGGGCTTCTACGATAAAACCGGCGCGCTGCGCGACATGGTGCAGAACCACTTGCTGCAACTGCTGTGCATCGTCGCGATGGAGCCGCCGGTGTCGCTCGACCCGGACGCGGTGCGCGACGAAAAGCTCAAGGTGTTACGTTCGCTGCGGCCCATGACGCCCGAGGACATCGCGCGCGATACCGTGCGCGGCCAGTACACCGCGGGCGCCGTGGACGGCGAGGCCGTGAAGGGTTATCAGGAAGAAGACAACGTGCCGGCCGGCAGCCGCGCCGAAACCTTCGTCGCCTTGCGCGCGCATATCAACAACTGGCGCTGGGCGCATGTGCCGTTTTTCCTGCGCACCGGCAAGCGGATGCAAAAGAAGGTGTCGGAGATCGTCATCGAATTTGCCGAACTGCCGTTCTCGATCTTTCCGAAGGGCGGGCGCAACTACGGCAATCGTCTGGTGATCCAGTTGCAGCCGGAAGAATCGATCCAGTTGCAGGTGCTGGCGAAGGAGCCGGGCAGCGGCATGCACATGCTGCCGGTGAATCTGAATCTGGATTTGCAGCAGGCTTTCACCGAGCGTCGCGCTGAAGCGTATGAGCGTTTGCTGATCGACGTGATTCGCGGACGCCTCACGCATTTCATGCGGCGCGACGAACTCGAAGCGGCATGGGCGTGGGCCGAACCGATTCTGGAAGGCTGGGGCAAATCGGGTGAGAAGCCGCGTGGCTATACGGCGGGCACGTTTGGTCCGGCGGCTTCGACGGCGCTGATGGCGCGCGAAAACGCGGTGTGGGCGGAAGAGTCGCAATAAGCTTCACTTCACCAGTGCCAAACGGAAATGGCCCGCAAATGCGGGCCATTTTCACTTATTGGTCGGCGCAGGCTTAAGGCAACGAAATCGTCAACGTAGCCGATTGCGGACCGAGCTTGACCACCTGCGAATACGGCGCGAGCGAACGCAAGGTCTGATCACGCAGATAGGTATTCAGCCCGAGATAAGCCAGCAATCCCACCAGCGCGAACACCGCGCCGATCGACCACAACGGCACCTCGCGCTTCAGACGGTGCGCGACCTGATCGGGCAGTGGCCAATGCGGCGCGAACTGCGCGCGCTTGCCTTTCAGATGCGCGATTTCGTCGCCGATGCGCGCGGTCAGATACGCGAGCTTCTCCGGTCCTTCGAGCAGATACTTGCCCTGATAACCGAGCAGCAGGCACATGTGAAACACCTCCAGCGACTGCAAGCGTGCCGCGCCTTGTGCGCGGCACTCCTCGAGATACTGGAAAAATTTCTCGCCCGCCAGTTGCTCGCCGAACAGCACCAGTTGCAGCGGCCGGCGCTCCCATTCCGTGCGGATCCTGAAGGTGGACGACAACACCGATTCGTCGATGGCGGCGCAGAACGCAAACTTCGACGCGTAGACATCTTCGGCCGACGCATTGAGCTTTTTCGCGCCGCGCTCGAAGTCGCCGAGGAACTGCTGGATGCGCTGGCTGAATTCCTGCGCGTCGCCGGGCTCGCGGCCGTTCTTCAACAGGAACAACATGAAGAAACCGTCGTACAGCAGATCGAGCAACGAGCGGACCTGATAGCTCGGCTCGGTGATCGGGGCGGGCGCGGCGGCAGGCGTGCTGCCGCCAAAGAGGGATGGCGCGTAGCTCATGATGTGACGGCGATCAGTTCGAGTTGAAGATCGTTGATGCCCGACGGCGCGTAGATCATTGCCGATTGAGCCTGCAACATACGGTCATACAGCGCGCCGCGCGATTCGAACGAGAAGTAGCACGCGCCCGGACGCACCGGAATGGCGGGCGGCACCTGCGGCGTGTAGACGAGCCGCACGCCCGGCATGGCCGAGAGCACCAGCTTGTCGACGTCGTCCGGCGCGCCGACCTTGAAGCGCGCGGGCACGGCTTCCACGAGTTCGGCGGTCGGCATATCCGCCGATACCGCGATGTAGAACATGGTCTTGTCGTCGATCTTGCCCGAGTCGAGCCGGCCCGCATGGAACGACGGACGCACTTCTTCGAGCGCGATCGCGAAGTAGCGCGTGGAGATCACGGTTTCGAGCAGATCGCGCAGGATCGTGTCGAGACGCGCGAAGCCGGGGCCCGGATCGTCGTGGCGATACGCCGGCAAATCAGAGAGCGCATAGCCTTTCGAAAACGTCATCAACTGGCCGGCGAGCCGCAGCAGTTCCTGAAACAGGCGTTCGGGATGCAGCGCCGAATGCTGGTACAGATGCGCGAGCGAAGCGAAGGCCGCGCTCGCGGTATGCAACAGCCAGAACGAGGCGATGTCGCCGGAACGGAACTCGATGATGTTCTTGGTCGGCTCGCGGTGAAAGCCGTATAACGCATTGACCTTGGCCTGCAAGGCGTCGATCAGTTGACGCAGGCGCTGATGCAGGATCGGCGAGGCGTCGATAGCGAGGCAGGGCGGCACGAACGTGTCGTCGATTTCGAACCCGCTCGTAGCGGTGCGGCGTACCCGCACGAGCGGCACCGAGAGCAGTTGATCGCGTGGCTCGCTATGCGCGATCAGCTTGACGCTGGTCTTCAGGAAGGTGATGTCGGCTTCGGCGGCGTCGGTGAAATGATCGGCCACCGGCGTCTGTTCGCTGACGTAACGCGAGATGAAACCGGCATTGCTGTCCTGCGCATAGTTCGCACCGGTTTCGCGCAGCGGATGCAGCGCGAGATAAAACGTGAATTCGTTGATGCCGTCGGGAAGCGTATCCAGCGCGATGGGCGGCGGCAGGTCGTCGGCCTGCGGCGCGGAGTAGAGCGCGCCGTCGGGAAACACCAGCGAGAGTTCGCTCACGCGCAGCACGTTGCTGCCGAGCGCGTCGCGATCGAAGCGCGCCGAGCGCACGCCCCAGTTATACGGCTGGATCGCCTGGATCGACTCGAACAGGCGCGCCTCATGATAAGCGTCCTGACGCTGAAAATGCTGCGGCCTCAGAAACAGGCCTTCCCCCCATAGCACTTTTGCCGAATAACTCATCTCAAACCCGTTATATGCGTTCTGCGTGTGGCGCACCCGGAGATAACCGATTCGAGCGCCGCATTGTTAATTGCTTAAAAAATGTTAAATCGCATTTGTCCGGCATCTTTATCCGCAGCTTACCGAAGAAAGCATATTTAGCGCTTGCGCCGGCAGTCCCTGGTCTGGCGGGATCACCGTGCCATTGGTCACCGTCATTGCACAGTTATGCAGGCCGATCATTATGCCGGATTTCTCCGACTTCGCCGGGTCGAAGGCGAATTTCCAGCGCTGCATCGCCGGATCACGGAATAGCGCGACGATACCGAATGCCTGCGCTTCACGCGAGACTTTTTCGGTAACAACGTAGCGCTGGCCCGGGATCAGCGTTACTTCACGCACGCCCAGCAAATCACCGCCCAATACGGTCTTTTCCTTTGCTGGATCGGTAAATGCGTCGAACGGCGCCTGCTGGAATGAAGTCGGGTCTTTCAGTACGTAAAGCCGCACCACCAGCGCCAATGGCCGTTTGTCATTCGCGGCGTTCAGATTCGACGCTGCATATAAGGTGAGGCCGAGATTGCGCGGTGGTTTCTGGGCATCCGGCAGATCCGGCTTGCCGAGGCCGCTTGCCTGCAAAGCCGCGTTGGCAGCGGCTCCGAGCACCGTCACGCCGGCCGCGCAGCCGCCCAGAAGCGCGCAGACCGCCGCATTGGCGATCAAAAGCGATGCATAGCGAATAACACGCGAATTCATATACATCGACCGGCTCGGCGCCGTCCCCCGTCAAAACATCAATAACGAACTCAATCCGGCAAATTTGTAGCCACGCTATGCCACTTAATGCCGCGATATGCAAAGCGCTTGTAACTTCCGGCGCTACCGGGCCGGCAGCCGGCGAGTGGAAATTTTTTCCGGTGTCCCCAATGCTGCTATTGCGCCAGGAAACAATTTCTGCATGTTTCGTTTAAATGATCCGCATGCATTTTTTTTGTGCAATCCTTCTTCACACGAAAGTTGAATTATCGAAAATTGGCCTGTACTATACCCGCGCACTTCAAGCAAAGCAAAACTCCGGTTTCTCCTTGAATTAAAAAATTCGCACGTCGGTGAAAAACGATGAATGAGCGTCTGTTAGTAAAACTATCTGGGGTTGTGTTGGCATGCGGCGTGATGGCCGGATGCGCAACACAGGGCAACAACGCGGCGACCACACCGGAGGCTTTTAATAAGCAACTCGCGGATGCCGATACCGTCGCAAAGGGCGGCGATCAGGATCGCGCTATCGCGCTTTATCAGCAGCTTTCCAAATCCGATCCGACGCGTGAAGAACCGTGGTCGCGTATTGCGCAGATCCAGTTCACGCAAGGTCATTACGGTCAGGCAATCGTGGCCGCGCAAGAAGCATTGCAACGCGATCAGACCGATCGTCAGGCCAAGAGCGTGCTCGCGGTGGCCGGCCTGCGCGTCGCCACGCAATCGCTCGGCGAATTGCGTCAGGACGCGTCGCTCGCGGGCGATGCCAAGTCGGACGCGCAAGCGCTCGCCAAGCAGCTGCGCGACACGCTCGGCGAAGCCACACTGTTCCCGCCCGACCCGAGCGACAAGCCGGCGGCAAAGAAGAAGCGCGTGGTTCGTCACGTCGCCAAGGGCAAGCCTGCAGCGGATACGCCTGACGCCACACCCGGCGCCACGACTCCGGTCGCCGCGCCGCCTGCGCCCGCTGCGCCGGCAGCGCCTGCGGCACCCGCCAAAGCCGCGCAAAGCAGCGGCGCGTCCGATCCGTTCAGCGCGTTGCGCTGATCCACACGCCTGATCCATCAGCACCGGGAGCCGACGATGGCGAAGAAAGAAAGCATTCAAAAACGCTTGCAAAAAGTGCGGCCGCCCCGCGTTCAGTTGACCTATGAGGTCGAGCGTGGCGATGCGATCGAGGTGAAGGAACTGCCGTTCGTCGTCGGCGTGGTCGCCGATCTGGCGGGGCAGTCCGAAGTCGAGCAGCCGAAGCTGCGCGATCGCAAGTTCGTCAATATCGACCGCGATAATTTTGACGACGTGATGAAAGCGATCGAACCGCGCGCCGCGTTTCAGGTGGAAAACCGCCTGAGCGAAGCCGGCGGCAAATTCGCGGTCGACCTGCGTTTCAAGTCGATGGCCGACTTCAATCCGGACGAAGTGGTCGCGCAAATCGAACCGCTGCGGCGCCTGCTCGAAGCCCGTTCGAAGCTCGCCGATCTGCGCAACAAGCTGGCCGGCAACGACAAACTCGAAGACCTGCTGAGCGAAGTGCTCAACAACACGCAGCAGTTGCAAACCCTGGCGAAAGACCAGAGCAACGCGGCGGACCAGCACGGCGGCGCGCCGGACCACGACAAGCAGGGCGAATAAGCACGGGGTGTGAGATGAATCAGCAAACGGCAGCAGCCCAACTAGCGACCGCGCAAAGCGGTACGGAATCCACGCTGCTCGACGAAATCGTCGAGAAAAGCCGCGTGGCGAAGTCCGATTCCGAGCACGCGCGCGCGAAAGACCTGATCGGTGAGCTCGTGCATCAGGTGCTCGACGGCACGGTGGTGGTGTCCGATAACCTGTCGGCCACCATCGACGCGCGCGTCGCCGAACTCGACCGCCTGATCTCCGCGCAGTTGAGCGCGGTGATGCACGCGCCGGAATTCCAGCGCATGGAAAGCACGTGGCGCGGCCTCGACTATCTGTGCAAGGAAAGCAACACCGGGGCAACGGTCAAGATCAAGGCGCTGCATGCGCCCAAGCGTGACCTGGTGCGCGACTTCAAGACCGCGATCGAATTCGATCAGAGCGCGCTGTTCAAGAAGATCTACGAAGAAGAATTCGGCACCTTCGGCGGCTCGCCGTTCGGCACGATCGTCGGCGACTTCGAAGTAACGCGTCAGCCGGAAGACATGTACTTCATCGAACAGATGTCGCACGTTGCCGCGGCCGCGCATGCGCCGTTCATCGCGTCGGCGTCACCCGAACTGATGGGCCTCGATACCTTTGCCGACCTCGGCAAGCCGCGTGATCTCGGCAAGGTGTTCGACACGGTCGAATACGCGAAGTGGAAGTCGTTCCGCGACGCCGAAGATTCCCGCTACGTCGGTCTCACGCTGCCGCGTTTTCTCGGCCGCCTGCCTTTCAATCCGAAAGACGGCGCCACGGCGGAGGGTTTCAACTTCGTCGAAGACGTGGACGGCACCGATCACAGCAAATACCTGTGGTGTAACGCGGCGTGGGCATTCGCCGCACGCCTGACGGCCGCATTCGACGACTTCGGCTGGTGCGCGGCGATTCGCGGCGTGGAAGGCGGCGGCCTGGTCGAAGACCTGCCCACCCACACCTTCAAGACCGACGACGGCGAAGTCGCGCTGAAATGCCCGACTGAAATCGCGATTACCGACCGCCGCGAAAAAGAACTGAGCGACCTCGGCTTCATTCCGCTCGTGCATTGCAAGAACTCTGATTACGCCGCGTTCTTCGCCGCGCAATCGGTGCAGAAACCCAAGAAATACAGCACCGACAGCGCGAATGCCAACGCGGTCCTGTCCGCGCAATTGCAGTACATCTTCTCGGTATCGCGCGTCGCGCACTACCTGAAGGCGATGATGCGCGACAAGATTGGCAGCTTTGCGTCGGCACAGAACGTCGAAGTATTCCTGAACCGTTGGATCTCGCAGTACGTGCTGCTGGACGACAACGCAACTCAGGAGCAGAAGGCGCAGTTCCCGCTGCGCGAGGCGTCGATCCAAGTCTCGGAGATTCCGGGCAAGCCTGGTGCGTATCGTTCGGTCGCATTCCTGCGTCCGCACTTTCAACTGGACGAGCTGTCGATCTCTTTGCGGCTTGTCGCTGACCTGCCGAAACCGGCTAATTCATAAAGCAAAGCAAGTCAGCTGGCCTGGGCTGGCCGCCCAGGTTAGCTTAAAACCACCTCTTTGGGGAGTCGATGAGTTATGAAGGATATCTATTTAAAATTCGGCAATCCGGCGATCAAAGGCGAGTCTGCCGATAAGGATCACGCTGGCTGGATCGAAATTGATTCGTGGAGCCACTCGATCACGCAACCGCGTTCGGCAACGGCTTCCACGGCAGGTGGTCACACCTCCGAGCGCTGCGAACACGCCGATATGCAGTTCACGAAAGACATCGACGTGGTCAGCCCGCTGATCTATCAACACGCGTCGGGCGGCACGACGTTCGACGAAGTCACGATCGACTTCATGCGTTCGGACGGCGAAGGCAATCGCATCAAGTACCTGGAAGTGAAGCTCAAGTACGTGATCATTTCGAGCGTGACGCCGAGCGTGGTGGGTGAAGGCCTGCCGACCGAACAGTTCTCGCTGAAGTACGCTGCCGTGCAGTGGAAGTACACGCAGCAGAAGATCGGCGGCAACCAGGGCGGCAACGCGCAAGGCGCGTGGAGCCTGACGAAGAACGACAAGACGTACGCGGTCTGATGCACGGGCGCACGCGGCCCGCGTGGCTCGAAAGAGCTGCCGCGCGCCGGGTGCGCCTCGCATCGATCCGCTTCTTCGGACGCTGATGAAACGCTTCGAACCCAGCTTTCTCGACAAGCTGTTCGACGACGAACCGCATCTGCCGGCTTCCCCGGCGATGCGGCAATTGTCGTTGGATGAATTGAAGAGCACCGTCGCGCGCGACGTCGAGGCGATCCTGAATACGCGCATCGCGCTGAC
This sequence comes from Paraburkholderia sp. BL25I1N1, assembly GCF_003002025.1. GTDB lineage: Bacteria > Pseudomonadota > Gammaproteobacteria > Burkholderiales > Burkholderiaceae > Paraburkholderia. The sequence goes on from NZ_PVZB01000006.1 coordinate 160,033, forward strand.
CGAACACGAGCTGGCGGCGCTGCCGGAATGTCAGCGCTCGGTGCTCACGTACGGCCTGAACGATTTCGCGGGCTTAAGCCTTGCAAGCCATTACGACCGCACGTTCATCTGCAAATCGATTCAACAGGCGATTGCGCGGCACGAGCCGCGCTTGCAGCAAGTGGCGGTCACACTCGAACTGAACGAACAATCCACCAATGCGCTGAACTTTGCGATTCAGGCGCTGCTGGTTGTGCATCCGGCGGAAGAGCCGGTGAGTTTCGATGCAATGTTGCAGCCGTCCACGTTGCAATACTCGGTCACGCGTGCACGCGCGAAGTTGTAATGAGTGATTGTCTGTCGGTGTTTTTCTGAGTAGTTGTGTTGAGAGTACCGCTTTACCGCAACCGTTACGCGCAACGGCTGCGATGAACCAGGCGGAGAAGTGTCAGGTCCGGGGATAAATCGATGGAAGAATTGCTGCCGTATTACGAGCGCGAGTTGTCATTTCTGCGGCGCTATTCGCGCGACTTCGCCGAGCGCTATCCGAAGATCGCGGCGCGCCTCGCCATGTCCGGCGAACACTGCGAAGACCCGCACGTCGAGCGGATGATCGAGTCGTTCGCGCTGCTCGGCGCGCGCATCAACAAGAAACTCGACGACGATTACCCCGAATTCACCGAAGCGCTGCTGGAAGTGCTGTACCCGCACTACCTGCGGCCGTTCCCGTCGTGCTCGATCGCGCAACTGGGCACGTCCGCCGCGCTGAGTCATCTGACCGAACCGGTGGTTGTCGAGCGCGGCACCGAACTCAAGTCACGGCCCATTCGCGGCGTGCAATGCCGTTTTCGCACCGCTTACGATGTGACGCTGGCGCCGATCCGCATTTCCGAGGCGAAGTACACGTCGGTGGCGATGGCGCCGAGTGCGACCGTGCTGCCGGGCAATGCCACGGCGATCGTATCGATCACCTTTGAATCGACGGCGGCGCAACTCGACCTCACGGCGCTGAAAGTCGGCAAGCTGCGCACGCATTTGCACGGCGAGCAATCATTTATCGCGGCGCTGGCGGACTGTCTGTTCGTCAACGGCATGGCCACCTACGTGGAAGCCGACCGTCGCGGCGTGTGGAAACAACTGCGCGAATCTCCGGTCGTGCAAGCTGGTTTCGACGAAGACGACGCGCTGATCGACTATCCTGCCAAATCGCATCCGGCATACCGGTTGCTGACCGAATACTTCGCGTTCCCCGAAAAATTCAATTTCGCCGACTTCGATCTGGCGGCGATGACACGCGCGAGCGGCCGCTGCCAGCGTTTGACGCTGCATGTCGTGTTGAAGGAGGTGCGCAGCGACTCGCACATGGCGCGCCTGCTGGATTCATTGGCCGCGCATCATTTCCGCCTGTTCTGCACGCCGGTGGTGAATCTGTTCGAACAGCACGGCGAGCCGATCCGTGTCAGCCATCAGGCGATTTCGTATCCGGTGATCGCCGAAGCACGCCGCGCGTTCGCCTACGAGGTCTATTCGATCGATTCGGTGAAACTCGTCAGGCAGCAGGCGCATGAAGAATCGGTGATCGAATTCCGGCCGTTCTATTCATTGCATCACGGCGAAGCAGCGCGCGCGGGGCACTACTGGTTCGCGCGGCGCAACGACTGGGTCGCACAAAAAAGCCCCGGCTACGAGACTGAAATCTCGATCGTGGATATCGACTTCGAACCGGCCGCGCCCCAGACTGATACCTTGAGTCTCGATCTGACGTGTACCAATCGCGATTTGCCTGCTGGTCTCGCAGTGGGGCTGGACGGCGGCGATCTGTTTCTCGAAGGCGGCTCGCTGACCGGCAGCATCTCGATGCTGCGCCGGCCTACGCCAAGCGTGCGTTTCGAACGCGGACGCGCCGCGCATTGGCGATTGATTTCGCATCTGGCGTTAAATCACGTCTCGCTCGCCAGTAGCGGTCTGTCGGCGCTCAAGGAAATGCTCGTGCTCTACGACTTGCGGCGCACGGCGGTGTCCGCGCGGCACATCGACGGACTGGTCGGCATCGAGCAGCACGCAGCCGTGCAATGGCTGCCGGGCAAACCGTTCGCCACTTTCGTGCGCGGTATCGAGATTCGTTTGACGATCGACGAAGAACATTTCGTCGGCACGAGTCTCGCGTCGTTCGTGCGCGTGATCGACACGTTTTTTGGGCTGTACGTGCATCTGAACAGCTTTGTGCAACTGGTCGTCGTGTCGAAGCGCACCGGCGAGGAGATCCTGCGATGCAAACCGCGCAGCGGCGAATCGATCCTGGCGTAGTCGAGCAACTTCTCGACGAGCCGCATCGCTTCGAATTTTTTCAGGCGGTGCGGATTCTCGAGAAGTGGTTCGCGCAGCAATCGCCATCTCACGCGGGGCGTCCCGGCGAAGTCGTCGCGCAGCGGATTGCTTTTCGCAATTCGCTGTCGATGTCGTTCCCGCCGAGTGAGATTCACGGCGCGCAGTCTTTTGACAATGCAGGCGCAGCGCTGAAAGAAAAGTCGCAGCGCACGGCAGCGCTCGAGGACGGCTCGCTCGATAAGGTGGATATCACGCCGGCCTTTTTCGGCTTGCTCGGCGGGCAGGGCGCTCTGCCGCTGCATTACACCGAGCAGATCATCGCGCGTGAACAGATCAAGCGCGATCGCGCCGCGCGCGAGTTCTTCGATGTGTTCTCGAATCGCGCGACGGCGCTGTTCTACGCGGCGTGGAAGAAATACCGTCTGCCATTCCACTATGAACTGGATCGCGACGAACGTTACCTTCCGCTTTTGCTCGCGCTCGCCGGCGTCGCCGACGACGACACGCGCAACAGCCTGCAAAGCGGCAAGGGCGCGCTATTCGATGAAGCGATTGCCGGCTACGCATTGGCCGCGCGGCATCGGCCGGTATCGGCGGCGTATTTGCAACGCACGCTCTCGGAGTACTTCAAGGTGCGGGTGCGCGTCGAGCAGTTCGTCGGCAAATGGTACGACGTGCCGCGCGATCAGTTGACCTTGCTCGGCAGCGTCAACGCGACGCTCGGCGCGACCGCGCTGGCGGGCGAGCGCGTCTGGCAGCGCGACATGCGCGCGCGGCTCGTAATCGGACCGCTCGACAAGCCCGATTACGAAGCGTTTTTACCCGGCGCTGAGCGGGCGGTGGCGCTCGAACGCATGCTCACGCTGCTGGCCGGCGTCACGCTCGAATACGAGGTGTCGCTGGTGCTGCGCCGCGAAGCCGTCGGGCCGAGCCTGTTGAGCAAGGGCGCGCGCCTCGGTTGGGACGCGTTCCTGTGCACGAAAGATGCCGACCGTGACCGCGCGGACGCCCGCTACGAATTGCACGTGATTCACTGACTATAACGACAGAACCCGGACCCGGATCGCACGACATGAGCACGTCCCTCAATACCCTGATCGCCAAACTGAATCCGACCTGCCGGCAGGCGGCTTTGCTGGCGGCGAACAATTGCCTCGCGCGCGGTCACTACGAGGTCGACCTCGAGCATCTGCTGCTGGCGCTGCTGGACGAGCCGGCCAGCGACGTCGCGCTGGTGCTGCGCGCGAGCAGGATCGACGCGCATGCGTTGCGCGCGGATCTCGAGCGCGAGTTGCAGCGTTTGAAAACCGGCAATACGCGCACGCCGGTGTTTTCGAAGCATCTGATCGAACTGCTCGAACAGGCTTGGCTGATTGCATCGCTCGATTCGCAGATCGGGCGGATCCGTTCAGGACACCTGTTGCTGGCGCTGCTGAGCGCGCCGGATCTCGCGCAATTCGCCGAGCGCATGTCGCCGTTGCTGCGCGATGTGCGCGTAACCGACCTGAAGCACAAGTTCGATGAACTGACCGCGGGCTCGCGCGAAGTCGAGCGCAGCAACGAGACGCAAAGCGCGGGAGATAACGCGGGCGATCCAGTCGCGACCGCTACCTCACCGGGCGCGCCGTCTAAGACGCCGGCGCTCGATACCTACACGAGCAACCTCACGCAGCGCGCGCGTGACGGCAAGATCGATCCGGTGATCGGCCGTGAAGGCGAGATTCGCCAGACCATCGACATTCTGATGCGCCGCCGCCAGAACAACCCGATCATGACGGGCGAGGCCGGCGTCGGTAAAACGGCGGTGGTCGAGGGTCTCGCCCTGCGCATCGCCGCCGACGACGTGCCCGCGCCGCTCAAAGGCGTGGCGCTGCACATGCTCGACATGGGACTGCTGCAAGCCGGCGCGAGCGTGAAAGGCGAGTTTGAAAACCGCCTGAAAAACGTGATCGATGAGGTCAAGAAGAGTCCGCATCCGATCATTCTTTTTATCGACGAAGCGCACACCATCATCGGCGCCGGTGGCCAGGCCGGGCAGAACGACGCGGCCAATCTGCTGAAACCGGCGTTGGCGCGCGGTGAATTGCGCACCATCGCTGCCACCACGTGGAGCGAATACAAAAAGTACTTCGAGAAAGACGCGGCGCTCGCGCGGCGTTTTCAGGTCGTGAAGATCGAAGAGCCGAGCGAGTCGCTTGCCGCGGCCATGTTGCGCGGCATGGCCGCGTTGATGGAAAAGCACTTCAACGTGCGCGTGCTCGACGATGCGATTACCGAAGCGGTGCGGTTGTCGCATCGCTACATCAGCGGCCGGCAACTGCCGGATAAAGCGATCAGCGTGCTCGACACCGCTTGCGCGAAAGTCGCGCTTGCGCACAGTTCGACACCGGCAGCCATCGACGATACGAAAAAGCGCCTCGAACGTATCGACGCTGAAATCGCCGCACTGGAACGCGAAGTAGCGAGCGGCGCATTGCACGATGAACGGCTCGCCGAATTACGCGGCCTGCGTGAACAGGACCTCAAGGATGTCGCCGAAGACGAAGCCCGCTACGACAAGGAACGCGTTTTGGTGACGGAGATTGTCGGCTTGCGCGCGGACATCGACGCGGCGCGCGTGAGCAGCGCGGACCCGGAGCAAGCGGATAAAGCGCAGCAGGCGCGCGCAACGCTCGCCACGCGCGTCGCCGAACTGCACGCGTTGCAAGGCGGCCAACCGATGGTGCCGTTGCAGGTCGACGCTCACGTGGTCGCCGAAATCGTCGCCGCGTGGACCGGCATTCCGCTCGGCCGTATGGTCAAGGACGAAATCCAGACCGTGCTGAACCTGCAGCCGTTGCTGGCCGCGCGCGTGATCGGCCAGGACCACGCGCTCGATGCGATTGCGCAGCGCGTACGCACCGCAAGCGCGAATCTCGAAGACCCGAACAAACCGCGCGGCGTGTTCATGTTCGTGGGACCGTCGGGCGTCGGCAAGACCGAAACCGCGCTGGCGCTGGCCGACGTGCTGTACGGTGGCGAGCGCAAGATGGTCACGATCAACATGAGCGAGTATCAGGAAGCGCACAGCGTGTCCGGTCTGAAAGGTTCGCCGCCGGGCTATGTCGGTTATGGCGAGGGCGGTGTGCTGACCGAAGCGGTGCGCCGCAATCCGTATTCCGTGGTGCTGCTCGACGAAGTCGAAAAGGCGCACCCCGACGTGCTCGAAATGTTCTTCCAGGTGTTCGACAAAGGCACGATGGATGATGCCGAAGGCCGCGAGATCGATTTCCGCAACACGTTGATCATTCTGACGTCGAACGTCGGCTCGCAGGCGGTGATGCAGGCCTGCCTGAACAAGGGCGCGGAAGAACTGCCCGACGCCGATGAACTTGCGGAAACCTTGCGTCCGCAGCTATACAAAGCATTCAAACCGGCATTTCTCGGACGCATGAAAGTGGTGCCGTACTATCCGATTTCCGACGACGTGCTCGCCGAAATCATCGAGTTGAAACTCGACCGCATTCGCCGCCGCATCGAGTCGAATCACAAGGCGGTGTTCGAGTGGGACGAGTCGCTGGTCGATGCGGTGCTTGCACGTTGCACCGAAGTGGATTCCGGCGCGCGCAATGTGGATCACATTCTGAACGGCACGCTGTTGCCCGAAGTGGCGCAGCAGGTGCTGGAACGTGTGGCGAACGGTGCGACGATCGAACGCATTGCGGTGCGCGCGAGCGAGGCGGGTGAGTTCGATTACACGGTGGTGTGAGCGGACGCGCCAAATTGTTTTAATGCCGTACCCGATACTTATTGCTTTCTTTCATGCCGATTAATCTAGACACCTTGCTGGCTCCGCTCAGCGAAACCTCGCCCTGTGGCGACGATCTGCTGTTTTCGGCGGATTTCGACGCGATCCAGCACGCGCGCCGTTTCGAAGATCCCTCGCTGGATCAGGGCGAATGGGTCACGGAGGTCAAGGAAGCCGATTGGGCTTTCGTGGTCGAGCGTTCGGCCAGTCTGCTGCAAACGCAGACCAAGGACTTGCGCCTCGCGGTGTGGCTTACCGAAGCACTTGCGATCGATGAGGGCGTCAACGGTCTTTCGCAGGGTTACGCGCTGCTGACAAAACTATGCGAGCGCTACTGGGACCACGTGCATCCGCTGCCGGACGGCGACGACACCGAGTATCGCCTCGGCAATGTCGCGTGGCTGGTCGGGCGTACGGGAGATCTGCTGCGCGCCATGCCGCTCACGTCGTCGCAGGGCAATGCGTACAGCACGATCGATTGGGATGTCGCCACGCACGTTGCACAAGCCGTCAAACGCGATCCGGATCACGCCGACGATATCGCGCGCGGCAAGCCGTCGATCGATCAGATCGAGGCGTCCAAGCGCGCTACGCCGACGGCGTTCTATTCGACGCTGCTAGTCGATCTGAAGGCGTTCGAGGCGGCCATGCTCGCGCTCGAACAGGAACTGGACCGGCGCGCGGCCGATTCCGCGCCGAGTTTCCGTCAGGCGAAGGACGCTTACGAAAACGTCTACCGGTTGGCCGAGCGCTTTGCGCGCGAAGTCGGCGTGAGCGCTGACGCGCCGCCCCCTAAAGCACCCGCGGCGCACGAGCAGGACCGCGCGGAACCCACCTTCAAGACCGCACCGCAACGCGAGGAACCTGTGTTGACGACCATGCCGACGAGTCCAGTTGCAGGAATCCAGAGCCGCGCGCAGGCCGTCGCGCAATTGCGTGCGGTGGCCAGGTTTTTTCGCGCGACCGAGCCGCATAATCCAGCCGCGTATTTCGCGGAAAAAGCTGCCGAGGCGGCGGATATGCCATTGCATCAATGGCTTTCGACGGTGGTCAAAGACGATGGATCGCTCGCGCATATTCGCGAGTTGCTGGGCGTGAAGCCGGAAGAAAACAGCTAAAGAAGGCGGTCCGAACGAGAAAAAAAGCCTGGCTTCTTATCGAGGCCAGGCTTTTTTCATGCACGCTGCTGCACCAACAGCAACCGTTCAAGAGCCCGCACGAAATTCGATTCGCCGATTCCGTGCCCGCCCATCGGTCGTGTCGTTCGACGCGATAGGCTGATCCGGACCGACGCCGGTCGTTGTCATCTGCTGCGGCGGAATGCCCTTCGCGACCAGATAACCTTTCACCGCATCCGCGCGCGCCTGGCTCAAGGCGATATTCGACGTGCGGTTACCCGAGTTGTCGGTGTGGCCGATGATTGCGACAGTCCTCGTCGTCATCTTCCCCATCGCGGCGGCCATCTGATCGAGAATCGCGCGGCCTTGCGGCGTGAGCGTCGCGCTGCCGGTTTCGAATTCGATCGTACGATTCGCGAGCGTCTGATCGAGCAGGCCTTGTTCGGACGCACTCACACGTAGTCCATTCTTGATCGTGTAAGTCGGGTTCAACGCATTCGCCATGTCGCTCGCGAGTTGCTGGCGCTGCGATTCGTTGTGTACTTCGCCCTTCACGTCGATCTGCGTGCCGTCGATTTTCAGCTGACCTTTGCTGATCTGCTTCAACTGCGGGCCGATCAGCTTCTGCACATTGGCGGACCAGTTCGGCGGCGTCGCCACATCGGCGACTTCGATCTGGTCGACCACGTTGGCCGCGCCGTACGTGTCGCGCAGGCGCGCGAGCACGGCCGCCTTGGTCGCTTCGTCAGGCACCTTGCCGCCGACCACGACCTGGCCAGGCGTCGCATTGGCCGGCGGCGGCGCCGCGGTGATCGCACCGGTGCCGGCGCCGGTCGTACCGCTCGCGAGTCCGGCCGTGCTCACCGCGGGCCCCGCATTGCGGACTGAGGCCGAAGCGGCCGGCGGCAGCACCGTGGTGTGAATCGAAACGCCGCTATTGTCGACCGGCGTGACGCGAGCGGGGCCGTCGTTGTCGGCATGCGCGAACGGGCTGAGCAGAAGACCCGCGAGCAGCACCGTCATGCGTGCGGTGGATGTGTTGTTCAGCATCGTGTCACGCTCCCGTGAATGCTTCGCGGAACGTGTCGATGCTGACGCGCAGCGACAGTTGCGGTTGGTCGAGATAACTGACGAGCTTGCTGATGCCATGATCGTTTTGTGCGTGTTCGTCGATCCATTCGGGATCGTCGATATCGATGTTGTGCGCCGCGTACGACTGCGGATCGACCACGCTATGCAGCGTTTTGGCCGAGGCGCCGTTAAAGCCGATGATGAGCCGCTCGCGCTCGGCAATCGTGCCGATAAAAATCGCCAGTTCGAAATCCGCCTGCGCGACGAACGGCGCAACCAGTTCGAGCCAGAACGCGGCAACGAGACTGCGATAGAACGGATCGTTCGGCAGAGGCAAGGTCAGCCCGCGTTCGAGATGCGACGAGCCGCTTTGCATCACTGGACGCAGCAGTGAACCGAGCGCCAGCATCGCGCCGCGCAAGCGCACCGGATGGCCGCTCGCCAGCAGCATTTGTTCGAGCCCGGCGAGTGTCTGGTGTTCGACGAAGTCGTTGAAGGTGCCGTCGTGCGGATTGCCCGGACCGCCGCCGATCTCGATCGGCACTTGCGTTTCGCCGAGCGCCTGCAGTGCGCCGGGCGGTTCGCTGGCGCCGAGCAGCGGCTTCATTTGCGCCGCGACGCGCGACCACAAGCGCGCGAAGGCGAGCGGACTGTGCGCGAGAAACGTCAGCGGCTTTTCGACTTCGAGCGCGGTCGCGGCAAGAAACGGAAAGCGCCGCGACGACTGGTCGTGGCTCGCCATCATATGCCCGGCAATCGCCAGCTTGCTGCGCGAACCGAGGAACGCGAAGTGCATCGGCTTGGCGTTTTCGTAGACGATCTTCCAGCGCGGATCGTCGGTGAGCAGTTCCATGGCTTCGGCGATCCAGCGGTCGAGCGTAGCCAGCAATTGCGGGTTATGCGCGCTTTTCACGAAGTCGCCGCGCGACGGGATCTTGCCGAAGTAGGCGATTTGCGCCTGCACGGTTTGCGTCATTGCGCACCCCCTGTATTCGAAACCGCGGTGGCGGCGGTGGCCGGGCGCGCCGCCGGGGAAGCCGGCGCGGGCGCGGCGCCTGGCGCACCCGCAGCCGTCGCGTTGACCGAGTTCGCCGCCGCGCTCACATCCGCCACCGAGGACGGCAGCCGCAAGCCGCGCAAGCTCTGCTGCTGCGGCGCATCGCTGCTGCCGCTCGAAGCCTGCGAGGTGCTGATGATGCGCATGCTGACCGCCACCGTCACGCTGCCTTGCGTCCACGACAGATCGAACGTGCCGTCCGGACGACGCTTGCGCTGCGCCGAGTTGATGAGCTTCTCCAGACCGTAGCGGCCCGGTTCGTTGACCAGTTGCAGCGTGCGGCCGTCGAAGGTGGTGGCGTTCAACGTCGCGCCTGGTGAGCCCGACGGGTTCGGCCACACGAAGTTGGTCCACTGCGGCGGCGTGTTGCGGTAGCGCATCTGCTGCCCGTCGATCGCCAGCGTGTATTCCGTCGTGCCGCTGCTCGGCTGCGGCAGAATCTGGAACACGGTCTGCGGTTCGGCCGAACCCTGGCCCGCCGTCGCACCCGCCGCGCCGCCGGCGAGCGGCGCGACCCAGCGCGCAAAGCCGCTGGTGAAGTCGGGCGTGAGGGCGAGGCCCATGTCGCCCCATGTGCGGGCCGTCAGCGTGTCGCCACGACGTACCGCGAGCGGTCCGAGCGTGGTGCCGACGAACTTGGCGATCGCGCCGTCCGGGCCGAACACCTGGGCGATCTCGCCCGCGCCGGCTTCGACCTTCGCATCGCTCGCGAACGGATACTTGTTGGCGAGCGAACCCTGGAAGCTTTGATACACCTGCGCGTTCCACACCTTGTTGACTTCGACGCTGGCCGGCTGGATCACCACCGCATACGCCGCCATCAACGGACGCACGAGCAGCGGACGCAGGGCTTTGCGCTGCGAGTCGGTGAGACCCGTGAGCATCTGTTCGTCGACGTACTTCAGCGAATCGGCAAGTTCGGAACCGCTGCCGTCGAGCGTCTGCTGCATCAGTTGACGCGCGCCCGGTCCCGGATCGCCCTGGTTCTTGATCACGTTAAAGCGCGTGCGGACTTTCGACAGCGTCTCCATATAGCCCTTGAGCATTGACCCGTTGTCGCCGCTCACGACGATACGGCCCAACGCCGAGAACTCCTGGCCGATCGGACCCATCGGCACTTCAACCGGATTGCCGTTGATGTCGATATTCGCGTTGATCTGGCCAGTCGGCGCACGCGAGAACAGGTTCTTGACCCAGCTCGTCACGCCGGTTTGCGCGCGCTTCAGATTCGCGTTGAAGAGCGACGGGTTGTCCCAGGACGTCTGGTCGTACGCGGTTTCGAGCACCTTGCGGATCGGCGAGTCCTGCGGATCGCCGAGACGGTTCATCGCATCCACCGCCTGGCCGAAGCTGCCGAAGCTCTGCACCGCAATGCCTTGCATGAACTTTTGCCAGTGCATCGCGTACTCGGTCTTGTACATCGCGACGAGCGCTTTCTGGATCTGTTCGGGGCTGCCTTCCAGCGTCAGATCGTCGTGCGCGGACGTGTTGAGCACCCAGTCCTTCGCCTGCAACTCTTTCGTCGCGGCGTCGCGAATCGCGGGCTGCACGTACTGGAACCACGCTTCGCGCGTGAACGTGCCGGGGATCGCATAGCTGCCCGCCACCAGCGCCGTATTGTTTTCTCCGACGATGCGCGCGATCGTCATCGGCGCGAAGCGGGTCGACGCGCGCGCCTTGATTTCCTCGTAGACGCGCTGACGGGCCGGCATGCCGCGCACCACGCGGCGCAGGTTCTCTCGCGTTTGATCGACGAGGCCGAGGTTCTGATCGATCATCGGCCAGTCGTCATCGGACACGCGCGCGAGATAGAAGGTAATCATGCGTTCGGCGCTGCGGATCATCTCGTCGCGAGGCATGTTGCCGCGATTGGTTTCGAGCCAGCCGCGCCAGAAGCGCGCAACCTGATCGGTGAGGTGAGCGGTTTCCACATGACGCTTGTCGCTCAGCATCAGGTAAGTCTTGAGCGCGTTGTACGCATCTTCGACGTTGGTCGGCGAGGCGTCGCTATACAGGCCGCCCTGGCTGTTCGCGCTCATGGCCGAATGGGTGGAGACCGGAATCGCGGCAGCATCCGGCGCGCGATTCAACGGCGCGAGCTGATCGGGATGCGCGTTGACGTCCTTCAGGAACGACGCGAGATTCTGCGAAACCGGATCGAGCAGGATCTGCCGCACGCCGTTGTAGTATTCGGTGAGCAGGCGCTGTTCGAGGCGATCGCCCTGATACAGACCGAGCGACACCGCGAGCGGCCTGTCGCGGCGGAACTGTTCGAGCTGGTCGATGCGGTCCTCGAGCACGTCCATGGCCTGCAGGCGCGATTGCAGATCGTTGCGGTTCTGCTGCAGGCGCACGACATTGTCGAGGTCGGCCTGCACGTTCGCCGTGAGCTGCTGGTTGTTGACCGTCGACCAGGTCCAGCCGCCAAGCGCCAGTGCGAGCACCGCGACGAAGCCGAAGAAGGTCGCATAGCGCATGCGCGTCTTGGCGGGGCTGGCGAATTGCCTGACCGTTTGCCGGTCGGCGAAGATCACCTTCGAGAACAGATCGCGCAGGAAGAAACCGTTCTTCGAGAACGCGCTATGCGGCTTGGGCAGGCTGTCCGAGCTCAGGCCGAAACGGTTCGCAATGCGTGTGGCCGCGGCGCTATTGGTTTCGCCTTCCTGCAATGCGCTGGTGAAATAGAAGCCGCGGAAAATCGGCTTGTACTGGAACGGGTTGGTCTCGAACAACGTGGCGAGGAACGCGCGCAACGCGGGCTTGATCGTCGAGAATTCAAGCGGGAAACTCAGCTGGCCCGGCGAGAGCTTATTGCCACGATTGATCGACATCTGCGCGACGCTGATCTCTTTCAGGCCGTCGTACAGCTCTTCAAAGTGTTCGTCGAAGAGGCCAACCACGTCGCGCTTCTCGTCTGGCTCGTAGGGCAGGGTGGCGCCCCACACGCGATCGTATTCGTGGCGCTCGCTGCCGCTGAAGAATTCGGTGAAGCCGGTAATCAGGTCGGCCTTGGTGAACATCACATACACCGGCGCGAACACTTCGAGCTTCTCGGTCAACTCCTGCACGCGCTGGCGCAAGTTCTTCGCGAGATTGATCGCGAATTCTGGCTTGCTGCTTGTCAGTTCCGCAATGCTCGCCGTGACGATAATGCCGTTGATCGGCGCCTTCGGCCGGAAACGTTTGAGCAGCCCGAGAAAGCCGAGCCATTCGGTGCGGTCTTCCTCATGCACGGAATAGCGGCCGGCGGTGTCGAGCAGAATGCCTTCGGTCGTAAAGAACCAGTCGCAGTTACGCGTGCCGCCAATGCCGTGGATCACCGCGTTGTTCTTGTCGGCGAAGGGGAATTGCAAGCCCGAATTCAACACCGCGCTGCTCTTGCCCGCGGCGGGGTTGCCGATCACGATGTACCACGGCAACTCATAGAGCGCCGAACCGCCCGAAACCTGACCGATCTTCGAGGTCTTGATGGTCTTCACCGCATCGACGAGACGCGTGCGCAGCACGTCGAGTTCGGCCTGGCGCGCGGGCGTGGGCGCGGGACCGGCCTCGGCCTGCTTCTCCGCCTGCTGCTCGAGCATTTCGCCGAGCTTGCGATTGGCGCGGCGCGCGCGCAGCCGGCGCACGATCCACACCAGCAGCCACAGCGCGATCACGGCGCCGAGCACGATGGCCGGCCACATCAGGTCGATCTGCAAGGTATCGGCGCCGATGAATAAAACAGCAGCGAGCGCGAGCAAGCCGATGATCGAGAGCGTGCGTGGGTGGGTCAACACGTTGAGAATGCGTCGCATAAGCCGTTCAGGTCTTGATGATGAGTGTTGTGGCGCGTGCTGTAGAAGACAGCAGGGCGCGCGTACGGCGTTTGAAATAAAACGAAAGCATATTCAGGCGAAAGCGAATACGGCGGAATTGTTAAATCGACAGGTTTTGCCCGTGATTACGCTGATCGGAACAATGCCGTTATGCGTGCGGCCTTGCCACTTTTCGCCAGAAAAATTGATTGAACGCCCCATGCCAACCTCTTTATTATCCGGTTTCGCCCATTGCGCATTAATGACCGCGCCCGAGGACGAAGCCGGGTTTGTGATATTCGACGTGCCCGAGATCCATCATTTTCCAGCGACCACCCCAAGTCAGACCGACCTGTTCGGCTGTCTGCCCGTATAACTGATAACCACGCATGGCCCAGGGATCTTTTTCTGAAATGACGAGCTTGCCGTCGCGCAAAAACGCATTGTCCGAGGCAAGGCCGTATTGGTGATAGCTTTGAAACGCCGCGGCATTGGTGACGTTGCCCCCCATTTGCGCCAGCCGGTTTTGCCGCTCCGGACTGCGATATCCCTCCAGCAAAGCCATTTCATACCCGTATTGTTCGCGCATGATTTTGTACACGAGCAATAAACGCGTTCTGAAATCGGCGTCGAGCAAATTCCAGTCGCGGCTCGCGTCTTTAAGCGCGGGCCGGATCTGCTCGACTTCCCGCGTTGCGAATACCTCCGGCGGCAACGGCGGCGGGGGTACGAGCTGTTCGCCATTCAATAGCGCGGCAATTTTCTCGTCCGGAACCCGTGCGGTGTCATCGAATTGGAATAATTGCCGGCCGCGTAAAGCCAATGCCACCAATGGAGGCGTCGCAAGAATACCTGTCGTGGTAAAAATCAGCAAGCGCCGCTTTACCAGTAACTTTTGCATATCGGCTGCGGTCGATTGCGAAATTTTTGCCGAGCGTACTAATTGACCGCGAGCGCGCGACGCACTACGTGATGCTCCGCGCATAACGCGGCCGTGAATAGCGAGCGCCGCGCCTAATAAAGAGGCGCGTGCCGCCGGCAATAGCAGGATTGCGGCGATCACGACGGCGATGGCGAAATAGGCGAGAAGTACTACGGCAATCAAAGGCGACCCCGGAAATTGGAAACAATTGTATTTTGTAATGCTTGCTCTTAGAATCAGGCCTGCTCGGAGCGAGCCGGAACGTATTATCACGGCGAAATAATCCAGGATTCAATGAGACAGTGAATGAGTGCGCCGGAAAGTTCGAATTCCAAAGCCCCGCCTAGCCTGTTATCCGATAAGGCTAAAGGCGCTGACGGCAATGGTTCGCGAATTCTTGCGAACCTCGAAGGCCGCGTTGCGCCGCCCACGGAACAACCACGCCGGTCCAGGGCGCCATTGCTATTGGTCGCGTTGCTTGTGATCGCAGCCGGTGGCTGGGGCGCATGGCATATGCAGCAGCGCGTGCAGAGCGAGTCGCTGGCGGCGGCCACGCCTGAGAGCGTGCAGAAGAGTTCTGCGCCGGCGGCTGCCGCGAGCGCCGCGCCGCAAGTTGTCGCCAAAGCGGAGGCGCCGGCTCCGGCATCGTCGCAAGCGGCCACGATCGTTGCCGACGATACCGACAGCAAAGCCGTTGCGGCGTCCGCTACAGCACCCGCCAGCGACGGTAGCCGTCTGTCGCGCGCGCTCGCCGACGGCGCGGAGCCGAGCAGCGCACCCGCACCGGTGGCATCCGCAACGGCCGCTTCCGCGGTCACGGCGCCGGCGGCGAAGCATGGCAAAAGCGCCACGGCGGTGGCCAGCAAGGAGAACCACGAGAGCGCCGTGCACGGCAAGAAGGAAAGTGCGATTGCCGGCAACCGTCATGCGAGCGCGCCGACTGCGGTCGCTCAGTCGAAGAAAACGCGCACGAGCGGTAATGCATCGAAAGATGATTCGGATGCCGATCTATTGGCTGCGCTCGTTGCGCGGACCAAGCCGGCGGATGCGAAAACTGCGGACGGCAAGACCGCGACCAAGGTTAGCGCATCCGCGACACCTGGCAACGCCAAGCTCGCAGAGCGCGTGAAAGAGTGCGGACAGCGTGGCTTCTTCGAAGACCAGTTGTGCCGCTGGCGCGTATGTGACGGCCATTGGGGCAAGGATCCGGCGTGCCCGGGATCGGCACAGCAGGCTCGTCAGCCTTAGTCGCGCTTTTTCATTCACTCTCGGCCTGCGGCGGTAGCGAAATCAATGCGCAGACCCCGCCGACCATCATCACGCAATTATTCGAGACGCTGAACTGCTGACGCGGCCGGTGCCGATCAAGCTGCCGAACTGACGCGGTTTGCTACTGCGCTGCGCGCCTGCATTCAACCCATCTCAGGCGGGATGGAGGCCGCGCAGCAATTGACGGACGCGCGAGAGATCCTGATCGACGTGCTCCGCTTTCTCGAACAACTCTGCCAGCCAGTCCACGAACGCGCGCACGCGCGGCGACACGCGGCGATTCTTCACATAGGCGACCGAGACCGGCATCGGCACGGGCTTCCATTGCGGCATGACTTCGCGCAATAGTCCCGAGTCGAGATACGGTTGCGCGGCGATCCGTGCGGGTTGGATCAGACCGAGGCCTTGCAGACCGCAGGTGAGATAGGCCTGTTCGTCGCTGACCTTGACGAAGCCTTTCACCTTCACGTTTTGCGCTTCGCCGTTCACTTCGAAATCGAAGTCCACTTCGCGGCCGTTATGCGGCGACATGCAATTGACGGCCGCATGTCCGCGCAAATCGTCGAGATCCGTCGGCGTGCCGTAGCGGGCCAGATAGGCCGGGCTCGCGCAGGTCACGTGTTCGAGCGTGCCGAGTTGGCGCGCGACCAGATTCGAGTCCGGCAATTCGCCGAGCTGAATGCTGCAGTCGATGGCTTCGGTGATCAGATCGACTGTGCGGTTGCTGATGCCGATTGCGAGATCGAGGTTGGGGTAACGCGTGTGGAAGTCGTCGAGAGCTGGCAGCACGATAGCGCTGGCTACGGCGCCGGGCATTTCGATACGCAGACGGCCGGTCAGGTTATCCGTCGCGTGACGGATGCTGGCTTCCATTTCGTCGATGTCGGCGAGGATTTGCGCACAGCGTTCGTAGTAGGCGGCGCCTTCGGGGGTGACGCTTAGGCGCCGCGTTGTGCGGGCTAGAAGGACTGTGCCTAGCAGGGCTTCCAGATTCTGGACGATGGTGGTCGCCGTGGCGCGCGGAATGTTTAATGATTCCGCTGCGCGGGTGAAGCTGTTGGTGTCCACGATTCGGATGAAGGTGCGCATTGCAGTTATTCTGTCAATCACGGGTTCATGCTCCTGTCGAGGGTTGCTTTTGGTTTTTTTCTTGTCTGTTTTTTGGTGGGTTTTTTTTGTTTGGGATGCTTAGGGTTTTGGCCTTTCCTTGCTTTGTTTGTGGTCTATTAGTGTTGCCCCTGTGCGGGGCGGCACCTACTTCTCTTTGCCGCCGCAAAGAGAAGTAGGCAAGAGAAAGCGGCTCAAACCGCTAATTCTTAAGCGGGTCCCCCGCGCAGTCGCGGCAGTGGCGCATCTGGAATCCGGGTTCTCGCGCATTCGGCGCTTGTGACAAGGCGCTCATTCTTCCCGCCTCGCGCTCCGCGCTCGCCGGGGCGGTCCACTTAGGAGTCGGTGGCTTCGTTTTGTGCGTTGTGGGGGCCGTCGGCTTCGCCTCGGCGATGCGCCGAAAGAAACGATTGGTTTAATTTGTACCGGGGGGCGCGCGTAGCGCCGCCGGAAGAATGACTGCTTTGTCACTCACGCCGAATGTGCGAGAGCACGGATTCCAGATGTGCCGCTACCGCGGCTGTGCGGGGGACCCGCTTAAGAATTAGCGGTTTGAGCCGCTTTCTCTTGCCTACTTCTCTTTGCGGCGGCAAAGAGAAGTAGGTGCCGCCCCGCACAGGGGCAACGCTAATAGACCACCAAGAACACAAGGAAAGGCCAACACCCCAACCTAACAACCAATCACAGGTCAAGAAAAAAACCAGAACCAGCCCGCGCCGCAAGCCCAAAAAAAACGACCCGCAGCGCAAGCCAAAAAACTAGAAAAATCACTTCCGCAAGGAATCCAGATCAATCACAAACCGATACTTAACATCACTCTTCAGCATCCGTTCAAAAGCCTCATTAATCCCCTGCATAGGAATAACCTCGATATCCGAAGTAATCCCATGTTCCCCGCAGAAGTCCAACATTTCCTGCGTCTCAGCAATCCCACCAATCAACGATCCAGCCAACCGGCGACGCTTGAAGATCAGATTAAACACCTGCGGCGACGGATGATCATGCTCCGGTGCGCCGACCAGCGTCATCGTCCCATCCCGCTTAAGCAGATTCAAAAACGGATTCAAATCATGCTGAGCAGCAACCGTATTCACAATCAGATCGAAGCTATTCAAATGCGCTTCCATTTCCTCAGCATTCTTCGAAATCACGACTTCATGCGCACCCAACCGCTTCGCGTCTTCAATCTTGGAAGGCGAGGTCGTGAACAACACAACATGCGCGCCCATCGCACGAGCAAGCTTCACACCCATATGCCCAAGGCCGCCAAGACCGACAATGCCGACCTTCTTGCCAGGACCAGCACCCCAGGTCCGCAGCGGCGAATACGTCGTGATCCCCGCGCACAGCAACGGCGCCACGCCAGCAGGGTCGAGATTCTCCGGCACACGCAGCGTGAACGCTTCATCCACGACGAGCTGCGTGGAATAACCACCGTAAGTGATCTGCCCGTCAACTCGATCAACACCGTTATACGTGCCGACAAAACCGTTCTCGCAATACTGCTCGAGATCTTCCTTGCAACTCGCACAGGTGCGGCACGAATCCACCAGACAGCCGACGCCGACCAGATCGCCGGCCTTGTACTTCGTGACATCCGGACCCACTGCGGTCACGCGGCCGACAATCTCATGGCCCGGCACAACCGGAAACACCGTGTTCTTCCATTCGTTGCGCGCCTGATGCAAATCGGAATGGCACACACCGCAAAACAGAACTTCCATCTGCACGTCGTGGGCGCGCAGTTCGCGGCGCTGGATTTCGAACGGGGCGAGCGGCGCAGTAGCGTCGGTCGCTGCATAGGCGTAAGTCGTGCTCATGGGTAGCTCCAGCAAAGAGGGTGAAGTTGCAAGGCGCCGGCGATGGGCGACACATGTCGCCGATGTGGCCAACCTCGTCATGAACCGGGATCACGGCGCGGGCGGTGGCTGGCAAATTCGTCAAACTGGGAATTGGCAACCGAGCCCGGCGCAGCGCGGAAAAGGATGATCCGGCAGGGTTCCCATGATAGGAGCGGGCAGGCAGCCCGGGAATACCTGAATGTCTTGAAGATTTGCCTAAAACTCCTGGCGAGGAGCGCGATAGGTTGTTTGGTGCTAAATTTCAAGCATTATTCTCTCGCACGTCACTATACCGTCATGTCTCCCCGTTCCGCTGAACCCGTATCGGTCGATCCCGCCCAGCAGCGCCTGGTCGAATTATTCGATGTGCTCGCGCCCACCCCGGGCTTCACGCGCACGAGTCTCGAAGGCGTCAATCTGATGCGCGCGAATAGTCCCATGCCGCGCATGCCGGTCATGTACGAACCGAGCATCGTGATTGTGTGTCAGGGCCGCAAGCGCGGCTTTCTCGGCGATCAGGTGTTTCAGTACGACGCGCAGCAGTACCTGGTGCTCTCAGTGCCGTTGCCGTTCGAATGCGAAACCGAGGCGAGTGCGGAAGAGCCGTTTCTCGCCATTTCGGTGCGCGTCGATCTGACCATGGTGGCCGAATTGCTGATGGCGTTGAACGAAACGCAGGGCGCCGCGCAGAACGAACCCGTCGGCATTTATTCGACACCGCTCGACCCGGCGCTGTGCAATGCGGTGCAGCGGCTGATGGATGCGCTGGCTTCGCCGCTCGACGCGCGCATTCTTGCACCCGGCGTGGTGCGCGAAATCTGTTATCGCGTGCTGACCGGCGAGCAAGGCGACGCGATTCGCGCGGCGCTCACGCATCAGAATCATTTCGGCCGCATTGCCAAGGCGCTGCGGCGAATTCATGCCGACTACCACGGCGTGCTCGACGTCGATACGCTCGCGTCCGAAGCAGGCATGAGCCTCGCCGTGTTTCACGCGCAGTTCAAAGCGGTCACCGCGACTTCGCCGATGCAATACGTAAAGACCACGCGTTTGCATCACGCGCGTTTGCTGATGGTGCAGGATGGGCTGAATGCAGGCGCGGCCGCGGCGCGCGTCGGTTATGAAAGCGCGTCGCAGTTCAGCCGCGAGTTCAAGCGTCTGTTCGGGCTGAGCCCGGTCGACGAAGTGAAGCGCATGCGCGCCCTCTACGACGCGCCGCCGCCGCGCGTGGTGAAACCGGTAGCGCGTTACGTTACTGCCGTGTGATCGGGCAAAACGGGCCGCACTACAAACCGCTGAACCAGTTGTACCCCTGGTCTTCCCAATAGCCGCCGGGATTCGTGTTAGTCACGAAGATCGCGGCGATGTGCTTGGGATTCTTGAAGCCGAGTTTGGTCGGCACGCGCAGCTTCAGCGGATAGCCGTATTTGGCCGGCAGCGGCTCGTTGCGAAAATCGAGCGTGAGCTGCGTCTGCGGATGCAGGGCAGTCGCCATGTCGAGGCTCGAGTAGTAACGGTCCGCGCATTTGAAACCAACATAACGCGCATTCAGATCGGCGCCAATGCGCTCCAGAAACGTGCGAAACGGCACGCCGCGCCATTGTCCGATCGCGCTCCATCCTTCAATACAGATGTGGCGAGTGATCTGCGAAGCCTGCGGCAACGCGCGTAGCTGATCGAGGTTCCAGGTGCGCTTGTCCGAGACGAGCCCTGACACTTCCAGTTGATACGTCGAGCCGTCGATGTCCGGCGCGTCGAACTCCGGATAGAACGCGTTGAAGGGGAACGGGTCGGTGATTTCGCGCGCCGAATAGGTCGGTGCAAGCTTGTTGCGATCGAACAGCCAGCCCTGCACGCGATCGTTCCAGCGCGACATCGCCCAGAGCACCTTGTCGACCGAATCGCCGTCCTGCATGTTGCAGCCCGAGAGCATCGCCAGTGCGCCGATGGAGAGCGACGAACGCAGGAACATGCGCCGTTGCAGCCGCTCGATTTGCGGTTGATGGTCGGCAAGCACGATGCGTGAGCGGCGTGCGTCGCGGTTGGTTTTTGGTGCGCTCATGCCTCGCTCCCTTTATGAGCCGAATGTGGCCGTGCGTGTCCGGTCAGCATCGGCAGCAAGGTGCGCGGCACCAGCAGTACCAACGCCAGATGCACGACCACGAAACCGACCACGCCTGCCATCGCAACGAAATGCACGCGTCGCGCAAAATCAAAGCCGCCGAATAGTGCGGTGAGCCATGAGAATTGCACGGGCTTCCAGATGGACAGCCCCGACGCGACCAGCAACACGCCAAGACATAGCACGAGCAGATACAGCGCGCGCTGCACTGCGTTGTATTTGCCGGTATCGTGCGGTAGCTTGAAGCGCAGCGCGAGGCTGGCGTCATGCGCCACGTCGCGTGCATGAACCGGCAACAGCTTGCGCCGGAAGTGCCCGCGTCCGATGCCATACGCGAAATACAGCAGCCCGTTCGCGCAAAGCAGCCACATGGCCGCGAAATGCCACGCAATCGAGCCGCCCAGCCATCCGCCGACGGTCGCCCAAACCGGAAACCGGAACGGAAAAAACGGCGACGCGTTATAAATGGCCCAGCCGCTCATCACCATGCAGACCATCGCGAATGCGTTGATCCAGTGCGTGATTCGTACGGCGAGCGGGTGAACGGGCAGGCGCGTTGGTGTTTCGGGCATGGTGTGAAGCTCACGAGACAAACGGGGAATCGAAAAGCCGCGTCCGGCAAGAACGCGGCGGCCCGACTCAAAGAGAAAACAGCGGCACTGTCTTACATCGGCGGCGTCACGCCATGCTCGCCCGCGGAGATGAAGTTGGCGGCCATCGAGCCGTCGGCTTCCTTGTGTGCGAACAGCACGACTTTCGCGCCCGGCACCAGCAGCGAACGGTCACCCGATTCCAGCGCGACGATAGGCACGTCTTGCGGAATCACGATTTTCTTTTCGCCGTCCTTGTACTTCACGGTGATCGTACGTCCGTTGCTGACCACGAGCGAACCCACCGTGCCGTTGGTCATCGAACTGTTGCCGCCGAGATCCCACGGACGATGGCCTTCGCCGGAGCCGCGCATGCTCGCCGGAAACACATGCACTTCAAGCGCCTTCAACGTGCCGTCCGCCTGCGGAATCGCGGCGGTGCCGACATAGCTGTCCGGCTTGATGTCGTTGATGTTGGCGAGCACCACGCCGCGGATCGGCGTGTCCTTGGCGAGCTTCACGTCGACGTCTTTGCCGTCGCGTGTGTGGACCTTGAGCAAATCGCCCGACAGCGATGTCACCGTGCCGCGGACGCCGGTGGGCGCGGCGCTCTGGGCGTGGGCAGCCGGTCCAGCGGCAAGCAAGGCAGCGGCGACGAGCGCGGGGGCGGCGAAAGCGCGCAACGCACGCGGGGAAACGATCTTCATGAATCTGCTCCAGGTGGTGAAGGATGGGGGCAGATTAGACCCGGGACCGGCTCCGGCGAGTGACAGACGGATGACAAAAACGTCATGAACGGCGCGCGGCGGACACGTAGAATGACCGGCATATCCACGTCCAGAATTCGGCGAGCGGCAGGGCGAGGCTCTGCGCCAACGCCGAATCGGAGCACCTAGCACCGAGCACCGAGCACCATGAGTATCCTCGTCATCGAAGACGATCCGAAAACCGGCGACTACCTGAAGAAGGGTTTGCGCGAGAGCGGCTATGCGGTCGATCTTGCGCGCACCGGCACGGACGGTTTGCACATGGCGCTCGAAAATGCGTACGACCTTGTGGTGCTGGATGTGATGCTGCCCGGTATCGACGGCTGGGAAATCATGCGTGCGCTACGGGCGCGGCGCGATCTGCCGGTGATCTTCCTGACCGCGCGCGACCATGTCAGCGACCGCATTCGCGGTCTTGAACTCGGCGCGGACGATTACCTCGTCAAACCGTTTTCATTTACCGAACTGATGCTGCGAATCCGCACGCTGCTGCGCCGCGGTGTGATCCGCGAGAGCGACGTGTTCGAGATCGCCGACCTCAAGCTCGATGTGCTGCGCCGCAAGGTGACGCGTGAAGGCGTGGAGATTCCGCTCACCAATAAGGAATTCATGCTGCTGCATCTGCTGGTGCGCCGTCAGGGCGAAGCGCTGTCGCGCACGCAGATCGCCTCTGAAGTGTGGGATATGAACTTCGACAGCGACACCAACGTGGTCGACGTGGCCATTAAGCGGCTGCGCGCCAAGATCGATCATCCATTTGAAAAGAAGCTGATCCATACGGTGCGCAGCATCGGCTACGCGTTCGGCGACGGCTCATGAAATTCTGGACCAGGCGCTCGCTCACGGCTCGCACTACGATACTGTTCGCGATGATCGCATGCGTGGTGATCGGCACGCTCGGCGCGTACTTCTATCACTCCGCCGAAGTCTCGCTGCAACGCCGCGCCGACGTGGTGCTGGCCGCCCGTGTCGAGCATTTCAGCCGCATCGTGCGCGATCTCTATCCGGTCGGCGAACTGAAGACCCGGCCCTTGCTATTCGAGACCATGCTCGGCGCGGAACAGGACGTGCTGCTGTTTCGCCGCCCGGGCGAGGCGCCGTTCATCGACGTGAACCCGGCGGGCGTGGCCGTGCCCGCGCTGCAAGCCGGCGTGGAGGGCCGCTTGCCGACCTTCGCCGATATCCGCCAGACGCACCTGGCCAACGGCGTGCCGGTGCATTGGGCGATCGCAACCGCAAAGGCACGCGAGGACGGCACCGAAGTCGAAGTGATCGCCGGCCACCCGATGACGGAGGAAATGCGCATGCTGGCGGCGTACCGCGACCGCATCGTGCTGGCCACGCTGATCGGCATGCTGGCCGCGACGTTGCTCGCCTGGTACGTGCTGCGCCGCGCGCTGCGCCCGGTTCGCGAGATTGCCACGCGGGCCGCGCAGATCAGCCCCACGAGCCTCTCGGTGCGGCTCGACAGCGAGGCGGCGCCGCTCGAATTGCGCCAGATCACGCATGCGTTCAACGCCATGCTCGACCGTCTCGCCGAGGGCTATCAACGGCTCTCGCAGTTTTCCGCCGATCTGGCCCACGAGATCCGGACGCCGGTCGGCGCATTGATAGGGCAAACGCAGGTGACGCTCGCGCGGACCCGCGAGCCCGACGAGTATCAGCAGGTGCTCGAATCGAATCTTGAAGAACTGAGCCGCCTGAGTCATATCGCGGAGAACATTCTGTTTCTCGCGCATGCGGACCATGCTGCGCTCTCGGTGGAACGTGAGCCGGTCGATCTGCGTGAGGAACTCGTCAGGATCGCAGATTATTTCGAAGGTCCCGCCGACGAACGCGGGATGAGCTTCGTGGTCGAGGCCGCCGGCGTGGCGTCGGTCAATCCGATGCTGTGCCGCCGCGCGATCAACAACCTGGTGGTCAATGCCGTGCGTTACGGGGCGAGCGACACCGTGGTGCGTCTGCGTGGCACGCAGGACGAGGCGGGCGCCACCGTGGCGGTCGAAAACGACGGCGCGCCGATTCCCGAAGAGCAGCTAGGCCGTCTGTTCGACCGTTTCTATCGCGCGGACGCGGCGCGCAGCGCGTTCACCGAATCGAGCGGTCTGGGTCTCGCGATCGTCAAGGCGATCATGCATTTGCATGGCGGCACGGCAACCGTGGTGTGTCCGGCGCCGGGCGTGGTGCGCTTCGAGTTGCGCTTTCCGGGCGCCTAAGTGCGGGTCGCGCCGGCCGGGTTTTCCGGCTCGTGACAGCACACGCAGAGCTTGTTGCCGTCCGGATCGCGAAAGTACGCGCCGTAATAGTTCGCGTGATATTGCGGACGCAAACCGGGCGGCCCCTCGCACGTGCCGCCATGAGCGAGCGCCGCGGCGTGTGCGCGATCCACCGTGACGCGGTCGGCGGCGAGCAGGGCGATCATCTGACCGTTGCCGGCCGACGCGGGTTGGCCATCGTAGGGCTTACCGACGACGAACAGCGGGCGCGGCGCATCCGCCGCCATCCAGCCGGCCCAGCACGCTTCCGGATCGCGGAACTTGAGGCGCAGATCGAGCGTGCCCATCAGTGAGTCGTAAAAGCTGCAAGCACGCTCGAAATCGCCGATACCGATGAAAACGTGGGAAAGCATCGCTGTCGCTCCTGATGACTACTGGCTGCACAAGCCGGCGCTGTTCGTTCAGACTCAAACCTTCTTCAGATACGCGGCCTTCAGCATAAAGTTGCCGGCGTCCATCTTGCAGTCCACTTCGTGATCGCCGCCGACAAGACGAATGCTCTTCACCTTGGTGCCCATTTTCAGCGTGATCGAGGAGCCTTTCACTTTCAGGTCCTTGATCAGCACGACGGCATCGCCATCGGCCAGCGGGTTGCCGTTGGCGTCCTTGACCACGCGCGCGTCGGCTTCGTCGACCGACGCGGCGGCGTTCATCGGCCATTCGTGCGCGCAGTCGGGGCAGACGTAGTTGTCGCCGTCCGGGTAGGTGTTTTCCATCGCGCAGTGCGGGCAGGCGGGAATTGTCGACATGATTTTTCCAGACCGCGGCGCCGGGCCGCGGAAAACTTCAGGGGCGGCGAGTATAGCGCGACGGGCGCCGGGCGGCCCGCATCCGCAACACGGAATGATGCGCTAGCGCAAACCGGCGTGTGTAGATCCTGACGCGAAAAGCCTGTGACGGCGCTATACGGGCAGCGGACTATACTCTTCCGATAGACCGGCGGTCCCCAATGTCTCGTCGTGCTTTGCGAACCCTCGCAAAGCACACCATTGTTCGCATCTCACAGCAGGAGTTCTGTCATGGTCAAGCTCGCCCTGTACGTTCGTCTTGAAGCCAAACCCGGCAAGGAAAAAGACGTCGAAGCGTTTCTGCTCGGCGGCTTGCCGCTGGTCGAGGAGGAGCCGGGCACCGTCGCATGGTTCGGTTTGAAACTGGGGCCATCCACCTTCGGCATCTTCGACGCCTTTCCGGATGAAGCCGGCCGTGAAGCACACCTGAACGGCAAGGTGGCGGCCGCGCTGATGGCGAAGGCCGGCGATCTGTTCGCCTCGCCGCCCACGATCGAAAAAGTGGACGTGCTGGCAGCGAAATTGCCGGGCTAAGCGAAGCACCGACCGCGGGGCGAGGCCGGTCGCTCCGTTGTCCGTTTCGCCGACCCCGTAACGCAAAAAAGCGCGCTGATCATCCCGACGACGCCACGCCATGATCCGGCACGGCCGATGCAATGTTCAGCGGCCCGCCAGGTCGCCCGCCGGCTGGCTCGCGTAGGTCGCGCGCTTTTCCTCGTACATCAGCAGATCGGCCCGCTGCACGCCCGCTTCGAGCCGGTCGCCGCGCTGGCAGGTGGCCGCGCCCATCGAAAAACTGAGCGGCGAGCCCGGATAAAACTGATTGTTCAGCTCGATCAGTTGGCGGATCGCATCGATCATTGCGGCGCCTCCGCGCTCGTCGGTGTCCGGCATCAGAATCGCGAACTCGTCGCCGCCAATCCGCGCCGCATGAAACGGCGTCTCGGTCGCCTTGGCGAGCACCTCGCCGGCGCGCCGCAAAAGCGCGTCGCCGGCCGCGTGGCCGAGCTGATCGTTGACGCGTTTCAAACCGTTCAGATCGGCCATGATGATCGTCACGGGCCACGGACCTTTGCGTTCGAGCCGGTTCAGTTCGTCCACGTAGAACGAGCGGTTGCGCAGTTTGGTCAGCACGTCGTGCTTGCCGAGAAACTCAAGGTAGGCTTCGGCCTTCTTGCGCGCCGTGATGTCCGTGAGCGCCACCAGCACCAGATCCCAGCTCTGCTCATGCCCCGGCAGCACGGAAAACTGCAGGTGCACATGCACCTCGCTGCCGTCGAGCGAATAGTTGAGCACTTCGCGCTGCTGGAACAGCTTGCCGTCCCATAGATCGACCAGTTGCTCGCGGAAATGCGGACGCATGTCGTCGCGGAACACCTCGGCGAGATGCGACAGCAGCGTTTTCTTGTCCTTCGCCGCGAACATGTCGAGCGTGTGCTGGTTCACGTCGAGCACATGGATTTCCTGCATGCAGCGTTCGACGAACTCGGGATGCACGTCCGTAAACACGCGGAAATCGTTGATGCCGGCCGCCCGTGCTTCGTCGAGCAGACGCTTGACCGCGCTGAAATCCTCCACCCAGAGCGACACCGGCGAATATTCGAACAGACCGCGAACATACTGCTCGGCAAGCGTCACGCGATGCCGCGCGCCTTCCAGTTCCGTGATGTCTTCCACCGACACCAGCACGCGATCCCAGCGCGCCTCGTGGCCGGGCAGCACGGCGCCCTTGAGCAGCACGTCGAGGCGCCGTCCGCCGAGCGTGTAGTTGACCGTCTGGCTGGTGAACTGCGCTTGGCCGGCCCACAACTGGCATAACTCTTCCAGATGCGTCTTGAGCATGTCGTCGCGGAACACCGAGGCGAGATTGCCGGTGAGCGCTTCGAAATCGACAGCCTCGAATTGCGTTAGCGTCTTCTGATTGACCTTGATGACGCGGATGCTGTGCGCGCATTGCGCGACGCAGCCCGGATTGGCGGCGAAATGCGCGCGCAGATCGGTTATGCCGTCTGCCCGCCATGCGTCGAACAAGGTGCGCACGCCGCTGAAGTCTTCGAGCCAGAGCGAGACGGGCGCGAGTTCGAACATCTCGGAATCGTCGTTGGCGGGCGCCGGGCCGCGCGGGAGGATATCCAGCATGAGATTCTCAAAATCGGAAGTGCCGCTATTTTAAGACGGGTTCGGCTGTGGCTGAAAAGAAAGACCGGTTACGCATCATTTTTACGCCAGGCTATCAAGCGGGATAACGGCGCCGTACCGTTGGACTTGACGCGCGCCAGGGTGCATCCGGCGGGGTGTCCAGCCCTTCAGCGGGCTTGCCGGCAAGCCTTCCGGAGGCTTGTTACACTGGCCTGCAAATTGTCCTGTCCATTCACGCCGTCAGGAAAAAGCGCCGCCATGAAGCCATCCCTGCTGGTTCTGATCTACCTTAACGATGCAAGCCGCGCGAAGATCGAAGCCGCGTTCGACGTGGTCTATGCGCCCGACGCCACCGCGCGAGCCGCCGCGCTCGACGCGCACGGTGAGACGATTCGCGCCGTGCTGACCAACGGCACGACCGGGCTCGCCGCCGCGGACATCGACCGCATGCCGCAACTCGAACTAGTCAGCGCGCTGGGCGCGGGTTATGAAAACCTCGCCGTCGACCACGCCCGCTCGCGCGATATCGTGGTCGTCAACGGCGCGGGCACCAACGATCATTGCGTGGCCGATCATGCGTTCGCGCTGCTGCTCGCGGTGGTGCGCGACGTGCCGCAACTCGATCAGGCCACCCGCAAGGGTGTGTGGCGCGATTCGTTGCCGATGCAACCGAACGTCTCCGGCAAGCGCCTCGGCATTGTCGGGCTCGGCAACATCGGCGAGAAAGTCGCGCGGCGCGGCGCGGGGTTCGAGATGGAAATCGGCTATCACAACCGTAAGCCGCGCGAAGGCTCGCCGCATCGGTACTTCGATAGCGTGGCAGGCCTTGCGCGCTGGAGCGACTTTTTGATCGTCGCGACGCCGGGCGGTGCGGGCACGCGTCATCTGATCGGCGCGGCGGTGTTCGAGGCGCTCGGTCCGCAGGGCTTCGTGGTCAACGTGTCGCGCGGCAGCGTGCTCGATACGGCGGCGCTTGCGCAGGCGCTCACAACAGGGACGATTGCCGGCGCCGCGCTCGACGTCTACGAGAGCGAGCCCAATCCGCCCGAAGCCTTGCTAATGCTGCAGAACGTGGTGCTGACGCCGCACGTGGGCGGCCGCTCGCCGGAAGCGATCACGGCCTCGGTCGACAACTTTCTGGACAACGCCCGCCGGCATTTTGCGGGAGATGTGGTACTGACGCCGATCTGATATCCACAACCGGCGCGGTCTGTACTACCTGCCTTCGTCACTGCCCGGCCGGTTGCCGATGTGCGCGCACTCTTCGTCGGACAGCGCGTGCGGCATGGCCGACGCTAGCCGCCGCGCCGTCGAAAGCCAAACACAAACTATCGGCGCAGCGGATAGTTTCTCTCGAAAATGGCGATTTCCCTTGTGAGGCCACCACGCATAGGATGGGCGGTATCGCATCACCACCGCTTCGGCGCAGCCGGAGCAGCGACGGAGATCCCGCATGGAACATCACGCTCGCACGCAGAACGAACGGCTCGACATCAAGACGACTACTTGCTACATGTGCGCCTGCCGCTGCGGCATTCGAGTGCATCTTCGCGAAGGCGAGGTGCGCTACATCGACGGCAATCCGGAGCATCCGCTCAACCAGGGCGTGATCTGCGCGAAGGGCGCCTCGGGCATCATGAAGCAGTACTCTCCCGCGCGTCTCACGCAACCGCTGATGCGCAAGCCGGACGCGGAGCGCGGCAGCGCGCAGTTCGAGCCGGTGTCGTGGGAGCATGCGTTCGAGATGCTCGAAAAGCGTCTGGGCCACATTCGCGCCACCGACCCGAAAAAATTCGCGCTCTTCACCGGCCGCGACCAGATGCAGGCGTTGACCGGGCTCTTCGCCAAACAGTTCGGTACGCCTAATTACGCGGCGCATGGCGGCTTCTGCTCGTCCAATATGGCGGCGGGCATGATCTATACGATCGGCGGCTCGTTCTGGGAATTCGGCGGCCCGGACCTCGACAGCGCCAAGCTGTTCTTCATGATCGGCACGGCGGAAGATCATCATTCGAATCCGCTCAAGATCGCGATTTCGAAGTTCAAGCGCGCGGGCGGCCGCTTCATCGCGATCAACCCGATTCGCACGGGCTACGCGGCGATCGCCGACGAGTGGGTGCCGATCAAGCCCGGCACCGACGGCGCGCTGTTCATGGCGTTCCTCCACGAGTTGATTGCCGCCGACGCGTGGGATCACGAATTCGTGCGCCGCTACACCAACGCGGCGGAACTCGTCTCGCTCGACGAAGCCAGCGAAAACTTCGGCCTGTTCGTGCGCGATCCCGAGCGGCCGGTCGGCAATCCGCTGTTTCCACAGAATCATCTCTGGTGGGACACTCAAGCTGCGCGCGCCGTGCCGCATCACGCGGCCGGCGTCAGTCCCGCGCTCGACGGCCGCTATACGCTCGAGGACGGCACACCCGTCACGCCGTCGTTCGCCTTGCTGCGCGAACGCGTGGCCGATTGCACGCCCGAGTGGGCTGCCGGCATCACCGGTATTTCGGCCGACACGATTCGCCGCCTCGCCGGTGAAATGATTCAGACGAGCCGCGAGCACCGCATCACCTTGCCGATCCGCTGGGCCGACGCGTGGGGCGAGACGCACGAAACCGTCACCGGCAACCCGGTCGCCTTTCACGCGATGCGCGGACTGGCGGCGCACTCCAACGGCTTCCAGTCGATTCGCGCGCTGGCCGTGCTGATGTCGCTGCTCGGCACGATCGACACGCCCGGCGGCTTTCGTCACAAGTCGCCGTTTCCGCGTGCCGTGCCGCCGTCGGCGAAACCGCCGAACAGCCCCGACGCCGTCAAGCCGAACACGCCGCTCGCCACCGGCCCGTTGGGCTGGCCCGCCGCGCCCGAGGATCTGTTCATCGACGAACAGGGCGGCCCGGTGCGCATCGACAAGGCCTTCTCATGGGAATATCCGCTCGCCGTGCATGGCCTGATGCACAGCGTGATTACCAACGCGTGGCGCGGCGATCCGTATCCCATCGACACGCTGATGATTTTCATGGCCAACATGGCGTGGAACTCGTCGATGAATACGATGAAAGTGCGTGAAATGCTGGTCGACAAGCACGCCAGCGGCGAGTACAAGATTCCGTTTCTGGTGGTGTGCGACGCGTTTCAGTCGGAGATGACCGCGTTCGCCGATCTGATCCTGCCCGACACGACGTATCTGGAACGGCACGATGCGATGTCCATGCTCGACCGGCCGATCTCCGAATTCGACGGCCCGGAGGATTCGGTGCGCGTGCCGGTCGTGCCGCCTACCGGCGAATGCAAGCCGTTCCAGGAGGTGCTGATCGAGCTTGCGTCGCGTCTGAAGTTTCCTGCCTTCACGACCGCGGAGGGCGCGCGCCGCTTTCGCGACTATCCCGACTTCGTCGTCAATTTCACGACTTCGCCGGATTCCGGCGTGGGCTTTCTGATCGGCTGGCGTGGCAAAGATGGCGACAAGGCGCTGGTGGGCGAACCGAATCCGCAGCAGTGGGAGCAGTACGCGAAGAACAATTGCGTGTTCCATTACCCGTTGCCTGAGACGCTGCAATATATGCGCAACTGCAACGGACCGTATCTCGAGTGGGCGGTTAAGCACGGCTTCCGCAAGTTCAGCGAACCGATTCTGATCCAGCTTTACTCCGACGTGATGCAGAAATTCAGGCTCGCCGCGCAGGGCCGCACGAGCGGCAGGCAACCGCCGGATCATTTGCGCGCGCGGGTGGAAAAGTACTTCGATCCGCTGCCGTTCTGGTATGCGCCGCTCGAAAGCGCGGCGACCGACCTCGACAGGTTTCCGCTCGCCGCGGTGACCCAGCGGCCAATGGCGATGTACCACTCGTGGGACTCGCAAAACGCATGGCTGCGGCAGATTCACGGCGAGAACTATCTGTACATGAATCCGTTGATGGCGGCCGAGAACGGTATCGCCGACGGCGCGTGGATCTACGCCGAATCGCAATGGGGCCGCGTGCGCTGCATGGCACGCTTCAGCGAAACCGTCGAGCCGGGCACGGTATGGACGTGGAACGCGATCGGCAAGGCGTCGGGCGCATGGAATCTCGGGCCGGGCGCGAACGAATCGCAACGCGGTTTCCTGCTCAATCACCTCATCACCGACGAGTTGCCCAACCGCGTCGACGACGTAGCGCGAAGCATGTCGAATTCCGATCCGGTGACGGGCCAGGCCGCATGGTACGACGTGCGCGTGCGCATCTATCCGGCGGAGGCGGACGCGCGGCATACGCTGCCGCAGTTCGCGGCGATGCCCGCCGTGCCGGGCGAGAACGGTGTGATCTCGCGGATCGTGCAAACCTACTTCGCGGGACGAGGGGAGTTCGCGGCGCGGCTGCGCGGCGCGACGGGCCGCAAATAACATCGGGACAGCCGCAAGGAGCCTGTGATGACACAGATGGCATTGGTGATCGACCTGAACGTGTGCGTGGGATGCCACGCTTGCGTGACGAGTTGCAAGGAGTGGAACACGTCGGGCGAATCGGGCAGTCTCGCCGACATGAATCCGTACGACGCGGATCCGTCCGGCACGTTCTTCAACCGGGTGCAGAGCTTTGAAGCCGGCAGTTTTCCCAACGCCGAGACAATCCATTTTCCGAAATCGTGTCTGCACTGCGAGGATCCGCCGTGCGTGCCGGTCTGTCCGACCGGTGCAAGCTATAAGCGCAAGGAAGACGGGCTCGTGCTGGTGGACTTCGACCGCTGTATCGGCTGCAAGTATTGCGCGTGGGCGTGTCCGTACGGCGCGCGCGAACTCGACGAAAGCCGCAAGGAGATGACCAAGTGCACGCTGTGCGTCGATCGGATCCACGATGAAAATCTGTCCGAGCGCGATCGGCAACCGGCCTGTGTGCTCGCTTGCCCGACTTCGGCGCGGCTGTTCGGCGATATTCACGATCCGGAGTCGGTGGTGTCGAAGGCGATCGAGGAGCGCGGCGGCTATCAGTTGATGCCTGAGTGGAATACGCGGCCAGCGAACCACTATTTGCCGCGCGTGCCCACCGAGGCCGCGGGCTGCGGCAGTGGCTCGTGCTCGTGCAAATCGACGGGCTCGGTACAGGAACCGGAATCGCTCGATGCGCAATTCGAGCGCGGCGAGTTGCATCTTGCGTCGATGGCGACGCGCATCTAATCAACCCATAGGACCTCACGATGAATCCCGCATTCTCCGTGGTTTTTCTCACCACCTTGAGCGGCGCGGCACAGGGTCTGCTGATCGCGCTCGTCGGTGTGGAAACTGCCGCGCATCTCGGTCTGCTCGCTTCGCCCTCCGGTGCGTTCTATATCACCGGCGCGGGTGTGTCGGTGGTGTTGGGTGGACTCGGACTAATCGCGTCGTTCTTCCATCTCGGTCATCCCGAACGCGCATGGCGCGCGATCGCCATGTGGCGCACGTCGTGGTTGTCGCGTGAATGTCTGTGCCTGCCGGCGTTTCTCGCCTGCGCGTTTTTATATGGCGTCGCGCATTGGTTCACCTCGCCGTGGTCGCTCGCGATCGGCTGGCTCGGCGTGCTGGCGAGCGCCGTGCTGTTCGTCTGCACGGCGATGATCTATGCATGCCTGCGCTTTCTGCAGGAGTGGGCCACGCCGCTCACGCTGGTGAATTTCGCGCTGCTCGGTTGCGCGTCAGGCTTCACGCTGGCGACGGCCTTGAGCGCGTGGTTCGCGCCTGAGTGGACGGTTGGACTCGCTGTCTGCGCATGTGTGCTGACGCTCGCCGGTTGCGCGAGCCGCTCGGCGTCGCTCATGCGCAATGCGCGCTTGCGGCCGAAGTCGACGGTGCAGAGCGCCACCGGCATTCACAATCCCAAGCTGGTGCAGGTGTCGCGCGGTTTTACCGCCGGTGCGTTCAATCTGCGCGAGTTCTTTCACGGCAAATCGGCGGGCACGCTGCGCAATGTCAAATGGGGCTTTCTCGCGACGGCGTTTGTCGCGCCGGTTTTGTTGATGGCGCTAGGCGCGAGCCTGCATTCGATTGGCGTTTCGCTCGGCTCGCTGGCCGCGGCGTGTCTTGTGCAATACGCGGGGCTGGTGGCGGAGCGGTGGTTTTTCTTTGCAGAGGCGAAGCATCCGCAGAATCTTTACTACGCGAGGGTAGGCTAAAAGAGGCGCGCTCCGACATATCAAGTGGACGCAACGAACGCGGCCGCCAGGAATGGCGGCCGTGTCGTTTCTCTGTGCGTTCGCACGTAAGATGAAACTGCGAGCGCATTAAAACCAATTGCTACAGGGGAGCAATTCAGTACAAGTTGAAATTGAGGGCGTTCATAAGGGGAAATTTTCACCAGCCTCGAAGGTGCACCCTGCAGTCCGTATTTGCATTTAGACAGTTTAACTTGCAAGTCTAACTGTCTTGGTTTACGCTTCGCGCATGACCCGTGTCCCTGAATCCACTCCGCCGCTGGAAAACGTCGTCTCCGATCTGGCGCTGGCTGTCGGCCAGCTTCTGCGCCGGCTGCGCATCGCCAGCCCCGGCGACCTGAACCTGTCGCAGTCCAGCGTGCTCGCGCGGCTGGAACGTGAAGGCCCGATGACCACCGCGGCTCTCTCGCGCGCCGAATCGATGAAGCCTCAGTCCATGAAAACCATCCTCGCAAGCCTCGAAGAAGAGGCCTGCGTCGAGCGGGAACCGCATCCCACGGACGGCCGCCAGATTCTCTTCGCCATCACGCGCAAAGGGCTGAACGAACGCAAGCGGCGCACGGCGGCCAAACGCGAATGGCTGCTGGCGACGCTCGAACAGTTTGATCCTCAGGACGTCGCGACGCTCGCTGCTGCCATCCCGCTGATCAGGCGACTCGGCGATTCCACGCTTCCCTAGCCATTCTGGCTTCTCCCGCTTCCTTCGAAAGGACGAACCATGAGCTTCGTTGTAGCCTTCTTCGCGGGTGCCTTCCTGTGCAACGCGATGCCGCATCTGACCGCCGGTCTGCGCGGCGAAGTGTTCCCGTCGCCGTTTTCGGCGCCCCATGGCAAGGGGCCATCGTCGCCGCTCGTCAATTTCCTGTGGGGCTTGCTGAATACACTCATCGGCCTGGCGCTGCTGATTCACCACCCGTTCACGCCCGGCTTCAACATCGATAGCGTGGCGCTGCTCGTCGGCGTGCTGGTCATGGGTGTGTTCGCATCGCTTCATTTCGGCCGCGTGCGTCGTGAAGGTCTGTTTTGAGCGCGACGCAATAGGCTCGGCCCTCTCCGCTGGTCTGGAAGATCACCACCGTCGCCGTACTCGGTTCGCTGCTCGCGCAGCCCTACTGTCGGCAGCCGATGACATGTCTGGCGGCCAGCATGACGTAGGTTCTTTACCGACAGAGACCGGGCCCATGAACGGCCGGCCATGTTCGAGGTATGAGCGGCCGCTCGCGAGCCCGAAATAGTCGCACGGAACCAGCGTTCCGCCGTGCCCGACCCGGAAGACCGGGCCGAAAAGTTCTAGCCGATAGCGGCGTTGTTTCCCCACCTTTTTTGCACCATACAACGGAGAAACAAGAGGATCGTCCGCAAGGACGTGAGCGGCATGCACAGCGGCCGCTCACGGACCAGCACTTCAGTTAGGAATCGAGATGGACCTGAACGCCAGTCGATGTATAGATAGGCGTGACGGTGAAGCCGTCAACAGCAATAGTCGAAAACTTCACGTTCGAACCATTGCCGCTGATCAGGTTGATCGTATCGCCGACCTTAGGTGTGAAGCCGTTGACGAACTTCACATGCAGCGTTCCCCCAACAACCGTAGTCTGAGCGCCCACCTTCATCGAGCCTTGCCCATTCGCGCCGATATCGAGTTCCAGCGTCGTATTCGCAAGTTGCGTGTATTTGCCGACCACGGACACGACACCAGGCGCATTGATGACCACGGTGCCCGCGTCAAGGTAGACGTCCCCGGTGCCGAACGCGAACGTCGAATCTGCTTCGAGCGTACCGCCGCTGACCTGTGAGCCGCCGGAGAAGGTGTTAGCGCCAGCCAGCTTGAGCGTTCCGCTGCCCTGCACGGTCAGCTTGCCGGCTCCTGAGATCGGATTGCGCCACGTATCGGCGGCGTTGAAGCCGCCCTGGGTGGCGTCCATGGACACGGTGACGTTGCCGTTGAATGCGCCGTAGCCATCCGCCGCTGCGAACATGTTCAAACGCCCCCAGCCTTCCGCATCGTCCATGACCGGATAGCCGGACGGGAGTTCGGTCGTCTTCAGCACGACCCGGCGCTGATCTGCGCTGAGATAGGGGAAACGAGTTTCAAGCAGCGTTTCTGCACCCTTCGGAACGACCGGCGCGGCATCGGTCGCCTCGATCTGCGAAAAGCCAAAAGTCATGCGACGCAAGTAATTGGACTGATTGGTCGCATAGTCGGCAAAGCGGTCCGTTGAGATTGTGCCCGAATGCGCGAAGGTATAGAGCGCGGCGCTCGTCGTGTTCGTCTGGGACATCAATGCGCTTTGGGCCTGCGCATATGCCGAGGTTTTCAAGGACGCATTCGCCGGGTTGTAGAGGTTGGCCGCCACTACGGCCAGGCCCTGCATGCGGCCACCGATTACGTCGAGCGGCGAATGCATGCCCGCGATGATCCGGTTTTCTCCTAATTCCATTGCGCGGCTCATCATTTCCTGGAAGCGCTGCGGAACTACGTAAGCCATGGCCATCGAGTCACGCATTGCTTCGGCGGTATGGCCGCTAATGAAACCACCGTCTGTCGCGGGCGTGGCGCTTTCGGCCGGTACCAGCGTGGGATCGACTACCACGGAACTGCTCCACCGGAACGGTCTGGCGTATTTATAAAAGCGCTTGGCGGGTTCCGTCGAACCGTTGGTGCTCATGGCATTGACAAAGTCGACCACGGTGCCGAATGTCGTGTTGGTCGGACGGCCGACGCCTGTGTTGTTGCCTGCGTCGCTGTACAGCGTCGTGGTAGCGTTGGCCGGGATGGAGGTGATCGTGGTGGTTTGCTGCGTGCTGCCTAGCCATGCGCTGGTCAATGGCCCCAAGCCGTCGGTCACGCTGTATCCCTTGTTGCGGCGGTCGTCGAAATAAGCCGCATCGGCCTGCGCCTGTGTGCGGGAGACTGTTTCGTTGACGACGAACTGCGTGTTCTGGCCCAACACGGCGGCATTGAGGATCGTGCCGCAAGGCGTGCCCGAGTTAACGAGGCCTGAGCACGTGGAAGCGACCACGGCCGGAAATCCATCGACGGCCGGTGCCGAAGCGCCCGCGTCGACAATCATGGTCGACGGCTGCCACAGGTCGAGGAAACGAGCGACAACGCGTACGCCGGCATTTGTATCGAGTGTCGCGAAGTGGGCATCGTTTCGCTGGTTGGAGGCGGCATTGTCGACGAATGCAGGTACAGGAGGGATGGACGCACTGTCCACAAAGCCTGGATCTGCCGGCGGGGCGGGCACGACGGCCGCATTACTTTGGACGTCATCACCGCTCCCGCAGGCACTCAGCGTCAGCAGGGTGCATAGGGCAATGAAACTGGATAGCGGGCGGGGGCGGGGGAATCGAAACAACATAGGCTTCCTGAGTCGGTGGCAAA
Source organism: Paraburkholderia sp. BL25I1N1 (assembly GCF_003002025.1). Taxonomy (GTDB): domain Bacteria; phylum Pseudomonadota; class Gammaproteobacteria; order Burkholderiales; family Burkholderiaceae; genus Paraburkholderia. The sequence goes on from NZ_PVZB01000006.1 coordinate 196,535, forward strand.
AGAGTCAATGGGGACGGATCTTGGGCGATCTAAGTGAAGCCCCGATGACATTCAGAAAGGTTTGATGTTTTCAGAAGGTGCACAAGCCTGGGTTGCGGTTGCGGTTGTCTGGAATCGTTGTCTGTTCTCTCCGTTCAGGCGAAGCCCTGAAGTAGGGGTCTTCGAAGCGATATAGCTTTGGAGCAAGTGTTATCCAGGACGTGGAAAATCCGAAATGGACATAAAACAGCGGCCATTCGTCAGATACTGGCGAGTGACTCCTGAAGGTCGGGCTGCGCCAGTCCGCTCTTCAAACTCTTCACTGGAAAGCGGCCAGAGGATCAGCGGGCTCACGCTGCGTGCTCGCCCGCGCTAACTCGCTTGCTTACCGATGCGACCGATCCGGCGCAATGCTCCACATTGATTCTTGTCTACGACGTGAGTCGTTGGGGCCGATTTCAGGACATTGATGATTCGGGGTTTTACGCTCTCCCATGAGCGCCAGATGTTTGGAAAGGGAACTCACATCCCCGTATTCCCGCTGTGCGACAATTATGTCCCGTGGCGCAAAACTGTCAGTAATTAAGACCGCTGCAAAATGGAGCCCTCAGATTGGTCCAAGGAGCCAAGCCAGGTGATCGACGAGAATGCCATATGCGTTGCCATGATAGCGATCGATGAAAGCCGGGAACTTATCGTCACTGCATGCAACGATCGATTCTTTCAGTTAACGGGGAGAGCGGACGCGAGTCTGCAGATTTTCCCCGCCGCATTCGATCCGCTGCTCGCAAGTTCCGCGCCCCGCGGGTTCCGCAAGAAACTGCTCGCGTGTTTTGCGTCCGGGCGGCCACCGGAGCCCGAGCAAACTCATGACTTTCGCGAGGGTAGCCAATGGTGGCGCTTTTCGCTTAAACCGATCAGGCACGGCGACGGCTCCAGCGCGCGCGAGGTGCTCGTTACCGGTTTCGACATGACTGCGAAGACCGATCGGCCGCAGGAGCCGGAAGTTGATGCTTCGCGTTATCGTGCTTTGGTCGATCTGGCTTACGACGCTATTGTCACGATGGACGAACAGCACAACATCACACTATTTAACCGCGCGGCCGAGAATCTTTTTGGTTTTTCGTCTGCCGAGGTGCTTGGCAGGCCAGTCGTAACTCTCTTGCCCGAAAGGTTTCGCACGCACCACCCACGGAAGGTGCAGCAGTTCGCGGACTCGTACCAGCCCATGCAGCGGCAGGCGACCCCGCCGCGTATGGATCAAAGCAACAGTGTGTACGGGCAGCATCGCGACGGATCGATAATACCGGTCGAAATCGCAGTCTCCAAGATTGAGAGGAACGGCGCGACCGAATTCATGGCGGTCGTCCGGGACATCAGCGATCGCGCCCGGCTAATGGCGCTGCTAAAAGCGCAGGCTAAGACCGACGTGCTAACGGGTCTGCCGAATCGCCGTGAATTTCTGGAGTTCGTGGAGAGAGTACTTGCTACGAGCGACGGTTTATCTGTGTTCATTCTTGACGTTGATTTTTTTAAGGAGATCAACGATCGCCGTGGACACGATGCCGGTGACGAGGTCTTACGCGTGCTCGCCAAGGTCGGAACGTCAATAGCGGATGGGCCGGGTCTATTCGCCCGCTGGGGAGGTGAGGAGTTTGTCGCGGCCTTGCTTGGTGCGGATACACATCTTGCCTATGCGCTCGCGAATGAACTGCGGCGGCGCTACGAACGGCAGGATTTCGAGCACGCGTGGCATTCTGAGCCGATTCCATTTACCGTCAGCATCGGCGTGGCCACTCGTGAAGCCGGCGAGGTCGATGTTGACGCGTTAATGAAGCGTGCGGACCGTGCGCTCTACCGGGCAAAGCAATCCGGCCGTAATCGCGTCGAGATTGGATAGACGCCGGCATGGACCGGCAGTTACCCGCTCTGGGAAACCGCAGATTCGCACACTGCAAGGCAACGGGAAGGTTAGTCTCATGGAAGCAAATAGTTGTGGCGCCATTGAAAAGCGGTGCCGAACGCAGATTCAAACAGTCGCAATCTGTTTGCCGGATTTTGCATCTTCGATCGGGCTCTCTCGGGCATCGGTTGGAGTCCCATAAGAAAAAAGCATAAATTTCCCACGCTACCGTTTGCGCGCCAACGAAGTGCCGGACATCAGTTGTCTGCCGGATAGCGAATTCCTGATATCGCAGTCGATGGGGAGAATAAATCCGACACGCATATTCACCATAGTTCAAGCATCCGGGTGGTATGCCGAAAAGACCTTTAACCCCCTCATTCCTGGCAGGAAGAGCATGAAACGGATGACCGTTGGCAGAAAGCTTGGCGCAGCATTTGGTATCGTCGTACTTGTCTCTTTGATAGGAAGCACGATCTCGATCATTAATTTTTTCGGTCTTAACCAGGCCGACGGGTGGAACATACACAGCTATCAGGTGTTACGGGCAAACGACGACATGCTGACCAGCCTGATCAATATGGAAACGGGCGTCCGCGGTTATGTTGCCTCCGGCGATGAGCGCTTTCTGGAGCCGTACCAGGCGGGAATCGGCCAGTTCGGGAAATCGTTTGATCTGCTTCATAGCCTTACGTCGGACAATGCGTCCCAGCAGCAGCGCCTCGATACGCTGCGGGCGATGCAGCAGAAAGTGCACGAAGTCGACGAAAAGCTTATCGCGCTGAGACGCGACGTCAATGCGGGTACCCAGCCGGCGAATGCACTGGTGGACTACTTCAAACAGGCCAACGACAAGCAGTTCATGGACCGCTACCGCGCCGTGGCGGGGGAACTGAACCAGGCGGAGCAGGCCCTGCTTGATCAGCGAACTGGCGAGGTATCGCGCTTGACGGCATCAACCAGGCTTACGCTGGCCACGACCGGTGTCATCACAATCGTCCTCGCGGTGCTGCTGGGATTCGTCATCACCCGCGCGATCACACGTGCCCTGGGGGGCGAGCCGGCCGAGGCTGCACATGCGGCTGGCCGTATCGCCGAAGGCAAGCTCGATGAGCCCGTCACCGTCGCTCCGAATGATCGCGGTAGCCTGATGGCCTCTCTGGAATCGATGCGGCGGCAACTCAGGAGTATCGTCTCCGAGATCCAGTCCTCGGCGGAAGCAATCGGAACCTCGGCGGGAGAAATCGCTCAGGGCAATCTGGACCTGTCGCAGCGAACGGAAGAACAGGCTGCGTCACTTCAGGAGACCGCGGCAAGTATGGAGGAGTTGACCGCCACCGTACGTCAGAATACGGAAAATGCGAAGCAGGCGAATTCGCTGGCGGGCAACGCTTGCGATGTCGCGGTGCTCGGCGGGAAAGTTGTCGGCGAAGTCGTCGAATCGATGGGCGCGATTTCCGAGAGCTCGGGCAAGGTCGCTGAAATCATTGCCGTCATCGAGGGGATCGCGTTCCAGACGAACATTCTCGCGCTTAACGCCGCCGTCGAAGCGGCTCGCGCGGGAGAGCAGGGGCGCGGCTTCGCAGTCGTCGCGGGCGAGGTACGCACGCTTGCGCAACGCAGCGCCGCTGCGGCAAAGGAAATCAAGGACCTTATCACCAGCTCGGTCGGCCGGGTGGCTGAAGGCTCGGAGCAGGTGAGAAGGGCGGGGACGACGATGTCCGAGATTGTCAAATCGATCCGGCAGGTGACAGACATCATGGGGGAAATTGCCTCCGCCTCCGACGAGCAGGGAACGGGCATCGAACAGGTCAATGTTGCGGTGGGACAGATGGACGCCGTGACGCAACAGAACGCGGCCCTTGTCGAGGAGGCGTCGGCCGCCGCTCAGGCAATGGCCGGGCAGGCATCCACGCTGCGCGATGCGGTCGCTGTCTTCAGGGTTTGAGCGGCAGTCAAGCTTGTACGTGCCGAACGACAGCGGCGTCAGCGGCGTCACCGTGTTGTGAGGCCGTACGTGCGGATTCAGCCGGTGAGGCACTGAGCGCGCTTTCCGCGTAGTACCGGTTCGGTGCGGGAAAAACCCCGGTCATCACTTCAATCAGGAACGGACCGTTAAGCCGGGACGCCTCGCTCAGCGCATCAGCCAGATCCTGAAGGCGCTCGACCCTGCGCGCGGCGACGCCGAGCGAAGCCGCAAACGCCGCCCAATTATGGCTCGGCAGCCTGGTAAAGCGCTCCGGAATGGAGCCTTTGCTGATCGCATCGATATGGACTGCGCCATGCGCCGAATTATTCAACACGATGTAAAGCATCTTGACGTCGTATCGGGCTGCGGTCTGGATCTCCATACCGTGCATCAGCATGCACCCGTCTCCAGTCACTACGACACATGGTTGTTCCGGGGCCGCAAGCTTGATGCCGATCCCGGCGGCGATTGCCCAGCCCATCGGCGCGAGCGAACTGGAGGAAAAGTAGTTGCCAATGCCCGACGAAAGCCAGTAATGAGCCATGAATATCCGGTGGGCGCCGGAATCAACCACAACGTTGGCGTCCTTCGGCATTAGTCGGCACAGTTGCTTGACGACGTCTCCTGTATAGAGCGATTCATCGCCATCCATGTCCCACGCGCCGGGTTGTTCGAACTTATCGTCATATAGAGGGGTCTGGTTCACCTCGGCGGTCCATGCTTGTCTTCGTTCCAGAACGGTGTGAAAGTCGGCGCCCCAGTCAGCGAACGTCTTTGAAAGCAGGCGGAATGTGGCACGAATCCCGGAGAACACGCGAGCGCGCGCGACATGCCCCATGGCGGGCGCATCAAAGCTGTCGTCGAAGATGATCAACTCTTTCCCGGCAGGCAGCTTCTCCGTCCAGTTCATGCTGTCGCGCTGGTTCAGGTCGCTGCCAAATACGACGAGGACATCGAGTTCGTCCGAGTTGATGACGCGAACGGCTCGCGAGTGGCCCGCGAATCCGTACACGCCGAGCGATAGGACATGATCCTCAGGAAACGCGCCTTTCCCCGAAAGCGTAGTCGCAACAGGAATGCAAAATTTCTCGGCCACATCGAGTAAGGCCTTTGCAGTTTCCGGGTCATTGCCGCGACTGCCGATCAGAAACGCGACTCGCTTCGATGTGAGCAAATACTGGTCGCATAAGGCATGCAATGCTGCATGGTTTGCGGGGACCTCGGATGCATTGAACTCGCCATGGTCGTACGGTTGTCGCGATACTTCCTGACCGGGCAGAGCTTCCTGCTGCTGAACGTCGACAGGAATGCTGACGAAAGACTGCGCTCGACGCATCCAGTTGAGCCCATCCATCGCGCGCCGCATTTCGGCTTGAAGATTGTCCTTGTTCTTCAGCTCGACCACATTTTCCACCAGACTCTTTACGACGCCGCTTTCGAAAATGCCGCTCAGCGTAGCGTCCTGGAACGCGCCTTTGCCTTCCGCTCGCGACGAGACACCGCCGGCAATGTAGAGCATGGGAATCCGGTCTGCATGGGCGGCCGCCATGCCGGGCACGAAATTCATGGTGCCTGGTCCGGAGATGCCAACGCAGACACCGAACTTCCGGCTGGCCCGTGCATAGCCGTCAGCCATGAAAGCACTGCTGGTCTCATGTGCGCAAACAATTCCGCGGATCGATGGCGACTTGTCGATTGCATCCAGCAGGGGATAAATCATCTTCCCCGGCACCAGGAATACGTGGTCGATTTTCGCGGCTTCCAACGACTTCACGACCGATTTCGATACGTTTAGTGGGGCGCGTGATTCCATATTCTTGAGTACGATCCGAGCAGAAACCTTTAATCGGATCTCACTATCCCTCATCCGGTCACCGCGTGTGGCCTCGAAAAAGCAACGCGATCAAGCCGGACGCACCGGCATCTGGAGACAGCGAGACGGCTTGAACGCGCTGCACAGCGGCTGCAGTCGCGTCTCGTGCTGTTTCATCGAGCCCGCTTGCAGCGGCCCCGTGTCTCCATCCGTGAGTACTCTTCCTGTGCTGCCACGTCGCTCGCGTGCATTGCCTCAATGACAAAGCCGGAGCGACCAGACGTTATTCACGCTACCGCGCATGTGATTCGTGAGCTGCGGTGTGTTCAACCACCGCTTGTCGTGCAACCATGCGCTGACCTGTTCAGAATGTCTGCCAGTCGGCAGCCTGGGCGGTGTTGGTCGCGACTTCGGTGTTGCCGCCGGCTGCAAGGCGTGGCATCGCCGCGGGTTTCGTCAATCTCGCAGGGAATGACGTATGAATCTTCGACGGCGCGCGCTGTGTTTCCTTCGAGGGCACATTCGCGGGTGACAGAGAGACTTGCCTATCGTCGACCTTGAAGAAGGCGACCGCTGCGCGCAGGTCCTTCGCCTGCTGTGCCATCGCCTGCGCTGCCGCGGAAGCTTCTTCCACCAGCGCGGCATTCTGCTGGGTGACCTGGTCCATCTGGTTGACCGCCTGGTTGACCTGTTCGATGCCGGTGCTCTGTTCTTGCGACGCCGAGGAGATTTCGCCGACGATGTCGGTGACGCGTTTCACGGATGCGACGATCTCATTGATCGTGCCGCCCGCCTGTTCGACAAGGGTTGAGCCCACCTCGAACCGGCTGACCGAATCGGCAATCAAGTCCTTGATTTCCTTTGCCGCGCTGGCACTGCGCTGCGCGAGCGCGCGGACTTCTCCGGCCACGACTGCAAATCCACGTCCCTGTTCGCCGGCACGAGCCGCCTCGACCGCTGCGTTGAGCGCAAGGATATTGGTCTGGAATGCAATACCCTCGATCACGCCGATGATCTCGGACATTTTGGCCGAACTGCCGGATATCTCGCGCATCGTATCGACCACCCGCCCGACGACCTCGCCGCCTTGCTGCGCGATGCCGGAGGCCGTGCCGGCGAGCGTTGCCGCCTGCTTCGCGTTGTCCGTGTTGTGACGGACTGCGGCGGTCAGTTCTTCGATGCTCGAAGCGGTTTCTTCGAGCGATGCTGCCTGCTCCTCGGTGCGGCTCGACAGATCCAGGTTCCCTTGCGCAATCTGCGCGCTCGCCGTGGCCACCCCTTCGGCGCTTTCGCGGACCTCTGCCACGACGCGCGATAGCGCGTCACGCATCGCCTTCAGCGATGCCATCAGGCTGTTCATGTCGCCGCGCCGTAGATCGATGCTTACGCTGAGATCGCCGGCTGCCACGCTTTTTGCCAGATTGGCGGCTGTCGCCGGCTCGCCTCCCAACTGCCGTGTCAAACTGCGCGCCATCCAGACGCCGATTCCCGCACCGATCAACATCGACAACACCACCAGAACCAACATCAGATTGCGGCCTTCCTCGTACACCTGATCGTTCGATCCGGCCGTCGTTTGTGCATCGGCCTGTTTCACATCGACGAGCGTGCCCATCAGGACCAGCGTCTTGAATCCCTTCTCGTGATATTCGCCCAACAGATAGGAAGTCAGCGCAGCGTGATCCTGCAGTCCCGCAGCGCTGATCCGGCCTTTCATTTCATTGAAAGCCTCTATGTAGTCGTGCCAGCTTTGATCGAGCTCGGCAAACGTGGCTTTGCCTTTCTCGGTATAGACGAGGGGTTCGGCTTGATTGAGGCGTTCGCGCGCCGAGGTCAAAGCTTTTTCGGCCTGAGCAATAGAGGCAGTCCGCTGCTCGGCCGTGGCGGCCAGAATGGCGTTGCGTAGATATGTGCCGGCTCGCAGCACATCGGCATTCGCTTGCTGGATCCGGTTAAGCCCCACGAGATCCAATCGATAGCTCATATCCGCGTTCGCGTTAATCTGGCCCATGCTGCGAACACCGATCACGCTGACGATAGCGCTGATCACCGATACCAGGATGAAGGCGCTGATCAGTTTGGTGCCCAGTTTCATATTGCCAATATTCATAGCTAGCTTCGTCGACGTGAAAGAAACCTGAACAGGTGAAGATCGTCCGGCCGTCCTTCCCGGGTAAGGTGGGTGGGCAGCGTGTGCGACATGTGGTTCATGTAGACAGTTAACGGCAGCATGAATTTATTCTTCATACAAATTCACGTTTACGCGTAAATTTTCTTTTCCGCCGGCCTTTCAAGTTATCTTTTTGTAATGTTTCGGGGCGAAGCGAGGCGCGACGGCCGTGCGTCTGAACGCGGGCTATCGAGTGGTGTGTCGTCCAGCATGGGCGGCAACGGTGATACCGGGGTGAGATGGAAGCCGATTTAAAAGCGCCCGCCTGCGTAGCAGGCGGGCGCGGGACGGACATTCGCTTGAACATTGCACGAAATGCAATATTTCATTTTATGCGGTCGATATTTCATTTTATGGTGCGCCCCACAGTTCTCAGCGGACAGCACCCGCACCCTCTCTACCCGCACGCACCCACCTCGCCACACGCGGTGCAAAAGTCACACCCATCCTTGCGAATCACCGCATTCGCCCCGCACGACCCGCACTTGCGTCCGAGCATCGTATGCAGGCCTTGCGCGCCGCCGGGCTGCGTCAACGCGAGAGCGTCGGCATCAGTCTCAACGGGATGCGGACGAATGCCGAAATCCGCCGGCAAAACCGTCTCGGCACGCATCTGTCCGCGCGGCAAACGCGCCAGCATACGCGAGGGCACCTGGTTACCTTCGGCATCGAGAAAGCCGCGCCGATGCAGAATCTGCTGGATCGCGAAGGCGAGGGCGGCGACTTCCGAATCGTGCCAGCGTGGCGCGCGATGTCCGTCGAGGCGCTGCACGTCGCCGAGCCGCACTTGCCCTCGATCCCACGAAACCTTGCGCATGTCCTGCAGATTGCGCGCGACAAAACCGCCGCGCGCCGCCAGCGACAGCGAGCGCATGGTCGCCGTGATCCATTGCTGCGATTCGTCGCGCTGACCCGTCGGAATGAAGAACTCGATAGGCCGTTCGATTGTCACGTCTTCACCACCCAGCCGCCCGGTGACTTCGATAAACGACACTGCCACGTAAAGCGACTTCTTACCCGCCTGCGTCAGATATTCGACCTTCTCGATGATCGCAGGCAATTCGCCCTTGGGCCGATGATCGATCGCGATACGCAGCGGATCGAGATCGCTTTCGGTCAGCGTGTCGTCGGTTTGCGGGGGGCTCACGCTCAGCACCGCGCCGAGCGTTTCGTTCGGACGATAGGTGGCGAGACCCTTGAGGCCGTTTTTCCACGCATCGAAGTAGAGGCTTTCGAACGCTTCGAACGGATAGTCGGCGGGCACGTTCACCGTCTTCGAGATCGACGTGTCCACATACGGCTGCACAGCCGCCATCATGTCGAGATGGTCGCGTGCGGACATCTCCAGCGCGCTGACGAAATAATCCGGCAGCTTGCTCGTGTCGCCGCCTAGCTCGCGATAAAGCCGATACGCGTAGTCTTCGACATCGAAGGATTCGCGCCCGCCGTCGGCCATCACCTTCATGCGCGTGTAGGTCCACGAGAAGGCCGGCTCGATGCCGTTCGATGCATTGTCCGCGAACGCGAGGCTTACCGTGCCGGTCGGCGCGATGGAGAGCAGATGGCTGTTGCGAATGCCATCGCGACGGATGGCCTCTTTGATGTCTTCGGGCAAGCGCGAGGCGAACGTGCCGGCTTCCAGATAACGCGCCGCATCAAAAAGCGGAAACGCGCCGCGCTCGCGCGCCAGGTCCACGGACGCGCGATACGCCTCGTCACGCATCACTTGCGCGATGCGCACGGCGAAGTCGCGGCCCTCCTGCGAGTTGTATCGCAAGCCGAGCATGACGAGCGTATCGCCGAGGCCGGTAAAGCCCACGCCGATGCGCCGCTTGGCGCGCGACTCGTCGTATTGCTGCTGCAGCGGCCACAGCGTGACGTCGAGCACGTTGTCGAGAAAGCGCACCTGCGTGCGCGTGCGTCTGGCGAGGCCGTCCCAGTCGAACGAAGGCTTGCGGCCTTTCATCTGCGCGAACGGGTCGATCACGAAGCGCGTGAGGTTCAGCGGCCCGAGATTGCAGCAGCCGTACGCCGGAAGTGGTTGCTCGCCGCACGGATTGGTGGCGCGGATGGTTTCGACGGCGCGCAGATTGTTGTCATCGTTCATGCGCGAGATGAACACGATGCCGGGTTCCGCGACATCGTAAGTGGAGCGCATGATGCGATCCCAGATCGCGCGCGCCGGGCGTTCGCTGTAGACCCACAGGCCGTCTTCGCGTTGCCGCACGTCGTCGGCCGCGCGCTGGGCGGGCGAGGGTTCGGCGCGATGCACGAGTTGCCAGGGCTGGTCTTCCTCGACGGCGCGCATGAACTCATCGGTCACGCCGACCGAGACGTTGAAGTTGTTCCAGCGCCCTTTCGAATGCTTGGCCTCGATGAACTCCAGCAGGTCGGGGTGGTCGCAGTCGAGCACGGCCATTTGCGCGCCGCGCCGCGAACCGGCGCTCTCGACGGTGCGGCACGACGCATCGAACACGTCCATATAACTGCACGGACCGGACGCCGACGAACTGGTGGTGTGAACGCGCGCGCCCTTCGGACGGACCGCCGAGAAGTTGTAGCCCACTCCGCCGCCGCGGCGCATGGTTTCGGCCGCTTGCAGCAACGCGACGTAAATGCCGGGCAGGCCTTGTTCGTCGACGCCCTGAATCGCGTCGCCCACGGGTTGCACGAAGCAATTGATCAGCGTAGCCGCAATGCCGGTGCCCGCCGCGCTCATGATGCGGCCGGCGCCGAGCGCGCCGTGCCGCAGGTTGTCGACGAACAACGCCTCGACCGTTTCGCGCAGCGCTTGCGGTTCGGCCTCGGCGACGCCGCGCGCGACGCGCTTGAATACGTCGTCGGCGGATTGCTCGTCGCCTTTCGCGTACTTTTCGAGCAGGACGTCCAGAGAGAATTGTTGCGGTGCGACGAGCGGAGCGGGAGGTGCGTGGGGCGCGGGTGGCGCGATTGGCGTGCGGGTTTCCGGCGTGTCTTCGGCCATGGTATGCCCTCAATCGGCGCCGCACGGGGCACGGCGCGGTAGGTGGAGTGCGGGTCACGCTAGCGCCGCGCGTGGAGCGGGCAGGTGACTTGACGCAACGACATCCACCTTAACGCACGTGGCGAGGGGCCGCAATCGGAGGGTGTTTTACCCACGGCGCGAAGCGGGTTGCGCGCGATGCGCGTGCCGCTATGTGGGTTGGTCCGCCGGGCAAATCGGGCGCGTCAGGCGCATTGGCAGAGCGCGCACGCGACGCCGGCAGGGATTGATGCGTTACGCCTCGACGCACTCCAGCAGTTCAGCGCAGATCATGGCGGAAGCATTCAGCGGCGCCGGTCGTTCGGCCGGTTTGAACACGGCGTCGCCGCGGCGAATCTTGCGGCGCGATACTGCACACGTTCCAGACGTATGTGCCGACCTGCGCCGCCACCGCTGCTCGCCGTAATGACATTTTCCCGGCTCGACCCAGCGAATCACGAGCGTCGTGTCCGAGCGCTCGAGAATTTCGATGCGGACGCCATGGGTACCGTCAAGGGGGATGGACTCTAAGGTCATCGTCGTCGGCTCCGTATGTGTGGTGTGCCGAATGTAGTCCCGCGCGCGCCGGATAGCCATTGTGCGGCGGTTGAAACACTGTTCTTCAAACAGCAACAATAAAATTTGACATTCGCGCTATCCCGAAAAGACGGGCCTTCGCGGGCCATTGTTATGCTGAATTTACGATAGGTCGGATTTTTGCAACGCAGTGTTGTACGTAGTGAGACAAGCGTACCGCCTGCAAGGGGGCGCCGGTGCTTCCTTTAAGATGTGGTTATTGATGAGCGACCGGGCAATGGCAGTGTAGCGGTTTTGCATTTTTCCGGTCGGCTCGCGCACACACGCACACGTCGAAGGAAGTCCCCTGAGGGGGCGCCTTCGCAAAACCATAAGAGCTCACATGAATTCACGCCCGCCTGTCGCACCGCCTGAACCGCCTGACGTGCCGGACTGCCTGAAGAAGCAGAACGCGGCCTCGCTCGTGCTGTACATCGGCCTGGTCTTGCTGGCGTTGTGGGTCGTGCGCGACTTCATCGCGGTGGTGGCATGGGCCGCCGTGCTTGCGATCGCGCTGTGGCCGCTGTTGCGCAGGGTCGAGCGCAACCGCTGGTTCACCGGCCGCACGACGCTGATCGCGGCCGTGTTGACGCTGGCGATCGCGTTGCTGGTCGTGCTGCCGGTGGGCATCGGCATTGCCCAGGCGCTGCGCGAAGCGCATGACATGAGTGAGTGGTTCAAAGACGCGCAGGAAAATGGCATCCCGTTGCCCGATTTCATCCAGCATCTGCCGTTCGGCGCGCAGCAGGCGGCCGCGTGGTGGCAGGCCAATCTCGCCCAGCCGCTGCGGGGATCGGCGGCCATGAAAGGGCTGCACAGCACCACCGTGATGACGCTCGGGCGCCACTTCGGCGCGCGCGCGGCGCATGCCGTGGCAGTGTTCGGTTTCATGCTGATCACGCTGTTCGTGATTTTTCAGGCGGGACCGCGCCTGTCGGGCTCGCTGCTCAAAGGCATGCGGCGTGGCTTTGGCGAAGACGGCGCGCAGCTTCTGCTGCGCATGGCCACGGCGGTGCGCGGCACGGTGTCGGGACTGGTCGTGGTCGGACTCGGCGAGGGCGCGTTGCTGGGCGTCGCCTATTTCGTGACGGGCTTGCCGCATGTCGCGCTGCTCGCGCTCGTCACCGCAGTCGCCGCCATGCTGCCGTTCTGCGCGCCGCTCACCTTCGGTCTCGCGGCCTTGTGGCTGGCCTCGCAAGGCTCGGTCGCGGCGGCTGTCGGCCTCGCCGTGTTCGGCTCCGTCGTGGTGTTCATCGCCGAGCACTTCGTGCGGCCGGTGCTGATCGGCAACTCGACGCGTTTGCCGTTCCTGCTCGTGCTGTTCGGCATACTCGGCGGAGCGGAAACGTTCGGCCTGCTCGGCATCTTCATCGGTCCCGCGCTAATGACCGTGCTGATGGTGTTGTGGACCGACCTCGTGAGATAGTTGCACGCGTTTTACGGCCGCTGGTTTGACGGATGATCCAGCGGCGGTTGCTGTTGCTGTTGCGGTTGCTGTTGCGGCTGCGACTTCACGCAACCGAGCGTGTATTTGAGCGCGGCGGGCAGCAGTGCGCTCCAGACATCCCACGTATGACCGCCGTCGATTATGCGCAGCGCCGCCGGATTGCCCGCCAGCCGCAAGTGCGTATACAGCGAGGACGCATCCGCCTGGATCGCGAGGTCGTCGTCGCCGGCGGCGATGAACATCGGCAGACGGTACGGCCGGCTCATGTAGCGCTCCCACTGCGCCGGATAGTTGAGTTCGTGCCAGATACGCGCGTCGAATTCGCGCTCGCCGAACACACCGACGCGGCGCGCGGCCGACGCGCGCGGCGGCTCGTTTGGATAGATCGCGGGGCTCAGCAGCAGCGCGCCGCAGAAGCGCTCGGGTTGCGTCATCGCATAACGCAGCGCGCCGAAACCGCCCATGGAGACACCGCCGATCATCCGTGCGGCGCGTTGCGTCGAGACCGCATAGCGTGCCTCGATCTCGGGCAGCAGATCGTCGAAGAACGCGGTCTCCATCTTCTCCTTGCGATCGACGTACCAGTCCGTGCCGCCTTGCGGCATCACGATCACGACGGGCGGCATGTCCTTATGCTCGATCAACGCGTCGGCGGTGCTCTGCAGATGGCCTTGCGTGATCCAGTCGTTGGCGTCGCCGTTATTGCCGTGCAGGAGATACAGCACGGGCAGGCGGCCGGCGTCATGGCGATAGCCGGTCGGCAGGTAGATCGTGTAGGCCCAGTCGCGGCCGAGCGCGTCGGAATGGAAGCTGCGGCTGATCACGGTGCTGGCGAGCACCGGCGCGCTGATCGAGGCTGCGCAGAGCGCAACGAGGGCGGAACGTAGGATTAGACGCATGTCAGAGTAGGAGGCCGCCGCGCAGGTCGGGCGCGGCCGTCATGCTATCAGGATCGGCGGAACATTTTGACCGCTAGCGAACTCAGCGGACGGTTGCATGGAACATGACTGAGTGGCGGAGAATGGCCCGAGACCGGCAGGCGGTGAGCCCGCGCCATTCCACATGCATATCGCTCAGGGCGACGTGCGCAGCCGCCCGCCATACAACCGGCCGGCCAAGCGCTTGAGCGGCTCCGCGCCCAGCGCCACCGCGAACAGCGCGCCGATCGCGATCGCATCCGCGAGCAGTCCGAGCGGGTAGTTCAGATAGCCGTCCGTCGCCGCGTACAGCACCGAATCGACCACCAGCGAGATCACCGCGCCGGCGATAAAGCACAGCAACCCTTTGCGACCGATCACGCCGACCCACGGCACCCATTGCGCGAGCTTTCTTGCCCAGCCGAGCTGAATCAGATTGGCGACGAGCCACGCGACGGCGAGAAAATTGACAGCCCGCAGATAGGAGAGGTTTTGCTTGAGGCTGGCATCGAGCGGCTCGTGCTCGATAAACAGCTTGTAGTAAGCGGCGGCCGCGACCACGGCGAACGCCAGCAGGCTGACGAGCCAGCTCAGACGGTGTGCGCTCACGCGTTGATAAACCGGCTGGCAACGCGCCAGCACGCCGAGCACGAACAGCAACTGCCATGCGAACGGATTGAAATCCCAGTGCATGTCCGGCGCGGCGGGCAGGTAGGCGTCGATGGCCGGCGCGCCGGCCCACAACGCGAGGCTGCCGGCCAGCAGCAGCCACGGTTTGCTGCGGGCGAGCGGCAGGATCATCGGCACCAGCAGCGCGAAGAACGCGTACATGGGCAGCACCGACGCCAGATACGGCTGGCGGCGCAACAGCAGGATGTCGCCGAGCGCCGCGAGCGGGGTGTCCATCAGATCGTCGAGATCCGTGGTGGCGAGATTCGGCCCGTCGATGCTGAACGCGCTGAGCGCGGCGCTGACCAGCAGCATCAGCGCCGCGGTGACGAGGAATGCGCGGTAGATTTCCAGCGAGCGCCGCAGGAAGCGGCTGCGCGCGATCGTCTCGTTGCGCCGTTCGGCCAGCGCCGCGTAGGCCGTGGCGGTCGCAAAGCCGCCGAGGAACACGAACACCTCGGCGGCATCGCATAGTGCGTAGGCGTGCAGCGTGACGCGTGACAGAATGCTGCCGCCGATGTGGTCGACGACGATGATCAGAAGGACCAACCCCCGAAAAAAATCGAGTTCGATCAGGCGGGATTGCGACTTTTGCATTGTGTTCGCCAAAAGCAAACCCCGTGCGACGGCGCGCTGGTTCAGCGCGGCAGGCGTCTCACAAGGCTTTTAGAAATTGGATTGGGATGCTGCGGCGGATACGCGACCCGCGTCGCCGCTGTCCAACCGGCCGGACGCGGCACGGTTGCAGGAGGCGATAAAAGTGACCCGGGTGGCGGCGCGGAGTTCCGCTGCGCCGCCGCAAGAAGTTCGCGATTATATTTCTTTTCGTGACAAATCGGCTTGAGACAGGGCAAGGCGGCCCGCTTGGTGCGGGTGCGCCGCCGGTGTCAAGTCTGCGTGGCGTTGCGCCGTTTACCTCAATGAGCGCCGCGACAACAGGGCCCGCCGCACCAAGTGGAGATTTTGCAACGTTTTTAGATATCGACACGACACCCAATGGACGGCGGCCTAACGGCGTGTGAGGATTTCCGTAAAGCGCGTCAAGGTTGGTGCAGCACCTTGCGAGGCGCAAAGAACAAGCGGCCGGATCGAGTTGTCCCATTGCTCGAGTGCAGGGAGATCGTCATGAACAAGCAAGTGCTCGCGCTAGCTGTCTCCACCGCCATGTCCGCCGCTTTCGCCGCGCCTGCCCTGGCGCAGACGAGCGTCACGCTGTATGGCGTGCTCGACGAAGGCATCAACTACACCAACAATGTCGGCCGCGGCCATGTCTATGAACTGGCGAGCGGCTATGCGCAAGGCAGCCGCTGGGGGCTGAAAGGCGCCGAGGACCTGGGCGGCGGCCTCAAGGCGATTTTCCAGCTGGAAAACGGTTTCGACGTGAGTTCCGGGCGGCTCAATCAGGGCGGCCGCATGTTCGGCCGCCAGGCCTTCGTCGGCTTGAGCGAGAACCGGTTCGGCACGTTGACGTTCGGCCGCCAGTACGATTCGGTGGTCGACTATCTGGCCCAGACCACGGCGAACGGCAACTGGGCCGGCTCGCTCTTCTCGCACCCGTACGACAACGACAATACGGACAACTCGTTCAGGCTCGACAACTCGGTGAAGTACACGAGTCCGTCGCTGTCCGGCTTCCAGTTCGGCGGCGTGTATAGCTTCAGCAACGACACCAGCTTCGCTAACAATCGCGCGTACAGTTTCGGCGGTCAGTATACCTATGGCGGCCTGCTGGTGGCCGCGGCCTATCTGCAGGCCGACAATCCCGGCAATGGCGCGAACGGTGCGATCACGGCGAACGACGCCAGTTTCATCGCCGCCCGCATGCGCGTGTTCGGCGGCGGCATCACTTACACGTTCGGGCCGGCGACGGCCGGCTTCGTCTATACCAACTCGAACTATCTGGACCCGACCGGCAACGGCTATCTCGGCGTGACGCCGCTCGTGCCGCCGGGCGTATTGCTGAACTCGCTGAAGTATCAGAACTTCGAGGTGAACGGCAAGTATCAGATTTCGCCGATGCTGTTCGTCGGCGCGCAGTACGTGTACACGATGGAAACCTACGACGCCTCGACCGGCGGCGTGAAGCCGAAAATTCACTCGTTCGGTTTGATGGCGGATTACAACCTGTCCAAACGCACCGATGTCTACATTCAGGGCCAGTATCAGCAGGTGACTGGCGACTCGACCTATTCGATTCTGGACGATGCCTTTAACGTCGGCACGCAGTCGCCGTCATCGACCTCGAAGCAGGTCGTGGTGCGCGCGGCGATCCGGCATAAGTTCTGATCTCACCTTACCTGACCGTATCGCGCGGGCGTCCTGGTGCCGATCAACTCCGCCACCCAGTCGATGAAAATCCGCACGCGCGGCGCCAGATGCCGGCCATGGGGAAACACCACCGACACCGGCAGCGGCGGCGCTCTCCAGTCCCTCAGCACTTCGACGAGCTCGCCGCTCTCGAAGAGTAGCGCATCCACGCTGCCGACCGGCCCCTGAATCATGCCGAGTCCGGCGAGGCAACAGCCGATATAGGCATGCGCGCTGTTGACCGAAACGGCGCTGCGCATTGCCACCGTCTTCAGTTCGCCTTGTTCCAGATATTCCCAGTCGAGATCGCGCCCGCTGCGGCTGGAGAAAAAACCGACCGCGACATGCTCGTCCAGATCGGCGGGCGTACGCGGCAGACCATGTTTCTCGATGTAGCCGCGCGACGCGCAATTGAACTGCTCGAACTCGCCGATGCGCCGTGCGACCAGCGTCGTGTCGCTCATGCTGCCGACCCGCACCGCGCAATCGACGCCGTCCTCGATCAGATCGATCATGCGGTCGGTCGCGCTCAGCACGACGCGAATGTCCGGATAGCGCGCGAAGAAATCCGGCAGCGCGGGAATCACCACGTGCAGCGCCAGCCGCTCCGGCAAGTCGACACGAATCACGCCGCGCGGGCCGGTGGCGACATCGGCGAATAGCGCCTCGGCGTCGTCGATATCGGCTAGCACCTGGACGCAGCGCTCGTGATAGGCGGCGCCTTCGGGCGTGAGCGCGACGCGCCGCGTAGTGCGCTGAAGCAGCCGCACGCGCAGATGACTTTCCAGGTATTGGATCGCGTTGCTCACGGTGGGGCGCGGCAGTTGCATCTGCTCGGCGGCCTTGGTGAAGCTGCCGAGTTGCGCGACGCGCGCGAAGATTTTCATGGCCTGCAAGTGATCCATCGACGATGCTCTCCGTCTGAGCCCGCTCGGGCCGGGTTCGGTGGCTTTCCATTGTGCCGATTGTTAACCGTTTTCGACCAATCTGATCAAGCGGCGCGCCTTTATCGCTAGGCGGGCCAGGCGCAGAATGCCGTTCAGAGTTGGCGAACCCGGCTGCAAACGCGGCTTCAGGCGCGGCTGCAAGCGCACCTTCAGGCACGCCGGTTCGCCGTCATCTTCAACGCGATCAAACGACTTCGGGAAGGCACGCAATGAATACACGTCAACTGGGCCGGCAAGGCCCGCAAGTTTCCGCCATCGGCCTCGGCTGCATGGGCATGTCCGATCTGTACGGTCCGGCCGACCGCGACGAAGGCATCGCCACGATTCACGCGGCGCTCGACGCCGGCATCACGCTGCTCGACACGGGCGACTTCTACGGCATGGGCCACAACGAAATGCTGATCCGCGACGCGCTGCAAGGGCGTCAGCGCGAGAACGTGGTGGTCAGCGTGAAGTTCGGCGGAATGCGTGATCCGGCCGGCGGCTGGATCGGCTTCGACGCGCGGCCGGTGGCGGTGCGCAATTTTCTCGCGTACACGCTGCGGCGGCTCGGCACCGACTATATCGACATTTACCGTCCCGCGCGACTCGACCCGGCGGTGCCGGTTGAGGAGACCGTCGGCGCCATCGCCGATCTGGTGAAGGAAGGCTACGTGCGCCAGATCGGCTTGTCGGAAGTCGGCGCGCACACGCTGCGCCGGGCGCGGGCCGTCGCGCCGATTGCCGATCTGCAAATCGAATATTCGCTGATGTCGCGTGGCATCGAGGCCGAAATCTTGCCGGTGTGCCGTGAACTCGGGATTGGCGTCACGGCGTACGGCGTGTTGTCGCGTGGTTTGCTGAGCGGCGCGTGGTCGAAAGAGCGTGGCGCGCAGAAGGATTTTCGCAGCGTGAGTCCGCGCTTTCAGGGTGAGAACCTCGAGCGCAATCTGGCGCTGGTCGAAACGTTGCGCGGGATCGCCGACGCGCGCGGCACCAGTCCGGCGCAACTGGCGATCGCATGGGCGCTGTCACGCGGCGACGACATCGTGCCGCTGGTCGGCGCGCGCCGCCGCGGCCAGTTGACGGATGCGCTCGCCGCCACCGGCTTGAAACTGGGCGCCGACGAACTGGCGCGCATCGAAGCGGCAATTCCGCCTGAAGCCGTGGCGGGCTCGCGCTACAACGAAGTGCAGATGGCGCATCTGGACAGCGAACGCAGTGGGCATTGATCGGCCAATCGATCAGCCAGCTGTGGGAAAAAGGAAGAGATAAAACGAATCGCGCGCCTTGGATAACGGATTATCACAAGGCGCGCGAATTGAATGCGGTGAATACGAGCAGTGTTTTTAAATCGGATTAACGCTCAATTCATCACGTAATTCTGAAACAGAATGCCGACGATCACGCCGAACGGAATGCCGAAGGTCCGGCCGCGAAGCGTGGCGTTGATATCTTCATCGAGGACGAAGCTGCAGCGGCGCTCGCGCCACACGGTTTTATAGGCCAATGGCTTTGCATCGACGATGACGATGGAAATCAGCGCGGTCAGGATAACCTGTTCCAGCGCATGCAGTTTGGCCATGAACGGCGAAAATTCGCCGGCATTGCACAGGAGCACCATGACGACGGCGGCAATCAGGGTGCCGAAGAAAAAACCGCTCATGAATCGGCTTGCTGAACTGAGAGAATCCATTTGAACCTCGGCTGTATGCGCCGCCTTGACAAAAAGCGGCGCATCGAAAATATTCTGACGGAAAGGGTTTCCATTCGATAAACCGGCGCCGCCTTGACTGCGGCGCCGGTCGACCTCAACGGGATACGCAAGAATATTTTTATTGCCTTGTCCAACCTATCGTCCTTTTCCTAATGGCGCTTAAGATCAGTCCGAAAAGTACGGAAACTCGCCACGTTTTGAGCTAGGTGCCGAAGAGATTCAACCTGGCGTACTGCAACAGCATGATGGTCTTTCCGTCGACGATCTCGCCGCGCTCGATCATCGCCAGCGCATCCTCCACCGGCAGTTCCAGCACCTCGATATCCTCGCCTTCGTCGGCGAGGCCGCCGCCCGCGCCGACTTTCGCCACCGCGTCGTATTCAGCGACGAAAAAGTGCAGCTTCTCCGTGACCGAACCCGGACTCATGAAGGCCTCGAAGACCTTGCGGACGTCGTGCACGCGGTAGCCGGTTTCTTCCTCGACTTCCGCGCGAATCCGCTCTTCCGGCGACGCGGTCTCCAGCAGCCCGGCCGGCGTTTCGATCAGCATGCCGTGATGCCCGTTGACGAACGCCGGCAGCCGGAACTGCCGCGTCAGCACGATCGTGCGCCGGTGCGGTTCGTAGAGCAGCAGCGTCGCACCGTTGCCGCGGTCGTAGGTTTCGCGGCTCTGGCGCTGCCAACTGCCGTCGGCGCGCCGGTAGTCGAAGGTGGTTTTTTTCAGCACGTACCAGTCGTCCGACAGCACCTCGACGTCGACAATCCTGACCCGTTCGGCGGTTTCGTTCATGGCTCGCATCCTGTCCAGTGGGAAACGCGGTTCGCTCCGCATGCGAATCATGGTATCGTGCGATATCGTGCAAAAACAAGTAATTTCGTGCAATCCCCGCGAAATCCGCCTAGGACCACCGCCATGCTCACATCGCAAAGAAAGCAGCTGATACTCGACGCGCTCAAGCGCAATGGGCAAGTGATCGCTAAAAGCCTGAGCGCCGAATTCGAAGTCTCCGAGGACACGATTCGCCGCGATCTGCGCGAACTCGCCGCCGAAGGCCAGCTTCAGCGCGTGCATGGCGGCGCGCTGCCGGCGTCGCCAGCGGCGGTGGATTTTGCCGGGCGCGAGCGGATCGAATCGGCGTCGAAGGCGGCGATCGGCCGGGCGGCGGCGGGCATGATCGCGCACGGCCAGATTGCGTTCGTCGACGGCGGCACGACGGCCGTGCAACTGGCGCGCCATCTGCCGCGCGACTTGCGGGCGACGATCGTCACGCATAGCCCGAGCGTTGCCGTCGAACTCGCGGAGCATGCCGAGCTCGAGGTCGTGATGATCGGCGGCCGCCTGTTCCGGCATTCGATGGTCAACGTCGGCGCCGCGGCCATCGAAGCGCTCAGCCACATTCGCGCGGACCTGTATTTCATGGGCGTGACCGGCGTGCATCCGCAAGCGGGCCTGAGCACCGGCGATAGGGAAGAGGCCTATGTGAAACGCGCGTTCGCGGAACATGCCGCGGAGACGGTGGTGCTGGCGTCGGCGGAAAAACTCAATGCGGCCTCGGCGTACAAGATCGCGGATGTCACGGCGGCCAGTGCGATCGTCGTCGAACGGAACACGGAAGAGGCGTTGACCTCGCCGTTCGAGGCCTTGGGCATCAACATCGTGCGTGCATAGTTCGACATACTGATTAAAAGGCCAAAGAATAAAGCGCTCACACCCGCTGTAATGCCGTGAATATGGCGCTTCATACCAGATCCGTTATTTGCGAGATAGTGCACAAAATTTGACGCACGCTGCGGCGAATTAACGCGATAATCGCGCCCCTTGCCCTCTGTGGGGCAAGGAAAGGCAATTCACGGTAGTTCAAGGTCAATCAGATCGACTGCGGCGCGACCGAAGTGACGGTCGCCGCAGGTCGCCGGTACGCCCGGGCGTTAGATAGCGTCCGCGGTTCGAATACCTCCCTCGTGGTGACAGCCGTCCAGCGCAAGTTCGTCGTGTGCCAGCACGCACGCGGACGCTCGCGTGCGACGGTCCGCGCCCCGCGTCGTTCTGACGACGTCGGAACAGTTACCTCGCGGGCCGCCTCGATGGAAGCCCCGCGAGGTCGGGTTGCCGCCGTATTCACTAAAGGAGAAGTCCATGGGGAAACTCGACCTTTCGCGTCGCAGTTTTCTGAAGGCCAGCGTGTTGGCGGGTGTGTCGGTGTATATCGCGCCGATGGGCAGCCGCGCATTCGCTGCGTTGTTCGAAGAGAAAATCCTGACGCCCGTGCAGTGGGATGCGGCCAACGGTCAGGCGAAATTCCGCATCGACGGGATCGCCAAGGTCACCGGCTCGAAAGTGTTCGCGCGCGACATTCGCGCCGCCGACATGCCGCACTGGCCGCAGCAGCAATCGCACGCTTTCATTCTGCGCACGACGCAAGCCGACCGCAGCTACGAAGGCTTCGACCTGTCGCTGCTCGGCGACGAACTGAAGCCGGACCGCGTGATCACCGCCGCCGATCTGGCGCGCGACGGCCTGATCTTCCCGGCTTTCTACGGCGACGACATGCTGTTGCCGCCGGGCAAGACGCCCGCGTATCTCGGCCAGGCGGTGGCGATCCTGATCTATCACGACTTCGCGCGCTTCCGCTTCGCAAAAGACAAGCTGAAGTTTCAGGATCAGATCATCCGTTACGGCGCGCCGACCGGCGTGCTCGAACGCGATCCGTGGGGCACGTTCCGCTTCGTGCGCGTCGGCGGCAAGACGCCGTACGACGACGACACCTTCTCCAGTCTCAAAGATGCGCCTGTTTTCCCGAGCATGATGCGCAAGCACCAGCCGGTGTGGCCGGACGGCGTCGAACACGGCAAGCTCGACGAGCAGGGCATGTTCCACGCCGCGCGCATCCAGCAGGAACTCGATCAGCCCTCGGCCGACTGGCTGGTGATGGAGCGCGAGTACAACACGCAGTCGATCGACACGGCCGCGCTCGAGCCCGACAACGCGAACTGCTGGTACGACGCGGCGACGCAATCGCTGCATATGGTCGTGCCGACCCAGGCGCCGTCGGAGGTCGCCGACAGCGCGGCCGAGATGGTCGCGAAGTGCGCATTCCCGGTGAAGCATCTGTTCCTCCACCCGTGCTACACGGTGGGCTACGGTTCCAAGGATCACTTCAACGTGCCGTTCTACGGCCTCGTTTGCGCGATGTATGCCGATGGCCGTCCCGTGCGCCTTGCCAACGATCGCTACGAGCAGTTCCAGACTTCGTTGAAGCGCCACGCGTTCAAGATGAACTACCGCATCGCCGTCGATAAAAAAACCGGCTTGCTGCAATCGTTCAAGGCGCAGATGGAAGCGAACGGCGGCGGGCGCTGCAACTTCTCGCCGTCGGTGGCAATGGTCGGCGCAACAGCCGCGCAGTCGATCTATTACTTCCCGAAGAACGATCTGTCGGCGGTGGCGATTGCTTCGCGCGCGATCGACGCGGGTTCCGCACGCGGCTACGGCACGCTGCAGAGCATGGCCGCGACCGAGATGATGATCGATGAAATCGCCGCGCAGCTCGAACTTGATCCGATCGAGTTCCGCCTGAAAAATGCGCTGCGTTCAGGCATGAAGAACACGCAAGGCGCAGTGCCGGCCGGCGCGATTCGCGTCGACGATGTGCTGAACAAAGCGAAGCTGCATCCGCTGTGGACGAACCGCGCGAAGCGCAAGGTCGAGTTCGAAGCGGCGCATCCGGGCAAGCGTTACGGCGTCGGCTTCGCGTGCGTGCAGAAGGACTTCGGCACCGGCGCGGAGACTTCGTTCGCGAAGGTCGAATTCGGTGCCGACGGCAAGATCGGCCTGCAACACACGGCCGCCGAAATCGGCACCGGCATGTCGACCTCGCAGGCCGTCGCGGTGGCGAAATGGCTCGGCAAGCCGGCCACCGACGTGCACGTCGCCATCACCGACTGGCCCGATCTGCCGGTTGTGACGAGCGGCGATCCGTACATGATGTCGCAAGCCGATCAGGACAAACTCGCGGCGAATCCGCGCTGGTCGCCGGGTTACGCGTCGCCCTCGAGCGCGACGAATTCCGCTTACTACTTCACGCACAGCACGCGCGAAGCGGCGCGCGTCGTGTTCACGCATGGTCTGTGGCCGGCGGCGATGTCGATCTGGAGCCAGGGCATTGGCGGCGGCCAGGCCGCGCCATTGCTGGTGCGTATCGAAGACGCGCGCTGGGTCGACGGCAAGCTCTCCGCGGCAGGCCTCGAACCGCTGCCGTGCGAACAGCTCGCGAAGAAGGCGCACGAACTCGGACTCGTGACCGGCGCAACCGTGCACGTGTTCAACCGGTGGCAGTGGACCGAAGCGGACTTCGAGATCGACGGCAGCATCGAGCGCTGGCCGCTCGACGGGCTCGCGGTGCGCTACGGCGACAGCGCGTCGGCCGATAAGCAAAAGACGCAGACCACGCCGAATCGCTACCGCGTGCTGGATCGTCAACGCGTGTTTATTCCGCCGGTCCAGCGCAACAACGCGGCCGTGACGTACTACAGCGCGGTCGGCACGCTGGTCGAACTGTCGGTGCATGAAGCAAGCGGCAAGGTCGATCTGCTCGCGCATCACTCGATCATGGAATGCGGCAATCAGATCTCGCCGCAACTCGTGTCCGGCCAGTTGCAAGGCGGTCTGGCGATGGGCATCGGCCACGCGCTGCATGAATATCTGCCGCTCTACGAAGACGGCCCCGGCAACGGGACGTGGAACTTCAATCGTTACCACTTGCCGCGCGCGACGGACGTCGCCGTCTGGACGCAGACCGGCGAAGTGCTGCCGCCGCTGACCGAGACCGATCCGCCGAAGGGCATCGCCGAAGTCGTGATGATTCCCGTGGTCGGCGCCATCGTGAACGGGATCGCGCACGCGATCGGACATCGCTTTACCGACCTGCCGGTCACCCCGCAACGTATTCAGGAGGTGCTCGCATGACGGCCCCTAATCAAACCAACGCAAATGTCGCTAGTGGCGCGGTGAGCGCTGCTGCACCAAGTGGCGCTTCCGCAAGCAGCGCTTACGCCGCCTCTGCAAGCGGCTCTTCTGCCACTCAGGCGAGCGGCGTCGCCGCAGCTTCGGCTGCCGTCGCTGCCCGCGCGCCTGCGGGCGCGTCCGCAGCCAGCGCGGTCGAGCGACCGCTGACGCAATTCCGCTCGATGCCGCTGTCGATCAAGGTGAACGGCGAGATCGTCGGCCCGACCGATGTGCCCGCCGGCCTGATGATGATCGACTATCTGCACGAGTATCTTCACTTGACCGGCTCGCGCCTCGGCTGCGGCCAGGGCGTTTGCCACGCGTGTGTGGTGATCGTCGACAAACCGGACGGCACCAGCGAAGAAGTGCGCACCTGCATCACCGGCGCGAATTTTTTTCACGGCAAGTCCATTCGCACGATTGAAGGCCACGCGAAGCGCAACGAAGCCGGCGAGGTCCTCGAACTGACACCGATCCAGCAGAAGTTTCTCGAGCACTTCAGTTTTCAGTGCGGCTATTGCACGCCGGGCTTCGTCAATGCGGCGACCGTGTTGATCGAACGCCTGAAGCGTCAGCCGGTCGCTAAAGACAAAGTCGAGGAAACCATTACCGAAGCGTTGAACGATCACATCTGCCGCTGCACGGGCTACGTGCGCTACTACGAAGCCGTGAAGGAAGTCGTGCTGACGACGCCGGGCCTCGTAAAGGACGCCGCACAATGAGGCGACCCATCACCTTGCGCCGCACGCTCTTGCTGCTCGGTACGCTGCTCATGCTGAGCGCGTGCGGCGGTAAGCACGACGATTCCGCCGCACTGGCCGCGGCCGCCGCATTGGGACCGCAAGCCACCGCCGCCGATCCGCTCGCGCGCGGCCGCTACCTCGTCAAAGCCGCCGATTGCGCCGCCTGCCACACCACGCCAGACGGCGCGCCGTTCGCCGGCGGCGTGAAGCTCGCTTCGCCGTTCGGCACCTTCTACGGCACGAACATCACGCCGGACAAGGACCACGGTATCGGCAACTGGAGCGCGGACGACCTGTACAAGGCGCTGCACGACGGCGTCGCGCCGGACAAGCAGCTCTATCCGGCCATGCCGTACACGTCGTACCGCCGGCTGTCGCGCGCGGACAGCGATGCGATCTACGCGTACCTGATGGCGCAGAAGCCGGCCGCGGTGGCGAACCACGAGCCCGAACTGTCGTTCCCGTTCACGCTGCGTTTCGGCGTGCGTTTCTGGAACTGGATGTTCCTGGAAGACGCGTTGCCGGATGCGTCGACGGGACAGACGGCGCAGTGGAATCGCGGACGCTATCTGGCGAGCGCGCTCGGCCATTGCACCGAGTGTCATACGCCGCGCGGCACGTTCGGCCAGCTCGACGGCGCAAAGCCGTTGACCGGCGCGGCGCTCGGCCGGATCGCGGCGCCGGATATCACGCCGCATGGTCTCGCGGCTCGCGGCTGGACCGCAGCCGATTTGCAGACGTTCTTCGCCACCGGCATCGCGCCGCAGGGCTCGGCATTCGGCGAGATGTATCCCGTGGTGCATCTGAGCAGCCAGTACCTGACGCATGACGACTTGCGCGCGATCTCGACCTACCTGCTCGGCGACCAGGCCCCCGCGCCGCAACCGCTGCAGCCGGTTTCCGCGGATGCCGCTCAGCTCGAAGCAGGGCGCAACGTGTATCTGGGCGTGTGCGCGGGCTGTCACGGATTGAACGGCGAGGGCAAGCCGCATGTTGCCGTGCCGATGCATGGCAATTCGACGCTGCGTCAAAGCGATGCCCACAATCTGATTGCGGCGATGCTCGACGGCATCGGCGCGCAGGATTTTCCGGGCCTCGAACGGATGCAGGAGATGCCCGGCTTCGCCAATCAACTCAGCGATATGGAACTTGCGCAACTCGCCAATTATCTGCGTGCGACGTGGGGCGGCCAGCCTGCCGATGTGACGGCGGATGCGGTGAAAGCACTGCGTTGAACCGTTGATGTGCTTCCGGCGCCTTCTGTCAGGGCGCCGGGCGCGGGCATTCGAAGAAACCGACGCTTCGGGTTGTTAAGGGCGTCGGTTTTTGCTTGCCCCGCCTCGGTCATCGTGTCTCCTCATGAAGTCGCGCAATGAACTCGCGCGCCATGGTCTGCTCAAATGGTATCGCGCCGCTGCCGGCTTGCGGCGCGCGTTACGTTTCGCCGTAGGCAAGGCAGATTCCTTTCACGGAGACTTCATGAGCAATCGCGCGACGGAGATCCTTCCGCATCATAGTTACGTTTATTCGCTCGGCGCGCCGCTGGCCTGCGTGCAAGGCACGATCAGCAAGGTGTTCGCCAGCCCGGAAAATCACAATGGCGCCAATCACCAGCACTTCGTCATCAAGATCGACACGGTGGTGAAGTTCGAAGGCGGTACGGAAAATCTCGTGGGCACCGAGGTCTTCGTCGCCGTGCGGTTCGGCGACAACGAGGGCCTCGCGCATGAGATCCCCAACTTGCAGGCAGGCCAGCCGATCGAAGCCCAGGGCGAGTACATCCCCGACGCCAAAGCCTATCCCACCGAAGACAATCGCAATCCCGTTCTGCCGGTACTGCACTTCACGCATCACCCGGTCGGTTACGTGAAATACCAGGGGCAGTACTACAGCTAGCCCTGTCCGGTCGCGCCGGACGGACGCCGTTCCGTCCGAGCGCCGCCACGACTCGGACTTCACACCCACGGTCGCCAGCGCTGACGATTCAAGTTTCCATGCCACTTTGCCGTTAATGCAAACGTAATCGCGCGTTTGCCGAGGTGGGGCCGTAGGTGCCTTTTGCATGACTTGCAAACGCGCACCCGATTCGCCGTAGTACACGAAACGCGGTCCTGCAACAACCGGATTTGCGACGGTCATGCGGATGCCTGACGGGCACGCGTCGCGCGTTCACGTTGCATGCGCAACGTTATCCGCAATACCCAGCGTAAGGTTTGTATCAAAGTATGTGGCTCGACGCGTTTTGTATAAAACGCACTTTACAATTCCGCTTGAATTTTAATCGGCAATCTGGCCCTTTCCGCGGAAGATCGGCTGTTTCGGCGGGCGCCATGGGCGCGTCCCAAGTGTTCGGCAGCTTGTGAAGGCGAGGGGTTGGGTTGGTCGGCAAGGCGAGGGTGAGCGCCGCACGAGGCGGCTTTGTCGTGTCGCAGGGAAAGCAGCGCGCCGTGCGGGCGTGCGCGTCGCTTGCGACAAGGCAACATCCAGCTCGCCAATGAACGAGGCAGGAGTCGAACAAGATGGGAAAGCGCTTCGACAGAACAATGATGGCCAGTCTGGCTGGCGTATGGGTCGCGCTGGCGGTCAGCGGTTGTGCGAATGTGGGTCAGCAGGGCGCGCAGACAGGCGCGGCAGCGGGCGCAGCGCCCGCGTCCGGTGCGCTGGCGGCAACCGCGCCGGCCTCCGATGCGACAGCGGTTGCACCGCCAGGCATCAACGCCGACGGGAGCGCGCTGCTCAAGAATTCGCCGCCGCTCGTGTATCGCGTCAAACGTGGCGACAGCCTGGCGCGCATCGCGCAGCATCATCATTGCAGCGTGAAGCAGTTGCAGGCCTGGAACGGATTGAAGGCGTCCTCGCGGTTGAAGTTGGGACAGGTCTTGCACGTCGCATCGCCGGAAACGGTGCGGGCGGTGAATGCGGCCAATGCGGCCAATGCGGCAGCGAAAGCCGCGGCGGCGTCCGCATCGAGTGCTGCGGTCGCGGCGCGGCAGCCGGCGTTGGCGTCGGGCGCTACGCAGTTACCGTCGCAGACCGCGCAAGCCGCGCAGACGCCGGTGCCTAGCTCCGCTGAAGCACGCGAAGTGGCGCATCAAACCGCACGGCACGCGAACGGCGTAGCGCTGGCCTGGCCCGCGGGCGGGCGGGTGGTCGAGGGATTCCAGCCGGGCGAAACACGCGGCATCGAAATCGGCGGCAGGCCGGGCGATCCGGTACGCGCCGCGGCCGACGGCAAGGTGATGTACGCCGGCACGGGCCTGAACAGCTACGGCAGTCTGATCATCGTCCAGCACAACAAGGACTTTCTGACCGCCTACTCGCACAACCGCAAGCTGCTGGTCAAAACCGGCGATATCGTCATGCAGGGGCAGCAGATCGCGGAGATGGGCGACGAAAAGAACTCGCGCGTTTCCGTGGGTTTCGAGTTGCGCCGTGACGGCAAGCCGATCGATCCGATGCCGTACCTGCCGCAAGGACGCGGCTAGGCGCGCGGCTTCAATCCAGCCACAGCAGCGCCGCGGCGACGATCGCTTCCGGCGCGTCTTCCTGCATCAGATGGCCGGCCTTCGGCACCGCCTGAAAGCGCGCTTCCGGTATGGCCGCGGCCAGTTGACGGCCGCGCGCCAGTGGAATCCACTGGTCTTCTTCGCCCCACAGAATTTGCACCGGGCAACGTAGCTGCGGATAGCGCGCTTCGACCTCGTCGGTGTAGCGCTGATCCATTTGCGCAATCTGCCGATAGAACGCGGCCTGGCCGGTTGCGCCGAGCCATGGCGTTACATAGGGCGCGAGTTCGTCGTCCGGAATCTCGCGCGCGATCGCGCCGCGCACATACGCTTTCACCACCGCCTCGTGAATGTACGGCGGCAGTCCGGCAAACGCGTCGCCGTGATCGCGCACATGCCGCACGAACGGCGAACCCCATGGCGCGACCGCTACCGGATCGATCAGCGTGAGGCTGCGGTAGTCGCAGCCATCGATCAGATGCGCCGCAATGAAGTCGCGCCGCCGAAATCGTGCGCGATGACGTCCGGGCTTGTCAGTTGCCAATGCGCGAGCAATTCCGCCAGCAAAGCGTTCTGCACGCCCAGCGAGACGTCCGCGCCGTCGCGCTGTTCGGATTGCCCGTAGCCGAGCAGATCGTAGTAATAGACGGTGCGTGTCTGGGCGAGATGCGGTGCAATGCGATGCCACACATACGAAGAAAACGGCGTGCCGTGAACCAGCACCAGCGGCGGACCATTGCCCGTCACGTTGAAACGCACGGCTTGATCGCGGAAGGCGTAGCTTTCGGGGAGCGGCCAGATTTGCATGGCGATGAGCGTCGCAAGAAGGTCTGCCTACCTTAGCAGGGCTTCGTGAACCATGCTGACCGGCTTTTCGTAGCTCCCGCTGAAGATCTCCCGCAGAAGCTCACCTTTGTTTTATTCAGCAAAGCCAGGCAAATTCAGCCATGACTAGATCGCGCACTCGTTTCAATCGCAAACAAGCGAGGCCGGCAACATGCACTCTTACGAATTGCGCATAAATTGGCCTGAAACAAGGCCTCGTTGTGTTGGACGTGTTCGAAAAGCCTGGTAATCGCGACGACGGCGCACCCATGCCGTCATCGCGCAAACACGGCACGATGGGTCGAAGCGCGCGTATTCAATGGTGAGGAAATTCGGGAGCCGAGGCGGGATGAACGCAACGCGCCCAACGATCATGCCGAGGGCAAAGTGCGGGCAACGCGCAAAGGGCGCGGCCCAAACTCGCATCACGCGAGCGCACCAGGCCGCGCGCAACCGGCTACTTCGATTCGTACCCGCGCAACAACTGCGACACCTGGCCATGGTGATGCAGGATCGCCGGATCGGCCTGCAACAGCGGCAGATAGCGTGGCAAAAAAGTATTGTTCGGCTGGTCGGGCGAGAAAAGTCCCGTCACCGCCTCGGCCGCGGCGATGCGGTCGGCGGCTTCGGCTTCCTTATCGTCGAGAATTTCGTCGACGTTCGCTATGACTGTCGAGAGCGCCGCGAGCCAGCGGAACCCCGACCCGTTGATGAGCACCTGCAGGAAAGCTGCCGGTGTGACCGGGCCAAATTCCTTTTCGTACACGGCACGCTCGTGATCGAGAATGGCCTTGTGCAGCGCCAACAGCGGCCGGCGAATGTCCGAGAGGAATTGAGTGCATTGCGAGTCGTCCATATGTGCTGCTCCTTCGGATAGTCAGTCAGACCGGGTCCATGCTAACAAAATCGCCCGGCATTGATTCAATTAGATTCACTGGCGTATAGAGGCCGATCATCAAGGCGCGATGCGCGGATCGTCTGCCGTCGATTAAAAACACCTTTCAACCGCGCACTCGGCACCCGCGAAATGCCTCAGGCTGACCGCAGTGTGCAGCCACGAGGCGAATTTTTTAATGCGCGTCTACAATTCGCCGGTCAGTATCGGCAGGTTCGCGCCCATGCATTTATCGCCGTTTTCAAGGACCGGAAAAACACCATACGTATTAGTCCAGTCAGTCGAATAAACGCGGTGAGTCTTTATGTTTTGGTCCGACGTCTCTGTCTAAACAGCTTGATAAACAATAAACCCCACTCGGAGCCGCTCCATGACAACGCTGAATATCAATGGCCAGACGCACACCGTCGACGCGCCGCCCGACATGCCTCTCTTGTGGGTCTTGCGCGATATCGTCGGTCTGACCGGCACGAAGTTCGGTTGCGGCATCGCCCAATGCGGCGCGTGTACCGTGCACCTCGACGGCGTGGCGGTGCGCTCGTGCGTATTGCCGGCAGCAGCCGTCGGCGATAAAAAGATCACGACGATCGAAGCGGTGGGCAGCACGCCGGCCGGTCAGAAGGTGCAGCAGGCCTGGCGCCAACTGGACGTGGTGCAATGCGGCTACTGTCAGTCGGGGCAGGTCATGTCGGCGGCGTCGCTGCTGGCAGGCAATCCCAATCCTACCGATGCGGACATCGACGCCGCCATGGCCGGCAATATCTGCCGCTGTGGAACCTACAACCGCATCCGCGCGGCGATCAAGCAAGCCGCCAAGGGGGCATGACATGTCCCAGGGATTGCTTGATTCACAAAACGGCGCGCATGCGTCGAAGGCCGGCGCGCGCGCCGCAGCTGGCTTTTCACGCCGCAGCTTTCTGAAGTTCGGCGTGACGGTCGGCGCGGCGGCGGGCGGCGGTCTGCTGCTCGGCTTCAGCATGCCGGCCGCGAGCCAGGATCAGAAAGCCGGCAAGTCGGTGATCGGCGGCGACGGCGTAGAAACGCCGCAAAGCGGCGTGTTCGCGCCGAACGCGTTCATCCAGATCGATACCGCCGGCAAGGTCACGCTCGTGGTTCCGAAGGTAGAGATGGGCCAGGGCGTCTACACGTCGATTCCGATGCTCATTGCCGAAGAACTCGAAGTGCCGCTCGACACGATCACCATCGATCACGCGCCGCCGAACGAAAAGCTCTTCATGGATCCGCTGCTCGGCGGCCAGCTCACGGGCGGCTCGACCTCGATCCGCTATGCGTGGGAGCCGATGCGCAAGGCGGGCGCCACTGCGCGAACCATTCTGATCAGCGCGGCGGCGCAGCAATGGCAGGTCGATCCGGCAAGCTGCCATGCGGAGGCCGGACAGGTGATTCACGAGGCCAGCAAGCGCAGCATCGGTTACGGTCAGCTGGTGACGGCAGCTGCCGGTCTGCCCGCGCCGCAGAACGTCAAGCTCAAGGACCCGAAGGACTTCAAGCTGATCGGCACAGCGGTTAAGCGCCTCGATTCGCCGGAGAAGGTGGACGGCACGGCGATGTTCGGTCTCGACGTGCGCGTGCCCGACATGGTCTACGCGGCGATTGCGAACTGCCCGGTATTCGGCGGCACGCTCGCCAGCGTCGACGACACCAACGCGAAGAAAATCCCCGGCGTGCGCCAGGTCATCAAGATCGACAACGCGGTCGCGGTGATCGGCGACCACACGTGGGCCGCCAAACGCGGCGTGCAGGCGCTCGTCATCAAATGGAACGACGGTGCGGGCGCGAACCTGTCGATGAAGCAGATCGTCGACGATCTCGCCAATGCCTCGCAGCGCGACGGCGCGGTGGCGCGTAAAGACGGCGACGTCGGCAATGCGTTCTCCAATGCGAAGACACGCGTCGACGCCGTGTATCAGCAGCCGTTTCTCGCGCACGCCACCATGGAGCCGATCAACTGCACGGTGCATGTGCGCCCCGACGGCTGCGATGTCTGGCTCGGCTCGCAGGTGCCGACGCGTGTGGTGGATGCGGCCGCGGCGGTCACGGGGCTGCCCGCCGACAAGATCGTCGTGCACAACCATCTGATCGGCGGCGGCTTCGGCCGGCGGCTCGAGTTCGACATGGTCACGCAAGCCGTGAAGGTGGCGAAGCAGGTGTCGACGCCGGTGAAAGTGGTCTGGACACGCGAGGAAGACATTCAGCACGACATGTACCGCCCGTATTACTACGACAAGATTTCGGCCGGCCTCGATGCGAATGGCAAACCGGTCGCATGGCAGCACCGGATTGTCGGCTCCTCGATACTGGCGCGATTCGCGCCGCCCGCGTTCAAGAACGGCATCGATCCGGACGCGGTCGAGGTCGCGTCGGACCTGCCGTACGACTTGCCCAATCAGCTGATCGACTACGTTCGCCAGGAACCGCGCACGGTGCCCACCGCATTCTGGCGCGGCGTGGGACCGACGCGCGGCACCTTCGTGGTGGAGAGTTTCATTGACGAACTCGCGGCGCAGGCGAAAGTCGATCCTGTCAAATACCGTCAGGACCTGCTCGGCAAGACTCCGCGCGCGCTGAACGTGCTCAACGTCGCCACGCAAGCGGCGAACTGGGGCAGCGCGGTGCCGAAGGGTCAAGGGCGCGGCGTGTCGGTCATGCACGCGTTCGGCAGCTTCTTTGCGATCGTGGTGGACGTCGCGGTGGAGCAGGGCGAGGTGGCGGTCAAGCACGTAACGTGTGCGGTCGATTGCGGCATGGTGGTCAATCCGAACACGGTCGAAGCGCAAGTGCAGGGCGGCATCATCTTCGGCATCACGGCGGCGCTCTACAGCGAGATCACGATCAAGGACGGCCGCGTCGAGCAGAACAATTTCACCGATTACCGGATGCTGCGGATCGATCAGACGCCGCCTATCGATGTGCATATCGTGAAGAGCGGCGAGGCGCCCGGCGGCATCGGCGAACCCGGCACGGCGGCACTCGCGCCCGCGCTGACCAACGCGATTTATGCGGCCACCGGCAAGCGGCTGCGGCAATTGCCGGTCGGCAGCCAACTGCAAACCGTCTGAACGGAGCCCGACATGAAAAACACACTGAAGGGTTTCGGCGCGGCGTTGTGCGTGGCACTGCCGTTGTTCGCGCAAACTCCGGCGCGAGCGGCGGATCAGGCGTTGGTGCAACGCGGCGCTTATCTGGCGAAGGTCGGCGATTGCGTTGCCTGTCATACGGCGCCGAAGGGCAAGCCCTTCGCGGGCGGCCTGCCGATGACCACGCCGATGGGCCAGATCTACACCACCAACATCACGCCGGACCCGCAGACCGGCATTGGCGGCTATACGGAAGAGGACTTCGCGCGGGCGATGCGCGAAGGCGTCGCGAAAGACGGCCACAACCTCTATCCGGCGATGCCGTATCCGTCGTACGCCAAGGTCAACGACGACGACATGAAAGCGCTGTACGCGTATTTCATGAGCGGCGTGGCGCCGGTGCAGCAGGCGAATCGCGAGCCGGACATCAAGTGGCCGTTGAACATGCGCTGGCCGCTGAAGTTCTGGAACATGGTGTTCCTGGATAAAGGCGTCTATCAGGACAAGCCGGGCAAGGACGTCGCGTGGAATCGCGGCGCGTATCTGATTCAGGGGCTCGGGCACTGCGGGTCGTGCCATACGCCGCGCGGCGTCGCGTTCCAGGAAAAGGCGCTGGATGAAAGCGGCAGCGCGTTCCTGACCGGCGGCGTGCTCGACGGCTGGTTCGCGGCGAACCTCACTGGCGAGCAGAACGTCGGTCTGGGCCGCTGGAACGATCAGGACTTGCAGGCGTTTCTGAAGACCGGCGCGAATCGCCATGCCTCCGCATTCGGTTCGATGACCAGCGTGATCAACAACAGCACGCAGGGCATGAACGATACGGATATCGCTGCGATGTCGACGTATCTGAAGTCGCTGCCGCCGTCAGGGGGCAACGGTGCGCCGCCTTATAAGTACGATCCGCAGGCGACGAAGGTGTCGTTGAACCGTCCCGCGAACGATGCCGGCGCGCGCGTCTATACGGCGTATTGCATGCACTGCCACGGTGTCGATGGACGCGGCTTCACACCGATGCTCGCGCCGTTGTCCGGCAATCCGAACGTGCTGGAGAAGGATCCGTCGTCGCTGATCAACGTGACGTTGAACGGCACCGAGGACCTGGTGATCGGCGGCATTCCCGCGCCGTATCCGATGCCGAAGTACGCGCCGGTGCTCAACGACCAGCAGATCGCGGATGTGCTCACTTTCGTGCGGGCCGGATGGAACAACGGCGCGCCGGCGGTGACGGCGGACGACGTGGCGAAGCTGCGCAAGTCGACGCACGCGGCTCGGTAATTCTGCGGGGCTGGCGATAAAAAACGGCGACAGCCAGTGGCCAGTGGCGCGCGTGGGAATCGCGAGGCGACGTGGAGGGTGCAGTATTTGCTGCACGAGCTGGCGCGCGACCCGCACGCATATGATGCGCAAGTATCGTGCGGCTTTTGCTGAAGGGCGGGGTGTTGCATGGGACAAGGGTGGGACGTTCAATCAACACTACGCCATTCCGGTCACCGACGTGGCATCGTGGATCAAGGCAAACCCTACTTCGGGCCGCAGCGAGTAATCGGGAGTCCGACCGTCCAGGCAAACGGCATCCACGACAGCTTCCCCGAACACAAAGCCCGACCCCGGCGATGGGGAAGGGCTCCCCCCCCGTATTCCGTACTGACTTCCACCGAATTCTGCTCGGCGAAGTCGGCGTGTGAAAGCAATGCAGCAGGTGGCCGAAGTTGCTTGTCAGCGGTCGTTTTTGCAGAGAATCTGTCGCTGCGGATAAGCCGTCGTTCAGCCTGCCATCCCGGGTCGTTTCTGCGCGAGAAGTCGCAGCGACGCATGGTGCGCGCGCTGGGTAAACCGAAGACCGCCGCATGCTCACCAGGCACCTCGTGCGCGAAACGCCATGCCGTCGACGCAGACCGCGAGGCCCGGCGCCATGGAACGACTCACTGTCAGATCCGCGCGTAGATCGAACTGCCGATCGTCAGCGAAGTTGCCGTGGTCGACGCGAAACGGATCTCATAGAGGTCGCGTCCAAAATTGCCCGGCACCTTGATCGACATGCCGCCGAGCGTATCGCTCACTGGCACGATCAGTTGATAGCGAAGATCTTCGTTGCCGTACAGCACGTAGCCCGGGAGTTCGGCGAGTGTCGTGACGAACACACGATGTTGCCGTTGACCATCGCGATCGAGATCGCGGCGACGGGATTCGACGGATCGCTGACGGCCTGCTGGATCATCTGTTGACCGAGCGCATGGTCTGCTGATAGGGCGCCGATTGGATGTCGCCGTTGCCGCAGCCGGGCAGGACCGCCGCGAGCATCCCGGCGCCGGTGTAGCCGAGAAATTGCCGCCGGCCTACGCTGAAAAGAACCTCGTTATTGCGATCGCACTTGGTCACGGCATTCCCTTTTCTCTGGTTATCAGGATCTGCAAAAAGCGCGTTTCTTCAGCTACGGTGCCGCCAACATGGCAGTGACGATCTTCTTCATCCCAGCATTCTATATGGCACGCCTTCAACTTGACAAAGCTCCTTGGTGCGAGAGAGCCATACTGAACATTCCCTCTCCGCACCCGGTAACGGAGCGCATGCGCAGTCACGGTGCCGTGATTATTTCTGTCGAGTTTCGTCGTTGAACTCGACGTCCTCGACCACGTTGTCGATATCCACGCGTTGTCCCGCGCGCACGTGCACCTGTTGCTCGCGCGTTTGCTGTGCGCGCATTGCTTGCTCGCGAAGCTGTTTGCGCAGATCGCGCGTTTTCCACCAGACAAAACCGCCGATCAAAATGCCTGCTCCAAGCACCACCGCCAACATCACAAGCGAAACGGCGAACCCCACGACTAGTAGGGCAGCGCCTGTCACCACGGCTAGTACCTTCGCCAATAGACTCGGCGGACCAGGACGCATAGTTGCGCCATTCTGCTTGAGCCTTTCCTGATGCTTGTCGAATTGCATCGCATCTCCAATCGCGGTTTCAAGGGTGAAGTGCAACCGCGAGATAAATGTTTAAAGGTTTGAGCCGGATTTGCTGATACGACGGTTGTGCGTTTGAACAAAGCCGTCCTGTTATCGCTCAGTATGCGCCGAAGATCCGGTCGAGCGCCGCGAGGATGGTCTCACGTCGATCTGAGAGGAACCGATGCAATTGCCGAGAGCGGCCAGGGGAACCGCGCTCATGCCACAGTTCAGCAGCTAGTCAATTTGACATAATATAAATTATCAACAGTTGTAGTGTCAGTGTAGAGTTCCGATGTCCGCATCCCAGAGTCCGAATCTTGCCGCGCGCCGGTCTTCCGGCACCGGAGGCTGCGACGACTTCAGATAACGGACGGTCGCACACGGCGAAGAAAAACAGTTCATAGTTTTGATTCGCCTCGAGCCCGGTTCGCGCGGCGGTAGCCCATGCCTTCGCAGCCCGCGCCGCCATCTGACCTAGCTCGCTATCGTTTCTCCAATCGGGACACCAGGTCCTCATGTCGAGAATGACCCCCAACGCGATGAGCCGCCGGCATCTACTGACGCTGATCGGCAGGAACCTCGGCGCTGCCGCCATGATGCAAGGTATGGGCACGCTCGGGTTCGCCGCTGCCTCCACCTATGCTGGACCGATCCGGCTCGATGGCGCGCCCAAAGGAACGCGCATTCTTGTGCTCGGCGCGGGCATGGCCGGCCTCGTCGCGGCCTTTGAGTTGAGGAGCGCGGGCTACCACGTACAGGTGCTCGAATACAACGACCGCGCGGGTGGCCGGGCCTGGACTGTCAGGGGTGGCGATCGTTATACAGAACTTGGCGGTGCCACCCAGTACTGCGATTTCGCTGACGGTCTTTATCTGAACCCGGGGCCCTGGCGCATTCCGTATCATCACCAGGGTGTACTCGACTACGCAAGGCGCCTGAAGGTGCCGCTCGAGCCGTTTATCCAGGTCAACTACAACGCCTACCTGCATTCGACAGAGGCCTTCGCTGGCCAACCCCAGCGATTCCGCGCGGTGCAGACCGACTATCAAGGCTATATTGCCGAGTTGCTTTCCAAAGCGATCCGCAAAGACGCACTCGACGATGCGCTGTCAGCCGACGATGCGCAACTGCTACTCGAATCCTTGCGCCAATGGGGTGCGCTCGGTCGGGATGGTCGCTACCAGATGGGCGACCGAAGCAGCGAACGCCGTGGATTCGAGACCGCCTATGGCGGTGGGCTGATGCCCGAGGCCGTGCCATCGAATCTACTGCCGCGCGAACCGTTGCTTGCATCGCGCTTGTGGCAATGGCTGTCTTCGGGCAACGAGCTGGACTATCAGAGCACCCTCTTCCAGCCCGTCGGCGGCATGGACCGGATTGCCCATGCGCTTCATTCGCAGGTCGCGAGCGCCGTGGTGTTCAACGCCAGAGTCTCGGGCATCCAGCAGGACGAGCACGGTGTCACCGTGCGCTATACCGATACGACCACCCGGACCGAACGGAACGCGCACGCGGACTGGCTCGTGTGCACCATTCCGCTCTCGATCCTGAGTCAGATCGACATTGCGGTTGGCCCGGACATGCGCGCCGCAATCGATGCCGTACCTTACGAGACATCGGTGAAAATCGGCTTGCAATTCGGCCGGCGCTTCTGGGAGGAAGACGAGCAGATCTACGGCGGTATCACGCACACCGACCTGCCGATCTCGACGATCGGCTATCCGGCAACAGGTTACGGTTCGAGCGGTCCTGCGGTGCTGCTTGGCGCCTACATGTGGGGGCCCGCCAGCTATGAGATGGATGCGCTGCCGCCCGCCGAACGGATCGCCGTGGCATTGAGCCAGGGTAGCCAGATTCATCCGCAGTACGCGCGTGAGTACCAGAACGGCTTCGCGATGAGCTGGAGCCGGTCACCGTTTACGAATGGCTGTTTCGCTGCCTGGACGGATGCGTTGAGACAGGTGCATTACGCGAATCTCTGTCAGATCGACGGACGGATCGTCCTCGCCGGCGAGCACGCTTCCCATATTCCGGCATGGCAGGAAGGCGCCGTGCTGTCGTCACTGGATGCGATCACCCGATTGCATCGGAGAATCGTCAATGGATAGGCCAAAGCTGATTCTCGGCGTGATGCTGATCGCCTTGTCGATGGGCGCCGCGACGATACCGGCTCAGGCGGTGGCGCAGGACGCGACGCGCACCTTCACGATTTCGCCGGGCTACCGCTTCACTGAAAAAAGCGGCGAAGCGCTTTACAACGCCAGTTGCGCGGGATGCCATATGCCGGACGGAAAAGGCGCACAGGGCGCGGGTCACTTCCCCGCGCTCGCTGACAACCCGGCAGTCGAAGCCGCACCCTACGTCATCATCAACGTACTCCACGGGCGAAAGTCGATGCCTTCGTTTGGCGACGAGATGGATGACGATCAGGTCGCTGCTGTCGTCAACTACACGAGAACCCATTTCGGCAATCGGTTTTCCGGAGGTGTCACGCCGAGCCAGGTTCGAAGTTTGCGCTGAGTTGACATGGCAGCGATATGGATGCGTGGTCTCCTTTGCGCACCCTCCTCCATCTGGCCATCACCTCCCGCGAGCCGACTGAACCTGAACGGGCGATAACGCCCAACCCCGTGCCATACTTGCGGATCTCCCTGCCACCTTGACGACCGTGATGATCGCCACTTCCGCGTCCATCGGCTTCAACTTCAACCCGCTCGACCGCCACTCCGACAAGCGG
The DNA here is from genome assembly GCF_003002025.1 of Paraburkholderia sp. BL25I1N1. Taxonomy (GTDB): domain Bacteria; phylum Pseudomonadota; class Gammaproteobacteria; order Burkholderiales; family Burkholderiaceae; genus Paraburkholderia. Next base: position 235,678 of record NZ_PVZB01000006.1, read on the forward strand.
GACGACCATGCCTTCATCGAGCATCTACGCAACCATCCGGCCGCGCGCTTTCTCGTCTTCCATGGCGACGTCCCTTTGCTTAAGCGAGGCAGCGAGTATGACCCGTGGTTCGCCGCCGGCGAAACCACCGCCTTCGGCGAGCCGCTTCATCGTATTTTCCTGGGCGAAGAAAGCGACGGCAGCGGACGTTTTGCGCTCGGCTTCGCGCCTGCGGACCCGGAGCCTGACAGCGGGCATGAACACATCGACCTTCGCTCGCTAGCGCTGCAAGACCTCGTCGCTGCTGGAGCCCTCGGCGTTCTGGCTGAGGCCAAGTCGATGCTCGACTGGCATCGCCGCCATGGCTTCTGCGCGAACTGCGGCTCCGCAAGCCGCGTCACCAACGCCGGCTGGCAACGCACCTGCGATGTTTGCGGCGCGCGCCATTTCCCACGGGTGGATCCAGTCGTGATCATGCTGGTGATAGACGGCGAACGGTGTCTGCTCGGCCGCCAGCGGCATTTCGGCAAGGGCATGTACTCGGCGCTTGCCGGTTTCGTCGAACCGGGCGAGACCGCCGAAGACGCCGTGCGCCGCGAAGTAATGGAGGAGGCCGGCGTGACATGTGCGCAGGTTGTCTACTTTGCGTCGCAGCCGTGGCCGTTTCCCTCATCGCTGATGATCGGGTGCTTTGCGCAAGCGAGCGACACGGACATCGTCATCGATACGATAGAACTCGAAGACGCCCGCTGGTTCTCCCGCCAGGAGGTCGCGGCGATGCTGGCGGGAACGCATGCCGACAGACTGTCGGCGCCCAAGCCATTCGCCATTGCCCATCATTTGCTGCAGGCGTACGTCGAGAAGGGTGATTCGGTATTGATCGGCTGAGCCGTCAATCCGCACCGCCGCTACACGCGCCGCGATACGCCCTTCTGCTTCACGCGCGGATTCCCATCGGGCGCCCATCTGCAGTGGAAGTTCGGAAAGCGTGTGACGCGCTAGAGCAAGCACAGCCGGCGACATGTCGGCCGCGGCTATCGACGCGCAATTGACGCGCGATTGACGGATATCGAGTGAGCGCCAGGAAATCCGGCGCATTGATTGGGATATGCTAATCTCGGTCGCCTAGCTCAACTTTATTACAAAATAATGAACAGCTTCGATTTGTCTATCGAAACATATCTGTCCAACCTACACTTCGGCCATCTCGCGACGCGATCCATTGCAAGTATCGCCGACCTTTACACATTCAAAGGCCTCGTACTCATTCCCGTGCTTTGGTGGATGTGGTTTCAGCACGACGAGCGCCGCGAATGGCGACGAGAAATGGTTCTTGCGACGCTTTTCAGCGGCCTCGCGGCGCTCGTCGTCGGAAGACTGCTGACTCACTGGTTGCCGTTCAGGGTCCGCCCCGTCTACAACGCCGAACTGCATCTGCAATTTGCAGGTAGCGATCTCAACGACGCACTGCTGAGCAACTGGAGTTCCTTCCCCAGCGACCACGCGATGCTATGGATGGCGGTCGCCACCGGCATCTTCCTCGTGTCGCGTCGCATCGGCGTGCTGGCGATTCTCTATACGGCGCTGTTCATTTGCCTTCCGCGCGCCTATCTCGGCTTTCACTACCCGACCGATTTGCTCGTGGGCGCCGCTGTGGGCATCGTCATTGCCTATGTCATGACGCGAGACGCCATCCGCGCGCGCTACGCCACGCCGGCGCTGCGATGGATCGAATGCCACCCGGCGCCTTCAGGGATGCTGGCCTTCGTTCTGTGCCTCGAACTCGTTACGCAGTTCGACGAACTGCGCACACTGGCGAGCAGTGTAGTCAGAAATTTATAAACCACGCGTGGCGCTGAAAGTGTCGGTGTGGCGTGTCCAGCGCCTTCTCGCGCATGAGCGGGCGGAAAAAGCCTTGTTTTTGGCGGAACCGGTTCAGTGATCGGCGGCCGGGTGTGCAAGTATCGTTGCCAAGGCGCACACCCACCCGTTTGCGAGGTTCAGGATGGTTTGGAGACTCTGGAAAACCGAGAAGCGGCAAGATGGGACGCAAAGCTGGCCCAGCGATACGAATCAGTCGATCAAACAGCTTCTGGGCATGTACCTGAGCAGCGATGCCGCACCGTTCGCAGGGTGGGCCGCGCCCGGCATCACATTCACGCCAGATGTCGAACCGGTCCTGCGAAACGGAGTCCGGGGATATCAGCTCGCCCTCTGGTTCTGGCTCTTTGCCGAGAAGCATGGCACGATCGCGGCACGCATGGTGCGTGAGTCGTTCTGTCTGTTCGCTGAGGAAGCGCAACCGTCATCCGGTGAGAGGATCGATGCCCTCCTCGACTTCGAAAATCGCCTTGCGCATTCTATCGAGGGGATTTCCTCCGGGGAGCGTACGTTCCGGCTGGAGAGCCTGCCGGTCGAGCTGCCGATGGAATTCTTTCTGGCCACGGGTTTCCTCCGGCTTGCACCGGAGTCCCCTTATGCCGGAGAAAATGAGAGCGCCAGTCTGCAAGGCAACGACTACAAGCTCGCTGACTGCTTTCGCCATACAACGGAGGAGGCGTTGGCGGTCTTCCGGGCGATGATCGACAAAGTCGAATTTGACGCAAAATCGCTATCCAACTGGAAATGGAGCGCCCATCCGGGCGCTGCCGAACGACATCTGCAACGACGCCACGGCAATCCCCTGTTTCCCTTGCACCGCCAGATGGTGACGGCGCATGACGTCTATGAAGCACGTCTTGCCGACACCCAGGCCCTTCACGAAATCAGCAACGAGCTCGGTGAGCTCAACCACTCGTTCGCGCAGACGACCGAACTGCCGCTGAACTGGCAATCTTTCCTCGACGGGTATCGGGACTACGTCGACCGCCTCGATGAACGCCGCCTCGCGGCGGGTGGGCAGAACGCACCGCTCGGTGACGCAATTGCCAGACTGCGCACCGACATCCTCACGACCTGGCGCACTTCCCTTCACAGAAGCCGCCATAGCCTCGCCGCGCTGGACCAGGAAGAAGCGCAAAGGGCCGAGCGACGCGCGCTTCTGTACGGATGCGACTGGACCGCACAGCTTCTCAGTAACGGTTCGCTGATACCGCCGGAAGAGGTCGTCCCCGCCCTTCTGAGTGAGTCCCCGTCTGAGCTGGAAAAGGTGGTGACCGCCCTTCAGGCGGAGCCCCGGCTGCATGACACGCTCGTGCATTGCCGTGCAACCGCGCATCGACTTGACAACGAAGCACGCTCGGGCGGCCGCAATATTCCCGACATAGCCGGCAAGCTCCGTATTCTCGACGGTCCGCCCGAACAGGTGCCGCCCTGAACTCGCCGCCGGCCGAAAATCCCTGGATTAGCCGAGCGAGCACCATCAGGCGTTGAGGTCGGCCATCGAATCACGCGGAGCGGCGAGCCGTCTGCATAGGATGCCTGAGGTTTCCGATCGCCATGCCGAACACCCGAACAACCTCCGTTCAAGACGGCGTCGAGAACGGCTACGCGCTTTGCGCCGCCGTCGATCAAAGATCCAACGTCACATTCGCGTCGCCGGCCACCGGATGCGCCATGCAAACCAGCGCCGCGCCGGCTTCGATTTGCGCCTCCACTTCGCCGTCGTACTTGACCTGGCCCGACAACAAACGCGTCGAACATGTCCCGCACATACCCGACCTGCAACTCGACGGCGCGTCGATACCGTGCGCTTCGGCAAATTCAAGCAGGCTGCCGTCGCGCGGCAGCCATTGAATAGTGCGCCCGGAGCGCGCAAAGGTCACTTGCACCGCGCCCGCGTCTTGTGCCGACCTGTCCACCGGCATCGGCTCACTCTTGATGGCAAGCACACGCTTGACGCTCGCCGGACCGAACGCCTCGAAACGAATCCGTTCGTCGGCGACATCCAGTCCGCGCAGACCTTCATACAGGTCACGCATGAACTGCTCGGGGCCGCACAGATAGAAGTCGTAGTCATCGAAAGGAAGCGCACGCTTTAACGCGTCGATGCTCACACGCCCGGCCGACACACCTGGGGCGACCTGATCGGCGGCGCTATCGAAAAGATGCAGGGAAAGCGCGGCGTTGTGCGCGGCAAGCTCTTTCAATTGCGCGCTGAACGCACGTTCGCGATCGCTACGCGCACCGTGAAAGAAGAACACCCGCTTCGCTTGCGCGGCCTCCGTGCGTGACGCTGTCAACGCATGCCGAAGCATCGCCATCATCGGCGTGATGCCGATGCCCGCCGAGATAAACACAGCAGGCCGCGGGCTGTCGTCATCGAAGACGAAAGCACCGCGCGGCTTCATCGCTTCGATCTGCGCTCCGGCAACGAGATGCTCATGCAGCCATCGCGAAGCCACGCCTTCGCGCTTCACGCTGATTCGATACCGCTGCGCATCGTGCGCATCGGACAGCGTGTAGGTCCGCGACAAAGGCCTGGTGGAGTCCGCCACCGGCACGCGGATCGGCAGAAACTGCCCCGGCTTGTACGACGGCAACGGCGTCCCGTCGACCGATTCAAAATAGAAGGAACGGATCGACGCAGTCTCCTCGACCACCGCCGCGACCTTCAGCTTGTGCCACGGCGATACGGTCACCGGCTTTTGCACCGCCGCCGCGAACTGCGGCGCGTACTCGACGTCCGACCAGCGAAACGGCAGCGCGCTCCGGCTGCGCCGCACTTCCTGTATGTGAAAACGAACCAGACGTTGCGCGCCTTCGAAGGCAGCCAGCTGCGCGCCGTCCCATACGATTTCCGCGCGCGCCGCGATATACAGCAGACCGCCGCTCGCAAAGTCGATGAACAGCAGCCCGGCGCGCGGATCATGGATCAGATTGCCAATCGTGTTGAAGAAGTTGTTGCCGACGAAGTCCGGCGTGGTCAGCGTGTGCTCATCGTCGACACGCACAAATCCCGGTGCGCCGCCGCGATGCGAAACGTCGACGCCGCGCGCGAGACCCGCGTCCTCAGCAAGGTTTGCGCTTGCGATGAAAAACGTATCCGCCCGCGCCAGGAATGCGCGGTCGGCATCGCTGAGTTGCGTCGCAATTTCCGGCGGCACGGAAGGTTCCGACGCACTCTGCTCCACCCACGTCGGTGTACGGCTCTGGATGTACTTGTTGCAGTTGCCGAAACTCTGACGAACCTCGAGCGTCAACGCCGCCCCGTCCGCCGACGTCACCATGCCGTTGATCCGGTTGCGCCGGCGAGTCTGCGGCTGCAGCCCGAGACCGCCGATCATCGAACCCTTCTGCCAGCTATCCGCGAGCGGATCGCCGGCTAAAGCACCGCCCTCTATGCGCAACGTCTTCGCATCCGGCGACGACACAAAGCCCGGCAGCCCGGCGCGCACCGTCGCCCACGGCTGCCCGTGCGCGTCGACGCCGCCCAACACCATGAAGGGCTGCTCGGAGTAAAACTTGCGATGCTGGTCCGGCATGTAGCGCCGGATCCCCCGGCGTCCCGACGCCTCCGCCACGCTTCTCACGCCCACGCGCTGCTGGGCGGCGAGCTCGGCGGCATGAAACGGCGAGGTGTCTACGCCCCAGCCATTCAGAGGGATAACGGTGGACATGACCGGACTCCGGTGTTGTAAAGGATCAGCCGTTCATTCGGCGAGCAGCCCCGCTTTTGTCGAAGGCATCGCGACGAACCGCGGCAACGCCTCGACGCGGCGCAGCCACGCACGAATGTTCGGATAGGGGTCGAGCGACACGCCGCCTTCCGGCGCGTGGGCGATGTAGGTGTGCGCGGCGATATCCGCTATCGTCACCCGATTGCCTGCCGCGAACGGCTTGTCCGCCAGTTCCCGGTCGAGCACGTCGAACAGCTTCACGGCCAGCTTCTTCGCGGTCTCGTGATCGTGAGGCGCACGAAACACGGTGACGAGCCGCGCCGTGCACGGCCCATACGCGATCTGACCGGCGGCGAGCGACAGCCAGCGCTGCACAGCCGCCGCGGCGAGCGGGTCATCCGGCAACCAGGAGGCGTCGCCATAGCGCTTGGCCAGGTACACCAGAATCGCGTTCGAATCGGACAGGGTGATGTCGCCGTCCTGAATCGTCGGCACCTGGCCGAACGGGTTGAGCGCCAGATAGTCGGGCTTGCGGTTGTCGCCGGCCTTCATGTCCAGTTCGACCACTTCAAACGGCAGATCCAGCAAGGTCAAAAACAGCTTCACCCGATGGCCGTGGCCGGAAAGCAGGGTCGTATAGAGGCGGATCGGCTGGGCGGGTCGGGCAACGGGCATGACAGGTTCCGGAAAGGTGAAGGGATGAAGCGAGCATAATCCGCACGCACCCCTTTGCAGAAGCCTGATAATCCGGGAAACACAGTCAATCGAAGATGGACAATCCACCATGGCCGATGTACGCGACGTAAACCTGAACCGGCTGGCGATCTTCGTCGCGGTCGTCGAGGCGGGCTCGCTAACCGCCGCGGCAGCGCGTCTGGGCCTCGCCAAGACAATGGTCAGCACGCACATGCAGCGGCTCGAAGCGGAAGTGGGCGCGAGCCTGCTGGTGCGCACGACGCGGCGGCTCGGTTTGACCGAGCCCGGCCGCGCATTCTACGAAGCGAGCGTGAAAATCCTCCGCGCCACGGAAGACGCGCTGGCGGCGATCGGCGGCGAAACGGCGCCCGTGCGCGGCACGTTGCGCGTGAGCTCGCCAATCGATTACGGTTCGCTTGCGGTCGCGCCGGTATTAGTGGAATTGCGCCGCACGCATCCGCAACTCAATGTCGAGTTGCTGTGCACCGATCGTTATGTGGATCTGATCGCGGACGGCATCGACGTCGCGATCCGCCTGGGCCGGCTTGCCGATTCCAATTTCCGCGCGGTGAAACTCGGCAGCTTCGTCAAATGGATCGTGGCGAGCCCGGATTTCGTCGACATCTGGGGGCAACCGCAAACACCCGCCGAACTGTCGGCAATGCCCTTCTGCGCGTTGACGGTGCTGCCGCGTCCGTTGACGCTCGACCTGCAGCGCAACGATGGCAAAGGCGATGGCGACGCTGAAAGCGTGCGCTGCGAAAACGCGTTACTGGTGAACACCGCCGACGCCTGCCGCGCAGCCACCCTCGCCGGCGGCGGCTTCGGCCTGCTGACGGACTTCTCGATCGGCGGCGATATCGCTGCGGGTCGGCTGGTTCGCCTGCTGCCGGAATGGGCGACCGAGCCCGCAAGTATTCAAGCTATCTTTCCGCCCACGAGTCATCCTCCGCCCAAAGTGCGGGCGCTAATCGAGACGTTCAAGAAGCAGCTTGAGCGCGCAGCGTAATGGCACAGTTGGTGTCCCGTGAACCGGGACACCTTCGAGCCTTCGCGTGTCGACGCGTCAGAACGAATGCCGCATGCCGATCCGCACATCGCTCTGCGTGTTCGACGTGGACGGCGTGAAGCTGTAGCCGATCACCGCATTCACGCCATCCGACGCGCGCAGATAATCGCCGGAGACGTAGACGTCCGTGCGTTTGGACAGCAGGTAATGCAGTCCGAGCGAGCCCTGGTTCCAGTGATTGCCTTCGAACCGCGTGTGCTGATAGCCGCCGTACAACATCAACGCGGGCGTGAAGGTGTACGAGGCGCCCGCCTCATAGACCTGCATATGCGAGGTCTCGCCGAGTCCCTTGATGGTCGTGTAGGTAAAGTTGCCGCTCAACATGACCTTGCCGATCGTATAGGCCGCGCCGACTGCGAACGCCCCCTGCTTGTCGACCGGAAACGGCGACGAGCTGTATAGATCCGTCACCGCGCCGGTCGCCGGATCGACAGACACGGTCGGCTTGCCGAGGAACGTGCGTGTGCCGATCATCGCGTACGGGTCGAATGCATAGATGCCGTTCGGATTGTTCAACTGCGTATAGGCCGCGCCCATGTTGAACGCGCTGTGCTCGTAACGCGCGCCCACGCTCCACGCGCTCTTGTTGTGGAAGTCACCGGCGGTATTGCCGAACGAATACATGCCACCGAACGAGAAGCCGGCATAGTCGTTGGAGAGGAACTTGATCGAATTCGGCAGCCGGTCGCCGTTCATCCGGTCGAAGTCGCCCTGATGGATCGCGTAGCCGCTCGCCCACGCCGAGATGTTGTAGAGGTAGACGAATTCCTCCGTCATGTCGAGCTGATTACCCAGCGAGAGTTGCCCCCAGTTGTTCTTCAGGCCCACATAAGCCTGACGTCCGAACTCGGCGCCGCCGAATGCGAGTTGCCCGTTGCCCACATGAAAACCCGATTCGAGCACGAACACCGCCTGCAAGCCGCCGCCGAGATCCTCGACGCCCTTGAAGCCGATCCGGTTGCCGTATGAAATACCGTCATCGAATTTAAACTGGTGAGCCCCGCCGGCATTGTTCACGTAGGTAATGCCGGCGTCCAGAATGCCGTAAAGTGTGACGCTGCTTTGTGCATGGGCAGCCGTCGGCGCGAATACTGCGCTTGCCGCGATAGCGAGTCCCGAAAGGCTGGCGGCATTTCTCTTCTTCATTTAATTCTCCCCTGCTCTTTGCCTGCGTATTTCGTTGGATAAAGCGATCCCTGCTGCGTGTTGTTGTCCAACGCGCGGCGCTTCTCGCATGACGGGCAGTTCAGAAACCGGCTGAGACGGTGTGAAACGAATTGGAGCTATCTACATGCATGCAATAGCCACTCACGTCCGCATTGCCGGATCAAGAATACGGGTCCAGATTTACGAAGATTCGACCGGATGCGACATAAATCTGTCGCACCGCGACCTCATCGTTAGGAATGCGGCTGTTATTTCACGCCGAGTGCGGTTTGCACCGCTTGCAGGCCATTGGCGCCGCTCGCGGTGTTCACGCCGTCGAGCCACGACTTCAATAATTCGGGGTGACGCTTGAGTGCTTCCGTGGCGGCGACATCCACGCCTGTTTTCTTTTCGAGTACTTCGGTGATCACGCCGTTTTCCAGATCGACGTTGAAGGTGAGTTGTTTGAAAAGCCGCCCGACATTCGGACACTGCGTGGCATAGCCGCTGCGCGCGACCGTATTGACCGTGGCGCCGCCGTAGTTGGGCCCGAAGTACTTGTCCCCGCCGTCAAGGTACGTGAGCTTGAACTTCGTGTTCATCAAATGCGGCTCCCATGCGAGAAAGACAATCCACTTCTTCTCGCGCACCGCGCGCTCCACCTGCGTGAGCATGCCGGTCTCGCTCGATTCGACAAGCTTCCAGTTGCCGAGTCCGAACGCCTTGTCATCGACCATTTTCTTGATGTTCTGATTGGCCGGTGCGCCAGGCTCGATGCCATATATCTTGCTGTCGAACTTGTCGGCATTCTTCGCCAGGTCCGCGAAAGAATGAATGCCGGCGGCGGCCACATAGTCGGGCACGGCCAGCGTGAACTTGGCGTTGCTCAGATTCGGATGCACGACCTCGATCGACTTTTCTTCTTCGAACGGTTTGACGACGGGCGCCTGCGCCGGCATCCAGTTGCCGAGGAACACGTCGATCTGCCCTTTCTTCAGGCCTTGATACGTGATCGGCACCGACAGGTTGGCCACGTTCTGCTTATAGCCGAGCGCCTTCAACAATACACCGGTCATTGCATTGGTCGCGTCGATGTCGGTCCATCCGGGCCCGGCCATGTTGACCTGCGTGCACGACTGCGGCTCGGCGGCCGAGGCGAAAGTGGCTGCCGCGCACAGCAGCGCAACGCCGGTGACCGCCTGTCTGAAGAGCTTTTTCATTATGTCGGCTTCCTGTTCGTGGGGTGAATTGGATCGTGAGCAGCGTGCGGATCAACGGGCGATGGCGGGAAAGCGCGCCATCGCTTCGAGCGTATCGAGGTCGATGTGATTGCGCATATATCGCTGGCTCGCATCGACGCGCGGTTGCCAGTCCCAGGACGCGACCGTGCCTTGCGTAGTTGACGCGAAGTGAAAATGGCGGCGCCGCTGGCTCTGCAGCACTTCGTTGTGCAGCGCGGCGAGGTCCCAGCGTTGCGCGATGTCCTCACGAAATGCCGCGACTTGCGATGCATATTCGCTGCGCGCGGCAAGGTTTTCGCGTTCCAGCGGATCGGCTGAGACGTCATAGAGTTGATCGGGATCGGCCGGCGTATGAATGAACTTGAACGGCCCACGCCGCAGCATCACAATTGGCGCAATCGCGCCCTCGGCCAGGTATTCGCCAGTGGCTTCATCATGGCCGCCTTGCCTGCCCAGCAGATGCGGCACGAGGGATTGTCCATCGAGCGAATCGGGCCACACGGCCGGTTGCTCGCCGCGCGCCAGTTCGACCAGTGTCGGCACCAGATCGAGATGCGAGACAGAGGCCTTCACGCGATGCGCGTCGAATTGCTGCGGCGCATGCACGATCAACGGCACGCGGCAACCGCCTTCGAAGAAAGTCATCTTGTACCAGAGGCCGCGCTCGCCGAGCATCTCGCCGTGATCGGACGTCACGACGATCACCGTATCTTGCGCGAGCCCGGCCTGGTCGAGCGCTTCGAGGATCGCGCCGAACTGGTCGTCGACGTAGGAGATCGCGCCATAGTAAGCGCGGCGCGCGTTGCGGATCTGCTGATCGGTAGGCGGGGTGCGATCTGCCTCATACACATGGCGCAGACGCTTCGAGTGCGGGTCCGCGTGTTCGAACGAATCGCGAAACGCGGGCATGTCGATATCTTCGTCACCATACATATCCCAGTACTTTTGCGGAATCGCGTACGGGTCGTGCGGATGCGTGAGCGAGGCGACCATGCAGAACGGCCGTGCATCCTTGCCCGCATGACGTTCGCGCGCGATATCGAAGAGTTTCTGACGGGTGGTGAATGTGACCTCGTCATCGAAGTCGAGTTGATTGGTGCGCACGCACGGACCCGCGTCGATTACCGAACTCATGTTGTGATACCACGTGGGACGTGCTTCGAAGTGGTCCCAGTCGGGTGTCCAGCCGAAATCGGCGGGATAGATGTCGGTGGTGAGCCGTTCTTCAAAGCCATGCAACTGATCGGCGCCGCAGAAATGCATCTTGCCCGACAGAATGGTTCGATATCCTTCAGCGCGAAGATAGTGCGCGAATGTCAGCGTTTGCGACGGAAATTCCGCTGCGTTGTCGTAAGCTCCGATGGCGGACGGCAGCTTGCCCGACAAAAAAGAAAATCGCGAAGGCGCGCACAACGGACTCGCGCAATAGGCCGATTCGAATACCACGCCCTGCTGCGCGAGGCGATCGAGATTGGGCGTCTTCATCAAACGGTGTCCGTATGCGGCCAGCGCGAACGGCGTCATCTGGTCGGCCATCAGAATAAGAATATTCTTTTTGCTGTCAAGCATAAGTGCGCGCCTCGAATAGAATCGCATGTGTCGATGCGGATGCCGTGATGGATGCAACGGCGAGCGGGCTGCCAGCATGCCGGGCCCGCCATGAGCACCACTATTGCCGTCCAATTCGCGGCTGTGAAGACGGCAATTCGTTATGTGCCTATAAGAGGGTGTTATGTCGAGACAGGACCGCTTGCCGCCTATGCAGGCGTTGACGATGTTCGAGTCCGCCGCGCGTCTGGCCAGCTTCACGGCGGCCGCGCGCGAACTGGGTTCAACCCAGCCCGCGGTGAGTCAACGCGTCGTGCAGCTAGAGGAAGCGCTGGGCGCGCCGCTGTTCGAGCGCGGCCATCGCGGCGTCACGCTCACCGAAGACGGCGAACGGCTCTTCGAAGCGGTGCGCCATGCGCTGGACACGATTCGCCTCGCCACCAGCGAAATCCGCGCGCGGCGCACGCCGCAAACGCTCACCCTCTCCACCGACTTCGGCTTCGCCACCTATTGGCTGATGCCGCGTCTATCGCAGTTCAAGGCGCTCATGCCGGACGTCGACGTGAAGATCATTACGTCGCAAAGCGTGTTCGATCCGTCGCACGATCAGGCGGACATCGCCATTGCGTTCGGCGACGAACACGCGGACTGGACCGCGCGAGGCGTGGTCAAGCTGTTTCCCGAGCGCGTCACGCCGGTGTGCAGCCCGGCATTTCTCGCGGCGCACCCGTCACTGCACGCGCCCGCTGATCTGCTGAATCTGCCGCTCCTGCATCTCGAGCCGACCCAGCCGGCGCGCTGGCTGTCATGGGCCGACTGGTTCGGCGCGCACGAACTCGATGCGCCCGCCGCGCATCGCGGCATCACGTTCAACAGCTTTACGCTCGTCGCCCATGCGGCGATCATGGGCCAGGGCGTTGCGCTGGGCTGGGCGCCGCTGGTCGACGAACTGCTTGCCACCGGGCAACTCGTCGAACTGTTCGACCCGCCGGTCGTCACGCAGCGCGGCTATCTGCTCGTCACGCAGCGCGCGGCGACACCCGTGGTCAGCGCGTTTCGCCACTGGCTGCTCGGCGAATGCGGGCTCGACGCGGAATAAGCGCTGCGCGGCGGCCTGACGCTCCCGTTCCAGCGCGACGGCGGTTAGCTTCTATCCGCGTACCCGCCTGATTTGCTCTACTGCGATGATGCATGCCGCGCCCCGCGGCATCGTCCTATTGTCCAAGTGGAGTGCGCATGTCCGTCGATTCCCGTCCCGATCAGCTGGTTCTCACGGTCGCCTGTCCGAGCGCGGCGGGCCAGGTTGCCGCTGTCGTCGGCTTTCTCGACCGGCATCATTGCTATATCGACGAACTGACCGTTTTCGACGACGACCTCAGCGAGCGCTTTTTCGTGCGCTGCGTCTTTCATGGCGTCGACACTCAGGAGACGCTGCACGCCACGGCGCTCAGGCGCGAATTCGAGCCGATCGCCGAGCGTTTCCGCATGACGTGGGCAATGCATGACGTCGGCACGCGCCCGAAGGTGCTGATCATGGTGTCGAAACTCGAACACTGTCTTGCCGATCTGCTGTTCCGCTGGCGCATGGGCGAGCTGAAGATGGACATTGTCGGCATCGGTTCGAATCATCGCGATCTCGAACCGTTGGCGCAGCAGCACGGCCTGCCCTTCCACCATCTGCCGATCACCGCCGACACGAAGCCGCAACAGGAAGCGCGTTTGCTCGATCTGTTCGAGACTTCGGGTGCCGAACTGATGATTCTCGCGCGCTACATGCAGATTCTCTCCGGCGAAACGAGCCGTGCATTGGCCGCGCGAGCGATCAATATCCATCATTCGTTTCTGCCCGGCTTCAAGGGCGCCAAGCCGTATCACCAGGCGCATACACGCGGCGTCAAACTGATCGGCGCGACCGCGCATTTCGTCACCGACGATCTGGACGAAGGTCCGATCATCGAACAGGTGGTGGAGCGCGTGGATCATTCGTATAGCCCGGAGCGTCTGCTTGCCACGGGGCGCGACGTCGAATGCATTACGCTTGCGCGGGCCGTCAAGGCGTTTATCGAACGGCGCGTGTTTATCAACGGCGATCGGACTGTTGTCCTGCAGTAAACGAAAAGAACGCCGCTAGAAGCGGCGTTCACGTTTTTTCAGGCGTTGCCGCTTCATCAAGGCGGCAACGCTTTCGTACGAGTGTGCCCGGCAGTGCCCGGCAGAATCACTTCACCCAGCTATCCACCCGGTCACCATGCGCACTGATCCATGCATCCGCCGCGGCGGTCGGCTTCTCGCCGTTCTGCGTCGCCAGCATCACGCTGTCGATCTCGCCCGGCTTCCACTGGAACTTCTTGAGGAACGCGACGACCGGCGGCGCCTTCTTCTCGAGTTCAGGATTCACGACGCTATCCACGTGCTCCGCTTCGCCGAACACCTTCTTCGGGTCGTCCAGGAATTTGAGCTTGTACTTCGCGAACATCCAGTGCGGCTTCCAGCCCGTCACGATAATCGGCTTGCTCGCCGCTTCCGAGCGCGCCAGTTCAGCGGTCATCGCGCTGCCTGAACTCGGCATCAACTGGTAGTCGAGTCCGTAGGCCTTGATCGCCTCGCTGGTTTTCTGCATCACGCCCGCGCCGGCGTCGATCCCGACGATGCGTGAGCCAAACTCCGCCTTCTTGGCTTCCAGATCGCTCAGGCTCTTCACGTCGACGTTATCCGGCACGATCAGACCGATCTTCGCGTCGTTGAAGTTCGGCCCGAGGTCGACCACCTTGTCCTTGAAGTTGTTCCAGTACGCGCCGTGCGTGACCGGCAGCCACGCCGACAGCGTCGCGTCGAGGTCGCCGCGCGCCACGCCCTGCCACATCACGCCGGCCGCGACCGGCACGAGTGTGACCTGATAGCCGAGGCGCTTTTCGATCACGCGCGCGGCCACGTTCGAGGTCGCGACGCTATCGTCCCAGCCTTCCACGTAACCGATCTTGATGGTCGGCTTGCTATCGGCCGACACGCTCACGCTGCTTGCCGCCAGCGCCGCGCTCATGGCGCTCAACACGAATATCTTTTTGATCAGTCTCATCGCCGTTCTCCCTTTGCCGTCAAAACAACCCAATGAGCATTTAGAATCGCCAGCCAGAATTACCGGGTAGCGTTGTTTTCCGACATGCAGTTGTCCGCACGCGACTTCGCGCCATTGGACCCATCTTCTTCTCGTCTTACTTATCCACGACAAGATCGCTCAACGGCTTGCTGCAGCACAGCAGCACCATGCCCTGATCGATCTCACGCTGGCGAATCCCACCGGCGTGTTTCATCGCGACTTCACCCGACACCAGCTTGACCTTGCAGGTGCCGCACATGCCCTGTGTACACGACGCCGGCAACCTCACGCCCGCTTTCTTCGCCGCGTCGAGCACGTGCTGGCCGCTGCCGCATTCGATCTCGCGGTTGCTTTTGGCGAAACTCACCTTGAAGCGGATTTCTGTTTCGATGGAAACGGGTGCGGGCGCAAATCCAGGCGCCTCCTCGCGCGCCTCGACGAAGCTGTCCGCGCTCACCGGTGCTCCAACGCTCTGCAATGCGTCCGCGACATGCGCGGTGGTCAATTGCGCGGCCACTTCACTGACCGTCTCGAAGGAAAAACTTTCCTCGTGATAATGGCCGCGATCGAACCCGCCTTCATCCAGCAGATTGCGCACGGCTTGCATATACGGCGCGGGTCCGCAGGTGAAAATCTCGCGTTCCAGATAATCCGGCGCGATGAGCTTGAGCAACGGCAAGGTCAGAAAGCCAGTGACGCCTGGCCAGTTCGTGCGTGCGCCAACCCGCTCGCAAACGAACGCCGTCCGAAAATGGGCCTGATTCGACGCGATCAGATCGAGTTCGCGCGCGAAGATGATGTCGTCCGGCGTGCGGGCGCTATGCACGAACACGATGTCGCTGTCTTCACCGAGTTCGTGATGCGCGCGGCTCATCGACATCAACGGCGTGATCCCCGAACCGGCGGATAGAAACAGGAACTTGCGCGCCGGATGCCGCGCGCAGGTGAACTCGCCCGACGGCCCGAGCACGCGAATCTCCGCGCCCGCGTGCAGATTGTCGTGCAGCCAGTTGGAGACCTTGCCGCCCGGCACGCGCTTCACCGTGATCGAGATCGTGTGAGGACGAGTGGGGGGTGACGAAATCGTATAGCAACGGTTGCTCGATTCACCGTCGATCTCCAATTCCAGCGTAATGAACTGCCCCGGCTCGAACACAAACGCCCGCCCGGACGGCGCGCGGAAGAAAAAGCTCTTCACGTCGTGCGTTTCCTGACGAACCTGGCAGCACACCAGCGTGTCGTCGGTATCGCTATTCCAGCGTGGCGGCAACGTCTCCCAGAACCGCGGCTGCGTGACGCGGCTCGCAGCGTGATCTGAAGCCGGTTCGGGGCTCAGTTGAAACGTCGCCTGATCGCGCATCATTGTTTTCTCCGACTCCTGGTTGCAGCGTCGCGCTCAGCGCATGAAGGACACGACTTTTTCGCCATGCGAGGCCGGCGCGGTATCGCCGGCGTCGTGGGTTTGGGGCGCATTGCTGTAATCCGCCATGCGCGCGATGTACCACTCGCAGAACTTCTCGACGAGCCCTTCCGTGAACGGCGAATACGGGCCCGGCTCATACGCGCTGCTGGTCGCGCCGCGCTGCGAGTATTCGACGAGCGCGCGATCCTGGTCGTTGGTGGCGCGCCACACGGCTGTGAGGTTGTTCACGTCGTAATCGATGCTTTCGCGCGCGTCCTTATGAACGAGCCACTTGGTGCGCACCAGCGTCTTACCGGCCGAGAGCGGAATCACCGAGAAGCTGACGATGTGATCGCTCATGAAGTGATGCCACGAATTCGGCTGCGTCCAGAACGACAGTCCGCCGAGGTCGGCCTGCTCGAAGCCGCCGAGCAGTTTCTTCGACGCCACTTTCGCGTCGAGCGTTTGCGATTCGCCGTCGCGATCGAGCGGCAGGCGTTGTGTGCGGAAACCCGTGACCAGATCCGCCAGCCGTTCGATTTCCGCCGACGGCAGCTTCATCGCCTCCCATTGCGCGGTACGGCGCGCCACGGTCTCTTCGAACGCGGCCATGCCCTCTTCGTTGGCCGGCGTGCGTTGATAGCCGAAGCCGTATTCGTAGAGCGAAATGGTCAGCTCGGGATGGTTCGCGACGCAGTGATAGCACTCGCGATTGTTCTCCATCGTGAGCTTCCAGTTGCCGTCTTCGATAATGTCGATCGAGGCCGCGATCTTGCATCCGGCCAGATCGTGCGGCTGCAGATACGGTTCCATCGCGGCACGCATCACGGCGAAGTCGGTCGGCGGATTATCGGCGAGGCAAATGAAAATGAGGCCCGCCAGATTCTCGACATGCACGGACTTCAGGCTGTGTTTGCAGCGGTCGAACTGATCGCCCATGTGTTCGGCGAACATCAGGTCGCCGTTCAGGTTGTAGGTCCAGCTGTGATACGGGCAGACGATATTGCCGAGCGAGCCTTTGTCGGTATTGCACAGGCGCGCGCCGCGATGGCGGCAGACGTTGTGAAACGCCCTCACCTGCATGTCGTCGTCGCGTACGATCAGGATCGAATCGTTGCCGATTTCCACCGTGATGTAATCGCCCGGTTCCGGCACGTCCGGTTCCACCGCAACCTGGATCCAGTGTTGCCGGAAGATTGCGTCCATGTCGAGCGCGAAAATATCCTCGCTCGTGTAGAACGGCGCTTCCAGCGTGTAATTCTTTTTGCGGCGTTCGATCATTGCGCGAACGTCTGCCGAAACTTTCATTGTGTGCTCCGTTGCATGTCACGTCTGGCGCCGCGCCAGGCCCTCCTGGACGCGTGCTGGCCCGAACCGGAAATCAGTAATCCACGAGTTGATGCTCGCGCAAATACGCCAGGATCACTTGTGCTTTTTCGACAGAACTTCCTTCAATTACGACGCTGCCGCCACGGCTTTCGGTCGTCGTGGCCGAGAGCATGCGGGCGTGGCCGGAGCGCTTTTCGGCCGCGGCGAGCCGCACCGGTTTGGCGGCTGCCGGGCGTACGGTCCAGGCGAGGTCGTCGGGGTTGGCGGCGGCAGGCGCCGCAACCGGGCGGATCGTGCCTTCGCGCAAGCGCGCATAGGCGTAGGTCGGTGCGGCGTTGGCGAGCGGATGCACGGCGATCAGCGCGGGCAGCCGCACTTCCACGCGGCGGCGCAAACCCTTCGGCATGAATTGGCGGACTTCCGCGCAGCCGTCGCGCAGCGTGATGTCGACGGCCGCGCCGACCAGGGGCATTTCCAGCGCATTGGCGACGCGATACGGCAGCATGCCGCTGTCGAACGCGCCTTCCGCGCGCGTGCCGGTCAGTACGAGGTCGTAGCCGCGCAGACGCGCGACGAGCGGCGCCGCTGCGTCGGTCTGCAATTCAGGCGTTGCGGCTATTTCGAGCACTTCGACTGAGCGTGCGCCGAGTGCCAGATATTCCTTCAACGCAGGATTAGACGGATCGCCCGCATGCAACACGTCGAGCGTTGCGTTGTGCGTTCTGGCAAGCGAGAGCGCGAGAGTCAGCGCGGCGGCGTCGTTGCGGCTGTAGCGCGCGGTGCCGCTCACCGGATGACGGCCCACGGAAACGAGGACGGCGATCTTCATGCCAGCGCTCCTTCGGCCACAGCCGTTGAATTCAGCAGCGCGGCACCGGTTCCGCGTGCCGTGCGCGCCGCAGCCGCCGCTTCGTTGAGCGCCGCGATGGTTTCCTGTGCGTCCGCGATCACCGTGAGATTCGCGCGTTTGGCGATCGGCGCGCTGGCGTCGAGGTTCACCGCGATCACATGCCGGCAATCCTTGATGCCTTGCAGATGCTGCACCGCGCCGGAAATGCCGAACGCGATATAGACGCTTGCCTCGACGGTCTTGCCGGTCGCGCCGATCTGCTTGTCGCGGGTGAACTTGCCGTCGTCGACAGCAACGCGGCTCGCGCCGATTGCCGCGCCCAGCGTGACCGCAAGACGCTCGAACGCCGGCACGTCGCTCACGCCGTTGCCGGCCGAGACGATGAAATCCGCTTCTTCGAGCGCGAGTTGCGCGGCGTCGATTTCCTCGATGCCGAGATCGCGCGCTGTGCCGTGCCCTTGCTGCTGCGACGCAGGTTCGCCGTCGAAACGCCACATGACGCGTTCGCCCGCACCGACAAACGGCAGCTTTGCATCCACTGCGTTGGGCGCGAGCAGCACCACCTCGGGCAAAGCGCGCGAGGCGAACGCTGTATTCGCTTGAACATAGCTCGCCACATGCGCGGCATCGATCTCGACGACATGCGCCGCCACGCTTGCATTCGCGGCGGCGGCATAACGGCGGCCGAGATCGCCGTCGCCGGTTGCGTTGTCCGGCAGGAAAATGTGCACCGGCGCGTACGCCGCGACGCACGCAGCCAGCGCGTTCAATTCGTCCAGCGGCGCAAAATTGCGGCGGTCGAACATCGGCAACTCGATCAGTTTGTCGGCGCCGAGCGCGGCAGCATCGCCGTTGAATTCGCCGAATACCAGCAGCACGACTTCAGTCGCGGCGTCGGCAATCAGCGCCGCGCCGGCCAATGTCTGCCGCGCGTGGTCGTCCAACGCGCCACGGTCCGCATGCGCGGCCACGAGTATCACGCGCTGCGGTGCCGCCGTGGTGCGGCGCGGTTTGGCCTGTTCGCGGTGCGAGGCGCCAGCGCCGTGCGTGGCCGTTTCCATTGAACCGGCAGCACCCACTACGCCGAGCGTGATGCGTTTGAGTCCGTCTGCCGTGATCGTGAACGGACGGCGCGGATCGATTCGTTTGAGCGTGTTCATCGCGTTACTCCAGCGCCGCTGCAACCAGTTCGGCGACATCCAGCACTTCCGGACGCGGCCCCACCACGCCTTCGAGCATCGCCGTGCAATTCGGACAGCCCACCGCGACGATCTCCGCGCCGACCGTTTTCGCGTCGTCGATACGGATATCCGGAATACGCCGCTTGCCCGGAATATCGGTCAAGGGTGCACCGCCGCCACCGCCGCAGCAGCGTCCGCGCATGCCGTTGCGCTCCATCTCCACGACCTTGATGCCGATGGTCTTCAACAGCTTGCGCGGCGCTTCGGTCTCACCGTTATAGCGGCCCAGATAGCACGGGTCGTGATACGTGATCTTGCGGTCCGCGAAAGCGGCGACCGCGCGCGGGGTCAGCTTGCCGCTCGCGACCAGTTGCTCGATCAGCGCCGTGTGGTGCTGCACTTCGTAGAAACCGCCCAGCGCGCGATACTCGTTGCGCAGGCTGTGCAGCACGTGCGGATCGGCGGTGACGATCTTGCGGAACGAGTACTGCGAGAGCGTGCCGATCAGCTTCAGTGCGAGTTGCTGGAAGGTGGCCTCGTCGCCAAGACGCCGGGCCGTGTCGCCGGTATCGGTTTCCACGCCGCCCAGCACCGCATAGTCGATGCCCGCGCGATTCAGCACCTTGACCAAAGCGCGTAGCGTGCGCTGATAGCGCATGTCGAACGCGCCTTCGCCGGCAATCAGCAGCACGTCCACCGGACGTCCCGGCTGCGCGACCTGCACCTGCAGATCGACGGCCCAGTCGTAACGCGCGCCGATGTCGTAGCCGTTCGCACTGCCCGTCTCGCGCAGATTCGCGAGCGTGATCGGGCCTTTGCCCGGCACGCTGCCTTCCACCAGCGTCTGATTGCGGCGCATATCGACGATCGCGTCCACATGTTCGATCAGCATCGGGCATTCCTGCACGCACGCGCGGCAGGTCGTGCATGACCACAGCGTGTCCGCTTCGATCATCGTCGAGATGAGCGGCCTGTCGGGCGCGCCGGCATGCTTGCCGAGCGGAATGCCCGGCGTGGGACTGCCCGCGTATTCCGCGTCCGTGCCACCCACCATGCCCGTGACCAGATCCTGAATCAGCTTCTTCGGATTGAGCGGCTGACCGGCGGCGAACGCCGGACAGGCCGCTTCGCACTTGCCGCACTGCACGCACGCATCGAAACTGAGCAACTGATTCCAGCGAAACTCGACCGGCTTGCCGACGCCGTATTCTTTCGCGTCGAGCAGCGGCGCTTTCAATGCCGTAGGCGGCACCACGTCGTTGTCATTGCGCTCCGCAAAACGCTCCTGACGCGGATGAAACGCAAGGTGCAGCAGACCAGCGAGCGCGTGCTTCATCGGCCCGCCGCGCGCCGCGCCGAACGTCATCGCAAACGCGCCCGTCGCGATTAGCAGCGCGACGATGATCGCAAGCGCGCCGGACATCGCACCGGCAGGCAGCGCGATGAACAGCGCGAGACCGAGTGCGAACGAGCCGAGCAACAGCGGCAGATGATCCCAAGGTCCGCGCGAGAGCCGCGCCGGCACCGCTTTCGCACCATGACGGCGACGCCAGACGAACACTGCGCCGACCAGCATCACGAGCGCGGCGAGAAAGATCAGCTTGTCGAGCCACGGCGAGTAGATCGCCAGACCGTAATTGACGAACACCAGCGCCATCGCGAGAATCGCGCCGCCCGCGGTCGCCACGTGCGTTTTGGCGATGTACGGATCGCGCGCCACCACATGATGCAGATCCACGAAGTAGCGCTTGGGAATCGACAGCAGATTGGTCCAGCCGTACGCGCCCGCCGCCGTCGCGCGGCCTTCGCGCCAATACGCGGCGCGTTTGACGAGCGCGAACGCCAGACCCGCCACCGACAACCACAGCAGGACGGTGATGACAAACACGGGGCTCATCGTCAGAAATCCTTGCAAAGGCGCAGCGCGTCGTAAATCGCGCCGTGAATGTTGTGCATGGAAATGCAGTCGCCGACACGGAACAGCAGGAAGCGGCCATTGCCGAGTTCCTCGCTCAAAGACGGTTGCGGCTCGGAGGCGAACAGCTTATGCACGTCCACCTGGCCGCGATTCACCGACTCCGGCTTGAGCTTCCAGTACAGCTCGTCGTTCGGCGTGCTGCCGTTCTCGATCACCACCTGATCGACCGCGCGCTCTTCCTGCTCTTCGGTGTACTCGTTGCGGATCACGGCGATCTTCTTGCCGTCTTCCTCGTAGACCTTATCGAGCCAGTAGTTCGGCGTATGGATCACGCCTTGCGCGTAGAGCCGGCGGTAGAAGATCGGGAAGGTGGTGCCGCCCACATCGTCGGCAACCTTCACGTCCGGCGTCACGATCTCGACGTTCGAACCGCGGCTCGACATGAAGTCGGCCACGCCCGCGCCGGCATGCGTGCTCACGCCGTCGTACACCAGCACGTTCTTGCCCGGCTCGACCTTGCCCGAGAGCACATCCCACGAACTCACGGCGAGGCCTTCGTCGACGCCCCACGCCGCCACTTGCGACGTGAACGACGAACCACCCGTGGCGAGCACGACGATGTCCGGCTTCTCGGCCATGATGGTTTTCTCGTCGGCGGCGACACCGAGGCGCCGGTCCACGCCGAGGCGCTTCGTCTCCATGTCGAACCAGCGCACGATGCCCGCCATCTGTTCGCGCTGCGGCGCTTTCGCGGCCAGCATGATCTGGCCGCCGACGTAGTCATTCTTCTCGAACAGCACCACGTCATGGCCGCGCGACTTCGCCACGCGCGCCGCTTCGAGTCCCGCCGGGCCCGCGCCGACCACCACCACCTTGCGCTTCGGCCCGCGCGTTTTGGCGATCACGTGCGGCATCGTTTCTTCACGCGAGGTCGCGGCGTTCTGCACGCACAGCACGTCGAGCCCGTTGTACTGGCGGTCGATGCAATAATTCGCGCCGACGCACTGCTTGATTTCGTCCTCGCGGCCATCGCGAATCTTGATGACCATATGCGGATCCGCAATTTGCGCGCGCGTCATGCCGACCAGATCGACCATGCCGCTGGCGAGCAAGCGTTCCGCCTGGCCCGCGTCGCGAATGCTTTGCGCGTGCATGACCGGCAGCTTCACCACCGACTTGATGCCAGCCGCGAGATGCACGAACGGTTCGGGCGGCAGCGCCATCGGCGGCATGCAGTTGGCGAGCGTGTTATGCGTGTCCGCACCCGAGCCGATTACGCCGAGGTAATCGATCAGGCCGGTTTCGCTCATCGCCTGGGCGATTTCCTTCAGTTGTTCGTGATCGAGCCCGTCTTCATGGAACTCGTCGCCACACATGCGCAGGCCGACGCAGAAGTCCGCGCCGACTGCTTCACGCACGGCCTTCAATACTTCCGTGCCGAAGCGCAGGCGGTTTTCGAGCGAGCCGCCCCACTCGTCGGTGCGAAAATTGGTGCGCGGGCTCCAGAACTGGTCGATCAGATGCTGATGCGCCGCCGAGATTTCCACGCCGTCCATGCCCGCATCTTTCACGCGTTTCGCGGCGGCCGCGAAGTCGCTGATGATGCGGCGAATTTCCTCGACTTCGATGATCTTCGCGTTGCCGCGATGCACCGGCTCACGCACACCGGACGGCGACATCAGATGCGGCCAATGCTCGCCATGAAACGCGGAACGGCGTCCCATGTGCGTGGCCTGAATCATGATTTTCGCGCCGTGCGTGTGCATGGCTTCGGCAAGCCGCGCGAGCGGATCGATGATCTTGTCGGTCGACAGATTCACCGACTTCCACCAGCCTTGCGGACTGTCGATCGACACCGGGCTCGAGCCGCCGCACACCGCGAGGCCGACGCCACCCTTGGCCTTTTCTTCGTAGTAACGGATGTAGCGGTCGCCGGGCAAGCCGCCCGGCTCCGCATAGACCTCCGCATGCGCGGTACTGACGATGCGGTTGCGCAAGGTCAGCTTGTTCAGCGTGAGAGGCTTGAAAAGGTTCGGGTAACGCATTGCGATCGACCTCGGAATGGAGTGCTTTTTTGCGGTGCCGTGCGCGCTCAGGAAGCCAGCGGCGACACTTCGAACACGCAGTGGTCGTGGTGCTCGGCCGCGCATTGCGCTTCTCTCGAATGCGACGGCGGGCCCTTGCGCGACGCGTCCGGCGCGGTGTCGTTGACCCAGTCCATCGCGCCCGCGAACCAGCCGGCGAACATGTAGCAAAGCTTGCCGACCTTGTCCGGCTGCGCCAGCACGAACGACGAGTGATGCAGTTCGATGCGCGCGTGCGAGCTCGACGGATCGGCTTCGGTGATCGTGAAGATGCCCCAGCCGCGCTGCGACAGACGCTTCAGGTAATGCTCGAACACCGCCATGCCGGCAAGGCCGTGCTGCTTCGCTTCCTTGTCGCACCAGAAATACGCGGACTTGTAGCCGGCCTTGTAGAGAATCTCGGCATACGTGTCGAGGCCGAGCGCTTCTTCCACGGCAGTGTGGTTGTTCGTGAAGAAATGGCGCGGCACGTACAGCATGGGCAGCGCGTCGGTGGTCCAGACGCCGGTGTTCGCATCGACGTCGATAGGCAGTTGAGGTTGCATGTGGAGGCTCCGGTTTTTATGTGTGCGAGTGGGGTTTCAGCAGCGCTGGAAGGTCACACCTTCCAGACTTCGCCAAACACCCGTACCCAGTTTTCACCCATGATCTTCTTGATGCGCGTCTCGCTCCAGCCGGCGCGCTCCATCGCGGCCGTCAGGTTGGGAAACTCGCCGATCGTGCGGATGCCTTCCGGATTCACCACCTTGCCGAAGTTCGTCAACTGGCGATAACGGCCTTTGTCGTGCGTGATCCAGTCGAAGAACTCCGTGCTGTAGCCTTGCGTGAAGTCGGTGCCGATGCCGACCTGGTCTTCGCCGATCAGATTCACCACGTACTCGATCGCTTCGATATAGTCTTCGACGGTCGCATCCGGGCCGCGCTTGAGGAACGGTGCGAACATCGTCACGCCGACGAAACCGCCCGCGTCGGCGATCTCCTTCAGTTGCTCGTCGCTCTTGTTGCGCGGATGCTCTTTCAGACCGGACGGACAGCAATGCGAGTAGCACACGGGCTTGTTCGACGCGGCGATCGCCTCAGAAGAAGTCTTACCGCCCACATGCGAGAGATCGACCATGATGCCGACGCGGTTCATCTCCTGGATCACCTCGCGGCCATAGCCCGACAGGCCGCCGTCGCGCTCATAGCAACCGGTGCCCACGAGGTTCTGCGTGTTGTAGCAAAGCTGCACCACGTTCACGCCGAGGTCCTTGAACGCCTCGATATAGCCGAGGTTGTCCTCGAAAGCATGCGCGTTCTGGAAACCGAAAATGATGCCTGTCTTGTTCTCTTTCTTCGCGCGGAAAATGTCGTCCGTGGTGCGCACCAGCGTGAGAATCTCGCCGTACTCGCGAATCTGCTGCTTCATCTCGGCGATGTTGTCGACGGTCTTCTGGAAGCTTTCCCAGACCGAGACCGTGCAGTTCACCGCGGTCACGCCGCCCTTGCGCATGTCCTCGAACACCGAGCGCTCGAACTTCGAAATGTTCAGACCGTCGATGATGATGCTGTTGTCGTGCAATGTGCTCATCGTGTGCTCCAGGCGTACTCAGTAGATGGGGAAGCGTTCGCACAGCGCGAAAATCTCGCGGCGCACGCGTTGTTCGGTGGCGGCATGGCCTTCGGGTTGGTCGCGCAGCGCGTCGAGCACCTCGACGATCAGCCGCCCGATTTCGCGGAACTCGCTGACGCCGAAGCCGCGCGTGGTGCCCGCGGGTGTACCCAGGCGGATGCCTGAAGTGATCGTCGGCTTCTCGGTATCGAAGGGAATGCCGTTCTTGTTGCAGGTGATGCCCGCGCGTTCCAGCGCCTGCTCGACCTGGTTGCCTTTCAGGCCCTTGGGTCGCAGATCGACCAGCAGCAGATGGTTATCCGTGCCGCCCGTGACCAGATCGACGCCGCCCGCCTTGAGCACTTCGCCGAGCGCCTGCGCATTCGCGAGCACGCTGTCGATGTAGGTCTTGAAGCCCGGTTCCAGCGCTTCGCCGAACGCGACCGCCTTGCCGGCGATCACATGCATGAGCGGACCGCCCTGCAAGCCAGGGAACACGGCCGAGTTGATCTTCTTCGCGATGTCTTCGTCATTCGTCAGCACAAAGCCGCCGCGCGGACCGCGCAGCGTCTTGTGCGTGGTCGACGTCACCACGTGCGCATGCTCGACCGGATTCTGGTGACGCCCCGCCGCGATGATCCCGGCAATGTGCGCCATATCCACCATCAACTTTGCGCCGACGCTATCGGCGATCGCGCGCAGTCGTGCAAAATCCAGCGCACGCGGATAAGCCGAAAAGCCGGCGATCAGCAACGCGGGTTTGTGCTGCTGCGCGAGTTCTTCGATCTGCTCGTAATCGATCAGCATCGTGTCGCGATTCACGCCGTACTGCACCGCGTTGAACCACTTGCCCGACATGGCCGGCTTGGCGCCGTGCGTGAGGTGGCCGCCGGCGTCGAGCGACATGCCGAGCACCGTGTCGCCCGGTTTCACCAGCGCGAGCATCACCGCGCCGTTCGCCTGGGCGCCGGAATGCGGCTGCACGTTGGCGAATTTCGCGTTGAACAGTTGCTTGATGCGGTCGAGCGCCAGCGTTTCGACCACGTCGGCGTATTCGCAACCGCCGTAGTAACGCTTTCCCGGATAGCCTTCCGCATACTTGTTGGTCAGCACCGAGCCCTGCGCTTCGAGCACCGCGCGCGACACGATGTTTTCCGACGCGATCAGTTCGACTTGCGACTGCTGGCGCTCGAGCTCTTTCAGAATAGCGCCGCGCACCGCTGTATCGCGCGTGGCGAGCGTTGCTTCGAAGAAAGGATTCGGGTTCGACATGGAAGGTCCGTGGAGTCGTTGACGGAAGGCCGGAAGCCGCGTCTGGGCTTTGCCTGGCCCCTGCTACTACCGGTGTGCATTGCGTCTATTCTTGACGCTCGCCTCGCCCGCCAATTTATGAATTCAGACGCGTTCTTTGCCTTTTCCGCCATATGCGTCCTTTTTTCACAAGTCGGCGCTGCCGCGCTCCCTCCCTTGACCGAACGAGCGTGCAGAACGCGCGTTCATGCTGCACTGCACGCGAACGCCGTGCGCGCTTCAGGTGCGCAAGCGGACCCGTACGGCTCTGTTCTGGTGCCATCTGTTTAGTTATCCGAGCCGTATACGGGCTAACCGAGGGTTTAGCCTGATGGCACGGTAGTTGCCATAGTCATCAAAATTAAAGAAGTCGCTGCTCCCCACGGCGACGTGACATTACAGATTCGAAGGAATCATTCCTCTCATGTCCACCGATCGCACGGCGTCGTTGTCGCATTTCGCTTTCATGCCGGTTCCCAACTTCACCATGATTGCGTTCACCAACGCGATCGAAGTCCTGCGCATGGCGAACTACCTCACGGGCCAAACGCTTTACCGCTGGTCGATCGTGAGTCCCGACGGCGGCCCGGTCACGGCCAGCAACGGTTTGTCGGTCGATACGGGACCGGTCGAATGCGTCGGGCAGCCGGACATCGTGTTCGTGGTCGGCGGCATCGACGTGCAGCGCGCCACCACTCCCGCCCATCTTTCCGCGTTGCGCCGTTTCGCGCGGTTGGGCTGCGTGCTCGGCAGCCTGTGCACCGGCACCTACGCGCTGGCGCGAGCCGGGTTACTGGCGGGTTATGCTTGTGCGATTCACTGGGAGAACATGTCGGCGCTCAAGGAAGAGTTTCCCGACACGCGCTTTCTGAAAGAACTGTTCGTGATCGATCGCGATCGCGTCACGTGTACCGGCGGCGTGGCGCCGCTCGACATGATGCTGAACCTTATCGCGCCACGCGTTGGCACGGCACGCGTCACGCAGATCGCCGAGCAGTTCATCGTCGAACATGTGCGCGACACCAGCGCGCAACAGAAAATGCCGCTGGTGGCGCGACTCGGCTCGGCCAACAAGTCGCTCTTCGAAGTGATCTCGCTGATGGAGAACAACATCGAGGAGCCGCTCTCGCGCGAAGAACTCGCGCGCCTCGCCGGCATGTCGCAACGCCAATTGCAGCGCCTGTTCCGCGAACATCTGGGCATGACGCCGACGCACTACTACCTGACGCTGCGTCTGCGGCGCGCGCGCGAGTTGTTGCTGCAAACCGATATGTCGATCATGCACATCACGATGGCATGTGGCTTCCAGTCGGCGTGCCATTTCTCGAAGAGCTATCGCGACGCGTTCGGCACGGCGCCGACGCGCGAGCGGCGCAAGCAGGCGCCATCGCTCGCGGCAGTGCCGGTGCTGGCGGCTTGAGGCGATTGATAGATTGACGGCTTGAGTGCGCAGCCGCCGCAAATACAAACGCGTTGAGCGGTTTTCCGGTCAACGCGTTTTTTGCAGGCCAGCGGTTTCGGCTATTCACCTTTCCGCCCGACGACGGCGCAGCGCTGCGCGAGACTGCGCATGCAGTCCCGCCGCCACTTCATGCCGCGCTCAAGCCACGATCAAGCCGCCTTCAGCAAGCCATGCGGATCGATCACAAACTTCTTCGGCGCGCCGCCATCGAACTGACGATAACCATCAGGCGCCTGGTCGAGCGACACCACGGTCACGTTGACGATATCCGCAATCGGCAAACGGTCCCACAAGATGGCCTGCATGAGATTGTGGTTGTACTTCATGACCGGCGTCTGCCCGGTATGGAACGAGTGCGACTTGGCCCAGCCCAGACCGAAACGGATGCTCAGGCTGCCTTTGCGCGCGGCGGCGTCGGCGGCGCCCGGATCGTCCGTGACGTACAGGCCTGGAATGCCGATCGCGCCGGCGGCCCGGGTGATCTCCATCAATGAGTTGAGCACGGTGGCCGGCGCTTCCTCGTGCGATCCGCTGCTGCCGTGGCCGTGCGCTTCGAAGCCGACGCAGTCGACCGCGCAGTCCACCTCAGGCTTGCCGAGAATCTGCTCGATCTGCTCGCCGAGCGTGGCGTCCTTCGACAGATCGATGGTCTGGAAGCCCATCTTGCGCGCGTGCGCGAGACGCTCCTCGTTCATATCGCCGACGATCGTGCAGGCCGCGCCCAGCAAGCGCGCCGAAGCAGCCGCCGCCATACCCACCGGACCCGCGCCCGCGATATACACGGTGGCGCCGGGCTTCACGCCTGCCATCACCGCGCCGTGGTAGCCGGTCGGCAGAATGTCGGACAGACACGTGAGGTCGCGGATTTTCGCCATGGCCTGCGCGTGATCGGGGAATTTCAGCAGATTGAAGTCGGCGTACGGCACCAGCACGTATTCGGCCTGGCCGCCGATCCAGCCGCCCATGTCCACGTAACCATAAGCGCCACCGGCCCGCGACGGATTCACGTTCAGGCACACGCCGGTATGCTGCGCCTTGCAGGTCGGACAGCGTCCGCAGGCCACGTTGAACGGCACCGAAACGAGATCGCCTATCTTGAGCGTTTCGACATCGCGGCCCACTTCGATCACCTCGCCGGTAATCTCGTGGCCGAGCACGAGGCCGACTTCGGCGGTCGTGCGGCCACGCACCATGTGCTGATCGGAGCCGCAAATATTCGTGCTCACCACCTTCAGGATCACACCGTGACCGATCGACCGGCCACGCGGATCGACCATCTTCGGAAAGTCGATCGACTGCACTTCCACCTTGCCCTGCCCCAGATACACAACGCCGCGATTGCTGCTCATTGTCTGTCTCCATGTCTTGTGAGCGGCGCGCCCGGTTCGCCCGGTTTGTCAAAAAGCACGCCGTTCAACGAGCGTAGCGCCCGGTGAACCAGGCGCATGTGCCGAACGCGACATGGGTTTGGCCGGAACCGACACGGTGAGCGGAGCCCTTGCCCATCCTGCCGCAGATGGCTTTTTATTGATTGACCGTTCAATATAAAAAACCTAACATGGTCGTTCGAATCCACGTGGACGGATTGCTTTCGTTTAACGCAGTCCGCCCGCAGTCAACGCCAGCACCCAACGCCAGCAACAGCGCCCGCACCATGCCCAAACTCGGAATGCGCGAAATCCGCCGCGCGCAGTTGATCGACGCCACGCTCCACACGATCGACCAGACCGGTCTCGCGGGGGCCACGCTGGCTTCGGTCGCGCAGCGCGCGAGCATTTCCACCGGCATCGTCAGCCACTATTTCGGCGACAAGGACGGTTTGCTCGAAGCCACCATGCGTCACGTGCTGCGCGACTTGTGGCAGGCCACGTCACGCAGGCGCCGCGCGGCGAAAGCGGATCCGCGCTCGAAGTTACGCGCGGTGGTCGCCGCGAATTTCGACGCCGAACAGACCAGCGGCCCGGTCATGAAAACCTGGCTCGCGTTCTGGTCCGAGAGCATGCACAAGCCGGCATTGCGGCGGCTGCAGTACGTAAACACGCGCCGCCTGAACTCGAATCTGTGCGCGGATTTTTCCAAAGCCATGCCGCGTGCCGCGGCGCGCCGTGCGGCGAGCGGCCTCGCGGCGCTGATCGACGGCCTGTGGCTGCGCGGCGCGCTCTCGGGCGAGCCGTTCGACACCAGAGCCGCGCTGCGCGTGGCCAACGACTATATCGATCTGGTCCTCGCATCGCACGAGTAAGCACAGGATCAGATCGGCGACACATTCAGAAAGGAGTTAGTCATGGCGGTATTCGCAACGCAACGTCTCTATATCGGCGGCGTGTACGTCGACGCCACCAGCGGCGAAACTTTCGACACGCTCAACCCCGCCACCGGCGAAACGCTCGCGAGCGTGCAGCGGGCCTCGGCGGCCGACGTCGATCGCGCCGTACGATCCGCGCAGGAAGGCCAACGCGAATGGGCCGCGCTCACGGCCATGCAGCGTTCGCGCATTCTGCGCCGCGCCGTCGAGCTTCTGCGCGAGCGCAACGACGAACTCGCCGCACTCGAAACGCGCGACACCGGCAAGCCGATCGCGGAAACCCTCGCGGTGGATATCGTCACCGGCGCGGACGTGATCGAGTACTACGCGGGGCTTGCCACTGCGATCGAGGGACAGCAGATTCCGTTGCGGCCCACGTCGTTCGTCTATACGCGGCGCGAACCGCTCGGCGTTTGCGCGGGCATCGGCGCATGGAACTACCCGATTCAGATCGCGTGCTGGAAGTCGGCGCCCGCGCTCGCGGCCGGCAACGCGATGATCTTCAAGCCGAGCGAGATCACGCCGCTATCGGCGCTGAAGCTCGCCGAGATCTATACCGAAGCCGGCGTCCCCGCAGGCGTGTTCAACGTCGTACAAGGCGACGGACGCGTCGGCGCGATGCTCGCCGCGCATCCCGACATCGAGAAAATTTCGTTCACCGGCGGCGTGGAAACGGGCAAGAAGGTGATGTCGATGGCGGGCGCCTCGTCGCTGAAAGAAGTGACGATGGAACTCGGCGGCAAGTCGCCCCTGCTCGTGTTCGACGACGCCAATCTCGAACGCGCCGCCGACATCGCGATGAGCGCCAACTTCTTCAGCTCCGGCCAGGTCTGCACCAACGGCACACGCGTATTCGTGCAACGCGGCGTGCTCGAACGCTTCGAAGCGCTGGTGCTGGAACGCGTCAAGCGCATTCGCGTAGGCGCGCCCACCGACGCGGCCACCAACTTCGGGCCGCTGATCAGCGCCGCGCAATTGCACAAGGTGCTGGGCTATATCGAAAGCGGCAAGCAGGAAGGCGCGCGGCTCGTGGCAGGCGGCAAGCGTCTCACCGAAGGCCACTTCGGCAACGGCCAGTACGTCGAGCCGACGGTTTTTGCCGACTGCCATGACGACATGCGCATCGTGCGCGAAGAAATCTTCGGGCCGGTGATGAGCATTCTCGTTTTCGACGACGAAGACGAAGCCATCGCGCGCGCGAACCACACCGCTTATGGTCTTGCCGCGGGCGTCGTGACCGAGAACCTGGCGCGCGCGCATCGCGTGATTCATCGACTGGAAGCCGGCATCTGCTGGATCAACACGTGGGGCGAATCGCCCGCGGAAATGCCGGTGGGCGGCTACAAGCAATCGGGCGTGGGGCGCGAAAACGGCATCACCACGCTCGAGCACTACACGCGCATCAAGTCCGTGCAGGTCGAACTCGGCCCGTATCAACCGGTGTTCTGAGGAGAGCGCGCGATGGCTGCGAACGAATACGATTACATCATCGTGGGCGCGGGTTCGGCGGGTAACGTGCTCGCCTCGCGCCTGACCGAAGACGCGGACGTGACCGTGCTGCTGCTCGAAGCAGGCGGCCCCGACTACCGCTTCGACTTCCGCACGCAGATGCCGGCCGCGCTCGCCTTTCCGCTGCAAGGCAGGCGCTACAACTGGGCGTACGAAACGGACCCCGAGCCGCACATGAACAACCGGCGCATGGAATGCGGGCGCGGCAAGGGGCTCGGCGGATCGTCGCTGATCAACGGCATGTGCTATATCCGCGGCAATGCGCTCGATTACGACGGCTGGGCCGCGCACGCCGGTCTGGAAAACTGGACCTATCTGGATTGTCTGCCGTATTTCCGCAAGGCGGAAACGCGCGATGCGGGCGCGAACGCCTATCACGGCGGCGACGGCCCGGTGCACGTGACCACCAGCAAGCCCGGCAATAATCCGCTCTTCGCCGCGATGGTCGAAGCCGGTGTGCAGGCCGGCTTTCCACGCACCGACGATCTGAACGGCTATCAACAGGAAGGCTTCGGCCCGATGGATCGCACGGTCACGGCGAACGGCCGGCGCGCCAGCACGGCGCGCGGTTATCTGGATCGCGCGAAGTCGCGGCCGAATCTCGCCATCGTCACACATGCCGTGACGGATCGCGTGCTGTTCTCCGGCAAGCGCGCGGTCGGCGTCGCGTATCTGCATCACGGCAATGCGGTGAATGCGCAGGCGCGCCGCGAGGTGCTCGTGTGCAGCGGCGCGATCGCGTCGCCGCAGTTGCTGCAACGCTCGGGCGTGGGCCGTTCCACGTGGCTGCGCGAACTCGACGTGCCACTCGTTCACGATCTGCCCGGTGTCGGCGAAAACTTGCAGGACCATCTGGAGATGTATATCCAGTACGAGTGCAAGGAGCCGGTTTCGCTTTATCCGGCGTTGCAGTGGTGGAATCAGCCGGCTATCGGACTCGAATGGCTGGTCAAGGGCACGGGAATCGGCGCGAGCAATCAGTTCGAGGCCGGTGGCTTTATCCGCACGCGCGATGACGATCTGTGGCCGAACATTCAGTATCACTTCCTGCCGGTCGCGATCAATTACAACGGGTCGAACGCCATCAAGATGCACGGCTTCCAGGCGCACGTCGGTTCGATGCGCTCGCCGAGCCGCGGCCGCGTGAAGCTCACGTCGCGCGATCCGAACGCGCATCCGAGCATCCTGTTCAACTACATGGCCGATCCCCTCGACTGGCGCGAGTTTCGCGACGGCATCCGCATCACGCGCGAGATCATGCGGCAACCGGCGCTCGACCGTTATCGCGGCCGCGAACTGAATCCCGGCGCCGAACTGACCACCGACGAACAGCTCGACACGTTCGTGCGCATGCGCGCGGAGACGGCGTTTCATCCGTCATGTTCATGCAAGATGGGCTACGACGACATGGCCGTGGTCGATAACGAGGGCCGCGTGCACGGCATGGAAGCGCTGCGCGTGGTGGACGCGTCGATCATGCCGCGCATCACGACCGGCAATCTGAACGCGCCGACCATCATGCTGGCCGAGAAGATCGCCGACCGGATTCGTGGACGCGAACCGCTGGCGCGGGTGGATACGCCCTACTTCGTGGCGAATGGCGTGGCGTCCAGAAAGCGGGAGACCGCGACCGTTTGACGTGACGCCGTTGCCCGCGCATAAGATTTTCTTTACCCGCGCGCAACTTATCCTCGATTGTCAGTGTCTGGCAAAAGCCGGATAGTGCGGCCTCAAGGCGTTTCAAAGAATCCTTTGGAGCGCCTCCGCCGACAGACAACCCAGGAAACGCGAGAGATGAAGTTCAAAGCCTTCAGCCTAACGGCGACCGCGGTCTTTGCGTTGAACGCTCCCATGAGCCACGCAGCCGATACCACGCAAGACAGCATTAAACGGACAGTCGACGCGGCGATCCAGCCGCTCATGGCGAAAGACGGTATTCACGGCGTGGCGGTCGGCATTGTTGTCGCGGGCAAGCCTTATGTGTACAACTACGGCGTGGCGTCGACGGAAACCAACAAGCCCGTAACGCGCGACACGCTGTTCGAACTCGGCTCGATCAGCAAGACCTTCACGGCAACGCTCGCTTCGTATGCGCAGGTCAGCGGCGATCTTTCCCTGTCGGATACGACGAGCAAGTATTTGCCCGTGCTTCAGGGCAGTCCGTTTGGCAACGTGAAACTGGTCAATCTGGGCACGCATACACCTGGCGGGCTGCCCTTGCAGGTGCCGGACGACATCCATAACAACGACGAACTTATGCAGTATTTCAAGGCATGGCAGCCCAGTTGCGCGCCGGGCACGTGCCGGACTTACGCTAATCCCGGGATTGGCACGCTTGGATTGATCACCGCAAAGAGCATGGGGCAGGATTTCACGGCGTTGATGGATCAGCGCATGTTTCCTGCACTGGGGTTGAAGAACAGTTATATCGATGTCCCGACAGCACGGATGCCGGACTACGCGCAAGGCTACAGGAAAGACGGTGCGCCGATCCGCATGGCGCCCGGCGTGCTGTCCGCCGAAGCCTACGGCGTCAAATCCACCGCTGCCGACATGACACGCTTCATGCAGGCCAACATGAATCTGCTTCAGCTCGACGCCAAGTTGCAGCGCGCAATCACGGACACGCACACCGGCTACTTCAAGGCAGGCGTGTTGACCCAGGATCTGATCTGGGAGCAATACGCGTATCCGGTCGCGCTGAAGACATTGCTGGCGGGCAATTCATCGTCGATGGCTTTAAAGGCGACGCCCGCGGTCGAAATCAAGCCGCCGCTCGCGCCTCGTTCAAACGTGTGGATCAACAAGACCGGTTCGACCAATGGGTTCGGCGCATATGTGGCTTTCGTGCCTGAGGAGCAGTTGGGCATTGTGCTGCTGGCCAACAAGAACTTCCCGAACGAGGATCGGGTGGCTGCTGCTTATAAGATTCTGACGGCGCTTGCTGAGGCCCCGCGTTGAAGAGGGGCGACTCGATCATGAACAGCTTGCGCTGCGTGCCGTTGATCGTTGCGGTCCTTATGAATCTGCCTTCGGCCAATGCCGGCGAAAAGGCACCCGACGCCAATGAGACCGTGGTGCTTCAACGCGTCCCCGTTCCGGGAACCGATCGCGAAATGGGCATGGGCATTGCCGAATTCCCGCCCAATGCCGTCAAGCCGAAGCACAAGGCAACCGGGCCAGAGGTCGCCTATGTGCTCGAAGGTGAAGTCACGGTGCAGGTCGAGGGGCGACCCGCGCAAGTGGTCCACGCCGGAGAAAGTTACCGGATGCCGGCGAATGTCGTTCACGTGACGAGCGCCGGACCGGCGGGCGCGAAAGTGTTGGCGACGTGGGCCTGGGTGCCTGGGAAGCCGTTTAATATTCGCGCTCGGAATTGAATTAGAAAATGAGGATCGGGGTGGCTGCCGCTCCCGTATCACGTTACCTATCCATTTTGATAGGTGTTATCGCACGCGCATCGCCTTCTATACTCGTCCCCGTTTTTGAGGAGGTAGAGAATGCCCGGTGCCAATGACAGCATGCGGATGAGTGCAGCCGGCTATGCAGCCTTACGATTCAACGAGGGCGTTGTGATGCGGTACTACAATGATGCGCCGGCGAACGGCAATTGCACGTGGGGCATCGGTACGTTAGCTCACCTGGGGCCATGCATGCGCGAGTCCGCTCCATTCCGGCAGCCTGCGCAATGAAAGCCCGTCAGTTGGGCGCGGCCATCGCGCTGATTCTCTCTCTCTCGACCGGACTCGCTGGCGCGCAACAGGGCGCGTCGGAGACAACACCGTCTGCGGCGGGATTCGCGGGCAAATGGGTGGTGACTGATGTCGTGTCCTATTCCCCTGTCTCGGCGGGTATCCCGGAGGCGAGGCGAATCCTCGGGAAGGTTCTGACGATCTCGCCAACGCGTATTGAGTTCAATAACCAGAACTGCACGCCGCATAGCGGCTTTGTGGTCAGCGAGGTGGACAGCGCCGCGAAGTTGAAAGAACTTTACGACGTCTACCCGCCGGATGTCGGCCTGCCTGCGCGCACCGCGTTGCTGGACAGCGCGAACTGTACGGCCGTTTTCCGCATGGCCGATAACCGTGTCGCATTCGGTTGGAACGGCGTCATGGTGCGCGCTATCCGCAAGCAATAATCTTCACTCCCGCACCGGACTCAACCCCCCTCGCGCATCCGTCTCGACCGCCTCCGACACCAGCGTCTCGAGCGCCAACCCGCGCGTCTCGATGCCCAAAAGCCACACCGCCGCCGCCGCGATCACAAAACACATCGCGCCGAGCGAGAACACGCCGCCCTGGCCGAACATCGGCAACACCACGCCCACCACATAAGGTCCGATTAGCGAACCCACGCGGCCGATCGCCGACGCGAAGCCCGAACCCGTCGCGCGCGCACCGGTTCCGTACAGCTCCGGCGTGTAGGTGTACAGCACCGCCCACATCGCGAACAGAAAGAACTGCATTGCCAGCCCGGCGCAGATCAACAAGGTCGGCGTCTGAGCATGCAGCGCGGTTTGTCCATACACGTAAGCCATCACGGCGCTGCCCGCGAGCGACGCGATGCAAGTCGGCTTACGCCCCCAACGTTCGACCAGCCACGCCGCGCAAATAAACCCGGGAATCCCGCCGAGCGAAATCAGCACCGTGTACAGCACCGACTTCGTCACCGCAAAGCCTGCCTGCTGCATCAAAGCGCCGAGCCACGACGTCAGCCCATAGAAACCGAGCAGCGCGAAGAACCATAGCGTCCACACCATGATCGTGCGGCGCCGGTAAGCCATGCTCCAGATCTCGCGGAACGCCCCCGTGCCCTTGGCGGCCGGCGGTTCTGCAAGCATGACGGGCGCGCGCAACTGGCTCAGCCCCGCCGCTTTCATCACCTTCACTTCGACCTCGGCGAGAATCTTGTCCGCTTCATGGAGGCGTCCGCGATGTTCGAGCCAGCGCGGCGACTCCGGCACGACGCGACGCACGATCAGTACGAATACAGCAGGAATCGCGAGGAGCGCGAACTCCGTGCGCCAGCCGAACGCCGGCAAGACGAAGTACGACACCACGCCCGAGGTAATGAAGCCGAGCGGCCAGAAGCCATCCATCAGCGCGATCAGACGGCCGCGCGACGCAGCCGGCACGAACTCCGACAACAACGTCTGCGCAATCGGAAACTCCATGCCCATGCCGAAGCCGAGCAGCACGCGATAAAAGATCAACGCTTCCACGCTCTGCGCCGTCGAGCACAGATACGACGCGAGCCCCCACAACACCATGCTCCACTGAAACACAGGCCGCCGTCCGAACCGATCCGCCAGCAATCCGGCGATCGCCGCGCCGATCACCATACCGAAGAAACTCGCGCTGGCCACCAGCCCCGCCGTTGCCGTCGATAAGCCAAATTCCGTCTTGATCGAACCGAGCACGAAGGTCATCGTGCCGAGATCGACGGAATCGAAAAAGAACGCGATGGCGATGATGATAAAAATGGTCCGGTGATAACCGGAGAACGGCAGTCGTTCGAGTCGGGCAGCAGCGCTCGCGCGCGGCGGATAGGCGGTGGACATGTCATCCCCTGGTGGATGCGGCGCTTGCCGCGTGGGTACTCCTGAGTGTTTTCAGTAGACGCCGACATAAATCGGCCACATAGAAGAAATACGTCATCGGGATGGAACGGGTGCGCCGCTCCATGCGCGGCGACGGCGGCGACAGCGGCGCTCAGGCCCGCAGACGCGCCCGCGCGGCGCCGGCAATGCGCGCGAGCGCATCCGCGCTCAACCGTGCTGCGATCCGTTCGACGTATTCATGATGACGCGCCTGCAACGGCGCGCCGAGTTGTTGCGCGAGGATATAACGGATCAACGCAATGCGCCGATGCCGCAGCACGATGCTCTGATCGAGCAGCGCGAGCGCGGCATGGGCATCGCCTTCGTGGCACGCGCGCTCGGTGAGGCGCGCGGTGGCTAGACGTGTCGACGTCATGGCGAATATCGAGGGATGAACGCGCGAGCGGTTCGGACAGGACCGCTCGCCGCGCCTTACGACATCAGCGGCTCGGCTGCGTCGAGCATCATCTTCACGAAGTAGTCCGCGAAGCTGCGGCGCACGACGATATCGAAACTGCTCGCGCCGGTGGGCAGCAGCGTCATCGATGCCTTGAAATAGTGGCTCTGCGCGCACTGCCCTTCGCCGAACAGCTTGGGATGCAGATCGAGCGGGCAACCGCGCGCCAGCACTTCACGCGTGCGCGTGCCGCTGATTTCGAGCACCGTAAAGCCGCTGCCGATATCCACCGCCGAAGCGAACACGCCCGCGAACGCCGCGCCGAGTTTGGCCTGCAACGGCGCGGTGCGCGTTGCGTCGTGCGCGGTGGCCGAGCGTACCAGCCACTCGTCGGGACCGAGCCACATTACGTCGTAGCCGTTGCCGCGCGCCACCGTGTTCGCCTTTTCAGGCGGACGGCAGCCGAGCACGCTTTCAAAGGCGCGCACGAACGCGGCGTCACGCGTATCGCCGCGCACGTTCACGAGTTCCAGAAACGGCCGCTCGTTCAATCTGAACGCCGCGTTGGCCGTCGCCTGATGCTTCTTCAGCAGCGCGTCCGTGCCGACCAGCGGCGACTCCTGCCACACGCCGGTCTGTTTGCCGACAGCACGATCCACGACCGACGCCGTCCCTCTCGTTTCATTCCACATGTTGACGTGCTCCTTCGCTATCGTAGAACACCGAACTGGTGACCTTCGCTGCAATCTGTTTGCCGCTTGAAAGCGGAATCGTGACCGTTTCGCCGATCTTGTCGAGACCGCCCTTGACGACCGCCATCGCGATCGAACGCTTCAGGATCGGGCTGTAATAGCTCGATGTGACGTGGCCGAGCATCGCCGCCGTCTCGCCCTGGAACGGACCCGCGACGATCTGCGAGCCTTCCGGTATCACGAACGACGGATCGTCCGAGAGCAGGCCGACCAGCTGCTTGCGCCCTGCCTTCGCGGTGTCCGAGCGGGTCAGCGAACGCTTGCCGAGAAAGTCCTTCGATTTCGCGACGAGCCCGCCCATGCCGAGGTCGTACGGCGTCATCGAGCCGTCCGTATCCTGGCCGACGATGATGTAGCCCTTCTCCGCCCGCAGCACGTGCATGGTTTCGGTGCCGTACGGCGTGATGTCGAACTCCGCGCCCGCCGCCATCAACGCTTCCCACACCGCACGCCCGACGTTCGCCGGCACGTTCACTTCATACGCCAGCTCGCCCGAGAAGCTGATGCGCATCACGCGCGAGGCCGCGCCCGCTACCGTGCCTTCGCGATAGCTCATGAACGGAAACGCCGCGTTTGCGAAGTCGATGTCCTGGCAGACCTTCTGCAGTACCTTGCGGCTGTTCGGACCGACCACGGCGAAGGTCGCCCAATGATCCGTCACCGACGCGAGCCGCACGCGCATGTCCGGCCATTCGGTTTGCAGCCAGCGTTCGAGCCACGTCAGCACGCGCGCCGC
Source organism: Paraburkholderia sp. BL25I1N1 (assembly GCF_003002025.1). GTDB lineage: Bacteria > Pseudomonadota > Gammaproteobacteria > Burkholderiales > Burkholderiaceae > Paraburkholderia. The sequence goes on from NZ_PVZB01000006.1 coordinate 274,417, forward strand.
GCCGCCGGTGGTGGTCGTCATCATGTAGTGCTGGTCGGCGAGGCGCACGGTCACGCCGTCGTCGAAGATCATGCCGTTCTCGTCGAGCATCAAACCGTAGCGGCACTTGCCGACCTCCAGCTTGCTCCACGGATTCGTGTAGACCCAGTTCAGCAGCTTCGCCGAATCGGGGCCCTGTATGTCGATCTTGCCGAGCGTGGAAGCATCCAGAATGCCGACGCTCGTGCGCACCGCGAGCGATTCGCGCGCCACTGCCGCGTGCATGTCTTCGCCCGCTTTCGGGTAGTACCACGGACGCTTCCAGTTACCCACGTCCTCGAAAGCCGCGCCGTTTTCCACATGCCATTCGTGCACCGCCGTCTTGCGCACCGGATCGAGAAACTCGCCCAGCTCGCGGCCGGCGAACGTGCCGAAGGTGACAGGCGTGTAGTTCGGACGGAAGGTCGTGGTGCCGGTCTCGGGAATTGTCTTGCCGAGCGCCTGCGCGAGAATCGCCATGCCGTTGATGTTGCCGAGCTTGCCCTGGTCGGTGCCGAAACCCATCGCCGTATAGCGCTTCACGTGCTCGACCGATTCGAAGCCCTCGCGCGCCGCGAGGAAAATATCGGCGGCCGACACATCGTTCTGGAAATCGATGAACTGCTTCGGCCCGCGCGTGGCCATCTCGCGGCCGCCGACCAGCCACAGCGGCTGCATCTTCGCTTCCGTGATCTCGGCTACCTGCACGGGATTCGGCCGCGCGACGATGAAGCCCGCCGCGCGCGCCGCGTCGATGCCGGCATCGACTGCAAAGCGGATGCCCTGACCCAGCGTAAAGTCGCCGGCACAGGCGCCGACGCTCGTCTCCGGCTGCATCGCCTTGCCCGGCACGAAGCAGGCCTTCTCGTCATGCCAGTGCGCCTTGCCGCCCGATTGCGCGAACAGATGCAGCACCGGGCTCCAGCCGCCGGACATGGCGAGCAGATCGCAGGCAAGTTCGCTCTGCTTCGCACCGACCTGTCCGTTCGAATACGACGCGAGATCCACCGACGCCACGCGCAGTTTGCCGTGCGCCGCCGTGATCACGACACCGTTCATCACCTTGACGCCGTAGCGGCGTGCCAAAGCGGGCAGCGTGCCCTTCGATTCGCTCGCGCGCGGATCGACCACTGTCACCTGGGCGCCGGCTGCTTTCAGATCGAGCGCGCATTGATAGCCGTCGTCGTTGTTGGTGAACACCACCGCGTTGCGGCCCGGCAGCACCGCGTAGCGATGCAGATAGGTCGACACGGCCGACGCCAGCATCACGCCCGGCAGATCGTTGTTGCCGAACACGATGGGACGCTCGTGCGCGCCGGTCGCGAGAATCACGCGTTTCGCGCGGATCTTCCACATCAGTTCGCGCGTGCCCTTGCGCTGCGACACCGGCAAATGTTCGGTGAGCCGCTGCGTCACCGTCACGAGGTTGTGGTCCTGATAGCCGAATGCCGTGCTGCGGCACAGGATCTTCACTTCGGGCATCTGCCGCAGTTCGTCTTCGATCTTCTGCACCCAGTACAGTGCGGGCTTGCCGTCGATCTCCGCGCGGCACGACAGCAGCGAGCCGCCGAGTTCCGGCTGATCGTCGACCAGCGTCACGCGCGCGCCGGACAATGCGGCGGCGTGCGCGGCCGCGAGGCCGGTCGGGCCACCGCCCACCACCAGCACGTCGCAATGCGCAAAGCACTTGTCGTAGCGATCCGCGTCCGTGTGTTCCGGCGCCTTGCCGAGGCCGGCGGCGTCGCGGATCACTTCTTCGTACTTCGGCCAGAATTTGCGCGGCCACATGAAGGTCTTGTAGTAGAAGCCGGCCGGAATGAAGCGCGCGAACTTCTGGTTGACCGCCATGCGGTCTTTCTCGATGCTCGGCTTCGCGTTCACGCTGGTGGCGACCAGTCCTTGATACAACTCGACCTCAGTCGCGCGCGCATTCGGCACTGTGTACGCACCGGTTTCGAGTTGCACGACGGCATTCGGCTCTTCCACACCCGCCGTGACGATGCCGCGCGGCCGATGGTACTTCCAGCTGCGCGCAACGAAATGCTCGCCGTTCGCGAGCAGCGCCGATGCCAGCGTGTCGCCCTGATAGCCCTGGTACTGCCGGCCGTTGAAGGTGAACGTCAGCGGCTGGGCGCGATTGATGCGGCCGCCGTTGGGGAGTCGGTCTTTCTGGCTCATGATGCCTTGCCCTCTTGTGCCTTGTTTTGTGCCGTGCTTTGCGTGTTAGCCTCGGCGCTGTCCACGGCGAGCAACGGACGCTCGAACGTCTCGTAGCCCTGGATCTCGTAGCTCACCGTGTCGCGCTGCGCCTTGAACCAGCGGCGGCAGCCTTGCGTGTGCATCCATTGCTCGCGATGCACGCCGCGCGGATTCTTGCGCATGAACAGGTAGTCGCCCCATTCCTTGTCGGTGAGTTTGTCGGTGTCGAGCGGACGGGCAATGTCCGCTTCGCCGCCGCAGGAAAATTCGGTTTCGGCGCGCGGCCCACACCACGGGCATTCGATCAATAGCATTGGTTTGTCCTCGTCGCAGTGCGTGGCGTTAGTGGGCAACAGCGGCGGCGCCGTGTTCGTCGATCAGGTGGCCGGTATAGAAACGCTCCAGCGAAAAAGCCGCGTTCAACGGATGCGGCTCATCCTTCGCAATGGTGTGCGCGTAGGCCCATCCGGAACCCGGCGTCGCCTTGAAGCCGCCGGTGCCCCAACCGCAATTGAAGTACAGCCCTTTCACGTCGGTCTTGCTGATGATCGGGCACGCATCCGGCGATACGTCCACGATGCCGCCCCACTGGCGGTTCATCCGCACTCGTGAGAACACCGGAAACATTTCGACAATGGCCTCAAGCGTGCCTTCGATAATCTGGAAACTGCCGCGCTGTCCAAAACCCGTGTACTGGTCCACGCCCGCGCCGATCACCAGATCGCCCTTGTCGGACTGGCTGATGTACGCGTGCACCGCGTTCGACATCACCACCGTGTTGACCACCGGCTTGATCGGTTCCGACACCAGCGCCTGCAACGGATGGCTCTCCAGCGGCAGCCGCACGCCGGCCATGTCGGCGAGCGTCGAAGTATTGCCCGCTGCCACGATCGCGACTTTCTTCGCCTTGATGAAACCCTTGGTGGTGTCCACGCCGGTCACCTGGCTGCCGTTGCGGCGAATGCCCGTGACCTGGCAGTTCTGCACGATATCGACGCCGGCCTGATCCGCGCCGCGCGCGAAGCCCCAGGCCACCGCATCGTGACGCGCCACGCCGCCGCGCCGCTGGATCGACGCGCCGAGTACCGGATAGCGGCTGTTCAGATTGATAGTCGGCTCGATTTCCTTGATCTGCGCGGGCGTCAGAAATTCGGCGTCCACGCCGTTCAGCCGGTTCGCATTCACGCGGCGCTCGGTGTCGCGCACATCCTGCAACGTATGCGCGAGATTCATCACGCCGCGCTGGCTGAACATGACGTTGTAGTTCAGGTCCTGCGAGAGCCCTTCCCACAGCTTCATCGCTTTCTCATAGAGCGCAGCCGACTCGTCCCACAGATAGTTTGAGCGCACGATGGTCGTATTGCGCGCCGTATTGCCGCCGCCGATCCAGCCCTTCTCCAGGACAGCGACATTGCGCACGCCATGTTCCTTGGCGAGGTAGTACGCGGTGGCAAGACCGTGCCCGCCGCCGCCGACGATCACGACGTCGTATTCACGTTTGGGCTCGGGGCTCTTCCACTGTCGCTCCCAGTTCTCGTGATAGGACATCCCGTTGCGCAACAGGCTGAATATCGAATAGCGGCTCATCGTGGGTCCTTGTTGGTGCGGTCTTTGCTGGTGTTCGTGTTTGATAAAACGGGATTCAACACTCGATGACGTTCACGGCCAACCCGCCGCGCGACGTCTCCTTGTACTTCGTCTTCATATCGGCGCCGGTTTCGCGCATCGTCTTGATCACGTTGTCGAGCGACACGTAATGCTGGCCGTCGCCCTTCATCGCCATGCGCGCGGCGTTCAACGCCTTGATCGCGCCCATCGCATTGCGTTCTATGCACGGAATCTGCACGAGTCCGCCGACCGGATCGCAGGTCATGCCGAGGTTATGTTCCATGCCGATTTCGGCGGCGTTTTCGACTTGCGCCGGCGTGCCGCCCATCACGGCGGCGAGCGCCGCGGCGGCCATCGAGCAGGCCACGCCCACTTCGCCCTGGCAGCCCACTTCGGCGCCCGAGATCGATGCCGTTTCCTTATAGATGATGCCGATCGCCGCGGCCGTCAGCAGGAAGTTGACGATGCCCTCGTCGTTCGACGCATGCATGAACTTCACGTAGTAGTGCAGCACGGCGGGAATCACACCGGCCGCGCCATTGGTCGGCGCGGTGACGACGCGCCCGCCCGCTGCGTTCTCTTCGTTGACGGCCATTGCGTAGAGGTTGACCCAGTCGAGCATGGAGAGCGGATCGCGCAGCGACTCTTCCGAGCGCGAACGCAATTGCCCGCAGAGATCCGCGGCGCGGCGCTTCACGTGCATCGGACCGGGCAGCTCGCCGCGCACCTTGCAGCCGCGCTCGACGCACGCGGACATGGTGCGCCAGATCGCCAGCAAGCCTTCGCGCACTTCCTGTTCGGGACGCGCCGCGCATTCGTTGCGCAAGGTGATCTGCGCGATCGACAAACCGGTTTCGCGGCAGACGCGCATCAGATCGTCGCCGGTACGAAACGGATACGGCACGTCCGCGCCGGCGCGCACGCCGTTCACGCGATCGCCTTCGCGATTCACCACGAAGCCGCCGCCGACGGAGTAATACTCCTTCTCCACCAGCAGCTGGCCGTTTTCATCGAAGGCCTGAAAGCGCATGCCGTTCGGATGCACGATGCCCGAACCCGGCGCGCCCGGCATCAGCTTGCGGAAAAAGCCCAGATGCTCGCGCTCGTCGAATTTGACGGGATGCTTGCCGAGCAGCACCAGTTGCCTGGACGCGCGGATCGCTTGCAGGCGCGGCTCGATCAGGTCCGGGTCGATGGAGTCGGGCAGATTGCCTTCGAGTCCCAGCAGCACCGCCTTGTCCGTGCCGTGCCCCTTGCCGGTCGCGCCGAGCGAGCCGAACAGGTCGGCTTTCACGCTGCGCACGAAGCCGAGCAGATTGGCGTCTTCGATATGCGAGGCGAAGCGGCATGCAGCGATCATCGGCCCCACGGTGTGCGAGCTTGAAGGACCGATACCGATCTTGAACAGATCGAAGACGCTGACGTTCATGGCGTGCCTTGTGCGTTGCGATGCCTTGGGTGGATTGGCCTCTATTGCAGCGCAGGTCAAATTGAACCGATAGAATAAAAACGGCATCGCAGTGGGATAGTGGCGTCAATGGACGCGCCGGCAAAGGCCCGCGGCGTATTTACGAAGACTTCTGACGCATTTGCGACATGCGCCCGGCTTGTGGCTAGCGATGCTGACGATGCCTGCGGCGCAGCGCCGGTTGTGCCGCAGGTACGGCCGGGCGCGGCAGACGCCGTCCCCGGTGCTATGCTTGATCCAACCCTTTCGCTCGCTGGCTGCATGCATGAATTCCGCTGAACCGCTTCCCCCTCGATCGATCGACGGCACCTCCAGGCAGCGCATCCGCTTCGGCATCATCCTGTTGCCGAACTTCACGCTGACGGCGTTTTCGGGTTTCGTCGACCTGCTGCGCCTGTCCGCGGACGAAGGCGATTTCAGCAAGCCCGTGCGCTGTTCGTGGAGCGTGATAGGGGAAACCCTTGCTCCGGTGCGCGCGAGTTGCGGCATCCAGATCACGCCGTGGGAAACGTTCGACAGCGCCGAGCCGTTCGATTACGTCGTGGTGGTCGGCGGCCTCCTGCATTCCGGACCGGCCGCGAACGACGCGACGCTCGCTTTCATCCGCCGCGCCGCCGCCACCGATGCAACGCTCGTCGGCATGTGCACGGGCGTGTTTTCGTTGATGCGCGCAGGCGTGCTCGACGGTTACCGCATCTGCGTGAGCTGGTTTCACTACTGGGATTTCATCGAGCGCTTTCCGTCGGTGAACGAAGAAGCGCTGATCGCCGACCGGCTGTTCGTGATCGACCGACGGCGCATTACCTGTTCCGGCGGACGCGCGTCGATCGACGTGGCCGCCGCGATCCTGTTGCGTCATTTTGAAACGGCCACGGTGCAGAAGGCGCTGCGTATTTTGCTCGTCGACGATATGCAGAAAGGCAACGCGCCGCAGCCGCATCCGCCGGGGCTCGCGCCGGCAACACATCCCAAGGTCAAGCGCGCGATTCTGCTAATGGAGCAGCATGTGGGGCGCTCGCTGTCGCTCGATGAGCTTGCGGGGAAGCTTGATCTCTCGCCGCGTCAGTTGGAACGGCTTTTTAAAGCGGAAACGGGTAAGGCGCCGCAGGCCTACGCGAAGCAGGTGCGGTTGCGCACCGCCGCCTGGCTATTGACGAGTTCGGATAAGACGGTGGCGGATATTGCGTCGAGTTGCGGGTTTTCCGATGCCTCGCATCTGGGCCGCGAATTCCGCAAGCAATTCGGTTTGCCGCCGATGATGTATCGCGAGCAGCGCGGCACGGCGGCGGAAGCTGAGGATAGTAGAGACTATGACGAGACGTTTCCGGGGCGGGCGCAGGCGATTTAAGCCGTAGTTTGCCAGGCACGCAGTTGGCATGCCGCGGCTTTCGCGTCGCATCGACGACAACGCGAAAGCCGCGCCATAAACCGAGCTAGTTCAGCAGTTTCACTTCCCCGCCACATAAGCCTTCACAGCCGGCAACCCATCCTTCCCGTCATACGTCTTCACCCCCGCCAGCCACTTGTCCAGCACCGCCGGATTCGCCTTCAGCCATTCGCGCGCGGCCTTATTCGGATCGGTCTTGTTCATGATCGGCAGCATGACGTGATTCTCGATATCGGTCGTGAACTGCAGATTCGACACCAGCTTCGCGACGTTCGGACAGCGCGCCGAATAATCACTCGGCGTGACCGTCAGCACTTTCGCTTCGCCGTAGTTCGGCCCAAACACGGCATCGCCGCCGGACAGATAATCGATCTTCATCTGCACATTCATCGGATGCGGTTCCCAACCGAGAAACACGATCGGTTTCTTGTCGCGAACCGCGCGGTTCACTTCGACCAGCATGCCCGCCTCGCTCGACTCCACCAGTTTGAACTTGCCGAGCCCATACCGATTGGTGTCGATCATCTTCTTGATCAACGCATTGCCGTCGTTGCCCGGCTCGATCCCGTAGATCTTGCCGTCGAGCTTGTCGTAGTTCTTCGCGATGTCGGCAAAGGTCTTGATACCCGACTGATACGCGTAATCGGGCACCGCCAGCGTGTATTTCGCGCCGGTCAGATTCGGCGTCGGCAACACGCTGAGCTGGCCGGACTTCCTGAACGGGTCAATCATCGGGTCCATGGTCGGCGACCAGTAGCCGAGGAACACGTCGATCTGCTTGTTCTTCACACCGGCGAACGTGATCGGCACCGAGGCGATCGTCTTGGTCGGCTTGTAGCCAAGCCCTTCGAGCACGGTCGCCGCCAGCCCGGTGGTCGCCGCGATATCGGTCCAGCCGACATCGGCAAATCGCACGTCGCGGCAAGTGGCAGGTTCCGCGGCCAGCACAGACGACACAGACAGCGCGCACAACGACGCAGCCCACAAACGTTTCATGGCGTTCCCTTAGAGTGATTGATATTCGACTGGATTGGATGAAGCGGATTGTTTTACGCCAATCATTACTCGGGCGCTAAGCGGACAAGCGCCGCTCGACGCTTGGCGCGTGCCCGAACTGCGCGCGATACGCCTTGCTGAAATGACACGCCGAATGAAAGCCGCACACGCTCGTCACGCGCGCAATCGACGCGTCCGTATTGCGTAGCAACTCACGCGCGCGCCGCAACCGCAGCGTCAGATAATAATGCGTGGGCGACACGCTCAGGAACATCTTGAACATGCGCTGCAAATGCCGCTGCGACAGATGCACGAGCCGCGCGAGTTCGTCGAGCGATAACGGCTCCTCGATATTCGCTTCCATCAGCCGCACCACCTCGACGAGTTCCGCGCGCGAAAACCCGACCCGCGCGTCGACGGGAATATGCTGATAGTCGGTCGAGCCGCGAATCCGCTCGACGATGAACTGCTCGGACACCTGCGCGGCCACCGCCTGACCCAGCCGCATGCCCACCAGTTTCAGCATCAGGTCGAGCGGCGCGGTGCCGCCGGTGCAGGTCATGCGATCGCGGTCGATCACGAACAGTTCGTCGGCGAATCGCACGTGCGGATAGCTCTTGTGCAACGGCGACATGTCTTCCCAGTGCACGGTGCAGCGATAGCCGTCGAGCAGGCCCGCGGCCAGCAACGCATACGGTCCCGTGCAAATGCCGCCGAGCGGTATGCCCTTTTCCGCGACATCGCGCAGCAGCGCGATCACCGTGTCGTCCACGTAATCGCGCACATGCCAGCCAGCGCAGACGATCAGCACATCGGGCATGCCGGCTTCAGCGAGCGTCGTGGTGGGCTTCACGGTGATGCCGTTGCTCGCTCGCGCCGGTTCGCCGTCCGGCGTGATCACCGACCACCGGTAGTGCTGCGCGCGGCCCACGTAGTTGGCCATGCGCAGCACCTCGACCGCGCTGGTGAACGCGATCATCGAAAAGTTCGGCAGCGTCAGAAAGCCGACGTGCGCGAGGCCGGACAGCGGCGAATTGGCCCCGGGCTCGACAGGCGTGAGCGCGTCGCGCTTCATAGGCGGCTCAGCCGTGTTGCGCGGCCGGCTCGCGGCGCACTTTCATGACGCTGCGCAGGCCCGACAGCAGCGGCGCGCGCGCCGTGCCCGGCGAACGGCCGAAGCTTTCCGTGATGCGGTCCAGAATGATCGCGAGCATCACCACCGAGAGTCCGCTTTCAAAGCCGAGCCCGATGTCGAGCCGCTGAATACTGGCCAGCACGTCGTTGCCGAGACCGCCCGCGCCGACCATCGACGCGATGATCACCATGGAGAGCGCCATCATGATGGTCTGGTTGACGCCGGTCATGATGGACGGCAGCGCATTCGGAAACTGCACCTTGTAGAGCAGTTGCAACGGCGTGCAGCCGAACGCCTGCCCCGCTTCGACAATCTCGCGGTTCACATGCTTGATGCCGAGCGACGTGAGACGCACCGCCGGCGGCATCGCGAAAATCACCGTGGAGAGAATTCCCGGCACGCGGCCGAGGCCGAACAGCATCGCGGCCGGAATCAGGTAGACGAAGGCCGGCATGGTCTGCATCAGGTCGAGCACGGGCCGCACGATCATCTCGACGGTGCGGCTCTTGGCCGTCCAGATGCCGAGCGGCACGCCGAGCAGCAGACTGATCAAGGTGGACGACAAGGTGAGACCGAGCGTGATCACCATCTGATCCCAGAACCCGGTGCCGTAGATCAGCAGCATGGCGAGCAGCGTGAACAGCGCGAAACGCCAGCCCACCCGCCACAGGCCAATGCCCACGAAGAACGCCATCAGCGCCCACATCGGCACTGCTTGCAAGCCGTGTTCGATCACCGCGGCAAAGCTCTCGATCACCTTGCCGATCGAATCGAAAGTTTTTGCGTCGTGGTCGAGCAGGTAGTGAACGCCGTGATCGACCCAGGCGCCAAGTGGAATGACTTCAGACATGGGAACTCCGATGGCGCGTGAGAACGTTCAGCACGTTCGTCTTGTTGACCGAACCACAGTAAGAACCGTCGGCTTCGACGACCGGCAGCGGCGCGCGGCTCGCCACCACGAGTTCGACCACATCGTCGAGCGGCGTGGTGCGGCGGATGCATTCGATCTGATTGAGTTGCGGCGAGGCGCTGCCCATCGCATCGCGGCACACGAAGCCGCGAATCTTGCGTTCGCTGTCCAGCACGAACGCGTAGTCGGCGCTCCCGTTGAGCGTGGCGGCCACGCTCGACGCGTCGATCTGCGGCGAGTGCTGCATGAGCGGCACGGCGTCGGTCTGCATCAGATCGCCGGCGGTCAGATAGCGGCTGGTGTCGATGCCTTCGAAGAACGCGCGCACGTAATCATCGGCGGGATTGGTGATGATCTGCTGCGGCGTGCCGACTTGCACGACGCGCCCGCCTTCCATGATCGCGATGCGCGTGCCGATGCGCATCGCCTCTTCCAGATCGTGCGACACGAACAGGATGGTGCGTTGCTGTTCGCGTTGCAGATCGAGCAGCACGTTCTGCATTTCCTTGCGCTTGAGCGGATCGAGCGCGGAGAACGCCTCGTCCATGATCATCAGCGACGGATTGACCGCCAGCGCCCGCGCGAGACCCACGCGCTGCTGCATGCCGCCGGACAGTTGCGCGGGCAGCTTCTGCGCGAACGGCGCGAGGCCGACCTGTTCGAGCACGGTCATCGCGCGCTTTTCGCGCTCCTTGCGGCCCACGCCCGCCACTTCGAGCCCGAAGGCCGCGTTGGACAGCACGGTGCGCTGCGGCATCAGCGCGAAGGACTGGAACACCATGCTCATGTCCTTGCGGCGCAGCGCCGTCAGCTCGGAGCGCGGTACGCTGGCCACGTCGCGGCCGTCGATCAGCACCTTGCCGGCCGTCGGCTCGACGAGGCGATTGATCAGGCGGATCAGCGTCGACTTGCCCGAGCCGGACAGGCCCATCAGCACGAAGATCTCGCCTTCCTTGACTTCGAAAGACACGTTGTGGACGCCGACAATCTGACCGGTGCGCGCGAACACTTCCTCTTTCGTCGCGCCGCCTGCCAGCATGCCGATCGCCTGTTTCGGGTTGGTGCCGAACACCTTGCACAACCCTTCGACCACGACCTTGGGGGAATTCATTGAATACTCTCCTATGTCGACCGGAGTTAGGGCTTTGCACGGCCCCGAGCCCCCGCACTGAAGCGTGAACTCGGGCCGACGGCTAAAGCGCTAACTCAGGCCCCATGCAAGATGGTTTCTGCGGTGACAAATGCCCGTCCGCGCTGTGCATACATAGTTGCCAGAAAAAAGTATCGCTAGCCGACTATTTGCGACAACCACATGTGTAAATACGACACCCGCTTTTTGGGCACGCTGGCCAGCGTGGTGCGGAGCCTTGTGGGGCAAGGGTTTGGAGGGTGTCGAGGGGCGCTTTGACGCGTGTCGCGTTAGAGCAAGTGGAGGCGATGCGACGCAGATAAACGCCGCCCGTGGAGGTCTGCAGGCCCTGATGCGGCAACGCAGCAAGTGCATGCACCGCAAACCTGGGCCAAAAAAAACCGTTGTTCCTGCCATTCAACGGCGAGTTGCGCTCGCCAATGGAGAGCTCACGACACCGACACCCCCAGCAATCGCCCCACCCCAAACGTGAACGCAGCCGCGATCAGCCCGATCACGACCTGCCGGAACGCGGAGAACCCCGCACTGCGTCCGTTGAACAGCGACGTGAACACGCCGATCGACGCGAGCGCCAGCATGCTCAGCAGTACGCACTGCACGACCGCGCTATACCCCTGCGTCCACAGAAACGGCATCACCGGAAAAATCGCGCCCACGGAGAACAGGCAGAACGACACGCCCGCCGCCGACCATGGATTGCCGCCCAACTCCGCCGGATCGAGTCCGAGTTCTTCGCGAGTCAGCGTGTCGAGCGCCTTGCCTTTGTCGCGCATCATTTGCGAGGCGACACGTTTGGCCTCGCCCGCGTCGAGACCTTTGGCGCGATAGATCAGCGCAAGTTCGTGCTCTTCGGCTTCCGGCGATTCTTCGAGCTCCTGCGCCTCTTTCGCGATCTGCGTGCTGGCCAGCTCGCGCGCATTGGTCACCGAGAGCCATTCGCCGAGCGCCATCGAACACGCGCCGGCGATGAGCCCCGCCAGTCCCGTCAACAGAATCGCCTTGTTGCCGGTTCCCGCACCGGCCACGCCCATGATCAGGCAGAAGTTCGAAACGAGGCCGTCGTTGGCGCCGAGCACGGCGGCGCGCAAGTCGTTGCCCGCTCCCGCGCCCTTGTGCCACGACTCGGCCGCGGTAATTCGCGCGCCCGGCGACAGGCTCGTATCGCCGCCGCCATGAGCGAGCGCCTGCACCATCGCGGCGTGATGATGTTCGTCGGCCGACATGCGGCCCGCGTCCGGCTGCCCCTGGTATTTGTTGCGATCGGCGTATTCCGCGGCCGCCAGCGTGGGCAGCACGAAGCCCGCGCCGAACATGCGGACCAGACCTTTCATCAAACGTGTTTTGACGGCCTGGCCGGTGCCTTTCGGATCGAGCCCGTTGGCCCTTAGCTTGTCGGCCCAGACTTGCGCATGATCGCGCTCGGATCTCGCGAGGTCGCTGTAGACCTGCTTGCGTGTGCCGTCTTTCTCGACTTTCGCGAGCGTTTCGTACAGCGCGGCGCTGTGCAGTTCATCGGAGAGATTGGCTTTGTATCGTTTGACTTCGCGTCTGGATGCCATGGTGCTGTGCCCGCCTATCGAGTCCACAGCATCGAAGCGTAATCGATTCAGATACGCAAAAGGTCAAACCCCTAAAGCGCGTCGTGAGCGAGAACCACTACGCTTCTCATCACCATTCGAGCGGGCTGGATCATTGCGCCGCGTGCGCGGCCCGATACCCGCGCCGACCGACCGCCAACGTGAGCAGGGCCGAAACCGCGAGACTCGCCGCCACCACATAGAGCCCGGCGGCATACCCGCCCGTCACGCTTTTGAGCCAGCCGATCGCGAACGGTCCGACGAAGCCGCCCAGATTGCCGATCGAATTGATCATGGCGATGCCGGCAGCCGCCCCCGCGCCCGAGAGAAACGTGCTCGGCATTGCCCACAGCGGCGCCTTTGCCGCGCTGATGCCGACGTTCACCACGATCAGCGCCAGCACGACGCCCACCGCCGTATCCGCGAGGCCGGCCCAGCCGAGCCCGATGGCGGCCGCCACGCAAGGCATCACCACGTGCCAGGTGCGCTCGCCTCGGCGGTCCGAATGACGCGCCCACACCACCATGCCGAGCACCGCCAGCACGCTCGGAATCGCATTCAATGCGCCTGTGCCGAGCGCGCTGAAGCCGAACTGGCGAATGATGAGCGGCGCCCACAAGCCGAGCGTGTAGAGTCCCGCGGAGGTGCCGAAATAGATCATCGACATGATCCATACGCGCGAGTCGCGCAGTGCGGCGAGCGCACCGGCGGCATGGCCTGCCTGCGATTCGCGTCCCATCCGTTCTTCGCGCAAGGTGGCGATGAGCCAGGCTTTTTCATCGGCGGCAAGCCATTTGGCTTTGTCCGGGGAATCGGTGAGCGCTTTCAATACCACGAAGCCGAGCAGCACGGCGGGAATCGCTTCGATGATGAAAAGCCATTGCCAGTCCTTCAGGCCGAACAACGCGGGCATCTGCATGATCGCGCCGGAAATCGGCGAGCCGATGGCCGTCGAGAGCGGCGCGGCCGCCATGAACGCGGCGGCGGCGACGGCGCGCTGGCGGGCGGGAAACCACTGGCTCAGATAAAGGATGATGCCGGGGAAGAATCCGGCTTCGGCCACGCCGAGCAGAAAACGCAGCGTATAGAACGAAGTCGGCCCCGCCACGAAGGCCGAGGCCGCCGATACCAGCCCCCACGTCACCATGACGCGTGCGATCCAGATGCGCGCGCCAACCTTGTTGAGGATGAGATTCGACGGCACCTCGAACAGAAAATAGCCGAGGAAGAAAATGCCGCCGCCGAGCCCGAACATGGTCGGCGTGAGGCCGAGATCCTTGTTCATTGTGATGGCGGCAAAGCCGACGTTCACCCGGTCGAGAAAGCTGACAAAGTAAAGCAGCATCACAAAAGGCAGGATGCGCCAGGTCAGCTTGCGTACCACTCGGGCCTGCAGTTCATTGTTCATACCTGTCTCCACTCAATCTCTGTGCGATGCAGTGAGATCGCCCGTGACGGGGTCGTCCGGGCGTTATGGTTTTGTGTGACTTTTTGCGCGTGGCGGCTTCAGGCGGCCTTGACGCTCGCCGCCGGTTCCACCGGTGCAGTGGTAGACGCATTGATCGGCGACTGCGCCTCCAGGATCGCGCACACGGCATCGGTCACCTGCACGGTCGTGGCTGTGCCGCCCAGGTCGCCCGTGTGCAGAGACGGGTCCGCGGTGACGCGCTCGATTGCCGCCATCAATTGCCGCGCGGCGGCGTGCTCGCCGAGATGCTCCAGCATCATCACCACCGACCAGAAGGTGCCGACCGGATTCGCGAGGCCCTTGCCCATGATGTCGAATGCGGAGCCGTGAATCGGCTCGAACATGGACGGATAGCGGCGCTCGGGGTCGAGATTCGCGGTCGGCGCGATGCCGAGGCTACCGGCCAGCGCCGCGGCCAGATCGCTGAGAATATCCGCGTGCAGGTTGGTGGCGACGATCGTGTCGAGCGTGGCCGGCCGGTTGACCATGCGCGCGGTGGCGGCGTCGACGAGTTCCTTGTCCCAGCGCACGTCCGGAAACTCTTTCGAGACCTGCACGGCGATCTCGTCCCACATGACCATGGCGTGACGTTGCGCGTTGCTCTTGGTGATCACCGTCAACAGCTTGCGGGGCCGCGATTGCGCGAGCCGGAACGCGAAACGCAGAATGCGTTCGACGCCCGCGCGGGTCATCATCGAGACATCCGTGGCGACTTCGATCGGGTGGCCCTGATGCGCGCGCCCGCCCACGCCGGCATATTCGCCTTCCGAGTTCTCCCGCACGATCACCCAGTCGAGATCCTTCGGCCCGCAGCGCTTCAACGGCGCGTCGATGCCGGGCAGGATGCGCGTGGGGCGCACATTCGCGTACTGATCGAAGCCCTGGCAGATTTTCAGGCGCAAACCCCATAGCGTGACGTGATCGGGAATATCCGGGTCGCCCGCCGAGCCGAACAGAATCGCGTCCTTGTGACGAATCGCATCGAGACCGTCGGCCGGCATCATCACGCCATGCTCGCGGTAGTAGTCGCCGCCCCAGTCGAAATTCTCGAAGTCGAAACCGAAGGCGTCGCTGCGCGCGGCGATGGCTTCCAGAACGCGCCGGCCAGCAGGTACGACTTCCTTGCCGATGCCGTCGCCGGGAATGGTTGCGATGCGATAGGTCTTCATTGGGCGTCTCCATGATGTTGAAAGCATGGGATGCATCGTAGAACGGCCACTGCCCGGAAAAACGCTGCTAGACTCAAAGCATCCTTAACTTCAGGTTAACAATAGGCCGCTTCATGCCCTCGTCGATCCAGCCGGATGATCTCGCCTTCTTCTCCACGCTCGCCGCAAGCGGCAGCCTCACGGCGGCCGCGCGCGAACTCGGACTGAGCACGGCGGCCGTGAGCAAGCATCTGGCGCAAATGGAATCGCGGGCGGCCGTCTCGCTCGTCAATCGCACGACGCGGCGCATGAGCCTCACGCCGGAGGGCGAGCTGTATCTCACGCGCGCGCGGCGCATTCTGAGCGAGATGGACGACCTCGCCCAGTTGCTCGGCGGCTCGCAAGCGGCGCCGAAGGGCTTGCTGCGCGTGAATGCGACGCTCGGTTTCGGACGCAGCCACGTGGCTCCGCTGATCTCGCGGTTCGTACGGCGCTTTCCCGAAGTGGATGTGCAGCTGCAGCTTTCGGTCGATCCGCCGCCGCTCAGCGACGACGCCTTCGACGTGTGCGTGCGTTTCGGCGAGCCGCCGGATACCCGCGTGATCGCGCGCCGGGTCGCGTCGAACCGGCGGCTGCTGTGCGCCTCGCCGCGCTATCTTGCCGAGCGGCGGGCGCCGCGCGGTCCGGCGGAGTTGGCGCAGCACAATTGCATCGGCATTCGCCAGGGCGGCGACGCTTACGGCGTCTGGCGTCTGACCAGCGGACGCGGCGCCACGGAAAAGACCGAAACGGTCCGTGTGCGCGGCAACCTGACCACCAACGACGGCGAAATCGCGGTGAAATGGGCGCTGGACGGCCACGGCATTCTGATGCGCGCCGAATGGGATATTGCGGAGTATCTCGCCGATGGCCGGCTCGTCCAGGTCTTGCCCGACTACCGCACTCCCGGTGCGGATATCTACGCAGTGTACCCACAGCAGTTACAGATGACGGCGCGGGTCAAGGCGTTCGTCGACATGCTGGTCGAGACGCTCGGCGCGCGCTGAGCGGGTCTTAAGTGGGTAATTGAGTAGAGGCGGCTGAAGCGGGCTGAGTCGCGTCGCCTGGCTCGCGCACGCGATCCATACCGCCAGCCGCGCGACGTTCAGTCTCGCCGCGCGGCTGCCTGGGCGATTACTGGCTCGCGCCTGTTCCGACGCCGGCCTTCTTCTGGGCTTTCTGCAGTTTGTCCGGATAGTTCGGGTCGTTCTGAGCCGGCTGATAACCGGCGTCTTCGAGCTTCTTCAACTCGGCGTTCTTCTTGGCGCGGGCTTGCTTGCGCGCCTCTTTACGCTCCGCTTTGGTGGGTTTCGCACTGCTCGCCGCGGCAGGCGCGGCCGACATGGCAGCGTCGCTGGCGCCTTGAGCCGCGGCGAGCGGAATGGTGCCGGCGACCATGGCGGTGACGGCGAGGCCGAGCATGATCTGTTTAATGGCGAAGCTCTTCATCTTCAATTCCCCTCTCTCAAGTTGGCAAAAGCATTCAAGCGCATCCAGGCTTGTCTGTGAGTCTTCTGTGCACCACCGCGAGCCGTGCACGACACTCAGTCCCGACTCGCGCTCAAAGCTTACAGGCAAACCGTCAAAAGAGTCATTTCAGCGCCGCGAGCGGGTGTTGCGAGCGGGTGTTGCATCAGGCAGACGAGTCTCGCGAGCCAGCCACGCGCGCCGCATCCTCTTCCTGTAATTTGCGCCACAAGATCTTGCCGCTGCCCGACTTCGGCAGCGACGCCACGAACTCGACGATGCGCGGGGCCTTATAGGCGGCCATCTGCTCATGCGCCCAGTCGATGATCTCCTGTGCAGTAATTGTGCCCGCATGCGCCGCGTCGGGCACCACCAGCGCCTTCACGGTCTCGCCTCGCTTCTCGTCCTTCACGCCGATCACGCAAACTTCGTGAATCGCCGGATGCCGGTACATCAGGGCCTCGACTTCGGCCGGCCACACCTTATAACCGGACGCGTTGATCATACGTTTGAGACGGTCGGTCATGAAGAAATAACCGTCTTCGTCGATATGGCCGAGATCGCCGGTTCGCAGAAACCGCTTGCCGTCGAGTTCGATGAACACTTCCGCCGTCGCCTTCGGATTACCCCAGTAGCCCCGCATGACTTGCGGCGCATGAGTGACGATCTCGCCGGTCTCGCCTTGCGGCAGTTCCTCCAGCGAGACCGGATCGATCACGCGCGAGTCCACGTCGAACACGGGAATGCCCAGGCACTGCGGCTTCGGACGATGCGGCGGATTGATGTGCGTGCCGGCGATCGTCTCCGTCATGCCGTAGCCTTCGACATAGTCGAGTCCGGTCAGCGCCTTCAGCTTGCGGGCAATCGCGTCCGGCATTGCCGCGCCGCCGCCGCGCGTGCCGGTGAGGCTCGACAGATCGTATTCGTCGAGCTTCGGGTTCGAGAGGAAATCGACCATCATCGTCGAGATGGATTGCCACGCGGTGACGCGATATTTCTGCATGCATAGCGCGGCGGCCTCGCGATCCCAGCGCGGCAACAGCACGATGGTCGTGCCGGAAAAGACCGCGCTGTTCATGCCGCCTTGCATGCCGGTCACGTGAAACAGCGGCAGGACCGATAGATAAACGCCGTCGGGCGGCGACGAGAACCAGACGCAGCCGCCGAGCGCCGTGCTCATCACGCTGCGGTGCGTGTGCATGCAGCCTTTGGGCTTGCCGGTGGTGCCCGACGTGTAAGGCATGACGCACAGATCGTCGGGACCGGTCGTGAGTGGCCCCGGCTCGATATGTCGACCGATTACTTCTTGCCATGAGGTGACGCCGGGAAGATCGAATGTCTTGCGCGGCGCGGCGACGAATTCAGGCACGGGAATCGGCGAGGTTTTCTTCAGATAATCGCTATACGTCGCGACGATTGCGTGCTCGATGCCCTTTCCAGGTCCGCTGCCGATCAGCGGCGCGACGTTCGCGAACAGGCATTGCGGCGCGATGATCGTGGTCGCGCCGCTGTCCTCGACGTAGTGCGCCAGCTCGGCGGTCATGTTCATCGGATTGACCGGCACCACCACCGCGTTCGCCCGCAGGATGCCGTAGTAAGCGATGATCCATTGCGGACTGTTTTGCATATACAACAGCACGCGGTCGTCGGCCTTGACCTGACACGCCTGTTGCAGAAAACCCGCGATCCGTTCGGCTTCGTCCTTGAATTCGGCGAACGTGATCGGCGTGTCGTAGAAGATGATGAACGGCTTGTGGGGATAGCGCGCCGCCGAGACTTCGGCGTTATAGAAGAGATTGGTCTCGGGCAGCGTTAAGTGCAGTGGCAATTGCGGCGGCCAATGCGGGTAATGGCGTTGGTTCATCAGCGTCTCCAGCTTTTTACTGTCGGTGCGCGTCGGTTTGCTGCCGCGCGCTTTCGTTCACATCGCCGCGTTGGACCCGCGCCGTGCTCAGACGATGATCGCGCCGCCATCCACCGCGAACTCCTGGCCGGTGACGTGGCGCGACGCTTCGCTCGCGAGAAACACGATCGGACCTTTGAGATCTTCTTCGCCGCCCAGACGCTGCAATGGCGTATGCGAGACGATCGTTTCTCCGAGCTTATCGAGCAAACCCACCGTCATCTTCGAAGGAAAAAAGCCCGGGCAGATTGCGTTGACGTTGATGTTGTACTTGCCCCACTCCGCAGCGAGCGCCCGCGTGAAATTGATCGCGGCCGCCTTGGACGTGTTGTACGCAATCGTGTTCATGCCCGGCGGCGAACCCTTCAAACCCGCCACCGAAGCGATATTGACGATCTTGCCGGCGCGCCGCGGGATCATGCTGCGCTTGCCGACTTCGCGAGCAAGAAAGAACGGTGCGTTGACGTTCAGGTTCATGACCTTGTGCCACGCTTCGTCGGGATAGTCTTCGGCGGGTGCGCCCCATGTCGCGCCCGCGTTGTTGACGAGAATATCGATGCGGCCGTGCAGGCCTAGCACTTCATCCACGAGACCGGGGATGCCTTCGAAGCGCTGCAGGTCGTTGACCACCGTTTGCACTTCGATACCGAGTTGTTGCAGATGCGTTTTCGCTTCGGCAAGTTCTTCGGCCTTGCGCGCGGTGATGGCGACGCGGCAGCCCATTTCGCCGAGTGCCTCGGCCATTTGCAGACCGAGGCCGCGCGAGCCGCCGGTAATGAGTGCAACCTTGCCGTCCAGTTGAAACAGGTCCTTCGCAGACATTGTGTCGCTCCTCCAGAATTGTTCTGGCATGCAGATCGGCATGCCGTGTTTTGCGCCCATCATACGTGCCGAAATTCGACCTGTAAATAAAAGCACGGTCATTCACTTTGGAGGTAGACTGGCACGCATCACCGCGTGGCGAAGCATCGGGAATTACCCGAATAGCGTGCTTTCCAGCTCGCGCCGAGCCGACATGTTCGCGGACGTTTTTATGCATGCGTTGCGTCGTTGTTGCGCATAGCGGCTTACTTTTCGCAGGTCTTCTCTCATGCAAGATGCGCTGATCATCAACTCACGCGATCTCGAGTTTCAGTTGTTCGAAGTGCTCGAAGCGCAGACGCTCACGCGCCGCGCGCGTCACGCCGATCACAGCCGCGAGACCTTCAACGCCGCGCTCGATACCGCGCATACGGTCGCCATGGAAAAGTTCGCGACGCACAACCGTCTCTCGGACGAACACGAGCCGCAGTTCGACGGTCAACGCGTCACCCTGCCCGCCGAGGTGAAGGACGCGCTCGACGCCATGCGCGCCACCGGCTTTTTCGCCGCGGGCAAGGACTACGAATGGGGCGGCATGCAGTTGCCGTCGGTGATTTCGTTTGCGTGCCTGTCGCTCTTCAAGAGTGCGAACATTGCGACCGCGTCGTATGCCATGCTGACCACGGCGAATGCGAACGTGATCGAACGTTTCGGCAGCGAAACGCAAAAGCGCAAGTATCTGCAAGCGCTCTTCGAAGGACGCGCGTTCGGCACCATGGCGTTGACGGAGCCGCAAGCAGGTTCGAGCCTCTCCGATCTCGTCACGAGCGCCACGCCCAATGCGGACGGCACCTATTCGATTCGCGGCAACAAGATTTTCATTTCAGGCGGCGACCACGAGTTGAGCGAGAACATCGTGCATCTGGTGCTGGCGCGCATTCCCGGCGGGCCGCCGGGCGTCAAGGGTATTTCGCTCTTCACCGTGCCGAAGTTCCATGTCAACGAAGACGGCAGCCTCGGCGCGCGCAACGACGTCGCCCTCGCGGGACTGATTCACAAGATGGGCTGGCGTGGCACGACGTCGACCATGCTCTCGTTCGGCGAACACGGCGAGTGCATCGGCGAACTGGTGGGCGAGCCGCATCACGGCCTCGCCTACATGTTCCATATGATGAACGAGGCGCGCATCGGCGTCGGTCTCGGCGCGGTCATGCTGGGCTACCGCGGCTATCTCGCGTCGCTCGATTACGCGCGCGAACGGCCGCAAGGACGCCGCCCCGACAACAAGAATCCGCTAGAGCCGCAGTTGCCGCTGATCGAACACGCCGACGTGCGCCGCATGCTGCTCGCACAAAAAGCCTATGTGGAAGGCGCGTATGCGTTGTGCCTGTACGCGGCGCGTCTCGTCGACGAACAGAACACCGGTGAGAGCGAAACCGCGCGCGCCGAAGCGGGCCTGTTGCTCGATCTGCTCACGCCGGTGGTGAAGTCGTGGCCGTCCCAATGGTGTCTCGAAGCGAATAGTCTCGCCATCCAGATCCACGGCGGCTACGGCTACACGCGTGAATATCCGGTCGAGCAGTTCTATCGCGACAACCGGCTGAACATGATTCACGAAGGCACGCACGGCATTCAGGCCATCGATCTGCTCGGCCGCAAGGTAACGATGAAACAGGGCGCGGCGCTCAAACAGCTGGCCCGCGAAATCCAGCAGACGATTGACACGTCGCGCGAACACCCGGCATTGCATGCGCACGCCGATGCGCTCGGCGACGCATGGACCGACCTGACTGCCACCGTCGAGGCGTTGCTGCCCACGCTGAGCCATGAAAGCGAACGCGCGCTCGCCAATGCGAATGCGTTCCTCGAAGCCTTCGGTCATATCGTGATTGCATGGACATGGCTGCGTCAGGCCATCGTGGCAAGCGCCGCGCTAGCTGCTTCGCATAGCGAAGCAGACGTGGACTTCTATCGCGGCAAGCTGCATGCGTGTCAGTGGTTCTTCCGCTGGGAACTGCCGCGCGTCGCGTTGATACTTGCCACGTTGCGCACCCTTGACGACACCACGCTCAGCATGGCGCCGCAATGGTTCTAGGCGTCGCCGCATGGGCGCGCATTGACGCGCCCTGGCAAAATCGGCAACCCGATATATGGAACATCGTCGTCACGCGTGCGCAACACAAGCCGTCGCCATGATTGCCGGAATGGCCGCCAAGGCGGCGCTCCGGGCAGTTTTTCCAGCATGAGCGCTTCGGCTGGAGTATTGTTTAAGCGCGCCGGGAGCGTCGCGGCATCACTCTTCTACAAGACAGGGTGCTCCTCGTGAGCGAAAACGGCTCGCAAGCGCGTGGTTTTTTGCATGCAACGAAGCGACATCAACTTTTCGAGGATGGAGAAAACGTGAAAACAGTCAATCTTTTGAAGGCGCTCGGCATCGCATTGTGTTTGGCAACGACGGCCAGCGCCTATGCGCAGGCGAGCGACGCCATGGCGGCGTCCGGCGACATGGCGGCGCCCAGTGCCAAAACGGTCAAGAAGACGGACCGCGCGCTGGGTCTGCAAGTGCGCAAGGCTCTAGCGAAGGCGCAGGGTTTTGACGTGTCGAACGTGTTCGTCCGGGCCCGCGGCGGCGCGGTGACGCTCACCGGCTCGGTGCCCGACGGCGCACAGATTCCGCAGGCAGAGGAAGTGGCGAAAGGTGTGGCCGGCGTGAAGTCGGTGAGCAACAAGCTGACGATCGGCACCCAAGGCGGCGGAGGTTAAGCCCGCTTTCACCCGATGACCTGCCGGTGACCACAGGCAACGCCGCTCGTCGCTCCATGCGAGCGTGAGGCGTTGCCTGTGGTCCTGGTATTTGAAGCGTCGATGAAGCACTCATTAAGCGCTCATTGAAACCCAGGTGGATGCGCCTAGCGTCGAACGAGGCCGACCACGTAACGGCACACGTCTACTCCCGCGTTGAAGAACTCGCATTCGAGCGGCGCGCCGAGTTGCAGACAATCCCCCGCTTCCAGCCGATACACCTGCTGGCCTTCCCGGAAGGTCAATACCCCGAGCGTCACCCATATCTGCTGATGCTGGAACACGAACGCGTCCGGCGGGTAAGGCACTTTCACGCCCGGCGGCAGCTCGATCTCCAGTAATTCCAGCACGCCGCCCGTGGGTGGCGAGATGCGCCGGCGCGTATAGCCGGTTTCCGGGTCTTGCCACACCGCTTGCTGCGCATGCCGCACGAGCCGTTCGCCAGTCTGCTCGGCGAGCGCCAGCAAAGTCGACAGGGTCAGGCCGAATGCGCCTGACAGACGCCCGAGCACCGTCGCCGTTGGACTCGCCTCGCCTCGTTCGATCTTGCTGATCATCGCCTTCGACACCCCCGAGCGCTCCGCCAGTTCGCTCAGCGACCAGTTGCGCGCCTCGCGCTCGGTCTTCACACGCAAGGAGATCGCCTGGGTCAGATCGATGGCAGCGGAATCGGACATGGAAAGATGAACGCGTTGGAGAGTGGGAAATTGGCACCGCAAATTATATCGAGGCGATAAAGGCACCGACGCTGATGTCCGCGCTCGCCTCGCCGCTTATTAAAGGCCGAAAGCAATGTCTTGCATAGTGATTTTTTGTCCACTATATTAAACGAGCGATCTCGACAATAACCCGCACGGGCGTGCGCGGCTTGAACGTCAGCCGTCAGCATTCGTCCACCCAGCCGGAAGACACCATGCCGAAGGAAATCGTTCTCAACGCTTTTGACATGAACTGCGTCGGCCACATCCAGCAAGGCATGTGGACCCATCCGCGCGATCAGTCCGCGCGCTATACCGATCTGCAGTACTGGACCGACTATGCCCGCACGCTCGAGGCGGGCCTGTTCGACGGCATTTTTTTCGCCGATGTCGCCGGCGTCTACGACGTCTACGGCGGCAACCCCGACGCCGCGACTCGCGGCGCCGTGCAGGTGCCGGTGAATGACCCGACGCTGCTGATTCCCGCCATGGCCGCCGTGACGCGCCATCTGTCGTTCGGTGTCACGTCCAATCTCACGGTCGAGCAGCCGTATCTGTTCGCGCGGCGCATGTCCACGCTCGATCATCTGACGCGCGGCCGGGTCGGCTGGAACATCGTAACCGGTTATCTGGACAGCGCGTCGCGCGCGATCGGCCTGACCGGCCAGATGGCGCACGACGACCGCTACGACCTCGCCGACGAGTACATGGAACTGGTCTACAAGCTGTGGGAATGCAGTTGGGAAGACGGCGCGGTGTTGCGCGACAAGGTCCAGGGCGTGTATGCGGACGCGTCGAAAGTCCATGTGATCCATCATCACGGCAAGCAGTATCGGGTGGACGCCATGCATTTGAGCGAGCCGTCGCCGCAGCGTACGCCGGTGCTGTATCAGGCGGGGTCGTCGGCGCGCGGCAAGCGGTTCGCCGCGGCGCACGCGGAGTGCGTGTTCGTCAACGGCCAGGCGAGGCCGGCCGTGCAGGCGATCGTCGACGATATTCGCGCGCACGCCGTTGCAGGCGGCCGCAAAGCCGACGACATCAAGGTGCTGCTCGGGCAAACCGTCATCACCGGACGCACGGACAGCGAGGCGCAGGAGAAGTACGCGGAGTACCGGCGTTACGTCAGCTCCGAGGCGGCGCTGGTGCACGCGGCGGCGTCGCTCGGGATCGACTTCGCGCGCTACGACCTCGACGAGCCGATCGAAACCGGCAAGAGCCAGGCCATCGTCTCGAACGTCGAAGCCATGACGCGCGCGGCGGGTCCGCAGTGGACCAAACGCAAGTTGCTCGAACAAATGGTGCTGGGCAGCCGCCAGGCGCCGCTCGTCGGCTCGGGCGAACGGGTGGCGAATGAACTGATCGCGTGGACCGAAGAAGCCGGTGTGGATGGTTTCAATCTATCGCGTACGGTCGCGCCGGAATGCTTCGAGGATTTCATCGCACACGTCGTGCCGATTCTGCAGGAACGCGGCGCTTACAAGCGAGCGTATCGCGAGGGCACCTTGCGGGAGAAACTCTTCGGGCAGGCACGCCTGCCTGCCAGCCACACGGCGGCGCGCTTCCGTTCGCCGACTTGTGCCGCTGCTCCGGTTCCTGGCAATGCGTAGCAATCACGCCGTCATGCACGCCTTCACTTCGTGCCGTCCGCGCCGCCATGCGGCGGCACGGCGATTCTTTCGCGGAGGCTCACATGCTTGACAGCGGCACCTTCCGCGACGCGATGGCCGGCCTCGGCGCCGCCGTCAACATCATCACGAGCGACGGCGCGGCGGGTCTGGCCGGCTGCACCGCCTCCGCGGTGTGCGGCGTGACCGACGAACCGCCCACGCTGCTCGTCTGCATCAATCGCAGCAGCCGCAACAACGCGGCGTTCCGCGCGAACGGCAAGCTCTGCGTCAACGTGCTGAGCGCCGAGCAGCAGACGCTCGCCGCGCACTTCGCCACCAGCACGCTGCCGATAGCGGAACGCTTTGCCGCCGCACAATGGGACACCCTCGCGACGGGCGCGCCGGTCCTGCATGGCGCGCTCGCATCGCTCGACTGCGAGATCGAAACGGTCACCGAAGTCGGCACGCACACGGTGTTCTTCTGCGCGGTGAAAGCCGCGCATACGCACGGCGAAGGCGATGCGCTGATCTACTACGGCCGCCGTTATCACCGCGTCGGCGCGCGCTCCGTGCACGCGACGCATGCGTCCGAAGCCAGCGGCGCGCTCGCTGCCGAATCGGCCGGCTAACCCGACAGGCGCGAAAGGCACGAAATGCACGAAAGGCACGCATGAAAGAAGCCTCGGCAAGCCCGCATCGACCGAGCCGCGCGACAGCCGGCAAGAAGCGTTCGCTCGTGATCCTGCTGCTCTGCCAGGTGGGGGCGATGAGCGTGTGGTTTTCATCGTCTGCGGTCGTGGCGATCGTCAGGCAGGCCGAGAATCTGTCTGCCTTGCAAGCGACCTTGCTCACGAGCGCCGTGCAGGCGGGCTTCGTGGCCGGCACAGTCACCAGCGCCCTGCTCTCGCTTGCCGACCGCTTCGATCCACGGCGGCTTTTCATGATCAGCGCGTTGACGGCGGGCGCGGCCACCGCGTGTCTCGTGTTCCTTGCGCCGGCGAGTCCGCTCGCCATCCTGCTACGGCTGCTGACCGGCATCTGCATGGCGGGCGTTTATCCGGTCGGCATGCGGCTCGCGGCGACCTGGGCGAAGGGCGATCTCGGTTTGTTGATCGGCCTGCTGGTCGGCGCGCTGACCTTCGGCTCGGCGAGTCCGCATCTGCTGGCGGCGCTCGGCGGTTCGAACTGGCGCGCGATCTATGGCATCTCGGCGTGCTGCGCGTTGCTCGCGGGCGTGGCGATTCTGCTGTGCGGCGTCGGGCCGAACATGGCGCGCGCGACGCGCATCGAATGGTCCGCGCTGGCCGGCGCCTGGCGCAACCCCGCGCTGCGACTCGCGAACCTCGGTTATCTCGGCCACATGTGGGAGTTGTACGCGATGTGGGCGTGGCTCGCCGTATTCCTCCAAGCGAGCTTTGCGGCAGCCGGCATGCAAGAGCCGCGCGCGGCGGCCGAATGGCTGACCTTCGGCGCGGTCGCCGCGGGCGCGCTCGGCGCGTGGCTCGGCGGCGTGCTGGCGGACCGGCTCGGCCGCACCACGGTAACGATCGGCGCGATGGCCGTGAGCGGCGCGTGCGCCGCGCTGATGGGCTGGCTGCTTGGCGCGCCGGTCTGGCTGGTCGGCTGCGTGGCGCTGTGCTGGGGAGTCTCCGTGATCGCCGATTCCGCGCAGTTCTCGGCGAGCATTGCCGAGCTTGCCGAGCCCGCGTCGATCGGAACGTTATTGACCGCGCAGACCTGCGCCGGTTTTCTGCTGACGCTGGTGAGCATTCATCTGGTGCCGGACGTCGTCGCGCTGGCGGGTTGGCGCGGCGCCTTCGGCATGCTTGCGGTCGGGCCGCTGCTCGGCTGTATCGCGATGGCGCGTTTGCGGCGTCTGCCGGATGCGCGACGGCTTGCGGGTGGCCGGCGTTAGCACCTTGGGCCGCTTCGCCACCGCTACGTGCGCACGATGCCGCTCAACGGCCGCCCCGCTGGCGTCGGGCCAAACAGCGCGCTCGCGGTGCGCTGCGGATCGAGCCCGAGACTTTCGCTCGCGGTGCCGGCGATCAATGCATCGAGCGAGGTGGTCGGCTTGAGATCGCGCGCCTCGTACAGATTGTGCGGCGCGAGACCGGGCCAGTCGGCAATCACGCGTCCGCCCTGGACCGAGCCGCCGAGCACCATCGCCACGGATCCCGTGCCGTGATCGGTGCCTCCCGTGCCGTTGGCGGCGGCGGTTCTGCCGAATTCCGTCGCGACCAGCACCGTGGTCTTGCTCCACAGCGGGCCCATGCCGTCGCGCAATGACGCGAGCATCGTGTCGAGCGCCTTCAACTGATTGGCGAGGCGCGCGTTCTGCGCGCTGTGCGTGTCCCAGCCGCCGGTCTCGATCATCGCGATCCGCGGCCCGTTCTCGCGCGACAGGAAACCCGCGGCGAGCTTGCCGAGACTCGCCGGATCCTGGCGCGCACCGGCGTCGCCCGCGAGGCCGCGCGCGGTCATCGCCGACTCCCACAGCGGACGCAACTGCGCGTCCTGATCGTAGAGTTGCGAGACGCGCGTGAGCAGATCGTCGGGGGCTTGTGGCAGCGCCGACGGCGCATACGACGTCACCGCCGCCGGGCCGCGCAACGCCATCGGCACGGTCGGCGCGAACGCGATCGCGTTCTCACGCGTGGCCGGCAATTGCGCTACGAGCCGGTTCAGCCAGCCGTCTTTCATCTGATACGGCGATGTGCCGCCGGTCTCGAGCACGTTCTGTCCGTCGAAGTGCGAACGGTCGCGATACGGCGACGCCACCGCGTGCACGAACAGCGCCTGATGGTTCGCATACATCGCCGCTGTCTGGACCATTGCGGGATGCAGCGCAAAGGTGCCGTCCAGGCGCGGCGCGTTCGACGTGTCGATGGCAAGCGCACCGCGCAGTGTGGCGTAGGCCGGTTCGGCGTACGGCACGACGATGTTCAGACCGTCGGCGGCGCCGCGCTGGATCACGAACACGAAACGGCTCTCGGTGGCGACGCTGGCGAACGCGATCCGCGGCGACACGAGCATCGCGCCCGCGCCGGCAGCGGCGACGCTCAGAAATTTGCGGCGTGACAGCATGGCATTCATCTCCGTTGAAAATCCGGCGAGACCAGCAATAAAGCGATCGCCGTCGACGCACTTTCGGCGCGCGATACCGCCGTGGCCGTCATCACACTGAGCGAACCGGCGAGCAAGGTCTGGCCGAGCGCGCGCGCATCGAGCCGGTCGCCCACTCGCGACGCGAAACGCTGCGCTACTTCGACCCGGCGCACGAGCGCGTCGGGCGCGGCCCAGCTCGCGGCGATGTCGTCGTAACCGGCGGGCGAGCCCGGACGCCATACCGGCTGGCCGAGCTGCGTGAGAATGGGCGCCGTTTGCATCTTGCCGAGGTCCTGCCAGCCGAGTCCGCGCATCGACGAAATGGTCCACTCCCACGGCGTTTTGAATTTGACGGCCGTGGGCGACCACGCTTGCGGCATGTCGATCAACGCGCGGTAGACGGCCGGCAGATCGCCGCCGCTGCGCTCGAATGCGCTGGCCAGATGTTCGCTCACTCCGGGCGGCGGATTATCGGCGACGAAATGACGGGCCAGCTTGCCGCCGATATGCTGCGCGGTCGCGGGTGCGCTCGCGAGGTCGTGCAGAATCGCGAGTGCCTGTTCCTCCCCGGGCTGATCGTAGCGACGGCCCATGATGGTCCGCGAACCGGGTTCGTGCAGCGCGGCGCGAAACACGAAGGTGCCCGGCGCCGCGTTCTGCTGCATGGCCAGCCGGCTCTTGTTGCCGGCATTGCCGGCATTGCCGGGGTTGGCCGGATTACCCGCGACGCTCCAGCCGGTCAGCGCGCGGGCGAATTCGGTGACGTCGTCCTGGCTGTAGCCGCTGCGCACGCCGAGCGTGTGCAACTCCATGATTTCGCGCGCGAGGTTTTCGTTCAGACCGCGTTTGCGCTCCGGATTGCGCTGCGCGGCGCGCATGGCCGCCATGCTGTCCGGCCCGACCGAGCGCGTCTGATCGAGAAACACCTGCATGGCCGGATGACGTTCGACGGCCACCAGCATGTCTTCGAAGCGGCCCAGCACATGCGGGCGAATCGCTTCGGCCTCGAATGAACCGGCCAGCGCGGCGACGCCGGGCTTTTCGGTGGAGACCGCGAAGTGGTTGGACCAGAAATGCACCAGCCGCTCGACGAACGGCGTCTGCGTGGTCAGCGCACTCGTCACCCGTGCATTTACCGATGAGCGGTACATGTCGAGTATTTCACCGCGAATCGCTTTTCGTTCGGCTTGCCTGGCAGTTTGCGCGTCTGCTTGCGTTGAGCTGGCTGTGTCCGGCTGCCCGTTTGCTTGTGTGGTTGCTTGTGTGTTTGCTCGTACGTTTGCTTGTGCGTTCGCCTGAGTGCGGGTTTGCCCATCAGGTATGGTCATGTTCTGTGCGTTCGCGGGGTCTGTCGCCGCGCCCTCACTCGCCCTCTGACGCGCCTGCTGATTGAACTGCATGCGCTGCTGCAAGAGTTCAGTAGAAAGCGCCACCGAGTCGGGCTGATTCGCCCACGCGGCCGGCCGCGCCTGGTACTGTTCGAACTGCGCGAGCAGCCAGCCTTTCGGATCGGCGGGCGGCGTGTCGTCAGCACGCGCACCCAGGCCGAAACGGTTCAGCGCAATCGCCGCGGCGTTCAGGTTCGGTGAGTTGGCCATACCATCCTCTTCGGGTGTGGATAGTCTTTAAACGGCTGTCACGCAAAAAACCGTCGCACCTGCTGCAGTTTTTTACTCACCCGAAGTGTCGCTCGATGCCTGATTCGCCGGCTTCTTCACATTCGGCGTGGTCACGGGTTCACGCCATTGCCCGCGCACCTTCAGGCTGTCGGCGAATTGAACCCGCTCCTCGGGCGACAAGGTCGCCGCGAAGTCGGCCACACTACCCTCCACTTGCGCACGCAGATGGCTGTCGGCCTGGCGCGTGCGTTCGAGCGCGGCGTCCAGCGCGGCACGATCGAACTGCGGCGCCGCCAGCAGACGCAACACTTCGCGCCGCCCTTCGCGGCCCTCGCGGGCATATTGCCGGCCCTCGCGGCGCGCATCTTTCAGGCCGTCGATAAAGGCTTTCTGGCGCTCGGCGGACAGCGTTTGCGCGGCGAAGCGCAGCGCGCGCTGTTGCGCCAGCACGGGCGCCGTCGCGCCGCGCGCGGCAAACCATTGATAGGCGCCCCCGACAATCGCGCCCACCAGAAACACATTCAGCACCAGCGAGGCCACCAGCACGACTTTCCATGATCGGCCGTTCATTCGTCGCTCCAATCGGCGGACGACCCACCGAAGCTCGAAGTTAAATAAGACGACTCATGCGCGAGCGGGGCCTGCACTCCGGTCTCCGTCAACACGAAGAACGATACGGCGAGAGCGCCGGCTACGCCGCCCAGCAGCCCAACGCCCGCGACCGCCGCGCCCGACCACCACAGGCGGCGTCGCGGCGCCACCGGCTGCCGCACCGGCGCGCTGTCGAGCACGCGCCCGAGCAGCGCCGCGCCCGGCGGCTCGACTTTGTCGGCGGCGAGCCACGCATCGACGCCGGCCGCCTGTGCCAGCAGCGCCTCGGCGTCAGCGCGATGCGACTGCGCCCACGCCTGCGCCGCCGCGCGCTCCGGTTGCGGCCAGCGGCGCGGCTCGGCACCGTAGGCCTTGACGATCTGCTGAAATCTTTCGGGCGTCATGACTTGTCCTTGCTAAGGCCGCTGCCGGCCAGTTGAGCGCGCAGATTGCGGCGCGCGCGTGCCAGCAGGCTTTCCAGCGCATCGACGCTGATGCCCATCAGGGCTGCGGCGTCGGTGTTCGACATCTCCTGGTAATAGTTGAGTACCAGCGCCTCGCGCTGGCGTGCCGGCAACGCGGCGAGTGCATCGCGAACCTGCTGGTTCTGGGCGCGCGCTTCGAGTCCGTCCTCAGGCAGCGGCGCAGGGTCGACCTCCTCCGGCATCTCGTCGCGCGGCTCTTCGCGCCGGCCGCGCAGCCGGTCATAGCAGAGATTGAGCGCCACGCGATGAACCCACGTGTCGAACTTCGCCTCGCCTTCCCGCCAGCGCGACGCCTGTTTCCAGATGCGCACGAACACCTCCTGCGCCACGTCTTCCGCTTCCATGCGGTCGCCCAGCATGCGGGTGGCGAGCGCAAGCAGACGCGGCAGCTTGCGCAAGACGAGCGAGCGGACGGCGGCCGGATCTTGCCGGCCGACCTGTTCGAGCAATTCCGCGTCGGGGTCGCGTTCGCTCAAGACACCTCACACGGATGGTTGCGCGCGCACCGGTTCGAACGGTGCGCGCGGATAGAGAAAGCAGCGCCTCTCGCCACGCACAAGCGCAATCAATATACGACGACCGCCGGCCGATAGTAGGCCGGCCGCACCGGGTACACCACACAGCCGGCGAGCGTGGCCGCCAGCAGAATCATCACGAGCGTTTTCATGGCAGTTTGCCTGGTTGGTGGACGCAGCGGGTCAAAAACAACGACAGCCGTGGTGCTACCGGGTCATGCCCAATGGCCTTCCACCCAACGCCAGTTGGGACCACGCGCCACCCAGTGCCCCGGCACCCAGCGATGACCGACGCGCACCGCCTGCCAGTGGCCGCCCACCCACACATAACGGCCCTCGACCCACCGCCAGTGGCCCGGATCCCATGCGTAACCCGCACGCGGCGGCGGCACCACTTCGACGCGCGGCGCAGGCGGCGCCATCGGCGCGACGATCACCGCCTGCGCGAAGGCCGGCGTGGCGCTGAGCGTGGCGGCGCCGGTCAGCGCGGCAGTCAGCATGGCGGTAAGCAGGCGAACCGGTTTGGTGGATGTCATGTTGGTTTCTCCCATTAAAGCCGAAGCCGGAAAGCGGCTCCGTTTCCTGTTGAACGCGGCAGCGGAAAAAATCCGTCGCCGCGGGCGCGTCAAAAATCAAAAGGAGAGAAGGATGCGCGAAAAGCGGCGCTGAAACGCGAGGCGCAGAGTCGCAGCGTTACCGCATTGCCGTACTGCGTCAGCGGAACGACAGCAAAGGTTAGGCAAATGAATAAGAAACGAGGGCTTCGGTAAGGTTGACGCCCCGAAATCTTAATTATCAAGTGGTCCAATGCGCGCAGTTTGTCGCGGTAAGACCACTAGCACTAGCTGCATTTCTAACAATATCCCCAGCGAACATCCACACCTACGTCGATGCAAACGCTGAACGGCGAAGTCGAATCTGGAGCCTTTCAAATGTTCCGTAGAACCCTCTTACCCATCCCGTTTGCGGCGCTGCTTACGCTCGCAGCTTGCGGCAACAACAGCGTGAACTCGCCTGCGCCGGTGGTATCGGCGCAGGACGCCGTGGCCACGGCCACGCCGATCAAACACGTCGTGGTGATTTTCGGTGAGAACGTTTCGTTCGATCACTACTTCGGCACCTACCCCAACGCGTCCAACCCGACTGGCGAGCCGCAATTCGTGGCAGCCGCCGGCACGCCGGCGGTCGACAACCTCAGCAGCAACAACCTGATCACGGCCAACCCGAACGCACTGGCCACCTCGCCGAACACGGCGGGCCGCACGGTCGGCAGCGTGACGATCGCGGGTCTCGGCCTGCCCGCAGCCGATCTGCTGCCGTTCCGCCTGGACCGCTCGCAAGCCAATACGTCGAGCCAGAACCACGCCTACGCCGCCGAAGAACTCGCTTATAACAACGGCGCGATGGACTCGTTCCCGCTCTTCACCGCAGCCAACTCGACGATCGCCGGCAGCACCGGCGCGTTCGCGACGAAGGGCCAGGTGCTCGGCTACTTCGACGGCAACACGGTCACGGCTCTGTGGAACTACGCGCAGAACTTCGCGATGAACCAGAACGCCTACACGGACACGTACGGTCCGTCGACGCCGGGTGCGCTCGAAGTGGTGTCCGGCCAGAACAACGGCGTCGTCGTGAGCGGCGGCACCTCGGCCAATGCGATTCCCGACTCGGCAGGCAGCTTCACGATGATCGGCGACCTCGACCCGACCGGCGACGTCTGCACGATCGCGGCAAAGAGCACGGTGACCGGCGCGATGTCGTCGAATAACAAGAACATCGGCGACCTGCTCAACGCGAAGGGCCTGACTTGGGGCGGCTTCATGGGCGGCTTCAACCTGCAGACCGTCAACGCCAACGGCACGACCGGCTGCCTGCGTTCGACCTTCTCGCCAGTGCTGAACGCAACCAAGGCCGACTACGTGCAGCATCACGCGTGGTTCCAGTATTACGCGAGCACGGCCAACCTGGCGCATACGCGTCCGTCGTCGGCGGCGGTGATCGGCTCCACGGATCCGCTCGACAACACGGCAACGCCGGTGCACCACCAGTACGACACCGACGACTTCTTCGCCGCGGTGAAGGCGGGCAATTATCCGTCGGTCAACTTCCTGAAAGCGCCGGCGATCGGCGACGGCCACCCGGGCAACTCGGATCCGATCGACGAACAGGCTTTCGTGACCAAGGTGATCAACTTCCTGCAACAGCAGCCTGACTGGAAGAACACCGCCGTGATCATCGCCTACGACGATTCGGACGGCTGGTACGACCACCGTTTCAAGGCACCGACGAGCGCATCGTTCGACTCGACCACGGCGCAATCCGCGGGCGGCAAGACGGTGGCGGGCACCGACAACCTGAGCGGCGTCGGTCAGTGCACGGCAGCGGGCGCAGTGCAGCCGCAAGGCGTGAACGGCGGCGTGGTCAACGGCCGTTGCGGCCCGGGTACGCGCACGCCGTTTATCGTGGTGTCGCCGTGGGCGAAGGTCAACTTCGTCGACGATACGCCCATCACGCAGGCTTCCGTGGTGCGCTTCATCGAGGACAACTGGCTGGGCGGTCAACGCCTGGGCGGCGGTTCGTTCGACGCGACGGCGGGCAGCATCATGAACATGTTCAACTTCACGGGCTCGGGCAACAATCCGCCGCTGTTCCTCGATCAGAACCTGGGTACGAAGCTGGCAGCCGCGCCGGCAATCTGATCCGCGGAGGTGCCTCGCGCTCTTCTGTTCCGCTTGCCGCTGCGTGATGCACGAGTCTCATGCGTGCCTCACGCCGCGCGGCGGCGCGCAGTGAAAAGTGACACGCACCCTATGCCGTAGTTGGGCGTCGAGCCAGTGCAAACGTGCTGGCTCGATTTTGCTTTTTATCGAAGCCGATCGAATCATCTGTCATCACCGCCATGAACCCTCCTTCTGACGCCGCCTTGCCTTCGCATCTGCCCGCGGGCGGCGAGCCCGGCCCCGTGATTACCCGCCGCTCGTGGCTCAAGCTGCTCGCGTGGAGCGCGGCCGGCATCGTGCTCGCGTGCATCGTCTACTGCGCGTACGCGCTCGTCTATCCGGAGCGCATGCCGTCCGCGGTCGGCGAGATCGTCGAGGAAATCACCGGCGCGAACCCGCATCCGGTGACGTTGATGCGTCCGCAGAATGTGCCGCTGAGCGCCGTGGCGCTGCTCGGCAAACAGATTTTCTTCGACCCGAGTTTGTCGGCGTCGGGCACGCAGTCGTGCGCGTCGTGCCACTCGCCGCAGCATTCGTATGCACCGGATAACGCGTTTCCGGTGCAGCTCGGCGGCGCGCATATGAACCAGGCGGGTTATCGTCCGCCGCCGTCGCTCACGTATCTGTATCGTCAGGCGCCGTTCAGCATCGGCCCGGATCAGGGCGACACTGACGTGCCGGTGGATATGACGCAACTGGCCACGCAAGCCGCCGGCGTGCAGCGCGCGCAGAAGACGGCGCTCGCCGCGCCCGCCGCTGCGGCGATGGTGCCGCAAGGCGGATTGTTCTGGGACGGCCGCGTCGATACTTTGCAGGACCAGGCACTCGGGCCTTTGACCAACCCGGTGGAAATGGCCAACGCAACGCCGGAGGACGTCGCTCACAAACTGCTGGCGACCAGGTATCTGGATCAATTCAAACAGATCTTCGGGCCCGGTATCGTCACCAATCCAAGCTTGATGATTTCCGAGGCGATGTTCGCCGTCGGGCGTTATCAGATCGAGGACCAATCGTTCCATTCTTTCAGCAGCAAGTACGACTACTGGCTCGAAGGCAAGGCGCGCCTGACGCACGCCGAGTTGCACGGCTTGCAGTTGTTCAACGACAAGGACAAGGCGAACTGCGCCGGCTGCCATTTGAGCCAGCCGAGCAAGGACGGCCTGCCGCCGGTGTTCACCGACACGCAGTACGAAGCGCTCGGCGTGCCGCGCAATCCGGCGATTCCCGCCAACAAGGATCCGAAGTTCTTCGATATGGGCGTGTGCGGCCCGTTCCGCGACGACCTCGCCAAACAGACACAGTATTGCGGCATGTTCCTCACGCCGACGCTGCGTAATGCGGCTGAACGCAAGGTGTTTTTCCACAACGGCGTGTACCACGATCTCAAGCAGGTGATGGACTTCTACAATCTGCGCAATACGTCGCCGGAGAAAATCTATCCGCGCGATGCGTCGGGCAAGGTGCAGAAGTACAACGATCTGCCGGCTCAGTACCATGCCAACGTGGACGTGGCCGACGCACCATTCGACCGCAAGTTCGGCGATCAGCCGGCAATGAGCGATGAGGATATTCAGGACATCATCGCGTTCATGAAGACGCTCAGCGACGGGTACAAGAACTGAGGTTGCCTGTGTCGTCCTGCTGCGAAGGCCGCACACGGCCTTTGCGCTGCGGCGCGCGAGCCGGTGAGGTATCCTTGCCGGTTCCGCGAACTCTATCCGTACCCTGCCCGATGGCCGATTTCCCCTTCGACGCCGTACTCTTCGACTGCGACGGCGTGCTCGTCGACTCAGAGCCCATCACCAACCGCGTGCTCACCGAGATGCTCGGCGAGCTGGGCTGGCATTTGAGCGTCGAAGAGACGATGCGTATTTTCGTCGGCAAAGCCGTCCGGGATGAAGCCGCGCTGATCGAAGCCCGAACCGGCGTCGCGATCACGACCGATTGGCTCATGCAATTCCGCGAGCGACGCAATGCGGCGCTCGATCTCGAACTGGTCGCGATTCCCGGCGCGCCGGACGCGGTGCGCGCGCTTCATGCGGCATTGAACGGACGCATTGCGGTGGCGTCGGGCGCGGACCGTATCAAAGTGGAAATGCAACTGGTGAAGGCGGGCATTTTCGACTGTTTCCAAGGACGCGTTTTCAGCGGCCACGAAATGCCCCGCAGCAAGCCCTTTCCCGATGTCTATCTCGCGGCGGCTGCCGCGTTGGACGTGGACCCGCGCCGCTGCGCGGTGATCGAGGACACGGTGACAGGCGCGACCGCGGGCGTGGCTGCGGGCGCTACGGTGTTCGGCTATTGCCCGCTCGAACTTGGCCACAGCAGCGCGACCGCTTTGCATGGCGCGGGTGCCACGCATGTGTTCAGGGACATGGGCACATTGCCCGCTTTGCTGGCGGGATGGCGCGCTGAAATGCACTGACGAAGGCGCTGGCTTCGACGCCGGCCTTCGCGCCACAGCCCGCGACGGCGACGGCGCTGAAAATATCGCGCCGACTCTTACGCTCGCCGCAGTCCTTACTCGAAAGCTGGATCGATCGGCACGCGGTATCCCACTGCCAGCCGATTCGTCTCGTTGGCCATGCCCACGACCGCGAGCAATTCGCCGAAAATCTCGTCGGTCATACCGGCGCGGCGCGCGGCCGCCGTGTGACTCGCCACGCAGTAGCCGCAATTGTTCGTCACGCTCACCGCGACATACAGCAGTTCCTTGATGAGCGGATCGAGCGCGCCGGGCGCCATCACGTCCTTCAGGCTGTCCCACGTGCGCGCGAGAGTTGGCGGATGCTGGGCGATGTACTTCCAGAAGTTGTTGACGTCGTCGACCTGGCGGGTCTGCTTGATATCGTCGTACACGGCTTGGACTTCCGGCGACGCCGCAGCGTATTCGACGGCTTTGATCTGGCTCATGCGTTCTCCTTTCCTTGCTGACGGGATTCGGTGAACCTTGCGCGCGAGGCGCGGGGTTCGCGGTGGCCGTCTATTGTGACGT
Organism: Paraburkholderia sp. BL25I1N1; assembly: GCF_003002025.1. Classification (GTDB taxonomy): domain Bacteria; phylum Pseudomonadota; class Gammaproteobacteria; order Burkholderiales; family Burkholderiaceae; genus Paraburkholderia. The sequence continues at coordinate 310,831 of NZ_PVZB01000006.1, forward strand.
GATTTTTAGCGCGCCTCACCGCTGCATGACGCGGCAGACGGATGTCGCTGAATTGCCGACACTCGTTATGCACCGAGTTGGCCGCTCGGCATCACACCACCGCGGGGAAATCGCGGAAAAGCATATGGCATGCCGCTTTAGCGCCGATGGCATGGTGCGTGCATTCAGCGGACGTGAGCGCGGCATTTTTCCGCTCTCGTCGATCCACTTGATGCACTCACTCCGCTGGAGACCCACCATGAAAACGCTCGTCCTCAAAGACCTCGCCCGCCTCGACGAACTCGACCGCGCGGCATCGCTATCCGTTCGCGGCGGTATTGCGTATCTGACGCGTGAAGCGCCGTCAGGCTGCGGCGGCCTGGATCAGCCGATGCACATCGAACACGGCTGGAGCCCATGCCCGCCCGTTCATTTCGGCTGCGGACCGGTCTACTTCCCGTTCGACCAACTGCCTTCGCACAAGGAACTGAAGGTGGTGCCGCTGTAGTGCCGCCGCAGGCCCAAAGGCAAACGGCGCCGCCTGTCTGCGCCGTGGCGTGGCGAGCGCGCAAGCCTGAACGCGCTCACCACGTCGATTTTCCTGTTACTTCGTCTGGTCGCGCAGCCGCAATATCTGGCCGCCCGCGCTGTCTTCCACTAGCCAGCCGGCCGCCGTTATCACGTCGCGCAGACGATCCGCTTCGCTCCATTGCTTCGCGGCGCGGGCTCTTTCGCGTTGATCCGCGAGGGCCGCGATCCCGGCCGGAAGCTCGGGCGTATCGACGTCCTTCCAATCGGCGAGACCCAGTCCAAGCACCACGTCGAAGCAATCCACGCTCGCCCTTCGCGTTGCCGGCGGCAGATCGCTTCTGACCACGTCCCACAGCACCGCGAGCGCGCGCGGCAGGTTCAGATCGTAATCGACCTCCGCCTTGAAGCGCGCCACGGCGGACGCATCCGCCGTACCGCCTGGCGGCCATTGCGCATAGATCCGGCGCAAACGATCCAGTGCGGCTTGCGCGGCATCCAGCGCGGCCTCGCTGAAGCGCAGGCTGCTGCGGTAGTGCGCGCCCAGGCATAGATAGCGATACGCGAGCGGATCGTTGCCGCGCTCGATCAGCGTTTGCAAACGTACGAAATCGCCGCCCGACTTCGACATCTTGCCGGCGTCCAGCAACAGGAAGTGGCCGTGCATCCAGAAGTTGGCGAGACGCGTGCCGTGGCGCGCCTGGGTTTGCGCGATCTCGTTGCTGTGATGCACGGGGATGTGATCTTCGCCGCCGCAATGAATGTCGAACCACGGGCTCAAATACTTCGCCGACATCGCCGAGCACTCGATATGCCAGCCGGGAAAGCCGCGGCCCCACGGACTGTCCCACTCCATTTGCCGCGTGGCGCCGGGCGAACTGACTTTCCACAGCGCGAAATCGGTCGCGCGTTGCTTCTCGCCGGACGCGACACGTTTGCCCGCCTGCAAGCCCGCCACATCCAGACGCGCCAGATAGCCGTAGTCATCCTGCCTGCCGGTGTCGAAATAGATGCCGTCGGCCGTTCGGTAGGTGTAGCCGTTGCGCTCGAGCTCGGCGATAAAGTCGATCTGCTCCGCGATGTGATCGGTCGCGCGGCACCAGAGCGTGGGCTCAAGCAGATTGAGCGCGTGCCAGTCGTTCGTGAAGGCCGCCGTGTACCGCTCGGCGATCGCCCACGCCGATTCGCCGGTGCGCCGGCTGCCCTTCTCCATCTTGTCCTCGCCTTCGTCGGCGTCGGACACCAGATGGCCGACATCGGTGATGTTCACCACGTGCCGCACGTGATATCCGTTCAACACCAGCGCGCGCCGCAGCACGTCTTCGAACACGTAGGTCCGCAGATTGCCGATATGCGCGTGGTCGTACACCGTCGGGCCGCAGCAATACAGGCCGACGTGATCCGGATGAATCGGCGTGAATTCGCGCACGCTGCGCGTCCAGGTGTCGTACAGGCGAAGCGGCATGTGATGTCTCCAGGCGCCGGGTGTTCAAAAAAGCGTTCAAAAGCAAAAAGGCCACCGGTCGCGTGACGGGTGGCCTCAGGGATGCGGATGTGCGCAGATCGACTTGCTAGACGCAAGCTCCCCTCGGCAGGCTGCGACAGCATGCGCGCGAAGAATGCGGACGGGAAAGGATAGAAGCGATCATGGAAACGATCCTAACGCGGGTTCGCCACTGCGGTCAATCGCCGACGCGCTTTGGGCGACTTGGGCGACTTGGGCGACTTGGGCGCTTCAGGCGCCCGGCACGTTCGTGCCCGCGTTCGCCGCATGAAAAAAGCCCCGCAAGACTTTCGCCTTGCGGGGCTTCGTGTCGAACGGAATGCTCGTTCGTTCAGCGCGACATCATGTGCATGCTGACGTTGTGCATGACCCACAACGTGCCGCCGATCACGATGACCGCGGTCAGCAGCGTGAAGGCAAACGCCATCACATTCCAGCGCTGCTCCGACGACGTATTCAGATGCAGGAAGAAAATCAGGTGCACGACGATCTGCACGAGCGCGAGACCCGCGATCGCCAGCAGCGCGTTCTCGCCCGTCAACGTGCCGGTCATGACGAGGCCGAAAGCGGCGACGGTCAGAACGACGGAGAGAATGAACCCGACCGTATAGCTGCCGATGCTGCCGTGACTTTCACCTGCGTGGGCGTTATGGCTATGGTCCATTCAGATCACGCTCGCGAGATAGACAAAAGTGAAGACGCCGATCCACACGACGTCCAGAAAGTGCCAGAAAAGGCTCAGGCACGTCAGGCGAATCATGTCGCGTTCGGTCAGATCGCGGTGGCTGATCACCTGAATGGCGAGCACCACCATCCAGATCAGACCGCACGTGACGTGCAGGCCGTGCGTGCCGACCAGCGTGAAGAACGACGACAGGAACGCGCTGCGGCTCGGACCGGCGCCTTCGGCGATCAGATGCGAGAACTCGCGCAATTCCAGCACGAGGAACGCGAGACCGAGCAGGAAGGTCACGCCGAGCCAGAACAGCAGCACGCCCTTGCGGTTCTTGTGCGCGCCCAGCATCGCGAAGCCGTAGGTGATGCTGCTCAGGAGCAGCATGGTCGTTTCGAGCGCGACGCCCGGAATCTCGAACAGATCCTTGCCGCTCGGACCGCCCGCGAACTGGTGGCCCATCACCGCGAACACTGCGAACAGCGCCGCGAAGATGATGCAGTCGGTCATCAGATACAGCCAGAAGCCGAACACCGATTGCGACGGTACGTGGTCCGCGTCGTGATGCGAGTGGGCATCAATAGTATTGGTCAACATCAATCCACCTCCAACGCGACCCGCGCACCAGCGCCAGAGCGTTTCTCTTCAATTTCCGCGACCGTGGCGGCCGGGATGTAATAGCCTTCGTTTTTCTGGAAGCTATAGACGATCACGGTGCCGATCGCGCCGACCAGGCCGACGATCGCCAGCCACCAGATGTGCCAGACACCGGCAAAGCCGAGCACCAGCGAGAACAGACCCGCGATCACACCCGCGGACGTATTCGACGGCATGTGAATGTCGCGATACACCGGCTTGGCTTGCGTATCCTTGCGCGACTTCATGTCGGTGAACGCATCGAGCTTGTGCACCGTCGGGATGATCGCGAAGTTGTAGACCGGCGGCGGCGAGCTCATTGCCCATTCCAGCGTGTGGCCGTTCCACGGATCGCCAGTGAGGTCGCGATTCTGCGGCAGGTTGCGATCGCGGATGCTGACGACGATCTGCAACACCTGCAACGCGATACCGATAGCGATCAGCGCCGCACCGCCCGCGGCCAGAATCAGCCACGGGTGCCACAGCGGGTTGTCATAGTGGTTGATACGGCGCGTCATGCCCATGAAGCCGAGCACGTACAGCGGCGTGAACGCCACCCAGAAACCGATCTGCCAGAACCAGAATGAAGCCTTGCCCAGCTTTTCGTTCAGCTTGAAACCGAACGCCTTCGGGAACCAGTAGTTGAAGCCGGCCAGATAACCGAACAGCACGCCGCCGATGATCACGTTGTGGAAGTGAGCGATCAGGAACAGGCTGTTGTGCAGCACGAAGTCCGCGCCCGGGATCGCCATCATCACGCCGGTCATACCGCCGATCGTGAACGTGATCATGAAGCCGATGGTCCACAAGATAGGCGGCGTGAACGTCAGCCGGCCCTTGTAGATCGTGAACAGCCAGTTGAACACCTTCACGCCCGTGGGAATCGCGATCACCATGGTGGCGATGCCGAAGAACGCGTTGACGTCAGCGCCCGAACCCATCGTGAAGAAGTGATGCAGCCACACGAGGAACGACAGCACCATGATCGCGCAGGTCGCCCACACCATCGTCTTGTAGCCGAACAGCGGCTTTTTGGCGAAGGTCGCCACGACTTCCGAGAAGATACCGAACGCCGGCAGGATCAGGATGTACACCTCGGGGTGACCCCAGGCCCAGATCAGGTTCAGGTACATCATGGCGTTGCCGCCGCCATCGTTCGTGAAGAAGTGCATGCCGAGATAGCGGTCCAGACCGAGCAGCGCGAGCGTCACGGTCAGGATCGGGAACGAGGCCATGATCAGCACGTTGGTGCAAAGCGCCGTCCACGTGAACACCGGCATCTTCATGAACGTCATGCCCGGCGCGCGCATCTTCACGATGGTCGCGAAGAAATTTACGCCTGTCAGCAAGGTGCCGATACCGGAGAGCTGCAGACTCCACAGGTAATAGTCGACCCCGACACCCGGACTGAACTGCAGTTCGGAGAGCGGCGGATACGCGAGCCAACCCGTTTGCGCGAATTCACCGATCACCAGCGAGATGTTGATCAGGATCGCGCTGACCGCGGTCATCCAGAACGAGAGCGAGTTGATGAACGGGAACGCGACGTCGCGTGCGCCAATCTGCAGCGGCACGATGATGTTCATCAGGCCGATCATGAACGCCATCGCCATGAAGAAAATCATGATGACGCCGTGGGCCGTGAACACCTGGTCGTAGTGATGCGGCGGCAGGTAGCCCGGGTTCGCATAAGCGAGGGCCTGTTGCAGACGCATCATGATCGCGTCCGCGAAGCCGCGGAACAGCATGATGAGCGCCACGACGATGTACATCACACCAAGCTTCTTGTGGTCCACCGACGTGAGCCACTCGGTCCACAGGTAGCGCCACTTGCCGAAATAGGTGATCAGACCCAGCAGCGTTGCACCGCCGATGGCGATCATCGCGGCCGTGACCATGATGATCGGCTCGTGGTACGGAATCGCGTCTAGTGAAAGTTTACCGAACATGCGTTACCCCTTGCCTTTTGGCGCACAGTTGGCGTCCTTCATGTTGTCGAGGACGTTGCCGTTGTTGTATCGGGCAATGATGTTGTGAAAGAGCTTCGGATCGACGCTCGAGAAGTAGCGCACCGGCTCTTTCTCGGTCGGCGCGGACACCGTGTGGTAGCGGTCCATGCTGAGGTTGTCCGACGAAGCGCGCACTTTCGCAACCCATGCGTTGAACTCGTCAGGCGAGGTGGCGAGCGCACGGAACTTCATATCCGAGAAGCCTTTTCCGCTGAAGTTCGCCGAGGCGCCGGCGTAGTTGCCGGCTTCGTCCGCGATCAGATGCAGGCGCGTTTGCATGCCCGCCATCGCGTAGATCTGGCCGCCGAGCTGCGGGATGAAGAACGAGTTCATCACCGTGTCCGACGTGATCGTGAAGTTCACCGGCGTGCCGACCGGGAACGCCAACTGGTTCACCGACGCAATGCCAAGGTCCGGATAGATGAACAGCCACTTCCAGTCGAGCGCGACGACTTCGACGTTGATCGGCTTGACCTGCGACTCGAGCGGCTTGTACGGGTCGAGCTCGTGCGTGGTCTTCCACGTCAACACGGCGAGGAACAGAATGATCAGCGTCGGAATCGTCCAGATGGCGATTTCGATACCCGTGGAATGCGTCCAGCCCGGACGGTAGTCGGCGCTCTTATTCGACGCGCGATAACGCCACGCGAACAGCAGCGTGAGCGCGATCACCGGAACGACCACGATCAGCATGGCCCAGGTGGACGTGGCAATCAGCTCACGTTCCGCCAGCCCCACACTCCCCTTCGGATTCAGAATATCGAGGTTGCTGCAACCCGAGAGCAACAACACGAGGCTCGCGGATACGAAACTCATCGACCCGCGCAGAGTCTTTCCTTTCATATCCATTGCCTCTTTTTTACGTCTTCAACGAACGTCATTCGACCGCTCTCCAATAGTAAGCGCTCGCATAATAGGGGCACGCCCGGTCGTAATAAACACTCGATTTAGCAACGATCTATTGCGTCGCAGCACGGTGCGACACGTTGCCGCACACTTGCGCGCGGGTCAGCAACTGAAATGCTTCGCTGCAAGGAATCGAAGTATCGGCCGAACGAGAAAACCCCTTTAAACAAGCGCGAAAACGCGCCGCGGTCTATGTGGCCGCAGCGCGCGTCATGCGTGCAAAGAGACTTGATCCATAAGGGAAAAGCGCGTTGACAGCGCAGCACTCACCAGGTGAATGCTGCGCCTGCGCAATGCCTCGTCCGATCAGCCCGGCGAGCGGGCGGTCGCGGCTGCCGGCGCGGGCACCGCGGCTTGCAGATGCTCGCCTCCCTCGCCGCCAGCCGGCGCCGCGTCCGACGGATGGGCCGAGCGCTCCGACTGAGCCAGCAACGTGCCGACCGACGGATCGATCGCGTCGGTGAACGGCTTCGGATTGATGCCGATGGCGAGCACCAGCAGCGCCATCGCGCCGAGCAGCACGAACTCGCGCTTGCCGACATCCTTGAGATTGGCGACGCGCGTGTTGGCGATCGCGCCGAAGATCACGCGCTTGTACATCCACAGCGTGTAGGCCGCGCTCAGAATCAGCGTGGTGGCCGCCATCGCGCCGATCCAGAAATTGAAGCGGATCGCGCCCATCAGCACCATGAATTCGCCGACGAAACCCGAGGTGCCGGGCAAGCCGATGTTGGCCATGGAAAACAGCATCACGAACGCGGCGAAGCGCGGCATGGTGTTGGCCACACCGCCGTACTCGGCGATCGAGGCAGTCTTCGTGCGGTCGTAGAGCATGCCCGTGCACAACAGCATCGCGCCCGACACCACGCCGTACGACAGCATCTGCACGATCGCGCCGGCCTGGCCGATGCGGTTGAACACGAACAGGCCGAGCGTGACAAGGCCCATGTGCGCGACCGTCGAATACGCGAGCAGGCGGCGCATGTCGGTTTGCACGAGCGCGAGCAGGCTCGCGTAGATCACCGCGACGAGCGAGAGCGTGATCATCATCGGCGCGAAGAAGTGGCTCGCCTGCGGCGCGATCGGCAAGGCGAAACGCAGCAGACCGTAGCCGCCCAGCTTCAGCATGCCGATCATCACGGCGGCGCCCGTCGGACCGTCGAGGTGGACGTCAGGCAGCCACGTGTGCAGCGGCCACATCGGCACCTTCACGCCGAACGCGGCGAGGAAACCGAGGAAGATCAGGACCTGCGGCCACGTGCCGAGGTGCGTCTCGCGCCACACCGCGAGGTCGAAGCTGTGCGTCTGGCCGTATAGATACAGCATCGACATGAGCATCAGCAGCGAGCCGAGAAACGACACGAAGAAGAATTTCACCGCGGCATACGAGCGGTTCGACTGGCCCCACGTGCCGATCAGCAGATAGAGCGGAATCAGCGTCGCTTCGAACGAGATGAAGAACAGCATGCCGTCGAGCGATGTGAACACGCCCTGCATGAAGCCCGACAGCATCAGGAAGGCGCCGAAGTACTGCGCGGTCCGCTCGGTGATCGACTCCCACGAGGCGACCACGATGATGATCGTGGTGAGCGCGGTCAGCGCGACGAGCCACAGCGAGATTCCGTCCACGCCCACATGCCAGGCGATATCGAAGGTGGGCGACCAGCGCGCGTTCTCGACGAACTGCATCGACGTGACGTCGTTGCGGAAATTCGACACTAGCGGAATCACCGGCAGAAAACCCGCAATCGCGCCGATCAGCGCGAGCCACCGTGTGCGACCACGTGCCGCGTCGGATCCGGCACGCAAAACCACCGCGCCGGCGACAATAGGGATCCAGATTAGAAGGCTAAGAAGAGGCAATGGCATGTGCTCTATCAAAACTTGAAGTACAAAAACGCCGCATCAATGCCTTCAAAATAGAAAGCATTGAAATGGATATGTAGGCTGGATTTCGCTGAAATTTGACGTGCAATCGGGGTTGGCCGCTACACGTTTACCCGCAGTCGAATGACCAAGGGTGGGAGATTACCAAGATAAGAATACTTTTGCAGCGCAACAACGCTGCAAAGCCGCTGGCAATGCATCGTTGCGACGCTTGGGCTTGCGGAATGGATAAAAATGTGCAGACGCACAAATCCGCCAGCGGAGGTTGCAGCGGCGGATTTTAGGGGAAAAAGCGAGCAGTTGATAGCCAGTTAGAAACTCTTGCACAATCCTTCGGCGTGCGTCCGGAGCCGGAATAGATCATGCTCGTTCCTGACGTGGTAGCGGCGCGCATTTCGAGCTTTCGGAGAAAATTTTTTGCTTATCCGCGAGCATAAATTTTTTGATCCTGCGCTCCAAATAATCCGGCGCAAGGTGACGAAAGTTCGGGACAGGAAATCGACGGCACGCGTGTGAGCTCGCTCCCCGGCACGCGCGTGGGGTGTCGGCGTGCCTTACAGAAGGCGAATATACTTCGGCGGTTCAAGGACAGATGTGCGTGCGCCGGTGCAGCGCTTTTCTGGTCTGCGTTTCGCCCATCCGGACGCCGCCCACACTTTTCGGAAAACGCATGCCACGTGACGAAGGCGTCGTTCCCGCGCTCGAGTGCCGCGGGCTCAGCAAAACCTACGGCGCGGGCCGCGTCGTGCTGGCGCAACTGGATTTCATACTCGGTCCGGGCGAATTCGTCGCGATCATGGGCGACTCGGGTGTCGGCAAATCGACGCTGCTGAATCTAGTGGCCGGCCTGGACAGTGCGGATAGCGGCGACGTGATCATCGACGGCAGCGCCGTTTCGCGCCTGGACGACAACGCGGCGACGCGCCTGCGGCGGCAAAAGCTCGGCTTTGTCTTCCAGGCGTTTCACGTGCTGCCGCATCTGACGCTTGCGCAAAACGTGGCGCTGCCACTGCTGCTCAACGAACTACCCACCGCCGCCGCGCTCGACATGCTCGCGGCGGTTGGCCTGGGCGGACGCGGCGACGACTTTCCGCGTCAACTCTCGGGTGGCGAATTGCAGCGTGTCGCGATTGCGCGAGCGCTGGTACATCGCCCGAAACTGCTGCTCGCCGACGAACCCACCGGCAACCTCGATCCCGATACCGCGCACGAAGTGCTCGGCCTGTTCCGCGCGCAAAGCAAGGCGACCGGCGCGGCCACGATCATGGTGACGCACTCGGAAGCCGCCGCGGCGGTCGCCGACCGCATCCTGATCCTGAGCGACGGCGGTCTGCATGCGACGCCTCCTTCTACAGCCCTGACCTTCGGCTCCCGTAACCGCACGCCTTCCGCCGATGATGTCCGCTGATTCCCATCGTCTACCGCGCTTGCGAGGCCATCGCGTTCTCGCGCGCTGGCTGTTGGGCGCCGAATGGCGCAGCCATCGCGGACGCGCCCTGGTTGCAATGGCAACGATCGCGCTCGGCGTCGCGCTCGGTTACGCCGTGCAGTTGATCAACAGCGCGGCGTTCAGCGAATTTTCCGCGGCGGCCCGCAGCCTGTCGGGCGAAGCCGATCTGCAGGTGCGCGGCGCCCAACCGTTAGTCGACGAAACCATCTATCCGCTAGTCGCCAACGAGCCCGGTGTCGCGCTGGCCAGCCCCGTGCTCGCGCTCGATGTCACCGTGCCCGAGCGGAGCGCCGCACTGCCGGTGCTCGGCATCGACGTGTTTAAAGCGAGCCGCATTGCACCCGACCTGATCGGCGTGCCGTCGCCGGATAAGCCGTTCGATACCCTCGCGGCCGACACCGTGTTTCTCTCGACGGCGGCGCAGCAATGGCTGAAGGTGAAAGTCGGCGACGAGGTGGCGCTGCGAAGCGGCACCTCGATCGTGCATCTGCGCGTGGCGGGCGGCATCGTGAGAACACGGCCGGGCCAGCGGCTCGCCGTCATGGATATCGCCGCCGCGCAGTGGCAGTTCGGCAAAGTGGGCAAGCTCTCGCGAGTGGACGTGCAGCTCGAACGCGGCGTCGACCGCGAGCGCTTCAGACGTGAGATGCAAGCGCGGCTCGGCAACCAGTGGGTCATTGCCGAAACGCGTGACGCAGAGAGTCGCACCGATCGCCTCTCGCGCGCGTATCGGATCAATATGAATGTGCTCGCGCTGGTGGCGTTGTTTACCGGCGCGTTTCTGGTCTTTTCGACGCAGGCGCTGAGCGTCGTGCGACGGCGCGCGCAGTTCGCCATGCTGCGTGTGCTCGGGCTGACGCGGGGTCAGTTGTTGCGCCAGATCCTGATGGAGGGCGCGTTGCTGGGTCTGCTCGGCTCGCTCGCCGGACTCGCGCTCGGCTATGCGATGGCGAGCGGTGCGCTGCATTTTTTCGGCAGCGATCTGGGTGGCGGCTACTTTCCCGGCGTGCAGCCGCAAGTCGGCTTCGAACCGCTGGCGAGCGCATTGTTTCTGATGCTCGGGCTGGCCGTATCGGTATTGGGCAGTCTCGCCCCCGCACTGGAAGCGGCGCGTGCGCGGCCCGCCACGGCGCTCAAGGCGGGCGCCGAAGAAGGCGCGTTGGCGCGGCTCGCCACACCGTGGCCCGCCCTGCTGTGTCTGCTGGCCGCCGCTGTACTGACGCAGGTGCCTCCGCTGTTCGACGCGCCGATTGGCGGTTATCTGGCCGTCGCGTTGCTGCTCGTCGGCGGGATTGCGCTGATGCCGCGCGTGACCGCGCTCATCTTCGGCGCGGCGAGTCGTGCTTTCACCGCGCGACGCCGGGCCGGCGCGGCCGTCACGCTGGCCCTCGCGCGACTTGCGAATGCGCCTGGGCATGCGTCGATCGCCATGGGCGACGTGCTGTCGAGCTTTGCGCTGATCGTCGCGATGGCCATCATGGTGGCGAGCTTCCGGGTTTCCGTTGAAGACTGGCTGGTTCATCTGCTTTCCGCCGATCTGTATGTTCGTGTGGCGCCGAACGGCGACACCGGCGGTTTGCGGTTGGACGAACAGAGCCGGCTCGCGGCCGTGCCCGGCGTTAGAACAGCCGCATTCGCGCGCACTTCGCATCTGACGCTCGACCCTGCGCGGCCCGACATCGCTCTGCTCGCGCGTGAGATCGACGCGGCCGATCCGGGCGCGAATCTGCAAATCACCGGAGCCGTGTTGCCGCCTGCTGAATTTCACGCAGGCGAAACACCTATTTGGGTATCCGAAGCAATGGTCGATCTGTACGGATACAAGCTGGGTCAGCGCGTTCGATTGCCGTTTGGTGAACGCGGCCACGTGTTCGTCGTGGCGGGCGTATGGCGCGATTACGTGCGGCAAACCGGCGCCATTCAGATACGGCTCGCCGATTTCCGGCGCTTGACCGGTGACACGAGTGCAACCGACGTGGCCGTCACCGTTCAGCCCGGGACGAGTGTCGAGCAAATTGCCGTGGGGTTGCGCGCGCTGCCGTTCGGGGCATCGCTGGACTTGTCCCTACCGGGTGAAATCCGCGCGCGCACGCTGGTGATTTTCGACCGCAGTTTTGCGGTCACCTATCTTCTCGAAGCGGTCGCTATCGTGATCGGCTTGTTCGGCGTGGCGGCGACATTCTCCGCGCAGACGCTCGCTCGTTCGCGTGAGTTTGGCATGCTGCGGCATGTCGGTGTGACGCGCTCGCAGGTGCTCGCCATCCTCGCGCTCGAAGGCGGCATGCTCACCGCGTGCGGCATTGCACTGGGCTTCGTGCTCGGCTTTGCGATCAGTCTGATCCTGGTGTTCGTCGTCAATCCGCAGTCGTTTCACTGGAGCATGTCGCTGCACGTGCCATGGATGGCGCTCGCCACCGTCGCGCTGGTGATGCTCGCTTCGTTATGTTCGACGGCGGTGATTGCGGGACGCGGCGCAGTGTCGGTGGATGCGGTGCGTGCCGTGAAGGAGGATTGGTGATGAAGGCTTTATCGCGCGATCCGGCGCGGTGGGGTATGCGCGCGGTAGCGGCGCGCTTTGATCTCGTCGGCGAGGAAAGACGGTTCGTTTTGCGGCGGCCTGATCCGCACATGGGGACCGTGGTTTTGGACGGGAACATGTCGAAGGACGCGTTGATTGGGCGCGAGGTGCCATGGATCGGAGCGTGCTTCGATTTGGCCTCCGGCGATGGGTATTGCACCGCTCTGCAACGCCGTGAGTTGCGGATCACCGGCGTGGATTGGGGCGGGACTATTCCGAGCTACGGGTCGATTGGGCGCGAGGTGCCATGGATGTCGGCTCGCCGGGCTGTCGCGAGTGGCGGATCCAACGTCGCCCTGCGTTCACGTGGGCCGCAGCAGGCGTGCGCGGCGTCGGGCGAGACTTTGCGGGGCTACATGTCGATTGCACGCAAGATGTCGTGCCAGCCGCCGGTTGAGTCCGCTAGTGTCACGAATCGGCGCATAGGTAGCCGTATTCGCGGTTTGCTGTCCATCTTGATGCTGACTGCCTGGCCCGCGTTCGCCGCGGCGCCCGAATTCGCGGCGGTCACATCCGATCACGCAATCGCCCTGCCGCAGGACACCGGTGCGCACGCGGCCTTTCGCACCGAATGGTGGTACGCGACAGGTTGGCTCACGACGCCGGATAATCAGCCGCTCGGATTTCAGATCACGTTCTTCCGTTCCGCAACCGGGCATGACGCCGCCGATCCGAGTGCTTTCGCGCCTTCGCAATTGATCATTGCCCATGCCGCGTTAAGCGATCCCGCGCTCGGCCATCTTGCGCACGAGCAACGCATTGCCCGTCAAGGATTCGGTCTGGTGTATGCGAAGCCGGCCAACACCGACGTCAAACTCGATGCATGGAAAATGGTTCGGGCCGCCGACGGTCAGTACGACGTCGTTGCGGACGCGAACGGTTTTTCGCTGCATCTCAAGTTGACACCGACGCAAGCACCCTTGATTCAGGGCGAACGCGGCTATTCACGCAAAGGTCCGCGGCCTGAGCAGGCGAGTTATTACTACAGCGAGCCGCAATTGCGCGTAACTGGCGGCGTAGTTCGACCGGTCGCGGCAGGCGGTTCGTCGCGTGGCGAGACTCCTGTAACGGGAACGGCGTGGCTCGATCACGAATGGTCGAGCACATTGCTCGATGCCAATGCGGTAGGCTGGGATTGGCTCGGCGCCAACCTCGCCGACGGCTCTGCGCTGATGGCGTTCAAGGTAAGAAGTCGCGATGGACACGCTGTGTGGGCGCATGCGGCATTTCGCAAACCCGACGGCGAGGTGACAACCTTCGCCCCCGACCAAGTCGACTTTACGCCGCTTCGCACATGGCGCTCGCCGCGCACCAACACTTCTTATCCCGTCTCGATGACGGTCAAAACCGGTCTGCTGACGTGGAAACTCGATCCGCTGATGGACGATCAAGAGCTCGATTCGCGGCAATCGACGGGCGCGGTGTACTGGGAAGGCGCAGTGCGGGTGAACCGCGAAGGTGTGGATGCCGGACGGGCGTACCTGGAACTGACGGGCTACGCGGATGCGCAGGGGATGGGGCGGGAGTGAAGGCGGGTTGTACGGCGGGGTTATGCGGTGGGGGTTTTTCCCGCGTATGGCGGCGGCGTAAACGCAGAAACCCCACCTTTGCGGGGTGGGGTTTCTGTTTGCTGCTGGGGAGCCTGACGATTACCTACTTTCACACGGGTAATCCGCACTAT